>NZ_PVTE01000013.1 GCF_003002825.1 Spirosoma oryzae | reverse complement strand
CGTAGCCGAAAGCCTGCATGGTGAGCAATATTGTGATGTGAGATACCACAAAATTGCTCAACTCGTCAGGCTTTCCCTATTTTCGGATAGACTCTAAGTATCGCATTATACTGCATCCACAGAACGACAAATACGAACCATAGGAGCACTTTATTAATCGTAGCCAGATAGTGGTCGATACGCTTCATGTTTACAACATACGTGAATTCAGCCGATGACAATATACCCTACTATCGTCCCACTGGCACGAACTGCTCCGGTACGTTCCAGCCTTCGAGCGCTACAAGCGGCAGGGTAGCGCCGGGTGTGTAGTCCAGCGTAATCGTTTTCTGCTGACCGGGCGGCACCGATACGTAATTGTCGCTGTAGAACACAGGAAGCAGCCGCTTTTTCGTCGTCGGATCGACCAGCGACAGGCGGTTGAAGAAGGCGACGGGGCTACCGGCGGGGTTGGTCAGCGTCACCTCGACTTTACCGGCAGCTACTTGCCGGGCGCTGAGCCGGACCGGTGCATTCGCCAGTTGCTGCAGGCCCGAATGCGTACCCGTCGAATCGGGAAGCCAGTACAGGTTGTCGCTGATTGGTTTACGGTTCAAATCCAGCAACTGGAGGTGCAGGAAGGCACCCTTGTCGCGCGTCAGACTGCGGATGGCGCGGTTGATGGGGACGTACGGGCGTACCAGCGTCGGGCCGATTTCCGAGAACACCTGCGTCAGCGTCGTATCATGACCAGCCATGTCGTACACCTTGATTACCATCATCATGTCACGGTAATACTGGAAGGTGTTGTTGGCCACCATTACCATGCTGTCGACGGGGTTGTACATGATGTGCAGGGGTTCGCTGCCGTGGTGCAGGCCGTACAGCCCGGCGTTGGGGTCGAGGTAGTAGTCGTATAGCTGACCGCGCATAGCCGTCCACGGGTTCTGCGTTTTCCAGATAATGGTCCCGGTATACCAGTCCCACATGTGCGAGGAGAAGCCTTCCATCAGCGCGCGGTACTGATCGTAGTTGACGAGCTGCGCTTTTTTCGTAAAATCACGAATGTCGGTGGCTTTGCCGTAGGGATCGATAGATGCGTCGTAGCCGATGTATTTGTGGTACTGCCAGACCGAGTCGACCTTGCTCTTGCCACCCGGTACGTAAACGGGTGCCACGCGGTTGGCCTCGGGCATAAACCGCTCCAGCGACGCGTAATCGTTCACCCCTACCGACCCGACTTCCGAATTAAACGGCCAGGTCCGGTAAGCCCAGAACCGGTTGATCGGCTGAATACCGTAGGGTCCGTCGCCGTTGCCGCCCAGGAAGTTAAACGACATCTCGTCGGAGTTCGAATAGTCGACAAACCAGCGCGTCCCGTCGAGTTTGGGCAGAATCGAATCGCGCAGGGGCGTCATGATGTCCTGCGGCAGCGTAATCTCGTTGCCCCCGCACCACATGGCCAGCGACGCATGGTTCCGTACCATCTTGATCTGATCGGCGGCCGACGTCAGGAATAGCGAGTGATCGTCGGGGTACTGCCGGCGCGTCCACTGATCGTCTTTTTTCGCCGGATCGACCCAGCGTCCGTTACAATCGCCCGATCCCCAGAAATCCTGCATCACCAGCAGGCCGTACTTGTCGCAGGCCTGGTAGAATTCAGGCCGTTCGAGCAACGCCCCGCCCCACACCCGCATCAGGTTGAGATTCATGTCGCGGTGGAAGCGGATCTCGGCGTTGTAACGTTCGGGCGACAGCCGCAACATGGCGTCGGACACAATCCAGTTGGCCCCTTTGATAAACACGTTCTGCCCGTTGACCAGGATCTGCCGGCTGCGGGTCGTACTGTTCCATTCGGTCTGGACTTCCCGTACGCCCACGTCCAGCTTTTCCTCGTCCGAGCGTGCTTTCGTCCCCGTCACAAACTGCACCGACGCGGGATACAGGTACTGCGCACCGTAGCCATTGGGCCACCATAACCGGGGATTCGTCAGCGTCAGGGCGGGCAAGTCGACAGTGGTCGTTGTTTGCGGGGCCAGGCGCACGTCTTTCGACACGGTCTGCCCATTCATGGTGTAACGAACCGTGCCGATCTGTACCGTACCGGTAGCATTTTCCAGTTCGGCCGATACACGAATCGTAGCCGGTTGTTGCGCCCCCGTCGGTAGCCGCTTACCGGGCACGACCGTGACAACATGCGGATTTTTGACATTGACCGCGCCCGTTTTTTCGATGGTCACCTTATCCCATATACCCGTATTCCGGTCGCGCATGGGCTGAATCCAGTCCCAACCGGCAACGTACTGATGAGCGACGTTCCGGGCAATGGTGCCATCGCCCCCCTGCCCACCGTTGGGATTACCGACCGGGTCGGGTGGATAAACGATCACGGCCAGCCGGTTTTTACCGTCTTTCTGCAAATAGGGCGTGATGTTGTAGGTCTGCCGGAGAAACATCCCCGTGAACCGCTTCGTGTTCAGCTTGCGACCATTCAGGAAAACGTCGCAGCTGTAATTGATGCCCCGGAAGTTGAGCCAGACCTGCTGACCCGTTTTCGGCGATTCGGTAAACTCGTTGACAAACCAGTAGGTGTAGTAGTCGCGACCCGTGCGGTAAATGTCGGGGATAGCTTCGTTGTTCATGCCGTAGAACGGGTCGGGCACCTGCTTGTTGGCCAGCATGGTCGTCAGCACGGTACCGGGCACGACGGCGGGTTGCCAGTTGGTCAGCGCGTAGGTCGGCGTGGAAATCGTGGTGCCAGCACTGGTTGTTTTGCCGATGGGGTTACAGCGCCAGCCAGTGTTCAACTCGTAGGTCGTCTGGGCGTTGGCCCAGCAGGATACCAGCATGAGCAGGCCGACAAGGCGGCTGAAGGGTAGTCGATTCATAAAAAGTTACAGGTTGTATCGTAAGCCCGCAAGATACGAAGCACGCCCGACGAGGACGGCGGGTAACCCGAAAGCGACGCCTTATTTGTCGCGTACACAGCGAAAACCGAGGTTGTTACTGCCACTACTGACCTCTCCTTTTCCCCGGCTACCGGCTTTGTAGCGGGTACAATACTGATCGCTGCACAGAAACGACCCACCCCGCTGCACCCGCTTGACACTCCCCGGTTCCTCGGGGTCGTAGCTGTCGGCGGGTCCCGGCGGATTGGCCGTAGGCGACTGACTGTAGTAGTCGGGGCGGTACAGATCCTGGCACCATTCCCAGACATTACCGTCCATGTCGTAGAGGCCGTACGGATTAGCGGGGAAGCGTTTCACCGGTGCGATACCGGCAAAGCCGTCGGCCTGTGTGTTGCGCTGCGGGAAGTCGCCCTGGTAGATATTGGCCACCCATTTACCGCCGGGTTGCTGCGTATTGCCCCAGTAGTACGGTTGTTCTTCCAGCCCCGCCCGTGCGGCAAATTCCCATTCCGCTTCGGTCGGTAGCCGTTTCCCGGCCCAGCGCGCATAAGCCACCGCATCGTCGTAGCTGACATGCACGACGGGTTCGTCCTCGTGCCCCCGAATCGAACTACCGGGACCGGCCGGATGCTGCCAGTTGGCCCCGCCAACATACTGCCACCACTGCAACGGATTGTCGAGCGACACGCCCTGCGCCGGGGGCGTAAAGACGGCCGAACCGGGCACCAGCTTATCGGCCGGTACGTCGGGGTAGTCTGCCGGGTCGAGTGGCCGTTCGGCGGTCGTTCGGTAGCCCGTCTGTTTGACAAACCGGGCAAAGTCGGCATTGGTCACCTCGTGCGTATCCATCCAGAACCCGTCGACCGTAACGCTATGTACCGGCCGGGCATCCGCAAATTCGTCGCTGCCCATCCGAAACGACCCGCCCGGTATCCAGACCATTCCCGCCGTATCGCCGGTCGCCGTCCGCTGGCTCGTGACCGTTGTCGCTGTCGTATCACGTTTCGTATCGGACTGGCAAGCCGATAGGGCGGTGACCCCAAGCAGTGTGATCAGGAGACTGTTACTAATTGGCATGGTAGCGGTGTTAAACGGTAACCCCTACCCCTCAATCCCCTGAAGGGCAGGGCTGTTAAGTTCTTGATTTAACGCTGGTAGTGTCTAAATTTCCTTCGGCTAACTATACCCCCCGCCCCCTGAAGGGGGTAAAAATTGTGCATAAATTCACCCCCTTTAGGGGGCGGGGGGTGGGGCTAACCAGAACTTAACAGCCCTGCCCTTCAGGGAATTGAGGGGTAGTAAAGGCTTCAAAATGGCAGTTCGGCTCATCTCCTTAATAAGTACCCTGATAGCGATGGTCGAACCGTTTCTGCCGGATGGGGTGCAGCGGAATCTGGAGTCCGCCCGTCGATTCGAGCCAGGTAAACACCTGATCTTTCATGTCTTTGGCAATGGCCTGATGCGCCGGGCTCCGAATCAGATTATTCACTTCCTGCGGGTCATTTTTCAGATCGTACAATTCGTTGGCATCCCACACCCCGTGATTAAAGATGTACTTGTAGCGGTCCGTTCTGACACCGAACATGGTAGGCGTCTGCGGGAAGTCGGCTTCCCAGTAGTACTCATAGAACGCCCGGTCGCGCCAGGGAATACGTTCGCCCTTTAACAGGGGCAGAAACGAATTACCCTGCATCTGGGCCGGTTTGGAAAGGCCCGCGTAGGCCATGAACGTCGGGGCCAGATCGATGTTCTGCACGACCGATTCCAGCTTCGTACCTGCCTTGACCACCGCCGGGCAATGCACCAGTAGTGGGACCCGCATCGACTCTTCGTACATATGCCGCTTATCGATCAGCCCGCGCTCACCGAAGCTGAATCCGTTGTCGCCCATGTACACGACCATCGTATTTTCCAGTTGCCCGTTCTCCTCCAGCCAGGCCAGCACCCGCCCCACGCTATCGTCGACACCCAGCAGGGTTTCGCAGTACTGCCGGTAGAAATCGTTGAAGCTGATCGTACCGTGATAGAGATAGTCAACGCCATGCCAGCTGTACCGCTGCTGCTTTACCCAGCTGGGCATGTCAGCCATGTTTACCTTGAGATTGGGGTTCATCACCGACTCGCCGGGCGCGGTTTCATTCCAGCGCTTACTGCTGTCGGTAGCCGTCAGGTACATCGTTTCGGGATAGTGGATCGGCGTGTTCCGAAACGCATTCCGGTGTCGTTTGGCCGGCAGAAAATTCGCGTGTACGGCTTTATGCGACAGATACAGACAGAATGGTTTGCTTTTATCGAGCGTCCCCAACCACTTCAGGGCGTAGTCGGTCAGCAGATCGGTAGTGTAGCTGCTGTCGGTATACGACACCTGTTTTCCATTGATGTTGAAGGTCGGGTTGTAGTAATCGCCCTGTCCCTTGAAGCTGAGCCAGTAATCGAAGCCGGGCTGGGGGGCATCGTCGGTATTGCCCATGTGCCACTTACCCAGAAATGCCGTTTTGTAGCCCGCCTTTCGCAGGTATTGTGGAAAGAATTTCAGACCGGGTGTCAGGGGCGCAAAATTGTCGACCACCTTATGCGTATGCGCATACTGCCCGGTCAGGATACTGGCGCGGCTGGGCGAACACAGGGCGGTGCTGACAAAGGCGTTCTGCACGTACGCCCCTTCGCGGGCCAGCCAGTCGAGGTTGGGTGTTTTCAGCCCCGGCACTTTCCCGGTAAAGCCCATGAAGTCGTACCGGTGGTCGTCGGCCAGGATAAAAATGATGTTACGCGGTCGGGCGGGCGCAGTGACCTGCGGCCGGAAGCCAGCCAGCATACCGGCAATAATCACGACGGCAACTCCGGCAATGAGATATGGTCTTGAACTGTGATGCATATGATTCATCTGATTACGCTGATTAAAAAAGAAGAATCAGATGAATCATACTAATCCGACGAATCAAAGGTCAAGATTGTCTGAACTATGATTCATGTGATTCATCTAATTACGCTGATTAGAAAAGAAGAATCACAGTCCATCGTACCAATCAGACGAATCACCGTTCAGGATGACATTGATTAAAGAGAAACCCCCACGGCTAAATGGGGGTACTTACCGGCACTAGCAGTTACCCGTTTGCAACACCCAGGGACAGGTGCATCCGGTCGACAGGTGTTGCCCATAACGAAGCAACTGATGCGTCATAGCGTAATTGGCTGGTTGCGAACGACAATCAACAACGGACATCGTTACCGGGACTGGTACATTGCCCGGCCCGGCAGCTACCCCGCAGTAGGGGAGCCGCCAGGGACGTGGCAAGGTATACGCAAATGGGTTGGGTAGATAAGGAAGCGGAAAGAAACCGAAGACACCGGACGACGGGGCACCATTCGAAAGTAAGTATTTTTCCGGTGGCCAATGCCTGTGCAAGTTTATAGTATAGCTACCAGACAGATGTGCATATTTCACCCAAATAGGTGCACATTTGTTGCATGCTGCGCGACGACTGAAAAAATGCGGACCATTCGTCGTATTTTTTCAGACTGACCGATCCCGAGTCCTGTTCATCTACGCACGGGCGGAAGTACTTATTTGCTCAATGGCCCAGCCCTACCCGACAGCCCGCTCCTTCCGTAAGGCACTGAAGCATTCGCCGTTGCCATCGATTTCGCTGATCGTTGCCTTCCTGCTTGGGTTCTGCTCAGTGGCGGGGGCACAGCGCTTTGCGGCTACCGTGCAGCGGTATGGCCCTGAAGACGGGCTGGCCCACCGCGAAGTAAACGCTATTTTTCAGGACCGCCGGGACTTCATGTGGTTCGGTACGAAGTTTGGGCTCAACCGCTTCGATGGGTCAACGTTTACGACTTACACCCGGGAAAAAAACGGGCTGGACTTTGACGATATTCGTTCTATCGCGCAGGATGCCGATGGACTGCTGTGGCTCATGGGACCCGACGGCAGAGCAGCCATTACCCTCTTTGATCCGGTAACGGGTGTGGCCACCTCCTTCGAAAAACGCTTCAAGCAGCCCCGACCCAGCCAAATCCTGACATCTCCGGAAAAGACGTTACTCAATAACCAGGAAGGAACCATCGCCTTCATCGATAATCGGCCGGCCCGGCTAAACACGTACCATCCCCGATCGGGCCTGAAGACGGTTCTGCTACCCCAGTATAAGACCCTGACGCTGGCGGCCTTTACCACTCGCCATACCGTTTGGGTTATTGCTGATGGGAAGCAACTGGTGGAACTCAGGCTGGATGGGCGCGTACTCCGTACTTACGACCACGCAGACAATGTCTATCTCTGTCCGGGTCAGCGCCATGCGGATACGGAATTCGTTTACACGACGTCAGTAAGCCCGAAGAATATTTACCTGGGTCAACTGTTCAAAATCGACGAGTCGGGTCGTCGGCAGGAGCAATCCATGAAGCTGATTGAACCGGGAACTATGCAACGGCGAATTGTCTATGCCTTTGACCGGAACGGCCTGACCTGGAATGGTTACCAGCTGCGCGATGCGGCCAATCGGTCGGTTATCGACATCAGCGATCAGCTCATTAGCGGCTTTGTCGATAACCGCAGCTTTTTTCGCGACAAGAACGGGAGTTTCTGGCTGGGCACCAGCCTGGGCCTCTACCAGACCCGGATCAGCCAGAACTATTTCCAGCGTTTGTTCTACCTGGCCGGCGTCGGAAAACAACCCGCAGCCAGAGGCATTACCGCCGTGGGCGATACGCTCTATACTAACCTGGAGAATGACATAGGGTTGTTTGCCAGCACGCTTACGGGAACGTCGGTCCGTCAGGTATTTCCGAATCGGCGGTCGTTCCGAAGTCTGAGCGGTAAAGTGGGCAGTAAGTTGTACCTGGGCGAAGAAAATACGCTGGTGACGTACGATTACAAAACCACCCAAACCAGCATAACGCCCATACCCAGTCCGGGAGCCATCTGGACCATTCACCCCTTTTCGGCTACTCCCCGCCGGTTACTGGCTGGTGGCGACCCCGGTCTGTGGCTGGTCGACCCGGTTACGAGCCGGGTTACCCCCTTCCGGCAGTACAACCAGTTTCCCGAATTAGCCCAGGCCCATGTGCTGCACATTGGCACCGACCGGCACGGCACGATCTGGCTCTGCGCCACAACGGGATTTTATAGCGTCGACCCCGTAAACGGCATCACGGCCCGCTACTGGCGGGGTGGCCGGGGAGCATCCAGACTACCGGCCGACAGCTATCAGCATTTTTACCAGGACCCGCAGGGGCTCTTCTGGCTGGCAACGGCCAACGCCGGACTGATTCGCTGGGATCGCGCCCGGAGTCGATGCCGTCAGTTCCGGCGGGCCGACGGGCTGAACAACGACAATATCTACGCGGTGTATGCCGACCGGCGGGGCCACCTCTGGCTCAGTAGCGACAACGGCATTATGCAGTTCGACCCGGTTCGGCTCACGACCCGGAGCTACACAGTGCAGGATGGCATCACGTATAACGAGTTCAACCGCATTGCCCATTATCAGGATGCATAAGGACGGCTCTATTTCGGGGGGCTGAACGGGGTAACGGCCTTCGATCCGCGTGATTTCGAAGCCGAGCCGCCCCTGCCCGACCTGCCCCTGCGCGTAGTTTCCTTCCACCAGTTCGATGCCGATCGGGACAAACTGGTCGACAAAACGGCGGACCTGCTCAGGACGAATCAGATCACGCTGCAACCCGGCGACCGAAGCAGTATCCTCCACTTCGCGCTGCTCAATTACACCGATGCCCAGAAAAACACGTACGCCTACCAGTTTAGCGGGCTGAACGATACCTGGCACCACCAGACCGAGCCCTACCTGCGGCTGGGGAATCTGCCCTATGGCGACTACCAGTTGCTGATCAGGGGGCAGTCGGCCGACGGGCGCATGTCGGCGGTTCCACTCGCCATCGAGGTTCATGTGCTGCGGCCGTTTTACCTGCGGAGCTGGTTTCTTTTTTCGCTATTCGTTCTGGTGCTGGGGGGCGTGTGGGCCTGGGGCCGGTGGCGCGACCGGCAACACCAGCGGTCACAGATCCGGCTACAGGCCCAGATTGACGAGGCTACCCAAACCATTGCCCGGCAGGCGCAGGATCTGCAACAGCTCGATGAAGCCAAATCGCATTTCTTTGCCAACATATCCCACGAATTCCGCACGCCCCTGACCATCATTCTGGGCATGGCCGACCGGCTTCATCAGCAGGCCGACCCGCAGTTGCGCCAGTCGGCCAGTCTGATCGAACGCAACGGCCGGAGTCTGCTGCGGCTGGTCAATCAGATTCTGGACCTGACCAAACTGGAAGCCGGAGCCATGACGTTGCAACCCGTCCGGGCCGATCTGGTTGGTTTCCTGCACTACCTTGCCGAGTCGTTTCAGACCATGGCCACGGCTAAGGGCATTCACCTGCATTTTCAGGCCGATCAACCCGTTGTCGATACCGACTTCGACAAGGATAAACTGGGCGACATCCTGTCCAATCTCCTGACCAACGCCCTTAAATTCACCCCCGCCGGTGGCCACGTTTCCTGCCAGCTGACCACCCACCCGACCTATCCACCCCTGTCCGCCGATTATTACCAAGCCGTCGTGCCGGATGAGTCCGGCGAAGACTCCTGGCTCGCGATTCATGTCTACAACACCGGCCCCGGTATCAGCGCGCAGGACCTACCGCATGTTTTCGACCGGTTCTACCAGCGATCCGTACCGGCAAACCCGACGCAGCCGGTTGCCGAAACAGGCGGCACGGGTATCGGTCTCTCGCTGGTACGGGAGTTACTGCTGCTCATGCACGGTGGTTTGGCCGTACGGAGTAAGCCGAATGAGGGGACCGAGTTTGTGATCCGACTGCGCCAGACCCGACAAAGTCCGGTAGCCCTGACGCCCGGTACCGAGCCGGTCATGCCGAACACGCCCACGCCGGACAATGTCGCCCTTACGGCTACTGCCGACGCAGACAAACCGGTACTGCTGCTGGTGGAAGACAATGACGACGTGGCCCGCTACATCGTTTCGTGTGTTCAGGCCGATTATAACGTCCTCTGGGCACCCAACGGGCAGGCTGGCATCGATCTGGCTCTGGAGAAAATCCCCGACCTGATCATTAGCGACGTGATGATGCCGCGCAAGGACGGTTTTGAGCTCTGCGCTACGCTGAAAAGCGACGAGCGCACCAGCCACATTCCCATCGTGTTATTGACGGCCCGGGCGGCTACAGATGACCGGCTGACGGGCTTACGGCGTGGGGGCGACGCGTACCTGGTCAAGCCGTTCCAGCGGGAAGAGTTGCTCCTCGTGCTGCGTAATCTGTTACAGGCCCAACGGCGACTACAGCGCTACTACAGTCAGCGGGCGCTGGGCAACGTACAGTCCAATTTGGTTCAGCCGGTGGAAGCCGATGCGCTGGACGATCAGTTTATTCGCAAACTACGCAGTACCCTGGAGCAGCACCTAAACGACGCCAACCTGGATACCGAACAGATCTGTCAGTTGATGGGCATGAGCCGCAACTCACTGTACCGCAAGACGCTGGCGCTGACGGGCATGTCGATCATCCCGTACCTGCGCGCGCTTCGCCTGCAAAAAGCCGAAGCACTGCTGAAAAACGCATCCATGAGCATAGCCGACGTAGCCTACGCGGTCGGCTTCGAGAATCCCCGCTATTTCAGCCGGGTCTTTTCGGAAGAGAAAGGCATTTCTCCCAGCAGCTTCAGAGACACAGCGCAGGCGGTACGGTAGCGGATAGGGTTTGGGCAAACGAGTCTCCTGTACGATTACGTCAGTCTTTTCTGGCAGACACTATGGAATTGCCCTGTCCGAGCATCGTATCAGAAAAGACCGATGCGTGTACTTTTTCTTGCCTGCCTTTTCTTCGCGCTGTATCCCTCCTTTGCCCAATCGCAAAACACGCCCCGAACGGTCTATACTGACTTTGTTACCAGTGGTTCGACCATATGGCTTTTGACGCAGACTGGCAGTCTGGAACAGGCCGACTCGCGCACAATGCAGTCGACAGTTATACCGCCCCCACCCGCCCCGCACCTGGTAGCTATTGCTAAAGACACAGCCAATGCACTTGTTGTGGCGGACTCCGCCGGGCAGATCTGGCAGCGCGACGAACAGACACGGCAGTGGTCGGTAGTGGCAACCTGTCCGTACGCGTCGCCCTACGCGCTTGTTGTGGATCGTCATAACCAGTATCTGATCGTGCATCCGTTCGGTATCTGGACATCGGATACGCGCTATAACCACTTCCCCGACGACTCCCTGCTGCTGAATAAAGACGTACGGGGCGGCATGCGAACAACCCGCGAATGGGAAGAAAAACCAGTGTGGTTACTGGACAGGGAAGACCGGCTTTGGCTGGGCTTCGACTACGGCGAATGGGGTGGCCTGCTTTTCGTTTTCGACACGCGTCGGCATCAGTTCGTGCAACCCCAGCCGGGCGATTTCGATCTGGCATTCAACCCCATCGTTTCGATCACGCAGGCTGGTCACGACCTGTACCTTGCCGGCTCCATGCGACACATGATTACCCAGAGTCATATCGCGCGGGTTACACAGCTGACGGCAACGACCATCTTTACAAGCGAATCCTGCTGGGATAAGGCAACCGGCGGAGAGTCAGCGCTCGTGCATGGTCAATCGGTCAGTCTGCTGGCGTTTAACCCAAGCGACAACCAGTTATATGCCTGCATTGATGGTGCGATTATGAAGGCGAACGTTACGAACCGATCGGTGCCTATTGACCGCTGGACGCAGGTTATGCCGCGCAGTCCTACGGATAACGACAGGCTTGTCAGGATGGCGTTCACGCCCACCGGTCAATTGGCGCTTTTATACAAGAATAGGGGTCTGATGTTGTTCGACGGCAAAACGCTCCGGTTTGTGAAGGGCAGTGCTTCAGCAAAAAATGATTGAAAGCATCAGGGACAGAACACCTGCGGGTTCACTCGTAGATCACGCTTTACGCAGGATTTGACCACTTACCGACCACCCGTCGGCGTATGACTTTATGTTTACGTGATAGCCCACGGGCACCGATGCTCCTCTCCTGCGGTATCACCCATCAACACGTTAGCCATTTATCCTATTTGACAATCAACTAACTAGAATAAAAAATATTCGTTTTTTCGGGTCAACGCATACAGTCTTTCGGGTACATTTAAGGACTTAACGCCCGCCCGTATGTATCTCGACGCTACTCCCTTACTTGTCGGTTATCAGACCGATAGCTCCCCCTCCGCCCTGCAGTCGACACCCATTCAGGGCTTTCACCGCAGCAGTCAACCGCCAGCCGATTCAGCGCCACTCAAGCCGATCTATTACGATGGCACGGCGCATTTGATGACCGTTGCTCCGACCGGAACCGGCAAAGGACGCGGAGTCGTTGTGCCAACCTTACTTACCTACCCCGGCTCGGTGGTTGTGCTCGACCCCAAAGGCGAAAATTACCAGGTAACGGCCCGCGCCCGGCGGGAGATGGGGCAGCATGTCATCCGCCTGAATCCATTCGGCGTTCACGACAAAGAATCCGACGCGCTCAACGTGATGGACGTGTTCGATCTGCCCGGTATCGACATCGAAACCGAAGCGCAGTTGATGGCCGAACTCTTCTCGCAGGGTCTCAAGGGAACGAAAGAGCCGTTCTGGGACCTCACGGCGACCATGCTGCTGGCTGGCGTAATCGGCTACGTCGCGTCAGTCTGTCCGCCTGAAGAACGAAACCTGGCTACCGTGCGGGATATCCTGTTCGACAGCGACGCTATTTACCGGCTGGCCCTTATTCTCGATACTCACGGCAAACAACTGCCTAAAGCCGCCTATCACCAGATAGCCGCATTTCTGGCCATGCCCGATCAGAATACCCGGCCGAGCACACTGGCAACGGCCAATTCCTACCTGACTCCGTTTCTCAGTGAGGACGTCAACCGGGTGACCAGTCGCTCGACGTTCAAACTCACCGATTTTCGGGACGGCGCTCCGCTGTCTATTTACATTGTCGTTCCGCCCGACAAGCTGGTGTCGCACCGCGCCCTGCTCAAACTCTGGATCGGCGTGTTGCTCAAAACGATTACCAGCCGTGTGACTATCCCCGATCTGCAAACGCTGTTTATGCTCGATGAAGCGGGGCAGTTGGGTCATTTCGCGTACCTCTACAACATCATCACGTTGTGCCGGGGCTACGGTCTCAAATGCTGGACGATCTGGCAGGATTTTCAGCAACTCGAATCCAACTACCCGCACGACTGGCAGACGCTGATGAACAACTGTGGCGTACTCCAGTTCTTCGGCTGCAAGAACGTACAGATTGCCCGCCGAATCGAGTTCGTCACGGGCACGTCGGCCCTACAGGTGCAGAAACTTCGTACCGATCAGCAGTTGCTGCTTTTGGACGGTGACGCTGTTTTCTCCCGTAAAGTCGACTATCTGGCCGACCCTGCGTACCAGCATCGTTTCGACCCCAATCCGTTCTACCGCCGTAGTGGCCCGATCGACACAGACACCGCCGGGCCGGGCCGGACGTAGTACGTTTACCCCGTCAGGCGCTACGGCTGGGCGGTACGCTCCTGCACCGCCCAACCGACTCGTAGTCAGTCCGTATATCTACTTAGTCTGGCCCTTCACCCAACTGCCGAGCGTATAGGTGTCTAAATAGTTGATCGACAATATATTAAACGGTCAAAAATTCAGAAAATCAGTTGGATATATCCCGTTTACTCATCACCTTTACCTGCCGTTCGTACAGCAACGGACCTTTCTCTTAACACACCTAAATCCCCACGAACATGTCTCAACCCACCGGCAGCCCTCCTAACCGGCCGCAGGCAGACCAGTCCCATTTGGGGCGGGTACCCCTGGTTTGGGTAGTCGACGATGACGACGACGATCAGACCTTCATCGAACAGGCATTCGGCGTAATGACACCCGCCGTCGACGTGTTACCACTGACCGATGGTGCCTCGCTGCTCACTCGCCTGCACGAAAGTGAAACCGCCCCCCGGCTGATTATTCTCGACATCAATATGCCCGGCCTGAGCGGGTTCGATACGTTGCAGCAACTTCGTAGTCAATCGGCCTACGCCAACATTCCGGTCGTGATGATGACGACCTCCGCCAGCCCCGACGATCGTGCCCGGTCGCTGGCACTGGGAGCCAATCAGTTCGTGACCAAGCCAAACACCTACACGCAATTGACGCAACTGACAGCCGGGTTTTCGCGCCAGTGGGCGTTATCGTAATCCAATGTTTTTAAACGCAACATGGGCGATCGGTAGAAAAACGTACCGATCGCCCATGTTGCGTTTATGGCGTAGTTCGCGCTGTTAGCCATGTGTCGATCTGCCCGATAATGGTGGCAAAGTCAGCCGGGTTGCCCACGTAATCCAGTTGATCGACATCGATCGTCAACAGGGTTCCGCCCGTGTATGTATCGGTGAATTCGTCATACAGCTTGTTTAATCGCCCGAGGTAATCGTCACTGATCGACTGTTCAAAATCACGACCCCGTTTCTGAATCTGCTGGCGCAGTTTAGGGAGCCGGGCCCGCAAATAGATCATCAGGTCGGGCGGTTCCACCAGACTCATCATGTTCTCGAACACGCCCCGGTACGTCTGGTAGTCCCGTTCGGTCATGGTCCCCGCCTGATATAGATTCCGGGCAAAGATCGCGGAGTCTTCATAGATGGTACGGTCCTGAATGACGGTGCGCCCACCACCGGGCTCCAGCTTCAGCGCCCGAATCCGACGCATCTGCGTAAACCGGCTGTTCAGAAAATACACCTGCAGGTTGAACGCCCAGCGGGGCATGTCGGCGTAGAAGTCGGCCAGGTACGGGTTACCGGCAACGGCTTCGTACAATACGTCCCAGTCGTAATGCCGGGCCAGTTGTTCGGCCAGTGTCGTCTTACCCGCCCCGATATTTCCCGTGATGGCAATGTGCATAATGTCTCCTCCGACGTAGTGAACCAACTCTGGCCAAATGGGTTTATTTTTGTACCATGAAACCGTACCGCGTCCTTCTTTACTACATCTATACGCCCATTGAAAACCCTGATCAGTACCGCGACGAACACCATCGGCTTTGTCTGGAACTGAACCTGCTGGGGCGCGTCATCGTAGCCGCCGAAGGACTCAACGGCACGGTGTCAGGGCTAGCTGCCGACTGCGAAAAATACATGGACGTTCTCCATGCCGACCCGCGATTTGCCGGCATTGACTTTAAAGTCGACGAAGGCGACACGCACGCCTTTCAGAAATTACACGTACGTACCAAAGCCGAAATCGTGCATTCCGACCTGCCCGTCGACCCCCGGCGGCAAACGGGCATTCACCTCGAACCGGCTGAGTTTCAACGCATGAAAAACGACCCCGACGTGGTGCTTGTCGACATGCGGTCGAACTACGAACACGCGGTAGGAAAATTCGGCGGTGCCGTCACGTTCGACATGGAAAACCTGCGCGAACTCCCCGACCACGTACACGAGCTCGATCACCTGCGCGACAAGAAGATCATCACGTATTGCACCGGTGGTATCAAATGCGAAAAAGCGTCGGCCTATCTGCTGGCGCAGGGCTTCGAAAATGTCTACCAGCTCCACGGCGGTATCATCAAGTACGGTATGGAAGTGGGGGGCGAAGGATTTGACGGCGAATGCTACGTGTTCGATAACCGACTGGCAGTTCCCGTCAATCAGGTGAATCCAACGGTCATTTCGACCTGCTACCGCTGTGGTGTTCCCACTGCCCGGCTTATCAACTGTGCCAGCCCGGCCTGCAACAACCACGTGACCCTTTGCGACGACTGCGGCCACGCGCACGAAGGTACCTGCACCGACGCCTGCAAAGCCGATCCGCACCGCCGGCCCTACGACGGGACTGGCTACTACGGCAAACAGACACAAAGCTATTCGCCCTTGCAAGGCTACAAGAGCCGGCAGGGCCAACGCGTACCCTTCGTTAACGAGCCGCTTCACCCGATTGAGTAAATAAAGCCGGGTCGTCTAAAACCTGAAAGTCCCGAAATATTTCGGGACTTTCAGGTTTTAGACGACAGTCTCATCTTTCGCCACCGTACTGTGCAACGGAGGACTATAGCAATGTAACTGATCGTTCTTGTCATGGATAATAATAGCGAATATCATCGCCCGAGTTTCTGTATCGGTTGTATCCCAGAGAATGTCAAGCAATACATCTAGTGCTCCACTACAGTCCATTGTATCAATCCAATCGGCAGTTACCCGTAGGAAGTACGATGTGCTGCTGTCGCCAGGATATGCCTCATCCAGACAATGAGCCCTTAATTGGTAGCCTTTCTCAGCACAGGCCAATACAAAAGGCTGAAGTTTAGTTTCTAGTGTGTCTCTATCCATTCTAATAATCCACCTGGATCTTTCAACGCGTTCAGCAGACTACGCATATCGGTTTTGGACTTCATCGTACCGACAGGTAGGTACCTGCAATTCTCATCCCATTTACCAAACAATAACGAGTTTGTTTTCATTATCAGTCGATTCGTGCTTTTAGCTTGATCGAACTGTGCTTTCAAACCACTGTATACAAGTAGTTGAAAAAGATTGTGAACCTTGACAGCCTTACGAACATCAGCGATTTTCAGATGCTGTCTCTGTTCAGCTGAATCACCGCCCTGCTCATTGAACAGATTGGGGATTCCAAACCGATCACAAATTTTGGCCTTGAGCATGAGCTCAACACTGTATCCTGCTAGATAAAATGAGCCATCGAGCAAATTACCTTCACAAAGACATAGGGCTTCGTCTATACGAACTCGGGCTATTTTTCTAATCTCATCAGGATCGGTCATATCAATAAAGTAAGTCCGTTTTAGGCAAATACCCAAATTACTGAACAGGTTCGTAGTGACAGTCAGCTTTCAACTCATTCAGGCACGCCAGACACAGGCATTGCCCGTCGTATTCGAACAGGGCAATGTCGCGTATATACTCCGTTTCGGCTTTCGATAGTCCGATGTACTGACAGTCGCAGTGCAGCACCGAGTTGACTTTGCAGGTAAAGAGCTGACCACAGCGCGGACAGCTGTCGATGGCGTGTTTTGGCATACTGTGTAACCTGGACGTCCAGGTTACACAGTTAACCCAACCTGTCTAGTCATCGTTCGCGGTAGACCGTGTAACCTGGAGCCGCGCCGGCGGCCACCGTAGCGCGGGCCAGTCCAGGCTACTCACCGGCGGTATTGTGGGAAGTTTCGGCCACACGTTCGGTCGTATTTGCGTACGTTTGCGGTACGATAGTACACTACCAACCTGAACGTATGTCGGACCGAAAACCCCTGATTTTAGTAACCAACGACGACGGCATCACCGCATCCGGTATCCGGACCCTGGTCGAACTGATGCAACAGCTGGGCACTGTGGTCGTTGTTGCCCCCAATAGCCCGCAGTCGGGTATGGGCCATGCCATCACCATTTCCAGCCCGCTCCGACTTTACCCGTCCGAGATCTTCGACGATGTCATTGCCTACGAATGCTCCGGCACCCCCGCCGACTGTGTCAAGCTGGCCAAGCACCACGTACTGAAAGATAAAGCGCCGGATCTGGTTGTCAGCGGTATCAACCACGGTAGCAACACCTCGATCAGTGTGCTGTATTCGGGCACCATGTCGGCGGCTATTGAAGCCGCGCTGGAAGGTATCCCCGCCATCGGCTTCTCGCTCAACGATTTCACCCGACAAGCCGACTTCTCGCATACGCACGACCACATCCTGACCATCGCCCGGCAGGTGCTGGAACGCGGTATGCCCAAAGGCACGGCGCTGAACGTCAACTTCCCGGCGCGGGCGGCCGAGCCGATTCAGGGCATCCGTATCTGCCGGCAGGCCAATGCCAAATGGCAGGAGGTGTTTGACGAACGACGCGACCCCCACGGCCGCCGGTACTTCTGGCTGGCCGGTGAATTCGTCAACTTCGACACGCAGGCCGAAGACACCGATGAATACGCCATCGCGCAGAACTACACCTCGATCGTACCCTGTCAGTATGACCTGACAGCCTACGGTCTACTCGACGAATTGAAAGACTGGAAGATGTAATCCTGGTTCACGGTTTTCGGTATACAGTTTACAGTCGCCATAGCAGGCTCTCTGTGCTACAAGCTGCCCCCCGAAAACCGTATACCGCAAACTGTAAACTGTACATGGCTCTTCTGGGTAGCTTGCTTAAAACCGGTATTCGCCTGACGAATGCCGCCCGCCGTCGCCACTCAAGTGCGTATCGGCAGCAGCGTAAAGTATTTCGCAAACTGGTCGGCAAAGCCCGGCATACGGCGTTCGGACAGGCCTATGGCTTTGAGGAACTGGCACATGCGGCAGAATTCGGCACCGGACACGCGTTCTATCAGCAGTTCAAAGCGCGCGTACCCATCCACGATTACAACCGGATGTTCGACAACTGGTGGAAGCGAACGCTCGATGGCGAACGCGACGTAACCTGGCCGGGACGGGTAAAATATTTCGCCCTGAGTTCGGGGACGTCGGAAGCCGCGTCGAAGTATATCCCGGTCACGAAGGCGATGTCGAAAGCGATTCAGCGCACCAGCATCCGGCAAATCCTGACCCTGGGTCGCTACCAGAATCTACCGTCGACGCTTTACGAAAAAGGTTACCTAATGCTGGGTGGAAGCACCAACCTCAACGTCCGCGAAGGGCATTACGAGGGCGACCTGAGCGGCATCACGGCCAGTCAGATTCCGTTCTGGTTTCAGCGGTTTTACAAACCTGGCCGGGAAATCGCGCAGGAACGCGACTGGGCCCGCAAACTCGACGAGATTACTGAGCAGGCGGGCAACTGGGATATTGGCTACGTCGTGGGCGTTCCGGCCTGGATTCAGTTGCTGATGGAGAAAATCATTGCCCGCTACAACGTCAAAACGATTCACGACGTCTGGCCGAACCTGATGGTCTTCTGTCACGGTGGCGTATCGTTCGAACCGTACCGGGCCGGATTCGAGAAATTACTCGCCCACCCAATCACGTACATCGAGACTTACCTGGCGTCGGAAGGTTTCATCGCTTACCAAACGCACCCCAACGCGCAGGGGATGAATCTGGTCACCAACAACGGGTTGTTCTTTGAATTTATTCCGTTCAACGAGCAGAACTTCACCTCCGACGGCGATCTGGCCGAACAGCCCGAAACGCTGATGATCGACGAGATCGAGGAAGGCCGTGAATACGCCTTGCTGCTGTCGACCTGCTCCGGTGCCTGGCGTTACCTGATCGGCGACACAATCCGGTTCATCGACAAGCAACGGGCTGAAATCGTCATTACGGGACGTACACGGCACTTTTTGAGTCTATGCGGGGAGCATCTGTCCGTCGACAACATGAACAAAGCCATCGAACTGGTGTCCGACGAGTTGGACATCGCTATCCGGGAATTCACCGTGCTGGGTGTCAGCCACGATACTTTGTTTGCGCACCATTGGTACATCGGTACCGACGACGCAGTTGATGCCGCCACGGTAGCGGAACGGATCGACGCGCACCTGAAAGATCTGAACGACGACTATGCCGTTGAACGGCGTCACGCACTCAAGGATATTACGGTAACGGTACTGCCAACAGCCACCTTCTATCAATGGATGGAATCGCGCGGTAAAATTGGTGGGCAGCATAAGTTTCCGCGCGTCCTGAAAAAGAATCTGGCAACGGAATGGCAGACGTTTCTTAGCGGACAAACGGGACCGCCCAGTCAATAAACAGGTGACTGTCGGGTAGGTTACGCGTCAATCTTATGTAAGTACATTAATGAAAGATTAACGCAAAGTCGGTTAGGTGTCGCATCGTAACCCGCTAGCTGGTTGTCAGCCAGTAAGCCGCATTTACTGGCGTTGCTTAAAACGGCTTGTGAGTCCCCCCCAACCCCTACCCGATGTCCCGAATTTCTTCTCTCTTCACCGGAACGGCAAAGACATCGTTTCTTGCCGTCGCCCGACTGATGGGCGTTACGTTTCTCGACAAGCCGCAGACGGTCGACCTGCTCCATCCCTACCAGAAAGCCTTCTGCCCGGCTACGCAACACGTACTGCCTGCGGTCGCTGACCTGACAACCCCCGACCGACTCCTGTTTGCCCAGGAACTGGCCGAAAGCATGCCGGCCTATGTCTGGCAGTATGAGCGGGGCAACCAACCGGCGCGTCAGCTCCGCTGCGGGAACCTACTCATTGATGGCCGCGTGCTTTGTACCGACTACGGCAACCAGTATCTGCTGCGCGATAGTTTACGCCCCGGCAAGCGGCAACCTGTCGAGGTCGATACACTCATTGCGCCCTTTGGTCAATACCAGGACGGCATTGCATTCGGTGGCTATTACGATTTCATCTATCTGGTAGCCGCCAAGCTAAGCCGCATGCAGCAAGCCTTGCCCAATGGCTTTCCCGCCGACGCGGTTGTTGCCTATCCGCTGTTTCATACCCAGTACGAGCGTGAGTTTCTGGCGCATATGGGCTTTCGGCCGGAGCAAATTATCGATAGCCGTCAGTACGACATTCGGTTCAGACGCTGCCTGTTGGGCAACAACGGTCACTGGTTCTACCCGAACGCACACGACGTGCAGGCGATTCACCAACAACTGGCACCCCTGATCCAGCCATCACCTGTACGCAATCGACTGTACATCAGCCGCTCTGGGCGACGACGGGTTCTCAACGAGGACAAACTGGTTCAGATGCTCGGTCAGTACGAGTTTGAGTACGTCGAAGACAAAGCCCGTTCACTGAGTGAGCAGTTGTCGATTTACAACCGGGCTTCGTTTCTGATCGGCCCACACGGCGCTTCGTTTTCCAACCTGATCTGGAGTCAGCCGGGCACACAGCTGGTCGAACTGTTTTCACCGAACTACACCCCCAATTTCTTTCAGTATCTGTCGGCCTTGACGGGGCTGCGGTACGCAGCTACGCGGCAGGGCAAACCCGATCCGGCCCGGCCCAACGACCTGATTGAAGACATGACGGTCGACGTGTCTGCACTCGAACGACACCTGAATCAGTTGCTCGAAACGGAAGATAAAGGCCTGCTGCATACCTAAATCGGCGATTTCCCGGCGGATGTCGATCCTTTTCTGCTGGACAGTGTTATCCAGGTAACCCGTCCAGACTGATCAGAACGGAGACCCGGAACAATTGTTAACTGAGCAACTGATTTATGGAAACGCTGAATTTCAAAACTAACATAAAGTGTGGTGCCTGCGTGGCAACCGTAACGCCTTTTCTAAACGATATCGAACAACTCGACGGCTGGAACGTCGACACAAGCAGCCCCGACCGAATCCTGACCGTGCAGACTACCGATACGCGGATCGGTGATGAGGTGCGTAAGGCTGTCGAAAAAGCAGGCTACAAAGCCGAACCAATGGCCGAACGGCCGTAGAACTATCAATTTCCAGCTTCATTCTAAAGCAAGCAAAGGGGCCGGTCGTTGGGAAAACGATCGGCCCTTTTGCTTGCTCTTTTTGTCATCCCGACGCAGGAGGGATCTTCG
Source organism: Spirosoma oryzae (assembly GCF_003002825.1). Taxonomy (GTDB): domain Bacteria; phylum Bacteroidota; class Bacteroidia; order Cytophagales; family Spirosomataceae; genus Spirosoma; species Spirosoma oryzae. The sequence continues at coordinate 173,949 of NZ_PVTE01000013.1, read as the reverse complement.
GTAATAAGCAGGCTGATTAGCCATTCCCGAAGATCCCTCCTGCGTCGGGATGACAAATAAAACAACTAGCTAGCCAACTACCAGTTCAGCAATTTAGAAGCGGGTTCGAGCAAGCGATTGTAGGCGATATTGGCGGCTCCGATCAGGAAAACGACACCCGTTACGCGGTTGAAAATCGTGACGACGCGGGGTGTAAAAAATCGCTTGAGCCGGTTGGCGTAGTACGCCAGTGCCGACTCCGTAGCGAACACGCCGACCAGACTGGCGATCATAAAAGCGTACTGCTCGCCAACGGTGTAATGCAGGTGTGTTCGGATATAGGCGACGATCGCCACCCAGGCCACGAAATTGACGGGGTTCAGTGCGTTCAGAAAGAAGCCGGTGGTAAAGTAATAGATGAAGTTGCCGAAGCGCGTTTGCGGATATGCCAGCCGGGGGGTGCCCTTAAAGATATTGACCAGCCCCATAGCGACCAGAAACACCACGCCAACAGCAGCCATAGCCGTTTCAAACCCCTTGATCGGTGGTAAGAAGGAAGTTCCGAACAGGGCAGCGGCCACGAACAATATGTCGCCGGTGATAACACCGAACACGATTTTCATGCCCGACCGGAAGCCGTTGTCGACGCTATTTTGAATCAGGGCAAAAAAGACGGTTCCAAACGTCAGACAAAGGCCCGCCCCCAGCAGGAACCCATAAAGAATCGGTAGCAAAATGGTTGTCGGTTTACGGTTTACAGTTCACGGTAGTCGCCCAATGCGGATAGCGGGCAACCTACGGCACACACTATACCGTAAACTGAAAACCGACGCTTTTGTCATATTCCCCGTAGCCGGGCGACGATCAGCAGGGCGCTGACACTAAGTGCATCCGTGATTTCACTGCGCATGGCCATCTCGACAGCCTCGCCCAATGGTAACCGCCGGACATGCAGTTGTTCCGTGTCTTCGGGTTCGTGGTCGCCCTGTTCCAGTTCTTCGGCGATATAGAGAAAGCCTTCTTCGTCGGTGGCGGAGTTGGACGTATGGATGCGGGCAATTTTGGTCCAGCGCTGCGCGATCAGCCCCGTTTCTTCCCGCAGTTCACGCCGGGCCGATTCCAGCGGGTCGGTACCGACGGGCGAGCCCCCTTCTGGAATTTCCCACGAGTATTCGTTGAGCGGGTACCGGTATTGCCCAACCAGATAGGTGTAGCCTTCGGCATCGATCGGCACTACGCCGACGGCTTTATTTTTAAAGCTGACCACGCCGTAAATGCCCGGTGTCCCGGCTGGCGTAACGACGTCTTCGTGCCGGATCGACAGCCACGGATTCTCGTAACGGACCGTCGAGTTGAGCGTCTGCCAGGGGTTTTCAGTCGTATTCATACCGGCGAAAGTACGAACTTTTCGTAGGCGACGGCTACCTTTACGGTTCATTATGCAGTCGATTCAACAACTAAAATACCGCTGGATGGGTATCTCGCTCGGTTTGAGCGTGGTACTGCTGGTGGTCAAATTTACCGCTTACTTTCTAACCTATTCAACGGCCATCCTGACCGATGCGGTCGAATCGATCGTCAATGTCGTCGCCAGTGGCTTTGCGTTTTACAGCATTTATCTGGCCGGTTTACCCCGCGATCAGAACCACCCGTACGGCCACGGTAAGGTCGAATTTCTGTCGTCAGGCTTTGAGGGTGCCATGATTCTGTCGGCCGGGCTGGTCATCGTCTGGCAGTCGATCCTCAGCTTTTTTGAACCCCACGCGCTGGCTAACCTCGACTGGGGTGTTCTCCTGGTCGGCATAACGGCAGCAGCCAATGCCTTTGTGGGGTACCGACTGATTAACATCGGTAAACGCGTCGACTCGCTGGCGCTGATGGCCGACGGACGACATCTGCTCACCGACGTCTTTAGCAGTGTTGTCGTCATGCTGGCCGTCGGGCTGGTCTGGGCAACGGGCCTGACCTGGCTCGATCCGGTCCTGTCGATGGTCCTGGCGCTGGTCATTATTTACAACGGCTTTCAACTGGCCCGTCAGTCGGTGGCCCGGCTGATGGATGAAACCGACATCCCGACGCTCGACCGGGTCGTCACGCTCCTGAACGTCCACAAAGACGCAAACTGGATCGACGTACATAACCTGCGCGTGCAGAAATACGGAGCCGATCTCCACGTCGACTGCCACCTGACACTGCCTTACTACTGGGATTTAAACCGCGTCCATGACGAAGTGCATCATTTTGAGGATACGCTCAAGGAAGGCTTTCAGGCGGAAGTGGAAATATTCGTCCATGCCGACCCCTGCGTGCGGGAATGCTGTTCGTACTGCCGCGTGGCCGACTGCCCCGTTCGCAGCATGGCGTTTGTCCGCGACGTCGACTGGACAGCCGACAATTTACCGCTGAACCAGAAGCATTCGCCACCCGTGTTCAGCCCGGAATAAGAACATTAAGTCAACGAAAAAGCGCCGGGTATCATCCGGCGCTTTTTCGTTTTACCTGCCAACCAACTGGCTCGTTACTCGCCTTTTTTTCGTTCGGCTTCGAGGGCCAGGACGTTGTTGTTGGCGATTTTGATATCGGCGGGGAGCTTGCCCAGCGGCTTTACTTCTACGTACTGATCGCCCTGCCGGGTGATTTCAATTTTCTGCTTCCGGAACGGGATCGTATCGGCGGTAGAACGGCTGGTAACAAACATGAATTTACCTTCTCCGTCATCAAGAATGGCGGTGCGGGGTATGGCTGTCTTACTGACGTACTCACCTGTCCCGACAATACGGGCCTGTACACTCATATCAGCCGCCAGCATCTCGCCCTTGGGCCGCGTAAAATTGACGTGCAGCGTAATGGCATTGTTTTCATCGTCGACGGCGCGGGAGATATAGGCCACAGTACCTTTCACCGTCGGCAGTGAGCGGTTGACGAAGCTGAGATCGATGGTTTGTCCCTCACGCACGAAGTCAGCATCCTTCTCGTAGACAAATACGTTGGCTTCGATCCGGTCAGGGTTAATGATTTCGGCCAGCAGTGTCTGCGGCTGTACCAGCGCACCGATGTTTTCGTGAAATTCCGAGATATAGCCGTTGATCGGCGAGCGGATAATGAGCGTCGCCGTCATGCTGCCCCCCTTCCCAATTCCGTTGGTACTAACACCGATCAGACGCAGTTTGTCGCGCAACGACATCTCGCGGGCACGGGCGGCTTTCAGCTTGGCGTCGGCCGACTGGTATTGCGACAGCACACCGATATTACTTTTCCGCAACTCGTTCTGCCGGTTGTATTCGGCCAGCAGGAACTCCGCTTCGCTATGCGCTTCGGCGTACTGATTCTGTAATTCCAGCAGTTGAAAACTAGCCAGTTGCACGATCGGCTGCCCGGCGCTAACCCGCTGTCCTTCGCGCACGTAAATCTTGTTGATTTTCCCCTCGATGTGGCTACTTACCTCTGCCCGGCTGTCGGGCAGCAGCGCCAGCACGCCATTGGCCAGAATAACGGGCTTCAGCGGCTGCGTTTTGTAGCTGATCATGTCGACATTCACCAGCCCCAGCTGGCGGGGGGTCAGCCGCACGGTGTCGGCACTCCCGGACGAGGCTTTGGCAGCGGGGCCATCGGGTGAGTCGTTCGTAGCGGTTTCCCGCCCGCTTTCTTTCTCGCTGGTGTCTTTGCTGTTCGAGTCGCTACAGGCGCTCAGACCAGCCATTGCCAGCAGCGCCATTCCTACGTATATCGTTGTCTGTTTCATGGTCGGTTTACAGTTTTCAGTCTACGGTTTTCGGTGGTTCGCCACGGACTGTGACCTGTAAACCGAAAACCAAAAACCGGTTTTATTCCCCCTTCAGGTAGTTGAGCGTGACAACGGCCTGGTTGTAGTTGCGCAGGGCTTCGAGGTACCCAAAGCGTATCTTGAACGCCTGCTGTACGTTGAGCAGGTAATCGTAGTACCCGATGCTACCCAGCCGATAACCGTCACCAGCCGCTTTGACGATCTCGTCGGCCTGTCGCAAGCCAATCGTTTCGTAATAATCGACCGCTTCCGTGTATTGCAGCAGATCAGCGTAGCCTTTGTCATAATCGCCCTGCAATTCGTAATTGTTTAGCTTGATCTGACTTTTGGCGATTTCGACGTCGGTCTTGGCCGCATTGATGCGCGAACTCGCCACCCAGCCCCAGACGGGCAGCGACAGACCGAACCGGAATCGATACAGCATCGGCGACTCCGGCCCGCCCTGATTCAGATAACCGACGATGATATTGGGCAACCGTCGTTTCCGTTCGAGCACCAGCGCGGCTTCGTTCAGCACCTGATTCTGTTTGTAATAGTCCGTCTGCGGGTTACGGATAAACGTACTATCGGTGGTCAGAAACGGGTCGGTGAACCTCATCTTCTGGAACGGCCCGGTAGCCCGTAGCGACGTATCGTTGGGGGTACCGATTAGTAACCCCAGTTGAATCCGGTTGCTGCGAACCTGCGCCCGCGTCTGGTCGAGCTGATACTGCAATTCCTGTTGCTGCGACCGGGCGTTGAGCACTTCAATCCGCGAGATCTGTCCCACGCGCTGCCGCACCTCCGTTACCTGCGTGAACACGCGCAACAGACTGTCCTGCCGCCGGTAGTTATTGATGCTTTCGCGCAGGTACAGCAGGTTGTTGTAGGTGGTACGGACGTTATAGCGGATCGTATTGGTCGTTACCGCCTTTTCACGCTGACTCAGCTTTACCTGCTGCTCCTGTACGACGCGTTGATTTTTGTAGACGGTCGGCAGGGACACCGGCAGCAGTATGCCGGGCTGGAAACGCGTTGTCGTCGGTGCTTCAAAGATCAGCTCCGGCCCCGACAGACTGAGCGCCCCCGGAATCAGCGCCCGTTGTTTATCGATGCGCAGGTTGGCCACGTTGACCTGCGGGTTGTTTTCCTGCGCCAGGTCGAGCGCCTGCTGGAGGGTAATAACCCGGCGCGACTGACCGGGTTGCGCGTTTGTCAGTTGGGTAAGCAGCAGAGCCACGGCGGCTCCGGTTAGTGACAGGTGTTTATTCATACAGCGTCGGCTTCTTGTTCCTGGTGGGTGGGGGTAATTACACGGGGGGATACCATGGCGTAGAGTACGGGGAGAATGATCAGTGTCAGCACGGTAGCCGTCAGCAGGCCACCGATCACGACGGTTGCCAGCGGCTTCTGTACCTCGGCACCGACACTGGTCGAGGTAGCCATCGGCATAAAGCCCAGCGCGGCTACGAATGAGGTCATCAGTACGGGGCGTAATCGGTCTTTCAGGCCCTGGAGCACGCGTTCGTTCGGGTCTTCAATGCCTTCCGCGCCCAGGGCGTTGAAGTGGCTGACCAGCAGGATACCGTTCAGCACGGCCACCCCAAACAAGGCAATGAAGCCGACACCGGCCGAAATACTGAAGTTCATGTCCCGCAGCAGCAGCGAGAAGATACCACCTACCGCCGACAGCGGCACAACGGCGTAAATCAGCAGGCTGTCGCGGAAGTTACCGAACGTCAGGTAAAGCAGCCCGAAAATGACCAGCAGCGAAATCGGCAGCACGATCGACAGGCGGTCTTTGGCGCGGCTGAAGTTTTCAAACTCACCGCCGTACGTGATCGAATACTCAGCGGGTAGTTTCACTTTCGCGTTGACGGCCTTGATTACATCGTTGACCACCGACTCCAGATCGCGCTCCCGCACGTTGAAGCCGACGTTCACCAGGCGCTTCATGTCGACGTGGGTAATCTCCGACGGGCCAACGTCTTCGGTGATATCCGCCAGTTCGCGCAGTGGAATCGGGTTGTTGTTCTGATCGTTGACGAGCAGATTGGCGATGGCTTCGGGCCGGACCCGGTCGTCGCCCGCCAGCCGGAACGTCAGGTCGAACCGCTTGTCGCCTTCGTACACAACCCCGGCGGTTGCGCCACCAAAGGCCATCTGAATCGCCCGGTTGATCTGCTCGACCTTGATACCGTGCAAGGCCAGCCGATGCCGGTCGTATTTGATGTTCAGTTGCGGCAGGCCGAATACTTTACTAGCTTTCACGTCGACCGCGCCGGGTACCTGCCGCACCACGCCGATAACCTCCCGCATTTTTTTCACCAGCGTGTCGAGATTATCGCCGTACAACTGCGCGACGACATCGGTACGGGCTCCATTCATCATATCGTTGACCCGGCTTTCGATGGGCTGCGTAATGGCGTAGACCGGTCCCGGATACTGCGCCATGAAATCATTCACTTTCACCGCCAGTTCCTGCTGCCGCCCCGCCTTTTTCCAGGTTTCCTTCGGCGTCAGCGACAGGTATAACTCCTGCGATTCGAGCGGCAGCGGGTCGACTTTCACTTCCGACGTGCCAATCTTGGACACGATGCTTTGAATCTCGTCGGGAAACGCTTTCAGCAGCGCGCCCTGAAACTCCTGACTCAACCGAATCGATTCGGTAAGCGGGGTACCCGTCGGTAAGTCCATGTCGATCACCATGTCGCCTTCCTGAAGTTTAGGAATAAACTCCCCCCCGATCCGGCTGAAGCCGATGACACCCAGTACCAGAATCCCGGCGGCAACGGCCACGACGACATATTTGGCCCGGAGCGCGGCCGCCAGTACAGGTCGTAGTCCCCGGTAGAAAAACTGGACAATCTTCTCCGAAAAACCGTGATCGTGCGCCGATTTGGGGGGCCGCAGCAACAGCGCACTCATCATCGGCACGTAGGTAATCGACAGCAGCAGGGCACCCAGAATGGCGAAGCCGACTGTCTTCGCCATGGGCGAGAACATCTTGCCTTCGACGCCTTCCAGGGTCAGAATGGGAAAATATACGATCAGGATAATCAGGCCACCGAACACAACGGACCGTTTCACTTCCGACGTTGCACTGGTAATCAGCGTCTGCCGTTCCTTGTACGTCATTTTGGTCGACTTCCCAGCGGCCTTGGCTTCTTCCTGATGTTTGGCCATGGCCAGCGCCAGAAACAGTACCGCCGATTCAACGACAATGATTGCCGGGTCGACCAGCAGACCGAAGTCGATAGCGCCGAGGCTCATGATGTTACCGACGATACCAAGTTGGCCCATCCAGATAAAGGCGAACAGCATCGCCAGCGGAATCACCGAAGCCGCCAGCAAGCTCGCCCGCCAGTTGCCGAGCAGTACCAGAATAACGATAACGACGATAGCAGCCCCTTCGAGCAGGTTGTGCGCGACGGTATTGATGGCCGCCGTCACGATTTCGGACCGGTCGAGGAATGGCTCGATCACCAGGCCCTTCGGCATCCCCTTCTGAATGTCGACAAAGCGTTCTTTCAACCGGTTAATGACCTCGTTGCCGTTGGCCCCTTTCATCATCAGAATCGACCCACCAACGACTTCGCCCTGCCCGTTACGGCTTAGCGCCCCAAACCGCAGCGCGTGCCCCATGTCGACGTCGGCCACGTCGCGTACCAGTACCGGTGCGTTGCCGTTTTTGCGAATAACCGTCTGCGCGATTTCATCGAGACTGTTGACCAGACCGATACCGCGAATGGTAAAGGCCTTGTTGTCTTTCTCGATGTATGCGCCCCCGGTATTGCCATTACCCTGCGACAGAGCCGCGTACAGGTCATCGACCGTGACGCCCAGTGCCCGCATCCGTTCGGGCTTGAGCTTGGCCTGATACTCCTTGCTGTACCCCCCGTAACCACTGACGTCGGCGATCCCCGGCATACCAAGTAGTTTCCGCCGAACGTACCAGTCCTGAATCGTACGAATTTCGGTAAGTGTATAGCCGGGGTTATTCGGGTCTTTGGGCCGGATAACATATTGATAAATTTCGCCTAAGCCGGTAGAAACCGGACCCAGCACGGGCGTACCGGCCCCATCGGGAATGTCGGCCTTGACCGATTCGAGCCGCTCGAAGACCTGCTGACGCGCCCAGTAGATGTCGGTTTGATCGGTGAAGATAAGCTTGACAACCGACGACCCGAATTTGGACACCGACCTCGTTTCGACCAGCCCCGGAATGTTGGCCATGGCCATCTCCAGCGGTATGGTGATGAACTTCTCAATCTCCAGCGACGACAGATTCGGCGAGTTGGTAATGACGTCGACCTGTTGGGTTGTTACGTCGGGAACGGCGTCGATAGGCAGTTTTTTTAGGGAATACCCACCAGCCAGAATAAGCAATAGGACAAGAAAACCAATCGTCCAGGGACTTCGTACACTGAACGCAATCAGCCGATCGATCATAAGCACAGTACGTTGAAATTACCGGCAGTAATCCGATACATACCGGCAGCGAGGGCTCTCGTAGCCACACACCGATTAGAGTTAAAATAGGATTAAAGAGAAAAAGGTTTCCCAAAGATGCCGTTCACGTTGCCCTAAAACGCCCAACGCGGCAATCAGTCAGGCTAACTGGCTTACGACAGAACGTCGTCTACGCTGGCGATTACGCCTTTTCCCGCCTGAGCACTTTTACTCATTTTTTTAAGAATCACTTAACAACGCTTTAACAACAGCTTAATTTTAGGCGCGCTATTTGCCGACGAAATCAGGTTCTGGTTCAACTAACAGCCAGCTCACCTGATTTCGAATCAGTCAGTACGCTACCACATGATACGCACTCGCACGCTAAGCAGTAGTTTATTTTTGCTTCTAACAGGCTGGCTATGTGCCGGTTTCGCCGGAGCCCAGGTCATCAACCCACCCTCCAAATCGTCTGATACCCTTCGCGTTACACTGCCTCAGCTTGAGCAGCAATTCGTAGAGCGTAACTTCCAGCTGCTGGCCCAGCGGTATCAGATCGACATCGCCGATGCAGCCATTACGCAGGCAGGGCTGCGGCCTAACCCGAATCTCTGGTTTCAGGGGAACCTGTACAACCCACAGACGAGCAAATTCCTGCAGTATGGTCCGCCAACCCAGCAGGACCGGGCCTCGGGGCAGTACAACAGTGGTGCGTATGCCGTTCAGCTACAGCAGGTTGTTCTGCTGGCTGGCAAGCGTAGCAAACTGGTCGCGCTGGCCGAAAGCAACCGGACGCTGGCCCAGGTAGCCTTCCGCGATCTGATGCGGACGCTGCACTACCAGCTCTACTCGACCTACGCCAATCTGTATTACGACATTCAGGCCTGGCAGTTGTTCACCGAAGAGCTGGCCCGGCAGCAGCGGCTGGTCGAGTCGTACCGGATTGCGCTACAGACCGGCGGAGTAGCCCCGTACGAGGTCACGCGTCTGGAAGTAGCCGTGCGGGATCTGGAAGCGAATCTGGCCAACTACAACGCGCAGATCGCCGATGAACAGGCTACGTTACGTATACTGGTCCGTCAGCCGTCGAATGCATTTATCCTGCCCGTCGACGTTCCGGCCGCCACGAACGGTTTGCCGCAGCTACGCACGGCACTCGACTCAGCCCTCACTAACCGGCCCGACATTGCCCTGTCGCAGGAGCAGATTAACAATGCCCAGCGCAGCCTGACGCTGGAACGGGCCCGCCGTACGCCCGACCTGACACTGGGACTGTATTTTGAAAAGTACAGTAATGCATACGACAACTTCACCGGCTTTCAGGCGGCTATGGATCTGCCCATCCGGAACCGGAATCAGGGCGCGATACGGTCGGCAGAGACGACGCTGAAATCGGTTACGGGTGGCCTGGACAATCAGCAGACGGTCGTGCAGAGCGATGTGCTCAACGCGTATGACAAGCTGAACACCTACTACCAGCAATACAACACCCGCCCGTCGGGCTATCTGGACCGGATTCAGAACATCTCCGTCGAAGCAACCAAAGCATATAACGCCCGGACCATCGGCCTGCTCGACTACCTCGACAAAATCCGGACGTATCAGCAGGCGCAGCTCAACACCATCAATCTTCGCAATAATCTCTTCCAGTCGCAGCAGTTATTCAATTACGTAACCAACACGCGATTTTTTTAAAGAGTGAAAGAGCGAATGAGTGAAAGAGCGAAAGCTCTTGAGCCAACGTTTCGCTCTTTCGCTCAATCACTCTTTCGCTCTTTACCCAATGAAATTCCCCCTCATTTTTCTATCCGGGCTTGTTCTGGCTGCCTGCGGGCACAAAGAAGACACGAAGCCCCCTACCTCATCCGCCGATTCGACCAGCAGTTACCTGACGGACTCCGTACGGCGGCTCAACCCCGAAAGCGAACTGACCCTCAACGGCACGGTCACCTTCGACCAAGATAACGTCGTGCGGGTGTTTCCGCTGGTATCGGGTAACGTCGAGAAGGCAACCGTCACGCTCGGCAGCTACGTGCAGAAGGGGCAGGATCTGGCCGTCATTCGCTCCGGCGACATTTCAAACTACGTCAACGACTACCAGGCCGACAAAGCCGATCTGGAAGTGGCGCAGCAAAACCTGAAAAACGTGCAGGCGCAGTACAAAGCCGGTTTTACGTCCGAAACCGACTTTATCACGGCGAAGAATGCGTTGCAGAAAGCCAAAGACGAGCTGGGGCGCTCGGCCAACATCCTGCGGGTATATGGGGGCAGCAACACCAGCGGGCAACCTTATTTTACGGTGAAAGCACCCATTGCGGGTTATATCGTCGAGAAGAACGTCAACACCGGGCAGGATCTACGGTCCGACAATACAAACCCCCTGTATACAATTTCGAGCCTGCAGCAAATCTGGGTGATGGCCAACGTGTATGAGGCCGACATTCCCGAAGTAAAACAGGGACAACCCGTCGACGTGCAGGTACTGGCCTACCCCGACAAAGTGTTCCGGGGGCGTGTCGACAACATCAGCAGCGTCCTCGACGAACAGGCAAGGGTGCTGAAAGTGCGGATCGTGCTCGACAACAAAGACGGCCTGCTCAAACCCGATATGTTTGCCACCATTCACGTACACCTGCCCAACACCGCTGCCCAGAAAGGCATGGCCGTCGCGCAGAAAGCCCTCGTCTTCGACCGCGACCACTACTACGTCGTCGTACAGGACGCGCCCAACAAGTTCGACGTCCGGGAAGTGAACGTCATCCAGAATACGACTCGCTACGCTTTTGTCGAAGGGGGCAACCTCAAGCCCGGCACCCGCGTCGTCACCGAAGGCAGCCTGCTGTTGTACAACGATTTAACGAATTAATGAATGATTGATTGATAGAATGCTTTAATAGGCTGACGAAATCACATTTTCCCGGACGGCCTATTCGATCATTCTATCATTCTGTCACTCAATCATTAACTTATGAATTCTTTCATCCGCAGTATTATCACGTTCGCGCTGACGAATCGCTTTGCCGTGTTCTTCGGCATCGGTATCATCATCGTGGGGGGTGTTGTCAGTTTTATGAACACGCCCGTAGAAACGTTTCCCGACGTCACAAATACCAACGTGATCGTTATTACGCAGTGGCCGGGCCGGTCGGCGGAGGAAGTGGAGCGGTTTGTGACCATTCCCCTCGAAACTGAACTGAACTCGGTGCCCCGTAAAAGCACGCTGCGGTCGGTATCGCTGTTTGGTCTGTCGGTGGTGACGATGATTTTCGACGATGGTGTCGACAACTTCACGGCCCAAACCAACGTCTCCAACCGCATGGCCGACGTCGATCTGCCCGACGGAGCCAACGCCGAAATCGAGCCACCCTACGGCCCTACCGGGGAGATTTACCGCTTCACGCTGGAGTCGAAAACCAAGGACGTTACTGAACTTAAGACCATCCAGGACTGGGTTATCGAGCGGCAGATCAAAAGCGTACCCGGTATTGCCGACGTGGTCAGCTTCGGCGGCAAGGTCAAAACGATCAACGTTGACCTGAACCCGACACTACTGGCCAACTACGGCTTTACGTCGATCGACGTCGATCAGGCCCTGCAACAAAGCAACATCAACGTCGGGGGTGACATCATCAAACAAGGCAACCAGTCGCTCGTCGTGCGCGGTATCGGTCTGCTGACCAGGCCCGAAGACGTTGCCGGTGTCGTGATCGACAACGTCAACGGCGTGCCGATCAAGGTTAAGGACGTGGCAACGGTGCGGGAAGGCTTCCAGCCCCGGCTCGGTATCGTCGGCCGCGACAAGCAGGACGACGTGGTCGAGTGTATCGTGGTGATGCGGAAGGGCGAAAACCCCAACGAAGTCATTCCCGCACTCAAAGCCAAGGTCGATGAGCTGAACAGCCAGATTCTGCCGAAAGACGTCAAGATCAAAACGTTCTACGACCGGACCACGCTGAACAACTACACGCTGCACACGGTTGGCGAAAACGTACTGACGGGTATCTTCCTCGTCACGCTCATTCTACTGATCTTCCTGGCCGACTGGCGCACGACCCTGACGGTGGCCATCGTCATTCCACTGGCGCTGCTGTTTGCCTTTATCTGTCTGCGGGCACGGGGCATGACGGCCAACCTGCTCAGCATCGGTGCGCTCGACTTCGGGATCATCATCGACGGGGCCGTGGTGATGGTCGAAGGTTTGTTCGTCATGCTGGCTACGCGGGCCGAGCACCTGGGCATGATGAAATTCAACGGACGCGGCAAACTCAGCTGGATCGCCAGCACCGCCACCGAACTGGGTAAGTCGATCTTTACCTCGAAGGTTATCATCATCACGGCGCTGCTTCCGATCTTCACCTTCCAGAAAGTAGAAGGTAAGCTGTTCAGCCCACTGGCCTGGACCATCGGCTTCGCGCTGCTCGGTTCGCTGATCGTCAGCCTGACGCTGATTCCGCTGCTGTGTTCACTGCTGCTGAAAAAGAACGTCCGCGAACGGCACAACCCCGTTGTGCTGGGACTGGAGAAAGGCTACACCCCCGCGCTGGACTGGGCTATCCGCAAACCGGCGTCGATCATCGGTATTGCCATCGGTTCGCTGGCTTTCGCCGTTTACCTGTTTCTGTTTCATATCGGTTCGGAATTCCTACCGCAGTTGAACGAAGGATCGATCTATGTCCGGGCGTCGCTGCCATATTCGGTAGCACTGGACGAAAGTTATGCGTACACGCGGAAGTTCCGGGCCATCTTCGAAGAGTTTCCCGAAGTACGGGGCGTCATCTCGCAGACGGGTCGCCCCAACGACGGTACCGACCCCACGGGCTTCTTTAACAACGAATTCTTTGTCGACCTGTACCCACGGGAAGAGTGGAAAAGTGGCATCTCGAAAGACGAGCTGGTTAGTCAGATGCAGCAGAAGCTGGCGCGCTTCAAGGGGGTCTCGTTCAACTTCTCGCAGCCCATCTCCGACAACGTGGAAGAAGCCGTATCGGGGGTAAAAGGGTCGATGGCGATCAAGATTGTCGGGCAGGACCTGAACGTGCTCGACAAGGAGGCCACGCGCGTATACGACATCATGCGAAAAGTACCGGGCGTGAGTGATCTCGGCGTGTTCCGTAACCTTGGTCAGCCGGAATTTCGCATCACGCTCGATCCCGCCAAGCTTGCCCTCTACAACGTTCCGACCGATGTCGTGCAGTCGGTGATCGAGACGGCCATTGGCGGTAAAACGGCCACCCAACTGTACGAAGGCGAACGCCACTTCGACGTTAAAGTGCGCTACGACGAGCGGTTCCGGTTTGCACCCGAACAGATTGCTAACCTGCTCGTACCGACGCGGTCCGGCTCGAAGATTCCGCTGAAAGAACTGGCCGACATCGGTACCCGGTCGGGACCGGCCTTTGTCTACCGCGAAAACAACGCCCGCTTCATCGCCATCAAGTTTTCGGTACGCGGACGTGACCTCGGCAGCACCATCGCCGAAGCGCAGCAGAAAGTGGGCGCAGCGGTCAAGCTGCCGGAAGGCTACCGGATGCGCTGGGCGGGTGAGTTCGAGAATCAGACGCGGGCCGAACACACGCTGGCCGTTGTCGTGCCGATCAGTATCACGATCATCTTCCTGATTCTGCTGTTTACGTTCGGCAGCGCCATCGACGCCACGCTCATTATTCTGAACGTACCGTTTGCGCTCATCGGCGGCATTCTGGCCCTCTGGCTGACGGGTATCAACTTCAGTATCTCAGCGGGGGTTGGGTTCATCTGTCTGTTCGGCGTATCGGTGCAGGACGGCGTTATCCTGATCAACCGATTCAAGGAAAACCTGCACAACCGGATGCCGATGCTCGACGCCGTGCGCGAGGGCGCGCAGACGCGGGTTCGGCCGGTAGTCATGACTGCCCTGATGGCCTCGCTGGGCCTGCTGCCAGCCGCCCTCAGCAGCGGTATCGGCTCGGAGACGCAGAAACCGCTGGCCACGGTCATGATCGGCGGACTGATTACCTGTACGATTCTGTCGCTGCTGATTCTGCCGATCATGTATAACCTGATTCACAGCGGTCGTATCCGTCGGGAATCCGAACGTCGGGAACGGAAAGCGATGGTATAAGTCGTGCGGTGTCCCAATAAAGCAACGTTGCGCCGGGTCTAGCCCGGCGCAGCTGTTTACGAGTGTTTTACGTAGTGTTACAATACCCCCAGCCCCCTGAATGGCAGGGCTGTTAAGTTCTTGATTTAGCACTGATGATGGCCAAATTTCCTTCGGTTCATCTACCCCCCAGCCCCCTGAAGGGGGAGCTGTTCGCGTGCTAATTTCACCCCCTTCAGGGGGCTGGGGGTGGGCTGACCAGAACTTAACAGCCCAGTCCCTCTAGGGGGCCGGACCACGGAGGCCGGGCTGGCGATCCAGACCTGCCACCACGGTCAAGAGAAAACAGTTGCTTACTTATCCACGACCTATAATCTCCCTATCACCATGCATGTCCGGCTGTTGCTGGTTCTGATGCTCGTCATCGTCATACAAACCGGGGGTCAAACGCTCCCCCCTCGCATCAGTAAATACCGCGTCAGTTTTGGGTCGATTACCCGTAATCGGCAGACGCTGCTGATTCTGCGCCGATTCGAGCTGAACGGCAAACCCTACTGCCTGCTGGTCGATCCGCAGACGCTCCAGACAAACGTAGTCCCCGATCAGTCCAACAGTCCGACGGTTTTGACATTGGCCGATCTGCTAAACTTTCAGTTGTCTTCTCCGTATAGTCAGGCGTTGTCGGCAGCAGCGTCGAACGCGAAACCGTTGCAGGATGCGGGCTTCACGCACACGCTGCCCCGCGAGAAAGGCA
Organism: Spirosoma oryzae; assembly: GCF_003002825.1. Classification (GTDB taxonomy): domain Bacteria; phylum Bacteroidota; class Bacteroidia; order Cytophagales; family Spirosomataceae; genus Spirosoma; species Spirosoma oryzae. Next base: position 158,922 of record NZ_PVTE01000013.1, on the reverse strand, counting down.
TTACACTCACCATCGACCTCTGCCCGTCGCACAAACCCCTCGACCGGGTCATTTTCACCAGTCTGGCGCAGGAACTGGGCAAGTACGAATCACCCGTTCCGTTGGCGCTCTCCATTACCGGCGTCTGGATGAAGCAACACCCTGATGATCTGGCCTGGCTCAAACAACTGGCCAACAAAGGCGTGCTGTCGATTACGTGGATCAACCACTCGTTCCACCACCGTGTATCGGCGACCGAACCGCTGAACGAAAACTTCCTGCTCGAACCCGGTACCAACCTGAACGACGAAGTACTGCTGACTGAACAGGCCATGCTTGCCAACGGCCTGATTCCCTCTGTTTTCTTCCGCTTTCCGGGGCTTATCTCCGATCAGGAACTGGTCAAACGCATCGGTCAGTACGGGTTAATCACCGTGGGCAGCGATGCCTGGCTGGCAAAAGGGCAGACGCCGGGCTGGGGCAGTATCGTACTGATTCACGGCAACGGCAACGAGCCGGTAGGCGTCCAGGATTTCCTGCAACTCCTCCGGCAGCATCAGGCCGACATCGCCAACCGGCAGTGGCTCCTGTACGATCTGCGTCGCGAGTAAACATGGTAGGATGACAATCTTCTCATGGGACGATATTCCGGTCACCCGAACCCTGCCCTGCCAAACCTCGGCGATACACGCCAATTCGGCTAAACGCCAACACCAGTGCAAAATCCAGGCTCCAGATTTTAAAATCAGAGTCACCCAAACCTTGAAAGAGTAGGTTGCGAATATCACGTTGAGAGAAGACGGCCGAATCATGCCGTCCGCGAATTAAGATGACGTTTTCACTACCGAAAATAGTACCAAGAATTCTAGCGAAACGCTCTTCAAAACCAGTCTCTAAACCAATGTATTGCCAATCGTTGGCCCACTCCACTTGATAAGACAAAAACTCGGCTTTGACAAATAGTTGTTTGGAGTCTAATTCCATTCAGATCATTTTATGAATTTGCATCAAACCAGCTATAACGCGTTTACCAGCTCTTTTTCGTAGCTGGTTTCCAGTGTCGTATCGGATGCTTCGCGAACGAGTTTTATCTGCTGTCTGATTACCGACAGGCGGGCCGTGTCGTGCGTATGGGCCGTCAGACGCTCGTACACACGAAGCAGTGTCACGAAAATGGCGTGGTTGGCTTTGCCGCTGATGCGCACCGGGTCAAATGCATCGGCTACCATCTGCGCGAAAGAAGCCGACCGCGTGAGGACGTACAACTGCCCATCTTCGGCGCGGAACGGCGATGGAAACGGACGAGCCGCCAGTCGGCTGATGATAACGCATAGGTGATCGATGGCCATAATGGCGGTGGTGGTATCGTTGGTACTCGGTGTCAACGCCCCCGTGATGATATCAACCAGTTGCTGAATACCGAAGCGAACGTCCTGCTCTACCGCGCGATAGCGGCCCAGTTGTAGACAATCCTGCAAAGCTTCCGATTCGTTGCTGGTCAGTACTATGGCGTCCTGCCGTTCGTTGACCGGCCGAACGCTAAGCAGCGGAAACCCTTTCCCAACGAAGTCACCGATAGCATACTCCAGTCGGACGAGCATCTGATGATCAACAGCCCACTCAAGAAGCAGTTCGCTGTGTATTTGCTGCAAATACCCCGACTGTGACGCCGTTACGGTAATCCAGCCTTCGGGGGCATCGATCAGTCGTTTCGCTTTGTCGACCAGCGTTCCCGCCGGAGCCGGCTCACCCAGTTCCTGCGGAAAAAGCCTGTCGATAGCCGTAGTCGTTTCATCCATAATCTTGTAGATGATGGTACTGATCTGCATCGATTCGGCAATGTGATGAATGAATAAAATCAACGCCAGTACACCGCCCAGTGCCAGTAACAAGCCGGTCAGTACCGCAATCGACGGTACGAACGTTAGCTCGTCGCTACCCCGAATCGTGCGCAGGACAATCAGGCAGTACGCGAACGATCCCGTGAAATACCCCATCACAAACTGATTGATCCGGTCTTTCATGAAGTTGCGTAGCAGCCGGGGTGAGTACTGCCCGCTGACCTGCGAAATTGCCGACAGCGTTAGAGTGAAACTCAGCCCCGCTACCGTCAGCATCGAACTGGCAATAGCCGACAGCATACTACGCGACCCTTCGGCACCAACGCCAAACAGCAGCGGATACTCAGTGCTGCCGCGAATTGGGTAATAAACTTCCAGTTCAATCAGTCCCAGACCAAGCACCATAGCGCTTACGATCATTAGCCCCGGAATGAACCAGAGTGAATCCGTCAGTTGCTGCCAGAGCTGGTGTATTTTTGCGTTCATAGTACTCTTTTCGGTATACAGGTACAGTATACGTTACGGATATAGTCGCCGAATCAGTCGTTCTAGTGTCAGTCCCTGTCCAATCACCGTGAATAACACCACGACAGACGTGATGGTTACGACAACGGGCAGCGCAGTCAGCATACTGATATAGCTCCCGGAACTTGACCAGGTATTCTTCTGTAGTGTGTCTCCGCGCACCTTCCGGCAACGACATGTACAGCCAGGAGGTCACTCAGAACCGCAACACTGACCGGAAGTAGGGCGTTACCATAGAACGGTCTGGTCATGTATGTCCAGTTTTTTCACCTATCCCCTATCCATCTATGACACCAACTCAGAAGCCTGTCTCCAATTCGTCCCCCCCTGCTAACACCAGTTTTTGGGTCGCCTTCCGACGATTTCTTCACGACCGCTTTAGTCTGGACGACGACAAAGACGACCAGGAAGCGGTTGTTCAGTCGATCAGCCGGGGTATCGAATTCCGGGGAATCAACCTCTGGGCGCTGATCTTCGCCATCCTGATTGCCTCCATCGGGCTGAACATCAACTCGACCGCAGCGATTACGGGGGCTATGCTTATCTCCCCATTAATGGGTCCGATCATGGGAATTGGGCTGGGCGTCGGTATCAACGACCTCGACATGATACTGCGGGCGCTAAAAAATCTGGCCATTGCGGTGTTGTTCAGCCTGATTGCCTCAACGCTTTATTTCCTGATTAGTCCACTGCACGTAGCGCAGTCAGAATTACTGGACCGCACCTCGCCCACCGTCTGGGACACGTTCATCGCGTTCTTCGGCGGTTTGGCGGGTATCATTGCCGGGTCGCGCCGGGAAAAAGTCGGTAACGTTATACCGGGCGTTGCCATTGCAACCGCGCTTATGCCGCCCCTCTGTACGGCGGGCTACGCCATCGCAACCGGCAACCCGATCTATTTCGCGGGTGCCTTTTATCTGTTCCTGATCAATAGCGTCTGTATCAGTCTGAGTGCATTCCTGATCGTTCGCTTCCTGGGCTACAAACAGAAGCCGTACCCATCAGCCCAGATCGAACGACGCGTCCGAACCACGATCTGGATAGCCGTCGTCATTGCGATCGTTCCCAGCACGTACCTGGGCTATCAGATTGTTCGTAAAACAATATTCGAGCAGAACGTCAAGCGCTTTGTCGACGAAGAATTCAATTCGCAGACCCGGCAACTGATCGGCTACAAAGCCCGCTTCCACCGCAACCAACCCGTCGTTGAATTAACGCTTGTCGGTGAACCGCTCCTACCCGACTCGCTCGCACAACTCAAATCGACCATGCCCAGTTATGGTCTCGACAACACAAATCTGGTCATCAAGCAGGGAAATTTTAAAGACGCCAACGTAGACGTCGATGCCATCACGTCGACCATCACCGACCAGGTTATTCAGTACAGTCAGGCGTCGATTGCGCGTAAAGACCACACCATCGATTCACTGCGCCGACAGATCGAACAAACCCAGCTGTCGCGTCTGCCCGTCGCTGACCTGCGCGACGAGTTGAAGACGTTACTGCCTGACGTACGGACGTTTACGGCATCCCGTGCCTTACTCATGACAGCTACCAGCACCAGGCCCGATACGCTCTTGCTTGTCTACGCCCGGTTCAGCCGCCCCCATACGGCAACTGAAAAAAAGCGGATTGAAAACTGGCTACGCAGCCGTACAAAGAGTAACCGCGTCAAGCTTATCGTTGAGTAACCGTATTCGTAAACTATTTTATTTAGGTTAATCCTATCCGAATAGTTGAATTATTTCTTTTTATTCAACAATTTTGGCATGTATTCAGTAGTACTATTACTGTTGGAAACAGGATTTTTCAATTCAGGTTGTATTCATAATACGGGTCAAAAATGCTCTCTGCGTTGCGTAAGAGGGCATTTTTCCTTTTTGCTCAAACATTGCTCAAACACCCCCCCCGAAAAATCCGGAAAATTCTATTTATAATATGGTAGTACGGGCGCGTTCCCAGCCCGCAATCGGGCGGGTTTACAGCCCCTAACGGGTCGATCAATTGCAAAGTAGCCGAATTTTTAATGTCACCAAAAATGGCTTTTTTAGTGACAAAGGACCGATATATAAGCGAAGCCGATTTTTTGCTGAGGTAGACAGATACGTACTTTAGGGCTCTTTTGCTCTTTACAGGAAGTATGAAAACTGCCCAACATAAAATGATGCATTGCTATCCCTATCTTAAGTCATGTTTGGTACCGTCCGGCGATAGTACTCTACTTATTCAACACAATGACCTGATGAATATGTTAACCTTATCTAGCCTCGTCCTGAATGATCTCTACTATTGATCGAGCAACTCGGCGTCTATTAAACCAGCGTCAAGTCTCTGGGACATCAGGACGCTCTACTGCTTACCTGCCAGCATAAGCTTGTCTAATCCTTCTGTATACCTCTAAAAAAACGGCCTCCGAAAGAGGCCGTTTCCGTTTCTGTAGTTGGGTCAGGTCAGGGCTTTACCAGCATCAGTTCGATGTGGTAAGCGCCCCGGACAGCGGCAACCTGAATCATATCTTTCCGACTATCGTTGAGATACCCTAGTTGTATGTTCTCCTCTCTGATACCTTCAAATTGGGCGATGTATAACTGCTCATTGGTGGCCAGCACGTAAGCCAGTCCTCTAACGAGTTCACTGACATGGGTGAGAGTACAAATCAGGTATGCACCGATTGGAAAGCGGAGCATCATCGAGCCGTCTGCCACCTCGAAGCCGTAGGTACGCTCGGCGATCTGGGGCAGTCCGGCCCGGCGCAGCAGCACATGCTCAGATTCGCGCAGGAACAGACTACGCTCCCGAACCGATACCCAAGTCGGTGTCTGTTGCCGGGCGATACGGCTAGGCAAACTACCGAGCGCCTTTTTTATCTGCTCCTGACGTTGTTCGGTGAGCGGAGCCATCGACGGGGCTTCACCATTGACGAACATTTCACCAATACCCTCATTGAGCCACTGGGGACGGATATTGAACCGGGCTTCGATGCGCGTTTGCACGTCGGAACCCATATTACGTTCACCTTTCTCAATTTTGGATAGGTAGTTCTGAGCAACAGGAATGCCCACCCGCTGCAATTCGTTACCGAACTCGGTCTGGTTATAGCCTAACTGAAGGCGCAGCTTGCGAAGCCGTTCACCTTTAGTAAGTTGTGCATCCTGCATATACGCTCAGTGAGTGGTCATGGAAATTTAAGAACGAACAAGATTGTACATAATATAAACTTGTACATATTTTTGCCAATACTATATCGACTTCGTGATACCAAAAATAGCAACTAGTCATGCTTATTAGCGAAGAAGAACATAAACTTTTATCTGAACACACGAAATCGATCAAAAATATGGAACAAGCTAAATCAAAGCCACATCGCGCAGATAGGAAATTTACTGCCATTCCTCACGCCTTTTACTATGCCCCATGAAAGGAGATTAACATGCAAACTTATATGTGGATTCTTACCGGAGTCTGCAAACTGGGCCGAAATAATTCCAGCATCTAACTAAACAACCGAGGTTATTTTTTTTACCCATCTATATGTACAAGATACTATTGCCATAATATGAACAATACGACAACAATTCACCGGTTTACAGAAGGTCATAGTGAGCATCTACTGGCCTATATCAGCCAGCAGACCGCCGAAAGCCAGCAGCGAGAAACAAAGGTGCTGTCGATGGCCAAGCGTTGCTGCAGCCGCCTGACCTCACCATTACCGCCCATCATCACACTGTTGCGTGATGGGCTTTTTAAGCTTCCCCCAGCTTGTATATGCTAGACTCACTCGCCCCAAAAAACCAACGCTATGACTCACAGTTTTGACGTGCAGGAAGCCGGTAAGTTCGGACTCCACGAAGCAATTCTTCTACAAAGCCTCCGTATATGGCAGGCTGGTAACGCAGCAAACGGCCTTCATTATCACCGAGGGCATACGTGGGTTCGGATGCCCGTACACCGAATGGTGGGGTACTTCCCTTACTGGAAAACCGAGCGCACGCTCTACCGCATCCTGAATTCACTCGTCAAACAGAAGGCTATCCTGGTCGGCAACTTTAACGCTGTCCGCCACAATCGAACCCGGTTCTATACCGTCGCCGATCAGACCAGCGTACCGCTCACCGACACGATCTCTACCATCAATATCCCCGCCGAGGTGATGCGGCAGCTACAGAATATTGACGACGACGAGCTGGCCGATCAGACGCCCGACCCCCAGCCGACCACGCCCATAGACCCCCATTTGACAAATTTGTCAAATGGCCAAAACGAGCCGGATTCGCATTTGACAGATTTGTCAAATGGCCAATTGACAGGTTTGTCAAATGGCCAAAATGAGCCTTATGGCCATTTGACAAAAACGTCAGTTGCAATTGACAAAAACGCAATTACCAGTATTATAGTAAATAGAATGTTTGTAGATAAGGAAGTAAGTAGTGGGGTGGTAAGCGACGAGCCGAAACTTGAGCAAGCGCAACCTTCAGCCCCCCCACCTCCTTCTTCTTCCTTTCCTCTTCCTGATTTTGTCCTGCGGAATAGAGCATCGCTAAGTCCCCAGCAGATCATTCCCGCCGATGAGGTCTGGTGCCAGTACATGAACGCTGACCAGTCGAAGGCCAGCCTGAAGAAAATCATTCTGGACATCTACCGGGGAACACGGAGCGAAACCTTCGCCATGCAGCACAAAGTCCGCATCGACGAGTCATTCGTTGACGCCTTCATCGAGCAGCGGGCGATGAACGAGGACATCCGCAGTCAGCGCAACTTGGGCAGGCTGCTGGAATTTTTCGCCAGCGATATGCGCGATGCCGTCAACCGGCGACCGGCCCCGGTCAAAGGCGCTCCCTACGATCCTAACCGCCCGGTTGATTTCGGCAGCTACGAGATCGACTGACCCATGCCCCAGCATCCATTCGTGGCGTGGTCCGAAGACCCCGCCTTCCGCGATCAGAGCGCCTACCACGCCCGGCGCACAGCAGCCAGCAGATTGACCCCGAAGCAATAGCCGACTGGGAACAGCACAACCAGCATGTCGAACTGACGGGCGGGGTACCCCTGCCTCCACTGTGGGCCTACCGCCCCCACGGACGACTGCGTGAAACGTCGTTCCTGCCCTATCAGATTGACTCCAGCAGGTCATTTACTAGCACCCGTAATTAAAACCTATGACCATATCTAAATCGCTAATATTCTCTAGGCCCACCCCCACGGTGGATATGGACAGGACGGATAAAGTTCACCTGCTGCTCGGAGACCGGGTAGCCAAGCGCAAAATGCTGTTAGTTCTGCTCGATTACTCCATCACCGTTTTACCACTCGCGCCTTGCTGGGCGATGGCGAAGTTTTCTACAACACCGAACACGCCAGCGTCCATCAGGCGCTACTGGATGTATACGATCGGGGCGAGCAGGTACACCTGTTTTCGGTGATATCCGAACTGGGCCGTACTGGGCTAGGCATTGTTATGGATTCCACCAATCTTAAAAAACTGGGCTACTTGACAGAAAGCGGGCTGATGGCCCAGAGTATCACTACCTAAGGGAGTTGTACATTAAGCGGCTGCTGGCCACCGCTTCGGGTAGACTCTCTAACTCGGTCATCAACCGCGAACCCTTTATCTACCGGCCAGCCATCGGATCAGAACCCGTCGACGGGGCAGTTTATTCGTCATCACCCCGTGATGCACTGACCTGTACAGACATAACACTAGCAGCACGTACCAGTAGGGAATCACAACCTTTAGGAACGTTGATGCCGGTACCAGCCCCGCTACCACTTCATACTACCAGCTTTGCTAGTCGACAGAGACTCGGGGCTTGGCCGGTTCGGTGGTGGCAACGACGAAAATAACCAGGTGGTCCGGCATATTGGCTTGGGGAGTATAGGGTGTATCGGCCAGTAGGTTTAAGCCCGTAGGCTGCTGGTCAGCCAGCCTGGCAGGCTACCACCAATAAGCCTGATGCACGTGCAGGCTGCGCTGGTTAGCATTATCAATATCGACCGTCGTAGAGGCTGACAGACCGAGTTCAGAACTCAACGAACTGTAGTCAAGTCTTTCAATAACCATGACACAATTAGCGCTTGTGTACGTTCTCACCAAAATACTTAACTATCATAAGCATTAAAATATGAGAGATTTTATATTTAAAATGTCAGAATATCTTTTGCTTTGGTCAGTATGCCCGACCAATACGCCACAGCACCCAAACGTCATTCCTAGTCGACGCAGTAACCAGCAAATGCGACGGCAGTTGATAAGTTTCCTTCACGCACTTCAGCAGGTGCCAGACCGACACGACAAGCATTAGCTCCAGCGCGATTCAGTTGGTCATTGACGATAAGAACGCGGTTGACGTTTTTAATGGCTGCCGATTACATCGTTTCATTTCAGTGCGTAGGGCGCGCTGAACCGCCCCACCTCAAGTAATGGCAAAGCAAACCACCAAATCAGAAGCAGCCCCGGCAACACCGCTCGCCGAAACACTCAGTGCGATAAGTACCCCCGTCGACGCTACCAGCCCCAGGACACTCCTCCGGCATAGGAAGCCACCAGGATCAGCAGACAGCCGAAGCGCCCCAGCCAATAGCCGAGCCAACTGTACGGAGCGGCTGATAGCCCTCTCGGATAACTCACCTTATCTGGAACAGCAGCAACTGGCAGTGAAAGCACTGAGCAAACTACGTACGGCGCAGATGTGGGAGGGGACAGCTGATATGTGGGCTAACATCGCCCTTAACTTCGGATAGTTTTTCACTCCAATAACAGCGACAAAGCGAAGCATTCCTCATAAGATGACTTTGCTTTGCCGCTGTTGGAATTACATAAAAAAACAATATTTCCACAGACGATTCTGATGCTATCTGGCGGCTATAAGTCAACACAGCTCAGTTGGAAGAGCGTAGATTCACTCAAGCCTATGGTCGTGGGGTCGATCCCTACCCTAGCTTAAATTCAAAAGTCTGACTTTACCGGTAAGACTTTTTTTTGTGCCCTACGTCCGCAGATCAGTAAAGATCCAGCACCAACAGTCTGTCCGTTCAGCCGGTTTGATTGGCTATCAGTCAACCGGTACCAAACACTTTGTTGTATGTGGCTTTCCGATGCCGTGTCGGCCACACAAGCTCTCAGAACAATTATATCATGATTAATCTTCGTATAATTATATCGCCCTTGACGAGAAGATCGTAAGAAGAATAAAACGGTTGACTCAGACACGTAACTATATCAGCTGATACCTTCTGATAAAAGGGTAAGTAATAATATCAAGATTGACATTATAATTGGCATTTCTTTTCCTACAATTCCAAACCTTTATAATCAAACGATTTAGTCTCGTATGGAGAACCCCCTTTTACAACCCGTACTTCAGGCGGGCTTGCTGGACATAGGCGACAGCGATGAGCGACTTACTAACATAGAAAACTCTATAGCGGATCTCGAAGCGAAACTAAAGGCAACGCCTTCCCTCCTTGAACAATACGTTCTGACGGCGCTGGATCCAGACGTCTCAACCGATGAGCCTGCGGTTATTGATGTAGAGACAATCATTTCAGCTCATTGGAAGGCCTTACGCGCAAAGTTTTCAGATAGGCCTGTGCAGATAATTAGAGCTGTGATAATCAATGCCCTATATAATACTGGCACTGCTGATGTTGACTTGGCACGTATAATTTATCTGGCAGGAAGCAACTTCTATCCCTATGCTAAATTAGGCCGTGAAAAAACGATCATCGAACGATTGCTCAATGAATTTGGAGATCTCGTCGAAACTGACGCAGCAGAGCAATGGTCATTGGACGAGACGGAGCCCAGCCTTAGAGTGCCAACGCTCAAAATTACAGGCTTGCAATTTGGTGAAGTCAAAACTGTTGATACTAAGCTGAAGGCCGCACTAAATAATGCAGCTCAAAGAACTTCAAATGGCCATGACCCTTACAATCATCCCGCTCAGTGGGGGGCTCATTTCTCGAAACTTGCGGGAGATGGAATAGTCGAATTTGTTGAAAATACACTAAATCAGTTCAGTGGCTCACTTTCACCTGCTTCTGTCGAAACGCCTATAAATAAATTCGCAACCGACCTAAGAAAAGCGCTTGATCAGGTCTTAGGCAACTCTTTAAAATCGCTCATCGCTGTTGAGCGTCGGAGTAAGCTGCTTTGGTGGAAACAGACGATGTATTCACCTTCATTAAAAAACAGTTATCATACGCTGAGTGATGAACTTCAGCCGGTGATAATGTCTGTTGATCTATTCCATCAACTACCCGCAGTTGCTCCAATTAGCGTAAACTTTTTGCTACAGAGTACCTTATCAACACTAAGCGCTCAAGCTCGAGAACAGACAAACTTCACTGAGATGCTTTCTAAATTGCTGACACCCAGCAATAAGAAGATTCTAAAAAACTACTTGAAAGACAAGGAAATAAATGGCCGGATAGGGTTGCTAAATTTTATAAGCTTGGGGGTTTACGACAAGGTAAGTGTTGATGAATTCCAGTCACGAACTGGAATTTCACCCGATGCCCTTATCAGTAACTCAGAGCTTGCGGTGATAATTCTGAAAGATCAATACGTGCACTACTTAAGCGATTTGTAACAATGGCCGGAAATTGTGAAGTAGATAGCTGTTATCCTGATGAATTTGGATGTAATAATGAAGGATGTGAAGTACTAAAAGATTGTCCTCATTATAAGCCGGCTCAGAAGACGGCTGGTGAACAAGTACCACAAACCGATGCTGATGAATTCTTCATTAGGGCACCTTGGACGGGTAATGCGATGGGTCTTAAAGATCTTGAGTATTTAGCATCGCTAAACCAACTAACGGTTATAGGTATCACGGGTGCTGCAAGTGCAGGAAAAACCACATTCTTGGCTACTCTATATTGTCTCCTCAGGCAAGGTGCTACCGTTGGGCAATATCGCTTTGCAGGATCACTAACCTTGACTGGCTGGGAGAATATTGCTTGGTATTTAAGTTGGAAGGAAGATAATTCAATAGAATTCCCAGAACATACGACCAGCAATGCAGGGCGCGTACCAGGCCTTCTACATCTGAAGCTTCGGGACAAGAATAACAGGACAAAAGATCTTATTTTCACTGATGCTCCAGGAGAATGGTTCGATCACTGGGCCTTTAACGAAAAAGATCCTAACGCAGCCGGGGCGCTGTGGATTCATACTATCGCAGATGCATTCCTGCTCTTTGCTGACTGTGACATGCTTGCGAGTAATCAGCTTGGCAAAGCCCGGAAGCAGACAAGAATGGTTGCTGACCGAATAAAACAAGGTATCAATAATAGGCCCTTTGCTTTGATCTGGTCGAAATCTGATGTGACACTCGATCCTGATATAAAAGCTCAAATCAGTACATACATCACCAATTCCCCTATCAGTCAATATAAAGAATTCGAAACTAGTGTACGCGAAGGGCGAAAGGGAGAGTATCATGCTAACGTCTGTGCCAGCATCGCTTGGGTACTTTCAATGCTTGACAGGGACCTCAACGAGTCCCCTGTAGTTATTTCGAAAAAGCCTGAGGATATGTTTCTTTCTATACGCTAAGCATGGAACGACAGAAAAGTGAACACATACTAATTATAGGTGGGCCAGATGTAGGAAAAACCCACTTTGGTGGACAACTGTATGGCAGGTTACAAAGCCGTACAGGTTCTTACAAAATCACCTCGCCACCCGAAAACCTCACGGTATTTAAAGAGGTATTGGAGAACCTAAACGAAGGTCGTTCGGCTGGTCATACTAACGTATCGGCCAACGAAGTTTTGGAACTCGATCTTATTGACGATACGGGTAGAGCAACTTCTTTGAGATTTCCCGACTATGGCGGGGAACAGGTTAATTCGATTGTAATAGATCGAAGGGTCAATAAGGATTGGACTAATCAACTAAAGGAAAGCACCTCATGGATGCTATTCATTAGACTAGACCGCCTGCCTATTATCGAGGATATAATCAATCGGGGCCTTCCTGAGCAAAAGATACTGGAACAACGTAGTAAGAATGAGACACCGTTGAAGCTTTCTTCGTCAGCTTTCTATACAGAGCTACTCCAGATTTTGCTTTACGCGCAAAAGATAGCGTCCAATCGTACATCTCAACCAAGATTAGTAGTATCTCTTTCATGTTGGGACTTAATAGAGGAAGTTGATCAGAAGAAAATTCCCTTAGAAGTACTTAAAGAAAAAGCGCCAGCTCTCTATGCATTTATCGAGTCGACTTGGTCTCAAAACTATGCAGTGGTTGGCCTTTCATCGACCGAACGTACACTCTCGCTAACTGAAGTAGATTTAGACTTTGTAAAACGTGGCCCAGAAGATTTTGGATTTTTTATCTCACCACAAGGTGAGTTGAACAAAGACCTAACTGTCTTAATTAAAATTCTGCTTGGAAAACACTGATATAATAATTCAGCAGGCTTATTATGGTGAAGTAAACCGCGCTCATGGCTGCATCAATTCCTCTTCAGAGGATTTCGGCATGGCTTCTTTCTTGACCGCTTTTACCGACCGACCTAGCGGAATACCGGCAGGCATTCAAATGTCTCCTTATATTTCCGGAATGAATCATGGAACTAAATTCATATTTGTCCGCACTATTACCGACTACAGTGCAAGCAGAGGAGGTATGGTCTTTAGTCATGCCTTAATAATTGACATCCATGATCTTTCATTTGTTAATAATTTAAAACATCTCTTTGCACTTTTTGTAACTTCGAAACCAGAAGTATTCGAGAAACTTCAACCCATTAGTTTACCTTTAATGGTAGATGAACATCAATCCTTGCCGGATTCTCCGACAATGGATAGTCAAGAAATAGTTGCTGGTTTGATTGAAAATCAGTCTCCGGTTATATTCTGTGGTGAACTTCCTGCTTTCGAAGAAGCCATTGCAGCGATCTGGAAGGGGCTACCAGTGTCACTCCGAGAAAGCTTAACGTTCACGGTAGCATTTTCTCCCAATAACTTAGATAGTAAGAAGAAGATTGTTTATGTCCAACCATCTTTAGCAACTGCTTTCAGAAAAACAGCTGTAACGGGAGGTAAGGATAAAATGATAGCTACTAATCTTACAGAAGTAGAGAAATATATTCTTACTCGAAGGGCAGAGAACGATTTCGAGAGTTTTATACGGACATTACAGGTCTCGATGAGCGACTGGAGCATACTTAATCCTACAGTCAAAGCTTATCAACTTTACGTGAAGCTGAAATCTGACATAAGTCCAAATGAAGCAAGGCTACTTTTACGCCTTATTGCAAGAATCTCACCGGCACCAACATCAGGGTCTGATATAAAGAATCAAGTACTAGAGTACGTTGCAAACTCGATTAGAAGAGGCCAAGATACGAACGTAAAAGCACTAAAGAACTTAACATTGCACGAGTTCCATAAGGGCGAAATACTACTGGGATGGTCAATCAAAGAGTTTTTACTAAGCATGCTTACGGGCAAGCTTGTCATAGATCAACAACTCATACTTGATTTATATCGCGCTGTTGATTCAATACCAGAAGCAAACTGGTGGTCAGAATTAATCGCAGAAATACTAACCATATATTCAAGTTCTGCAGAACCCTCAGCAATACGAGTACTGTGGAAACTGCTAGGACATATTGATGCTCCCATAGCTTCGATACTGAAACGTGTCCCTACTGACTCAGCAACGTCCGATTTGTTATCCACTCATCTTCCTTTAGACCTTTCCAAAGCAGCAGCAGACAATATTGCGTTATTTATCAAACCTCGCAACTGGTTTTTACTACATGCAAAATTATTACTGATTGCTAGACCGTTGAATATTGCGGTCACTGAGCAATATCTACTCGAGTTCACATCTACTGATTCGTTATTCATAGGAACCAAATTTCTAGTACCAAAGCTTTCGGATACCGATCTACTTGAGCTATGTAAAAAATTTGAAGATGACATCTTCATCAGTGACTATGCTACTCGAAGTGTAAGGAGTGGGGTACTACTCAACCCGCTTGATATACATATTAATGTTTGGCTGAGAATTTGGGCAGCAAGCTTAGACAAAACAAAAAACTTGTCGCATGGAATCATAGATTTGTCCCAAAAAGCAGCAGATATATTCAGTGAATTACTAAAAGGCAAAAATATTCCAGTGAAGATTCTAGCTATGTTAGCAGAGAGTGAACATAGCAACCTCGTAGATAACAAGCACAGAGAGGAGCTTTGGATCAAAATTCCTTCCCCTATCCGTTCTAGATTCATAAACGCCACTGCACAGGCTTTTTTGACGCGAATAGCACAGGGCGAAAAGTTGTCAACTCCCGAACAAGAACTAGTAAACGAAATCAGACGGGATTCAGTAATTACCCAGTTTTTGTGGAATTACAGACAACGAATAGATGCAGTTCTCAATGTTTATGAATGTATTCCAGGACTAAGAGACAATTTTTTGGCAGATTACATCGCCCGTTATACGTCACCTTTGTACGAAGGTCTTTCTATACACTTAGGTAGAGTAATCGCCACAAAAACGTTTACACTTTCAGCCCGGCAAGTTTTTGAAAAAGCTAAGGATGATCGTTCCTATCATCCTGCTCTATCTGTCTGCCGGTCTCTGATTAGCATAGGTTTTTTCGAAATGATTCGACACGGTCATCTATTGGGTCGTGTTGTCTCAGAATCTGAAATATACAGTAAGTTGTTGGAAGTGACAATTCGTCTTTATGATAGAGGTCCCGAGGAAAATGACATTTGGAAACGTGCGGGCGGTGAAAACTCTAAGCTAAGCAACAACTTTAGCAGAGAACAAAATTGGAGGAATGCAATCGAGATGTTGCGGTCAGGTAGTGGAGGCAAACACCTTACTGTTAAATCATTACTTAGAATTATGCTGGAAGATCATCCAAATAATTCTGACTTGAGAGAATTATCAAACTACTTCAAATAAATGCGAATATTATTACAAACGGCTCTGAGTCTTGAGTTCAGTGCAATGAAAGCTTACATAAGCGACGTAAAATCTGAAACCCATTCTCAAACGGCATCTAAATACGAAAGAGGGACATTCTCTCACCATGGCAACCAGGCAGAAGTATTGATAGTAGAGACTGGTGCCGGTAACGTCCGGGCAGCTGATGAAACCACTCGTGCCCTCGAGTATTTTAAGCCGGATGTGGCGTTTTTTGTCGGTGTTGCTGGTGGGTTGAAAGATGTGAAACTTGGTGATGTTGTCGCAAGCACAAAGGTAATTGGGTATGAAATGGGCAAAGACGATGATGAGTTCCGGCCACGTCTGGACACTATTCCCTCCGCATACTCGCTACAGCAGATCGCTAAACAGCTGTTGCGAGATAATACTTGGAAGGAAGATTTACCCATGGAAACTAGAGATCAGGTAAAAGCTTATGTAGAACCTATCGCTGCTGGAGACAAGGTCGTTGCTTCAGAAAGAGCCATCACCTTCCAATACTTGCGAAGATTTTGTAGCGATGCCTTAGCTGTAGGTATGGAAGGAATTGGGTTTATGGTGGCATCACACGCCCATAACACTGATGCAATGGAGATACGAGGAATTTCCGATATGATCAGCGATAAAGATGAGGCTGACGCAAGTGGTTCTCAACCTAGAGCCGCTGACAATGCAGCCGCTTTTGTTTTTTCAGTGATTCGCCAAAAGCTAGCTGATACTCGAAAAAGAAATGACATAAAAGATGTTGTCTTCCGAGGTAAGCTTCTTAACGCATTAGTTGAAATGTACTCTCAAGGGCCGGAGCAAGATGATATATGGAAAAGAGCTGGCGGCGATGTGTCTATCTTAATTAACAGCATGAACCGACGATCACAGTGGTACAATGCGCTTGAGCGTTTAGCACTTGGTGGTGGAGGAGCGAATATTACTTTACAAACATTAATTGAGCAGATAAGAATTGACAATCCTAATTCTCAAAATGATTTGTTTAGAGACTAGGGTTGAGCTGAAAAGATCTATTTTTTAATCTAGCGTAGATTAAAAAATAGATCTTTTCAGCTTCGTAACTTATTACCTCATTTCCGATCGTCATTATCAGTCGTCTACCATTCCTTGCTTAATCGCACCACGCTGGTCGGATTACCCGTTGCTTTGCTGGCGAAGTTGGTTGTAGCATCGCTAAGATACGTTGAGTCCAAAGAAGCCTAACACGGCCACTTACAATGCATGTCACAAGCAAGTGCAGGCGCGGGTTCGAGGCCCATTTGGCCCGCCGGTTTTTTCATATATAAGTGGTTAAGGGTTTAGGAACACTAGTAAACAGCCTGGTTATTGAATGGGCTGCTTTTCTTCCCCTCTCGTCTTTAATAACAACGATTATTATAGCATTAACCTACCTGTAATATTATTGCGCGCCAAACGCGCAATAAATGGTGTGGATAGAAGTAACAAGCCGCCCGATAAAATCGGGCGGCTTTTTTTAAGATCTGAAATACTTTCTAAAAGCTCGGAGAAACTGAAATAGCATGTACGCAGAGAACAACTTAAAGACTGCATCAATAAACATAGCCAATCCATTACCAAACGGAGTGTATGGCTCACCAAATATCTCAGAAAATTTATGTATAGGATTTAAAAAAGCTATAAAATTTGCTATATTCTCAAAGATTAATTGCGGCATAAAATTAATATAACCCATTAATAACTGAATAATACCAAAGCACGCCAGTCCCCACCAAAACAATTTACTCCCTGCGCGTACCCAGTCTTGCCCATGCCTACTACTCCAGTCATTAAATTTAAAAATCCACTTATCTTTATCGTTACCATTTTCTAATATCTTCCGAATTACAGACGACTCCACGGCTTCATACCTAAGTTCATTCAGCCTGTCATTTTGCTTAGAAGATGCGTACTTTAATTGCCTGTATATATCTCTTATTTCGTAAAGCGAATCATTTTTTTCATTAATATTATTAGAAAAAGAAGTATTATAAAGACTTATTTCTATAATATTAGACTTAATTATTTCACACTTTCTTACGCTCCTCAAATTCACACCAATAAACAAAGCCTCTGCTAAATCAGATTTATCTATTATTAATTCATCAGACACTCGAACATCGTTTAGAACAAACTTTCCTCCATTAGCGAAATCTTGAAACTGAAATCTTTTAACGTCACAAGAAGTTATTTTAAACACGTCATCTGAATTTATAAATCCATCCAGTTTCAGGTTCTCAATCGAAAGGTTAGATATAGCATAGCTAGATGGTGTTTCTCCTGCTGTACAAGTGTACTCCAACTGATCAACGATGTGTTTTTTACTATCACTTGATATATTAATAGAAGGTTGCTCAAGCCTTATAACAGTTTGCTTAACTGTTGCCTGATCAAAAGCAATGCTGCCAATATTCCTCCCAATCACTTCTAGCTTTTCCTCTACGTTCGTATCTTTGATTCGTAAAATTTCCACTTTATGAGGCATATCATTTTGAAGTATCCGCAGAGGATAATCTTCTTTTGCATCAATCTTGATATTAATATTCTTTACAACTGAATTACCCTCTATTGCCAGATTATTAATATCACAATTGGTAACAAACAAACCTGACTCAAATTGACAATGACTGAATGACACTTGATCGATCTGAGAATACAATAAATTGACAGTATCTTTGAACACGCAATTATTAAAACGTATATAATATTTAGATACTAGATAATTAATCAGTAGGGTATCATTAAAGGTAGTATCGTTTATGTATATATCTGAATTTACGTCCACATTGCTTATACTCGCAGTAAATTCGTCTACGCTCCCTCCTAATCTTGTCCAGCCATTAATCAGATATTTGGGTGGATTAGTAGCCTCAAACTTCTCTTCTTCTGTCGCGTTAAAGTAATCCGGACGACTCTTTAAACTGTCTATATAATAAGCACGGTTAGTCGAAAAATCCCACATAGCACTCGGCATTTTAAATGGCCAAGGCCTGTAATTTGGATTACCGCTTATTCGTTTTGCTCTATCGTAAGCATGGCTTGGACTACTAGGGGGTTCCCAACGGAACTCAAAGTTTGAATAAGTCCTTGACCCATCCTGATTCAGTTTACCTAATATGAAGTCAGACAATTCAGAACCGGCGTATGTAACTACTTTGCGCTCCATTTATAAATATTGTGTTAAACTAAATAGCTTCACTGAAAAAAGATTCGCCCCTATTACACAAGTGCCTTTTGCCTTTTTTTGAACGCTTCTTGAAGGGCAGCTGCTTTTGCTGCATCTTTTGATATATAGCCACTTCCCCAGCCAGCATTTAGACCTCCGAAGTAATAGCTATGGAATATCCCACTAGGCTTAACCCAGAATTTTATTTTCCCTGAAGTATTTTTCTATTAGATCTACATCGTAATAATCATTGATCAACTGAAATGGTATAAGTAATTCCTCCCCTTTATAATGGTATTCATTTTCAAGCAACCACCTTACTAGCTCATTGAATGCTTCGGGTTGATCATGCTTGATCATAGAAAAGTTGAGTTCCGGTAGCGGGTTTGGTACGTGATCTGGCATATGTCTACTAATGTTTACTTTTTCCATTTTTCTTAGCAGCGAGTTCCTTCTCTCATTTCTCACCAGCTCTACGCATAAAATCAATCGCCTTATCGCTGGTAGCCTGCTGCTTGACCAGCCCGTCGACCCAACCGCCCGAATCATCCCGCAGTGAAGGCATAGCCGGCGTTTCCGCTTTTTGTGGTGCCTGGCCAGGCACCGCCACTATCACCACCACACCCCGGCGTTGACGGTAAATATCGCTCGGTGCATACGGCCGATAATATCCCGGCACCCATAGTCCCCCCCCGGTACGACGCCCGTACACATAGGTTTGCCGCTGGGCCAGGGCCGCGCCCGAGCCGATCAGGAAGAGACACAAACTGACAACGAATACTTTCATGTGTTGGTGGTTTGGCGCAAGAATAAACAAAAAGCGACGCTACCCGGATAAAGTAGCGTCGCTTTTTGTGTGAGTGGTCATAAGCTTAAACTGATGAATACTCTATCTTGTACCTGGAAGATTGAGTTGCTAGGGAGTTCATCTACTGACAAATCATTACATGAAGACATACATCATGACGGTAATTAGGGTTGCAGGGAAATGCCCTCATACTGATCAATTCATGGAGAATGCCAGCGAAACGATATTGATTGACGCAGTAGATGAGCACCAGGCATATAGACTGTCACAAGTCAAATGGAACGGCCAGCGCGAACGCATTCAGTACCACCCGCATGTCGTCTTACTTACTACAGCTTGACTTTTAAAACTCACTAATCATGCAGGTAGATTCGCCTATAGTGCCACCCTTCACACATTACAAAGAGAATTTCAGCATCACTATACAGGTTCTGAAGAATGAAGATACTGCCGTATCTCTTGTTGTCGAGGGATACGTTAAAGCTTATGATACATGTTTAACGAAAACTGATGCTTTTAGTGGCCGAACCAAACACTCTCCATGGTTCAGAGAAGAAGAATGCGACAAAATACTTTCTTTTATCGAGAATAATTTACCAGTACGAGGGTTCAAAGGTGTAAAGCACATAGAACATGGTTATGGTAAAGAATACTTTTACATTCAAACAATAGAATCAACAACTGAACAGTCTCTAAATCTTATAGTTGGCAACAATTCCGACGCCAAACTTATATCTAGACGGGGCATTACCAGTTATCACTATTTTCATTCAGAGTCTCCTATCATAAGCGACCTGACACCTGACTGGAAATCCTATGTTTGGAATTCTGAGATTGCGACTATTTCGTTAAACGATGACAACCCACACGATACAGTTAACGTCAACCTCTCTCGATTGGGAGGAGACTTATGGAATTGGGAAATAGTTCCTACAGTAAAAAAGCCCTTGTTGGTCGATCCAGAAGTATACAATCAGTACAATCAGCAAGGAACGTGGGAGTATGTCATACTACGGTACGTTATAGGCTTGCATTCTGAAAAGGTAATTCGCTGCGGCTTGAAACATACAATGAATTCCTTCTTACATACGTTTTATTATGATCGATATCCCATGTGCAGATCTTCCAATGAAGAAGCATATTCAACTCTAACTAGGGATATACGGGAATATGACGATTTATTAAAAGAACTAGCTTGGTACAATTCAACAATCGTTTCGGGCCAAAAGCCTTCTATAATACCCAGAGCTCTAGCACAACCTTTGATTTACGATGCGTTAGCTATCCAGCTGAAGGAATCTACAAAAATATATTTTCTAGCCACATCGATCGAGTTCGACGAATTCGTTCCAAAGTTCACAGTGTACAGTGACCATGACTCTTTTGTTTTTGACTTTTCCTTAGAACAAATATACATCGGTACGAGTGATTTTGAGACGCCCACAGCTGGACTGTTTGACCTTGACTACGAAGAAATCGAAACCATATTGTTTAAGAAATTGATCGAAAGCAAGGAAGTCGAAAGACTCAATGGATTAGGTTTGAATAGAAGGTATGATTTTAACATCTTAACAAAATTCCCCTTCCAGTATAAAGAATCAATAGTAAAAGCTATCAATGCAGTAAGAAAATATTTGACGGAACTTGACGAACATTTCGCGCATTTAGAACAAAGTTATCGTGATGATGAAGACCGGCAAGAACGATATTGGACCGAAGCGGCTGATTTTGATGGACTTCCTAAGTATTGGCAAGACGATAATGATCCCTTCGATGGCGATCCGAGCGCGTATTGGAATATAGATTAGTAACATATTCA
Organism: Spirosoma oryzae; assembly: GCF_003002825.1. Classification (GTDB taxonomy): domain Bacteria; phylum Bacteroidota; class Bacteroidia; order Cytophagales; family Spirosomataceae; genus Spirosoma; species Spirosoma oryzae. Next base: position 137,829 of record NZ_PVTE01000013.1, on the reverse strand, counting down.
TTGTCACCTTGAGCTATTATGGCCCCTTCTGTAGCAAATAACAGGAGCCATAATTAAGCTTTTCACTCTAGATCGTCCTTATCCGTTGTCAGCCATTCGCGCCCCAGCCGCACCACACTAGCCGGGGTACCCGTTGCTTTGGAAGCGAAGTTGGTCACGTTTAGGATCACCGAATCCAATGCTTTTTCGCGCTTGGCTTCATCTTCCGCCGTGATGTAGCCGGCCATGCCGCTGATCGCATCGAGACCCGTTTGAATGTTCTCAGCTGCGGTTATCAGAAGTAGCGGATCAGTACCGGGCCGGTCATCCACTTGCGACAGCCAGTACTCGATGGCCTGTTGGACCAGGCCCGGAACAGTGCCGGCGATGTTGCGCAAGAAATCGTAACCAATTCGGGTTTTGGTCTCTTCCCACGGCCGAGGAGGATCACCGCTCAGAATCGCCATTAGTGCCGCAGAACCTGCCGAAATAGCGGCTAACCAGGCCGCGTTGAAGACCACTGACCAGCCGAACACGACACCCAGTTGTTTGAGCGCTGCAACCGCTTCGGGCGAACCCTCCCCGGTTTTGACGTAATGATTGACAGCCTGCATGACCGTGTTGAGCAGCTTTTGCTGTTGGCCCGAATACAACCCCAGGATTTTCGCAATAAAGTCCGTCGAGGTCTGCATCGGCGTCATTTCCGTCAGGTTCGACATCTGGTTGGTGGCGTACACCACACGCTCGGTCAGGTCGGCCACCCGATCCCAGTACTGATCGGTACCTTCGGCCAGCCCCTCCCCGATCGCCTGGTGTTTGGCGGCCGTGTAGTAGGACAGAATCACCGCGCGGTCAGCCCGTTTCATGGCGGCCAGGCCGTATTCGGTATTCCACTGGTCGAAGGCCCGCAGTGCTTTCTGCCCATTGTCGAGCGTCTTGCTGTTGAGCCCCAGATCGGACCACTCCACGTCGCCCGTGTACAGCGTCTGTGAGTGCGTCAGCCTGTCGAGCACCGTGGCGAAGCGTTTTACCTGACGCTGTTTTCTGAGCGGATCGCCCATATCGTTACCGAACATTTCTTCCATGTAGGGCCGCTCGGCGGTATCATAGCCCTGAGCGGTACAGTCGACGATGGTGGTAGGCGCATCCTAGTTGCTGTATGCCGCCCCCGTCAGTTTGGCCAGCAACGACGTCGCTTCAATACTGCGCATGTACTCATCGTCGATAATACCCTGACCCAGTGCCGCAGCGTAGGTACCCGTCTGTTTGAGGGGCAGACAGGAATTGAGCGAGAACACCGACTGGGTATAACGGTGGATCAGCGTATCGATCCAACTGGCGAAGCCGCGCCGTTCGTAGGTTTCCGCCCCGCGCTGACGGTGGTTCTGGAAGTCCTCCCGGCGCTGTTCGAGGTAGGTCACCACCATCTGCGCCTTACGCGGGCCGGTATAATCCGACTGGATACCGTTGATCAGACTGTTGATGTTTTCCACCAGACGGCCATGCTCCAAGATATCCAAAACGGCGCCTTCGTAGTCAGTCGCCCATCGTGGTAATGGGGTCGCGCAGCAGTACCGCATTCGACGCGCTCTGCCGGTTGACAAGCTGGCGCGACTCGTCGAGCGTGCGCGAGAAGCCCCGGCTTTTGGTGCGGGCGTCCTGACTGGAATTGACCGTGCGGATTGGGTAGTAATCGACCACCCGCTCGAAGGCCTGGTCGGGCCGCAAAAAGCCGTTTTCTTCTTCCAGCAGTTTGACCACTTCCGCCTGATTGTAGAAATCCCGCAGCGTCTGGAAGGTTTCGACCTCCCCGCTGTAGCCCGTACCCTGTGAGAAGCGGTTACGCAGCGCATCGAGCCCGGCCGCATCGAACAGCAGGTACTGGGTCGTATCGGATTCGGCATCGTAGTAGGCCGTACCCTTCGGCCAGCGCGTGCGGCTACCGTCCGGATTGGCTTTGTACAACTGCGTTGGCAACGGGGGCCCAACGACGACGTGCGAGGCTTCGCCGTAGGTTTCCAGTTGGGTTTCGGCCAGCAGCAGCGGCCGTCGCTCGTCGAGCAGCGCCAGCGCCCCACTTTCGGCCAGTGCTTGCTCACGAGCCGCCGGATCGGTAACGATCTCTACACCAGGAAATGCCTGTGCGATCGTGGAAGCTAGTTGGGTAACGACTAGGTTGGGGGTAACAGAGACTTTTATGTTCTTAAAAGTTCTAACTACCTTCGTAGCCTCAAGTACCTTAGTTGAGTCGGGCTTCGAATTGGCGGAGTACTCGTCAACGGGACCGCTTGATAATAGCCCCGCAAGCCATTGCGGGGCTTTTTGTCTGTCGGCGTACAGCAACTGATTATCCAGCATCCATTTGACAATACCCCGACTATCTTTGGGGTACAGGTTCTGAATGCGGTTAACCTTGTGAACGAGCCCACCTTTACCTGCCCTGTTCTCCATTTCCGCGACGACAATAAAGTTACTGCCTTCTTAGCGTAATTCGTTCAGAATCACTTTACGTTCACCGGAATTGACTCAAATAGGGTAAGTGGTTCAGCGATGGCAAGGGACAGATTGCGTAGCGCTCTCAGCGAATAGGCGCGTTTGCTGTTTTGTCCCGATTTATGCATAAGCCGATCCTGTTGAAGCACGATATGCGCGGCTCCAACACCGTACTTTGTAGAATCGGTGAAGGCATGCCCAGTTGCAGCTTTTCGCGCACGTTGCCCGACAGGTAGGTTTTCGCGGTCGACGAGCATCCCCGTTTCGGGGTCAACAACGGCGTATCGTTTCCGCATGGCCCAAATCAAGAAAATACTGAGGTAACCAATATTTTAACATACAGTCGCTTGTAGGTAGATTTTTGCTTCCCCCGGTGTCAATCAAAGCCGAGGAAAATCGGGGAGAAGGAATCACGTGTGTACTTAAAAATGGGGACTATCGGCTGCGACCCCCGGCCCGGCGCGGACTTTTTTATCTACCCCCCCGGCTCATACAGGAACGGCGTGGAAATACACAAATGAAATTCTAGGGAACTGACAACGGGAAACGGTATTACCGATTTGAAAACTGCTGACGCGATTTTTGCTGGCCAGACGGGAAACGGTATTGACTACTGGTCAGTACGCAATACGGCAGTAGATTTTTTTATTCTGATAGCCGATGAGAATCGAATGCATTGTCATCCCCCGGAAAAATCGTACAGCCAATTCTCATGCGGCTATCAGAACTGAATCTGCATCGTTCGCGCCACGTTGGGCGAGAGCCAATATTTTCAGCGGGTACGACGCGCCAATATCTTGTATTTTACCAATGTGCGTACCGACTCACTGACATAGGTTCCGGTTGTCGAGGCCATAAGCCCGATCACCTGCGGCCTGATCTCTATCGAGCCGTCAGACTCCAGATTGGCCAGTGCGTAGTACAGCACACGTAGCGACATTGCCGGAAGCGTCATAAGCAGCAGTGAGAGCCGGTAATCATCGGGAGCGAATACGGTGACAGTCTGGGTCGATTTGGCCGCCACAAATGGATTTTCAGAATGCAAAATCATTTCGAGAATATAGCTTGGATATGTACCGAAAACAACAATTAGTTGACAGTCAGCGAAGATACGTCGATTCAGCCCGATCGATCAAGCGTGAGGGTTGTTACAGCCGCTGCGGGCAGTTAATTCTCACCTTTCACACTCCACAACTAGTCAGCAACTAGCTATCAATCTCATCTCATTCTACAGACCCAGAAACCCCGCCGACGGGCCGGCCTGACTCGGTAGTGTAGGTATTGCACCATGCCCAGATAAGCCTGCAGATCGCCTTAAATCGCTTCATTTATCCACGCCCAGACGCCAGTTTTTACCTGAAATACAAATTAGATAAAACAAAGAATCTCCACTTTTATATACATACGTATGTATATAAAAGTGAGTAATACAACCGTTGATATTTTGGTATCAAGCGGGGGCAACCAGTATGACACTCACTAGCCACGCGCTCCCCCACGCGACGCCAGACGTACTCGCTGATAGTCCCCCCAGTCATACACTACGAAAGGCGCGCCATTACAATAGAAAACATGAGCGGCTTAAATCCCTCATGAGCTGGCAGCAGAACTGCCCATGTTAAGCCACTCGGCAGTCAGCTAACCCCTGACACAACCTCAACCGGTCTGGGCAATAGCCGCACCATCGGGCAGGCTATACTGGCAACGATCGGAGCCGTCAACCAGCCCAACAAAGCCAAGTACACCGCCGTCGCCTGTTTGCCCCAGATCACCGGCGAATGGGCCGACGAACTAAGCAAAGTGAACGACATCAGCAAACCCAGTTGCTCATTTGCCGAAGCCCTGACACGGCAGGATCTATTCCTCAACTTAACCCTTGGCCAGATGGCCGATTCCCAGCTTTGGGTCCTGCTCCGAAATGGAATGACTACTCAGCCTGGCTTCTTTCGGAATCTAGCTAATTTTCGCTCTCAGCACATTGCCGTAAAATCTTTACACTAATTATTACACCTTGAGTGAGAATAGTAATTCGTAAAATGAGCATTTTCTGGGAAGCTTATAGCTGCGTCCAGCTTATACTCTCAGATGTTTATCTGATTGACACTCAATCCTCTATCCGGTAGGTTTGATTGCTGTAAATCAAACTCAAATGGAAACCACAACCACCTTTATTCGTCGTAAGCTAGCAGAGATTGGGGCCAGCGCCTTAGTAACGCCCCAGCAGCTACAGCAGGCACTGGCACTGCTGCCCCGACGCCCCTCGCTGGGCGCGCCCGAGCACGCTGATGATCGGCATGATGACTTGGCCGCCTACTACGCACTGGGGCCATATCATAGCCGGAAACTCAACCTTCAACCTACGCGTACCATCCGGCGAACAAGTCTTCTGGAGCCCGTACGTTCGTTCCGTAGCGTAGCCGATTCGTCAGAACAAATTGATTTCGTGTTGACTACAGGTGATCCACGCGTCACCAAGTCGGAAACAATAGCGGTAAAGGATGTGATTCCCGGTACGTCCTTTAACCCTAAACTGCGGGTACGCCTACAAGCCATTTTTTGCCGCAATGACGACGGGTTATTGTCTGGGGCACGGGTGGGTCAGACCGCCCAGGTGTTGGGGCCTGCCATGCAAAAGATTGTGGCGGCTGTAAACGAAATTTTCGTGCCTATGGCCGGGATTGAGTTTGTGTTCTACCCCAGCGCCGATCTAGAGATTGTCAATAACACCCGATTGAATCAGGATTTTGTGCTGCCTGCTGCCGTTCAGGAGCAACTCAGTAAAAAGACGCCCCTGACAGCCCAGGAAATGGAAGCATTGGCCAATCAGTACACAACCACGCCGGACCGCAATACCTATGCTGCCAGATACCCCGAAAAGATGGTCCTCCTGTACGCCGAAGGTACTACTTATAATTTCGATGATGCCGCTCAGCGGTGGGTGCTCAGCAGCCCGTCGGGGGGCGGCTTTTCATGGGAGGATCTGGAGTTCGTTAAACTAAGTGGTGAGATTGGCACCACCGATGGGGAGGCCCACGGGTACGTACACGGGTTTCAGGCGCACGAGATGGGCCATTTTCTCCACCTGTGGCACACGTTCGGCGGTGGCTTTTACTTGTCCAACGCTGAATTCACGGACCCCACCACCACAATCGACCAGAAATTAGCGCTTATCCGTAAACGTGTAACGGACTATATCGAGGACCACCGTACTGAAGCTCCTAACGGCGATCTAACCCTGCTACTGGACGGCGACCGAGGGGCCGTAACCGATACCCCCCCCGATGAGGGAACGCACATTTTGCAACTCGAAAACATGCTGGCTGGAACGGGCAATGCTTGTGGCAAAGATGGTACCATAACGTTGACGCTGAGCGATGGTACACCCGTTACGTATAGCCCCGACCGGACGCTGGCGATGAGTTATTACAAGGGGTGCTTCGACAATACGTATTCCCCGCAGCAGGTTGAACGAATGCGTAAGGCGCTGACGAGCGGCAACCGACGACGGATCGTGAAAACGCAGTTGGGTGATACGGCGGCTGCGGGCGAATACGTGTGCGCGTGCTGGAAGCCGAACGCTAATGCCCAAGCCTATGTATGGGGAATGGACCTGAACGCCCTGAAAGCAAAGGCGGCCGCGCTGGCCAAACAGGGCCTGTATCTAACCAGTCAGCAGGCGTACACTAAGCAGGGCATTACCCGCTACGATGGCATCTTCAACCCCAGCAAAAACGCTCCTTATATTATATGGGGCTGGGCGGTGGCCGACTTTCAGGCGGAGAACACCAAGCAGCAGGCCGCAGGGAAAGGGCTGACCCACCTGGATTCTTATCTGCTGGCCGATGGCCAGGTACGTATCAATGCAATCTGGTACGCAGGTGCAGCCTCAGCAAATTGGATACAGGGCTACGCGCAGGCCGATTTTGGAAAGCAATTTTTCGACAGGGCAAAAGCCAATCAGCGTCTGATTCATTTGAATAGTTGGTGCCTGCCCAACAATGGTGGTATCCGGTATGACGCCGTCTGGGTGCCTGGTAACAACAAGCAATACGCCTTTGTGAACCTGACCATGCAGGAGTTCCAGCAGAAGTACGGCGAAATGTGGGGATCAAAGCGTAAACTTACCATCGTGGACGCCGTCCGTTCGGGAAACGAAATACGTTATTCGGGTATCTGGGATCCCGATACTAATGCGCAGTACGTCGTATGGGGGTATACCCGTGAACAGGTGCGGCAGATGTATGACGAAATGTGGCAGCAGGGCATGAAATTACAGAGCATGAGCACCGCATTCTTTTAGGCACGTACGCTACAGAATTTGGCCAATACTAAAAAAAACTCGTCAAACGCTCCCCCGTAAGACGAATGATTCTTTGTCTAACGAGGGAGCGTTTGACGAGTTTTGTACATCCTTGAATACAAACTAACACATACTATTGACTGCCGGCAATCGAAATCCTCCGTTGATCATATTTAGTAGCGCACAAGTATGATTTATCACCTAGATTAGGGCTGACAAGCACCGCTCGTCGATCCCCCGCCTGACGTCGATGACTGAAATCTTCGAAAACATCAAAAAACTATACCGGTTTTATGCCCCCACCGGTGAGCTGGCCAGCTTCATTGAGTTCTTTGCCGAGTCATCGGCCGAGGAAACCTACCGCTATGTGGCTGACAGTCGGTTTACCATCAAAATGTTTCCCAGCTGGACGCCGACCTGCTATCTCAATCTGGGCCCACCTTATCAGCTGGCAATTGGTGCGAAGCGCTACCAGATCCAGGCCAATACCGACGTACTCATCCTGCGCAATACCACCGTCGAACGCTTCAACCTGCCAACCGATTCTATTTTCACCATCAAGTTTTATCCAGGCGGCCTGGAAGCGATACTCGGTATCAGTCAGCCGCCATTGATTGATCAGGTAGTCCGGCTCGAAACCGTTTTACCGGCCAGCCTGATTCAGTGCGTTAAACAAGTCGACCAGTTTGAGCAGCGCATCGAACTACTCCAGCACTTCTTCCTGAATCAATACCAGCAGCATAAAAAAGTCAACCATTACCGCACCTTCGTCGCCGACACAATTGGCACCTTTGAAGCGAGTGGGTTAGTGTTGAACCCTGGTCAGCTCGCCGACCGACTGTTTGCTACCTCCAGAACCATCAATCGTTATTTTCATCGCGTGGTGGGTATCTCCCCCAAGCACTACTTATCCCAGCTACGGATTCGGGCCGCGCTCTCAGCCTATGTTGCCGATAAGAATCGATTCGCCTGCGAGGACTACGGTTACTATGACCTGAGCCATTTCTACAAAGACGTCGTCAAGTTTACGGGTCACAAGGTAGGCCAGTCGCGCTAGGCAGCCGGAGGGCTACCAGTTGACTGTCAGCGAGAGTACAGAGCGTCATTTTGTCCGTTTTTTACTACGCTCGCTGCGGGTAACGCGGTTGCTTTGTGGAAACATAAATCAACCGCGCATGAACCGATTCTTGTGGCTGCTGGTAGTCGCAGCTTGTAGCCCTTTTTCCTGGGCGTATAGTCAGCCGGGGGTGATCCGGCCTGTTGAGCCCTGCGCTTGTCCCGTATCCATCGACAGCAGCTTTCGTTCGCGTTGTGCGTATCTGATTGTGCCCGAAAACCGTAGCCGCCCCAACGCAAAGACCCTGAAGCTGCCTTTCATGGTAGTGGAAAGCAAAAATCCGCATAAGCGGAAAGATCCACTACTATTTACGGCCGGTGGGCCTGGGGGAAGCTCACTGGGCTGGACCCGAAGCGTTCCCCAGGGACTAGTGATCAATGACCGGGATTGTATTGCCTTTGAGCAACGCGGCACGCGCTACGCGGTGCCCAACTTATGGCGTGACGATTTGAGCAATGCCATCAAGGAGTCATACCGCAAAAACCTAAATAAGGACAGTATGGTCGTGGTGGGCGTTAAACGCTATAAAAAGACGCTGGAAGCACAGGGCATCGATTTGTCGGCCTACAACACCGACGAAAGCGCAGCGGACCTGCAGGATCTGATTGCTACGCTGCGGCTTGATTCGGTCAATCTGTTCGGGGGCTCGTATAGTGGGGGGCTTATGCTGGCCGTACTCCAGAAAAACCCGGCCCCTGTCCGGTCCTTAATTCTTGACTCGCCCCTTCCCACTTTTGTACCGATCGATGAAGATGAACCGGCCAACTTTGCGGAATCATTGGCGGTGCTCTGGCAGCACGTCGAGCAGGATTCAACCCATACCGATCGATACCGGAATCTGAAAGCACGATTTGAACGCTATTTCACCGCGATCGATGGACAGACCTTCACCATACCCTACCTCGAAAAGGGCACGAGTCAGCCTATACCCATTCAATACACCCGCAGTGATTTGCTGGGTATCTTGGTCCGGGCCCCGATAAGAGACATTGCTTACATCGCAACGGAACTGATCCAGGGTAATCATGCGCCTTACGTCAAGCCAATGCTTGATCGACTCTTTGCGGGTGGGGTTGGCCCATCGGGCATGCGAATATCGGTCTACTGCGCGGATCAGGCCACGTACCACAGCGAGACCGTTATCCGACAACTCTACAACGCCTACCCGTATCTACGGGGCTATCACATCAATGATGTCTACAAGGAGATGTGTGATTGCTGGCAGGTAGCACCTGTGAAAGCAGAAACCAAAGAGCCGTTCTACTCGACCAAACCGGCGTTATTGACTGACGGTGCTATGGACAATGCGTGTCGCCCACTTTACATCGATCGCATTCATCATTACATGCCCAACAGTCAACGACTATTGTTTCTGAATCGGGCCCACATGGTTAGCGGCCCTGAGATGGATCGCTTCATGCAGGCTTTTCTGAGGAATCCCCACAAAAAAGTAGTGTCAGATCGCAAGGAGATTATCGCTTACTAGGTATTGCTCTTAGTTTATGGTAGCGTTTGCTTTGGCCAAACAGCCACTCAAATAAACCTGCTTCTGCGTACGCCTGCTGGATAATGTTGTGACCAGCCCCGCTATGCTCTGTATAGACAGGGTTCCCTCCATGCTGACATAGGGCCGCTACCATCAGCCGGGAATACACCGCTGGGTTGACACTGTCGGCCGAGCCGTGAAAGAGCCACACCGGGATGGCATGAATCGATTTTGCCCGAGACCTGTCCGCCACTGAGCACACAGGGATAGCCGCCGTAAATAGCCTGGGCGGTCGCATCAGTAGATCGAAGGCCCCTTCTCCTCCGCTGGAGTAACCCGTAAGGTAAACGCGATCTGGATCAATGGCCAATTAATCGATTAACTCGCCCACAAGCGCCAAGGTTAGCTGGGCAGGACGGATTGGCTCAGCCGACGTGCGCAGACTTTGGGAAAAGTGGGGGAAGTCGACCCATCCCTGCTTCCTGGGACACTGGGGCACCAGAATAAAATAGGGGAACTGTTGACGACCGGATTCATTGGTCAGCGCCGTGAGCACGCGCACCATTGAAGTCTGGTTATCATTGCCCCGCTCTCCGTTGCCGTGCAGATACAGCAGGAGCGGATACTTTTTACGGCTTTCTTAGTTGAGCGGATACAACAACCGATAGCGAAGCGTGTCGTTACCGGCTACGTAAGTACGTTTGGTAAATCGTTCCCAGTCTGGATGGGACGGCGTAAGCTGGGCCAGGCTGGGGCCATGCAGACCAACCAGCAGCAGGGTAACGAAGACGTTGGTTTGCAAGAAGATGGATAGGTTAAAGTTGCAAAGTGAATCAGGCCAAGCATCGTTGCTGACCATATCAGTACCGGCTTCTATAATTTTTGTACTGTTTTAGGCACGTTCGACAGCAGAATGTAACCCGTTCGCTACTCGATCTCATCGATGCGAACCCGGTGGTCGCCCCACTTCCGTGTGTAGTATCCAATACAAGCGAAGGTAACCCGCGCATGATCGTCGAACTGGCCGACCGCATCCGGCGCGAAGCGGTTATCGACGCCTACGTAGTCGATGAGATCTGCAACAGCTACCTATGCCGACAGACACGGGAGATTGACGTATCACCGATACTGCTACTACTCTTTTGGCGGGCTGATTGTGCTCAAATACGTTGGTCGCGAAACCGGCGAACAGGGACTTACGTTTGTCGGCTCCGCGATCATGGTTATAGCAATGTTTGGGCGGTACTTCTTTCGGAGTACTAATCGCAGGAGTTTGTAAACGACCAATATTTCACCGCATCGTCTTAAAGGTGTTCACCTGCGTAAGTGTTATCGAACAAGTAACAACTGAATATATTAATGAAACAATTATCATATTGCGTGTTATGTTTGATATCTATCCGACACATCATAGCTGTATACGCTCCGCTTGTAAAACTTAATATGTCATTAATGTAATATTAACTATGATTTAATTAACAAGTAATGATAAGCAAGTTGTTTTGCAAATATGACACACGAAGGAAAAGTGTTGTACTAACCGGAAGGTGCGTCATATTCTAGAAATGTTAAATCCAAAATTTGCCGGATTGAATTTTGATGCAATTGAAATTCTGTCTAAAGAACAACAGCGGAAGGTATTGGGTGGTGATGGAGGAGCTTATGGCCCAACGTCTCCACCTCAAGGAGGAAGCCCTGCTACTCCACCTTCATATCCACCTCCGGGCAGCAACCCCAACCCAGGCACTGGCGGAGGATATCCGTACTTCAATACAGATGGAGGTGACCATGGAGCAGGGTGTACGCAGGTATCAGGTACTGAAGTTAGTGAATGTTGATCATTAATTAATTGTTAGTAAGAGCTATGAAAATGTTTCAACTCTTACTAACAATTGCGTATATGTATAACTGTACCTGATCGGAGGAACTGAATGTTCTTTAAATCAATACCCAGTTGCATATATAACTTGATAGCTTTTAAGTTCAATTATTCACATGCCATTTATAATATTACATGTCCATAAAACAAAAAAAATTTCACACAAATACTACTGCATAAAATCGAGTTATCTATGTAGTGCTATTAGGTGTAAATTAATTTCACATAACGCATATCAACTATTCAATCTTCATAATCAGTTCCCTAAATAGAACATATGTAAAAACTTTTTTTACACACTTATAAAAAATTCTAAAAAATAAATACATAAATTTATCATTGATTAATAATACTCATATATAATAATTTATTTGCCGATATGACCACCTATATATTAACAATTAAATTACACAACACATAGTTTTAATAATGAAAAAATACTAAGCCATATAAATAGTTCTAATATATTCTATGCTTTCCTCGAACCGTAGCAATGTTAAAGTTTAAACGTTAAAATGTTTATTGCTCATCAATTCTAGCTGCTCATGAAAATAGTACAATCATTTTGGTCGGGCGGTGCTAAAAACTTTGATCCGCTATTAATAACTGGGGGATGGTACTCGGCTGAATACCACTGGATGAGCACGGCTTTAAGTGCCAATCTGCTACGTAGATATTATGATAAAATCGAGTTGGTAACCGATGAACTCGGTTATCAAGTGCTGATTGAGCAACTAAAATTACCTTATACATCTGTACGAGTTGAGTTAAATAAATTAGACGAACAGCCACCTATTTTTTGGGGACTAGCGAAGATTTATGCGCAGAGTATCCAAAAGGAACCTTTTTTACACGTTGATAATGACGTATTTATTTTTGACTCTTTTGCAGAAAGCTTACTCAACAATCAGCTAATTGTTCAAAATCTGGAATATCAATTTCCAATGTATAAGAAATCAGTGCAAGTAGTAACTAGTCTGAAAGGACATCTGCCACACTACGTACCGACTGATTCAATTGAATACTATGCTTACAACGCTGGTATAATTGGAGGATGCCAAGCTCACTTTTTTGACACTTATTACCAGGAAGCTTTAACATTTGTTGAAAGAAATCAGAATTTTATTCGTCAACTTCATGCCCGGGACATTAACATGTTTATGGAGCAGTGTTTACTCTACTACCTGGCTCAACACGAGCAAATATCAGTGGGTTGTCAGTTGGGTGATCAGCCAATCACCGATGTTACTTATCCTGGTTTATCCAATTTTGAGGATGCTCCAGTTAAGCAAACTTTCCTGCATGCGATGGGTCAGTACAAACGCAATACGGCAATAACTATGAATTTGGGGAAGCGACTTCGTTGTGATTTTCCTAATACATATTATGCAGTTCTTAAGCTTTGTCGCACCCACAATGGTCCGTTAGCAAATCCAACCTACGAGCATCCCGCTCTATCAATTACAGCATATGACTCATGCTACTTTAATTCCCTTAAGGATGCTTATAATCAGGGGAATTTAACCCGGAACGACCAGGCCGATGGGTGGACATATTTCTACGCAAAACAAATGAGCCTGGACGAACAGGTGGACTTCGTGTTCAATCTGGCCGAAGGTGAATTGCTACAACAGTTATTCTGCTTTGATGACGATGCCTTTATTACTGAACATTATGAATCGGTGCTCTGTCAGACCCTGCATTTTATCAACGTGCATGCGCTCAATACGGTACATATGACGCTGGACAGCCTGAATATGGTTTTACTGGATGCCTTTCACCAGAAAAAAACTATCCAGGATGTGGTTCAGGAAATTGCCGGCTATTATAACTCTGTTGAGATACAACAGCAAGCAGACACATTTCAGAACCTTGTCATTGCAAGGATTCGGGAGTTACTCAGTTGGGGAGCCATCAAATGGCTTTCAGACAGTGAAAAGGATTAATCTTACTAAGTAAGCCCAGACGTCTATGTCATTTCCATTCTACCGCCAGCACGATCAGATGGACTGCGGGCCGACGTGTTTACGTATGATTGCTAAATATTACGGCCGATCATTCAGCGCGCAGTCGATCCGGGATAAATCGCAGATTAATCGGGAAGGCGTTTCGTTGTTGGGCATTGCGGAGGCCGGTGAAACGATCGGACTCAGGACCCTCGGAGCACATGCCACATTTGACACATTATTAACAAAGGTGCCCTTGCCCTGCATCGTTCACTGGGATCAAAATCATTTCGTGGTTGTTTACGAAGTAAAAGCGACCCGCAACTGGATGGCTTCTATTATGGGTGGACGGCGTAAAATAAGCTTTTCCGAAGATTCTGAAAGCGATGATTACGAACTGAAAACAGGTAAAGGTACTTCCTCTTTGTCAGCAGTCCAGAATAGTCGCTCCATAACTATAAAGGTAGCCGATCCCGGGACTGGTTTATTAACCTACTCAGCTGAGGAATTCTGTCAGCATTGGCTGTCGACGAGACAGGGGAATACCGATAAAGGCGTAGTCCTGTTGCTTGAACCTACCCCCGCGTTCTTCGAAACAGTCGAAGAAAAAATGACTTCCTACTCTTTCAAAAGCGTTGGTTTCTATTTAATAACTTATAAGCGATTATTTGTTCAACTGCTACTTGGCGTTTTAGCCACCAGTGGCCTACAACTGCTATTTCCCTTTTTAACGCAGTCGATTGTTGATGTGGGCATCAATACTCAAAACCTGTCTTTTATCTACTTAGTACTGACCGCTCAGCTAGTGATGATTGCAGGCCGTCTGTCTATCGATTTTATTCGATCCTGGATTCTGCTTCACATAAGTTCTCGCGTTAATCTAAATATCCTATCCGACTTTTTTATCAAACTAATGAATCTGCCGTTGTCATTCTTTGACACCAAGAAGTTAGGAGATATTATGCAGCGGATTGGTGATCACAACCGGATTCAATCATTTCTGACTGGGCAGACGTTATCCGTTTTTTTCTCGATTGTTAATCTGTTAATATTTGGTGTTGTCTTACTGATTTATAACCGTACAATTTTCTTGATTTTTGGCCTTTTCACTCTGTTATACGTGGGATGGGTAAGCCTTTTTCTCAGGCAGCGAAGAAAATTGGATGCATTGCGATTTGATTTAGCCGCTAAGAACCAGAATTACCTTGTCCAGTTCATACAGGGTATGCAGGACATCAAGCTCGCCAATGCAGAGAGACCCATGCGTTGGGGATGGGAACGGATTCAAATTAAGCTGTTCGGGTTACAAACGAAAGGATTAACGTACAGTCAGATTCAACAATTCGGAACCTTTGCTCTCAATGAAAGTAAAAATGTTCTGATTACATGTCTGGCGGCCAAATTAGTGATTGATGGTCAGCTAACATTAGGAGGCATGTTAGCCATGCAATATGTTATTGGACAGCTAAATGCTCCCATTGATCAATTGGTGGGTTTCGTACAGGGTTTTCAGGATGCGAAACTCAGCCTGGAGCGCCTTAATGAAATTCATACTCTGGCCGATGAACAAATTGAAGATGGCAGCGCAACTATACCACTTCCTTTGTCCGCTTCGCTTCACATGGTTAATCTGTCCTTCCGCTATCCAGGAGCCGGTAATGAACTGGTCCTAGAAGGGATTAACCTGACTATTCCTAGTGGAACAACAACGGCCATCGTTGGTATGAGTGGTAGTGGAAAGACAACTCTATTAAAATTACTGCTCCGCTTCTATGAACCGTTTACGGGCGAAATACGCCTGGGTGCTTCTACTCTGCGCTCCGTTAATCATTCTCAATGGCGAAGCCAATGCGGGGTTGTAATGCAGGATGGAGCCCTATTTTCAGACACCATTGCCCGCAACATCGCGGTGGGAGATGATCATATTGACCGGAATCGTTTAACTCAGGCTGTTCGGATGGCCAATCTTCAGGAGTTTATAGATAGGCTACCCGCTGGTATCAATACTAAGATCGGAGCTGAGGGAAATGGTATCTCTCAGGGGCAGCGGCAGCGCATTTTAATTGCGCGTGCTGTTTACAAAGATCCCCAATTTATTTTTTTCGATGAAGCTACTAATGCTTTGGATGCCAATAATGAGACGGACATTGTCAACAATCTGCAAACTTTTTTTGCCAGCCGGACTGTGTTGATTGTGGCTCATCGATTAAGTACCGTCCGCCAAGCCAACAAGATTATTGTTTTGGGCAAAGGGAAAATTATAGAAACCGGAAGCCATGAGGAATTAATCCGTCAACAGGGAGCATACTGGCAGCTGGTAAAAAATCAACTAGAAGTAAGTATTTGACATGGACCCACTTATTACACCCGTGGATTTACGATCGGAAGAAGCACAGGAAATGCTTTCCCGGCCACCCAACTGGATTATGCACTGGGGGACTAGCGTTATCTTTTTAATCCTACTTAGCTTAATTGTCCTCGCTTGGGTGATTCAATACCCTGACATCGTGCGCGCTGAATTTCTATTAACGCCCGTAAACACGCCAAAAGCAGTGCTAGCTACCCATGACGGTAAATTGAAACGGCTACTAGTCAAGGATGGAGCCTGGGTAAAGTCAGAAACGGCGTTGGCTTATCTGGAAAGTCTCGCTAAACCAAGTGAAATTCACCGACTAAGCCTAGCCCTAACAGCCGCGAGAGCTTATATGGAAAAAGGGGAATTTGCGAATGTATCCCGTATGCACTTGACACACTTCCAACAACTGGGAGAGCTACAAGCTAATTTTCAAACATTCTATACTGATTACGTTGCCTTCTGTGCTTCCCTTGAGCCTGGTTTTTATGGCCAAAAGCAGAACTTATTAAAACAGGAACTGACTGATTTACAGCAAGCGACTCAAGCCCTAGAGCAACAACAGACTATCCAGCAGAAAGATGCTGTATTGGCTGAAGAAGAGTTTGCCATTCAGAAGCAGTTGTTGGCCCAACGGGTCATTTCTCCCCTTGATCTGAAACGAGAAGAGAGCAAATTGTTAGCCCGTCAGTTACCATTTCAGCAGACAAAATCAGCATTGGTGGCCAATCAGATAAATCAGCACAGTAAGCAGGTCGAGTTATTGGAATTACAACGAACTCAGTCCGACGAGCGCAAGACGTTCATGCAGAGCTTACAGATTCTGCGCGCAGCGGTGCTAAACTGGCAACATCAATATATACTTTTTGCCCCGGTCGATGGGCGTTTGTTCAATTCGTCGCTGGTTCAGGAAAACCAACCAATTACAAGTGGTCAAGAATTATTTCTCGTCACTCCTACGGCTAAAGGTTATTTCGGAGAGATTCGAATTGCCCAGCAAAATTATGGTCAAGTCCGGATCGGCCAGCGAGTATTAATTAAATTAGCAGCCTACCCGTTTGAGCGGTATGGAGTTGTACGGGGAAAGATCGTATCTATTAGCGAAATACCTTCCAAAGATGGCTCTATACTGGCCCGAGTCCTCCTTCCAGCCGGTTTGCAAACAAGTGCGGATCAACGTCTTCCCTATAAGGTAGGCCTAACAGGAAGTGCAGAAGTCATTACAGATTCGCACCGGCTTCTGGAAAAAATAGTGTATCAGTTCAAAGAATTGATCAGCAACAGTAGCCGGGAATACAACTGAACCAGAGAGACGATAAACTGCAGCTACTCGTCACTTGGTCATAACATGTATGCTGACTCATGACATTTAATAATCTTCTGTTAATGCTAGTCTAGTACTATATTAATCTTGTTCATTTACTATCCGAAATCTTTTTCAAGCAAATTGGCTCGTTAAAACTATTGGCATTAAAAATACACATCAGTATGACCCACTTTGATAATCAATATAAGATCACACGCCATATTTTGCGCCAGTTGAACGTATCAGTGACGGCTACAACGATTCGACGCACTTTTCAGGAACTAAACCAGTCTAGCCTGGAGTCTATTGCGACCGCTCTGCATCGATGGCATGTTGAGACAATAGCTATTCGCGTGGAGTCTGATCAACTCGTTTCTCTTCCCTTCCCCGCCATCGCTCAATTATCAGCGGGAGATGAGCAGTCCTATTTTATCGACTTATTATCTGTATCAGATAACGAAGTAATTTATTTCGATTCGGATCAAGGCGTCATTCGTGAAGATTACAAGGAGTTTAGCGCAAAATGGACGGGAATCGCTTTACTGGTAGCGGCCGATAAACAGTCAGGAGAAGCTGATTACAAGACAAACTATTCTCGGGAGGTAGCAGCCAATTTTCGAAAAATTTTCCAGATCTTTTTTCTGATTTTTCTGCTCAGCTTGGGTTGGCTACTCACGTCTAATCCCGCTATATTTATAATAGCTACGTTCTATTTAGGTGGCAGTATACTATCTTGGTTATTGATCAGAGAAGAATATAATTCAGGTCACTCTCTCCTACAATCCCTCTGTCAGCTTACCCCAAAGACAAATTGTAAGCGGGTTCTACGTTCGCCTGCTGCCTCCCTAGGAGGTCTTATCAGTATGGCCGAAATTGGATTTATTTATTTCACTGGTAATTATTTGTGTTTACTTCTTGCTGCGTTTGCTGGATCAACCCCTAGTCTGATCGCGATTCTATTCGTAGAAAGTTTACTATGCATGCCTTACACCATATTTTCGATATATTACCAAGCTAAGGTAATTAAGCAGTGGTGCCCCTTATGCGTAGGAGTGCAGAGTTTAATTTGGTTACTGACTATTACCATGGGACTAATAGTCAGTAAGCCGTTGGCATTTAGTTACACAGATTTTTATTTATTGGCTTCTTGCTTATCAATTGTGGGCTTTGTGAACATTATCATAAAACCTTACTTGAATTCCTATCAACAAATTGATCAGCTGAAGCGTGACTTATTATCAATCCGGCAAAATAAAACTATTTTTCAGGCTGTATTAAGTGAACAATCATTACTAGGGCATATTGACGAACCAGCTGATATTTGTTTAGGAAATCCCCAAAGCCCTGTTACAATTATCGTACTTAGTAATCCTTTCTGTAAGCCCTGTGCGCTGGCTCATCAGTATCTTAGTGAATTACTCTTTCGCTTTCCGGACCGTGTACGGATCATCATGCGCTTTGTCGCCGACATCGATAATCCCTCAGATGAACGGGTTAAAGTCGTACGACATATGTACGCGCTTGCCAACTACCAACCTGAGCAGCTAGTATCTGCACTTGACTCTTGGTTTGGGTCAAGAAATTTTGAGTCGTGGGCGAACTTGTATCCAATTGATTCACAGAGTTCTCAATGGGATGAGCTAATTCGTCACACTCAGGCTTGGAGCGAACAGAATAATTTCATTTACACTCCCGCTATTATACTTGATGGAAAATTACTTCCAACTCCTTATCGAATGAGCGATCTGGTGCGATATTCCTTGTATTCTCCCTTAACGGGTGAACTGTCAGAAAGTGCTTCGAAATATTAGTAATTTATTCGTAAACTTCTCATAAACCTATTATCAAAATTATTATTAAGTAGGTGCTGATGGGTGTATCATCTATCAAATTGCAGCGCTTATACAGAAACTGAATGTTTGATAGGATACTACTGTGTGTGGCCTAATCCACATGAGCAACAGATCTATATACAACTCAGGCAGTTGAAGCGTTAGCTGAGATAGTCAATTAACCAACCATTGTGTATTAATTGACTACACTCACTAATAAATAGGAAATCAGTAAAGCCAACCACTAAATACAACTAAGCACCCGCCCTAAACGAGACGGGTGCTTAGTTGTATTTAATTCGTTACTTCTGACCCGGCTTTGTTATCACTGTACTGACTTACAAAGCCGGGCAACTGGTCAATGTTGAACAACAATCTGCCTTTTGATACGGCGCTCATCCGTATTCATCTGTAGATAATAAATGCCGTTGGGCAATTGAGCTAGCGAAAACTGGACTTCACCGTTAACGAGCTTACCCTCTCGTAAAACGTTGTTGTTCTTGTCAAGAAGTTTAACGGTTGTTTCTGCTGCGGTTGGGGTAGCGTTAATTCCTACATCACTTCTGTTACTGGATGATCGCTCTTCACTTGGCCCCCCACTCTCCTTAAAGGCAGTGACAGTCATCAGATCGCTAGTGGGATTGGGGTAAGCCACCAGCCATGAGCCACTATAGTTATAGCACGAGAACGTAATGGAAGTTTGTCCGCAAGGCGTTGCTATAGTACATGTGACCGTTGCAGAAGCTCCCCCGCCTAATGTGATTGAACCGGTCTTACCCGTACTCAAACTATGATACACATTTCCGTTCGTATTGGTAACGCTCCATGAGTAGGATGCATTGGGATCAGTCGAATTATTGAGATTGAAGTAAATTGTATTCGACGAGTTGGATACGGAAATACCAGTATTTCCAGTTACGTTGTAAGTATTCCCACCGTAGCTGTAAGTGCCGCCCGTCCGTCCCGCTCCTACGCTTACTACTTTAGTGAGCGTAACGCTGCTACAGTTCGTACTGACCACCGCTGTTACTGTTACCTGGCCGTTAAAATTATTCTGCCGGGAAGCGTAGCCATTACTACCAACGGATAAGGCGTTAGGATCCGACGAAGACCAGCTTACCGACGTACCGACAGGTGCATCAACAACCAATATCACCCCTCCGCATATTGGTTGCGTATTCAGGTCAATATTAGGTGAACGGATAATACCATTTTGCCGGGGTCCGTAGATGCTTTGAATACCCGCGATGTCATCTGAACCCAAGAAACGGTGCGAACCTCCGTAAGTAGCCCACATCAATGAACCCTGCACGGATGTATGAAATAGGCCCAGGGCGTGCCCGATTTCGTGAGCGGCTATACTGACTAAATCAATTGCTTGATTACCGTCCCCCCGCAGATCAAGCGTCCAGTCTTCATCTTCGTCGAAGTGGATATCAGCCGCCTGGCCATCGCAACTATTTGGCGCTGGGCCGCCTAGATTGTGTGCCAGAATCGCCCCGCCCACGTATTGCCCATTGATAACCGTATAACGACCATCGAAGGCGCCCCCACCCGGACAATTTGGATCGCCATGGTAGCCCGACGCCCACTTAAAGGAGATGTCAGCTTCGCTCGGATTACAGGTCTCTACAAAGGCTAAGTCAGTCTGCGCGGCCCACAACGCGAAAGCATCCCGGATAGCCTGCCGTTCGTTATCGCCAGCTATATCGTCAGTCCCATTTTCAAACGCATAGGAAAGCACCCGTCGGCCCCAGCTTGTCCCAATAGGTACGAAGTTGGTTGACGGGCCATCTTTGTTCGATTTTTTCTTACCAACATCCGCGTTACGGGGCACTGTGGTTGGAAAGTCATCGTATTTCGCCTGCCCTAGTGCGGGTAAAAAACTTAAGCAGGACAGCATCATCAGCAGGTAAAAAGTAGTCTTCATAAGATAGAGTTTATGCAAGGTTATAACTATTGATTATATAGGATTTACTGGACAAATGAGGCTGTTTACAGCAATACAGATTAGAAAAGAGATTAAGATTTTACTACTAGTGGGTACCTGTAACAATACACCACTTGAATAGGTCGAAGCGGACAGCAGAGCCTAGTTTTAGTTGAATGCCGTTCTGTACAGGTATTTTACTCTGGATCGTGGCAGAATACAGATGATTGATACTTGAAAGATTTTGTATTGAGGTTTATGTAATTGAAAACAGCAACTTGTATTGCAGCCTGAAAAGGATGTGAAAGCTGCCCTTTTAATGAGATTTATGCACCAAAGACATGCGTCAGTATCACTAGTCTTCAGTGTTAATGCATCGAAGATAATACTGTACAAAGGCAGAAAACAAGCTTCTCTTAATGAATATACGTTAATTACTATATCTCGTTTTTATGAGTATGTCAACACACATTTGAGTATGATTCCTTAGGTTTTATACTCAATATCTACCTTCATGGTAATTAACAAAGGATAGGTTTTTCCTAAATACTTAACTAGACATATACCTCAAAGCTATAAATATTCTTTTAATAATTATAAATACGAGAAGAGTATATTTTTAATATCCATGCGTACTATTCGATAGCGATTATTCCTAACTCTGCTTTCACATGTACGATTCTGCTCAGATGTATCAGGGCAAGTACCATCTCAAGGCGCATGTTGATTCTGCATCTCGATTATGGGTTTGCTTGTATTCCAGCCTTAATGAGGCTCGCTTGCTATCGCCGAAAGCATGAAAAAGCTACTGTAGCAACGCCCTACTCTAACCTCATCCCATGTTATTATTGATCAACTTCATCTTGAATAGGGTCTCCCCAGAAGACAGCTAAGCGTGTGCGTGTCTGCTGTTTGCCAAAACTACATTGTAGCGTTAGCTGATCAACATTCGCTTCAATCGTCCTCTGCACGCTCTGCGGCACATTCGATAGTAAATCTCGATCTGATCCACACTCACCCGGTTGTCACTCCACTTTCCTTCTCCTACTGTGGTTTGTATTTGGCATCTAAACCGCAATGATTCGTGTATGCGCATTGACACGTTGTACATTGTCGCTGCCCACCGGCAGTACCACAATCACTTTCCACAAAGCATTCGGTACGATCAGTTTACCACTCGCCAGCGTCGACGCAGTACCATTATCCCCCGTACCACCCTGCCCGGTTGAGCCAGCGATGATATAGCATTCGTTCCCCGCCGTCAACAATGATCGTGTATACTCCTCCAACAGTCGCCAGGCCTGCCGGTTATGCGTGGGGGCCTGTGGGACGATGTTGGTCAACAGAAACGTTGTGCGGTTCTCGGCGGCCGTACTGTCCCGATCATCGCTGGGACACATATGCCCCCGATCAAAGCCCGTGTTCGTATAGTCGGCATGGCTCACCTGATACGCTACGCCCGGTAACTCTGTATCGGGAATGAAGTTGCCGCTGTAGCGCGACGCACTCCCTTTCCAGGCTGCCGACAGGCGCCAGCTCACCCAGTTAGGGCCACTACGCCCTGCATTGTAACTTATAACATACGTGCCTTTGTCAGGCAGATAGTTATTGATATCGGCCGTTGCCGCATGCGACGGGTTGCCCATCGCCAGATTATTGTCGCGGGTAGGCGTGGTTGGGACTGGATCTGGGGTGGGGCCGGTTTTGCAACTGCTGAACTGAACAAAAACAAACAGAACCGCCAATCGATAAAAGGTGCTTCTCATGACTGCACGATACAGTCTACGCGCCCCATACCCTGCCAGCCCCGATAAGCAATTGCGTTGCCGCAAGGAGCTGTCCTTTCTTGAATCTTACAAGTTTATGTAAGTAAAGTGGGTATGATAGGATTCGAACCTACTCAGTATGAACAACGGTTTTACAGACCGCCCCGACTCTCCTGCTTCGGCGCATACTCATTTGTGGAACCGGTCGGACTCGAACCGACATAACTGCATTTTCAGTGCAGCACCTTGACCATCTCGGTAACAGTTCCATGGAGCCTAGTGTCAGAATCGAACTGACTACATCAGTTTTGCAGACCAACGCCCATCCAATGAGCATACTAGGCACAAAAAAAGCCGCTTACTGTGGAGCAAGCGGCTTACATAATGGCTATAGATTAGGCACTATTCGTCCGCTTGCTTCCGACTAAAGCAATAAAACGAAAAGAATGTGGTGTGCCCAAGAGCTTTCATGTCGCAAATATAGATGGGCGATTTTACGAGGCAATATTTTTCAGCAAAAAAATCTCGCAGCCGTTTTTTATCAGTTCCGGCGCTCATTCGCAACCAAAGCATCGTACAAGATACCGTAATAGCACTGACACCGCTCTGCGTTCAGCGCACTTCCTTATTTGGCTAGTACGTACTCGTCGAGCCATAGTCAGCTTCCAATGGCCGATTGAAACCCGTTTCAGTGGACAACTCCTCAAGTGAAAACTCGCCAGCGAATGTGCCGAGTTCATTTGCAACTACCAACCAAATCGGATCGACCCCAGTTTGCCCACCCGATATGATGCGCTGAACAGCAAACAACATTGTAATTACCGGCTATAGGGCAGGCTATTTTTCGTCTGACTCTAGCCGGGCTTTAATAATTAAGGCAAGCTGTCGAGCGTCCTCATAACCGGGAATTACAATGGACTGCAGGTAGGACGACCAGCCAATTACTTCCGAATCATTGTAATACCCATGATAGATTGTGAAGTTGGTGCTTCGATTCTTCCCATGTGTACTGAATGTAGCCTTGTATTGCGTCAGGTGCAGATCAAGGTGCTGCTCAACGGCGCTGACAACGGTTTTGCCATTCAGGAAAATGCGATCGAACTTCTTCTGTAAAAGCGTTTTCAGAAAAGGGAGATCTGATTGAAGCAGAGCGTTTCTCTGAGTCTGACTAAGGCCACTCCACAGGGGTGTGGTGGCCCACTGTACTAGATCCAGATGAACCACTGAATCATCATAGTATGACAGGCCCCACGGCTTCAGGAACTCATCGTACTTATTGAACCAAGTTTTGTAAGGATTGCGCCGAAAGTATTTGTTGCAGTAGTCAAGTGCCTCTTCTGCTTCTTGCTGGCTCAATGCTTCCGCGTCAGCTCTATTAAGCTCTTTTCTGGAAACCAGCCGTTTTTTTGCACCCGTGAGGACAGCTGTATTACCGTAGAATTCACAGTGGCTTGGGTTGATCGAGATAGTGCAGGCAGACGCTTTGTTAAAATCACCGAAGTAAACAACGGGTGTTGTCTGTGTCGTAACGGAAAGTTGATCGGGAATGGGCTGCTTGATCCGTTCGAGAATCTCAGAGGTCATGACGTGGTAGAATTGAAAATGAGTGGTAAACAAATACGATTATTAATACATAAGCCAGCGACGGCCAACTACTTGCAGCAATTTACTGCAACAAATGAGATCGGCGCATGCGACCTGTATGAACACAGTAACGGCGATTTCCATCAAGCAGCACTCGGTAGTACCTTTACCCTATCAACCTGCTCAAAGCAGGTATGGTGTGGATAGAAGCGAAAACATGAGTCATCCCGAACTTTGAGATTGACTTAAAAGCGAAAACCTTCCGAATTTAGTGGTGCGAACTACTAACCGGAAGGTTTTCTTATGTCCAAGGACGCCGTAAAAGTCGGTACCCAAACTGACCTTATCAAACAGCAGGCTGACTATTTTCAGCGAAAACTCTACCAGTTTGTCCAGCCCTTGACTCAGCAGTTGGATCAGGTGCTTGATCGACGACTAGTGACAACCTTTAGCGCCTTATTGAGCTGCATTATCCGCTTCCGACATAACAGTCTGGGTTTGTTGCTCAGTGAGTTAGGTGGTAAGTTATTGGGGGAAGCCCAGGCACCCGCTGGGACTAAGCGCATCAGCAACCTACTACGAAGTAAAAACTGGAATCACTCGCTGATCGAGGAATTCCTGCTGGCCAAAGCCCAGCAGGTGGCTCACCAACTTCAGCAGCAGAACCAGGTTGGAGTCTTGCTCTGGGATGAAAGTGTCATTGAAAAGCCTGAGAGCATTCGATCCGAAGGCTTATGCGCCGTACGCAGTAGTAAAGCCAAGCGACTAAAGCGCATCAAACCCGGCTTCTTTAATCCGCCCGGTGGACACCCGGTGCATGTGCCTGGTTTTGAGTGGATGGGCCTGCTACTGGCGGGCTTGAAGATCCACCCCTGCGTAGCCTTCTTCCGCTGGTACACCACACGGGGTGAGTATGCGCAGGATCGGCTAACGCTACAGGCCAATCTGTTAGAGCAAGCCGTCAACGCCTTTGGTCGGGGACTGTGGCATGTGTTCGATCGGGGCTACGCGGGTAAACGCTGGCTGGGCGTGCTGATCAGCCAGGCGGTACCCTTTGTTGTACGCTGGCCCAAGCGCTATCAACTTATTGATGAGAAGGGGCTACGTAATGCCTGGAAGATCGCTCGTGGCAAACCCGCTCGGGTACGTCGTCAGGTCTGGGATGCCCACCACCAGCAGTGGCGCCGGAGTGGGGCTCTAGCCTTGCCCGTTACTCACCCGGATTACCCAGAGCAGGCACTTTGGTTAGTTGTCTGCCGACTAGGGAAAGGAAAAGAGCCGTGGTATTTATTTGCTAACCAATCAGCCCTGTGATGATGTTGACCAGCTTTGGTCGGTGGTGTTAGCATACGCCCGGCGCTGGCAAATTGAGACCTGCTGGCGCTTTGCCAAAAGTGAGTTGTCCATCCAGTCGCCCCGGTTGTGGTTCTGGCTTAATCGGCTCAAGTTGATGATGATGGTAGCCTTGGTATACGCGTTTCTGCTGGCGTTACTGGGCGTGGAGCAAAGTGAGGAGCGTTCAGCCTTGCTTCGAGGCTGGTGTCATCGAACCGGAAAGCGGTGCCAGTCTGCACTGACACCGCTTTATCGGCTACGATCAGCCTTGGCGGCCTTGTTCAATAGCTATCAGATCGTCCTCCAAACTTCGGGATGACTCATGTTTTTAGTTTAACTTTTGAAAACTTTATCAAGCTTTATTTATGCTTGTTCTGATAGGTGAAAGCGGTTTGTAATGCTTACCGATTAGCTGCTGTATATGCTTCAGAACAGCCAGTTCAAATTCCGGATCATTCAAGTCCAAATCAATGTACATATCATTGATTGCTTTTTTGCTACCGAATTTGTACACTCTTCTCTTAAACTTGCTGAGTTCTTCAGACAAAGTCGTATGAGTAATCCGGATGTACCGCTGTTCCTCCTTACCATGCTTTCTGATCTGCCTGGAATCGACATTAGTATATCTGGTGATGTGGGGTTCGGGGTAATTAATATAGACAGTCTGCATAAGTTGAGATGGTTTGTAGATTGGTTTCTTTCAATATAATTAAGAATTTGTGCATTTCCAATTTATATCAACCTAAAATTTGCATTCTATATAACAAAGTTATATCATAGTGACCTGGTTTATAGATCTACTTGTATTATATGAGCGAGTTTACCGAAACAGATTGCGACGATTTTATGCAGAAGGCGGCTGTCGGACAGCGGTTGAGGGTCCCCTTTTACGGATCACTAGTACGGGCCGGCTTCCCCTCCCCTGCCGAAAACTATGTCGAACGCGTCTGTGATCTGAACGACCTGTGCATCAGTAATGCCGAAGCAACCTACTTCGTGCGGGTCACCGGCGACAGTATGACCGGTGATCGAATTGAGCCGGGCGATATACTGATCGTCGACTCGTCGCGCGAAGCTGTCGACGGTAAAATCTGCGTGGTCTGGATCAACGGTGAACACACGGTGAAGCGGGTGCATTATGCCGGAGGCCCGTCACACGGCGACATGATTGTGCTGATGCCCTCCAATCCCAAATACACGCCGATCTACGTCCACGAGGGCGACGACTTCCGGGTGTTTGGCGTCGTTACGTTTGTCATTCAGAAACCGCTGTAGCTTATGCTGGCTCTTGTCGACTGTAATAACTTCTACGTCTCCTGCGAGCGGGCCTTCAACCCGGCCCTGATCGGTAAGCCTGTTGGTGTGCTTTCAAATAATGACGGCTGCCTGATCGCTCGATCGAACGAGTTGAAGGCACTAGTTGTAAAAATGGGGACACCCTTCTTTCAGTTGCGCGAGCACATCGAGCAGCAGGGCATTCGTATTTTCAGCAGTAACTACACGCTCTACGGTGATATGAGCAGCCGGGTCATGGCCACGCTGGGGCGATTCGTTGAGCAGGTCGAAGTATACAGTATTGATGAAGCGTTTCTGGACCTGTCCGGCTACGAGTCGGTATATGCCGACCTCACTTTATTGGCTACAACCATCCGCCAGACCATCGCTCAGTGGACACGTATACCGGTATCCGTTGGTATCACGCCGACAAAGACGCTGTGTAAGATTGCTAATTTCTACGCCAAGCGACAAGAACCGCAAACGGGCGTCCTGCTGCTCGACACACCAGGCCGTATCAACGATGCCCTGACCGACTTCTCCGTCGATGATCTGTGGGGTATCGGCTGGCGTTACGCCGGTATGCTGAAACGTAACGGTATTCGCACGGCCGCCCAGTTTGCCGCGCTACCTGACGACTGGATCAACCAGAAGCTGACGGTCAACGGCCTTCGCCTAGCCTACGAGTTACGGGGTACGCCCTGCAAGATGCTCGAAACCGAAGCACCGAACAAAAAGGCCATCTGTACGGCACCATCCTTCGGACGGGGTGTGTCCGATCTGGACACGATCAGCCAGGCAATGGTTACACACCTGAGCCGCGCGGCCGAAAAGCTACGTAAATAAGGCTCTGCCGCCGGCGCAGTTACCGTATTTCTGCATACCAACCGACACAAGATCACAGCCCATAACGGCCAGCCTGCCAGGCAGTATCACGGTATCCGTACCGCCGAGCTTCCTCACGCCAGTAACAGCACAGCCGAGTTGGTCAGCTACGCCCATGCGCTGCTGAAAGCCGTTTTCAAGTCTGGCTACGAATACCAGAAAGTAGGCGTCATGCTGAGCGGCCTGGTGCCAGACACGCATCTGCAACAGCATTTATTCATCGACGAGCCCGACGGACGGATGAGCAAGCTATCTGGTGTTATGGATGCGCTGAATAAACGCTACGGCCGCGACCGGGTACGGCTGGCTGGTGCAGGGTATGATTCAAGTTGGCACCACAAACGCCAATGGATGTCGCCCCGGCGCACAACTGACTGGAAAGAGATACTTACAGTCCGCTGACCGTGGGCTACATAAATTTTACCCTGAATTTACCATCAGTTATTGGTACCTTGTTCAACGTTCCCTTGATGGTAACCACCATGGTAAATGTGCCCTCTGCTACGTTGTTATCGATACTGGTGATGTTTAGTGTACCCATATCTTCATTGGGCGTATAATTGACGAAGTATGAGGTAAACTGGTCCTGGTTAAAATACCCACTGACCACTGGCCTACTTTCAGGTTTGCCGGTTGATGCTTGATTTGTTCCCAAGGCAATATCAAGTGGAGTATCACCGATCCCTCTGATGCTCACTTTGCCGGGAAAATAAGAAAAGGCTCCTGGAACACCGGAAGCCTTTAAATTGCTAATACTTGCCGATTTATCAAGAAGGTAAGTCTTCTGTCCCATCTTAAACGAAACGAAATATTCGCTGCCAGATCTGGGAGTGGTCGAGTTGGCGTCTACGCCTGGCTTGTTACAACCCACTAGTATACTTAAGAGAGCTATAACAATAAAGTAAAGTTTAGTCATGATGTGGATCTGATTGATGATTATAGTTTGACTAAAATACGCATTATTCCCCTCATTAAGCCACGATTAGAAAGAGCAATTTATTATAAGGTAACATAGTCGCTCAGGTCAGCTGTAAACGATTGAGTGAATCCTTGCCCAACTACATAGCTACAAAATCTCTTAGAGACAGCAATGTCTATTCACGGATTAGCCAGATAATCAGCTAGGTGTATTGTCAGCTACCATAGACAAGATGCCACGATCGCGTGCGGCAAGCCAGGGCTGGCTATGATTCGATCTGTCATCACTATCGACAGTAGATATTGCCCTGCTATACTACAGTTTGGAAGGAGAAATAAGTACTAACTGATCGACAGCTTACCGCTTGGTACGCTTTAAGTAGAATACAGTCATCTTTGTCTCCTACGCGCCAGAGTTCTTCGGACATAGAAAAATATAGATGTTTCCGTTCCATCACATACTTATGGTAATGCGATTACCAGAACCTGAACTCATATATTCGGGGAGGTAAATATGATTAACTAATACAAAGATCATTGTACGTTTTTTTAGTCGTAAACGTCTTGCATATTCTGGTTCAGCTCGTCGGCGTCCAGATCATCCAGATACCCCGCCGTAATATCGTAATTACTATGCCCCAGCGTTTCCTTAATCCACTCGATTGACTTACCCTTTCGCTTAGCCCGCTGAGCATAGCTGTGCCGCGCCGAGTGGGAGGTAAACCCGCTCAGTTCGGTATTCGTTATCGACTCCAACCGACGCAGACCCGCGTTCATACGCGACGTAGCCCGGCCTATATCCTCCTCCATCAGCAGCTTGTTTTCTGCCGTCGTTCGGGTTACGTCCGGCTCGTATTCCAGCCACGGTATCAGATAGGCTTCGGGCTTATCGGCTTTCCAGTAGCGAGACACAACCGACAAAGCGGGGGGCGGTATAGGGATCGACATCAACCGCTTACCCTCCTTACGACGCCCTTTTTTCTGATAAAACTCGATCTTCACTGGCACCCCGCCCCGGCTAATGATATTCCTGTTGCGAAGCAGCATCACGTCAGCCACCCGCGCTCCGTAGAGGTAGAACTGGAGCAGAAACGTGTCGATGGCCTGTAACGAAGTCTGACCGCCTTTGGTAGCCGCCCATTCCTCCGGCCACGGTCCGTTCAGCATCAGGTCAATCTGCGCGTTGTTCAGTTTGACCTTCTTCGATTTTAGCACGTTCAGTTGTACCTCCAGCGTCGGCACCTTGCTGATAACCCCTTGATCACGAGCGTATCGTAGTATCGCCATCAATTGGGCCAGATGCCGCTGTAAGGTCGAATCTTTACTGACCTTGCGCTTGGCATCTTCCCGCAGATATCTAAAGAACCCGTTCACGAAATCGACCGTGAGCGTGGACATGGCTATATCAACTTTCTTGGGCCGCAGTGTGGCCAGATAACGGCGGTACAATTCCGCTTCGATCTCGTACTTCTCGGCGTTGACTACCTGCTCAGCTTTGTAGAACCGGGTCACCATCACCTTTTTACAGAACAGAATCAGCCCGTCAGGTACTGCCGCTTGGGCAACCTCCGATTTGGCTTTCTGTTCCTCCGCCCATTTCTTGTAGTTAATGTCCAGAATGTCCTGCGCTGTGTACGGCCAGTCGTTATCGTCGTACACATCCAGTATCTGCTCGATCTCCTTGTAGCGGTCCTTGATCAGCTTATTGTAAGTCAGGTGGTGGGGGTCGTAGGTATGCACTACCTTTAGCCGGTCGTTCCAGTGCGTGGCTTTGACGTAACACACCGACTCGTAGCTGTACCGACGATCCTTACCTACACGAATGCAAACTGCGAACTTTCCATCCTTTCGCGGCTTGTGAAACAACACTACACTAACCGTTCCCATTGCTTTTACTCAAACATTTGCTCAAACACCTCCCGAAAAATGTCCATCCCAGTCCACGATTCGGCGTTCACAAATGTAAGCAAAATGCCACTGGAAGCCCAGAAGGGCATTTTTTACTGGACTGTGCTGGACGAAATGCCCTAACCAAACAGTTCAGGTTGTATTCATAATACGGGTCAAAAATGCCTTCTACCAGCGTGTAAGAGGGCATTTTTCCTTTTATAGGCGCTTCAAAAATACGCCAATTCGCTGATTGTCAGCGCAAATTACCCCAGTCTTACGAACGACGTTCGTACCTACACAGGCTCATGACGACCAGAAGGAGCCTACCGTTCTTCCTTCTACACTCGCCTGTCGAAAATACACAGCTCCCTGCGCGCTAACGGATGCTCAATAATCGTAAAAAAGACGGCCGCAGAACAGCCGTCTTTTTTGAAATACCAAACTTTTTTTCTCGTATTCCAGAACAATACACCTCTACACTTGGTTCGCTGTCGTCCGTATTATCTGAAATAGTAAAATTCCGGGTACGACCCTATCCAATATACGCCTGACACCTGAATTAAGGCATGAGCGATAGCACTTTTGCAGGGTTACCATTCTTCTGTTTTAGACTACTCTAGGGCTTTCCGTCACCGTAAAACGGTGTGTACCGTATACACTGGTACCCGATTTAACCGTAATTTCCCCCGCCTACTGTTCGGCTCCGACACTACAAAAAGCAATCGGGGCTACGGATTAGTACATCCATCGCCCCGATTGCCTGTTGGTGCCTGCCCCACCGAATTACTATATATTATCAGTGCTTTTCAAGGCCCAATACACGAGTGCAGGCTGAAAAAACAAGCGTACAAATCGCTTCCGGTCGGTATCCAGACCCAGCGAACTGCGGTGTTTCGTGTACTGTTCGATGTTACCGGGAAAGATGGTGGTGAAGAATCCGGCCGCTATCTGCCCCACCGTTTTCTGCTGCTTTTCACTGGCAAATACCAGACTTCCGCCCAGCAACATTTCCACGACGCCGGAATAAACGACCGTGTCGTCTTTGTCGAGTGGCACAAAATCGGGCACCTGTGCCTGAAACCCTTTGCGGGCAAACGTCAGGTGGCTCACGCCGGCAAAAATCAGGGCTGACCCCAGTGTTACGCGGGCTAGTGTTTTCGCTGTCTTTTCAGTCATTCCAGTAAGTCAGTTGCATATGTTCGTTACTTCCATAACGCATCAGACCGTCCAGAGTTTTGCCAGTCTACGACGCAGCGATACCCATGCCATTTACACGTTCAGTACCAGCGAACTGCCTGGTCAGCGTCAGGGTATGTATGCCCGACTGATACTGGTAGTCGACACCCAACTCGTAACTGTGGCAAATCTGCCGGACAATGGCCAGGCCCAGTCCGACTGACTCGGCATTGGCAGCACCCTTTTTGAAGCGGTCGAACAAGGTGCCCGGATCGGTCACCGGAGCGAACCCCGTATTGCTCAGCGCAAGCGTTTCGGCCGATGAACAGACGTGGATAGCCCCCCCCGACTGATTGTGGCGGATGGCGTTGCTAATCAGGTTGGTTACCAGACTATCGGCCAGAAACGGGGGGAGTTGCCCCCGAAACGGTTCGCGCAGGTCACTGCTGACAGTCAGTTGCTTGTGGGTGATAACCTCGTCCATGTCCGTCAGTCGTTGCATCAGCTCGGCCGTCAGGTCGACGGTATGCGTGTCGCCGAACTGCCCGTTGTCGATCTTGGCCAGCAGCAACAGCCCCTGATTGAGCCGCGCCATCCGCCGGGACGCCTGATAGATACCGTCGATCCAGTCGGATTGGTTTTCGGTCAGTTGGCTCGACTGAATAAGCTGCTCGACTTTGGCGTTGATCAGCGCCAGCGGGGTCTGCATTTCGTGCGACGCATTTTCGGTGAACTCTTTGAGCCCCTGGTAGTCGTGCTGCATCTTATCGGCCATCTTAGTGAGTACGTCGTTGAGTTCGCTGAATTCCGTAATCGATGACGGATGCAGTTGTAGCGGACTACCCTGCCGTAAATCAAACGCCTTCACGCGCGACAGGGTATCGTAGAAGGGTAGCCAGAGCCGCCCCGACAGCCGACTTTGAAACCAGAACATACCCAGCAGTAGCAGCCCCAGAAACAGCACCATCGTAACGGTAATCACCTCGATGAGCCGGTAGGTCTGAATCAGCGACTTCCGAATTTCAACCCGGTACAACTGCCCGTGAATGGGCGTGAAAAACGTGAGTTGCCGAAACGGCGTCATCTCGTTGTCGTAGTGGTTGTAGATGAGCGTGTCGACAAAGGCTTCGCCCGGCTGTACCGGTCCCGGTACCGGCGTAATCTCAATTTTGTTTTCAACGAAATAGGGACTACTCGCCCAGGCGTTATGCGTTCGCGCGTAGGCTTCGAAATCCTGCTTCTCCACGCGTAATCGGCTCTCCACCTCGTCATAGATCAGCAGCCGGCTGATCTGGTAAAAGGCCAGCGCCGTCAGCAGGTAAACGACCAGCGAGAAGCCCAGGTAGATGCGGTTGGTTTGCGCGAGCAGTTTCACGGCTGACCGAATTTATACCCAATGCCGTAGATCGACTGTACGTAGTCGGCGGCTCCTTTGTCGAGCAGTTTCCGGCGCAGGTTTTTGATATGCGAATACACCATATCAAACGAATCAGCGGAGTCGATGTTATCGCCCCACAGGTGTTCCGCGATCGACGCTTTTGTCAGGGCGACGTCGGTATTCGACAGGAAATACAGCAGCAGATCATACTCCTTCCGCGACAGTGCCGTCGGCTGTCCGTTAACAAACACCGTACGGGCATGGGGCACTACTGTTAGTTCCCGAAACCGAATTTCGGTATGCCCACCAAACTGCCGCCGACGCAGCAGCGACTTCACGCGGGCGTTCAGTTCCGACAGGTGAAACGGCTTGGTCAGGTAATCGTCGGAGCCGATTTCCAACCCTTTCAACTTGTCTTCCAGCGCATTGCGGGCCGATATGATGATAATCCCGGTCGTACTGGCCAGTCGTTTCAGCGTCTCGACCAGTTGAAAGCCGTTGCCGTCGGGCAGCGTCAGATCGACAATGATGCAGTCGTACTCGTAGAGGTGTATTTTCTCGTCGGCTTTCTGGAACGTATCGGCCGTTTCGCAGACGTAGCCTTCCTTCACCATGTAGTCGGTGATACCTTCGGCCAGGCCCAGTTCGTCTTCTACCACCAGCACTTTCATACCATTCGTCGTCTGATTCGTTAACGAAAGTAGCGGCCAATTCTGGAAAGATTTGGGAAGTGAACGCAAGAGCACTACGCTTAGGCAATAGGTTTTTCAATGAACCTGGGAAACCAAGACAACATATATACTCACATCTGCTTTCCTCAGTAAAGCGGCCGTCCCAACCGGGATATCTTACTTCATTCTTCAAACGCCCGAATGAGCAAATTATCCGTTAGACTTTTAGGCAGTGATTTTGTAATATTGTTTACTACGCTATAAGCTAATGAAAACACTGACTGTCAACGATGACGATTACGCCAGAGCCGTAAAGCTGCTGCTTGAAAACGGAATTAAAACGGAGCCTGAAGCCGACGTCACCGTTCCGCTCCTCCGAATGAGTAATGCCAAATCTGGCGAGACACCAGCTGCCTTCGGCGGTATTTGGGACAAGGATGAACGTACAATGGCATCGATTCGGGCGAAAGCATGGCCAAAAAGAAGTTAGTTCTTTGCGATTCTAACGTCCTGTTCGACTACTTTCGGGGAGTACCGATTATGGTTCAGGAATTAGACGAACTGGGCTTCGACCGGCTGTATCTGAGTGTAATCTCCGAAGCGGAGATGTACGTCGGCATGAAGCGTAGCGAAAAGCGCAGGACGATCGAGACGATAAACAAATTCAACATAATCGGGCTGGATGCTGAAATATCACGACGACTGCTTACGCTGACATGGGAGCATTACGCGAAGCGACCGGGCATAGCGGATATGATTATTGCGGCAACCGCACTTACTTATCCTGTCGAACTATTCACATTCAACAAAAAAGACTTTGCCTTCGTCGAGGGCATTAATTTCTACCGACCTAAATACAGCCATCAGTACGGCCCTGAAACTACGTGAACCTGTTTATTGACAACAGAACGCGAGTACGACCACAGCTGATTCGCCGTCTGTGTCACAACGTAAGCTTCACCCGATATAAAGTGAATGTTGGCTATACCAACCCCGCCAGAAGCACCGCTAGTTTCTTCGGCGAAAGCGGTCGTTTCCCAAATGTTTCCAGAATTGACATGGTGATTTGCAGCAGGTATCCGTGAGCCAACACCGGTACGGGTACGTTGCCAGCCATGACGCACGTACAAACATCACCTCCTTATTATCGTCCTTTTACCATCGGGTTACTGGCACTGAGCCTGTCGGCCGGGCCGGTAGCGGGGCAATCACTCACGCTGCCCCAGGTCGTTGAACAGAGCGTCCGGCAATATCCGTTGCTGCGCGCCAAGCAGGCCGAAATCAGCAGTGCCCAGCACCGACTTCAGTCCAGCCGGACCGAGTACCTGCCCAACCTGATCGTGCAGGATCAGTACACCTACTCGACCAGCAACAGCGTCAACGGCTCGTTTTTTCCCAACGACGGAACGGCCATTTCGACTTCCGGTGGGGTACGGCCGCAGAACTATTACCAGGCGGCACTGGGCAGCTACACCAGCGCCGTCATCGAGTGGCGGGCCATCACGTTTGGGCGCATCAAAACTAACGTCGCGCTGGCCAAAGCCGACGTGCAGCGCAGTCAGGCGGACTACGACAACGAGCTGTTTCAACATCAGGTCCGCACGATCGATGCCTACCTGCTGCTGCTGATCAATCAGAAACTGGTGCAGATTCAGCGCAGCAATCAGGAACGAGCCGAGACGTTCAAGCGCGTGGTCGATTCGGGCGTTCGGTCGGGCATGCGGGCGGGGGTCGATAGCTCACTGGCAACGGCCGAAGCGGTGCGGGCGCGGCTGCTGTTGCTGGAAAGTCAGCAGAACGAGCAGGTCCAGCGGCTGCGCCTGTCGGAACTGACGGGTCTGGTTCGTACTGATTTGCAGGTCGACAGTATGCGGTTCTATACCGCGCTGCCCACCAGCCCACTCGGGGCCGACTCCATTTCGCCCCAGAACCCGGCACTCCGCCTGTTTCAATCGCAGATTGCCTTATCGTCGGCCCGGAGTCTGGCTACCCAACGCACGGGCCTGCCATCGATTTCGCTGATCGGGTCGGGATGGGCGCGGGGGTCAGGCTTTTCCAATCAGGGGGAAGTCTATCAGACAAACCCGGCCGCCGGGCTGGGATATCAGGTCAGCAACTACCTGGTTGGCGTGGTAGCCCGCTGGAACCTCACCAGCATCCTGCGGGTTCGGCAGGACTACCGCAGCGAACAGTATCAGATCGAACGGTTCCAGCAGTTGTTCAACGAGCAGCGGCTGCGCATCGACCGGCAGCATCAGGAAGCCGAAACGCAGTATCAGGTGGCGCTGGAGCAGGCCCGACAGGCTCCCGTGCAGCTACGGGCGGCCCGGCAAGCCTACAATCAGGCCCGGAACCGCTACCAGAACGGCCTGTCCGATTTGCCGACCCTACTCCAAAGTGTCGTCACGCTCAACCGCGCCGAAGTCGACGGCTACGTCGCGACCAGCAATGTCTGGCGCTACCTGCTCCTGAAAGCAGCCGCCGACGGCGATCTCTCGCTTTTCATGAATCAGCTTAAATGACGGTCTACGGTTTTCGGTATACAGTTTACGGTAGTCCGTCATGAAAACGCCTACCACCTAAGACCGTATACCGAAAACCGTAAACTAAAAACCGTAAATCCCTATGCAACAACTCATTCGCTCTGCGCTGCGGAAACCCATTTCGGTGGTCGTGGGGGTGGTGACGATCCTGTTCTTTTCAGTGATGTCGCTGTTTACCATCCCCGTCGATATTTTCCCGAACCTCGACCTGCCGACGATTTACGTGGTACAGCCCTACGGCGGTATGGCCCCCGATCAGATGGACGGCTTTATCGCCACGCGCTACCAGGACCACTTCCTGTACGTGTCGGGCATCCGCGACATCGACGTTAAAACCATTCAGGGCCTGTCGCTGATCAAGTTGCAGTTTTACCCCGGCACGGATATGGCGCAGGCAGCCGCCGAAGTCGCCAACAACGTGTCGCGGGCCAAGGCGTACATGCCCGAGGGTACGGTACCGCCCCAGGTCGTGCGCTTCGATGCCAGCTCAGTGCCGGTAGGGCAGCTTGTGTTTGAAAGTCCCAGCCGGTCGCTCAACGAAATTCAGGACTTTGCCTCGTCGCGGGTGCGGCCCATGTTCTCGCGCATCGAAGGCGTATCCAGCCCCCCACCCTTCGGCGGCAATCAGCGCACCATCGTCGTACGGGTCGATCCGCAACGCATCCGCAGCTACGAACTGACGCCCGAAGAAGTGATCCGCGCGATCGTGACCAACAACCAGCCGTCGCCCGCCGGGAACATCCGTATCGGCAACAAAACGCTGATGACGCCGGTCAACTCGCTGATTAAAGAACCCGAGGATTTCCTGAACATCCCGATCCGGGTTGGAGCAGGACCAACCGTGTTTGTGCGCGACGTGGGTACGGTCGAAGACGGGGCCGACGTCACGGTCAGTTATGCGCTGGTCAATGGTCGGCGGGCGGTGTACATACCGGTGGTCAAGAAATCGGACGCGTCGACGCTGGCGGTGGTCAATAACATTCGCAAGGCGATGCCCGAGTTACAGAATGCGATACCCGAAGACGTGAAGATTTCCTACGAATTCGACCAGTCGGTATACGTGATCAACTCGTTGAAAAGTCTGGTTACGGAAGGCATCTTGGGGGCCGTGCTGACCGGCCTGATGGTGCTGCTGTTCCTGCGCGACTGGCGGAGCGTCATCATCGTGGTACTGACCATTCCGATTTCGATTCTGACGGCCGTAATTCTGCTCAACCTGTTCGGGCAAACGATCAACATCATGACCCTGTCGGGGCTGGCGCTGGCCATCGGAATTCTGGTCGATCAGGCGACGGTGACGATCGAGAATATTCACCAGCATCTGGAAATGGGTCGAGGCACGTCAGCCAAGCCAAAGCCTGTCGCCATCTGGGACGCCTGTAAGGAAATCGTCTTCCCCGAATTCCTGATTCTACTGGCGATCCTGGCGGTGTTTGCCCCGGCCTTCGTCATGAGCGGGGTGCCACGCTCGATGTTCCTGCCTCTCTCACTGTCGGTAGGCTTTGCCATGATTGCGTCGTTTCTGCTGTCGCAGACATTTGTACCCGTGCTGGCCAACTGGCTGCTGAAAGACCATGCGGCCCACGGTGGGGTTTCCTACGAAGCCCCAACCCACACGCTTGACGCCCAGGAACGCCACGACATAATCCGGGAAGCGCAGCAACCAACCCCAAATCCAACGGGTTTCGAGAAATTCAAACGGCGCTACTCAGCTGTGCTCGAACGCTTTCTCGACCGCCGGGGCTGGGTCGTGGGCGGTTATCTGGCGGGGACTCTGGCGATTATCGTGCTATGCTTTCTCGTCATCGGCACCGACATTCTGCCGCACGGCAACAGTCATCAGTTTCAGATGCGTCTGCGTATTCCCGACGGTACTCGGGTAGAGCGCACGGAGATGGCAACGCTCAAGGTACTCGATATCATCAAGGAAGCCGCTGGCGAGGACGCGGTCGAGATTTCGTCGGCTTACGTCGGCACGGTGCCCTCCAGCTACGGTACGTCCAACATTTTCGTGTTCAACAGCGGACCGCACGAAGCCGTGTTGCAGGTGTCGCTCAACGAAGAACATCCGGTCAAAATGGATGAGCTGAAGGAAGACCTGCGGGCTCGCATCGCGAAGGCACTGCCAGCGGCCAGCGTTTCGTTCGAGCCGATCGAGCTGACCGAAAAGATCATGAGTCAGGGTGCGTCGACGCCCATCGAGGTAACCGTGGCCGCCAAAGACGTAGCAGCAGCCGGCCGGTTTGCCGAGACGATTCGGCAGCAGATGGCGAAGATCGACTTTCTGCGCGATGTGCAGATTGCCCAGCCCCTCGCTTACCCGATTCTGAACGTGACGATGAATCGGGAACGGGCCGGTCAGTTGGGGGTGACGTCGACGCAGGTGGCCCGCTCGATGGTAGCCGCCACCTCATCAAGCCGCTTCACCGATAAAAACCTATGGCTCGATCAGTCGAAAGGGCTGGCCTACCAGGTACAGGTGCAGATTCCGGAGTACCAGATGAGCAGCACCAGCGACATCGGCAACATTCCGCTGCGCAGTGGCGACATGCACCCGCTCCTGTCGGACGTCGCAACGTTTTCGGAAGGTACCGCCCCCGGCGAATACGACCGGGCCGGACCGAATCAGCTGGTCACGATCACGGCCAACCTGCACAACAAAGACCTTGGCTCGGCCCGCAAAGCTGTCGAACAGGCCATTCACGACGCGGGTGAGCCACCCCGTGGGGTATTGGTCGAACTGGGCGGACAAACCAACCTGCTGACCGATACGCTGAGCAGTCTGCAAACGGGCCTGCTGGTCGCCATTGTAATCATTTTCCTACTGCTGGCAGCTAACTACCAGTCGTTCAAGCTATCGCTGGTGATTCTGGCGGCAATTCCAGCGGTAGTCGCCGGGGCACTGCTGATGTTGCTGGCCTGTGGCGCGACGCTCAACCTGCAATCGTACATGGGCCTGATTATGTCGGTGGGCGTATCGGTCGCCAACGCCATTCTGATGGTCACCAACGCGGAGAACCTGCGACTCGAAACAGGCAATACGCGGCAGGCGGTGGTCATGGCGGCCGGAAGCCGGATTCGCCCCATTCTGATGACCAGTATCGCCATGATCGCGGGGATGATTCCGATGGCGTCGGGCTTCGGCGAAGGGGGCGATCAGATTGCCCCGCTGGGACAGGCCGTCATCGGCGGACTCATTGCATCGACGCTGGCGGCTCTGCTGATTCTGCCTTGTGTCTTCACGCAGTTTCAGACTAAAGCGGCCCTGCAATCGGTGTCGCTCGACCCCGAAGACCCCGAAAGCCAGTATTTCCAGACACTCACCCAACATGCCTGACGAAACCATTCAGTCATTCAGTCATTCCATCACTCAATCATTGGTCATGCGCACAACCTTAAAACTCATCGGCCCGGCCCTGCTCTCCGCTGGCCTGACGGCCTGCTCATCGGCGGTGAGCAACGACCACGATAAACCCGCCCGCAAGCAACCCGACGTGCAGGCCGTCGTCGTGACAACGGTCCAGTCGCTACAGCCCAGCCGACAGGTCACGCTGCCCGGCGAGTTGAAACCCTGGAATCGGGTTAGCCTGTACGCCAAGGTAAAGGGCTACGTACGCGACGTCGCCGTCGACCGGGGCACCGCTGTTCGTAAAGGGCAGGTACTGGCCCGACTCGAAGCCCCCGAAGTGCTTGCCGAACTGGGGCAGGCACAGGCGCAGCTACAGGCCCAGCAGGCGCAACTGGTCGAGCAGACAACCCGCGCCCGTGCCAGCCGGCTGACCTATCAGCGAATGGTGCAGACGGCGCAGATGGAAGGAGCCGTATCGCTGAACGAACTGGATCAGGCCCACGCTCGTATGCAGGCCGACAGCGCCATGGTCGCCGTCGCGCGCGGTAGTGTACAGGCGGCCAAATCGAACTACCAGGCCAAGACCGACCTGCGGCAGTACCTCACCATCACAGCCCCATTCGACGGCGTTATCATCGAGCGGTCGATCAGCCCCGGCGCACTGGTCGGTGCGGGCGACAGCGGCAAACCGCTGTTCGTGCTGGAAGACAACCGGACGCTGCGTTTGACGGTAGCCATCCCGGAAACCTTCGCCAATGAACTCCCCCGAAACAGTTCCGTGTCGTTTACCGTCAACGCTATTCCCGAGAAGCCATTTACGGCCCGACTAGCCCGGTCGGCGGAAAGTCTGGTCGAAGCCAACCGGGCGATGATGGCCGAGTTCGACGTCAACAACGCCAGTCACCAGTTAAAATCGGGCATGTACGCCGACGTGAAGCTGCCGATCGAACGGTCAGGTAAAACGCTGTTCGTTCCAAAAACATCGGTGGTCAGTTCGAGCGAAAAACAGTTCGTCATTCGCGTGCGCGACGGGCGGGCGCAGTGGGTGTCGGTACAGAAGGGCAATGTTGTCGACAGCCTGGTCGAAGTGTTCGGTGATCTGCAACCGGGCACGACGATCGTCCGTACCGCATCCGAGGAGATTCGGGATGGTCAGTCTGTTAACGCCCGGCAGCGATGAGTTACAGGCAACCACTTCTCCGCTTTCACAAGTCGGGTGTCGGGCCACGATCAGTGTATTTTTTGCCATCCCGAGCTTGCGAGGGAGCTTCGGCCAATAGCCATCCTGATTCCCTTCGCGAAGATTCCTCGCAAGCTCGGGATGACCAAAGGCAGCATGAACAGGGGCTGTTGTACGTTTTCGGAATCTGTTTACTGCTGCTGGCACTGAGCGGCTGTCACCGTGTCCAACCGTCGTATCGGGCGGTGTACGTCGGCGAAACGGGGAACCGCTTCGTCGGTACAACCCCCTTCCGTGCTGCCCGGATTCGCCAGCATCCCTACCGCCTGCAACTAATCACACCGACGGGCGCGACCGAGACCCGGCATCCCGGTCAGCTGTGGGGGATACAGCAAACCGGTGGCCCGCGCTTCCGGCTCTATCAGGGTGCGTTCTACGAAGAAATCGACAGTCAGCCGTTACTAATCTACCGACAGGCCGACCTCGGCGGATCAACGCAGGACCGGATCTATTTCAGCCTCAGTCCGACCAGCGAACTCGTCCCGCTTACCCGACACAACCTGGAGATCGCCGGGCAGCGTGATGCCCAATTGCTGCCAACGCTGGCCAACGGTAAACTCCGCTCACTTTTGAACCAAGCAGACAGGCAGCGGCCGACCGGCAAGTAATTTGTCGATTACCGGCCACAGATGCCTTTGAAATCGCAGTATTCGCAGGTCGCGAGCTGATCGGTGCGTTTGAACGGCTCGTCCGGGTCGAGCATGGCCCGAATCAGTTCGCCCAGTAGTTCTTCCGATTCGGCAATGTAATCGGCTACCGACTGCCCATCGCCGAATTGCACGGGATTGGTTTTGAAGCCGCCATTGACGTCGCGGAACGAATAGAAACCCGCTTCGACGGGCATGCCCACGGCCGGATAGATGTCGCCGTTGGTCTCGCTACGGGGCAGGCCGCCTTTCTCCTGAATCGTTTTCAGGGCCAGGTACCGGTACAGCCACAGCTGCCGCATCTTCTCCTGTCCACCGTCGCTGAGTAGTTTTTCGCGGAGTTGTTCAGGGCCGATTTTACTGTTCAGGTCGACTTTCCCCGTTTTGTAATCGACGATGCGGATACGGTCGCCGAAGCGCTCAATCCGGTCGATCTTACCGGCAATCGTCACCTCCAGCGGTTCGCGCCCCTCGCCCATCGACACCCGCAGTTTCGTGCGCAGCGTCTGCTCCGTGCCGATCACGGTCAGGTCGGGCAGGCTGTTCTGCTGCCGCTGAAAGTCGAGCATCAGTTGCCGGGCCATGTCGTAGAGCAGCAGGTTCATGCCCGATTCGACGACCCGCCCTTTCATGCTGTTGGCAAATTCTTCTTCGAGCAGGCTGCGGATGATCGGCTCACTGACAGGTTGCCCTTTAAGCCGGTAGTCAAGGTCGAGCCGTTCGAGCACCTTGTGCAGCCAGTTTCCGAAGTCGGCCGCACCCATCCGTTCTTCGATATCGTCTTCCTCGCTGATGTTCACGATTCGGCTGAAATAGAAGCGCATCGAGCAACTGACGAACTGATTCAACTGCGACGGGTACAGCCCCTTGTGCGTCAGCATGGACCGGATGCGGTCTGTAATCTCTGCCGTCTTGGGTACGCTCATTACCTGCTTTTCGGCCAGCTTCGCGTCGCTCTCCCGCCCGAACCGTACGGTCGGTTCCGTCAGCGTAATCAGTTTGTTGGCTGGAATCAGTTCGTGTTTGATCTGCCGGATGTAGCGACTGGGTTCTCCCTTACTCGATCCGTACGCGTCGGTCGAGGTCGTGTGAATCAGCACAATCTCACGCGCCCGTTGCAGCAGGCGGTAGAAGTGATAGGCCATCACCGACTCCTGTTCGCGGTAGGTCGGCAGGCCGATTTCCTGCGCAATGTCGAACGGAATCAGCGAGTTCATCTTCCGTGCTTTGGGCAGTATACCTTCGTTGACCGACAGGATGATGACCCGGTCGAAATCCAGCCCCCGCGTTTCGAGCATACCCATCACCTGCAACGTGCTGTTACCTTCGCTGGTAAACGGGATGCTGGTTTGCCGGATCAGTTCGTAGAGAAACGTGCGGAAACTCTTTACCGTCACGGGCGATGCCTGCCGGTCTGCCTTCCGCAGTTCGGCCTGTCGACGCAGCGTTGTTTCGAGTTGCCGGAGCAGCGTATGGAACAGGTACAGGTACTCGATCTCGATCGCATCCTGACTGGTACGGTACACCTCGCGCAGCTTGTCGATCAGGTCGTAAAACACGAGAATGACCCGGCCGGGCCGATCGTCTTTCCAGCGATTGAACAGCAGGTCGATCAGTGGCTCGTTATTGCTCAGTTCCAGCATGTCGTCGCGGGTCAGGTATACGCGCTGGTTCTGCACAATGTCCTTAGCCATCCATTGAAACAGCGGTTCGGGTGGCAGTTCCTCACCCCTATGACCTATCCCACCGGGCCACATGCACTGGTGAATCCGCTCGTACTGCTTCACAAACGGGTGGTTCAGCACCTTGACCACGTGCCGGTGGTGGAACTTGGGAATTTTCAGGTGGCGACCATCGCGGGCCCGAAACTCGTGCACCGTTCGCTGCATCTCGAACAGGGTGTCGATCAGCGTGAACAGCAGCGAACTGCGCAGCGACAGGCCCATCGTCACGTTCAGATTCGTCACGCTTTCGTCGAGCGCGTAGAGCGTTGGCACCAACAGCGTTTCATCGGCCAGAATAATCGCCGTTTTCTGCGCGGCTGCTCCCGGTACAGCGTCGTCCCGTTGCCAGTCCTGGTACAGTTTGCCGGCGACTTTTGTCTGCATGCTGGCGTTGGGGACACCCACCACCCGCATCGTTTTTGGGGTTGTCAGCAGTTGCGACGGCTGGTTCAGGTCGTCGTGATTCTCCCGGCTGAACAGCAGACTATTATTTCGGTATTTGCGCAGAAACGTACCGGCTT
Source organism: Spirosoma oryzae (assembly GCF_003002825.1). Lineage (GTDB taxonomy): Bacteria > Bacteroidota > Bacteroidia > Cytophagales > Spirosomataceae > Spirosoma > Spirosoma oryzae. Next base: position 94,306 of record NZ_PVTE01000013.1, on the reverse strand, counting down.
CCTGCAAGCGATCGTCGACGTAGTAGTTGTCGGCATCCCAGATCAGCGCAGCTTTCCCGGCCTTCGACAGCACCTCGATAATCCGTTCTTCGGCGGCACTCAGCGCGTTGAACCCCACAAACCACAGCCGTTCGTAAGCCGTGTTGTCCCGGATCAGCGTGCCGACGTTCTCGGCCAGACGCCGGTACGCCATTCCCCGGTAGGCTAAGCCCTGGCTGTCAAGACGCTTTCGGAGTTCGTTGTACGCTTTGGCGAGGTTGTCGAAGAGTTCGAAGTACCGTTTGGTCCCTTCGGTTTCGGTGATAGTGGCGGCACCTTTGGGTAGTTCCAGGTTCCAGGCTTCGAGCCGTTTAACCGCCGTCATGTTATCGAACAGTTGGGTGGCCGGAATCAGGTACTGGTCGATGCGGTCAAAATCCGTAAGCAGTACCGGTGCCCAGCCCACAAACTGCTCGAACTCAACGGTCGGATCGATTTCGCGGAACACATCGAACAGGTCGAACAGCAGGCTTACCGAGTCGATCTGCTGCCGGTCGGCAGCCTGGGCTATAAAGTCATCGACGGCCAGCGCACGCGGGGCCAGGAAGGGGCGATCGGAACACTGCGCCAGTTCGCCCAGGAACACCGACACGGCCCGGCGCGTGGGCAGAATTACCCAGACATCGCGCATACTGGCCCCGTGGTACTCGTAAATGCGTTGAGCCGCCTGTTGGAGAAACGTCATTAAAGTCTACTCAGTCAATTAGTAAAGATACCCCACCGCCGACGAACTACCGCCCACCCATCCGACAAATTCGCGGTCGCCACGCTCAGGGTTATCGTTCTGCCCGACTGATCGTTGCTCACCTGTGTGGTTTCGGCCGCAAACGAACGCTGTATCCTTCACCCTTCTCTCGAATTTCAGAACATATTGCCCCCCGTCCGGTTAATAACAGCAAATTCACCTAATTCCATCGCTAAACACTCCAACGATCATGGGCAACTTACTTTATACCATCGCAGTCGTACTGATCATCATCTGGCTGCTGGGTTTTCTGGGCTTCAACAGTTTTGGTCTTGGTGGTCTCATTCACGTACTGCTGGTTATCGCCGTCATTGCTATCATTCTTCGACTCATTCAGGGGCGCGGGGTTTGATAATCCACACTCCCTACGAAAACAAACAAAGCCAGCTCTGAAAAGAACTGGCTTTTCTTGTTAATAGCTATACGTTTGTTAGTGCATGCGATCCGCCCGAACGTCCAGATTAGCCATGATGTCGGCTTCGACGGCCAGAAACTCCTTCCAGCGTTCACGCACCCGTTCGGCGGGCAAATACGTTTCCGCCAGTTCGATAAAATTACGGTAGTGCCCTGCTTCGGAAATCATCAGCTCCCGGTAGAACTTCCGCAACCCTTCGTCGGCGATGTGTTCCGACAGTAGTTTGAACCGTTCACAGCTGCGGGCTTCGATCAGGGCGTTGATGAGCAGGTTATCCATCAGTTGTTCCTTGGGATCACCGATGGGCCGACGCAGGCGACTACGCAACTGATTGACGTACTCGTCTTTGCGCTGCCGCCCCAGGGGAATGCCGCGCTTGTTCAACTCTTTCAGCACACGCTGGAAATGGCCCCACTCTTCGGCCACGACGGGCGTCAGTACCTCTACCAGTTCGGCCTTGTCGGAATATTGTACGATCAGCGAAATGCACGACGATGCCGCTTTCTGCTCGCAGTAGGCATGATCGATCAGGATGTCGCCAATGTTCATCTCAGCGATATTGACCCAGCGTGGGTCGGTCGGCAGTTCCAGGCCAAGCGTCGTGAGTGCCATGTTGCTTCCAGGTTTTACAGTTTTCGGTATACGGTTCACGGTTCTCACGCTAACGACAGTTACTCACCGTAAACTGAATACCATGAACCATAGGGCTGTTAAGTTCTCCGATTTAGCAATGATAATAGGCAAATTTCCTTCGGTTCATCTACCCCCCGCCCCCTAAGAGGTTGTTTGGGGAAGGCGTCAACCATGTAAAATAGCCTTTTTTGTCATCCCGAGCCTGCGAGGGATCTTCGGAAAATAGCAAAGAAAACCGCCTTTTAGTGAAGATCCCTCGCAGGCTCGGGATGACAAAACCATTCCCCAAACAACCTCTAAAGGGGGTGAAATTTGCACACGAACAGCTCCCCCTTTAGGGGGCTGTGGGTAGGGCGGATCAGAACTTAACAGTCCTGCCATGAACCGTATACCGTTTTTACTGGCCCATTTTTAGGATCAGGTCGAACTCGTCGGGGCGGACGGGCATTACCGACAGCCGCGATTGTTTGATCAGCGCCATGCGCCCCAACAGCAAATCCGCACGGATCTGGGCCAGCGTAACCGGCTTGGCGAATTTCATCACCGGCTCCAGTTCGACAACCACCCAGCGCGGATCGTCGGGGCTTGTCGGGTCGGGGTAGGCTTCCCGCACGACTTTAGCCAATCCAACCACGCCAGGTTTGGTAACGCTGTGGTAAAACAAGACCTGATCGCCGAGTTTCATGGCGCTGAGGTTGTTGCGAGCCTGGTAGTTGCGTACACCATCCCAGACGGCGCGGCCCTGCGTAGTAAAATGGTCCCACCCGTACTTGTCGGGTTCAGACTTAACAAGCCAGAAGTTCAAGGGGAATGTTGAGTGATAGACTGATCGAATGATTGAATTGTTGAATGGTAGACTTACGAATCATGGGGCAACAGACTATAGACGCACGGGGAGCCGTCAATCATTCTGTCATTCTATAATTCAATCATTCAACCAAGATTTATCAATAATAATCGTCGTGGTCCTGTCCATTGCCGTAGGGGTCGTTGTAATCGTCCTCGTCGGCGTATTTCGATCCGGCACCCAGGGCTTTCTTCAGGATCACCACCTGTCCCGTATGATAGAGGTCGTGGTTGATGATACCGTGCAGCATGTCGTAATACGTGTAATCACGACCGGGTACGATGTCTTCCAGAAATTCGTCGTCGTCGCGTTTGTCGAGTTCGTTGATCAACTCCTCCTGACTCAGGCTCAGCTCCATTTCGAGGGCTTCCCACTCGAAATCATCAATCTTGTCGGGGAGCGCACCGAAATTCTTATCGGGCGTCAGGATATCGAAGTTGGCGTCGCCCTGCATTTTCTTGACGCAGAAGATTCGCCAGCTGGTCATGTGAAACACCAGTTCGGCAATGTTGTGGGTGTTGGGCGCGATTCGGCGACCAGCCATGTCGGGCGTCACACCACGTAACGCTTCCACCACCGACGGACCATGCCAGGCTTCTTCACCTTCATAGGTTGTGTTCAGCAGGTCGATGATCCGTATTAATTCGTCATTAGGCACCATAGTGATCGGGGGGCTACAGCAGTGAGCGTTGGTAAAAATCTGTCGAAAAGCAGTCGCAATACTGTGTACTACTTATTCGAATCGATTTATGTTGGCTACTGCTGCAACATAGTATTGTCTGCGTAGTTCTGGCGGTTTTGCGGCAACCAGCCAATAGCTCGTATTCAGTAACGCTATTAAAATTGCATTTATGACAAAGGTACGGCAATAATGGTGTCCACGGCAACATACACGGCGCGTCAGCCTGATTAAACGGGTATCGCGTACTATCCGTTATTACCAGGCCAGCCGTCTATCGATTAGTTTAGATTCAGCCCGATGGTCACCCCGAGGTAAGGCTTGTTGTGGTAAATCCAGACCCGGTTATCGGCGCTTATCAGGTTTTCGAATCCCAGCGCCAGCCCTGCCGTGAACGTTTTGTAGCCGACAATGCTGGCCAATCCGTAATTCAGCCCCAATGCTTCGTATTCATCCGAGACGACGCCGTTGGTCGTAAACGAACTGACCAGTGCCGAGCCGATACTGGCAAAACTACCCAGCCCGAAACTCAGCGACCGGATTTCGGATCGGCGTTCCCGCCGAAAGAACAGTGTTCGATAACCACCACGGTCATAGCGTAGCCCAACGTAAACGCCCACGTTCGGGTTGGTATTCAACTGCCCCGGACGGCCTTCCTGCGGAAACCGGAACTTAAACGGCACGGTAAACAGATCGACGTCGAACGATTTAAGCTGATAATTGAACCAGGGACTTTCTTCCTTGATGCGCTTCAGCACGGGATTGTGGTGCACAAACAGCACAGCCGCCGAGTCCGACTGATCGAGTGTACCGGGATCGGTATCAGCCGGGGGAAGCGACTGGGCGATAAACTCGGCAAACAGCGTATCGTTGCGTTCGTACAGGCCAGCTTTTGTCAACTGCGTGTTTAGTTTCGACACGACCTCCCCGTTCTGATACGTAAACAGCGTCTGCCGGGGTCGAACCTGAAAAATATCGTCCAGTTCCAGAATCTCGGATCGTTGGTGCAAACTGGCGCAGGAAGTCATCAGCGAAGCGAATGCAATCAGTAAGGAGAAATGTTTCATACGGCATGGTCAATGCCGCAAACATACAACGTCCCCAACAGATCCCCCCGCCGATACACATCTGTTCACCATTTGTTCATCCATTGCCGGAAAGCAACGAGTGGAGAGCTTGCCGAACAACGGCCTTACTGGCGCTTGCCAAAATCCGTCACCCAGTAGTGTTTGTAGGTGCTATTGGCATTGTAGCCATAGCCCACGCCGACTTCGGTGAAATTGGCGCTCATGATGTTTTTGCAGTGGCCCGGCGATTTAAGCCAGCCGTCGACCGTCGCGCGAACGGTTGTGTAACCAGCTGCGATATTTTCACCCGCTGCCCGCCAGTTGTAGCCGGCCCGCGTCATCCGGTCCCAGGGTTGCGACCCATCACGCCCCGTATGGCTGAAGTAATTGTTGGTCGCCATGTCGACCGCGTGCGCGTCGGAAGCGGTGTTGAGTTGCGTGTTGAGCGCCAGGGCCGGAACGGCCGGGTACGTCGTCGTTCCGCACTGACACGACTTCGACCGGGCCTGATTGATATAGGTCAGCATTTCCTGCTGCTGCGCGGAGGTAGCCGCAGCCACTCTGGCTCCCGACAAATCGGGCGTTACGGTAATCCCATCTGAGGTAAGGTCGCTACGTTCTATATAAGTCGATGATTGCACCGGTGCGGGTGTTTGTACTGACGAATCCGACTCGGTCTGGCAGGCGGTCACGCTGGCCAGAAGCGCCAGCGCGACAAACAGGTAAGAAATACGTTGCATAAAGCGTAAGGTGATTTGTTGATTAAACGGCAGTTTTCTCAACTTAGTACATCCGTGCGCTTATTGTCTTGGGCAGCTTCCAGCTGTCGGGGACGGCCTTCCCTGCAAACAAAATCAGCAACAGGTGTGAACCCGTTGCTGAAAACCGTAAACTATATACCGGATAGGATACCGAGCACTTATTTCCCGACGCGCCAGTTACCGGTTTCTACGTTGGGGCGTAATAAGTATACGTCCAGAATGGCGTAGGGCCGGGCCAGGTATTCGCGGATAAGCGTGCGGAACGAGTAGCCGTCGGGCACGTCCTGTGCCGCAAACGCGACGGCTTCTATACCTTCGTGATTCCCGATGAAGAGCGCCCGCGTGTTGTGAAAATTCTGCGAGATGATCGTGATTTTCTCCTGGTTGAATACCTCTTTGCAGCGAACGACCGAATCGAAGGTGCGGTACCCGGCATAGTCGAGCGTCATCACCGACGCCGGGACACCCAGCTTGACGAGCGCCCGTTGCATATCAGCCGGCTCGTTATAGTACTCCGAATCGTTGTTGCCGCTCAGCACAAGGTATTTTACTTTCCCTTCTTTCCAGAGCCGGGCCGTCGCTTCCATGCGGTAGCGGAAAAAGAGATTTTCCTTGCCCGAGCGCACAAACTTGCTGGTGCCCAGTACCAGGCCAACATCGTTGGCGGGCAGTTTGTGAATATCGAAGTAGGTCTGCTGCCGCGTATTGTACACCACCCACCAGTTGCTGGCCAGTATGAGCACCACCCCCGCAAACGACAGGATGATGATACCTTTCAGAATGCGCTTTACCACGCGCACGCTCGCATCCTCCGTATGGGGCATGTCGTCGGCATAATCGGTGGCAAAGGTGGTGTTCATAACCTGATCGCAGCGTATGGCTAAAATTAAGAAAACAACCCTAATTGTGCCGTTTCTTTTGGTTCCGGCTCATCAGTTTCTACCAGTTCCGGCTCCCGAACGGCAGCGGGTGCTTCTTTGACGACTTTTGGTTCCAGCAGTTTAACGTCCTTTACGCGGGCAAAGGGCAGTTTGTTGCCAAGGGCCTTCCAGCCCCGTATTTCGATAAACCCTTCCGGCTCCAGCACCATTTTTTCTACCGGCCCCCGATCTTTTACCTGATGTACGATTTCGATCCGTGGGTAACGATCCGTGGTCACGGCCAGGTTTTTCGATCCTTTCACGTCGCCGATAAAGCTGAATTTCTTATCGAGCGTCGTTGTCTCTACCTTGAATCGCTTCACGTACCAGGCTTTCTGATTGGCTTCGTAATACACCGCCGACACCACCGTTTCCGGCTCGAACCGGCTCAACGACTGAATCTCGTTGGGCTCGTAGCGATTCGTCAGGTCGAAGCTGGTCAGTTCGTACTGGCCGTCTTTGTAGATCACCAGAATGCTGTCCTTCGCATCGAACTTACCGAGCAGACGGCCCCGCTCGTCGCGGTTGAGCCGGCCCAGGTGTTCGTCGTACCAGATGTCGACGCCACCCAGGGTCGATACCCCGCCACTTTTCTGGGTAATCTTCCGCACGGGGTATTTGGTCAGGATATTCCCCTGCGCCGAGCGGTTTTTGATACCGACGCTGGCAAAGTCGTAGTCGAACTGCTTGATCTTGGCCGAGCTTTGCGCCGTCAGGTTCACCGTAATTACCTCGGCTTCCCCATTCTCGTTGGCACTGAAGTACGTGATCTTCGACTTGGGACTACCCATCGTCAGATCGTATTCGCGATCGCGGGTAACGCCCGTGATGGGGAATCGTTTGATCATCGAGATGCCCGATTTCGCGTCCAGATACACAAGGTTATAGATTTTCCGTTCGTCGTTCTTCTTAAAGACCGATACGTAAATAATATCCTTACCGACGAATACTTTATCCTGCACTTTCGACACCATGCACACCCCATCGCGCCGGAACACGATAACATCGTCGATGTCGGAGCAGTCGCTGACGTACTCGTCTTTTTTCAGCCCGTAGCCAATGAAGCCGTTTTCGCGGTCGACGTACAGCTTCTGGTTGGCAGCGGCCACCACGCTGGCGGCAATGGTGTTGAAGCCCCGAATCTCGGTTTTGCGCTCGCGCCCCTTGCCATATTTCTTTTGCAGGTCTTTGAAGTACGCGATGGCGTAACGGGTCAGGTTGGCGAGGTTGTCTTCCACTTCGGCCAGTTCCTGTTCCAGCTTCCGCATCAGTTCCTCCGCCTTAAAGCCGTCGTACTTCGAAATCCGCTTGATCTTGATCTCGGTCAGCCGGATCAGGTCATCTTCGACGATCTCACGGTAAAACTGCTTCTTGAACGGTTTCAGCGCCTTGTCGATCGTTTGCAGAACGGCCTCGAAGGTCTCGCACTCCTCGATTTTGCGGTAGATGCGGTTTTCGATAAAGATCTTTTCCAGCGAACTGTACAGCAGCCGTTCCATTAGCTCACTCCGGCGAATCTCCAGTTCACGCTGTAACAGACTGACGGTCTGGTGCGTGTTGACTTTCAGAATGTCGGTAACGCTGACGAAGTGGGGCTTGTCGCCGATGATGACGCAGGCGTTGGGCGAAATACTGACTTCACAGTCGGTAAAGGCGTACAGCGCGTCGATCGTAACGTCGGGCGAGACACCGGGTTGCAGGTGCACCAGAATCTCGACGTCGCGGGCCGTATTGTCGACCACGGCGGCCACGTTACGGCTCGGCGCTTTGATCCGGATCTTACCCAGCTCAGCCGCTTTGACGATGGAATCGATCAGTTGCGAGGTCGTTACGCCGTAGGGAACGTCGCGGATCGCCAGCGTCTTTTTGTCGACCTCTTCGATGCGGGCCCGCACCCGGACTTTACCGCCCCGATGCCCGTCGTTGTAGTTGCTGACGTCGATGAGACCGCCCGTCTGAAAGTCGGGATAGAGTTGCACCGGCTTGTCTTTCAGAATCTGAATCGACGCATCGATCAGCTCGTTGAAGTTGTGCGGCAGCACCTTTGTCGACAGGCCCACGGCAATTCCTTCCACGCCCTGCGCCAGCAGCAGCGGAAACTTCACCGGCAGGGTTACCGGCTCGCGTTTCCGACCATCGTAGGTCAGTTGCCACTCGGTCGTCTTCTCGTTGTAAACCGTATCGTGGGCGAATTTCGACAGCCGTACTTCGATGTAGCGGGGGGCAGCCGCACCGTCGCCGGTACGCACGTCGCCCCAGCTTCCCTGCGTGTCGAACAGCAGCTCTTTCTGACCAATGTTGACCAGTGCTTCACCAATCGACGCGTCGCCGTGGGGATGGTATTGCATCGTCTGCCCGATTACGTTGGCCACCTTGTTGAAGCGACCATCGTCCATCTCGCGCAGCGCGTGCAGAATGCGTCGCTGAACAGGCTTGAAACCGTCTTCGACGGCCGGAACAGCCCGTTCCAGAATCACGTACGACGCGTAATCGAGGAAGTAGTTTTCGTACAGGCCCGACACGACCGTCTGGTCATGCAGCACCTGACTTTCAGGAGAGGAGTCAGCCGACTGTCCATCGGGTTCGGTGGTCGATAGTGGCTCAGCATTGGCGGGAGTGGTATCGCCAGGCTGCTCAGCCGACTCGTCCATCGGGTCCAGATTTTCTTCGTCTATCATGAATGATTACACAAACTTGCTATGAATATCGAACGGCTGCCTGTGACCAAAACAGCCGCCGTTCGATTCCCTAAATATACGAAAAAATGTTAAAAAAACCCGTCCTATTCGCTACAAAGCCTGAAAGCGTAGCCGGCTGCGATCAATAGCCCCGGCCTAGTTCAATCGCATTTTCGAGGGGTTGTCCTGATTGAAAACGGCTCAGGTTCCGCAGCAGCTGCGCTACTTTTCCACCATCCTCATTGGGCAGTCCGCCACCGGTATGCTGGGTCAGCAGCACGGTCGGCAGGGTCCACAACGGACTGTCGGCGGGCAGCGGTTCGACTTCCGTGACGTCGAGCACCGCCCCGGCCAGTTTACCCGCTTGCAGCGCGTCGATCAGGGCCGGTTCGTCGGTCGTACTCCCCCGCCCGACGTTGGCATACACGCAGGTCGGGGGCATGGCAGCGATGACGTCGGCCGAGACGAACCCTCGTGCGGTACCGGGCAGGCAGTTGATGACCAGGTCCGTGTCAGGCAGTTCCGCCAGTAGTTCTTCCGTCGTGTGCAGGTCGGCCTGCGGATCGGTGCGCGCCAGCATCCGGACTGTGCAGTCGAAGCCCGTCAGCATCTGCCTGACGGCCTGCCCGATGGTCCCGGTACCGAGTATCAGCACGCGCTTCCCCCGCATCACCTGCATCTGTTCCCGCAAAGGCGCGCCGATCCACTCGCTGCGCTGTTGGAGCTGGGCCAGCTCCGGAATACGCCGGTACAAGCCCAGAATGCCCGCGATCATGGTTTCAGCGCAGGGCCATGCAAAATAATCGCCCATGTTGGCGACCTGCGCGGCCGTTTCCACCTGGCTGAATTTGTCGAAACCCGCCGAGTCGATCTGCCAGAAGGCCAGTTTGGCCGGGCCGTTAGCAAACCAGTCAGGCGGTGGATTACCCAACAGCGCGTCCGATTGTTGAAAAGCTTGCTCCTGCTCCGACTCGGGCAAGTCCTGCCGGAACACCAGTGTCACGTCGTCGGACACGCCCTGCTGTACCTGCTTTTTTACGGGTTCAGTCAGTGTCGGATATATGAAGAGTTGCATAATGAAGCGTAGTTAGGTTGTCGATTCTGGTTATACGGTAGTAACAGTTGATTCGATTGATTGGATTATTTTGCATAGCCTGTAGCCTGGATCGGTCCGCGCCACGATAGCGCCCACCGCGTGGCGACCACCGCGTGACGACCACCGCGTGACGACCACCGCGTGACGACCACCGCGTGGCGTCCACCGCGTGGCGTCCACGGCTAACCCATCCGTCCGGTTATTCCCTTTGATGCAATTGGCCTGACGGCCTCCAGACGTGGACGTCTGGGCTACAAGTCGGCTACAGGCACAAACACGACGCGTCCGGCTTCGGGGAAGCGGGTTTGCGCGATGGGCGGGCCGTACCGTTGGTAGAAGCCAGCCAGTTGCGCGGGAGTCAGCAGGTCGGGGTACAGGTTGATACCGGCGAAGTGATTGGTTCGCAAGAAACTATCCAGAAAACGCCAGTCTGCGTCCGTGAAGGTATGGCCGGGTGCCAGCAGACGGGGCCAGTTGTCGCGCAGAAACGGTTGAATCTGATCGGGGTGCAGCCGCCCAAAGTATTGCCCGACACCTTTTTTGTCGTAGAAGCGCCGAAACGTAAACACCGCGTTCTGCTGCTGGTAGTACGGACAAAGTCCTTCGTTCCGACCTATACCATCGGCCCCGACCGTACAGAATGGAAAATCGAGCACGGCCACACCGGGCTGCTGCCGGATCACGGCGCAGTAGTGCAGTACGTCGTCGGATACCATCGGTGTCGGCACAGAGCTACGGAGCCGGTAAACCGTGTACCATTCCGCGCCCAGTAACCCCAGCACGCCTATGCCAACCAGTGCGCCAACGCGATGCCGGGGCCACCGCACCGATAAGGCCAGCAACCCAAACAGCACCGGGTACACCAGACTGGCCCGACCACCGTGGCGGTTATACGTAAACCAGGGAAACAGTTTGAGCGTCGGTAACAGCGTTGGGTGGTAGAGCAGACAAAGCACCAGCATCAGTACGACCGGCAACCACAACGCCATCCGTCGACGAAGCTGCCACAGACCCAGCCCGGCCAGGATAACCAACCCCAGCCCCGGACTCCCCTGCCCGAAACTTTCGTACGCATCGTGAATCAGCGCCGAGTACTCACGATCGAACGGGTGCAGGCCGGGCAGATACGGAATCAGCAGCCGCGCCGGATTCGACCAGAGTGGGGCCAGTGGCACCTCGGCGAAGTCAAACGCCCACGCCCCGAAGGCAATCTGAATCGTCAGCGGCAGATACAACCATAGGCTCATCAGAATCAGCCCAATCATTAACCCGCTCAAGGCACCAACTGGATCGGGCTTGAGTACGCCCCTAAAGATTGGGCTTGCCAGAATCGCCCTGTTTGCTTGCGTGGATATTAGCTCCGGCGCAGTAGCCGATGCATACCACCGCCACAGTCCCCAGGCCAGCACGGGCAGCGCCAGCGTCGTAAACGTCAGGGCATAGCCGGCCACGTACGCCAGTTCCTGACCCAATACCTGCACGTGCAGCCACACCCAGCCCAGCACAAACGGCAGCGAGAGCGGTCGGCGGTCGAGTACGTCGCGCAGCAGGCGGTACGTCGCTACCATACACAGTACCGTCCAGTGGTCGATGCAGACGTTCATATGCACCGGAAATTTCCAGGTCGCATACATATTAAAGACCGACACGGCCAGCCCAAACAGCGCGCTTTTGACAAAACCATAGCGCGCCGTCAGCAGCGCACAGCTACCCAATGCCGTCAGCAGCAGGGTGTAGACGTAATAGTATTGCAGGTACGGTCCCGGTCCGTCGAATAGCCAGTAACAGACCGCGTACCAGTAGTCACGCTCGAAGCCCCAGTCGAGAAAAATCTGGTTGATGCCATACGGGTAAAACGTCTGGTTGTTGAGCAGGTGCAGGTACGGCCACGGCCAGAGCGTCAGGTTTTTGATGAACACATAGCCCACGTACTCGAACTGATCGGTATCGGTACCGTCGGAGAGCGGCCGACTGAAATCACCCACGATGCCGATCGCCAGCAGCCCCGTCAGCACGCCCAACCCCATCCACGCCAACCATAGCGGATAGCGGATTTTCCGATGCGGTACGACTGGAGGAGTGGCTAAGCTAGACATAAATAGTTTTTGACAGGATTACAGCCGGGCCGCCGGGCGGATTGACAGGATTTTATGTGATTCATTCATCGCCTTGGGGTCAGGTCAGGAACGTCAGCCCAGCCTGACCTGACACGTTATGACTTAAATAAAATCCTGTCAATCCTGTAATCCTGTCAATAAAAATCTGGTCGGGCAAAAGTCTCGGTAAACGGCTATTTTTGCAATTCATTTTGCGGGATCGTCGTGCCGACATCCCCCCATCTACTCCGTATGGCCGATTACAATCACCAGCAAGTCGAAAAAAAATGGCAGCAGTTCTGGGATGAGCACAACACGTTCAGCCCCGAAACCGACACCGACAAACCAAAGTACTACGCGCTCGATATGTTTCCTTACCCGTCGGGGGCGGGGCTGCACGTCGGCCACCCGCTGGGGTACATCGCGTCGGACATTGTTGCCCGCTACAAACGACTGAAAGGGTATAACGTACTGCATCCCATGGGCTTCGACTCCTTTGGTCTGCCCGCCGAGCAGTACGCCATTCAGACCGGGCAGCACCCGGCCGTAACCACCGATGCCAACCTGACGCGCTACATCGAGCAACTGAAAAATATCGGCTTCAGCTACGACTGGACCCGCGAAATCCGCACGTCGGACCCGGCTTACTACAAGTGGACGCAGTGGATTTTCATGGAGCTGTTCCGGTCTTGGTACAACCAGGAAACGGACCGAGCCGAGCCTATCGAAACGCTGATCGCCAAGTTTGCTGCCAACGGAACGGCGGGCGTTCGGGCAGCCTGTGATGATGACGCACCAAGCTTCACCGCCGACGAGTGGAACGCCCTGAGCGAAACGGAGCAATACGCGATTACGCTCAAGTACCGCCTGACGTTCCTGGCCGATGCGGTCGTGAACTGGTGCCCGGCCCTGGGCACGGTACTGGCTAACGACGAAGTAAAAGACGGCGTATCCGAGCGGGGTGGCTACCCCGTCGAGCAGAAGCTGATGCGGCAGTGGATGATGCGGATCACCGCCTACGCCGACCGGCTGCTCACCGGCCTCGACACCATCGACTGGACCGAATCGATCAAAGAACAGCAGCGCAACTGGATCGGCAAATCCGTCGGCGCATCGGTTCGGTTTCCGGTTTCCGGTTTACAGTCTACGGACAGTACGTCAGCCACCGAAAACCGAAAACCGAAAACCGGAAACGCCGTAAACTATATCGAGGTTTTCACCACCCGCGTCGATACCATCTTTGGCGTGACGTTTATGGTGCTGGCTCCCGAACACGAACTGGTGCCGAGCCTGACGACACCCGAACAGCAGCGGGCCGTCGAAGACTACATTAACGCAGCCAAGATGCGCTCGGAGCGCGACCGGATGGCCGATGTGAAAGGTGTGTCGGGCGTGTTTACGGGCAGCTACTGTCTCAATCCGCTGAACGACGCGCCGGTCCCCATCTACCTGGCCGACTACGTGCTGGCAGGCTACGGCACGGGTGCGGTCATGGCCGTTCCGTCGGGCGATCAGCGCGACTACGGTTTCGCGAAGCATTTCAACCTGCCGATCATTCCGGTTCTCGACGCTCAGAAAGACATCGATCAGCAGGCCGATAACACCAAAGAAGGTCACTATATCAATTCGGGCATCATCGACGGCATGACCTATAAGGAAGCCACGGCGACGCTGATTAGCTGGCTGGAAGAACGTGGTCTGGGCAAAGGCAAAGTCAATTTCCGCCTGCGCGACGCCGTTTTCAGTCGGCAACGCTACTGGGGCGAACCCGTACCGGTGTATTTCGGCGAAGCTGGTTTACCGTACCTGATTGACGAGAGCGACCTGCCACTCGAACTGCCCGCCATCGACAAATACCTGCCGACCGAGACGGGCGAGCCCCCGCTGGGCCGCGCCGAGGGGTGGAAATACAAGGGAGACTACGACTACGAGCTGAGCACGATGCCGGGCTGGGCGGGCTCGTCGTGGTACTGGTATCGCTACATGGACCCGCAAAACCCCGACCGCTTCGCCAGCGAATCGTCGGTCGATTACTGGCAGAACGTGGACCTGTACATCGGTGGTACCGAGCACGCAACGGGTCACCTGCTCTACAGCCGGTTCTGGAACAAGTTCCTGAAAGACCGGGGCTACGTGCCACAGGATGAGCCGTTCAAAAAGCTTATCAACCAGGGCATGATTCAGGGCCGGAGTAATTTCGTGTACCGGATCAAAGGCACTGGTGTCGAAGGCGTTGCGCCGGTGTTCGTGTCGCTCAACCAGATCAACGGACAAGATGTAACGCCCCTGCACGCCGACGTGAACCTTGTCGACAATGACGTGCTCGACATCGATGCGTTCAGAAAGTCACGCCCTGATCTGACGGAAGGTGCCGAGTTCGTCACCGAACCCGACGGCAAATACATCGTTGGTGCGGAAGTGGAAAAGATGTCGAAGTCGAAGTTCAACGTGGTGAACCCCGACGACATCGTCGCCAAGTACGGGGCCGACGTCTTGCGGCTGTACGAAATGTTCCTTGGGCCGCTGGAGCAGGCCAAACCTTGGAATACCAATGGCATCGACGGCGTGTATCGCTTCATCCGTAAGTTCTGGCGGCTGTTCTACAAAGACACGGCAACCGGGGAAAGCGAATGGATTGTCACCGACGAAACGCCCACGCCTGCCGAACTGAAAGTGCTGCACCGCACGATTCAGAAAGCGGAGAACGACATTGAAACGTATTCGTTCAACACGTCAGTGTCGGCCTTCATGGTCTGCGTCAACGAACTGACGAGTCTGAACTGTCACAAGCGGAGCATCTTGCAGGAACTGGTGCTGCTGCTGTCGCCCTACGCGCCCCACGTTGCGGAGGAGTTGTGGGCCAAACTGGGCAACGAACCCGGTACGGTATCCTACGCACCGTTCCCGGTCTTCAACCCGAACTACCTGGTCGAAGACTCGTTCGAGTACCCAATTCAGATCAATGGAAAAGTGCGTACCACGCTCAGCTTCCCCGTCGACCGGGCACCGAAAGAAATCGAGAGCGAGGTACTGGCCGACGAGGTTGTGCAGAAGTGGCTGGAAGGCAAGACGCCCAAGAAAGTCGTTGTCGTGCCCAAGCGCATCGTCAACGTGGTGATCTAATTACGTTCGCGTACTTCATTCGATAAAGGTCCGACTGGTTAGCTGGTCGGACCTTTGTCGTACAGGACGTTCAGGCACCAGGTAGCGTCATTATATCTCGATGAAAACGGCGATTCGCTTACAACGCTTGTCATTGTCTTGCGCTCTCTTTAGCAAAGTCGCAGCCTGTTCTGTCCTGTTCGTCAAGCAAACTCTCTACTGCCTTGTTTCACCATTCTCTCAAACGCATCATGATCTATCAAAAGATGGCTTTCGGACTAGCGCTAGTCGCAACACTCGCTAGTTTCACCAGCGAAGCTACGCAGCGTGTTACAACCAATCTGTCCAAATCAACGGCCCGGCATTTGCCACAAATCAAGGCTGTAGCTCCACCGATGGTAACTGTTCCGTTTACGGTAATTCAGCGCTATTTTGTTAAAAACACGGTCAAGAACGCACCGGCCAACCCCCGAATTGACGATCGGGCTACGTTCGACAAGCTGTTTGGCGCGGCTGCGGTTATGGGTACGAATGGCCTGCCCACGTCGATCGATTTCGCCAACCAATCCGTCATTGCGGTTATCAGTCCCGAAACGAATCGGGCCACGGAGCTACTGCCGGTAAGCCTTGTCAAACGCGCCGATGGAAAGCTGGTATTCAGCTACAGGAAGAAGACAGGGGCCACTCAGACCTACACGACACGGCCTTTCCTGGCTGTTCTGATCGACAAACACGTGACCGGAACGGTCGTACTGAGCGAACAGCGGTAGTTTCGATTGAACGCTGGCCGGACAGACGCCCCGGTTCACGCCAGTATAAGTCCTGTTCGTCGGAATTGCGATTACGGTGAGGTCAGGTACCGGTCGGCTCGTACAGTCAACGCAACCCGAACCGACCATGCCCCTCTCGACCATCGGCCTTATCCATGTCATTGCAGCTGTAGAAGGCAGCATACTGGCCGGCAAGTTCAGTCCTTTTCATATCATGGCTCTGTTCATTACCGCTATCTGCGCCCGAATTCGCTAGCTTTGCCCAATGAAAAACTGCATTGCTGCGGGTCTGCTGGTGCTTTCGCTGGCGGGCTGTTCGCCAAAGACCTATACTCGCGTTCCGGCGGGAAAATCAGCCGATTTCTTCGGATACCACCCGAATCAAACTCCCAAAATTTCAGCGCACCGGGGCGGTGGCGACCTGAAAGGATACCCCGAAAACTGCCTCGAATCGTTTGCCTATCTGGCGAAACAAATGCCGGTCGTGATCGAGTGCGACATCGACCTGACCAAAGACAGCGTACTGGTGATGATGCACGACCAGACGCTCGACCGTACCACCACCGGTACGGGTAAGCTCATCGAGAAAACCTATGCCGAACTGGCTCCGTTTCGGCTCGAAGACAATATGGGCAACCTGACGCCCTACAAAATCCCGACGCTCGAACAGGTGCTGCGTTGGGGAAAAGGCAAAGTCACGTTTACCCTCGACGTGAAGCGGAATGTATCATTCGACAAGGTGATCGACATGGTACACCGGACGGGTGCCGGCGACTATGTAGCCGTGATTACCTACAACGCGCCCGACGCAGCGAAGGTCAACAAACTCGACCCGAACCTGATGATCTCAGTGACGATCCGGAACCGCGCCGAATACGATCGGCTGCACGACCTGGGTATTCCCGACAACCGCATGCTTGCGTTCGTAGGTGTAAAAGAGCCCGACGCTGACCTGTACCAGTTTCTGCACCAGAAAGGCATTGCCTGCATCCTGGGTACGCTCGGTAACCTCGACAAACAGGCAGCCGCCAAGGGTGATCAGGTATACAAACAGTTTGCCCGCAACGGTGCCGACGTCATGTCGACCGACCGCCCCCTAGAAGTCTGGCAGGCCGTACGTCCGTAAGCGTTGCGTTGATTCACCCCTAAATCCCCAGTAGGACGGTCGGTCGCTGCCAACCGTCCTGCTGGACAGGGTTGTTAAGTTCTAGTCCACTACCCCCCAGCCCCCTAAAGGGCTAATCTTGTAGGGGTTTCACGTCCTGTACTTAACTGGCTTTATGGACAGGCTTTTTTACCCCTAAATCCCCTGAAGGGGACTTTACTCGCACTTAGAAAAAGTCCGGCAGCGGCCGACCGCCCTTCAGGGGATTTAGGGGTAAAAAAGCTCCTTTGCGAAGTGCTCGGTTTTGAAGGCTCAAAACCCCTACAAGGTTAGCCCTAAAGGGGGAGCGTTCCACGAAGAAACTACTCCCCCTTTAGGGGGCTGGGGGGTAGTGGACCGAAGGAAATTGGGCTAAGTCAGCGCCAATTCAAGAACTTAACAGCCCTGCCCGTCTGGGGATTTAGAGGTGAAAAGACCAGTCGTTGACAACCACCCTGCCTCTCGGCGAATTTAAAAAATGGGGTAGCTCGTGTAAAATCGCAGCTAGATCAAGTAAAGGAGTGATCGGCTACGCTTCTTTGGGGCGTGAACTCAACGATTCTCCATGACAGTTTTCCGGTGTATTCTGCCCCTCTGTGCGCTCTGCCTACTCATCAGCGTCGCCCACGGCCAAGCCCCGTCATCGGCCACCGCTACCATCAACTGGAACAAAGCCGCCGACAGTGCTGCCGCAACGCTTGACCGGGATTTCTACGACCCCAACACACATTACTACCACAACTCAAACCGGGGCGACACGACTTTTCACTACTGGCCACAAGCCCACGCCCTCGACGTATTGACCGACGCCTATCTGCGCACCCGCTCCCCGCGCTACCTGACCCGGATGAACGAATGGATGGACGGGGTTCGCCGGAAAAACGGCAACACCTTTCTCAACGAATATTACGACGACATGCTCTGGAATGCGCTGGCGATGCTGCGGGTCTATGAAGCCACGCACGACAAAAAATGGCTCACGGCGACGCTGACACTTTGGGAAGACATCAAAACAGGCTGGAATGAAACCATGGGCGGAGGAATTGCCTGGCGGAAAGGGCAGCGGTACTACAAAAATACCCCCGCCAACGGCCCCGCGATCATCCTCGCGGCCCGGCTCCACCGCCTGCTGCGTCGCCCTGCCGATCTTGCCTGGGCCAAACGCATTTACAACTGGGAGAAAAAGACACTGGTCGATGCGGCATCCGGCCTGGTCTACGATGGCATCAACCAGGACAACGACGGTAAGCTGAACACCCGCTGGAAATTCACGTATTGCCAGGGCGTCTGGATCGGTGGCGCGCACGAGTTGTACAAGATCACCAAAGACCGGGCCTACCTGACCGACGCCGTCAAAACCGCCGACCTGTCGCTGACCGATCCGACGCTGACGACCAACGGGCTGATGCGCGACGAAGGCAAAGGCGACGGTGGCCTGTTCAAAGGTGTCCTCGTACGCTACCTCACGCAACTGGTCCTGGAGCCCGGCCTCGACAAGCCCCGCCGAAACCGATACGCAGCCTTTCTGCGGACCAACGCGCAAACCCTCTGGCAGCAGGGTACGGCCCGCCCGGCGCTGGCGTTCGGCACGTTCTGGCAACGCCCGCCCGCCGGTGGTCACACCGACCTGCCTACGCAGCTCAGCGGCATCATGCTCCTCGAAGCAACCTCACTTCTGGAGCGCAGCCGGATATTCTAGCAGCAAACCAGCAGGATACGATCCGGTTGTCTGGCTGAAAAAAGAGAAAGCGAGCTGGTTATGGTCGACCTATATCAGCGAACAGTGGTACGATCCATACGGGCAAAACATAGGTGCACCACGCGCCTTTCTCCTGAACCCCGTGAATCAACTGCGCACATATTCGGTTAGTTGTGTACATTTGCAGCACTTAACCCTGCACTAAAGCGGCACTCCAACGTGCCGCTTTTCATAGATATAAAAACCTATTAAGTCGATAGAATTTAAGAACTATGAATCAATCGGACGAGCTGATCAAACCGGACGCTCCCTCCATCGACCTGAATGGCTTGACAGTAACGGTACAGGGGCCACGGGCAAACGAGCAGGCTAAGGCGTTGCGAACTACCTTTCCGGCGGCTAAGATCATGGCTCCCGGCACAGCCACACTGACTACCGATTCGCTGCTGCTTCGCCGACGGACACGTACCGAGATTGCGATTTACGTTTTCGCGTCGCTGGCGCTGATGATCGTTGGTCATTTGCTGTTCAGCTACTTCACGCTGGATCGCATCTCGCTGATCGCACATTCCGTTGAGCTTACACCCGATATTTTCTATTACCTAATGGCCGGCTTTGTCGCGCAGATGATCGACGGCGCGCTGGGTATGGCCTACGGTGTCACAGCCACCACGTTCCTGACCAGTGTCGGCATCAGTCCGGTGTTCGCGACGGCCAGCGTTCACAGTTCAGAGATCTTTACGTCGGGCGTGTCGGGCTATATGCACCTCAAGTTCGGCAACGTCAACAGCCGCCTGTTCAAAGCCGTGCTGATACCGGGCGTCATCGGTGCGGCACTGGGCGCGTTTCTCATCACCGCCCTGTCGGACATGGAAATCATTGCTAAGTACCTCTCCCCTGTCATTTCGGTATACACGGCCATTCTGGGCGTCCTGATTTTGCAGAAGGCACTGGTGAAGCGAACGGAGAAAAAGCCGGTTCGCAAAATCGGTCTGCTGGCCTGGTTCGGCGGCTTCGTCGATGCCATTGGCGGTGGCGGCTGGGGCCCGATTGTCAACTCGACGCTCATTGCCGCCGGTCGTCATCCGCGCTACACAATCGGTTCGGTCAACCTGGCGGAGTTCTTTGTCTCGTTCGCCAGTTCCGTAGTTTTCGCCCTCTACGCTGGTTTAGGCAACTACGGAATGGTAATTTTGGGGCTGATTCTAGGTGGTATGATTGCTGCACCCATTGCCGCGCATCTCGCCCAGCGCCTGCCTGTTAAAACGATGATGATTCTGGTCGGTATCGTCATTATCATCGTCAGCCTCAGAAAGATTATTTTGTTCTTTTAAACAAGAAAAAAGAGAATAGACAAAAGAAGATAGACAGTTACTCACTTTGAGTTTTGTTTCGCTGTAACATCTTTCTTCTTACGTCTATCTTCTTTCTTCTACTCCTATGAAAAAGCAAACCAAAGCCATTCGTACCCAGGCGGCCAAATCGCAAAACCGCGAACATTCCGTGCCGCTGTATCTGACGTCCAGTTTCGCCTTCGAGAGTGCTGAACAGGGAAAAGCCCTGTTTGACGAAACCGAAGACGGGAACATCTACAGCCGCTTTTCGAACCCCAACGTCACCGAGTTCGTCGATAAGGTGTGTATGCTGGAGAACGCAGAAGACGGCATCGCGACGGGTACGGGTATGGCGGCAGTGTTTGCCAGCATGGCGGCTCTGCTTAAATCAGGCGATCACATCGTGGCCTGCCGGGCCCTGTTCGGTTCAGCGCATCAGATCATCACCCAGATTCTGAGCAAGTGGGGCATCACGCACACCTACCTCGATGCGACGGCAACCGAAGCGGAGTGGGAAGAAGCGATTCAGGCGAACCCAACGAAAATGGTTTACCTAGAAACGCCGTCGAACCCCGGCCTCGAACTGGTTGACCTGACAATGCTTGCCCGGCTGAAAGCCAAATACGGCTTCATCCTGAACGTCGACAACTGCTTTGCTACCCCCATCCTGCAACTACCCATCGACCTCGGCGCTGATCTATCGATTCACTCGGCAACGAAATACATGGATGGGCAAGGCCGCGTGCTGGGTGGGATTGTCGTGGGCTCGAAAGAGCTGATTCAGCCAATTCGGTTTTTCGCCCGGCATACGGGTCCGTCGCTGTCGCCCTTCAACGCCTGGGTACTGTCGAAAAGCCTGGAAACGCTGGAGCTGCGCATGGATCGGCACTGTAGTAATGCCCTGGCCCTGGCCGAAGCACTCGACGTGCATCCCGATGTAGCACTGGTGAAATACCCATTTCTGCCTTCGCACCCACAGTACGAGCTGGCGAAGCAGCAGATGAGCGCCGGTGGCGCCATCGTGACGATTGAACTGGACGGTGGCTTCGAGCGGGTCAGTGCTTTCTTCGCTGCCCTACAGATTCCAACGCTGTCGTCGAACCTCGGCGACTCCCGCACCATCGTTACCAACCCGAACACGACGACCCATGCCAAGCTGAAGCCGGAAGAGAAAGCCGCTCTCGGCATCACGCCCGGCCTGATCCGGATTTCGGTTGGCCTGGAAGCCATCGAAGACCTCATCGCTGACTTCACGCAGGCCATCGAAAAATCGGCCGACGTGGTAGCGGCCACCGTGGTAACGGCCGACGTGGTTAAGGAAAACGTAGCGTAAATACCCCCCCAGACTAACGCTGATCGTATGAAAACGCTGACAATAAATTTACCGGATTCCGAAGATGAACAGGATATGCGGATGCGCGTCGCTGGCTTTCTCATGGAAAACGGCATCTACACGTACGGGCAAGCGGCTGATTTAGCGGGAGTCTCGAAACGGGAGTTTATTGAGACGATTGGTCGTTACGGGTTTTCTATTTTCAGTAGTGAGATAGCCGATATGCTTGCCACTAAACAGCTAGATTTTGATATCGAAGCGATGAAAAAAGTGAAACACTATACTGGCGTAGACAGACAGCAACTTGATCACATTGCGGATAAAATGGATATCCAGGAATCATTTGATGAACTCATCAGCATGGTCGCCAAATGAGGTATGTGCTGGATACGAACATTGTCATAGCGTACCTGCGAAAGCATCCGTTGGCCCAGTTCATTGATGATACGTACGATATTCTGAGCAGTCAGAATGACACGTTTATTTCAGTCGTGACAGTAGGAGAATTACGCTCACTTGCCTTGCAAAATAATTGGGGCACACAGCGAACGACGCTATTGAACGACTACTTGAATCGCTTCCTTGTGACAGATATAAACGTAGAGACTGTTATTCAGCGTTACGCGATTATCGACGCATACAGCCAGGGACGCTTGGCTACCAATCCGCTTTCCGGCTCCGCCCGGAACATGAGCAAAAACGATCTTTGGATTTCGGCAACAGCCTCTGTACTTGGCGCTACGCTACTTACAATGGATCGAGATTTCGACCACCTACATAGTCAGTACGTCAACGTTGCGTACATACGTTTGAACAACCTCGGAGCATGACAACCCGATATCGACTCCTGATCATATTCCTATTACTTACCCTCACCCAAGGTTTCGCGCAGAAGAAGCCGCTGCGGGTGGGCGTGGCCGGACTGGTACATTCGCATGTGCATCAGATTCTGAGCACGATCGGCAAGTCGGGGGAGATCGAGGTCGTGGGTATTGCAGAACCCAACCGCGAACTGGCCGAGCGATTCGCCAAACGGTACGGGTATCCGATGAGTATGGTGTATCCAACGGTAGCGGAGATGGTCGCCAAAACGAAGCCCGAAGCGGTTACCGACTACGGCCGGATTGTCGACCACCGCAAAACGGTCGAGGTTTGTGCGCCGGCCGGTATTCATGTCATGGTTGAAAAACCCCTGACGACGACGTACGCCGACGCAAAAGCAATGGCGGCACTGGCGCGGAAGCACAATACACAGTTGCTGACAAACTACGAAACGACCTGGTACGGCAGCAATCACAAAGCCTACGCCATCGCGAACCGTGACAAAGCCATTGGCGACATTCGTAAGATCGTCGTGCACGATGGTCACGAGGGTCCGAAAGAAATCAATGTCGACCCGGAGTTTCTGGCGTGGCTGACCGACCCGGTTGCCAATGGGGCCGGTGCCCTGTTCGACTTTGGATGTTATGGCGCGAATCTGTCTACCTGGTTGCTGCATAATCAGCGGCCCACCACGGTGATGGCCGTCACGCAGCAGATCAAGCCCGACATCTATCCGAAGGTGGACGACGAAGCAACGATTGTGCTGACTTATCCGAAGACGCAAACGATTATTCAGGCGTCGTGGAACTGGCCGTTCAGCCGCAAAGACATGGCCGTTTATGGCCGGACGGGTTACGTAACAACGATCGATGCGACGCGGATGCGGGAGCGGTTGCCCAACGAAAAAGCTGAGCACGAGTTGCAGGCTACCGCGTCGGACGCGCCGGCCACGAATCCCTTTACATATCTGGCGAAACTATTACGGGGCGAAACCAAACCCGACGAGCTGACGTCGCTGGAAAACAACCTGATTGTCGTGGAGATCCTCGACGCAGCCCGTCAATCAGCCAAAACAGGAAAGGTTGTTCAATTAAATTGAGTCTTTGTTATGCTAGTAGAACCAACCAACCACACGCGGGAGAGCCTGACCGAGCAACTGGCGGGCTTGTCGGAAGTCGATGCGCTGCGTCGGCTGGCCGAATTATACCCCGGTCAGATTGTCTTTTCGACCAGTCTGGGGTACGAAGATCAGGTTATCACCGACATGATTCTGGCCAACGACATTCCCATCCGCATCTTTACACTGGACACGGGCCGGATGTTTGCCGAAACGTATTCAGTCTGGAAAAAGACCAACGACCGGTATGCAGCTAAAATCGAAACGTTCTTCCCGGAACGGGCCGCCGAAGAACAGCTGATGACCGAGAAAGGGCCGTATAGCTTCTACGATTCGGTCGAAAACCGGAAAGAGTGCTGCGGCATCCGCAAAGTCGAACCGTTGAACCGGGCTTTGTCGGGGCAGAAAATCTGGATTACGGGTATCCGCGCCGAGCAGTCGCCCAATCGGCAGACGATGACACAGGTTGAACGCGACGACGCCCACGATCTGTTCAAGTTTCACCCGCTGATGAACTGGACGTTCGATGAGGTGAAGGAATACGTCAACGTTAACCACGTGCCCTATAACCCCCTGCACGACCGGGGTTTCGTCAGCATCGGCTGCCAGCCCTGCACCCGCGCCATTCAGCCGGGCGAAGACTTCCGCGCCGGTCGCTGGTGGTGGGAAGACAACTCAAAAAAGGAATGCGGCCTTCATAGTCATGAAGAATCATTTAAAGCATGACCGACTATATATCAATACTGAATAGCCAAATAGAAGAAATCTCTACTATCAAGAATGGGAGTGATTTTAAAATATGGCAGCAGTCGAGTGCTAATATCTTACGTCGATCTTTTGGGGAAAGTAGTTCACAAGTTAAGCAGCTAGAAGAGATCAAATATTGGCACAGCACACCACCAATTCGATTAGGCTCACGTTCAAGGTTTGACTCATACGAACCTCCGATGTATGTACCTCAAGACAATTTAGTTCACTGCATTGATCAATCTCGTAAACTTCTAACTGCATTTGTCAGAGAACTCACAGTTCTTGGCCTTCCATCTCAAAATTCTTCTTCTGGTCATAACGGTATAAACATACACGTCAACCAATCGCAGACGGTTAATCTTAACGTAGTAATCAGCTCATTGCGAGAAGAACTGACTGGTAAGCAGTTTAACGAGATCGACTCTATCATAAAATCAAAGAGTGATCTCGAAGACAAAAAGAGTAGTCTCAAAGACAAACTCGGCAGTTTTGGCAGTGATGTATTATCAGGTGTCTTATCGAGTTTACTTACAAACCCTGATGTCTACAAATTTTTCAATTAGACATCTCAAATAACTATATGGACTACTTGGATCAACTTGAATCGGAAGCGATTCACATCATGCGGGAGGTGGCTGGACAGTTTGAGCGCCCCGCCCTGCTGTTTTCGGGCGGTAAAGACTCGATTACGCTCGTCCACTTAGCGCTGAAAGCCTTTCGGCCCGGTAAATTCCCGTTCCCGCTCGTGCATATCGACACGGGCCATAACTTTCAGGAGGCCCTCGACTTCCGCGACGATCTGGCGAACTGCATCGGCGAAAAACTCATCGTGCGTTATGTCGAAGATACCATCCGCACGAAGAAGCTGAAAGAACCGACCGGCCGCAATGCCACGCGCAACGGGCTACAAACCTTCACGTTGCTCGACACGATCGAAGAGTTTGAGTTCGACGCCTGTATCGGTGGTGCCCGGCGCGACGAGGAAAAAGCACGGGCTAAAGAGCGGGTCTTCTCCGTGCGCGACGAGTTCGGTTCATGGGACCCCAAGCGGCAGCGACCGGAGCTCTGGAATCTGTACAACGGCCGGATTCACAAGGGCGAAAACGTGCGCGTGTTTCCCATTTCGAACTGGACCGAACTCGACGTCTGGAATTACATCCGACGCGAGAAGATCGACCTGCCCAGTATCTACTTTGCCCATGAGCGGGAGCTGATCGTGCGCGATGGCAAGCTGATGGCAACGGCCGGGGGCGTCATCAAACCCGAAGCCGATGATCAGATCGTCACCCGTCAGGTTCGGTTTCGCACCGTCGGCGACATTTCCTGTACGGCCGCATCGCCCTCGGAAGCCGCTACGCTCGACGCTGTCATCGACGAGATTCAGGCAACGCGCATCTCCGAACGGGGTGAAACCCGCATGGACGATCAGCTCTCCGAAGCCGCTATGGAAGACCGCAAAAAAGGGGGGTATTTTTAAGCAATAACAGCTGACGCAATGCTCGTAACCGATTTTGGCTCATTTGAACAGTATCTGCGTGATCAGCAGGTATTCGACCAGTTTGGTTTATCTCAGATTGGCGTGTTCGGCTCGTTCGCACGTGGCGAATCGTTTCGGGACATTGACCTCTTGATTGACGAGCCAATTCCCTATCAGCAGTTGATTGCGCTGCGCGAAAAACTCCAGAACGATTTACGTTATTCGGTGGATGTGATGTTGCGGGCCTACGCGGAACCAATAATTCTAAACCGCGCTCTGAACGATATTCGGTATGCAACCCGCGCCTAAAACGGATCTCGTTTATTGCCTGCGTATTCTGGAAGCTATTGGCAAAATAACGATTTATGCCAACGGATATGAAGATCCTTTTGCCTTTTTCGACGCGAACGATCAAAAGGATTTTAATGCCTGCTTGTTGCAGTTGTTGCACATCGGTGAGCAGGTAAACCGGCTTGGTGAATCGACCCGTCCATTCCTTGGATCGACATCAAAGGGCTCCGTAACCTGATCGCGCATGACTACGTCGGCATCGACAAGTTGGTTGTGTTCAAAACCATCCGCTTCAGCTTGCCCACCTTTAAACAGCAGCTTGAGCAACTCATTCGAGACGGCTTGACAAGCGGCCTGTTTGCAACAGCAGATTATACACTGTCGAAAGAAAGTAATTACTATCGACACATCAATTTTTCTGACATTCAGTAAATGGATTTACTTCGCTTCATAACCGCCGGCTCGGTTGACGACGGCAAGAGCACGCTCATCGGGCGGCTGCTTTACGATTCAAAATCAATTCTGGTCGATCAACTCGAAGCCATCGAGCGGGCCAGCAAAAGCCGCGACGACGGCGAAATCGACCTCGCCCTGCTAACCGACGGCCTTCGTTCGGAGCGCGAACAGGGCATCACCATCGACGTAGCGTACCGGTATTTCCAGACGCCCAAACGCAAGTTTATCATCGTCGATGCTCCGGGGCATATTCAGTATACTCGCAACATGGTAACCGGTGCGTCGAACTGCCAGCTGGCCATCGTGCTGGTCGATGCCCGACACGGCGTCGTTGAACAGACCCGCCGTCATTCGCTCATCGCCAGCCTGCTCGGTATTCCGCACATCGTCGTGGCGGTGAACAAAATGGATCTGGTCGATTACTCGCAGGATGTGTTCTCGGACATATGCATTCAGTATGCCGACCTGGCGAAGAAGTTGAACGTTGAGCAGGTGACGTACATTCCAATGTCGGCGTTAAATGGCGATAACGTAGTCGACCGGTCGGGCGCTATGCCGTGGTACGACGGCTCGACGCTGCTGGAGCATCTGGAGACTGTCGAGCTGAGCAACGATTTTGGCGTTCAGCTACCGGGCCGTTTTCCGGTGCAGTATGTCATTCGTCCGCAAACCGCCGAGTTGCACGACTACCGGGGCTACGCGGGTAAGATTACCAGCGGTACGTTCCACAAAGGCGATACGATCACGGTGTTTCCGTCCGGCGAAACCTCGACCATCGACGCTATCGAAATTGCTGGCAATCACCTCGATATGGCCGAAGCGCCACAATCGGTCGTGCTGCACCTGTCGAGCGATGTCGACATCAGCCGGGGCGATTTGATCGTCCGGTCCGACGCCCTGCCGACGAGTAGTCAGACAGTTGAAGCCATGCTGTGCTGGATGGACACCAAAGAGTTTAAAGTCGGTAACAAATACGTTTTGCAGGTGGGTACCGCCCGGACGCGCTGCTCTGTGCGGGAGATCGCGTACCAGTTGAACGTCAACACCTACGAAGAAACGGAAGACGTCGACAGTCTGAAACTGAACGACATGGCGAAGATCGTCCTGCGGACGGCCCAGCCCATCAGCTTCGACTCGTATCAGCAGAACCGGGCAACCGGGGGCGCTATCCTGATCGACGAAACCAGCAACGTAACCGTTGGCGCGCTGATGCTGATCGGCGAAGCCTAACCCACTTTTTTCGGTATATTTGGAAAAACACACCAGACAATGACCGAATTAGCAGCCCAGTTACTAGAGTCGCCGAAGGCCCCGCAAATTATCCGGCAGGTGCAGGCTATACTGAACGACGAACACAAACGCCGACAAGCCTTTTACGAGTGGATGGACGACGACATGAAAGCCGAGTTTATCAACGGCGAAGTCGTCGTTCATTCGCCAGCTTTAGAACGGCATAATGCTGCTGTTCTACGGTTGGGTATGTTGCTAAATGCTTTTGTTGACGATAGAGGCATGGGTATGGTTCGCGTTGAAAAAGCACTTATTGAATTGTCTCGTAACAGTTATGAACCGGACATCGTCTTCTTTGCCAATGAGAAAGCCGCTATTATCGAACCGGATCAACTCTATTACCCCGCTCCCGACCTGATTATCGAGGTCCTATCGAAGAGTACACAACAGAACGATCGGGGGGTAAAGTTTGAAGATTATGCCGCTCATAATGTAACGGAGTACTGGCTCGTTGATCCCCTTCGCGAGACGATCGAAACGTTTACTATCGATGCGGACACGAGCGAATATGCCGCAACGGGTCTGTTCCGAGTTGGTCAGTCCGTCAGCAGTCAGGTGATCACCGGCTTTACCATACCGGTCAAAGCAGTATTCGATGCGGGAGCCAATGTGACCGCCTTGCGTGCGTTGCTTACTGCGTAACTAACCGATAACGGAACAAAAAGGACTGGTCTACGGCCGGTCCTTTTTTGTGGTCCCACTTACCGACGCTTTCTCCTTATCTTTGTCGATTGTCAGGTTGGTTTAATACCGCCCACCGACTCGTTTAGTCTGCATGATCGACTTCTTTAAAAAGCCGCTGTTCAGCGATTTCCGGTTTATTTTCGCCGTATATTTTGTGCTGACCCTGTTCGCCAGTGTTCGCATCGTTTTCTGGGAGGGCTCGAACAATTACAGCATTTTCTACTATTCGCTGGAACACCTCATCAACAATCAGAGCCTGTACGCCGAATATCCTCAGCAGTACTCCGACCATTACCATTACGCGCCGACCTTCGCGGCTCTGTTCTCCCCCATTTTCGCCCTTCCCTATTCAGTCGGGCTGTTTCTCTGGCATTTCCTGTTTACGGGTGTGTGGGTATACGCCATCTACAAGCTGCCGCTTACCCATCAGCAGAAAGTATTTGCGTACTGGTTTGGCGTGCAGGAACTGTTTACCTCACTCGTCAACAGTCAGACCAATCCGATGATTGCCGCCCTGTCGGTGTTTGCGTTTTTGAGCTTCGAGAAAAAGCAGCCGTTCTGGGCCGCCTTTTTTATCATGCTGGGCTTCAACGTAAAGATATACAGTCTCGTAGCGGCCGGTCTGTTTATTCTGTACCCGCAAAAACTGAAGTTCCTGGCGTCGATGGTGCTGTGGACCATTGTACTAGCTGTCCTCCCGCTGCTCTTCGCTACGCCAGCCGAATTGTACCATCAGTATGAGCTATGGGTAACGCAGCTGATGATTAAGTCAGACGGCGACATCTGGGCGAACACGTCCATTCACCGCCTGATTCACCTGTCGATCTCGCCGACGGTTCCTACGGCGGCTATCATCGGTGTCGGCGTGGTTATTTTCTGCACGACTTACCTTCGGACTAGTCGCTATCGGGAGTACACCTACCGGATACTGATGCTGGCGTCGGTGCTGATTTTTCAGGTCATATTCAATCCGGTAGCCGAGTCGCCAACCTATATCACGGCCATAACCGGCGTTGTTTGCTGGTGGGTAGTCAGTCCACGTACGACACTCGACCGGGTACTGCTTATCAGTTGCTTCGTGCTGACCGTTCTATCGCCGACTGATATTTTCCCCCCTTACCTGCGCAAGACCTTCGTGCTGCCCTACGCGCTAAAAGCCCTGCCCTGCGTACTGATCTGGTTCCGCATTGTCTGGCTAATGCTACTGCCCGCGCCCCCCACCGTGACCGATCAATCGGTCCATTTACAACCAGGCCACGGCGGTACTCTCGGAACATCGACCGCCGTAAACTAGAAACCGAAAACTGTACACCGATAATGCCCTCCACCTGGCTTGATTTCTGGCAAAAAGAAAATGAGTTCGACAACTCAATGTCGGCCAATTACGCGTACTTCCTGGACCGGGTTGAGCGCTATGCTCCGCTGAACAAGACGCTGCGTGTACTCGACATCGGCTCCGGTCCGGCCAATCTCGAAGATGCCTGGCACGACCGCGTCGGCGAACTACACGGCCTCGATATTTCGCAGCGGTACAATGAGATTGCCCGCGCTAAACATGCGGCCCATGCCAACGTATTTTTCCACGACATCCCCGCCGACGACTACCTGAATTTCGACGTTGTTGCCGGTAAACAGTTCGATCTGATTATCGTAATGAGCGTGGTGCAGTATTACCGCGACGCGGCCGAGGTAGAAAAACTGCTGGCCAATATCAAAGCGCTGGCAGCACCGGGGGCGAAAGCACTGGTCTGTGACCTGATTGTGGAAGAAGGCGTTCTTGGCGATGTGCTAAGCATTCTGGGTCGGTCGTTACGCCAAGGCAAGCTTCTGTCGATGTTGAACCTGCTGTTCCGGCTGCGCTTTTCGAGTTACTACAAGGTGCGGCAGGAAAACGGCTTTCTGGTGATTCCAAAAAATGAGTGGCTGGCGATGTGCAAACGCCTGAAGCTGAACGCCCGTTTTATCGACGAACCGATCACCATGCAGCAGGAACGGCAGAGCCTGCTGATTCAGTTTTAGGAACACGCAGCCCCCCGCCGACTAGAAACGAATATCAATTGTCGGGTATGCAAGGCATGGCTTATGTCAATTCGGCGGTAACGTCTGTGATATTACCGCAGGCCGTCACAATGTAGAGCGGATTAAGCATCGAAAATAACTTTATAGAGGGCGAACCGAAGCGTAGTACCGGACTCGTTGTTGTTGGCGATCACGTACAGCACGCCCGTATTCGGATCAATGGCCAGGTCGAACTGATCGAACCGGAATGCCATGCGATGGCTGCGTCCCGGCTTGGTGCTACCCGTCGAATTAGCCAGTTTCTGATTCCCGGCAACGGTCGTTACGGTACCCGAAGCATCCACCCGGCGAATGCACCCGGAGCCGTAGTCGGCGACGTACACGTTGTCGTTCTGATCGACCGTGATGGCATTGCCCCGGGCGTAGCCGCCATCCTGAAAACGCGCGGCATCGGCCGGCCCATCCACGTAACCCGCCTGACCGGGCGATCCGGCCACTCGTTTCAGGGTTTTGTCGGCCTGGAGTCTCCAGAGCGTCTGATTGCAGAAAACGAACACACTTTTGCCGTTGGTGGCCAGATGGGCGTTGGCCCGCTGGGGCGATCCCTTAAGCTGGGAATTAACAATCGTCGCCGTAAAACTGGACGCGGTATTTCCACCGGCCGTGCTGCTGTTGATGCCGATGAGCTCGTTCTCACTGTTGGTACCGATCAAATTGAACTCCCGGTACAGTGGGCCCGATGGTTTCAGCGAGAAAGACCGCGCCTGGTCATTGGCCGTGGTCGATCTGGAGAGCCTGTCGAACCGACACGTGTAGTAATAGCCGTCGTCGGTATCGCCGAACACCAGCTGGTCGCCCGCAACGGCAATGCTCACGGGGGCGTTGGCGATGGTCTGGAAGGGGGCCACGGCCAGGGTGACGAGGTCCATCCGGTAAACGGTTTTCTGACCGGGGCCGGTGATAAACAGATTGTTCCCGATTCCCGCAGAGCCGTTGCCCAACGCCAGCCGAACCCCGTCGGCTCCGGCACTGGCGTAGGCCGGCAGGGCCGCTAGTTTGCTAACGGTCGCTTTGCCCGACAGGGGAACGATAACCGTAAACTCCTTCGACGAAGCGGTCTGACCGCTGGCGTCTTCAAGGGTAATTTTACCCGTAGTGGCTCCGTCCGGCACTACAACCCGCAACTCCGACGTCCCGATCTGGACGAGGTTGGTTCGCTGAACGGCCACTCCGTTGAATTTCACGGTCAGCGTGCTGGTAAAGTTGTAGCCTTTGAGCGTAACGGCATCCCCTTCTTCGCCCTGTTCGGGGCTGAAGCTGGTCAGGCCGGGGCCGGTCGGTACCGTAAAATCCGTGGCGGAGGTCACCGTCTGGCCGTCGGCTTCCACGGTGATCCGGCCCGTTCTGGCGGTGCCCGGCACGGTGACGACCAGTTGCGTCGGGTTGGCCGACGTAACCGTGGCGGAAGAACTCCCCCCGAATTTTACGCTGTTCTTGGTAACGTCGGTCGAGAAACCCGTTCCCTGGATCGTAACGGTCGTACCAGCGACGCCCTGCACGGGGTCGAACCGTTCGATTCCGAAGGGATTGGGTGTTTCCTGCTTTTTGCAGGCCCAGACGAGACCGAGTAGAAGGATAAGCCAGTGGGTTTTCATGATTATTTCCGGGTAAATTCTTCGAGGGGCAGGGGCTTGTAGGGACCAGTCTGGTCGGATAGTGATTTCTGCTGAAAGTTGCCGATCAGGGTTTTTTCGTTGATGAACACGCCGAAGAACAGGACGGAATACGTAGCGTTCCAGTGGGCATTTTTCACTTGCAGAACCGGCCCCGTCGTGGTGTAATCGCCCCGCCCATTGTAGTACGTTACTGCGCCGGGCCGGAACACGAGGGTGTTGGGGTTGTCGGCATCGAAGGCCAGCAGCAGGCTGCCCGCCCAGTTGGTTTTCGGCAGCACAGTTCCGATTTTCAGAGTGGCTTCGGACTCGATGCGGGCCAGTTGTTTAACCGTCCAGGTAGTATGGTTCAGGTTTTTGGGATTCGTGAGCTGATTCGTCCCGACAAGCTGAAAACGGGTCTGAATGTTGTTGACAGTAAACGAAATCGTTACGTCGTTGTCGGTACGGGTCCAACGGCCCGAATATGAACCGCTCAGATCCTGCCACACAAACGCGTTGTCCTTGCCGAACTGGATGGTGAATACCCGCAGCAGGGTTTCGCCATTGTACGAAAACGTACCGTACCACTGCGTATTGGCGATGGGGTCGGCGGGGACGGGTTCTGGTCGGGAACAGGACAGCCCGATGAGCAGCACGAATACCGGCAGCAGCGAACGCAGGAGCAGGGGTGTCATGGCTATTTTTTGACGAAATGATACGTAGCCCAGGAGGTTCGTCCGCTGGCATCGGTTTTTACGGGCGTATCACCCACCAGCACCGTCACGTTGGCGGAGCCGCCGGAAGCCGTGCCGACAAACAGTTTTTCCAGCACGAACGGGCTGGGCAGCGTCGGGGCGGTGAGGGTCAGCGTGCCGTCGTCGATGGTTTTTCCGTCGAGTTTGGTCACCTTCAGCGCCCACCGGCCGGGCTTGTTGGATGTGCAGTTCCAGCTTCCTGACTGCCCCAACTGGCTGGTATTGTCCCATTCGGAGCCGGGCAGTACGCAGCCGTCGTAGGAGCCGTCGGTATAAAAAATATACGCCAGCCCCGGCCCCGATTTTCCGATCATGCGTTGCGGTTGCCCGGCATCCTGGACGTAGACCTCGCCCTCGGTCAGTTCCCACCGACCAATCAGGCTGATGAATTGATCGGGTTGCGGATCGTCGCTTTTTGAGCCGCTACAACCCGCGCCCGAATTGCCCAGCAGAACGGTCAGTAACAGACTAAAAGTCAATAGCTTTTTCATGGTTTGATGCGCGAGAAATGAATCGTTGCTTTTTTGTCGTAGCGGGGGTCGGCGCTGCTCCAGTGGCTCGACCCCGTTTTGGTGGTATAGGTAAAGCCAATCGTGAGCGTCAACTCGTCGTCCTGCCACGTACCACCTTCGCTGGCGGAGTGCAGATTAAAATTGCTGCGGACTGGGCCGATACCGTCGTCGGTCGAGAACCGAACCGGCCCGAGCTGGTGCCCGTCGTCGGTCCTGACGTGGCCGCTGAGGCTGTATTCTTCCTTACCCCGAACACTGGTGACGGTAGCCTCTCCGCCGAACCATTTCTTGTCGGTCCGAGAAAAACTGCTTCGTTTGCGGGTTCGGCGGGCCGCTTTCCGGGACCGTTCTTCGTCCGAAACGGGCGGCTCAATCGTGAGTCGGATCGTTTTGGCTACGTTGTCGGGATCGCGGAATTCGCCCTGCCACGTTCCCACCAGCAGGGGCGTGTTTTCGTCGCGGCTGTAGGCCCACGGGCGGTCCTTCAGATCGGCGTAGTAGCTGTAGTAATACTTGCACTCATACACCCCCCAGCTCAGGGTGATCAGAACGACAACGAACAGGAGAATTCGGGTACGGCTTGCCATCGTAAAAGCAGTTTTTTACGCAATCAAGCCATATTTGTCGATTATCGGTTGTCGTTTTTCGGGAAAGCCAACCATGCCGAACTGCTGGTGCAGGGCTTTATATTTGGCCTGAATGTCGGGCGCGTCCATCGACAGGCCGTGGGTCCGGGCGTATTCGGGAATGGTGTAGGTGGAAGCTTCCAGGTAGTCCTCGAACGGTTGCTGAAAATAGCAGTCGATCCCGACGGCGGGCCTGTCGGTGGCGTTCCAGAAGGTATGCACGATGCCCCGGGGCCGCAGGTGCCAGCCGCCCGCCTGTACCTGGTATTCCGTTTGGTCAACCAGTACCGTAATGGTGCCTTCCACGACGTACATCAGTTCATCGAGTGCCTTGTGAAGGTGCGGGGCCGGTCCCATTTTTTTGGCGGCCAGGGCAAATTCCACGCAGGAAAATTGGCCGTTGGTCTGGCTCTGCCGAACGCGGGTCCGGATGTTCAGCCCGCGCGGACCCGGTTCCAGCGGGGGCATCGGGGGCAGGTAGAAAGGCTTCAGCGGATCGAAGCTGGTGGCTTCGGCGGTGGTTGGGTTTATGCCCAACAGCAGGCCCGGCAGGGCGGAGGTGACTAAAAAATCGCGACGTTCCATAGTTCCTGATTGTTGCGTTTGTAGGTTATTTTCCCGCCTGATAAATGGCGTATAAAAAGGCTTTGCTGATCCGCTGGGCCGCTTTTTTGCCCAGATGGCCCTGCCCGTCGCTGTCTACGCCATTCACTTCCGACGGGTCGGTGATGCTGGCCCGGTTGTCGGGACAAATGCGCGGTACGGTATTCTGCTGACAGGCTCCGTTGTTGGTTTCGAGGGACTGCAGGTCGAAAATGACGTCGGTGTTTTTGAACGTATCGCGCATCCACTGCCCCACGCTGGCTTTGGCCGCGTTGCCTTCGTCGGCGGTGGTGGCGTACACGAGCGGGGGCGTTACGTGGACGAACCGCAGCCCCGGAATCTGCTGCCGGAGTTCATCGACAAAGGTTTTGTAGGCTGTTTTGACCCCGTCGCGGTTGGCGTCCAGAATATCGGCATAGCCAAATTTGAAAATGGCAATCCTGAGGGTGGTTTTGCTCCGGAGCGCGGCTTCTTTGAATACCCGCATTTTGTCGGCGGGATTGCCGTTGGAAATGCCGCCGACATCGACAAAAATTCCACCCCGCAGCCCCTTGCCCTGGGAGCCTTTGTCTACTACGTCTTTCGAGCCAAAATAGTCGAACGTAATGCCATTGGCTTTGGCACCTTCCTCCAGATCCTGCCCAACCGATTGGTGCAGAAACAGCGTGTTCCAGCTTTTAATACGTTCTTTTTCGGACGAAGCCAGTTTATCCCAGGCGTCGATACCGTCCAGCCCCACTACGCCCGGTTGGCCGTTGCCAAGATTAGTAGTGCCGGGGTCAGGTTGTGGGTTGTCGGGCGAATCCACGCCAGGCGAACAACCGGCCAGCAAGAGCAGAAACAGCAGCTTTTTCATAGTATACTGTCGGCGTTGATGGGACGAAACTGCCCCGGCGGACAGGTTTTCGCAACACTGAATCGACCAACGACGGTTTAAATCGACCAATGGCTCATTGCCTTGGGCGAGTGGTTGACTTGTTGTTAGAGAAGCGCTTACATTTGGGTAAACCACCGCCCGGCCATGCAGCACCCCCCGTTTTCCTGTATGATTGTCGATGACAATGAAATTGATCGGCTGACGGCACTGGCCCACGCCCGACAGTATCCGACGCTCGACGTTGTGGGAATGTTCGAGTCGCCTACCGACGCGCTGGCCAGCCTGCAGCATCGGGCCGTCGATGTGCTGCTGCTCGACGTGGATATGCCGGGCCTGAGCGGGCTGGAACTGCGGGCGCAACTGATGCAGGTGCCAGTTTGTGTGTTCATCACGGCCTACCCCGATTATGCCGCCGATAGTTTTGCGGTCGATGCGCTCGACTACCTGCTGAAACCCATCCGGGCCGACCGGTTCAGACACACCGTGAGCCGGGTTGAACAATTTTTCGAGCTGAAACGAAAAGCCCAGCTATTCGACCTGAGTCTGGGAGCCGATACGATTTTTATCAAGGACGGCCACCGGCAGATCAAACTCAATCTGCACGAGGTGATCTACTTGGAAGGGTTGAAAGACTATACGCGGATTGTGACGACGACCCAGCCGTACACGGTGCTGTCGTCCATCGGGAATCTGTTGCAGAATGAGCCATTTCAGTCGTTTCTGCGCATCCACCGGAGCTACGCCGTACAGCGGCACTACATCGACCGGATCGACGCCCAACAGGTTCACGTTCGCCAGTTTACGTTGCCGGTCGGCCGGAGCTACCGGTCTGTTTTTCGACAGGATTTACATGATTGACATGATTTTTTTATTCGGTTATATCCGCCTGGTGACCCGGCTGTTAATCCTGTCAATCCCGTAAATCCTGTCGAAAAAAATGACTCGTGCTTTACTCTTTCTCCTTTTGTTTTCGATACCCGCCCACGCCCAGAAGCAGGGCCGTGCGCTGATCGATTCGCTGGTGGCCGAACTGCCCCGGGCGGCCAACGACACGGTGAAAGGCCGACTGTATCGGGTGATTACCGACGAATCCTTTTTTCTCAGCGTCGATCAGGCACTGTATTACAGCCGGTTGGGCTTGCAGCATACTACCCGCATGAACTGGCCCAGAGGGATCGGTGTGTTCAACACCTACATCGGGCGGGCCTACAGCGAAAAAGGCAACTATGATTCGTGCCGGTATCACCTGCTGAAAGCCGTCGCGATTTACAAACCGCTAAACGACACCTGGAATCTGGCGGGTACGGTCAATAACCTGGGTGTGGCCGAACAGAACATCCGGTCGAATTACTCGGCGGCTACGCGCTACTATTTTGAAGGACTGAACTACGCCGAAGCCACGGGCGACAACTACCTGATTGGCCTGTGCCTGGATAACATTTCGGAAATCTATCGCATTCAGCAGAACTTCCCCAAAGCCCTTCAGTTTGGGCAACGGGCGCTGGCCCTCCGGCAACGCCAGCGCAATCCCGACATCAACGCCCGGCGCGAACTGGCCGCATCCCTGACCAGTATGGCCGCCCTCTACACCCAGATGGAAAACTGGACGCAGGCACGGCAGTACGGATTACGGGCGCTGGCGATGCATCGGCAGGTGGCCAATAAAGACGGACTGGCAAGAACCTACGGAAATCTGTCGGTGGCGATGCAAACGGATTACACCCGGAAAATCGACTATGCGCTCAAGGCCAAACAACTCTGGAACGACATCAACCCGCGTCACCCGGAGGCCGTCAATAATGGCGCTAATCTTGGGGTCGCCTATCTGGATCTGGTACGTAGTGATTCGCTGCAAAAAAGCCCGATCCAGCCGACTCGCCGGGCCGACCGCCTGCGACTGGCCGAGCAATATCTGACCGAAGCTATCCGGCTTAGTGCCGACAAAGGGGAGATTAGCGACCAGGCACATTTTCGGGGAAACCTGGCGGAGTTGCAGGCGATGACGGGTAACTACAAGGGCGCTTATGAGAACTTCCGGGCGTATCAGACCGTGCAGGATTCACTGTACTCGCAGGATGCCAAAAATAAAATTGCCGGACTGGAAGGTAAACGGGAAATCGAACTGCGGGATAAACAGCTTCAGATCAATCAGCTTACCATCGACGGCCAGAAACGTCAGCAACTGGCCCTGCTGGTCAGCGTGGGGTTGCTGCTGGTTATCGGAGGGTTGCTGTACCGGCAAAGCCGAACCCGGAAGCGTACCAACACGACGTTGTTACATTTGAACCAGGAACTTGACGAAGCCAACCAGGTGAAGGCGCGTTTTTTTGCCATCCTGAGCCACGACTTGCGGAGTCCCATCGCCAATCTGATCAACTTTCTGCACCTGCAACGAACCAGCCCCGACCTGCTTACCCCTGAGCTGGCGACCCGTCACGAGCACAAAATTACCGAAGCTGCCGAGGGGTTGCTCGATACAATGGAGTCGATGCTGTTGTGGAGCAAAAGCCAGATGCAGCAGTTCAAACCCAGCGTTAGAGCAGTACCGGTTCAGACGCTGTTCGACTACCTGCAACGGTTCTTCGTGGGCGTAACGCAGGTACAGCTCAGTTTCGAGAGACCCACCGATTTGCAGGTCGCGACCGACGCAGATTATCTGCGCACCATCATGCAGAATCTGACCAGCAACGCCATCAAAGCACTGCAAAACCAGCCCGACGCCCGGATTCAGTGGGAGGCCCGGCGGGAGAAAGGGCGGGTGATGCTGATCATTCGCGACAATGGCCCCGGTCTGTCAGACAGTCAGTTGCAAACGCTTTACACCAGCGATGCGGCCATTAGCGGCAAAACCGGGCTGGGCCTGCACCTCATCCGCGATCTGGCCCGGTCGATTAACTGCCGAATCGATGTTCAGTCTGGCTCAGCTACTGGCACCGAATTTCGCCTTGACATTGGTGCTGCTTAAACCGCCTAAACCTTGACAAGACATCAATCTTTACGTCGATCGACATACTGACTAAACCCACGCTGGCG
Organism: Spirosoma oryzae; assembly: GCF_003002825.1. Taxonomy (GTDB): domain Bacteria; phylum Bacteroidota; class Bacteroidia; order Cytophagales; family Spirosomataceae; genus Spirosoma; species Spirosoma oryzae. The sequence goes on along the minus strand of NZ_PVTE01000013.1, from coordinate 55,981 downwards.
TTTTTTGTCTGACGAGGACATAATGAATCGTCATTCCAACATCCCATGATTTCAGTTTCACTCCGCTTATCCGCCCGGCCGCTACTTTTTGCTTTACTGGCCCTGATTACCCTCGCCACCAGTTGTCGAACGTCCGGCTCTGCCGACGACGTTGACCCACGCGACCAATACATCGGTACGTACAATGGCGGCTATCAGGCATCGACGCTTATCAATAACAGTTTGGAAAGTAGCCGCGAAGCCGGAACAATCAGCGCAGTCATTACAAAATCACAGGTCGCCAATCAGTTGTATTTGGACATCACGTATAATTCTGCGGTAAAACAAACGCTGACAGCGGAGTTAAATGGAGCCAATTTCACAATTATTGATAAACAGACCGAGTCGATTTCATTTGACAACAAAACATATACTGCTGATTATAAAGCTAGTGGTCAATTTGTCACAAATGACTTTGCACTCAATACTACCGCCGAAACTCTGCAAAGTGGCGTTACGATATCGCGCCGACTTAGCATCACGGGCACCAAGAAATAAGTAGATTAGCGCCGGTTTGTAAATGATAGACCCCGGCATGAAAGTTATTCTCCTGACCGGCCTGATGGCCGGTTTTTTTTGGTCGGCATCGGCCCAGACGGCTACCCGTTCAGCCCGCACCAATCCATCGACGCTTCAGGATGCATCCCCCGAATCCGTCGGCATGAGCACGGAGCGCCTTCATCGAATGGACGCCGTTATCAACGATTACATCAGCAAAGGTCGGCAGGCGGGCGTCGGTGTACTGATAGCACGTAATGGCAAAATCGTATATCATCAGGCATACGGTCAGGATGATATCGACGCCAAAACGCCCCTCAAGCGAGACGCCATCTTCCGCATTGCTTCACAGACCAAAGCCATTACCAGCATTGGCCTGATGCTCCTGTTTGAAGAAGGCAAGTTTCTGCTCGACGATCCGGTCAGTAAGTACATCCCAGCCTTCAAAAATCCGGTCGTGCTCGATAAGCTAAACATGGCCGACACGACCTACACCACCGTACCGGCCAAGCGTGAAATCACCATCCGGCAGTTGCTGACCCACACGTCAGGACTCAGTTATGCGACGATTGGTACGAAAGAAGCCGTTGCCATCTACGCCAAAAACCGCATTCCGAGCGGCATCGGTACGCCCGACGGAAATCTGGGCGACGCTATCAACCGGCTGGCGAAACTACCGCTTATGACCAATCCCGGTGAGAAATGGAGCTATAGCCTCAGTACCGACGTAGTAGGCTATCTGATCGAAGTCCTGTCGGGTCAGCCACTCGACCAGTTTTTGCGCACCCGCCTACTCGATCCGCTGGGTATGAACGACACCTATTTTTACCTGCCCAAAAACCGGCAGAACCGACTGGCAACGCTGTACACGGAAGATTCTACCAAGACCATCCGTAAACAAACGGTTCGCTTCGGCCTCTCGCCCGACTACCCGAAGGCGGCTGGCACTTACTTTTCGGGGGGGGCTGGGCTGAGTTCGACCCTGGCCGATTATGCGGCTTTCCTGCAAATGCTGCTCAACGGGGGTGAGTACAACGGCAAACGTTTCCTTAGCCCGACGACGGTTCGGCTAATTACAAGCAACCAAATCGGTGATCTGAACCTGGGTACCAATAAATTCGGGCTGGGTTTCGGCATCACGACCGAACGCGGTTCGGCTCAACTACCGGTATCGGAAGGTACGTACGAATGGGGTGGCTATTTCGGCACGACGTACTGGGTCGATCCGAAAGAAGGGATCATCGGGCTGATCTACACGCAGAAGTCGCCAAACTCCTACAGCGATTTGTCCGACAAGTTCAAAGTCCTGGTCTATCAGGCCGTCACGCAGTTGCAGGCTCGGTAGAAGTCCGCGCCTAGCTACTTTCCCCAACAGACTCCATTCACTACCATGAGAACACTACTTGCCCTTTCTCTGCTGGCCTGTTCTACGCACCTGTACGCCCAAACGGCCGTGTCACCATCTACGTCGGCATCGGCGGTTGCTGCCACAACGACCGCAATGTCTGCCAAAGAAAAAGTCGTTGCGGATGTCGAACGGCAACGCTTTGCCGCGCAGGTCAGCAAAGACTACGCAGCGCTCGACAAACTTCTGGCCGACGACCTGCACTACACCCATTCCAGCGGTGCCACCGACACAAAAACGTCATACATTCAGTCGATCCGCGACGGTAAATCCAAGTACGATGCTATTGACGTGCAGGAGCTAACCGTGCGGCTCTACGGTAATACGGCTATCATCAACGGCGTCTGCCTGATCAAAGCGATGAACAACGGCGAAACGATCAACACACGCCTGCGCTACACCGACGCGTACGTCAGGAAAGGCAACCAGTGGCAACTGGTCACCTGGCAGTCGGTGAAGCTGGCGAATTGACGGTATACGGTTTTCGGTACACGGTTTTCGGTGGCTGACGCAAGCTATATAGGCACCCTACATGCTACGTGTATTGCACCGAAAACTGTATACTGAAAACCGTAAATCGTTAGCTCACTTGCAAAAACTCGCGCAGTTCGGTAGCGTCCTGTGGCTTCATACGACCGGCCAGCACAAGGCGGAGCTGACGTCGGCGTAGCGCGCTGTCGTAGCGATCTTTTTCTTCATCAGTTTCCGGAACAACTCCGGGCACTTCGATTGGCCGGCCCGTCTGATCGACCGCGACGAAGGTGTAAAACGCACTGTTTGTACTGACCCGAACTCCAGCCGGAATATCCTCCGCCCACACTTCGATATAGACTTCCATCGATGAACTGAACGAGCGGGTTACCTGCGCTTTCAGCGTCACGATATTACCCAGCCGGACAGCTTCCGCAAACGAGACGTTGTCGACCGACGCCGTTACGACGATACGGTTGGAATGTTTTTGCGCAGCAATGGCAGCCGCAATGTCCATATAGTACAGCAGCCGACCGCCCATCAGGTTACCGAGCGTATTGGTATCGTTGGGCAGTACCATCTCGGTCATTACCGTGACAGACTCGCGGGCAAATTTTGGTTGAGGCATCTGACAAAATTTTCGACAGGATTACAGGATTGACGGGATGTCAACGCTGTCGAATCTGCAAACCAACGACGTAGCCACCAAACGGCCAAATTTTGTGTAGCTGTATAGCCTAGACCCGCTCCGGCGGCCACCGTGGCGCGGCCCGGTCCCGGTCTGGTGGCCGTCAGACCAACAGTTCAAGGCGGCAACCTTTTTGGTCGCTATCGCAACCAACAAACGTAGACCCGCGCCGGCGGACAGGTCTGAAACACATGGCTAAAATTCTTATATTTGTTTTATATCAATAAAAAATAAAACAAAATATATGGAACGGCTGGTGAATTACTTCGAGCATATTCCATCAGCCCACCGGAGCCTGCTGCTGGTGGGCGGCATCACGATCTTCTGGCTCATCGAAAGCGCGGTACCACTGTTTCGATTTGAACAGACCGAGCCCGGCTATCGTAAATGGCACCATGCGGGTATCAACATCTTCTTTACGCTGACAACGGTTATCGTTAACTTCGTGCTGGCCTTTCTTCTACTTCGAACAAGTGACTGGACCGTGCAGCACGGCGTTGGGCTGCTTCAGTGGATACAGTTGCCGCGCTGGGCCGAAGCGCTCATGGGGCTGCTGGTACTCGATCTGGTGGGTGCCTGGCTTCCACACTGGGCAGAGCACAAAATCACCTTTCTCTGGCGCTTTCACCTGATTCACCATACCGACACGTACGTCGACACAACCACGGCGAATCGACATCATCCCGGCGAAAGTGTCATCCGGTTCGGCTTTACACTGATCGCGGTGCTGCTGGTGGGCGCTCCGATGTGGCTGGTTTTTCTATACCAGGCGCTGTCGGTTGTACTCTCGCAGTTCAACCACGCCAACATCAACCTGCCGCGCTGGGCCGACAAACTGCTGGGACTGTTCGTCGTTACCCCCAACATGCACCATGTCCATCACCACTACGTCCTGCCCGTGACCAATACAAACTACGGCAACATCTTCCCGTACTGGGATCGGCTGTTTGGTACATACCATGCGATGGACGGGCGCGATATTCATTACGGTATCGATACTCATCCTGAAGTGCATGAACATGCGCAGTTGGGTAACCTGCTCCGTATTCCGTTCCAGCCGTATCGCCCCCCGGTTGGTGAGTCAGCCGAGGCAAAAAAAGCAGTTGGTGCGTAAAATCAGGAAGTGTGTGGGCGGGTAACTCTTCGGAACTAAACAACTATAATCCGGTTTATCTGGGAGAAACAAGTCAAACACGATAAACTGATTTCACCCATGGCAGCAGGTTCACACGCCGTAGAGGCAACTGATGCAAATTTTGATGAGCTGATCAATTCGGATAAGCCGGTACTGGTCGATTTCTGGGCCGAATGGTGCGGACCCTGTAAAATGATCGGACCCGTTGTCGAGCAGCTCGCCGGCGAGTATGAAGGCAAAGCCGTAGTGGCTAAAATGGACGTCGATCAGAATGCCCGCATTCCGGCGCAGTTCGGCATCCGCAGCATCCCTACCCTGATGGTATTCAAGAACGGACAGATGGTAGAGAAGGTAGTTGGTGCTGTTCCCAAAAACGTGCTGGAGCAAAAGCTGCAGGCGGCTATGTAAGGTAGACGTTTACGGTTTTCGGTTTACAGCGCACGATTAGCTGTTATGAAAGCCAGAAGCAATAAAGAGAAAGGGCGTCAACCTGCGTTGACGCCCTTTCTCTTTATTGGCAGTTTACGGTTAGCAACGACGTCAACACGTTCGACGGGCAACCAACCGTAAACTGAATACCGTGAACCGACAACTACACTAGCATACGCATCGGGTTTTCCAGCAATTCCTTGAACGTTTGCAGGAAGGCGGCTCCGCTGGCGCCGTCGACTACGCGGTGGTCGCAGGAGAGCGTTACTTTCATGACGTTGGTTGGTTTTGCCACCCCGTCTTCGAATTTCACCGCTGTTTTGATCGCGCCGACGGCCAGGATGCACGAATCGGGTGGGTTGATGATCGCCGTAAACTCGTCGATGCCGAACATACCGAGGTTCGAAATCGAGAACGTACTGCCTTCCCAGTCTTTGGGTTGCAGCTTCTTATCTTTCGCCTTACCGGCCATGTCTTTTACTTCGCCCGCAATGGTCGACAGCGTTTTCTGATCGGCGTTGCGCACGACCGGAACCAACAGCCCTTCATCGACAGCGACCGCTACACCGATATTGACGTAGTTGTATTTGCGAATCTTGTCGCCCAGCCACGACGAGTTGACCGTTGGGTGCTGCTTCAAGGCAACAGCAGCCGCTTTGATGACGAAATCGTTGAACGAGATTTTAACCGGGCTGACACCGTTGACGGTACCACGGAGTGCCATCGCCTGGTCCATGTTGATTTCCATGGTCAGGTAGAAGTGCGGAGCCGTGAACAGGCTTTCGCTCAGGCGACGCGCAATTGTTTTGCGCATCTGACTAACCGGTGTATCGGTGAAGTCGCCCGTAGCCGGTACTGCCGGCTGAGCAGCGGGTGCCGGTGCAGGGGCTGCCTGCTGAGCGGGTTGTGGCACAGCAGCGGGCTTTGGTGCGGCTGGTGCCGGTGCGGCTTTACCAGGAACGAACGATTCGACATCGCTCTTCACGATGCGACCTTCGGGGCCACTGCCTTTTACCTGATCCAGCTTGATACCTTTCTCTTCAGCAATGCGCTTGGCCAGCGGAGACGCTTTCACACGACCCGTCGACTCCACTTCATCGCCCGTACCACCGCCGTACGACAGGTCGGTATCGGCATTGGCCGGAACATCGGCCTGTGGGTTTTGCTCGGCGGTGCTGCTACCGCCTTCACCCGTTGCCGCCTGCTGTCCGTTTGACGCCCCACCGCCGTTGGCACCGTCGATCAGGACTTTGAAGTTGGCTCCTTTTTCGCCGATCACCGCGATAATATCGTCGACGGCTACCGAAGAGCCTTCTTTTACACCGACATACAACAGCGTACCTTCTTCGTAGGCTTCGAGGTCCATCGTGGCTTTGTCCGTCTCGACCTCAGCCAGTACGTCGCCCGATTTAACCGTGTCGCCTTCTTTTTTGTGCCAGGCCACGATGGTTCCTTCGGTCATCGTATCGCTCATTTTCGGCATCCGAATGACCGACGCGTTCACGTCTTCCGCCGGACCGGCCGATACCGCCTTGTCGTCCTGCATTTTCGTGTTGACCTCGTCTTTGCTGACGCCTTCGGGGGCGGCTTCCGGTTTGGGTTCGCTTTTCGGCGCGGCTGACTCCTGACTGCCACCATCGAGCAGTGACTGGTAATCTTCACCGTCTGCACCGATTACGGCCAGGACGCCATCGACCGGTACCGACGCTCCTTTTTCGACACCGATGTAGAGCAGCGTACCTTCTTCGTACGACTCCAGATCCATCGTTGCTTTGTCGGTTTCTACCTCGGCCAGTACGTCGCCGGATTTTACTTTGTCGCCCACTTTTTTGTGCCACTCCGCAATGACGCCTTCGGTCATGGTGTCGCTCATCTTGGGCATTCGAATCAATTCAGCCATAGCAGCTATGTATACGTCGGGTTTGACAAATGAATCAGCCTATGCGTCAAAATTAGCGCAAAGGGGAGAAAGGAACAAGGATATAGCGTGAGGGCCGCGTTTGCCGCCAAGCTTATTGCTTGTTAATCTTCCACAGTGACTGCTGACCGTTACTCAGACTGATTTGCAGTATGTATAGTCCGGTAGGTAGTGTGCTTACGTCCCATATCTCCCGTTTTGACTGACTGGCGGGTTGCTGCCGATTTACTTCACGTCCTTGCCCATCGATGAGCCGTAGCAACCGAATGCCTGTCACTGCGTCGCCTTCGATGGTCAATTGCCCCGTCGCCGGGTTAGGGTATACCGACAGGCCATCCGGTGCAGGCGACTCAGTAGCAAGTATCAATGAACTTATGGTCAGCACGTTGGAAACGATTCCTCCGGTGCAGTTTGCATCACTAAGCCCGCTCACCGTCAGTCGATACGTACTATCACGTATGGCTTTGATGGTTGTCACATAGGGCGTCTCTGACGTACGCGTCATCTGTCTGTCCCACCGATTAAATTGCCAGGGAGCGGCTCCAGTCAAAGCAACCGAAATCTGTATACTATCACCCGGTACAACGGCAGCTTTATCACTACTTAGCCGGGCGACAGGCAGTGCGTGAACCGTAATACGAACCGAATCGATGGCTTTTATCACCGGCTGAACGCTTTCCAGGCTCACCCAGTACACACCGGCCGTAACAGATTCGGGCAGGTACGCAGTGAGCGTCGAATCGCGGTTGTCTGGCATGAGCGTCAGCCGTTGTTCATCGTTTTTGATCGTCAATCGGAAAGCATCCGTTGCCGCCCCCCGCAGACTGTACGTAGCCAACACCGCTTCACGCGGGCAAAAGGTTCGTTTTTGCAACCCTTTCAGCATAAGAACAGGCCGGACAGCCACCTCCACCGGGCTGCTCGCTTTGCTTGCACACCCCTCATTCTGGCACCTGACCCGATATGTTGTATTATATTGGGGAACGGCGGTAAGCTGATTGGTTCCCGCGACAAGCCGCTCGGCAGAATTCCCCTGACTATCGGTCCACGACCAGTTAGCACTGACGCAGCCATCAGCCTGTAATACAATCGATTCACCGTAATTGACTACCGGCAGGCTGGTAGAAATTCTCGGTGTAGTCATCGCTAGACAAGGATCGTAGCACATCAGCCCAAACCGACTGGTAAACCAGAATTTACCTTGGTTATCTATCTGCATCCGGCCCAATACAGTCACCATATTAAAACTCGGATTAAGATCCACTACCTTCTGCCACGTCGCACTGGCGTACCTATAAATGACATTGTTGTTACTCAGCACGTGAACGACACCCGCCCGGTCGGTAGTCAGGCTGGACGCAGTATAGAACGGCAAGCTGGCTGCTGTAAGCCCCGTCCAGTTCGCTCCGTCGAACTGAATGAGCGGATAGTTCGTACTGCTCTGTCTTATCCAGAGTTGGCCGGTCTGATCGACCGCCAGCTCATTGAGATACTGAGTCAGCAACGGCGTATTCTCTTGAGAGAATACGCTCACCACTCTGGTATCCAGTGCAATCCGAATCAGTTCGTTACGGGAGCTAGTATAATTCGTAGTTCTGATCCAGCAGTAGTTCGACTGAAGAACAACTTCCTCGACCGAGGCATTCGTCGGAACGTTCATCAGTGCAGTGACTTTCCCATTCTTCAGTTCGTAAATAATTCTGTTGCTGATGATAATCTGACGGTTAGGGTTTTGGTACCGAACGGATCGATCACTGATGATGGGAAATCGGGTCAGTATCCGACCGTACCGACCGTCGAGCACGACGAGCTGATCGGTGGGATTTGCCGCATTTCCGCCCGTCGATATACTGTTCGTTACCAGCACATTTCCGTCCCGATCAGTTGATACCCCCGAAATTACGTTGCCCAGCTGACCGCCGGTAAGCGCGCGCTCGTATTGGTATGCCAGCAGGCTATCGGCATCGATACGCAGTAGACTGGCGGAATGTCGCACCCAGGCACCCTTGTCGCTGAACATAGCACCGTTGGTGTATCCCCCTGTCGGATAGCCTTTTACGGTATGTCCGTTGATGAATGACCATCGATCCGACAACGATGCGGCAGCCGTTCGGAACGACTGTACAACCTGATTGATCATACCGGTTGTACTAGAACTGGCCGGGTGAGGACCATTGAGAATCTCTTCCAGCTTCAGATAGTAGGTACTCGCCGGACTCAGACTGTCCAGCATACTCACATACTGGTAATAATTACCCTTGTATTCCCTTGTCCAGACTACCGAACCAAAGGATGCCTGTTTAGACAGGGTTAGTCGGATCGTTGACCCGGCCGTCTGAGCAGAGCAATTTATAGGAAAACGAGTGGGTAATACGCCGTTCACCGGACCAGGCAGGTTAAGCGCGAGTGCCTGCCTGACCAGAAACCGGCCCGTTGTCGACCAGGCCGTTTTTCCCCGGCGGGTACTGGCCCGCACCCGCCAGAAAATCAGATTGTTCCCCTGCACGCCAGTGACGTCAAGAAAGGGAGTGCTTACCATTTGCCGACTGAACGGACTGGTGAAATTGACATCCGTCGGCGTTGTCAGTTCGACCTCATAACCGGTGGCTCCCGCAACTGGCTCCAACGATAGTCGAATGGGCGGCTGTGCATCGTCAAAGAACCGGGTATCCTGTGCGGGCGATATGAGCCGGGGACCAACCGGATTTAGCGGATCAAATTGCAGGCGACTCGTGGCTGACCAGTCACTGTTCCCTAGCAGACTCAATGCCCGAATGCGCAGGTAGTAGGACCGCTCAGTCACCAGACGATCAAGCCGGACACCATTGATATCAACGGTATCGCGCAGAGCAATCTCTCCGAACGAAGGGTCAGTCGCCAACTCCACGGTATAATTATCAGCCATCGGCGCAGCCGCCCACATCAGAAATGGACTTCCCGCCAGTGTGATAGTGGCAGGAAGAATGGGCGGGCTGTCAGGACGAGTGCGCTTGGGCAGGTTCTTATCGGCGTGGTTCAGCATTATCGCCTGGCAGCGGGGGTGGAACGTATCGAGCGTTCCGCAATAACCCATGATAGTACCTGCGGTCTGATCGAGTGACTCTTTGTAGCAGTCGCCCTCGCTATTGACACAGAAATCAAGCGGCCCGCCTGCCCAGTTGCAGCTATGAGTATGCGGTGAGTCGAACGTGTGCCCGAGTTCGTGTGCAATAATAAACTTACCCAGGTAGGCAATAGCCTGCTTACCTCCTCCCAGACCAACAGCTCCGCCCGTCAAGCTCTTTGTATATACATATAGACGTTTGTCGTACGGTACCGCGTTAACTGATTTCGACCAGACATCATTGAAGCGATTAGACAAGATGTATATGTTATTTTCGCCAGCATAGGGGTCTTTAGCAGGGTCTTTATTGATATTGATTAGCACAACCACAAGGCGAGTATTTATCTCCCGCTCGTAAACAGCAGATACCGAAGCTATCTGTTTCAGGAGTGCTTCTTTGAGCCGGTTCGTGTCTTTCTCATACGTCAGATAAGTGTCGGAATCGATCTCAAGAGCTAATCGGCAAACGTATTGACTACCCACTCCCGCCCGCGCTTTCATTAGCGTTTCAGGCGGCAAGCTCATCAACCGCAGAACGCTGTCCGGCAGGTTATGGTCGCTCGTGCCACATACAAACTTCGGCTGCGCCAGTCCCGAAATAGACACCAGAAAAACTAATACGAAGAAAACGGGTAGAAAATGAAAGCGCATACTGTCATGTAAAAATCACCATACGAATATAGGTAAGCGTGTGCCGGATTACTCTACCCACAGGACAAGCCCCTTGAGGTAACTGCCTTCGGGGTGAAACAAGCTGACGGGGTGGTCGGCGGGCTGACTCAGGTGATGCAATACCCGCACCTGCCGCCCGGCTTCGATGGCAGCCGCCACAATGGTATTGTAAAACAACTCCCGGTCGACAACCTGCGAGCAGGAAAAGGTGAACAGAATCCCCCCCTTCGCTACCCGGCGCAGCCCTTCGGCGTTGAGTCGTTTGTAGCCCTGCACTGCCCGGTGTCGCGCCGACAGGCTTTTCGCGTAAGCCGGTGGATCGAGCACGACGACGTCATACTGATGATCGTGCGCCTTGAGGTAATGCATGACATCATCAGCGTACGCTTCGTGCTGCGCCCCGTCGACACCATCGCCCAGGTTAGCGTCGACGTTCTGATTCGTCAGGTCGATGGCTTTTTTCGACACGTCGACCGAGTGTACCTGTTCGGCCCCTGCGTTGAGTGCGTAGACCGAGAAGCCCCCCGAATAACAGAAGGCATTCAGCACTTTTTTGCCGGGCGCGTATTGCGCCAGCAACGATCGGTTGTCGCGCTGATCGAGGAAAAAACCCGTTTTCTGTCCCGTAATCCAGTCGACCAGAAAGGTATGGCCGTTTTCCTGTACGGGATGCGGCACGGGCGTACGGCCAAACAAATAGCCGTTCTGCACGGTCGCGCCGTACTGATCGGGCAACGTCTCGGCGCTTTTGTCGTACACGGCCTGCAAGTCGTCGCCGAACACAGCACGTAGCGCATCGGTAATGAGCATGCGTTCGCGGTGCATCCCGATCGAGTGCGCCTGCACAACCGCCACGCCATTATACATATCGATGATCAGTCCCGTACAGCCGTCGCCTTCGCCGTGAACGAGTCGGTAGCAATTGGTAACGCCTTTACTGTCCGAGAGAATTGCCTGCCGGAGCGCCCGGATTCGCGTCAGTTTCTCCGTCCAGTACGCAACATCCGGTGTGACAGGGCCACCAGCAGTGGCGGCAAACGAAAACAGCCGCACGGCAATGCTACCGTCGTGGTAATGCCCGGTGGCGAGGTACTCCCCTTTTCGATCATACACCTCGACGATGTCGCCGTCGGCCAGTTCGCCTTCCATCCGCCCGATCGCCCGCGAAAAGACCCAGGGGTGAAACCGCCGGACGGCTTCATCGCGCCCGGCCTGTAAATAGATTCTTGAATAACTCATGCAGCCGCAAAGATACGGTAGTCAGCGCGGATTGCAGGCTTACCGGTCAACGGGTTCGTTGGTCAGCAGCGTCGGTTCTTTCTTCGACAGCCGCTCGCGGAGTTCCGTCACGGGTTTTTCGAAGTAAGCAAACAACAGTGTCGACAGGACCATCGTCAGTCCCCAGAACACGCCGACTTTCGTCCAGCCCACGGCTGCCGACGTCGTTGGAAATCGTTCCAGCAGGGTCAGCATAATGGGCGTCAGGTTGAGCAGGTACATCGAGTACGAAATCAGGCTGATATGCGTAATCAGGCGGGCGATACCGAAGCGCGCCCACAAACCCGTCGCTGTCCGCCAGCCATCCATGTACGGCACAACCAGCGCCATGCTCAGGCCGATGACGGGGAAATAGAACGTTCGCTTATAGAATACGTAGGCCGGATAAATGCCAGCCTGCACGTAGTACTTCAGAATAACAATCGAGGCCGTAAACGACGTGAGCACGATCAGCGCCAGACCGACAATAGCCAGCCGACTGCGGGTGCGGTCGTTGGTCCAGAACGCGGGAAAGTAGTGCTTGACGTAAGCCGCCAGCACCCCGTAGGAGATAGCATCGAGCCGGGTAACGACGATGCCCCGAAAGCCTAGCTCCCCCTCCGAAATGGGCGTCAGCACGGCCGCGACGAGCCGGCCGACATTGGTACCAACAATGATCAGTAAAATGGCGCTCAATACGATTCGCTGCCGGGGCCACCGGGCAGCCGTTAGTACATGCAACACCCACAAAATCAGCGGCAGGGTAATGTACGACCATTCTTCGATGGCCAGACTCCAGGTTTCGGGAAAGAAGTCGGGAACGTAGCGGGCAAAGTTTTGCAGAAACAGGTAGTACTTAATCAATTCACCTTTGGCCGGTAGCGAATGATGCAGGCCGCTGCGCCAGGCTCGTCCCACGGCCAGTGCGATCAGTCCTGTCAGCACGAGGTAGTAGTTGGGTAGGGTACGGAACCACCGGCGCGTCCAGAAATTGAGCAACAGCCCCCCGTCGAAACGACCGTTTTTCTCGTATGTGCGAATCAGTATCCCGCCAATCAGGAAGCCACTCAGCACGAAAAACAACTCGACCCCATCAGGCAGCAGGTGATGCCAGAACGCGCCGTCGTAATATTCCTTGAGTGCCACCGTCGAGTGAGCGTCAACGACAATCAGGATCGCCAGTGCCCGCATGACGTCCAGCCCAAACACGCGTTTGCCCGCCGATAAACCAAAGAGATGTCCCATAAACGACGCAAAGCTACGCTATGCGGGTATAAAGTTTACGGTTTACGATTTTCCGCTTCCGGTATACAGCCATCATTCCGTACGGATTCACTTACGACCGAGAGTTGCAGTGACCAATCTTTCGCCGTAAACTGTGCCCTGAAATTGACCGTAACCGGATCGAAAATCCCTAAAACGGTCGCGGTGCTGTTTTGGACCGTAAACTGAAAACCGAAAACTATATACCGATTATGCTTCCCGATTTTGCCCTGAATGCCGTTTACCGCTACCCCTTCCGCTTTTCGCAGGCCGACGTAATCGATTTTGCCCGCGTTACCGGCGACAACAACCCGCTCCATCTCGACGCTGATTTTGCCGCGCAAACGCCCTTCAAACGCCCGATCATCCACGGCATGCTTGGAGCCAGTATTTTCACGAAAGTGCTGGGCACTGAGTTTCCGGGCTACGGGTCGGTTTATCTGGGCCAGACGCTGGAATTTCTGCGACCCATGTTTGTCGATACTGATTACGAGGCCGTGTTCACGGTGAAAAGCACCAACCCCGACAAGCACACCGCCGAGATTATGGGGGAGCTACGCGACGCCCAGACGGGAAAGGTCGCGACGCGCGGTGTTGCGACGCTGATGCACCGCGAAAAGATCTGATACGCACGGCTGTATAAAACGAAGGCCCCCATCGACACAACGGTCAATGGGGGCCTTCGTTACAAAAAGGCTGACAACTATTCTTTGTCGGCGCTGTTTTTGGTATCCTGAACTTCTGCGCGAATCGTTTGAGCCAGTGTTTTCAGATCCTGCATTCCTTTGCGAACACGGGTTCCAGCGGCCTGATTTTTCTTGTCGTAGAACTTCTCAAAATCGCCTTCGAGCGACATTACCAAATTTTTTACTTCGTCGAAACGTGACATAGCGCGTTGGATGGGGTTAAGTGAAAAAAGCCCAAATTCCGCTAAAAATGCGGTTTTGGCGGAAATTTAGTCATTCTCCCATACAGCGCAATAGACGCGACAAAATTTTAGTCGAAAAATACAATTTTGAACTAAAAACCCTATTCAGCGGCTGATTCGGCCGAAACTTCCAGTTCTTTAGGGCTAACAACCGGCCCTTTTCCCCGGTATGTACCATCTTTAATTTTTTCGGCTACCTGCGAGAACGCTTCCAGTGTGCGCTGTACGTCGTCGAGGGTGTGAGCCGCCGTTGGGATGATACGCAGCATGACGATTTCCTTCGGTACTACGGGATAAACCACGATCGAACAGAAGATACCGAGGTTTTCGCGCAGGTCGCGGATGATACCGGTGATCTCCGGGATACCGCCCTGAATGTTTTGCAGCAGTACCGGCGTTACGGGCGAGGTCGTGTCGCCAATGTTGAAGCCACGCTCACGCAGACCGCTTTGCAGCGCCCGCACATTCGTCCACAGCTTATCGCGGAACTCCGACGAGTTGCGGATCATCTCCAGCCGCTTCAGTCCGCCCACTACATACGGCATGGGCAGGGCTTTCGCATACGTCTGCGACCGCATGTTGTATTTCAGGTACATGATGATGTCGTGGTCACCGGCGATAAACGCACCGATAGCCGCCATCGACTTTGCGAAGGTCGAGAAGTACAGATCGATACCATCCTGGCAACCGAGCATTTCGCCGACACCCGCCCCCGTTGGGCCCATCGTGCCGAAGCCGTGTGCGTCGTCGACCAGGAGTTTGAAGTCGTACTTTTCTTTCAGGGCAACGATCTCGTCTAGGCTACCCACTTTACCCGACATACCGAATACGCCTTCGGTAATGACCAGAATGGCACCGCCTTTTTCGTTGGCCAGTTTGGTAGCCCGCTGCAGGTTCTTCTCCAGGCTGGCCATGTCGTTGTGGTTGAATTTGTAGTATTCACCCATTTTGGCCTTGTGCAGCCGGATTCCGTCGATCAGGCAGGCATGACATTCAGCATCATACACGATTACGTCGCGGTGATCGACAATCGCTTCGATGGCCGACATAACGCCCTGATACCCGTAGTTCAGCAGAAACGAATCTTCTTTGCCGACAAACTGGGCCAGTTCTTTCTCGAATTGCTCGTGTAGATCTGAGTTACCCGACATCATACGAGCACCCATCGGATAGGCCAGTCCCCACTCAGCGGCAGCATCAGCATCCGCTTTGCGGATGTCAGGGTGGTTACCCAGACCCAGGTAATTGTTCAGGCTCCAGTTGAGTACGTCTTTCCCCTGAAAGCGCATGTGCGGACCTAATTCACCTTCCAGCTTGGGAAAGGCAAAATAGTGGTGTCCATTGAAGTCACGGGCGGGAGAACCGATCGGGCCCAGGTTGTTGCGTAGTTTCTCAAATAAATCCACTTTTTTCTATGGTTATAGGGGCTAAACCCCTGTTTTCATCGAAGTGAGTGCAAAAATACACGTTAGTTTCGGTAGGCCAAAACTGCGGGGTAAAATTCAATTCTACAGTCCTTTTGCCATAAAATAGGCATATTGGTGCTTTGACAGAAAAAAGAGGAAAGACATAAGAAGCAAGACGGTATACCTGAATCTAGTTGCTGATTGATCGGCCTTGTGCTGCTTTATCCTTGTGCCGTAACCAATTTTTTCCTGCTTTTTTGTCTTGTCTCTTTCTTCTTTCCTCCCCTTCCATCAATGACTATCAAGAAATTACTCGTTGCCAACCGGGGCGAAATTGCGCTCCGGATCATGCGTACGGCCCGCGAGATGGGTATTCGTACCGTTGCTATCTATTCCGAAGCCGACCGTCAGGCGCTGCACGTTCGCTACGCCGACGAAGCGGTCTGCGTAGGCCCGGCCCCATCATCTGAATCCTACCTGCGGGCCGACGTAATCATCGACGTCTGCAAGCAACTGAATGTCGACGCCATCCACCCCGGCTACGGCTTTCTGTCGGAAAACGCCAGCTTCGCCAGTCAGGTGCGCGATGCCGGACTGATCTTCGTTGGCCCCTCGCCGGAAGCCATCGAGATTATGGGTAGCAAACTGGCGGCTAAAGCGGCCGTTGCCGACTACAATATTCCAATGGTGCCCGGTACGCCCTCCGCCATCACCGACCGTACTGAAGCGAAAGTCATTTCGGCCCGCATCGGTTACCCCGTATTGATTAAGGCGTCGGCCGGGGGCGGTGGGAAAGGCATGCGTGTGGTCGAAAACGAAGCCGAATTCGATGAGCAGATGGACCGGGCGGTAAGCGAAGCCCAGTCGGCGTTCGGCGATGGATCGGTCTTTATCGAGAAATACGTCACCTCACCCCACCACGTCGAGATTCAGGTGCTGGGTGATCAGCATGGCAACATCATCCACCTGTTCGAACGCGAATGTTCGGTACAACGCCGTCACCAGAAAGTCGTTGAAGAAGCGCCATCGGCCATCCTGACGCCGGAAATCCGCGATGCGATGGGTCGGGCTGCCGTCGACGTTGCCCGCGCCTGTGGTTACTACGGGGCGGGTACGGTCGAGTTCATCGTCAACGACAACCTCGATTTTTATTTTCTGGAGATGAACACCCGGCTTCAGGTCGAACACCCCGTCACGGAGCTGATTACGGGTGTCGATCTGGTGAAGCAGATGATCTGGATTGCCGAAGGAAAGCCCCTCACTCTTCGGCAGGATGAACTACGCATCAACGGGCATGCGCTCGAACTGCGGGTGTACGCCGAAGACCCAGCCAATAATTTCCTGCCCGACGTGGGTACGCTCGATACTTACGTTCGTCCGCAGGGAAACGGGGTTCGGGTCGATGATGGGTTTGAACAAGGCATGGCTATTCCGATCTATTACGACCCGATGATCGCCAAGCTTGTCACGTACGGCGACTCCCGCGAGGAAGCCATCGAGAAAATGATCCGGGCCATCGACGAATACCAGATCGCGGGGGTGCAGACGACACTATCGTTTGGCCGGTTTGTGATGGAACACGAAGCTTTTCGCTCCGGTCAGTTCGATACGGGCTTCGTCAGCAAGTATTTCACACCCGACAAGCTAACGCCCCCCACCAACTCTGACGAAGCACAACTAGCCGCCGTTCTGTCGGCCTGGCTCCTGACCAACGACAAACCCGCTAGTAGCGCGAGTCAGCCTGTCACCGTTCAGCGAAGCAACTGGAAGAAGAACCGGCTGTAGTTACGGTGTCTCCGACAGCACCCTTGCCGCTTCGGCGGTCCGATGTCGGGCTGCGTCAGCGGCTAAACAATTACAATTAACCTGACGGTTCGACGCAAAGATGTTGTCGGAAACCGCCTTGTCGGGACCTGTATAAAATAGGAAACCGCTCCCAAGTGGGAGCGGCTCCATGAGTACAACAAAACCACAGTAAAGCTGCCGGTCGATTCGGCCAGACAGAGTACCTGTGGGTCTGTCGTTATGTCAATTCACGGTATTCCGTATTCGGTTTGCGGGTCGCTGTCAGTAAACTGTAAACCGAATACTGTAAACCGATTTAAGCTTCAATCAGGAACTCGTCGTGCTGGCTGACATCCAGACCCGACTGCTCGTCTTCTTCCGATACGCGCAGGGGCAGGATCAGATCCGTAACTTTCAGCAGAACGAACGACATGATAAAGGCAAAGGCCGATACGCCAACCAGCGCAATCATGTGGTTGATGAACAGGTCGGTCTGACCGAAGGCCAGGCCTTCGCTGCCTTCAGCAACGGCCGAGTTTACGGCGCGGCTTGCGAAGATGCCGGTCATAACCATACCAACCATACCGCCAACACCGTGGCAGGGAAACACGTCCAGCGTATCGTCCAGCGTCGATTTCGTACGCAGGTGAGCAATGTAGTTCGACACGATCGATGCTACCGTACCGATGAAGATTGCCGTGGGAATCGTAACGAAACCAGCCGCCGGTGTAATAGCAACCAGCCCTACGACAGCACCAATACAGAAGCCCAGCGCCGATACTTTCTTGCCTTTAGCCGCATCAAACAGTACCCAGCCCAGACCAGCCGCAGCCGCAGCCGTGTTCGTGGTAGCGAATGCCGAAGCAGCCAGGGCCGATGCCGATACCGCCGAACCAGCGTTGAAACCAAACCAGCCAAACCACAGCAGGCCCGTGCCAAGCAGTACGAATGGAATGTTTGCGGGTGGGAAGTAGCTCGATTCGAGGTGCGACTTCCGGCGCTTCAGATACAGCGCACCAGCCAGTGCAGCCCAGCCAGCCGACATGTGGACGACCGTACCGCCCGCGAAATCAAGCACACCCAGCTTGAACAGAATACCTTCTGGATGCCAGGTCATGTGCGCCAGCGGAGCGTATACGAGCAGGCTGAACAAGATCATGAACAGTACGTACGAACGGAAGTTGATACGCTCTGCCATCGAACCCGTTACCAGCGCCGGGGTGATAACGGCGAACTTCAATTGGAAGAAGGCAAATACAACCAGCGGGATCGTGGGAGCCAGTGACCAGGGCTTACCGTCGAGTACCCCTTTAAACATGAAGTGATCCATCGGATTACCGACAAAGCCACCGATACTCGTACCGAAGGCCAGGCTGTAACCAACCACGACCCACAAAACACTGATTACGCCCATCGCGATAAAGCTTTGCAGCATCGTCGAGATCACGTTTTTGTTGTTTACCATCCCGCCGTAGAAATACGCCAGACCGGGGGTCATCAGCAAAACCAGTGCTGTTGCCACCAGCATCCAGGCCGTGTCGCCGGAGTTGATACCTTCCGTTACGATTTGGGTTGGCACACCGTTGAAACCAGGAATGATGCCGAGCACGGCGACAATTCCCAGCAGAATCAGAGGAATGTAATTGGGCTTTTGCATACGAATTAATTGGTTTTTGTTGTACTAAAAATCGGTTTAAGGTTAAGTAAACGGTAGGTTAAAATTTGAAGATGGCGGCCATACCCAGCGTTGTCTGCGAGGGCGTCAGCGAGCCGTCGTTCTTCTCGAATTTGTTGGCTGAGTAGCTGTCAATGCGGAGTTCAGGCTTGAGCAGGAGATGTCCGTCAGCGGCCGTAATGTTGCCCGTCACCGTAATCGAGTTGACGCTGGCACCGTTACCATTGGCATCGAGCAGAGCCCGTACGCCATTTTTGTTATCAAAGCTCTCGTAGCGAACGCCTAGGCCAAATTTATCGGTGAACGCGTAGTTCGAATAAACCGCTACGCCACCCCACGTTTGCGCCGTAGCAGGACCGCCTGTATTCTGGTAATCACCTTTTTGTGAACCTTTAGCCGCATTCAGCCCAAGAAAGAATTTAGATGTAACCTGATAGGTGGTCGTCAGGTCAAACAGCATGTAGTTGGCTTTGTCGGCTGGTACGACGACGGCATTGTTCGTCGTGGTGATATCTTTTGAGGCTTCGTCCGAATAGATACCGTTCAAATACACGTTCCAGCCCGCAACCGGCGAAAAGAAGAACTGGCCGATGATACCTTTCTTTTTATTGTTGTCAAAGATGTTATCGACGTTGTTGACAACGCCCAACATCAAAGCGGCCCGGTCGCTGAACGCGTACTGCGCTTTCAGGCCAAGGTGGTAGAACGGACCATTGTTGAATAGATTCGACAGCGAATAGTTGTAGTTGACGGGTGCGTCGATGACTTCGTAGCCGATGTGCGTACCGAACTGACCCGCCGTGAACGAAAGCTTGGGGGTCGCTTTCATCGTGATGTAGGCCTGCTTGATGGCCAACGCCGTAGAGCCTGCGCCCAGAAAGCCCACGTTGTTACCGTAATTGCCCAGATCGGCGAACGGGCCAAATACCAGATCGGCCACGGCTTCAACTTTATCAGCGGTGTAGACAGCCTTTGCCTGAACCAGACCGATACCAAACTGACCTGCCTTCTGATCGAACGCCCGTGCGTTCCCAGGAATGCCTGCCCCACTCAAACCCAAATTCGACTGGCTCTTCGGATTATTGAAGTTACCGAAGTAATAGGTATCCATATAACCGGAAAACGTGAATTTCCCCGGTGCCGACGTAGTGGTTGAATCCTGCGCGTACGTGGCTAAACTAGCTAACAAAGAAAATCCAAGTAAAAATCGCTTTCTCATAAATTATATTCTGTTAAAACTTAGATAGGTCGTACTCTTAATCTGTAGCAAATCTTGCCCAAAAAAGAGAATCATCCAAGCTTATATCCAAGAAAATGGACCAAAATAGCACAATAACACGTAAATAATTCAAAAAATACTATGCTTATATGCCAATACTCATATTTTTATTACTATTTCGATTGTTTTACGATCTTTTGCTTTTTTTAGGATTTACAAAATTTTCTTCTTACTTAATTAAGGTAGCAGTAGGGACTGAATCAAGCTTTTTTTACACAAAAAAAGCGGGAGCAGCTAACTGCTCCCGCTTTTGCGGCCCCTGTGGGGTATTCATTTCAGATCGCTTACGCTTCAGCGTGCAACCAGGCTTTCTTCGACAATAGCGTTTCTTCCTCTTCTTCGTGCTCCGGATCGGGAACGCAGCAGTCGACAGGACAAACCGCTGCACATTGTGGCTCCTCGTGGAAACCTACACATTCCGTGCATTTGTCGGCAACGATATAATAGAACTCGTTCGAGACGGGCGATTGTGGCGCTTTACCGCTCACTACCGTACCGTCGCCGAAATCAACTTCGGTCAGCTCAGTGCCGCCACCCCATGTCCATTCAACGCCACCTTCGTAGATAGCTGTGTTGGGGCACTCGGGTTCGCAGGCACCGCAGTTGATGCACTCGTCGGTGATCATGATAGCCATGAGCAGTACAGATTTATAAGACTAGAATTTGACGTTTCTTAACAGTCAACAAATATAACTATTTAAAGGTTGGGGGCAAACTAAAATTTCATCACTTCCGTTCATGGGGTATTCCATTTGCTTATCGACTACATGCTTTTATCTGAACGCCTGCAAACGTTCGCGGCCCTGGGTGATTTCCTACGCCGGGCCGATTCTGAACCCGAACTGACCGCTTTAGAGGAACGTGCTTACCATAAAAATAACTGGTTTACCCCCGAAAATACCCGCCGTGCGCTGCGCGCAATCGCCGATCAGTTTCTTACGCTTGATGCGCTGACGGCCTGGACTGCGCAGTACGGCTACGACCCGAATCAGTCCCTTCACCCAGCCCAGCCCAGTCAGGAGCCACGCACGATAGGCGTTGTTATGGCGGGTAATATTCCGGCCGTAGGCTTTCACGATTTACTGGCTGTGCTCATCAGTGGCCATAAACTGTTAGCTAAACTGAGCAGCCAGGATTTTGTACTTATACACTATTTAATACAAAAAATAAAAGAAATAAATCCGACTTTTACGGACTACGTCCAGGAAGCGGAACGACTAAATGCCGCCGATGCCTATATCGCGACCGGCAGCGACAACACCGCCCGCTACTTTGATTACTACTTCGGCAAGAAACCACACATCATCCGACGCAATCGTACGTCGGTGGGCCTGTTGATGGGCGAAGAACAGCCGGACGACTTCCTGGCATTGGGTCACGACCTGTCGGATTACTACGGACTGGGTTGCCGTAACGTATCGACGCTACTCGTTCCGGAAGGGTTGGAGATCCGTGACGATGGTCCGCAGCCCTACAACTTCACGCCGATGCTGAGCGCGCTGGAGCCGAATGTTTCGACGTACTTGAACAACCACAAGTACCAGAACAACTACGACTACAACAAATCGATTTACCTCATCAACGCCGTTCCGCACTTGGACAACGGATACCTGTTGCTGACGGAGAATGCAGGCCTGGTATCCCCTATCTCGGTAGTCTATTACCAGACGTATAAAACCCTCGATGACGCAACTGCCTGGCTGGTTGCGCACAGCAACCGCATTCAGGTGATTGCTTCCGCACGGGGCTGGTATCCGGGTAGTGTTGCCTTCGGTCAGACACAGTGCCCCACCCTGACCGACTACGCCGACGGTGTCGATACGATGGCGTTTTTGAAGCAGTTATAGAGTTGAATAGTTGTAAAGTTGTATGGTTACAAAGTTGGCTGACGCGTCCGGTTTCTGCGGTAGCAACTCTATAACCATACAACTTTACAACCTTACAACTATACTAATACCGCCAGCTAGTCAGATCGGCTCCGGCGGGATGACTGACTTCGATACGCTTCAGCATTTTATCGACGTACATCGTGTTGTAGCGCAGCCGACTGATGTAATTAGGCACGTTGGGATCACCATTCCAGCAATGCTCGAATCGATCACCGTACGCGACTTCGCTATTGGCGACCGGATTCTTTGCCTTCTTCAGAAAATCCTCCATCAGGTACACGGCATTGTTGAGGTAATAGTTATCCATGTCGCCACAGTAGATATGAATCTTGCCGGCCACTTTCGGACCCAGTGTTTGCCAGTCGCGCCGGAGAATGTGTAGCAGGTCGAAATGCTCGCGCCAGTAAGCGGCTACCGCCGGGTCGATGTCGCCGGTTTCCTTGTCCCAGATTCGCTTGGGGTACCCATCTGACCCGACGGGGGAATACACCGCTTCCCATATGTCGAACTGATCGCCGGAGCGGGAGTGCGTTCCTAACGCCAGTTCGCGGTGATTGCTTTCAGCCACCGTGCATTTAACCTGTCCCAGATAATTACGCTGACCGGGGCGGGGTGTCCGCCGAAACGGGCCTTCTTCGTAATAGGCATTTTTGGCGTTGTACAGGTTGAACACCGTGTAGGCATCAAACGAAATCGGGTCGGGACAAGCTGCGAAACAGCCATTGAATGCATCGGGGTAGAACACCTGGGCTGCCAGCGCTTCCCACCCACCCGTACTACCGCCGTACGTAAAGCGAGCCCAGCCCTGCCCGATGCCCCGGAACCGCCGTTCGATCTCCGGCAACAACTCATACATGATCGCGTCGCCGTAGGGCCCGAGGTTTTCCGAATTGACGGCGTAAGAATCGTCGTAGTACGGATTGGCGTGCTGAATCTCCACGATCAGCATACGCGGAAAATCCTTACTCGTCCATTTTTTGTAAAAGTCATACGCTTCCTTCGCCACGATCTTCTTGTAGCCATGCACTTTGAACCGCTCCACATAATCAGTCGTGTCCATGTTGGCGGGCGGGGGCGTTTCACTGAAGCCATCGAAGTTTTCCGGGAAGTGGCCGTGAAAAATCGCCAGCGGATAACGGGCTTCGGGATGTTCATCGAAGCCGGCCGGAATCAATACGTGTGCCCCCAGGTATATGGGCCGACCCCAGAATTCGGTCAGGCGCTTGCTCTGGATGCGAATGTGCTTGATAAACTGCGTGTCTTTCGGCTCCGGGATCGGCGGATTCACCTGATCCATCACCAGCACAATAGGCTGCGTGGTTCCCCGCCGAATCGTGATTCTTTGCGGTTTACTGAACAGGTTGCCGGGGGCCGTGCGCCAGTTCTGGCCTTCACCCCGATCCATGGGTAACAGTACCGTATGCCCGTCTTTCCGGTGAAACGTTTCGTAGCGGTGCAGCACGGCCTGCACGTAGTAATCGCCGGGCGCAATACCCGTCAGGCTTTTGATCGGATAGCCATACGCTTTGGTATCGACGCGAGCCGATTGACCGGGCTTAAGTTTCGTCACGTCGACACCAAACACCTGCGCCGTTTCCACCGCATCGCCCACCTGCTGCCGGGGCTCGGGCGTTGCCGTTTTCGCCAGTATCAACAACAAACGTCCATCGAGAGGTGCCTGACTTTGCGACGCCGGAAACGAAACCGTAAAGGCAGGGCTTTGCCCCCAACTAGTTGACAGCGTCAGGGCCAACAGCCCAAGCAGACAGGTAAAACGATACGGCATAGAAGTAACGGATTGGTGACTTCCGTAAAGATAGAACGCTAACCGACCTTCACAAGTCAACCTATATTCCGTTACCAGATTACCTCTATCTCAATTCCCCGAGCCTATCTGTGCCAGCCAGCGCTCGCCCTGGGTATACCGGGCGTTTTGCACTTCGGCCAGTGCCTGTTTGGCGTTGAGCAGCACCCCCCAAACGTCGGCAACGAAGCGATTCTCCTGCTTCATCCGCTGAAAGAAATCGACGGCCTGCGCGTGCGTCAACCCACCAATTCGGCGGGCGATGTTCATCAGCACGGCAAACACTTCGTCAGCCATCCGGGCGTCGCCACAAACGTAGTAGTGACAGTCGGGTTGCGACAGTACCTGCCAAAGGTCGGTCGCCTGCTGTT
This sequence comes from Spirosoma oryzae, assembly GCF_003002825.1. GTDB lineage: Bacteria > Bacteroidota > Bacteroidia > Cytophagales > Spirosomataceae > Spirosoma > Spirosoma oryzae. The sequence goes on along the minus strand of NZ_PVTE01000013.1, from coordinate 31,966 downwards.
CGATCAGGTGCTGCACGTAGATTTTTTCGTCGCCCATGCGCGAGAACGCGACGTCCAGATGCGTCAGCACCCCCGTTTGCCGCCAGGTTTCGAGTTCGTCTTGGTAGAGGTAGTCGTTCAGGTCGTGGCAGCCAAAAAACAAACGCGTGTGAATGGCCGGCGGCTCACGCAGCAGGCTGTCGACCTGTTGTGGGCTGCGTTTGGCATGTAGTGCCTGTAGCTGCACTTCCCGGTGTTGCAGGAAGCCCACCAGTGGCGCGAGTCCGGTACCGGGTCCGACCAGCAGCATCGGCGCTTCGGGATTGGCCGGTGGACGAAAATTTGAGGTGCGTACGGCCAGCCGCACGGTGTGCTGCTTCGCCGGATCGAGTTCAGCCAGAAAATTAGAACACAAGCCCCGTCGCTCCTGGCCCGTACTTGTCGTCGTACGCACTACGCCGACGGTCAGGTGGATCTGGTCGGGATAGACCAGCGAGCAGGACGAAATCGAATACAGGCGGGGCTTTTGGCGGGGTAGTACGCTCAGCAAATCACCGAACGACACGGTTGCCGAGGTAAATTCGTCCAGCAAATCAACGACAGTCAGGTAGCGGTCGGTAATATACGCTTTCAACGCCGTCACATCGGGCTGCTCATCGTCGCGGGAGAGTATCCGTTGCCAGTCGGTTATACGCTGTCGGTCGGGGCCGGGCTGCGTCGTGCGTTGGAGTAGGTTCAGTAATTCGTCGAACGGTTCGTGCAGGCTCAGGTCGACGTCATTGGTCAACACATCGGCCACCTGTACGGGTGTGGCGTAGGTTTGTCCGTCGGCAGCATCGGCACCGGCGGTCGTGAACCAGGCATCGCCCGCAATACCCAGCCGCTGACAAAGCCGTTCTACCAAAGCAGCCGGATTTTGTGGGTAAACGGCCACGTGGTCGCCGGTTTCGTACTGTAAATCCGTTCTGGAAATATCGAAAGACAGGAAGCGCGTCGAGCGACTACCCGCAATCACTTTCTTCAACAGCTCCCGATTGGCGATGACCGGCACGCTGACGCCCGGCCGTTTACGATCCATACCCGCCAGGTGCGGGCAAACGGTGTTTTTGTCGAGAAAAGTAACGGACGTTGTCGATACCGTTGGAGCGCCCGCCGTCGTCGGGTCTTCACCCAGCAGCCGGGCTACGAGTTCGAGCCATTGCCGGAAACTATCGGCCTGCCCTTTAATCTCGTCGCCCTTGTGCATGCTGACCACCCGGTTCCCGCCCACCCGAGCCAGTTCCCGGTCGATCGTGATACCGGCCGCGCAGAAGTTCGGGTAGATTGTGCTCCCCAGCGCCATCACCGAGAAGTTGAAGCCGTTACCGGCGTCGTTGGCTAGCTGCCGTAGTTTTTCCAGGAAGTGAACCGCGTTGCCGGGCGGCTCACCATTGCCGAAGGTCGACGTAACAATCAGTACAAGCTGCTCCTGAGCGAGTTGTGCCGGATCGAACTCATCGAGCGCCATCACGCGGGGTCGGTGCTGATTCAATCGCCGGGCCGTTTGCCGGGCGTAGCGTTCGGCCGTACCTGTCTCCGATCCGTACAGGATCAGCGGTCGGCTACTGACAACGGGCTCCGTCTCCGCCGTCTCGCCGGCCAGCGTCAGGTCATCATCCAGCACGGCCCATTTATCGGCGGCATAGTGGTAGCTGGGTGTCAGGTAAAAATCACGCATTTCGTGGTGCCATACCGCCGTGGTGCTGCCACCAGCCGCCGGCGTCACCCACGACCACTGCGCCGGACATTCGCGCCCGGCCCGCTTTTCGCGCTGGTCGTGCGCCATAAATTGCTGCGACGCCGTCTGATGATCGACCAGCGTTACTTTGGCCTTCGCGAACGAATGTATGACAGCCGCATTCAGTTCCAGGAACGCCCGGTCGCGCCAGAGCGTCTGTTCCGTGGAGGTGTCCAGCCCGATGACCTCCGCAATCCGGGACGCCATGCCGTAGCGTTCGTCCTCCCAGAGATTACGGGCGATTTCGGTTTCCATAAACCAGCCGTTGAACGGTACGCACCCGTAGTCGACCCCACCGATTTCCAGGTTGAAGTTGGCGATGACCGGGACAGCGCCCCACTGCATGTTCAGATCGGCGATACCGGGATAAGCCGGATGTTCGATGGGTATCCGCAGCACGTCTGCCGGGTCGAATTCGTACCGACGGGGTGCCTGTCCCGGTGTTTCGATGACGATGGGCAGGCAGTCGTAATCGGTTTTGACTGCGGGCGGGGTCCATCCCTGCCGGATGATAGCCTGCGTCAGTTTCAGGTTGGCTTTATCGCCCAGGATGGTCCCGTCGGGCTGTTCGTAGGCAGCAAAGCGAATATACTGGCTGTTCCAGATGCGCGGTCCCCACCGTTCGAGCGGTCGCTTTGGCCGGAACACGTTCATGACAACCTGGACGTTACCGCCGTTGGTACCCATGCGCAGGTGCTCGACAACTTCGTTGAACATCTCGTCGGGATCGGTCACGTGCCGCAGGTCGCGCACAACCATGTTCCGCCAGGCAATCCGCCCGATGCACTTCGACGCATTCCGCCAGGCCAGCTGCGCGCCATAAGCCAGTTCCTCGTACGTGTGTGTATAGGTTCCGGTCGTGCGGATTTCGCGCTCGATCCCCTCAAGCCGTCGTGCGAGTGTGTCTGGTTCCCAGGTCAGTTCATCGGCTACCTGCCGAATAAAATCGTTGGCCAGTCGAAGCAGTCGCTGCTGATTCAGCATCGGTTGCCGCAGCACGTCGCTGACGCGGTTCAGTAGCACGACCCAGGCCTGTGCTTCGGCATCGGAGAAAGCAGGGTTGGCACGACGCATCACAGTCAGCAGCGGGTCGGTAACGGCACCGTACAGTTCCGCCGGGATGCGGTGGTTCGCGTGGATGCGGGCCAGTTCGCGCAGGTCTTTCTGCACATCCTGCCCGGCTTCGAGCGACCGGATCAGAAAGGTAACCGTCTGCATCAGGTGCCGCGCCAGCGTGTCCATATCCGTGCGACCAAAATACGGTAGTACGTCGGGATGCGCCTGAAACAGCAGTTGATAAAACGCTACGCCATAGCCCAGCGGGTCGGTGGCCAGCCGATCACCGGTTTCGCGCATGCGACGGACCATGTCCGGTGCGATTGCATTGTCGTAGTGCTGACAGGCCTCCAGAGCGGGCGGCAGAATATGCAACGAAAAGAAACGATACGGAGCCGACTGAACGCCTTTCGCCAGATTCTCCCGGTCGTACTCTTCCAGGTAAGGAACGTTAGCCAGCATCCAGCTCCAGACCCGCCGGGCCGTTTGCCAGTGCGCTGGTCGCATGCCCAGGCCTGTCAACTGAGCCAGCAGTGCGCTGGCGGGTTTGGCCTCGTCGGTCGTTGCGGGGTAAACGCCCCGGTAGCTTTCGCGCAGAATCTGTTCGGCGCGCGGGCGCAACTGCCGGATACTAACGTCGAATAATTCGGCAAACTGACGCGGTACTTCATCAATCGCGTCGCCGAAGCGGTCGATCAGTTCCGGCTCCTCATGCAGCAGCCGTTCCACGAACATCCCGATCAGCATATCCTGATACGCCAGCAACTTATTCCATATGTCCCTGACAAGCACCTGTTCGGCGGCTGTCATCGGGGGTATTTCCTGCCTGGTAGCGGTTGTTTCTCCCAGAGTACTCATGTGGGTAGCAACACCCCGCCCCGTCCGTCCGTTCACGGGCAGGTTCCGATCGGTGCGCCGGCCAGCCTGTTCACGCGATAGCCGCAGGCTGATGCGCAGGTTGGGCGCGGGGGTCCAGCCCGGCAGTGGCTGTTCCGTAACGACGCTCAGGGAACCACTTAGCCCCGGCTGGGTATCGATCGGCAAACGACCCAAATCCTGCCAGATCGGCCCGTCAACGGGACGCGCCTGTAAGCCGATAACCAGTTGCCCACCGCCCTGATGCCAGACATTGACCAGCCACTCGGGGCGACGGCGTATCTGCAACACCTGCTCGACCAGTACACGCCCGACCGAGTCCAGCGACCAGAGGGTACCCCGGTATTCATACCCGTTTTCGGGGGCATGCTGAAGCAGCACATCGGTGATCGACAGCGCTGGTTGTCGGTTACCGGACTGGCTATCGACGGGGTCTGTATCGGTTGGTGTTACCATGTTTCTGGTTCACGTTTACGGGAGGAGGGCATCGTTTCTTGCCGGGCTGGCTTTATGCCTAACGTCAGCGTTGTTGCTTTGTTAATCGCCTGTATATACACCTATTGAGCAGCGAGTATAGTTACGCCATCAGCAAACTACGTAACCAGCAGACCCATCAAAAACAACGAATTGACGACTGTTGGATTCAGTAACGTGTCTGTTAGTATATGTACCAGCTGATTCACAACAGATTCAACCTACTCAGCAGTTCAGGTCGGTTTGCCCGGCTGATAGGAATTACTTTATCGCCGATAACCAGCGTATTTTCCTCGATGTCGACGATTTTTTGCAGATTAACGATGTATGAACGATGGACGCGGGCGAAAGAATTACCTAAACTCTCCTCCAGCGATTTCATCGTCATATAAGCCAGATAAAGCTGCGTTTCCGTGACAATCCGGACATAATCACCTATGTTTTCAATGTAACTGATCGACCCAATCGGTATCCGGATGGAACGACCATCGACCCGGATGGCGAGGGTGGGCGGTTCGGGTGCCAGGTCAGGTCGGCGCAACTGGTACCGCTCGATGACCCGGTCAACCGCTGTGCAAAAGCGAGGCCAGTCGACTGGTTTTTTCAGGTAATCGACCACCTGATACTGATAAGCAGCATACGCGTACTCAACCTTACTGGTCGTCAGTACGACCAACGGGTCGGCGACCATCCGTTTCAGCAAATCGAACCCCGACAGGCCCGGCATTTCCACGTCGAGCCAGAGTAAATCGACGGACTGTCGATCGAGAAAATTCAGTGCGGTCCGGGCGTTGTCGAAGGCCCCCAGCACGGTCAGCTTCTCGTGGCGGAGACAAAGCCGCTCGAGTGACCTGCGGGATAAAAATTCATCTTCGACAATCAGACAAGTCAGGGTCATGTACTTAAGTGCAAACGCTTCTGCAATTCAGCCTGCAATAGTGGTACCATCCGGTTGAGTTCCTGCACGAGACCGGCGCACCGCTGCTCGATCTGGTCAAGGGGCTGCTTTCCGTGGATAGCCTGTTCGAGCTGCTCCAGCTCGGTTTCCAAACCGGTCAGACCAACCATCGGGAATGTCGGCCGGATCTTGTGGGCCAGCTGGGCCAGCTCCGGTAGTCGTTCCACCCGACACAGCGTCGGCAGGTTAGCTACGTCCGGCACGACGTCACTGAGAAAAGCCGCAAACATCTCCGACGCGTACGCAGCATCGTCCCCGTACAACTCATCCAGTCGCTGGTAATTCAATCCATCCTGGGCGGTCGAAACGGCCTGTTCCGCTGCATCGGCACTACGTTCACGTAGATTGCCGACGGGTGCGTAGCGTCGCAGGACGTCGATCAGTTGCATCGGTTCGAACGGTTTTGCCAGAAAATCGTTCATTCCTGCCTGTGTCGCCATCTCGCGCTGATCGAGCATTGCCGAAGCCGTGAGCGCGACGATGGGCGTAAACAAATTCGGGTTGGGGGTTTTGCGAATGGCCTCGGCGGCTTCGTAACCGTTCATAACCGGCATCTGAACGTCCATCAGGATAAGATCATACACCTGTTGCCGCGCCAGTTCGACCAGCTCGGCCCCGTCTGACGCCATACCAAACGGAATCATCCATTTGGCGAACAGATTGCTGATGTATTTCTGGTTCAGGGGATTGTCTTCCGCTATCAGTACCCGGCACTGGGGAATATCTGCCGGCGACACAGCTACCGGCACGGGGTTGTTGACCGGCACCACCATGTCGCGGCTCTTTGAAAACGACAGCGTGAACATAAACTGCGACCCGACGCCAACCTGGCTACGAACCGAAATCGTCCCCCCCTGTAGTTCAACCAGTTCTTTGGTAATGGCCAGTCCCAGCCCGGTGCCTTTCGGCTTGTGTGCCGATGGGTTCACCTGCCTGAATTTCTGGAAGATCGAATCCAGCTTCTCCGCCGGAATGCCAATGCCCGTATCGCTGACGGTGAAGTCGATAACGTATTCGTGTTCATCTTCCCGGCGAACGCGGGCGATGATCTGGATACTCCCCTCTTCGGTAAACTTCTCGGCGTTGCCAATCAAATTCAGCAGAATCTGATTCAGAATCAGATCATCGCCCACGACATTACCCCGAATCCGGGTGTCGAGCAGCACGTCGATCGTTACCGGGCGGTCCGTCAGTTTCATCTCGAACACTTTCTGCGTCGAATACAGCAGCGTGCTTAGATCGAACGGGCGCAGGTTCATTTCAATCCGCCCAGCCTCGATCTTGGTCATGTCGAGCAAATCGGAAATCAGCCGATGCAGAAAATCGGCCGACGTCTTTAGCGAGTCGATGTACTCGTGCTGTCGCGGACTGAGTGGGGTATCCAGCAACAGGTGCGACATGCCGATGATCGCGTTGAGGGGCGTGCGGATTTCGTGGCTCATGTTGGCCAGAAACTGTTTTTCGGCCATGCGGGCATCTTCGGCTACCTGACGGGCCGCTGCCAGTTCCAGTTCGAGTTCTTTGCGCTGCGTCAGGTCGTAATGAATCCCCATCGACCCAACCAGATCACCCCGTTCGTCGTAAATCGGCACCCCACTGACCAGTACCCAGATGCGACTGCCGTCTTTACGAATCAGTTGAAGCTCGTACGAACCGGAAAGGCCCTGCTGCCGGCTTTGCAGCTGCTCGTCGACCAGCGGCTGAAATTCGGGCGGAACCAGCATGTCATTGATATTTCGCCCGATCAATTCATCCTCCGCGTAGCCCAGCATAGCGCAGAATCGTTCGTAGACCCGCAGGATGATATCAGTCCGATCAACCTCGATCAACCCCAGATCCATCTTGTTCATGATGCCCCGGTACTTCTCCTCGCTCCGGCGAATTAGTTCGCGGGCATGAAACTTGCCGGTGACGTCGCGGTACATCCACAGCGTGCCCAGTTTCCGGCCCGCCAGCACGATTGGCACGTAATCGCGTTCCAGAATCCGGCCATTGCGCAACCGGATTTCGTCTGCTTCAACCAGTTTTCGGTCGCGCAGCAGTTCATCCAGCCGGGCGTTGAAGGCAGCGACCTCGCCCAGTACGTGCTGCGCCAGCCCGGCCGACTGCCGATGCGACTGTCCGGGCTGGACGGGCAAATCGAAAATCGTACAATACTGCTGATTGGCCAGAATGATCTCCCCCTCCTCATCTTCAACCAGCACGCCCGCGTGTAGATTGGACAGTAACGTTGAGAAACGAATCTCGGTGGTCTGCAAGGCTTGTTCGGCATTCCGACGGGCGGTTATGTCCCGCGCGACGCCCACCATTTCAACGATCTGCCCATCCGCTTCGATGAGCCGGACGGTTTGTCCGATCCACACCCGCCGGCCATCGCGGCTTTTGGCGGCAAACTCGTAGTACGTGCTCAGCGTTCGCTCGCGCACCATCTGCTGGTAAAAGTGCGCCATTTCCTGCCAGCATTCGGGCTGTACCAGGTGGGTAAAATGACGCCCGACAACGGTTTCCTGCCGGTAGCCCAGCACGTTCTCGATAGCGGGACTGACGTACGTGAACAGGCCGTCGAGCGACATTTTATAGATAATGTCGTCGACGGAATCGATCAACTGCCGGTAGCGCTGTTCGCTTAAATCAAGCTCGATCAGCTTGCGCTGAATCTCGGTTTCCAGACTTCCGTTGAGCCGCTGCAGGGCTTCATTGGCGTGATATAGCTGCCTGGCTTTATCTTCCAGGATGGCCTCAGCCTGTCGGCGGGCCGCTTTTTCACGCTCCAGCCGCCGTTTCGTCAGCTCCAGTTCGCTCATAGGCCAGCCTTACTCTTTCTGAATGGTGAATTCCACGCGGCTACCATCGCCCGACAGATCGGCCATACTGATCGTCGCTTTCTCCTGAAAGTGATCCAGACAACCCTCGATCATACCATAGGCAAAATCGGCCATCTTCCGTTCCGACTCATACCGCATAATCATGGTCTTGTCGGTCAGTTTGTCGATGATAAACTGCGGCAGCTCGGCGTCGGGGTACAGTTTACGAACTTCGACGTGAATGTAGTGCTGCACGGAGTTAAGTAGCTCAAAGGCCGATGTCGCCTGATCGATAAACATGCGGTATGAGCGCGAAAACGACCGGAATGTGTAATGGCCATAGACCCGTAACAGATCCGGAATGGGGATGCCCGTCTTCTGTTGCAAGGCCCGAACAAGCGTTACCATCTCGGCATGATCGTACGTACCGATGGTCGTATAAATACCCCCCGACGGCAGGTCATTTTCCGTAAGTAATTCGTCGACGAGTTCGTACCCGTATTGCTCCTCCACCATGTCCAGCAGCCCGGTAAATACAATTCCTTTCATACTAATGTCTCAGTGGACCAACTAATACGCATCACCAAAATAGGTAACATTTCTTTTTAAAAACAGGGCACCTTCAACTAGGTAGATACACTATTAACAATTTTTCTACCAAAAAACGTCTAAAAGCGACAGTTCATCGAAATAAGATGCCTTTCCAAGCACACCTACGTAACCTTTGTATCAGGAAACAGACGAAATCGCTCCATCAGCATCACCTGAGCTATTGAATCAATGAAAACGAAACTGAACGACGAAGAAGTAATCCGGCAATACCTGGAAACCCGCCCGAACGACTGCTTTGAGACGCTCTACACGCGTTACGTTCGCAAAGTATATAACCGGTGCCTGTCCTACACGAAAGATTCTGAAAAAGCCCAGGATTTCACCCATGATATATTCATCCGCGCTTTCTCACGACTAGACCGTTTCCAGGAGCGTTCGACCTTTTCAACCTGGCTCTACTCGATCTCATATAACTACTGTATGGATCAGATTCGGGTGGCCAACCGCATGAACACAACCCCGCTCGACGATGATATCGACTGTCAGATGCCGTCGACGGACGAATATGAAGCGAAAGAACAAAGCCTTCAGCAACTATCGAATGCCATGAGCACGATCTCCCCGCAGGAGTCGATGATTCTGCGCATGAAATACCAGGAAGGGCTGGACATACAACAGATTGCCGAGCGTTTGAACCTCAACGACAGCGCCGTGAAGATGCGGCTGAAACGGTCGCGTGACAAGGTGCGCCGGCTCTGTGGCGACACGATGGCGATGCCGTTTTAAGTAAGAAGAAAGAGGTAAGACAAAAGAGGTAAGAAGAAAGACGAAAGACGAAAGAGGTAAGATAGGAGAGAGAAGATAGCAGTAGAGAGAGGTAAGACGGAGGAAGAGAGGTTGGTCGCACCAGCGTCTTTCTTCTTTCGTCTCACCTCTTTTCTCTTTTTGCCCTACTTCTTTCTTCTTTCATCTCACCTCTTTTCTCTTTTTGCCCTACTTCTTTCTTCTTTCATCTCATCTCTTTTCTCTTACTCACTGATACACCCGCACATAGTCGACTTCCATACGACGGGGCCATATGGTTTCGTCGACGCCCTTCGCCCCACCCCAGTTGCCGCCTACGGCCAGATTCAGCAGCAGATAGAAGGGCTGATCGAATGGCCACTCAGCCTCTGACGCTCCCAGCTCGCTTTTTTTCGCAGAGAAGTACCGATGTTCGTCGACATAAAAGTCGATCTGATCGGGCGTCCAGTCGATAGCGTACAGGTGGAACGCCGTTGTTGCGTCGGGAATCGTCTCGGTACCCGTTTTTTCGGTATGCTTCACGTGGTTGTAGGCCTGCGTGTGCGTCGTTCCGTGAATCACGCCCGGATCATAGCCGACGTGTTCCATGATGTCGAGTTCACCGCAGCGGGGCCACCCTACCGTCCCGATATTTTGCCCCAGCATCCAGATTGCCGGCCAGGTTCCCAGGCCCGCCGGCAGTTTGGCGCGGGCTTCGATACGGCCGTAGGTCCAGGTTTGTGTTTGCCGGGTCGTCAGGCGGGCGGACGTGTACTGTTTTCCCTGCCAGCTTTCCCGGCGTGCTTCGATCAGCAGATGGCCGCCTTCCACGCGCGCGTTTTCCGGTCGCCGGGCGGTGTAAAATTGTAGTTCGTTGTTTCCCCAACCGTTACCACCAACCTCGTAGCGCCATTTTGTCGTATCGGGCAAACCGGGACGGTCGAACTCGTCGCGCCAGACCAACCGACGGGGAGCCATCGACTGACTGGTGGGTGGGGTAGTTAGCTGGGCCGTTTGCGCATCGACCGAGCAGCCGCTCGATAACGCCCACAACAGGCTGGGGATAGCGATCCATTTCATAGCCTTATAAGCTACACCCAGCCTGTTTTCTAATGACATCCGACTATCCTTTCTATCGACCGAACGTCCAAATCAGAAAATCGGGCATGACAGCGCGCCACGTTTCCTGATTATGCTGTCCGCCCGGTACCTCGACATATCGAATGTCGGTGTCGCGCCGGTAGCCTTTCCTGACTAGTTCGTCAATCAGGTCGGTGGTGTCTTCGATGGAGTCGATGATACCGTTGTTATTGCGGTCGCTGGTTTCGTCGTCGGTGCCGGTTTCGAACCAGAAGCGCAGGGGCTGTACTCCCCCACCATGCCGTACGAGCTGATGAGCAATGCGGTCGGTATCGTCGGAATAGGCACCGTCGAAGGCCCGGCTTCGCCACCAGAACGAACCCGAAAACACCCCGGCCCGGCTGAATCGGTCGGGGTGATGATAGACGATGTCGAAAGCCGACAACCCGCCGAGCGAAAAGCCGGCAAATACCGAACTGGCCGCATCGGTCCGCACGGGGTAATGTTTCTCGACGTAGGGAATCAACTCGGTCAGTACGAAATCGGTGTAGCGGGCGGCCTTGCTTCCCCGGTTCATGTAGTCGGCCTGAGCCGCCGTACCATACTCCTGAATCCGGTCGCCAGCGTGAATGGCAACCAGAACAAACGGGCGGATGGCCTGTTGCTGGTAGAGCGAGTCAAGCACCTCAGTCATATGCAGCTTCGGCAGATCCTGTCCGTCGTTGAGATAAAGTACCGGCAGGCGATCCTGCGGCAGACGGTTCTGCGGCAGGCGGTCGCCCTGGTCGTTAGGCGGCAAAATGATCGTCAGGTGAATGCTGCGGTTCAGGGGTACCGACACCAATGAATCGTCGTGGCGAACCGACACCGGCGGGCTGTACGCCTGAGTTGAAACGGGTAGTAATTCCGCCATAAGCAAAAACAGAGAAAGAAATACAGGGATCACAACCAGCAAAATAGCCGATTTTTTGGATACGAACCGGCTCTTTTTTGTCCGTACCGGTCTTTTACTCTACTTTCAAACAAAAATTAGTCCGTCACCAAACGACATACAACCTTGCAGGAAGACTATCGAAAATGGTATTCGCACCATCTGGGTCGCGACATGGAAATGCTGGTATACGGCAACTGGGGCTACCCACTCGTTTTGTTCCCCACCTCAATGGGCCGCTTCTACGAATACAAGAATTTTGGCTTTATCGAGTCGGTTCGCTGGTTTGTCGAGACGGGCAAAGTAAAAATATACTGCATCGACAGTGTCGACCGCGACAGCTTTTACGCCCGGCACCTGCACCCCGGTGCCCGTATCTGGAATCACGTTCTGTACGACCGGTTTTTGCACGACGAACTGATTCCGGGCATTCAGCGGGAATGCAACACCCGGAAGATCGGCGTGGCCGGAGCGTCCTTCGGTGGGTACCACGCGCTGAACTTCGCCTTTCGCCACCCCGAGCAGGTCGGGCATCTGTTTTCGATGGGTGCCAAGTTCGACATCCGCTCGTTTCTGCACGGCTACTACGACGATAACGTTTACTTCAACAACCCCGTCGACTTCGTACCGAACGATGGCAACCCGGAGTTGCACCACATGAACATTGTGCTGGGTACCTCCGCCTACGACTTCTGCAAACCGGCCAACGAACAGATGTCGGGCATTCTGGGCCGCAAAGGTATCCGCCACCAACTCGACATTGTGCCCTGGGGCGACCACGACTGGCCCGTCTGGAAAGATATGTTCCCGCGCTACCTGAACCAGATTTAAAGATAGGATTGGTTTTGACAGGATTACAGGATTGGCAGGATTTACTGGCGATCAGAGATGATTGGTCTGCGTTAACAATCCAGCCTAAAATCACGGAACAGTTATGAAACGACCCGCGCTGATATAATGCGGGTCGTTTTTGTTTTACCGGGCTGCTTTTACCCGTCTTGTTCTGCCGTCCCACTGAACGGTTACGTCCATCGTTCGGGCACTCATCGAGCCAACAGGTGTTCCCTGTACGCTAACGTTGACCAACGAATCAGCGGTAGATCCGCGCGTCAGCTCAAAGGTGTACGTGGCGACGTCGAACGAGCCGGGTGTCTCCGTGACGGTCAACACGGCCGATAAATGTGTATTGTCTAGTCGACTTGTCGTAAACTTCATCGAATAAGCGCCGTCCGGCAGCGGTCGCACTACCGCTCCCGACTGATAGGAAGTCAGCGGGTAGACGCCCGTCAAGCCTAGGGTGAGGTCTGTTTCGGGGACAGGTGCATTTGTTTTGCAGGCACTTATCACGAAAAGCGTAGCCACTACCAAGGATAGATACTGTTTCATAGCGCGAGTATACGCGTATCTCAGAACACGACATACACCTACTCATTTCTTTCCTGTAAACGGTCTTATTACGGATTGATCAAACCTCAGGGGGCTGTTTGGGTTTTTACGGACAGCGGTGCAACTTTGGCCCATCACAGCGTAACAACGCACGTTTGGTTGCACCGTTGTTTTACTACAATAACACCATCTAACATCAACTGCCTGATTATGAGTAACAAACGGAAGATAGGTATCTTGTTTGGCCAGGAAAATACGTTCCCCCAGGCGTTTGTCGATCGCGTTAACGAGAAGCAAAGCGACTTCCCCGCCGAGTTTGTCCGCATTGAGCAGGTGGAACAAAGCGTTCCGACCGATTACGCGGTGATTATCGACCGGATTTCGCAGGATGTTCCATTTTATAAAGCATTCCTGAAAAACGCAGCCCTCACCGGTACCGCCGTGGTGAACAACCCTTTCTGGTGGAGTGCCGATGAGAAGTTTTTCAACAACGCGCTGGCCGTTCAGCTGGGCGTACCGGTTCCGAAAACGATTCTGCTGCCTTCGAAAGAGCGCCCCGACGACACGAACCACAATTCGTTCCGCAACCTCGCCAACATGAACTGGGACGGCATTTTTGAGCACATCGGCTTTCCGGCGTTCATGAAACCCCATGCCGGCGGTGGCTGGAAAAGCGTTTATAAAGTCGACAACCCGGAGCAGATGTTCCGTGCTTATGACGAGACGGGTCAACTGGTGATGCTGTATCAGGAAGCCATCGACTTCACCGATTATTTCCGTTGCTACTGCATCGGCGGGAAAGATGTGCGGATCATGCCGTACGAGCCGCGCAACCCGCATCACCTGCGCTACGCGTCGGAGATGAAAACGACCGGCGATGCGGGTAAGAAGCTGCTGAAAACGATGGAGGAATATGTACTGAAGCTGAATCACGGCCTGGGCTACGACTTCAACACGGTTGAGTTTGCCGTGCGTGACGGTATCCCCATCGCGATCGACTTCTGCAACCCCGCTCCCGACGCCGACGTGCATTCAGTTGGTCAGGAAAATTTTGACTGGGTCGTGGAGGCCGCTGCCAATATGGCCATCGACCGGGCCCGCAAGAACGTAGCGGGTAAAGACAATCTGACCTGGGGTACGTTTGTACGCGGTTCGATTGGTGGCCCGGCTCCGAAACCAGAAAAGCCCGAGCCGAAGGCAGAAAAAGCCCCTAAAGCGGAGAAGGAATCAAAAGAAAAACCGGCTCCAGCTGAGAAGCAGGCACCGGCTGAAAAACCAGCCAAGGAAGCCAAAGGTCCGAAAGCTGCTGAGCCTGTCGAGAAGCCAAAGCCGAAAGCGAAGAAGGGCAAATGAGCCAGTCGCTGAACTGACAGATACCGTAGTGTGTACAAGAAACCCTTTGCGTCTCATTCCATCCGGAAGTGAGACGCAAAGGGTTTCTTGTACCAACCATCCGGAGGATAAAACGCAAAGGGTACTAACACGAGCCATCCGGACCTGAGACGCAAAGGGTTGCGTCTCTACATTTGTTCGCGTTTGTCGAGTTCCTGCAATACGTCGACCATGGTTCGGTGGCGGTTAGCGTCGCCGATCAATCGAAGGCCGGTCATAATCAGGGAGAAACCGCCCGTGCTGACCCAGAACCAGTTGTCTTCGTTTCCTTGCCGGAGTCCCCAGCCGTGCAGCACAACGGATAGCCCGCTACCCACGAACATGGCACCAACCCCGCCCTTTACCCAGAATTTCGTCAGTAATTTCGTTTCCCGTTCGCTGCGCATACGCTGATTAGTCAGGTGATACTACCCTAACCACGCAGCCGCCGTTCCGTTTTCATTGAATAGACAGGATTACAGGATTGACAGGTTTTCTTTCTCTCACAAAATCCTGCCAATCCTGTAATCCTGTCTATTCTCAGTTTGGTAGGGGCATTATTTCGATGTTTTTGTAGTAGACCGTGCTTTTGGGGTCGTGGCCCTGTATGGCAATGGTCCCGCTGCCCGCCTTGTCGGTATTTTCCGGCTCAGTGTAGGTGTTGATTACCTTGTCGTTAATCAGGATCTGAATGGTTTTACCCCGCACGACAATGCGTTCGTTGTACCATTCGCCGTCTTTCACAAACGTCTCTTTTACGTCCTGTAGGCCATAGACACTACCCGTTTTGCGCCAGTCGGTATGAGTCTGATTGACCTGGATTTCGTAGCCCTGTTTCGGCCAGCCGTTTTCCTGATAAGCCGTGTGGATGAACATACCCGAGTTCGAGCCGGGCAAGGTTTTGATGTCGGCCTTCCACTCGAAATTTTTGAACTCGTGATTGTTGACCGGCCCTTCGTAGAACAGATGGGCCCGTGGTCCGGCCACGACAATGGCACCGTCCTGAACACTGAACGTAGCCGGATTTTCGGCCGCTTTCCAGCCGGTCAGTGTCTTCCCATCGAACAGGCTGACCCACTTCTCTTTGTGCGTGTCTGACTTGTAAGCGGGCATTGTCAGCAGTCCGGCCAGCCCCAGTGCCAGCAGTAGTGTGCGTTTTACCATTGTGTTTGCTTGTTGCGTATTCCTTGAGCAGAAGTCAGTAACGGCCTGCTTCTACTGCATTCTGAGCTATACGTCACGGACAGACGCTCACCCCGTTTGCATCGACTTTCTCACCTGCCGCAACACGGTCAGGTGCGTTTTAACCAGCGGGTGAGTGGCCTTCGCCAGCTGTCTGAGGTCGTTAGCCGACGCATCCGAACGCTCTCATTTTACTGAGACGATGATCCCGCCACCCATCGGTTTCGTAGCCCGCTCCTGAAATAGTTGTATCCTGACAATCCATCTGCTTCGACGCGCAGTTATCCCCTCCGACGAAGCATTTTCAACACCCAGTAAATTAGCAAACGTTATGAAAATTGTAGTAAGCACCGCCCTACTAGTGGCAATGACCGTAACGCTCGGCTATTCCCAGGCGACCGTATCGGGCAGCCAACGCGCCGAAAAGCAAGCCCAACCGACCAGTACCCGCAACGACCCACGCCCGGCCCCCGCGCCCGCATCGGTATCGGCCACGAATCAGGTTCGCTCATCGCCCACGATGGGTACGCCCGCTTCGGGCGCTACCAGCCAGCCCACACGGGGTGCCCGCGCCGACTATGGTCCGGTGAAGAAGCAGTCCAAAAAGAAAGACCGGTAGCCCTAGCCACCGGTCTTTCGTGATTCTGAAACGTCGGCCCGTGCCGGCGTTTTATTTTTTAGCGATGCGGTAAAGCCGCCCCTGATCGGTAATGGCGTAGATGGCTCCGTCGTTCCCTTGTGTCAGGTCGCGGAACCGCTGATACTGATCGGCCAGCAGTCGTTCTTCACCAACGACTTTGTTGTTCTCGATCACCAGCCGGGCGATGTGCATGCCGCTCAGCGCCCCAACAAACAGGTTGTTTTTCCACTCGGGCATGACATCGCTCGTGTAAAACGTCATGCCACTGGGCGATACGCTGGGGTCCCAGTAATACACGGGTTGCTCCAGTCCGTCTTTCTGCTGAATCCCCTCGCCTACTTTCGGACCAGCGTATTCGATACCGTACGTAATCGTCGGCCAGCCGTAGTTTTTGCCGGGCAATACGCGGTTGACTTCATCGCCCCCGCGTGGCCCGAATTCATCCTCCCACAGATCACCCGTCGTGGGGTTGAACGCCAGCCCCTGCACGTTACGGTGACCGTACGAATACAGTTCCGGCCGGACACCCTGTTGCCCCAGGAACGGGTTACCGGGCGCGGGTTGCCCGTCTTTCGTGATCCGAATCACTTTACCAAGCCCTGAGTTGAGCGACTGTGCCTGCGGACGCGTAACCAGGTCCGACCGTTCGCCGGTGCTGATTACGACATTGCCGCTTTTGTCGAAGACGATACGGCCACCGTAGTGCAGCGTGCCATTGTAAGCGGGCGTGGCGCGATAGATGACGGCCGGATTCTGAATCGTTTTCTCATCGGTCGACAGCTTGCCTTTGGCAACAGCCGTCAGGTTTCCGTCGGGGCGGGCTTCGGAGAATACCCAGTACACCATCCGGTTGGTCGCAAAATCAGGATCGACCCGAACACCGAGCAGACCACCCTGTCCGCCCGCGTTTACTTTCGGTACACCCGTAATCGGGGCGCTTACCTTACCATCTGCCGTTGCGATTCGCATGGTACCTTCACGTTCGGTAATCAGCAACCGACCGTCGGGCAGACTGGTAATACCCCACGGATTTTTAAGCGACTCGGTCAGAACTTTCCCTTCGTACGTCATCGCCGTTTTAACGCCCGCGACGCGCGTCTGTCCCGCAAAGGCTGGCTTGTAAGCTGGCGAATTAGGTTCTTTCGTTTCGACCGATGGCAAGCCACCCCCGGCCGATGCCTGTGTCGTGTTGGTGTTGCTTTGTCCGCAGGCCGTCAGGGTTAGCGTAAGGCCGGTCAGCAGCGTGAGAATGCCGGTAGTCGTTTGTGTTGTGTTGAGGTTCATGCTGGTTTAGTGGTCTGTCAGTTGACCAACACAAAAGTAAGCATCCCCCGTTCGTTTATTCGTTTTTGATTGGCGGAACCTGATCACCAACGCATAATGCGTAGCCTAACCATCAATCCAATTCACCAGTTGTATACCGCTCATGTCGGCAAAGTGACGCGTATTACGCGTCACCAATAGCAGGTCATGCACTACAGCAGTAGCACCGATTAACAGGTCAAAATCATCTACCGGACGCCCCATACGCCGGAGCATTACTTTCTGACGGGCGTACTCAGCTAATGCCCGATCGATGCCGAGAATTCGGCCGCTAAATATATCCTGAAATTGTTCAAGGTTCTGGCGGTTATGCGAGCGTCGTTCCGGAGCGCTGTTTTCGACGCCGAACAGCAATTCGGCAATAGTAATTTGCGACAGAAAACACCGCTGTATGCCTGTTTCAGCGATGATTTGCCGGATACCGAATTCATTTTTCAGCGCATGAACGCAGATGTTTGTGTCGAGCAAATAGTGCGTCATAGTTGCACGTCACGAGCGCCTAAAGACCGGGCATGTCGAAGCATCGTGTTTAGCTCGTCGCCCGTCTCGTCACTCTGCCAGTCGATATTATTTAGCATCTGTAATGCGTCGGACTCACCTGTAGCCTCCGTTTCATGCGTTTCCTGCAACCGTAGTCCCAGCCGTTCGGCCAGCACCCGAAAGAGTAGCAGATCGTCCTGATTATGGGTTTCTATCGTGATTGTGTGTGTCATACGTAGCTACTAAGTACTGACAAAGTAACTGAATTTATTCGGTAGCTGTTCCTTACTTGCGTTGGGGGAACGCATTCATATACAGCAGCAAAGCCGCTATTGGGTAGAACAATAGCGGCTTTGGCAATTAGTGGTGCTGGCGCAGTTAGAACGAAAAAGTATACCGGACGAAGAACGAGCGGCCGGGCAGGTTGTAGCCCCGCTTTTCGTAGTAGTTCTCGTCGGTCAGGTTCGTTACCTGTAGCGTAAGCGTGTGTTGCTTTGCCAGCGTGTAGGAGGCACTTGCGTCGAGCACCAGATAAACTGGATATTCGATTTCGGGGTTGGCCGCATCGGTGAAGTCGGTGTCTTTGCGGTGACCGACGTACCGTCCCAACAGCCGCGCCCGAAAGCCTTTAAATGAATCGTAATCCAGCCCGGCGTTCAGATTCATGTTCGCGACGTTCATGATGTCGCGCTCCGTCACGGCCCCGTCGGTTCCAACGACGGTCTCGCTGTACCGAATCATATTGGTCGCGTTGGCGAATAGTTTCAGCGAGTAACGATAAGCCGCCAGCGCGCCGAAATCATAGGCGGCTTCCGACTCGATCCCGCTGATCTGCGAATCGGCCGCGTTGACGTAGGTCGCCCGCGCCACGATAATATCGCCGTTCGTCTGCCGCTCGTTCACCTGCGTGATGATGCGGGCAATCCGGTCGGTTACGTTCGTGTGGAAGTAAGTCACGCCCGCGCTAAACCCGCTCGTGGGACGGCTGTAGTGCAAACCGGCATCGTAACTAACGCTGTTTTCATTACGGATATTCGGGTTACCGGTCGTGATGGTGATGCGCCCCGCCGAGGTCCGCACTTCTGAATATCCGGCTACGTTGAAGGCGTCGGGCGTTACGAATGCACGGCCCACCGTACCCGTCAGCCGCAGGTCGGGGGCTACCCGAACGACCGCTCCCAGGCTGGGACTGACGAAAGGCGTAGTCGATTTACCGCCTTTGTAGGTCGTCAGTAGTGGCGTTTCGCGAACGTCGAAGGTGATGTTGTCGTAGCGTACACCCGGTTGCAGAATCAGCCGATCATTGCCGAACCGCAGTTGCCCCTGTGCGTAGACGGCCGACGAGCGGATGGCGTAGTTCGGCGAAGTTGGTGCCCGTTCGGTCGTCGCGTCGGTCCAGGCACGGCTGCTCGTGCTGGCATCCAGGTAGTCGTAGCCGATGGTTAGCGAATGACGCCCAATCTGCCAGTTGTCTTTCAGCTGAATGCCCTGCCAGCGGTTTTCGGTCGTCGACGACTGGTAGGGCGTAACGGGTTTGCCCGATACGTTGGTCGTTTTGAAAAAACTGTTTTCGCCCGACGCGAACACGCGCAGCACCGGCTTATGCGCCCCCAGTTGGCCACTCAGCGCGACTTCAGCCGCCTGCCGATCGGCATCTTTCAGGCTCGACTGCGTAGTACCATACGTAATGTCGCCCGGTGATTCGACGTCTTTCGCGCTGAATTTTTCGCCCCGCATGTCGACACGCCAGTTAGCTCCCAGTTGGTAGCCCAGCCGCAGCGCCCCCGAGTAGTACGTCAGTTTCGTGTTTGGGCGGGTCAGGCCGTCGTCTTTACGATCATCGACCGTTTCCGCTGGTTTGTTAGTATAATTCTTTACCGCCTGATCGCCACCGAGCCAGTCGCGGAACAGGTTACCGCTGCCCAATTTGTAGTCCTGCGCCCGCTTAAAGTAACTCAGCGACGCATCGAAATCGAGTCGCTTTGTCAGATTACCGCCGACGTTACCGCCCGCCTGATACGTCTGGAACGAACCGTACTCCGCAAAGGCATTGCCGCGAATCGGCCCACGCGACCGGCGGGTAATGACGTTGATAACGCCCCCCATCGCCTGCGAGCCGTACAAAGCCGACGCCGGTCCTTTCAACACCTCTACCCGCTCGACGTTGTTCAGGCCGATGGTCGAGAGGTTGGTTGCACCGGCCGGCCGGCCGTCGATGAGCAGCAGCGTACGCTGGTTCAGGCCGGAAAACTGCGGCCGAAAACCCCGAATACCCACCCCCGACGACAGACTGGGGTACTGAATGACATTGACAGCCGCCAGCTTTTTCACCAGGTCAGTCACGTCGAACGCCTGCGTCTGCGCGATGTCGTGGCGGGTGAGTACGTCGATTTGCTGCGGCACCAGCTCGCGCCGACTATCGGAGCGGGTCGCCGTCACGACGACTTCGGTCAGGTCGCGATTGCGAAGTGAGTCAGGTGTTTGCCCGTAGGCCGACACGGCCATCAGCGACAGGGTTACCAGCGTTGCGCCAGTTCGTACTGGCAGGATTGGTGATGAAGAAACAGGCGCACCCAACCGGGCGCATCGACGGAAAAAATTCGTCACGTAGGTTGTATTAAATTGATTGGTAAATGATTGATAGTGTTTCTGTCATCCCGACGACAGGAGGGATCTTCCGTAATAGATTGAGAAATTATCCTTTCCCGAAGATCCCTCCTGTCGTCGGGATGACAGAAAGAGATGCAAAATGTAATTACCGGTACGACTGAACCACTTCCCACAGCGTGAGTAGCCCGATACCGATGGAAAAGATGCCGACAGCGTAGTTGATCACCCGCACCGCCGTCCGCCAGCGGTCGACCACTTTCGTCAGCGAAAACGCCAGTAGGCAACCGTAGAGCGTCATGGCGACGATGATCCCGGCGCTTTGCAAAATGATGATCCAGACGGCGGTCGACGCATCGCGGGCCGCCAGCGTCAGCGCGACGGTACAGGCACCACCCGTCCCGGCCAGGCCATGCACCATTCCGACCCAGAACGACCGACTGACTGTCGCAGCCGGTGGGTTATGCGGATGAGCGTGTTCATGGGTCTGCTGGTGGTTGCGCCGGATCGCGACGATACCCAGCCAGATCATCAGCGGCCCAACGGCCAGTTCGACTTGCTCGGCAATGTTGAGCGACAGGGCTGACTTGAGCAGCAGAATGAAGCAGGCAAAGAGAATGAGCGTAAACGAATGCCCCAGCGCCCAGTGCGACGACCGCCAGATGACCCGCCACAAATGCCGGCTTCCAGCGCGTTCTTTTTCGGACGCCAGTACCGATACGGCGGCCATGTGATCGGGTTCGAAGGAGTGCTGAACGCCCAGCAGTAAGGAATCGAGGAGTAACGGATTGACCATGTGCGCAACGGGTTGATGGGCTACCCGGTAGGAACTGCGCACGAAAAAAGCCCGGACGGCACCGAACCGGCGCATCCGTTGACTTTCCTGCCGCTTTTCTTCCCGAAAGCAACCCGGTTATGATGTTCGCGGCAGGTCTTCTGGCTCGTTCAGCGCTGACGCCTTCCCATTCCGACCGGAACAGTGGCGAGTTGTCAGCGCCTGGTTGAGAAGCGGTTTGATTGAACAGCTTCTACTAGAACTATACAGCAGCGGGAACTGCTCCGATTAACTCCGCATCGGCGGGGCGACGGATTCCCTTTTAAGTCCTTCGCATCGGAAGGACACCAGCAAACGGGGGCAAAAGTAAGGGGTTTCTGCCTTACCTTTGTCATCGATTAACGTTTCGACGTCATTTCTTCCAACCGAAACAGGTGCCACCCTACGGGTGGTGAAAAGGGAATCGGGTTAAAAGCCCGAACTGTCGCGCAACTGTACGAACGCATCAAGTCGCTGCTCATCAATCTCCACTGATCTACCGGATCGGGAAGGCCGGCAGCGACGGTTCAAGTCAGGAGACCTGCCCGTTTCGAGACGACAACGCTTTCGCGGTTTGAAGCTGGGTCGGGTTTGGTACAGGCTGATTTACCGGTATGGTATCAGCACGAACGGCAGTGTATATACCTGTCGACCAACCTCCTCTTCTACACTGCCAGCTTGCGGAAATACCGATTCGGCCGTTGGTCTGCTCACGACTCAACCCACTTACGTATGGCTGAACGCTTTTCCCAATTCCTCATAGCGGCACCGTCCAGCGGTTCCGGCAAGACGACACTCACGCTGGGGCTACTGCGTGCGCTGGCCAACCGGGGCTTACGGGTGCAGCCGTTCAAATGTGGACCCGACTACATCGATACGCAGCACCACGCCACAGCAGCCCGTAGACCCAACGGGATGCCGCCCAGCGAGGTGTCGACCAGTGAAGCGTCGCCCGGCATCAATCTCGATCTGTTCATGGCGTCGCCGGAGCACGTTCGGTCGTCGTACGGGCGGTACGTGCAGGGGGCTGACGTCGCGATTACGGAGGGGGTGATGGGGTTGTTCGACGGGGCGGACCGGATGCAGGGTAGCAGCGCGGCCGTGGCGGAATTGCTGGACATCCCTGTCATACTGGTTGTCAACGCGAGAGCGATGGCCTATTCAGTGGCTCCGCTGCTCTACGGCTTCAAGAATTTTTACGCGGGTATCCGGCTGGTCGGGGCTATTTTTAATAATGTCGGGTCGGAATCGCATTACCGGTTTCTGGCCGATGCCTGCGCCGATGTGGGCGTTGAACCGCTGGGCTACCTACCCAGCAATCCCCGCTTTGCCATTCCGTCGCGGCATCTGGGCCTACACCTGTCGGCCGAAACCGACTACGAACAGATCATTCAGGCCATCGCCGACGAGTTGCCCAAAACCGTCGACCTCGACCGGCTACTAACCGCCACGCAGTCCCCCAGACCCATTTCAGCACCAGTCGATGTGTCTGTCTCCGGGCAGTCGACGCGCCGGATCAGCGTAGCACGGGACGAAGCCTTTCTGTTCACCTACCAGCAAAATATCGACCGGCTGGCTCAGTTTGGTACCGTCACGTTTTTCAGCCCGCTGCACGACACGGTTTTGCCCGATACGGATTTCCTGTACCTGCCTGGCGGTTACCCCGAGCTGTACGCGCAGCAACTGAGCCGGAACGAATCCATGCGCACCAGCATCCGCGATTACTGCCTGTCGGGTGGCCTGACCTATGCCGAATGTGGTGGGCTGATGTACCTGAGCCAGTCCATTCAGGTTCAATCCCGCCTGACCCGGTCCGGAACAGCCTGGCCGATGGCGGGGGTACTGGCAATGACGACGTCGATGCAGGCCGCAAAACTGACGCTGGGCTACCGCACCGTCGACTGGCAGGGTAACGGCTTAGAGGGGTTCAGCCTCAATGGCCACGAGTTTCACTATTCCAGCTTAACCGAGCCGGCTCCCCTATCCTCCATCGCGTCGATCAGCAATGCCAAAGGCATGCCGGTCGAGACAAAGCTATATCGCGTTCAGAACACGTTCGCGTCCTACGTTCACCTCTACTGGGGCGACAGACCGGATTTTATTGAGCAGTTGTTCGCATTTGTAGAGACGCAATACCTTGCGTCTCAGCACCCGGACGGTCATTAACTCGGACGGTAAAGGCTGGCGCAGAAAAAAGGCTGACGCAGAAAAAAGGCTGACGCATGCTGAGACGCAAAGTTTTGCGTCTCTACAAACAAACCCACTACCCTCCACATGGCAGATATCAAACGGCAACGCGTAACCCGCGCCGACGGAAAAGCCATTAACCTCGTGCAGCGCCGGGGGCACCTGTCGTACTGCTACAACGCCTGCTGCTGCGGGCGCGTCGACCGGGGGTACGCGGCTATCCCGGTCGACCTTTACAAGAGCGAATGGATGCGCCGGAAAATCCGCAACGTCGTGCACATGACCAAAGGTGGATGCCTGGGGCCGTGTACGCTCGCCAACGTCGTCACATTGCTGTTCGACGGGCAGTCGGTCTGGTTTCACTCCATCAACAGCGACTGGCAGATCATCGCCATTTTCGACTATATCGACAGTATGATTGCCGCCGACGGCTACCTGCCGCCCCCGGCCGAGCTGTCGGAATACGTCTTTCAGTTTTACAGCTGGAAAGGTTCCGAAACGGCCACGCAGGCGGGACAGGTGGCCCTGCCGACGAGTGGTATCGTATTCCTGACCCATGCCGACACCGACCTGCTAACGATGAATCGGGTGCTGCAAACGCTGCCCGACGATTTCCCGAAAACAACGGGCCTGAGTCTGCTGGCGATCAGGAGTGAAGCGCAGATGGCGCAGCTGCTCGACCGCGAAATTGGTACCGCCCGGATTATCATCCTCCGCATTCATGGTCGGCCGAGCAGCGTGCCGGGTTTTGGTGAACTGGTGCGCCGGGCCAACGAGCGCGGGCAGCATCTGATCGTCATCAGCGGCACGGGTGATCTGAACCCGGAATTTGCCGCCGTCTCGACAGTGTCGCCCGCCATCCTGCACGAAACGCTGGCCTACGTACAGGCCGGTGGCTATCAGAACCTGACGTCGCTGCTGTACTTTCTGTCGGACCACCTGCTGCTGACGGGTTTCGGGGCCGACGCACCGGTACAACTCCCCGACCACGGCATCTACCACCCCGACCTGCCCGAAAACACTGATATGCAGGAGTGGGTGCAGCGCCACAATTCAGACTGGCCGACGGTAGGTATTACGTTCTACCGCTCGCACTGGATCAGCGGTAACACGGCCTTCGTGGACGCACTGGTACGGTCGCTGGAGGAGAAATCACTCAACGCACTGCCCGTTTTCACAACCTCGCTCAAAGCCGTCGACCCCGATACCGGTGCGCCCTTCGCGTTTTCGTTTTTCCGGGCGGAGCACGGCGGCATTGCCATCGATAATCTTATCAACACCATCTCCTACGCCATGACCGACCTGCGTTCGGGCGACGACGAAGCCCCTTCGCAGGCGATGTTGATGCAACTGAACGTACCCATCTTTCAGGCCATAACACCCGGCATGGCGCGGGGACCGTGGGAGTCATCGAGCCGGGGGCTGAACCCGCTCGACACGGCCATGAACGTCGCTATCCCGGAGTTCGACGGGCGGATCATTACCGTGCCGGTATCGTTCAAGGAAAAGGATCGCACGACGAAAGGCTACGTACCGCTCGACGACCGGGTAGAGCGCGTAACGGGGCTGGCCCGTCGGTTTTCGCGCTTACGCAGCCTACCCAACGCCCAGAAACGAATCGCGTTTATCTTCACGAATTCGAACACGAAAGCGTCGCAGATCGGTAACGCCGTGGGGCTGGATGCACCCGCATCACTGCTAAACATGCTGCACGCCATGGAGGCCGAAGGCTACCAGGTGGGCGACCTACCCGCCACCGGCACCGACCTGATTCACCAACTGATCGACCGCTGCTCGTACGACCAGACCTACCTGACAACCGACCAACTGGCGAACGCAGCCGGGCGAGTGTCGACGGCGCAGTACGCCCGCTGGTTTGCCGACCTGCCCGACCTCGTGCAGCAGAAGATGATGAAGCAGTGGGGGCCGCCCCCCGGCGAAACCTACGTCCACGACGGACACATCGCGCTGGCGGGGCTGCACCTGGGCAATACGTTCGTGGCCCTGCAACCGCCACGCGGCTATGGTATGGACCCTGACGCCATTTACCATCAGCCTGACCTCCCACCGACGCACCACTACTACGCCCTCTACCGCTGGCTCCGCGACGACTGGCAGGCCGACGCCATCGTCCACGTCGGTAAGCACGGCACACTAGAATGGTTGCCGGGTAAAGGCATCGGCCTGTCGGCGAACTGTTTTCCGGACGCGTTATTGGGTGATCTGCCGCTGTTCTACCCATTCATCATCAATGATCCCGGCGAAGGATCGCAGGCGAAACGGCGCGCCCACGCGGTGGTGGTCGACCACCTGATGCCCCCCATGACATCGGCCGACAGCTACGGCGAACTGGCTCAGCTGACGCAACTGGTCGATGAATATTACCAGGTCGAGACGATGGACCCGGCCAAACTGCCGCTGCTGCAACGACAAATCTGGACGCTCATCAAACAGACCAATCTGGACATGGACCTGTCGGCCATGCTCAGCCGCGACCACGGCGATCACAAGCACGAGTGGGACGATGAGCTAACGCCCGACGGGGTACCGGTCAGCCTGACGGAGATGGACGGTAAGGACGTGGCACACCTGATCGAAGACATCGACGGCTACCTCTGCGAATTGGGGGCTGCCCAGATTCGCAACGGGCTGCACACGCTGGGCGAGATGCCCACGAGCGACGCCCTGATCGACATGCTGCAATCGCTCACCCGTCTGCCCAACGCGTCCGCACCGAGCCTGTCAGCCGAAATTGCGCAACTATTCGGCTTTGACCTGAACGACTTACAAACCGCTAAAGGAGCACGGCTAATAACCGTTGCCGACCGCTTCATCGATCTTGCCGGACGCCCTGTCGTCACCAATGCCGATGCGCTGGAAGTGATTGACGAGCTGAGCAACCACCTGTTTCGCGTGGCTGAGCAGCATCGGTTCCGCACCAGTCAGATCGATCAAATCCTGTTCGAGACGTTCACCCTGCCCCCCACCACACCCGCCCTGACCGGTATCCGACAGGTGCTAACCTACGTTTGTGAGCGACTTCTGCCGAATCTGGTTCGCACCGACGACGAACTAGCCAACCTGTTACATGGCCTGTCGGGCGGGTACGTACCGGCCGGGCCGAGTGGTGCCCCGACGCGCGGGCAGGCGCATATCCTGCCAACGGGTCGTAACTTCTACGCCGTCGATCCGCGCGCACTGCCATCACAAGCAGCCTGGGAGGTGGGGCAGCAACTGGCCCGCGAAGTCCTCGACCGACACTGGAAGGAAACCGGCCGCTACCCCGAAAGCGTCGGTATCAGCATCTGGGGCACAAGTGCCATGCGCACCAGTGGTGACGATGCCGCTGAGGTCATGGCCCTGCTGGGCGTACGGCCCGTCTGGCAGGCCGAAAGCCGACGCGTGGTTGACGTAGCCGTGATTCCCCTCGACGAGTTAGGTCGCCCGCGCATCGACGTCACAACCCGTATCAGCGGCTTTTTCCGCGACGCCTTCCCTCACCTCATCGACCTGCTGGACGATGCCGTACAGCGGGTTATTGCGCTGGATGAATCGCCGGAGCAGAACTTTGTCCGCAAGCACTACCTGGCCGAACTGGCGGAATTGCAGGCGCAGGACGTTCCCATCGAGGAAGCCGAAGAACGGGCGGGTTACCGCATTTTCGGGGCAGCACCGGGCAGCTACGGCACCGGGATTCTGCCGCTTATCAACGAAAAGAACTGGCATACCGACGCTGACTTCGCCGAAACCTACGTCAACTGGGGTGGCTATGCGTACACCCGCACCGTGCAGGGAGCCGACGCCCGCGACGAGTTCCGGCAGCGGCTGTCGGGCGTCGAAGTGGCCCTGCACAATCAGGACAACCGCGAACACGACATTTTCGACAGTGACGACTACCTGCAATTTCACGGCGGCATGATTGCCACCATCCGCAGCCTGACGGGGCAGCAGCCGAAGCATTATTTCGGCGATTCGCAGAACCCCGCCCGGCCCGTTGTGCGCGATCTAAAGGAAGAAGCCCTACGCGTATTCCGCTCGCGGGTTGTCAATCCAAAGTGGCTGGACAGCATCAAAAAGCACGGCTACAAAGGCGGCTTAGAGCTTACCGCAACGGTCGATTACCTGTTCGGTTATGACGCCACCGCGCAGGTTGTCGACGACTGGATGTACGCGAAAGTCGGCGAAACCTACGCCCTCGATCCGGCCATGCAGGAGTTCTTCGCCGACAACAATCCGTGGGCACTCAACGCCATCGCCGAACGGCTACTCGAAGCTGCCCAGCGTGGCCTTTGGGCGGAACCATCCTCCGAGATGCTGAGCGCCCTACAAGGTATTTACCTTAACAGCGAACGCCTGCTCGAAGCCCGAAACGAATAGATGCGGAGATTAACCATTGTATTCTCCGCAAATTTGCGGAGAATACAATGTATTTTGCGGAGAATAGAATATCTATCGTCATGTACATTCATCAACGCAGCCAGTGGCCACACTTCACCTGGCAGGACGAACAACTTTCGGCGCTCCTGAGCGATGTTCGCTATGTACAGGGCCGCCTTGCTGGACGGATGGATATGCTTGGCTTTTCGGCTCAGCAGGAGGCAAGTTTTCAGACCCTTACACAGGACGTCCTGAAAACGTCGGAGATAGAAGGTGAAATTCTACCACTGGATGAAGTACGTTCGTCCATAGCCCGGCGATTGAACATCGACATCGGTGGCCTGATCCCGACAGATCGGTCGGTGGATGGCGTTGTCGATATGTTACTGGATGCAACTCAGGAGTACGATAAACCACTACGTGAAGACCGACTATTTGGCTGGCAAACAGCCCTGTTTCCGGACGGCCGAAGTGGTTCGTATACGATTCAAACGAGCCGCTGGCGTAGCGACGATATGGGGCCTATGCAGGTTGTGTCGGGTCCACTTGGTCGCGAACGGGTTCATTTTGAAGCCCCGGCCAGTGAGCGATTAGTCGATGAGATGACCCGTTTTATCGATTGGTTCAACACCGACCAATCGCTTGATCCAATCCTGAAAGCCGCCGTCGCACATCTCTGGTTCGTGACGATTCATCCGTTCGATGACGGCAACGGTCGCATTGCGCGGGCGATTGCCGACATGCAGTTGGCACGCGCCGAACGGTCCCGTTTTCGGTACTATAGTCTGTCTGCGCAGATTCGATTAGACCGAAAGGCCTATTATACCATGCTGGAACGGACGCAGCGCGGCTCGCTGGACATCACCGACTGGCTGGTTTGGTTTCTGGATTGCCTGCGCCGGGCGCTACATCAGACCGAAACGCAACTGGCCCGAGTGCTAGTGAAAGCACACTTCTGGTCCCGATTCGGCGATATACCGCTCAACGACCGGCAACGACTGCTTATCAATAAACTTTGGGATGGGTTTGACGGCAAGCTGACGTCATCGAAATGGGCGAAAATTGCCAAATGCTCGCAGGATACAGCCTCGCGCGATATTCAGGACTTGATTCAAAAAGGAATGCTAATCAAAGACGAAGCCGGTGGCCGAAGCACCAGTTATTCACTCAGCTACCAGACAGACCTATGACCTACCCATTTTCGGCCCTCGTTGGTCAGCCGTTGCTGAAACAGGCGCTACTGCTGTGCGCCGTTAATCCGGGTATTGGCGGGGTGCTGATTCGGGGCGACAAAGGCACCGCGAAAAGTACCGCCGTCCGGGGACTGTCGGCCGTCATGCCATCGGTGCAGCGGGTAGCGGGTTCACGGTTCAACTGCCGCCCTGACGAGCCATTACCAGCTTGTGACGCCTGCCAACAAGTCGACTGGCAGACCGAGACCATCGCCGTCCCATTTGTCGATTTACCGCTGGGCGCGACTGAAGATCGGGTCGTGGGCAGTCTGGATCTGGAAAGCGTACTGGTCGACCGGCAGAAGAAGTTGCTACCGGGGCTGCTGGCATCGGCGCATCAGGGTATCCTGTACATTGATGAAGTAAACCTGCTG
This sequence comes from Spirosoma oryzae, assembly GCF_003002825.1. Taxonomy (GTDB): domain Bacteria; phylum Bacteroidota; class Bacteroidia; order Cytophagales; family Spirosomataceae; genus Spirosoma; species Spirosoma oryzae. Next base: position 2,723 of record NZ_PVTE01000013.1, on the reverse strand, counting down.
GCCGATCACCTGGTCAACGTGCTGCTCGACGTAGCGGCCATGGGGATCAACACGGTACAGCGCGATGGCTTATCGGTCAGTCATCCCGCGCGGTTCATGCTTATTGGTACGATGAATCCCGAAGAAGGTACGCTGCGTCCGCAATTCCTCGACCGGTTTGGGTTGATGGTCGATGTGGCAGCGCCCCGTGCGGTCGAGGAACGGACCGAGGTCGTACGCCGACGGATCGCGTTCGAAACGGCCCCGATTGCCTTCGCGGAGCAATGGATTAACGAACAGCGGACGCTGCAACAACAGATCGACCAGGCTCGGCAGTTGCTGCCTTCGGTTCGCATGGCCGATGGGATGCTGACTATGATTAGTCAGCTTTGCACCGACCTGAACATCGTTAGTCTGCGGGCTGACATCGTACTGTACAAAACCGCCCTGACGATAGCCGCTCTTGCCGGAAGAACCGACGTTATACCCGACGACATAAAACAGGCGGCTGAACTGGCGCTCCCCCATCGGCAACGCAAAAAGCCAACCGACGCCCCACCGCCAGCGACCAACCAACCCAACCCGGCTACCGCTCCACCGAAACCGCCCACCGAAACCGAAAATGGGCCGGACAGCACTGGATCGGATTCAACACCGGACGATTCGCCGGAAGGAGATACCAGTCAGCCCCCCGAACCGACGCAACCGGAACAAGTGTTCGGGGCGCTACCACTAATCGCTGCACCAACGTTGCCAACCGCGCTGACGGAACAAGTACGTCAGCCACAACCGGCTCCGGCGGGGAAGCATCCAGCTACAACTGGTCAGCAACGAGGGGCCTTTGTACGCGCCGTTCCCAATCCGCAACCGACCGACCTTGCTATCACGGCTACGCTTCAAAGCGCGCTACTCCGCAATACGGACGATCTTATCATCAGCCGCGACGACTTCCACCAGACCGTCCGGGCGAGTAAAACGGCGCGGCTGATTCTATTCGTCGTAGATGCGTCGGGATCGATGGCGGCTGGTCAGCGGATGGAAGCGGTGAAAGGAGCCGTACTAAGCCTGCTGACCGACGCGTATCAGCACCGCGACAGTGTGGGCGTCATCAGCTTTCGGGGTGTCGACGCGCAGTTGCTGCTACCGCCGACACGGGACGTCGAGCAGGCGGAGCAGGCGCTGCGTGCGTTACCCACCGGCGGCCGGACACCCCTGCCCCACGCCCTGCAACTCGCCCTTGATGTGATGCAGCAGTTCCGCGAGCATCGTCCGTTCCTGGTCGTGCTCAGCGACGGCAAAGCCAACGTTTCTCTACCGAGCCTGTCCGCCGGGGCGGGTAGTGGCGATGCCTGGCAGCAGGTCGTGCAGCTTGCCGGTCAGGTACGTGCGCAGTCCGTACCCGCGCTGGTCTTGGACACCGACGCCGACTACCTGCGTCTTGGCCGCGCCAACGCCCTTGCCGACGCCCTGGGAGCAGACTGCATTTCACTGGATAGTTTATCAGCCGATGTACTCACAGAAACCGTTTCGAGCCGGGTTGTCAGATAACTAACGGCTATTTTGCGTATATTTAACTTAACCGAACAGCAGGATGCTGTTTTGATACGACATATCGTATGATAACCGTGCATATCGACGACGCACAGTTGGAGCAACGCATCAACGAGGAGGTAAATGCCACTGGAAAAAGTGTGCAGTTAGTCATTGAAGAACTACTAAGCGCAGCCTTGCCGACACTGGAATACCCGCATCTCAATCCCACCGAGCATGGGCACATCATTGCTGATTCGCTAGATACATCCAACGAACAGTCGGAAAATACGACGCTGTTTAGTCAAGTATCCAATGCCGCTGACTACGTTTCCAACCTACGCAAAACTTCTTGGCGTCGCTAATGATTTTGACCGATACGTCAATCCTAATCGATTACTTACGCAAGCGCCCCGGCGCTGTTGCCTTTGTTAATACTATTGGAAAAGCTAATCTGGCGATCAATACGATCATCGCCATGGAGTTATGTCAGGGCGCGTTAAACAAACAGGAATTCACCGCTATTCAGAAGGAGCTACAGGGCTTTTTCATGTTGCCCGTCAACGAACCAATAGCACAATTGGCGTTGCAGCTTTCGCAGTTATATGCTCTATCTCATCACATAGGACTACCCGACACCTTTATTGTTGCTACAGCCCTGATTTATAACATCGAGTTGCGGACGTACAACGTTAAAGACTTTCGGTTTACCCCCCGGTTACGCGCAGGGCCGTTAAGTTCTTGGTTTAGCGCTGATGATAGGCAAATTTCTTTCGGCTAACCATACCCCCCGCCCCCTAAAGGGGGTGAAATTTGCAAGCAAACTACTCCCCCTTCAGGCTAACCTTGTAGGGGTTTTGAGCCTTCAAAACCGAGCACTTCGCAAAGGAGCTTTTTTACCCCTAAATCCCCTGAAGGGCGGTCGGCCGCTGCCGGACTTTTTCTAAGTGCGAGTAAAGTCCCCTTCAGGGGATTTAGGGGTAAAAAAGCCTGTCCATAAAGCCAGTTAAGTACAGGACGTGAAACCCCTACAAGATTAGCCCTTCAGGGGGGCGGGGGGTAAACAGGCTAGAACTTAACAGCCCCCCGGTTACGCGTATCCAGTTCACTGACTTACTAAGAGCCTATCCGAAAATGATTGAGCGTTTCCAAACGATGTGGGCACAGGCCAGAAATAGCAAGGCTTTATAATTGGCGACCTTCTTCTCCCAGCG
>NZ_PVTE01000012.1 GCF_003002825.1 Spirosoma oryzae | reverse complement strand
AAAAGGGTCAACAGGTTGGTGCTGTTAAGGCGGGTGAACACCTCTTCCATTTCGCACAGAGTCGTTAAGCCCCGTACTGCCGATGGTACTGCTGTCACAAGCGGGAGAGTAGGTAGGTGCCACCTGAAGAAACGAAAGTCGAGCCGGTCAGCGCAAGTTGATCGGCTCGCTGCGTTTAAAGGATTAGTAGCGTAGAGGGGCGGTACACATTATATCGCTCAAGTGGTTGCCGTAGTTGCCCGCTATACAGTAAACAAGCAAGGCCCGTCAACTTGACGGGCCTTGCTTGTTTACTGTTACACAGATCGCTAGACGTATGCTGCCTCTAATGGTAGCGGAAGTACAATACGCTTTAGCAACTGTTCTTCCAACATATCTGCCCATTCGGTCATGTAGCGCACAACATCATCGCGTACGTTATGTTTTAAGAACCGTTCCTCGATCGGAAGGCGGTTTAATACGCTTTGATCGTCAAGTCTTTCGAGGTGCTTTAGATCTTCTATTGTTAATCCGGCGGTTAGCATTTCGCTGATGATAAGATCAATCGGTAATCGGCTGGTTGAGCAGTAATCTTCAACCTGTTCATTCCAGTCGCCATACCGTTGCATCGCATAGCGGTGAATGTCGTCACGCGTAAGTTTTGTCAGTTCCTGCGCCAGATTTCCACAGTTACAACCACCCATATGTCCCCACTGATAGGGAGATCCTGCTTTGAGTTTATGGGCAGTACGGCGCAGCGATTCGATCAATTCTGGTGTTGGGCGTGCCATAGTTGCGGTGTTATAGTTTACTTTTCAACGTAATGTCTACCCGGTTTGTTGATTAGATAGAAACAATAAGGCCCGTTCTACAAGACGGGCCTTATTGTTTCTATCGGACGAGTTCCATCAGATCTTTATCGTTAACTTCCTTCCGTATGTCGGCCATGTCAAGGAATCGGACATAGAGTGAATCAAGGTCTGGCTTTTCGTAGCGGTAGCCTAGCAACTCCAACCGGTGCTTCAGGGCATGCCGGCCGCTACGCGCCGTTAAAACGATCATGGACTTGTCAATACCTACATCCTGCGGGTTCATGATCTCATAGTTCTCCGAATGCTTCAGAAAGCCGTCCTGGTGAATACCCGATGAGTGCGCGAAAGCGTTACGACCAACGATCGCTTTGTTGGCCTGAACGGGCATATGCATCATCTGCGATACCAGGTTACTGACGGGATAGAGCCGGGTTGAGTCTACATTTGTGTAGAAACCTAGTTCTTTACGCACTTTCAGCGCCATTACAACCTCTTCGAGCGACGTATTGCCCGCCCGCTCACCAATACCGTTAATCGTGACTTCGACCTGCCGTGCGCCATTCATGACGCCAGAAAGCGTGTTCGCCGTCGCCAGGCCAAGATCGTTGTGGCAATGAATAGAGATGGTAGCCTGGTGTACGTTGTCGACGTGTTCGTAGATATAGGCTATTTTCTTGCCGTACTCATCGGGTAGGCAGTAGCCCGTTGTGTCAGGTATATTGACGACCGTCGCGCCAGCACCGATAACCGCACGCGTCAGCTGAGCCAGAAAAGCCAGATCAGCGCGCCCGGCGTCTTCTGCGTAAAACTCTACGTCTTCTACGTATGATTTTGCGTGTTTCACAGCGGCAACCGCCTGCTCCAGAATGCGCTCGCGGCTCGAATTGAACTTGTTTCTGATGTGAATATCCGATGAGCCAATACCTGTATGAATACGGCCCCGCTTGGCAAATTTCAACGCTTCACCTGCTGCATCGATATCGCCTTTAACGGCCCGGCTCAGTGCGCAGATAGTGGGCTCTGACACGGCTTTAGAGATTTCGACAACAGACCGGAAATCACCGGGACTAGAGATCGGGAAACCGGCTTCGATAACATCGACACCAAGGCGTTCCAGCTCTTTAGCAACAACAATTTTTTCTTCTGTTGTCAACTGGCAACCAGGTACCTGTTCGCCGTCGCGCAATGTGGTGTCGAAAATATAAACCCGCTGACTCATGGTTTTAGAAGAAGTGGTTAGCCCGATGAAACAAAAAAAGCCCTATTCTGACGAATGAGGGCTATGGTATATGTAAATCCCTCACCGTTTATGACAGCGTCGACAGTCGTAGCGAAAGGAGATTAGTTAACGGCATACTTTTCTGCGAAAATTCGCTGAAGGCGTAAATACACTGCAAAAGTATGGGATTGGTTTTATTTTGCAAACGCTTCGCAACTATTTATACGACCTGATTTTCAGCTACCGAAGCCAGCTGGGTAAGAATCTGTGACCCCATTGCCTCGGTACCGAGGATCATGTCGTCTGGCGTATCGGCATCGGCAATGTCGCGTGTACGATAGCCTGCTTTCAACGCTGCATCAACAGCCGAGACAACCTCCTCTGCTTCCGCCTTCATGCCAAACGAAATATCAAGCATCAGCGCGGCCGACAGGATAGAAGCCAATGGGTTGGCTACCCCTTTGCCGGTAATATCGTGCGCCGAGCCATGAATAGGCTCGTACAAACCTGTCGTATCACCGATCGATGCGGATGCTAACATACCCATCGACCCAGCAATCTGACTGGCTTCGTCGGTCAGGATATCGCCGAACAGGTTACCTGTCAGGACAACATCAAACCGGCGCGGGTCTTTAATAAGTAGCATGGCAGCAGCATCGATAAACTGATGCTCGACAACGACATCGGGATACTCGGGGGCCATAGCCTGAACCACTTCGCGCCACAGGCGTGACGATTCCAGCACGTTGGCTTTATCGACCGAGCACAGGCGACGCCGACGGGTCATGGCCGCTTCAAACGCTTTGCGGGCAATGCGTTCTACTTCGTACCGGCTGTAAATCATCGTGTCGTAAGCTGTGTCCCGATCGTCGCTCCGCCCTTTTTCGCCGAAATACACATCACCGGTCAATTCACGGAAGAAGAGTATGTCCGCTCCCTTCAGAATCTCAGGACGAATACTTGACGCGCCAAGAAGTTCGTCAAATAGTTTGATTGGCCGCAAATTGGCGTACAAACCCAGGGCTTTACGGATACCCAGCAAGCCTTGTTCCGGACGGACTTTGGCCGATGGATCGTTATCGTATTTGGGGTGGCCTACGGCACCGAACAGGATGGCGTCGGAAGCTTTTGATTTGGTGATTGTTTCTTCGGGAAGCGGGTTACCTGTGGCTTCGATGGCGGCATGGCCGATCAGGGCCGTGTCGTAGGTAAATTCGTGACCGTATTTCTGAGCCACAGCATCCAGAACCTGTTTGCCAACGGCGGTTACTTCCTGGCCGATACCGTCACCGGCAATAACGACGATGTGTTTTTTCATGAGTAAGTAAAGACTCGTGCAGTGGTAAACTGCCGAAGTGCGTGGTTAGGCATGTGCCTGATCAAATTCCCGAATGTCAGCGTTCAGACTCAGCAGGTAGTCAATATCGTCGTAGCCATTCATCAGGCACGTCTTCTTGTACGTATTGATCGCGAACGTTTCCGACCGCTCACCAAACGAAATCGTCTGCGCTGGTAAGTCAACGACGATCTGTAGTGTCGAATCTTGTTCAACGGCGCTTAGCAGTGCTTCCAAGAACGGCTGCGACACCTGTACGGGCAATACGAAAGTGTTGAGCGCGTTGTTGCGGAAGATGTCAGCAAAAAAGCTGGAAACGACGACCCGGAAACCATAGTCGTGAATGGCCCAGGCCGCATGTTCCCGGCTGCTACCCATACCGAAGTTTTTACCGGCTACGAGGATCTCTGCCCCGGCGTAGCGGGAATTATTCAGCACGAAATCCTGGATCGGCTCGTTGTCGGCCGTAAAGCGCCAGTCGCGGAACAGATTGTCGCCAAATCCTTCGCGAGTCGTCGCTTTCAGGAAGCGGGCGGGAATGATTTGGTCGGTGTCAATATTTTCGATCGGCAGTGGAACGGCCGTCGATGTCAATACGTGGAAGGTTTCTTTGCTCATGTTAGTTTGGGCGGACAGCCTCGGCGATCACGTTTTTACCAATTACGTGGCCAAGCGTCAGTTTATCGAACAGGCGGCTGACGGGGAATATGACCCGATCGTACAATACGACGGAATCTTTCGTGATCCGGCCGTCTTTGCCCATCCATTTGTACAATAAGGAAATGAAATAACCGGCGAAATCGTAATAACGGACGTCATTCACGCGGAAACCAGCATCCTCCAGAATCTGCCGGACGAGTCGTTTGTCGTAGCGCCGATAGTGGCCAACGTGTTCGTCCATGTTGCTGAAGATCTCCTGCCGGGCCGGTACGAACACTTTAATGCGCCCACCGGGCTTAAGTTTGGCATACAGATCTTTCACAATTGCTCCGTGATGTTCAATATGCTCCAGTACGTTGATGGTATAAATCAGGTCGTACGACTTAGCGAGCGCGTTGATATCGGTGTATACAGGCTGTTTAATCAGCGGCAGCAAATCAGGGTCGATTTCGGCAGCATCGACGCTCCCGAGCGGAAAGCGGTTGGCGTACTCGCCGTTTCCGGCTCCGAAGTCGAGAACGGCTTCGCCCGGACGAACGTCTTTAGCGACCCACTTGTACAAGCCACCATTGTAGTTGGTAGCGTGGCTCATGATCGCCAGATTGTCCGATCCGTTATACTCTACTTTTTCGGCTGTTTGCTTTGCGTGACTCATGCTGCTGGGAGATGTGTTAAAACCTGAGGTAGATTCGAAAATCGAAAATTATGCCAGTTTATACACTATAAATTCTACGCAGTGGTCACTATAGTAATTCGCGAACGTCCATAACCCGGCCCGAAACAGCTGCTGCTGCTGCCATGATCGGGCTGGCCAGGAAGGTACGGGCACCGGGCCCCTGCCGTCCTTCGAAGTTACGGTTCGAGGTGCTGATACAATATTTCCCCGCCGGAATTTTGTCTTCGTTCATACCCAGGCAGGCTGAACAACCAGGCTCTCTAAGCTCAAAGCCAGCACTGGCAAAGACGTCGGTCAAGCCTTCCGCCTGCGCCTGCCGGGCGACCTGTACCGAACCCGGTACAATCCATACCTCAACGCCGGGCGCTTTTTGCTTACCCTGCACAAACTGAGCGACGGTACGCAGGTCTTCGATGCGGGCATTGGTGCAGGAACCGATGAAAACGTAATCGACGGCTTTATTGCGCAGTTCCATGCCGGGTTCGAGACCCATGTACGCCAGCGATTTCGAGTAGGAAACGTGTTCGGTGTCGGGAATTTCGGTTAGTAAGGGCACGTGTTCACCGATGCCAATACCCATACCGGGGTTGGTACCGTACGTGATCATCGGCTGAATATCCTCGGCTTTGTAATGCAGTTCGGTGTCGAACGTAGCTTCATCGTCGGTTTTAAGCGATCGCCATTTTGCAACGGCTTCATCGAAGGCTTCTCCCTTAGGAGCAAACTCACGGCCTTTGATATAGTCGAAGGTCGTATCGTCGGGCGCAATCAGACCACCACGGGCACCCATTTCGATGCTCATGTTGCAGATCGTCATACGGGCTTCCATCGACAGGTTACGGATAGTTTCGCCGGCATACTCAACGAAATAACCGGTAGCGCCACTCGCCGAAATCTTCGAGATAATGTAGAGGATGATGTCTTTCGCCGTGACGCCATTTGCCAGTGTACCGTCGATGCTTATACGCATCCGCTTGGGCTTGTATTGCAGAATACACTGCGTTGCCAGAACCTGCTCTACTTCACTGGTACCGATACCGAAAGCAACGTTGCCGAATGCCCCGTGGGTGCTGGTATGACTATCGCCACAAACAATAGTCATGCCCGGCAGCGTCAGGCCTAGTTCGGGACCGATGATGTGAACGATACCCTGAAACGGGTGACCAAGGTCGTACAATTCAACACCAAACTCCGCGCAGTTCCGACGCAGCGTGTCGACCTGATGTCGCGACAGGGCTTCCCGGATTGGCAAGTGCTGATCTTTCGTCGGCACGTTGTGGTCGGCGGTGGCGGTGGTACGGCTGGTGTTGAATACGCTGATGCCCCGTTTCCGCAGTCCGTCGAACGCTTGTGGACTCGTTACTTCGTGGATGAAGTGCCGGTCGATGAACAGCGCATCGGGATGACCCTCGGCGTGTTTAACGACGTGTGCGTCCCAGATTTTGTCGAATAATGTAGTGGGTTGTGTGTTCATGGTTTACTCGCTTCTTGTTCGATGATAACATCGATCCACTCTTTATTTATAGGGACTTCTATCGAAATAGCTTCCCAGAACAAATCCTGATCAATTCCCCAATAGTGGTGGATTAACCGGTCGCGGAGACCAGCGAAACCTCTCCAATCAAATTCCGCGTGGTCATGGCGAAAGTCGTCGGGGATCTTTTTGCAAGCTTCACCAATCACCAGTAAGCTGTGGGTAAGGGCTCGCTGTAACGTTGGATCGTCAAAAATCTATTCCAAGTCCTTTGCCGCTGTTTGCTGAATAATGAACAGCATTTCCGACTGAATGTGCTTCAGGAAGTCAATCAGTAAAGGAGATGAATTCAACTTCATTGCTTACGTATTTACGAACAAATTCTGCCATGCCCTCCCAAGTCAACAAGTCAGTTTTTCGACCCATTAACGCTTCCAAGTAGTCGGCCATATCCAGCAGGTTACGAATTTTCTTCTGTCCTTCCTGAAACTTGACAACGATGTCGACGTCACTGTCAACCGTTTGCTCGTCGCGAACGAACGACCCGAACAGGCCCAGTCTGGCCGCACCAAACTGTTTCAGCGCCGACTGATGCGACTGAACACGTTCGAACACCTGTTGCTTATTCTGGACAGCCGTAATCATTGTCGTTAGGTTAGATCAAAAATTCGAACAGGTCGGGTTTATCATTGATGTATTCGAACTGAACGCGGGCGGCTTTCATCCGCTCGATCAGGGGCTCAAAATCAGCTTTGTATTTCAACTCCAGACCGACCAGGGCCGGGCCGCGCTCACGGTTGGTTTTTTTCGAGTATTCAAACAGCGTGATATCGTCGTTCGGGCCAAGTACGTCGGTCAGAAACTCACGCATAGACCCGGCCCGCTGCGCAAACCGGATAATGAAGTAATGTTTCAATCCTTCGTACAGCAAGGACCGCTCTTTGATCTCTTCCGTTCGGGTGATGTCGTTATTACCACCACCGACGAGACAAACAACGTTTTTGCCTTTGATCTCGTCTTTCAGGAAATCGAGGGCGGCAATGCTCAACGCACCGGCGGGTTCGGCTACAATGGCTTCTTCGTTGTAGAGTTGTAAAATGGTCGTGCACACCTTGCCTTCCGGTACCAGTATAACCTGATCCAGGTTGGTACGGCATACTTCGAAGGTCATATCGCCAACACGCTTAACAGCGGCTCCGTCAACGAACTTATTGATTTCATCCAGCGCCACCACGTGTCCCTGATCGAGCGATACCTTCATCGACGGAGCGCCCAGCGGCTCGATACCGATCAGCTTTGTGCGAGGGCTAAGTTGCCGGAATACCGCAGATACGCCAGAAGCCAGACCGCCCCCGCCAATCGCCATCAGCAGGTAGTCGATTTTAAAATTGGCGTCTTTGAAAATTTCCAGCCCGACGGTACCCTGTCCTTCCATGACCTGAACGTCGTCGAAAGGATGGACAAACGTGCTATCGTGCGCATTGACATACTCGACGGCTGCATGGTACGCATCATCGAACGTGTCGCCAATCAGGACGACGTCTACGAATTGCTTGCCGAACAGTTTTACCTGCTTTACCTTCTGGTTGGGCGTGGTGGTCGGCATGAAGATCGTACCGTGAACGGCCATCTTTCGGCAAGCATACGCAACACCCTGCGCGTGATTACCCGCACTGGCACACACGACGCCCTTAGCCAATGCTTCGGCCGACAGGCTAGCCATTTTGTTGTAAGCCCCGCGAATCTTGTACGAACGAACAACCTGCAAATCTTCCCGCTTCAGAAAAATGGATGCTTCGTAGCGGTCTGACAGATTGATGTTTTCCTGTAAAGGTGTATGCACTGCCACGCCCCGGAGCCGGTCGGCCGCGAGGTATATATTGTCGAGGTCGGGTGTGGTGACCTTCTCTGCTTCCGTTGTCGTGTTCATTACGTACTGTTAGTCAACAAAAATACGAAAACTTCAGCCCTTTTTTGCCGCAACGATGAGGCCGGTCGACCAGGCTAGTCGGGTCAGTAGCAGGTCGGTACGTTGTGTCAATTCGGCAACGAGCCGGTCTGCTTTTTCCGGGTGTCCTTCCGGCCAGTTAGGCTGCGGCAGCATATCGTCGATGATGTACAAACCACCGGGGGCCAGCATCGCCAGTACCGCGTCGAGATCGGTGTATTTACCGGCCCAGGTATCGGCGAAGATAAAATCAAACGGACCAGTGTTGGTCGTTACCCAGTCGGTGCCGTCCTGACAAACGAGCTGTAGGCGACTGTCGTTACCCAGAAATTCGCGCGCTATGGCCAGACAGTCAGCGTCATTGTCGACTGAAACAAGCGTAGCCTGTTCATCCATGCCCGCCAGAATCCATGCCGTCGACAGGCCTGTACCGGTACCCAGTTCCAGAAAACGACCGCCTGGCTTGGTAGCCGCCAGCGTGCGTAGTAGCGAAGCTGCCTGCGCATCGGCGTTCATAGTAAAGCCAAGTTTGGCGGATGCCGCAACAATAGGCTGGTGGGCCGGAACGAAATCGATGACGGTATCGAGCATGGGGGAGGGAAGTGAATGAGAAAGCGGTGCCGACAAGCTAGCCGACACCGCTATTCCGGGTGAGCTAACTAGCTACGCTCAGGACGCAGCGAACGAACGGCTGTACCAGCCTGCCACATTTCAGAATCGCGTAGTTCGGCCAGTTCCACTTCCAGCTTCTCGCGGTAATCAGGCTGCGAGTTGCGGGTGATGCTGATTTCGGCCTGCTCCTGGCTTTTTACCGAGTTATACAGTTGCTCGAAAACGGGTTTTGTCGCATCGCGGAAGGGCTTCCACCAGTCGAGGGCACCCCGTTGTGCCGTCGTCGAGCAGTTGGCGTACATCCAGTCCATCCCGTTTTCAGCCACCAGCGGCATCAGCGACTGCGTCAGCTCTTCAACCGTTTCGTTGAACGCTTCCGACGGGCTATGGCCGTTGGCGCGCAGCACTTCATACTGCGCAGCGAAGATACCCTGGATGGCACCCATCAGCGTACCGCGTTCGCCGGTCAGGTCAGAGGTTACTTCTTTGTAGAAGTCGGTTTCGAACAGGTAGCCCGACCCAACACCGATACCCATCGCGATTGCTTTGGTACGGGCGTTACCCGTTGCATCCTGATAAACGGCGAAGCTTGAGTTGAGGCCTTTACCTTCTACGAACAGACGGCGCAACGACGTACCCGATCCTTTCGGCGCGACGAGGAATACGTCGACATCGGCCGGGGGGACGATACCGGTTTTGTCTTTATAGGTTACGCCGAAGCCGTGCGAGAAATACAGCGATTTGCCGGGTTTCAGGGCGGCTTTTACCGTTGGCCACAGTTCGATCTGAGCTGCATCCGACAGCAGGAAGCAGATGATCGTGCCTTTTTCGAGGGCTTCTTCAATTTCGAACAGCGTTTCGCCCGGTACCCAGCCATCAGCAACTGCCTTGTCGTAGGTTTTGCCTTTCCGCTGTCCAACGATTACGTTGAAGCCATTATCACGCATGTTGAGCGACTGACCGGGGCCTTGTACGCCGTAGCCAATTACTGCAATGGTTTCGTCTTTCAGCACCTCGCGGGCTTTTTCGAGCGGAAACTCTTCCCGCGTAACAACTTGTTCTTCAACTCCTCCGAAATTAATCGTTGCCATAATTCTCTTTTTGGTTTGTACTCTTGTTTTGAGGGTTACTATTTTGGTTAGCTGTAATCGCTGATACGGCTGATTTTGCCATCGCTACTTTCGAAGATGGAAACGCCCCGCAGCTCGATCTGCTGGTTGGCTTTCCAGCCGTTGGGCAGGTCCTGCGCTACCACCGCACTGTACTTGATCTCGATAGCAGCCCGGTCGTCGGCGATAATCTTCGTAACGATTTCCTGTCGGCGCGTCGAGAAAAGGGGGACTACCTGCGTTGCCTGTTCACCGAATGCCTGCTTGCCTGTCAGCGTCATGGTGCTACCGGTGTTCGACACGTTCTCAAAGCGAATATCGTCGTGCAACACCGCCAGCATGCCCGGAACGTCTTTCCGGTTATAAGCTTGTATATAGGCGTTAATCAGATCGTTCACGGCGTGTAGTCTTGTAGTTTACTTACGCAAGCTGATGGTAGTGCTTAGTTGAAATCAGGCAAACAGTAGTCGGCCTTTAGGGGTAGGAATGTCGCGGCCAAGCGATCGAGCCGTTTCTATCCATTCCTGAATAACCTGCTCCGCGTTGGTGACGGCTTCCTGGTACGTGTCGCCATCGGCCATGCATCCTGGTAACTCAGGGACTTCAACTATGAAAGCATGATCGTCATTACTCCAATAGATGATTAGTTCATAGCGAGGATTCGTCTCCATTGTCGTCAACGTCAAGTTTGTATTTGGTAATCAGATTCCTGACCTGCTTTACCTGATATGGTTTAGCCTTACTCTGTTTGGGTTGCAAATTGATAATTTCATCGATACCTATCCGCGTGTAGATATGATGGCTGGCTCGTATTCGCTCGTCAAAGCCTAATTTCAGTAAGAGTTGCCTTAACTCATCGAAACTAAAATTAGCATCAGCTGTTCCGCGCAGTAGCTTGACCAGTAACTTTTCAAACTTGCCCATTTGTTACAGGTAGTAGGCCCAGTCGGCTTCGGGCAGGTACTCGACCAGCCCTTTCTCCGTTTTTCCCACGGCAACTCGTCCCGACCGCACAAATTCCAGGATTTCGTACTGTTTCAGGTAGCCGAAGAAGTCGAAAATTTCTTCGTTGTTCCCGGTCTTTTCGATCACGACATAATCCAGACCCCAGTACACGACCCAGGCTTTGTACTGCTTGTTGATCGTTTCGACGTCCAGCGACTTACCGCCCAGCGGGGTCGAAATCTTGAACAGCGCGATTTCGTTGTAAACGATCTCGTCGTTGAGGTAGCCGAATACCGCCATGACTTCGACAATCTTGCGAATCTGCCGGACCAGCTTTTCGACTTCTTCCCGTGATTCGTGCTTGATGACGATTGTGAAGCGCGACACGCCTTTACGCTCGGTTTCCGATACGGTCAGGCTCTCGATGTTGATACGTCGACGGGTAAAAATAATCGTGATGCGGTTAAGCAACCCGATCGTGTTCTCCGTGAATATGCAGATAGTGTAGTTGGTCATCTTGAACTGTGATGGTCTTGAACTGTGATTTATAGGATTGCTTTGATGGACTATGATTTCGTTCATTGCATAATCAGCGAAATCAAATAATCATATGAATCATAGTTTAGGACAATCTTATCTGCGAGACGCTGGCACCGGCGGGTACCATCGGGAATACGTTTTCTTCTTTTTCGACGACCACTTCCAGCAGATAGGGACCATCGTGCGCCAGCATCGTGTCGAGCGCATCGGATAGGTTCTCGCGGGCGTCGCAGGTTTGACCGTCCATCCCAAAACCACGGGCGATGGTGATGAAATCGGGGTTCTGCAACTCCACGAACGAATACCGACGCTGATGGAACAACTGCTGCCACTGCCGGACCATACCCAGAAAGTTGTTGTTCAGGATGATCGCCTTCACCGGCTGCTTGTTCTGCACAATCGTCCCCAGCTCCTGCAACGTCATCTGGAAACAACCGTCGCCGATAACGGCAACGACCTGCCGGTCCGGAGCGCCTACCTGTGCGCCAAAGGCTGCGGGGAGCGCAAACCCCATCGTACCCATACCACCCGACGTCACCAGACTGTTTGGCCGCTTGAACTGATAATAACGCGACGCCATCATTTGGTGCTGACCGACGTCGGTAACCAGTACCGCTTCACCCTTGGTCTTGGTCGACAGCATATCAATTACCTCGGCCATCCGAATCTTGCCTTCGGTAGACGACAGTTCAGGAACGGTGATCTGTTCGTGTTCAATAGCGTCGTATTTGCGGAATTCATTGCGCCAGACGGTAAAGTCGTTGGGATTGATGAGCGGCAACAGCGCCTTCAGTATCTCTTTGGCATCACCGACGACTGGTGCATCGGCTTTGATGATCTTGTCGATTTCAGACGGGTCGATTTCAATGTGAATGACCTTGGCCTGCTTGATGAACTTGCTGGCGTCGCCCGTTACGCGGTCGTCGAAGCGCATACCGATCGCGATAACGACGTCGGCCTGATCGGTCAGTACGTTGGTACCGTAGTTGCCGTGCATGCCTAGCCAGCCCACGTATAGGGGATGATCAACCGGAATAGTCGACTGGCCGAGCAGCGTTGTCGCTACCGGAATACCGGCTTTCTCGGCGAGCTGACGCAGTTCGTCTTCGGCTTTGGCAAGCTGTACACCGTGTCCCGCCAGAATGTAAGGCCGTTTGGCATTGTTGATTAGTCGGGCGGCCGCTTCTACCTGTTCCGTTTTTGGAGTCAGTCGTGGCCGGTAGCTGACAATCGATTGACACCGTTCATAGTGAAACGGCTTGGTCATCAGCTCCAGCTGCGCACTTTTGGTCATGTCGATCAGCACGGGGCCCGGCCGGCCTGACTGCGCAATGTAAAACGCTTTCGACAGAACACTGGGCACCTCATCGGCATCGGTGATCTGGTAGTTCCACTTGGTGATCGGCATCGTAACCCCCATCACGTCGGCTTCCTGAAATGCATCGGTACCCAGCAGTTTCCGGCCTACCTGCCCGACAATACACACCAGGGGGGTTGAATCGATTAGCGCGTCGGCAATGGCGGTGACAAGGTTAGTAGCACCCGGTCCCGACGTGACCAGGCAAACGCCGGCCCGGCCCTGCATACGGGCGTATCCCTGCGCTGCGTGGCCCGCACCCTGCTCGTGCCGGACAAGAATATGGTTGAGCCGATCCTGGAAATCGTACAACGCATCATACACGGGCATGATAGCGCCCCCCGGATACCCAAAGATAGTATCGACACCTTCGGCCACTAACGACTCCATCAGGGCCTGCGCACCGCTCCGAAACGTTATGGGTGCCGTTTCCTGTGGAGCTAATTCGTTGATTGAGTTGACTCCCGTAGAGTCGAGAACGACACTGGCAATTGTTTCCATGGTACCCGGTCGGTTTAAAGTCGTACTTGTTGTCTGTAAGTTTGTGGATTACGCTTCGTCGGTGACGCAGCCTTCGCTGGCTGATTTGACGTTGCGAATGTATTTACCCAGCACACCCTTGACGAAGCGTGGCGCGGGTGGGGTCCACTGCCGGCGACGCTCGGCTAATTCTTCGTCGGACACGTGCAGGGTAATTTCACGACCGATTGTGTCAATCGTAATCCGGTCGCCATCTTTCACCAGCGCGATTGGACCGCCTTCAAAGGCTTCCGGCGTGATGTGACCAACCACGAAACCGTGTGTACCGCCCGAGAAACGACCATCGGTGATGAGTGCTACTTTATCGCCGAAGCCCGCGCCCATAACGGCAGAGGTTGGTTTCAGCATCTCGCTCATACCCGGTCCGCCTTTGGGGCCGGCATTGCGAATAACAATAACCTGTCCGGCCTGGATGCCGCCATTCTGTAGCGCGTCGATTACGTCACCTTCATGTTCGCACACTTTGGCAACACCCTCAAACCGTTCGCCTTCCTTGCCGGTAATCTTGGCAACGCTACCCGTTGGGGCCAGATTACCCCGCAGAATCTGGATGTGTCCCGTTTTCTTGATTGGGTTCGTCAACGGATGGATGATCTGTTGCGCGTCGAAATCGAGATCTGGAATGTCAACAAGGTTTTCCGCGACGGTTTTGCCGGTAACGGTCATGCAGTCGCCGTGAAGCATACCGTTTTTGAGCAGGTACTTCATTACGGCCGGCACACCACCGATGGCCAGCATATCTTCCATGTAATATTTCCCGCTGGGCTTCAGATCTGCCAGTAACGGTACCCGGTCGCTGATCGCCTGAATGTCGTCGATCGTCAGTGACAGACCGGCCGAGCGGGCAATGGCCAGAAAGTGCAGTACGGCATTGGTCGATCCACCCAGTGCCATCACGACCGTCAAAGCGTTTTCCAGCGACTTCGGTGTAATGATATCCTGGGGTGTGATGTTCCGTTCGAGGAGAACACGCATCGCAGCGCCGATCTTTTTGCACTCTTCCTGCTTGCCTTCGTGAGTGGCGGGGTAGCTGCTGCTAAACGGCAGGCTTAGGCCCATCGCTTCGATGCTGCTGGCCATGGTGTTGGCCGTATACATACCCCCACAGGCCCCCGCTCCGGGAATCGAGTTGCGGATAACGCCGTTATAATCTTCGTCGGAAATGTTGTTGGCGTACTTCTTACCAAGTGCCTCAAACGCCGATACGATATCGAGCTTTTGCCCTTTGTAATGACCTGACCGGATGGTGCCGCCGTAGACCATGATACCGGGTCGATCGAGCCGCGCCATCGCCATAACCGCACCGGGCATGTTTTTGTCGCAACCAACAACTGTCACCACACCATCATACCACTGCGCTGTTACGACCGATTCAATGGAGTCGGCGATCAGGTCGCGGCTGGGTAGCGAGTAACGCATGCCGTCGTTCCCGTTGGTCATGCCATCAGATACACCGATCGTGTTGAAAATAAGACCGACAAGACCGTTTGCCTGAATACCCTGCTTGACATAGACCGACAATCCGTTGAGGTGCATATTACAGGTGTTACCCTCGTAACCCGTGCTGGCAATGCCAATCTGGGGCTTCTGCATGTCATCTTCACTCAGTCCCACGCCAAACAGCATGGCTTTGGCGGCAGGATTCGAGATTTCCTGAGTAAGTGTGCGACTAAAACGGTTTAGCTCGGTAGCAACGGGTTCTTCGGCAGTCATCTTAGCAGTTAGCGAAATTTCGCTGATAGTGTAATAACGCTGTAAAGGAAAGATTACTTTTCTGAAAAGGCAAGGTTTTAAACAGGATTTAACCGAAATGTGGTAACGCTCGGGTAAGAATGGCTATTGGGGGCTTGTCTGTTGGAACAGGTCGGTGGAGCCCTCACCGGAATTTTCACGTACTTTTGAGATATGACAACAGAAACTTCGTCTCATTACGACCACCTGGAGCAGATGTCTGTGCATGATCTGCTGACCAACATAAATCGGGAAGATCAGACCGTACCGCTCGCCGTTGCGGCCGTGATTCCACAAATCGAAGCACTGGTCGAACAAATCGTACCGCGCATGGCGCAGGGCGGGCGGCTGTTTTACATCGGTGCCGGTACAAGTGGTCGACTTGGTGTCGTCGACGCGTCGGAATGTCCACCAACGTACGGGGTACCGCATGATCTGGTCGTTGGATTGATCGCCGGTGGGGACGGGGCCATCCGTAAGGCGGTTGAGTTTGCCGAAGATGATGCCGAGCAAGCCTGGAAAGACATGGCATCCTATGAGCCTACGCCCGCTGATACCGTGATCGGTATTGCGGCATCGGGTCGAACGCCCTACGTGATTGGTGGACTGCAACAGGCACAGGCGGCTGGCTTGCTGACAGGCTGTATCGTCTGTAACGCAGGCTCTGCTGTAGCACAGGCGGCAGCCTACCCAGTCGAAGTCGTCGTGGGGCCGGAGTTCGTGACGGGCAGCACCCGCATGAAATCAGGAACGGCGCAGAAACTGGTGCTGAACATGGTATCGACCGCTGTGATGATCCGGTTGGGACGGGTGAAAGGCAATAAGATGGTCGATATGCAGTTGAGTAACGTAAAGCTACAGGACCGGGCGGCCAAGATGGTCATGAGCGAAATTGGCGTCGACCGGGAAACGGCCGAGCAACTACTGACGCAGTACGGAAACGTACGAAATGCCATCGATAACTACACGCACTAAGTTGAATATGACGGGTTTCAGCATGAAAAAACAGGTTCTTGTCGCAGCGGGTCTGCTGGCCGGTGTTGGTGCCTATGCGCAGTCGGGACGGGAGATGATGTACGTCGGAACATATTCTGTACGGGGTAGCGACGGTATTTACGTGTTCGCCTTCGACCGGAAAACGGGAACGATGACACCGGTACAGTCGGTGAAAAACGAGAAAAGCCCATCGTTCCTGGCGGTGCACCCTTCTGGCCGCTATCTGTATTCAGCCGACGAAGGTGCCGAGAACGGACCCGCCAAAGCCGGAACGATTAGCGCCTACAGTGTTGATAAAGCCACTGGTAAGCTGACGTTTTTGAACAACCAATCGTCGGTGGGTAACAGCCCGTGCTATGTAAGCATCGACAAGACGGGGAAAACGGCTTTCGTGGCAAATTATGGCGGAGGCAATATGGCCGTGCTGCCTATTCAGGCCGATGGTAAACTGTCGGCTGCGTCGGACACGGTGCAGGACACGGGCAGCGGGCCAAACAAGGAGCGGCAGGAGCGGGCGCACGTCCATTCGGCGACGATTTCGCCCGATAATCAGTACGTATATATAGCTGACCTGGGTATCGACCGGCTGAGTATTGTTAAGCCAAACCTGAAAACGGGTAAGGTTTCGCCAGCCTCAACGCCCTACGTGATGGTAAAGCCTGGCTCAGGACCGCGCCATCTGGCTATCCACCCGTCGGGACGGTACGCGTATCTGGTCGAAGAGTTAACATCGTCCGTAGCCGTATTCAGCCGTGATCCGAAGACGGGCGCGCTGACGATGCTACAGGAAGGGGTGAAAACACTACCCGCCGACTTTTCTGGTTCTAACACAAGTGCCGATATTCATCTCGATCCGTCGGGTAAATTTTTGTACCAGTCGAATCGGGGTCGTCATGCGCTGGCGATTTTCTCGATTGGGAATGACGGCAAGCTGACGCGCATCGGTGAGCAGTCGACGGAAGGAAAAACCCCCCGTAACTTCCTGGTCGATCCGAAAGGGGAGTTTGTGTTTGTTGCCAATCAGGACACGGATAGCATCACCATCTTTCGACGCAACGCGAAAACCGGCCTGCTGACGTATACAGGCAAGTCAGTACGGGTGCCGGCGCCGGTTTGCGTCATCATGGGACAGTAAATTCCGGTCCCCTTTTCCTTCATTCGACAGAACAACCCCAATGTATCAACGCCCATGAAATACGCTGTTGCGCTTTGTACGATTCTGGCCATGCTGGCTGTCGCGGCTCCGGCTAAAAAAGCCATAAAACTGTTTAACGGAAAAAACCTGGATGGCTGGAAGGTCTACGGCACCGAAAAATGGTACGTCGACAACGGTGAACTGATTTGCGAAAGCGGACCCGATAAGAAATACGGCTATCTGCTGACCGATAAGTTTTACAAAAATTTCGACTTGAGCTTACAGTTCAAGCAGGAGGCCAACGGCAACAGTGGGGTCTTTTTCCGATCGACGGTCGACGGTACGAAAGTAAAAGGCTGGCAGGTCGAAGTGGCTCCACCAAACCACGATACCGGTGGTATCTACGAATCCTACGGCCGTAACTGGCTGGTGCAGATCCCCGACGAGAAGGAGACCATTCTGAAGCCTGGGGAGTGGAATACGCTCCGCATCGTTGCCAACGGTGATCGCGTACAGACGTACCTTAACGGGCAGGAAATGGTCGATCTGAAGGACGAGAAAATCGGCGCGGGCGAAGGTGGTATCGCGCTACAAATTCACGATGGTGGCGGCATTAAAGTCCGCTGGCGCGATATAGTGTTGAAGCCACTATAAAGAGGAAAGAGGAAAGAGGAAAGATATGCGAAGAACGATGTTCACAGTGGGCGTCTTTCTTCTTGTGTCTTTCCTCTTTCGTCTATATTTCATCTACAGTTCTTGCAGCAACCCCGGTATGTCGAGCGATCAGGTAAATGTTGCTGTCGGCGTCGAGGGGCCACTCCTCGCGGGGACGGTCCCAGTATAACTCGACGCCGTTCTGATCGGGATCGTTGCGGTAAATAGCTTCTGAAACCCCGTGGTCCGACGCACCCATGATCGGATATTTCGCATCGATAAGTCGTTTGAGCACAACGGCTAAGTCCCGTCGGGTAGGGTATAGGATCGCCGTATGGTACAAGCCTGCACTGCGCACGGGGGCCGGTGGCGCTCCTTTGCTATGCCAGGTGTTCAATCCGATGTGATGTCGGGCTGGCGCTCCAGTGATAGCCGCACGCCGAGATAAAAGCGGCATCGGTACCGTACATCGTTACCAGCGAAAAGCCGAGTAAATTCCGATAGAAGGACAGTGCCCGGTCGAGGTCGGTTACTTTGAGGTGAACGTGCCCGATACGCGTCTGATCGGGAATGGTGTAAGGAACTGTCGTGTTCATATAGTAAACTGGTGTTTGGATGGATAACTCCGAAAAAGTCGTAATCGTCTCAGGCTGTCTTCGGCTAACCTTCCGACTTGTTTTGAGTTAAGCAACTACTACACGAGACAACCCATCAGTCGAACCGGACACGTAGCTATTCACCGCACAATATGGACTTTATCGATTATTATAGCGTGCTGGGCATCGCCAAAGATGCTTCTGATGACGACATCAAGAAAGCGTATCGGAAACTGGCCCGCAAGCACCATCCTGACCTGAACCCGAACGATCAGGAAGCCAACAAAAAATTTCAGCAGATCAACGAAGCCAACGAAGTACTGAGCGACCCCGAGAAGCGGAAGAAGTACGATCAGTACGGAAAAGACTGGCAACATGCCGAGCAGTTTGAAGAAGCCAGAAGGCAGCAACAGCAGTCGCGCCAGAACTATGGTCAGTCGGCTGGTGGAGCAGGGGAATATGATTTCTCCGGGGGCTTCGGCGGGGCCGACTTTTCGGACTTCTTCTCGTCGATGTTTGGGCAGGACGCTGGTGGGGGGCGGGGTCGTCGGCAGACGCAGTTTAAAGGCCAGGATTATCAGGCTGAACTGCATCTGAGCCTGCGGGATGCCTACACGACGCACAAGCAGACCATGAACGTGGATGGTAAGAATATCCGGATCACGGTGCAGGCGGGTGTAGAAAATGGGCAGAAAATCAAGCTGTCGGGCTACGGCGCACCAGGTATCAACGGTGGACCCAACGGTGATCTGTATATCACGTTTGTTATCGAGGATGATCCCCGATTCCGGCGCATGGGCAATGACCTGTACGTTGACGAAGAGATTGATCTGTACACGGCGGTGCTGGGCGGTGAACGGGTTGTCGAAACAATGGACGGGAAAGTGAAGCTGACGGTGAAGCCCGAAACCCAGAACGGAACGAAGGTCCGGCTGAAAGGCAAAGGTTTTCCGGTATACCGGCAGGACGGCTCGTTCGGCGATTTATACATCACCTGGCAAGTGAAACTACCGACGAACCTGACCGATCAGCAGAAAGACCTGTTTCAGCAACTAGCCGCCCTCTAACCGATCTGACCCATGCAACCAACCACCTTAATTTCGATCCGCGAGTTCTGCGTTCATCACCATGTCGAAACGACGTTCGTGGAAACGCTGGCCGACAACGGTCTGATTCAGACGACTATTGTTGAGCAGACGACCTACGTCGAGCCAGCGCAGCTGACCCAACTGGAAAAGTTCGTCCGGCTCCACCGCGACCTGCACATTCATACCGACGATCTGGATATCGTCTCCGACCTGCTCGACCGGATGGAGTCGCTGCAAAGCCAGTTACTGACAATGCAAAACCGGCTTCGGTTCTACGAGCGATAGACTGTTATAATTTACAGCGGTGTCAGGCCGGATCTGAGATATGTCTGGCAAAGAAAACCTAAGGATCATTTGATCAGGCATATCTTACTTTTTCTTTGCCAGACATATCGCACTAGTACCTTTTATCCTGTTTACTTGCGGCACGACTATAAGAATATTCTTTCTGTATTTATTGTCTAGTATGTCCGGATTGGTTTCAGAAGGTTTGTATTCTAATATTTCAGCTTCTTTGAAAAGAAGATGTATCGTACCGATAGGCTCATCCCAGATGATCATTTTTAATGAGTCATCTTTAATTGTGACTTTAATTATAAAATCTTTCTCATTTTTAAATGTGTGTATTTTTAGACTATTTTTTATGGCAATGCTTTCATTACTAGCTATGTAGTAGCCTTTTTTTATTAAAATACTATCACAGTACGGCTTGTTGTTTGATAGTATTAACTCAGCATCAACTAGGCTCATCTCTGCCCTTTTTTGAAGTTGCGCAATTGCCTTTTGATTTACGAAACAAGCAATTAGTATTCTGATTAATACATGCACGTAGCTATAGTTTCTGCTACTTCTCTCCGAGATCATCTATGTAGTTTAGGTTTTTTTTGCAACAGCTACTTGTAACGTAAGGTAATTTTTTGATAAAAGAATCAACCATAGGCTGGGCTGCGAAATGTCTTGTATTGGCGATTCTCAATGTCAGCGATGCATCTAATTAACTTATGTTCTTTCATGTCTGCTACTGCGCAAATCCTTTCTGAAAAAACAGCAGGTGATTTTCGATGTTTCCGCCCCAGTAGGTCCAGGTGTGGGCACCGGGCCGCTCGGCGTAATCATGGTCGATTTTCTGCTGCATAAGCTTTTGGTGCAGCGCCCGGTTCACATCGATAAAGAAGTCACTGATGCCGCATTCGATCAGCAATCGTAGCTCGCCGTTGCGCAGACTGTCAGCTACGTTGATAACCGTGTTGCGCTCCCAGTTGGCCGCATTGGTAGCTTCCTCACCAAGTGCATCCTTAATGTTCCAGTTGTTGGGAAACGGCCGAATGTCGACACCCCCGCTGAGACTACCCGCTTGCCCGAACGTATCCCGGTGGCGAATCGCCAGGTATAGCGCGCCGTGTCCGCCCATCGACAGGCCGGTAATTGCCCGATGCTGTCGGTCGGGCATACTGCGGTAAGTCGCGTCGATATAAGCGGGTAATTCGGTGCCGACGAAGGTTTCGTAACGCAGTGCCGGATTTAGTGGGCTGTCAAAATACCAGCTATTAGCCCCGTCCGGGCACACGATGATCTGCTGATACCGGTCGGACAGACTAGCCAATGCAGGGACTTTACTAATCCAGCTATTATAGTTGCCGCCATGTCCGTGCAGGACGTAGACGACCGGGTAGTGCTTGGCTGTCGCACTGCTGTACTGATCGGGCGTAATGACTACGCATTTCAACGACTTCTGCATGGCAGCACTGTTGACCAGTACTGTATCGACTCGTCCGGCCAAGGTATGTTGACGAGTGCCGACGAGCAGGCCACCGATCAGCAGAAAGCGAAGTAATATGTTCATAGTACGGTCAGAAGCGAGCGCAAGTGGGATTCTACCGGACCTGCGGTAAACTGTAGTTGGCCTACGACCGCCATAGCTTCCAGCTGTCTGAGACGGTCTGGTCTCAGGCTTCACCCCGGCGCAGTGCATTGACCAGGTTATGCGCCCGGCGGGTGGGTTCCGGAATACGGTAGCCGCCGTCACAACGCAGGGTCAGGTCGATTGCCGTATCGAGGTCGATCAGATGGCCGGGCGATACGTAGACGGGGTTTACTTTATTTTTTGTCCGAAGTGCTGCTCCGATGATGTCGTTATGATGGCGCATCGGCGACCATGAACCACGTTCGGGGGCCGGTTCATCGTACTTGCCAACCAATACTGATTTACCACAGCCAAACGTCGGACGATTTAGAAACAGCCCACCATGCGACGCAATACCGATCCGGCGGGGGTGGGCTGTACCGTGACCGTCGAACATCACCACATCTGGCACAGTCTGCAATTGCTGCCACGCGTCGAGCAGAGCGGGAATTTCCCGGAACGATAACAGACCCGGTATGTACGGAAACGTCGCTTTGCTGATGACGCCCGATTGATCGATGGTTTCCAGCGTGTCGAGCCGTAACACAACGATGCCCGCATACACGGTTTCTTCGAACTTATTAAAGGATATGTCGCAGCCGGCAATGGTTTTGGGTTGGCTGGTCAGGGGTTCGATGCGGATCTGATGGCGGAGTTGCTGCTGTAGGGCTACCGCTTCCGTCGCCGACAGATTCCAGTTATGCAATGGGATGTACTCAGCCATAGGCTAGTCGACGATCTTGACCCGGATTTTATGGGGAGCCGGGTATGTGCCGCCGAAGTACAAGCCTGTTTTATAAGCAAATGTTTTATCGTGCGTGAAGGGAATTGCCGTACCGCCCAGTACCTGATACACCTTGCGGTCGTAGTCGATTTTGATCGTCAGTTTCGTTGGTTGATTGATGGCGGTTTCGGCCACTTTGAACATGGTTCGTTGACCACCCACATACACATACGCGCCGAGTTCGATGCGTTGTCGTTGCGGGCTCCAGCGCCAGCCCACCCGTGCTCCGTCGACCTGGTGGGGTGCTTCGCCCAAATCCTGATCTTTCGACCCAACGAAGCCCAGTCCGATTACTTTATTCCAGTCCTGGTTATCGACCGAATTGAGATCATAGATGCAGGTACTGTCGAACGTAACGGTCGCTGAAATTTCGCTGGGGCTAACGAGTACGCCCGTTTTACGCTTGGGAAACGGTTCGTGATCCCCCGCTTCGATGGTTACCCAGTCCGGATCAGCCAGCAGAAAATCAGGTACGCAGCTGTTTAGCAGTACGCTCATACCCAGCAGTAATGTCGTTGCCAGCCAGTGACGGGTAGCGGGAGAAAGGCCGATTTGCCGAAGAATCATCGAAGAAGCGTAGTTGGTCAGACAAATAACGCCATAAATCAGCGAAACCATATTTTGTTCGGTCGACATCCTCGGCTGATTGGTGTTGAATATCTTGTCAAAATTAGCCAGCGGACCCGGGAGAGATCATATCGGGAATTTGATATAACCAAGGCTGTACGACTCGGACAGTCAACCACTTATCAAAAAAACGGCTAACCTTGCGTTACTCTTCGTAACTTTCTGCTAAAACCGATTTTAAACACACCCAATCATGCAATCGGCCATTCCCTCTCCCATTGTAGCGGTTCGTCAGCCGGTAGCGCGTCCTGCCACAGAGCAGGCTCAGCTAACCATTCCGCTCTACCTATACGCTGTTGTATTTGCGTCCTTTTGTATTGTCGTTGGGCTGCTCTGGGACATTATGTGGCACATGAGCATCGGCCGCGACGGTCTGCTGGCTCCCCCGCACCTGGTCATCTATGTAGGGGCCGTGATTGCCGGGTTGTTCTCGGCCTACCAGATTCTGAGCATGACATTCTCGAAGAAGCATCCGGGTCGGGCCACTGCCGTGCCGTTCTGGGGTGTTTTCTACGGCCCGCTGGGGGCGATGTTCTGCGTGTGGGGCGCGCTGACTATGCTTACCTCGGCACCGTTCGACGATTGGTGGCATAATACCTACGGACTGGATGTGCAGATTCTGACGCCCCCGCACACGGTGCTGGCGATTGGTATCATGACGCTTCAGTTTGGCGCTGTGGTTAGCTTACTGGCCTTGCAAAACCGCTGGTTGGCCGAGGGGGCTGCTGTCAATCCGGTGCAGCTAACCCGGCTGAAATGGTTGGTCGCGCTCGCTTCAGGACTGTTGCTGACTATCGTCTACACGCTGGCATCGGAATCGTTGGGGCGGCTGGCATCGCACCGGTCGACTTACTACAGCACGGCGGCAATCATTTTTCCGTTGTTTCTGCTGGCTATTGGGCGGGCGCTGAAACTACGCTGGCCGGTTACGACGGTTGCCGGTCTTTATATGCTGGTGTTGGTGGTGCCAAGCTGGGTGCTTCAGTTCTTTCCGGCAACACCCCGGTTAGGGCCGGTGCTGAATCCGATTACGACCTACCAGCCGTTTATGTTTCCGCTGCTGCTGATCGTACCGGCACTGGCTGTCGACTGGCTGATGCATCGCTTTGAATTACCGGATGCGCTGGGCCGCTTCGCCGACTGGAAACGGGCGCTGATCTACGGTGGTGCGTTTCTGCTGGTATTCCTGGCCGTACAGTGGCCGTTTGGGGGCTTCCTGGCTACGTCGCCCTACGCGCGGAACGGATTTTTTCTGTCGTATATGTGGCCCTACGATGCCGATCCCACCTACCAATACCGCTTCGCCTTCAATCCGCGCTGGATGCAGTCGGCCAGTGTATTCTGGACGAACATCGCCTGGGCATTGCTGTACGCGACGCTATCGGGACGGATCGGCCTGCTATGGGGAAACTGGATGAAGCGAATTGTCCGGTAAGGAACTGACTGATGGTATTTATAATGAAGCGGATTACAATTCTTTCGTTTGTCTGCATCCTGCTGTCGATCGGTTCGGCCTGGGCGCACATCGGTAGTGCCGGTATCGTTGTCGAAAAGCAGGTTGGTAAATACGGACTGCTGATTAGCGTGCAACCGCCTGACGTGGTGCCGGGCGTTGCCAACATATCGGTTTTTGTGCAGCAGGGGCGGGTGACGTCGATCGGGGCGCGGCCCATCTACTTTTTTGCCGGAGACAAAGGAGCACCGACGCACGACATCCTGACGCAATCGGCCGACGGACCGTATCAGGGTGATATCTGGCTCATGGAGTCAGGCTCGTCAAGTATCGAGCTGACGATCGATGGTCCCGACGGACATCAGCAGGTGATTGTACCGGTGGTATCGGTGGCGACGGCTCTGCGCGAAATGCCGACAGGGACGGGTATCGGTCTGGCTGCGATGGGCCTGTTGCTGGTTGTCATGCTGGTTACGATCGTTGGGGCCAGTAACGCCGACGGTGTGTTTACTGCCGGTCAGGTTACGCCCGCCAAACTTCGGCGTCGGCGACTGGCGGGTATGGGTGTCGGTCTGGTCGTCGTCACACTGTTGCTGACCGGCTGGCGTAGCTGGTGGAGCCACACGTCTGATGTATACCGGACTGAGCAACTGTACCAGAAGCCGACCTTGACGACAACGATTACGGGGTCCGCAGCAAGTCCCGAACTGGCGATACGACTCGATACGACTGGATTCAGTATGCCCAACAGCCCGACCCGGCGGCAACTGAATTTCCTGATTCCTGACCACGGTAAGCTGATGCACACGTTCCTGGTGCGGGTACCGGGCCTCGATGCGTTTGCCCATCTGCACCCCACTCGGCAAGACTCGCTACAGTTCAACAGTCAGCTCCCCAGTTTGCCGGCGGGTAAGTATCTGCTCTTTGCCGATGTCGTGTACAGAAGTGGTTTTAGCGAAACGCTGACCGATACCGTCGACATAAAAACGCCCATTACGACGGTAAAAGCCGTTACCGACCCCGACGACAGCTGGCTGGTAACCAACGCGATTAGTACGAAGCCTGCCAAACCCGCCATGGCCCGGCTCGATAATTCGATGATCGTTTGTGGTAAACCGGGCGACCGGGTGCCGCTGGCCGATGGATCGAGTATGCTCTGGATGGATAAGCCGGGTGCGGTGCTCGAAACGGGAAAACCGTACGTGCTTAAGTTCGCACTAGCCGATGCCAACGGTACGGCCACGCCCATCGAGCCTTACCTGGGTATGAGCGGTCACGGCGTTATTCTGCACAACGACGGCTCGGTGTATATTCACCTGCACCCCGTCGGAACATATTCGATGGCGGCCGAAGGGTCGCTGGTCAAACGCATCGCCGACACGGCCCGTTACGCCCCGTCCATCAAGGCTGATGTTTTCCGGGATAGTATCGACCGGTACGTTGCCTATTTGAAGACGTTGCCCGAAACGGAGCGAAACAAGGTGTTGGCTGCGGCTATGCCTTCGCACGAGATGAAAATCAACAACATGGTTTCCTTCCCGTATTCCTTCCCCAAAGCGGGCCGATATCGTATCTGGGTACAGGTTAAACGGCAGGGCAAGGTGCTGACAGGCGTATTCGACACCGATGTCGAAGAACCGCTGATGTGAGTAGAAACCCGAGCTGTCCGGCATTCTGTGCTGACGACCATCGTCCCGTCGTCAGCACAGAATGATTCGCCGTGATGCCCTAACTACGCTGGCTGCTGCCGGCGGTCTCCTGACAACACCTTCTACTTCGCTTCACGCCTTGCCCGCTGCAGCCCCGCCCGCGTTCGTGCCCTGCCTGAACATGAGCACCATCCGGGGGCACAAATTAGGGTTTGTCGGTGAGTTGGAAACAGCGGCAAAGGCAGGCTTCCGATCGGTCGAAATCTGGATCGACTCGTTTCAGGACTATCTGAAGACAAACAGCACGGCTGAAACGCGCCGGCGCATCAGTGACCTTGGCCTGCGGGTAGAAAACGCGATTGGCTTTGCGCCCTGGATCGTTGACGAGCCAACGGCCCGTAATAAAGGTGTCGATCAACTCAAGCGGGAGATGGCGCAGCTCGCGGAAATTGGCTGTAAGCGTATCGCTACGCCCCCCATCGGTGCGCATACGCCTGATGCTCCCACCATGTCACTGCTGCTCATCGCCGAGCGCTATCGGGCTATTCTGGACATGGGCGTGCAACTCGGTGTTGTACCGCAACTGGAACTGTGGGGATTCGCCCGCAACCTCAATCGACTGAGCGATGTGATGTATGTGGCGATTGAAAGCGGGCACCCGGCAGCCCGGGTGCTGCTCGATATCTACCACCTGTACAAAGGCGGATCGGGTATTTCGATGCTGCCGTTCGTGGGGAAGCCGGCTATCGAGATCTTCCACGTCAACGATTACCCGGCCAGCATGCCCCGCGAAACGATTGTTGATGCCGATCGGATCTTTCCGGGCGACGGTGTAGCCCCCATCAAGGAAGCGCTGACCGCTATTAAATCGTCCGGCCGGACAATCGTCTTATCGCTGGAAGTGTTCAACAAGTCATACTACGCGCAGGATGCGCAAAGCGTCGCCAAAACGGCCTTCGCCAAAATGAATCGGCTCATTGCTTCTGTGTAGGTGAATCGGTCGTTTGTCTACCGCAGCCTGTAATGGCTAAAATTTGTCCTCCCGACGCAGGAGGGATCTTCGGTAGCAGGCAATTTCCTGGCTATTCGCGAAGATCCCTCCTGCGTCGGGAGGACAAAAAAAGTCTAAAACGCCTGGCAGGGCTACTTCGACGTAGCCATTACCATTCGGATGTTTAGCTTGGCTCCCGTCTGTAACACATCGACTAAATCCTGAACGGTCAGGCTTTTGTCGAAACGTACCACAACGGTAGGTTCGGCGATACCCGCCATAATCGTCTTCAGCTCCAACTCCAGATTCGCCGGATCGACGGGTTTCTTATCGATAAAATACTGCTTGTTGTTGTCGACAGACAGCGTCACCTGCTTCTTGCTGAGCTGCTGCGACGACGACGCTTTGGGCAGCATCAGCTTGATGACGTTGGGGTTGGTAACCGTCGAGATGATGAGGAAGAACAACAGCAGGAAGAACATGATGTCGTTCAGCGATGAGGTCGCTACCTCGGCGGCAAACTTGTTTTTCCGGCGGAGTTTCATGGTCGGTTTACGGTTTTAGGTTTACGGTTTACGGGTTACGGGTTACCAGCCATGAGCAGTCAATGCGCCACGCAGCAGCCACCGAAAACTGTAAACTGAATACTGTTAACTGCGCTTTAGCGCACACGTGCCGGTTCTGAGGTAGGCTTCTGGAGGACTTCGATAAACGAGAAGGCGTTGATTTCCAGCGCCAGCGTGAAGCGCTCGATCATCATATTCAGTAGGTGATAGCCCGAGTAGGCGATAACCCCGACGATCAGACCGGCTCCCGACGTAATCATCTTCTCATACAGACCACCAGCGATGATACCCACGCTAATGTTGTCGGTCAGCGAGATGTCGTAGAAGATGCGGATGATCCCCGAGATGGTACCGATAAAGCCGAGCATCGGCGCGATACCGGCGATGACCCCCAGGTAGCCCATGTTGCGCTCCAGCCGCGACAGTTCGATCTGACCAACGGTTTCGATGGTACTCTCTATTTCGCGAATGGGCGACCCGATACGGCCAATGGCTTTTTCGAACACCCGGCCCATCGCCGTACGCTGGTTTTTGGCGAACGACTCTGCCGATTTGATGTTTCCCTGAGCAACCATGTCGCGGATATTGTCGACGAAGTTGTCGTCGGCTTTTGTCTGGGCCCGGATCACGAAGAAACGCTCGAAAATGAGGTAGAGGGCGGAGAAAAACAGAATCGCGATGGGAATCATGACCCAGCCCCCTTTGGCAACCAGATCGAGTAGTTGTAGCTGTTGGGGTTGAGTAGCCGCCGTCGTGGCCGATAGTGATGCCGTGGAATCAACGGCCGGAACCTGAAGCAGGAGCATACAGACGAATCGGGATGATGAAAAAGAAAGGTTGACCGGCGGTCAATATAGCACAAACGCGCCCCGTTGCCGGTTATTGTTGCCAAAGATAAGCAAGCCCGCGAAATCAACGGTATAGTTCGGTAGATCAGGGCGTAATCAGAATTTTACCCCACCGGCCGGGCCGATCCGCGTGGTCGACGGCTTCCGCAATCTGATCGAGCGTATAGCGGCCCTCAATGGGTAGCTGGGCCTCACCAGTGGTCAGCCAGTCGATTACGTTTTTAGACACCTCCTGCCGGACCTGCGTATCCACCCGACGCATCCAGTCGGAGAGCCAGAACCCTTTTATCGTCAGTTCCCGGAAGATCATCAATCCTACGTTCAGCGACGGATTCTCCGCACTCAGCAACCCATAGACCAGCATGGTGCCGCCTTTACCAAGGCATGCAACAGCATCCGTGGCCGTTTGGCCACCTACGGCATCCAGCACGCATTGAACACCAGTTCCACCGGTAATTTCCCGGACGCGCGCAGCCATATCATCGGTTTCCGTATTGATGATTTCGGTTAGGCCCAGTTTGGTCAGTTCGTCGTTGAGATCGTTCCGTCGGACCGTGCCGATGGTTTTTATCCCGCGCTTGACGCACAGCTGAATGACCAGCTTACCAAAGGCCGAACCCGCTGCCGTCAGCATCAGCCAGCCCCCTTCCGGTACGCCCGAATCCTGCACCATGGCGTAAGCCGTGAACGGATTGACGAATAGCTGAGCGGCAATAGCGTCGGTCATGGCGTCGGGTACCGGGATGACGGCTTTGTGATGTACGACAACGTATTCGCCCCAACTGCCAAGCCCGGTGAAACTGACCCGGATACCGATGGGTAAATTGGCCCCTTCGCCAACCGCGTCGATGACACCCATGCCCTCGAAACCCGCCGGTGACGGGAGCTGGGGGCGGATGCCATACCGGTTCTGGACAAACATGAGATCGGACGGATTGATCGGGCTGGCGAGCACGCGTACGCGTACATGGCCGGCGGCTGGTTCGG
The DNA here is from genome assembly GCF_003002825.1 of Spirosoma oryzae. GTDB lineage: Bacteria > Bacteroidota > Bacteroidia > Cytophagales > Spirosomataceae > Spirosoma > Spirosoma oryzae. The sequence goes on along the minus strand of NZ_PVTE01000012.1, from coordinate 175,821 downwards.
GCATCGCTACCTCGACGGACTTCAGAATATCGGCTGGCTGACCGAATCGGTCAAATTGGATGGCTTTCATTTGCTGGGGGTGATAAGTAGACGAACTCAAGAATATGGTTTAGTGCGCACAACCATTTCTAAACCTATTCCTGTGCAGACAACTCCGTTTCTGGGTGAATTGATTGGTACCGTCGTATTGATTCTGTTGGGTAACGGCGTCGTTGCCAACGTCGTGCTGAATCAGACCAAGGGCAACAATGGGGGCTGGATTGTGATTACCGCCGGCTGGGCTTTCGCCGTTACAATCGGCGTTTTTGTGGCCAAAGCCTTCGGTAGCGTCGACGCCCACCTGAATCCGGCCGTTACCATTGCCTTTGCCGTTGCTACCGACGATTACAGTCATGTTGTTCCGTACATAACCGCGCAGTTGATCGGGTCGGTCATCGGAGCAACGCTCGTCTGGCTGCACCACGGCCCCCACTGGGCGGTTACCAACGATTCAGGGGCCAAGCTGGCGGCTTTCTCCACCGAACCCGCGATCCGTAGCGTAGGGGCAAACCTGACGAGTGAAGCCCTGGCAACGCTCGTGCTGATTCTGGGGTTGGCCGGTATCTCGTCGAAACACTTGGGCGAACTGGCTATCGGTGTCGGACCGTACCTAGTCGGCATACTGGTCTGGAGTATCGGGCTGTCGCTGGGTGGCCCGACGGGCTATGCCATCAATCCGGCGCGTGACCTGGGACCACGACTGGCGCACACGTTCCTGCCCATCCCCAACAAAGGCAGCTCGAACTGGGATTACGCCTGGGTGCCGGTGCTGGGCCCTGTCATTGGAGCCGTGGTGGGTGGACTGCTGATTCGGTGGTACGCGCTCTGATTTCTGCCGTATCTTTGCTACATGCTTACCAAACCGTTTATCGTCGGTATTACCGGCGGCAGCGCATCCGGCAAAACGAGCTTTTTGCGGGGTGTACTCAGTGCGTTTGCCGAGGATGAAATCTGCCTGATTTCGCAGGATAACTACTACCGCTCGCTCGATCAGATTCAGGTCGACGATCAGGGTATTCACAATTTCGATCTGCCGGAAACCATCGATCACCATCTGTACGCGCAGCATATCGAGCAGCTTAGTGCGGGCCAGTCTGTTCAGCAGAAGGAATACACGTTCAACAACCCAACCGTCGTACCGCGTCTGTTGACATTTAGTCCGGCTCCCATCATTGTGGTGGAAGGCATTTTCGTATTTCACTTCCGCGAACTGGCCGATCAGATGGATTTGAAAATCTTCATCGACGCTAAGAACAGTATTAAACTGGAACGGCGGGTGAAGCGCGACGCGGAGGAGCGGGGCTATGATCTCGATGATGTCATGTATCGCTGGAAATACCACGTCAAGCCTACGTATCGGCAATTTATCAAGCCGTACCGTGCCGAAGCGGATATTGTTATACCAAATAACGTCCACTACCAGAAAGGACTCGATGTTGTCATTGCGTTCCTGAAATCAAAAGTGGCCGAACGACAATAGGATGTAGCCTGGACCGGGCCGCGCCACGGTGGCCGCCGGAGCAGCTCCAGGTCCAGGTGGCCGTTAGGCCGACTTATGCAGGCGACACCTCTCCTGGTCGCTACCGCGCCCATCAGACCTGGACCGGGCCGCCGAAGCGGGTCTGGGCTACGTCTCAGCTGTTCAGTGCAGGCTAGCGGCCGGTCCTTGCCCACTTAGTACTGGAGTGACATTTGTGACTCCTTTTATGTTTAACAGGAAACGATACCTGAATCAAAGTATGGAAGCACTGCTGGAAGAAGTACAGCGCGTCGGTTACGTCAACAAACCCGTCGCCAGCGATGTGGATTTAATCGCCGAAATCAACCGGCTCAAACGCGAAAAAAACGCGGTTATTCTGGCGCATTACTATGTCGACGGCGAGATTCAGGATCTGGCTGATTACATCGGTGACAGCCTTGGTCTGAGTCAGCAGGCTGCCAGCACGGAAGCCGACATGATTGTGTTCTGTGGCGTACATTTCATGGGCGAGACGGCCAAGATTCTGTCGCCCCACAAGAAAGTCGTGATTCCCGACCTGAACGCGGGCTGTTCACTGGCCGATTCGGCACCCGCCGATAAGTTTGCGGCTTTCAAAGCACAATACCCCGACCACCTGGTGCTGTCGTACATCAACTGTTCGGCGGAGATCAAGGCTCTGTCGGATATCATCGTCACGTCGTCTAACGCGCTCAAGATCGTTGAGAGCCTGCCGAGAGATCAGAAGATCATCTTCGCGCCCGACGCTAACTTGGGCCGCTTCGTCATGAACAAGACCGGCCGTGATATGGTGTTGTGGGATGGTGCCTGTATCGTGCATATCGATATTTCGCTCGAAAAGCTGCAACGGCTGCGGACCGAAAACCCCAACGCCGAGTTCATCGCCCACCCGGAGTGCCAGGAGCACATTCTGAGTCAGGCCGACTACGTAGGATCGACGACGGCGCTGCTGAAGTACGTGGTCGATAGCCCAAATCAGACGTTCATCGTCGGAACGGAAGCGGGTATTCTGCACAAAATGCGGCAGGCCGTACCGCACAAGAAAATCATTCCGGCACCGGCTAGTCAGAATAACACCTGTGCCTGCTCGGAATGTCCGTACATGAAGATGAACACGCTCGAAAAACTGTATAATTGCCTGTTGTACGAACAACCCGAAATCTTCGTACCGGAAGATGTCCGCGTCAAAGCCGAAGCGTCGGTCATCCGCATGCTGGAAATGAGTAAATAGCGTCTTGGCTGCAAGACAGATTTCAATTAAACATACAAAGGTTATGAACTGGCAGAGCCATATCACGTCGGACCCTACTGTTATGTTTGGTAAGCCGGTCATCCGAGGTACACGCATTCCAGTCGATCTTGTTTTGGAGAAATTGGGCAACGGTGAATCGGTTGCCCAGTTGCTGGATGCCTACCCACGGGCTACGGAAGCAGACCTGATGGCCTGTTTGCTGTTTGCTTCAGATGTGGTGAAAAACGAAGTCGTGTATGCACAGGCCGGATGAATTAGTATTCGTGGCAGATGAAAATTTTGATTATAGTGTCGTCAAAGCGCTGAGTCATTTCCCAGTATTTCAGATCCACAGGTTTTACAAATTGCAACCGACCGAAAGGCAATTCTGCTCACCGAAGATAAAGATTTCGGTGAACTCGTACACCGGCTCCGTATGCCGCATTGTGGTATTTTACTGGTTCGACTGCTGAAAATTACCAGTGCTGAGAAGTGCGTCCGTGTCTGTCAGGTTATCAATAATTTTCAGCACGACCTTTTCTACAGTTTCGCGGTTCTCAGCAATGATCAGCTGCGAATCCGCCCTGCACAATCAAACTGACATGCCTCACCAATTCGATTTTCTGGTTATCGGCTCCGGTATCGCGGGCCTGAGTTACGCGACAAAGCTGGCTATGCACTTTGAGCGGCTCAACGAATCCGTGCGCATCGGCGTCATTACCAAAGTGCAGGCCGAGGAGACCAATACGAAATACGCGCAGGGAGGGATCGCTGCCGTGTGGGCGGCCGACGACTCGTTTGAAAAGCATATCGAGGATACAATGGTCGCCGGCGACTTTCTCAGCGATCGGCACATCGTCGAGATCGTCGTAAACGAAGGGCCGGCGCGTATTCGCGAGCTGATTGATTACGGTACTCGCTTCGACAAGGAGCATACCGGTACTGACTACGATCTGGCTCGGGAAGGCGGGCACTCCGACTTTCGTATCCTGCATTTTAAGGACATTACCGGCGCTGAAATCGAACGGGCACTGCTGGAAAAAGCGGCTTCACTACCCAGCATCGAAATCTTTACGCACTTCTACGCCGTCGAACTGATTACGAAGCACCACCTCGGCGAAACGGTGCATCGATATGACAACGACAATCACTGCTACGGCGCGTACGTGCTGAATACCCAAACCGGTCAGGTCGAGCGGTTCCTGGCGAAGACCACGTTGCTGGCAACGGGCGGCATCGGAAACATATATCAGAACACGACAAACCCCAACATTGCAACCGGCGACGGTATCGCGATGGCGTACCGGGCGAAGGGTGTCTGTAAGGATATGGAGTTTATTCAGTTTCATCCGACGGCACTGTACGAACCCGGCAAGAAGCCCAACTTCCTGATTTCGGAAGCGGTGCGCGGCTTTGGCGGTATTCTGCGGACGCGGTCGGGTGAAACGTTCATGGAGCAGTATGACGCCCGCCTGTCGCTGGCCCCCCGCGACATCGTTGCCCGCGCTATCGACTCGGAGATGAAGAAGGCGGGAGACTCGTTCGTTTACCTCGACGTGACGCACTGCGACTACGACAAGTTTGTCGAGCATTTTCCGACGATAACGGCTTACTGTCGCGATCACCTCGGGCTTGATCTGCGAAAAGATTACATCCCGGTGGTACCGGCGCAGCACTACCTGTGCGGTGGCGTACGCGTAAACGAGTGGGGACAAACCAACATTCAATACCTCTATGCTGTTGGGGAATGTTCCTGCACGGGCCTTCACGGGGCTAACCGACTGGCCAGCAATTCACTGCTCGAAGCGGTCGTATTCGGGCACCGGGCATACGAGAAAACGATCGAACTGGTAGGTACAGCTACCGTACCGGAGAATATCCCGGCCTGGAACGACGCAGGGACCACGCATCCGGAGGAACTCGTACTGGTAACGGAAATCCGTAAGGAACTGGAGTCGATTATGTCGAACTACGTCGGCATCGTTCGCTCGAACCGTCGGCTGAAGCGGGCCCTCGACCGGCTGGAGTTGTTGTACATCGAGCACGAAGAACTGTACCGACAGTCGAAAGTATCGGTACATATCTGCGAACTACGGAATATGATCGAAGTCGCCTACCTGGTTATCAAGATGGCGGTGGCCCGGCGTGAGAACAGGGGACTGCATTATAACATCGACAACGTCAAACCGTGATATAAGACCGAGGACGGATTGATTGTATCAGCAAACGGCAAAAAGTTTTGGTTAATATCTGTTTGATAAACAGATAGTTGTTATAAAAAAGTGTGGGTTGTGCTACTGACTATACGTCAAAAAATAGTTTGGCAATCCAATGGTTAATCCGTTTATTTGCGCAGTTTTTTAACTAGAACAGACTACCAAAATGTCGGAAATTGCAGAGAAAGTCAAAAACATTATTGTTGAAAAGTTAGGGGTTGAGGCATCGGAAGTTACGCCTGAGGCTAGCTTCACCAACGATCTTGGCGCCGACTCGCTCGACACCGTTGAGCTGATTATGGAATTCGAAAAAGAATTCAATATTTCTATCCCCGACGATCAGGCTGAGAACATCGGCACGGTTGGTCAGGCTGTCACTTACCTCGAAGAAAACGCTGGTAAATAAGCTACTGAATCGAGTACCACGCTTCCTTCTTTCATTACCTCGCAGTTTAACTGTATGACGTTAAAACGAGTAGTCGTAACGGGTCTTGGCGCACTTACGCCGATTGGTAACGATGTACCTACTTTCTGGAACAACTTATCAGCCGGCGTAAGCGGTGCCGGCCCGATCACGAAGTTCGATGCTTCCAAGTTTCGCACGCGATTCGCCTGTGAAGTAAAGAATCTCGATGTCACGCAGTTCATTCCCCGGCAGGAAGCGCGTAAAATGGATGCCTTCACCCATTACGCGCTGATTGCCACCGACGAAGCCGTCAAGGATTCGGGCCTTGATCTGGAAAACGACGATCTTAACAAGATTGGTGTTATCTGGGGCTCGGGTATTGGCGGGCTCAAGTCGTTCGAGGACGAAATGATCGACTACGCCAAAGGCGATGGTACCCCCCGCATCAATCCGTTCTTTATCGTACGCATGATCGCCGACAGTGCTTCCGGGCAGATCTCGATGCGGTACGGATTTCGGGGTACAAACTACGTTACCGTGTCGGCCTGCGCGTCGACGAACAACGCCATCATCGACGCTTTTAACTACATCCGGTTGGGTCGGTTAAACGTTTGTGTGGTTGGTGGGTCGGAAGCGGCTGTTACCAGAGCCGGTATTGGTGGATTCAACGCCAACCGGGCGTTGTCGGAGCGCAATGATTCGCCGGAAACAGCTTCGCGCCCGTACGATAAAGACCGCGATGGTTTTGTCATGGGTGAAGGTGCTGGCGCGCTGATCCTCGAAGAGTACGACCGTGCTAAAGCCCGTGGTGCCAAAATTTACGCCGAGTTAATCGGTGGCGGCATGTCATCGGATGCGTACCATATCACGTCGCCACACCCCGAAGGGTTGGGGGCTTACCTGGCGATGCAGGATGCGTTGAATGATGCCGGTATCGAACCAACTGAGATTGACTACATTAACACCCACGGCACGTCGACACCCGTCGGCGACCCGCAGGAACTGAAAGCAATCTACAAGTTGTTTGGTGATCATGCGTTCAAGCTGAACATTAGCTCGACCAAGTCAATGACGGGGCACTTGCTGGGGGCTGCTGGTGCGGTTGAGGCCATTGCCAGTGTAATGGCGCTCCAACACCAACTGGTACCGCCAACGATCAACCTGATCACGCCCGACCCGGAAGTCGATTCGCGCTTCAACCTGACGCCAAACAAAGCGCAGGAGCGGGAACTGACCACGGTTATGAGCAATGCCTTCGGATTTGGTGGACACAATGCCATTGTAATTTTCCGTAAACCAAGCTGAGCCCTTGCAACTCACGCTGCCACGAAGTCTGTTCAACCCACTCGACTGGTTCCGATCCCGATCGGGTAACGGCGATCCTCGTAAGAACCTACGCCGGTCGATCGCGCACATCATTGGTGAACGGCCGTCAAATCTGGGTTTATACCAGCTGGCGCTGAGGCACACATCGGCATCGAAGGCAACGGCAATAGAAGGCTTTCGCGAGTCGAACGAACGACTCGAATATCTCGGCGACGCTGTGCTCGGCATGGTGATTGCCGAGTTTTTGTTTAAAAAATATCCCTACAAGGACGAAGGCTTCCTGACCGAGATCCGGTCACGGATTGTCAATCGTGAGACCCTGAACGGTATTGCCCGGAAAATTGGTCTCGACAGGCTAATCGAATACGATGGGCAGCGTACGAAGAGCGTACCGAGCCGGAGTTCCATGTACGGCGATGCGCTGGAGGCCCTGGTGGGCGCGGTGTATCTGGATAAAGGATTCCGCTTTTCCCGTCAGTTCATCTTAAAAGAACTGCTTTCCCATTACGACCTCGATCTGGTCGTTCAGAACAATATCAACTTTAAAAGCCGCCTGATCGAATGGGCGCAACGGTCGGGTAAAGAGATCCGCTTCGATATTATTTCCGAAAAAGGCAGTAGTCATTTTCGGGAGTTTATCGCTCAGGTCGTTGTCGACGAAGAGCCATTTGCCACGGGTAGCGGCTATTCGAAAAAGAAAGCTGAGCAGGCCGCTGCGGAAAAGGCACTGGCGCAGATCGATAGCTGACAACTCACCCTTACGTACATAATTCTGTCAAACCGGCACATCGGCTAGTATTCAGTAGCTGTTTTGGCCGGTTTTCGTTGTTTTATGCAGTAGATTGACTGTCAACTTGACGTTTATAACACGCTACCGGGCCCTGGTATGGGATTTGATTCAGTGAGTCAAAATCTGGAATTGGTGGGTGAAAATTAGCCGCTGAGACAGTTTGAATTGGCTGGTTCGCGGCCCTCAACAAAGCCCTGTTAAATTTTGTTAAGGACAGACCCACCCCGGATTTTTCCCAACCTCTTTCCGTTATATCAGTACATCGGAAACGATAGTTTACACAAAAGAGCAATTCTCAATTTTCCCAATTAACCATGAAAAGCAACTGGAAACTTTTAGCGTTGATGGCGATTCTGTCGAGCGTCGTGACGTTAGCCGCTTACAACCTGTTGGGATTCAATAACCGTGACGTAGTCTTTAATGAATCGTCGCCGACCCCAACCATTACAAGCCGCCTGGCAGCTCTGACGGGTGATAGCCCCTCGGCCGCACCCGGTGATTTCTCGACGGCCGCTGAAGCCGTAACGCCTACGGTTGTTCACATTCGCACAACGATGACCCGCACGGTTCGTCAGCAGCAGGTACCTGACATCTTCCGTGAATTTTTCGGTGACGAGTTTGGTGGTCAGCAGCGACAGCCTCGCCGTCAGCAGGGGCAGGCATCGGGTTCGGGTGTAATCATCAGCAAAGACGGCTACATTGTTACGAATAATCACGTCGTACAGGACGCCGACGAAGTTGAGGTAATCATGACGGATAAGCGCAGTTTCAAAGCCAAAGTAATTGGTACTGATCCCCTGACTGATCTGGCCGTTATTAAAGTTGAAGCTACCAATTTGCCCGCCATTACATTAGGCGATTCCGACGGTCTTAAACTGGGTGAATGGGTACTGGCTGTTGGTTACCCGCTTGATCTGGAATCGACGGTAACTGCTGGTATCGTTAGTGCAAAAGGCCGGAAAATCGGTATCCTGGACCAGAACATCGACCGGAACGACAAAAAGCCCGACACGCCAGTTGAGTCGTTCATTCAAACCGATGCTGCTATCAACCCCGGTAACTCAGGTGGTGCATTGGTAAACCTACGTGGAGAACTGGTTGGCATCAACTCGGCGATTGCATCAGCAACGGGTTACTACAGCGGTTATGGCTTCGCAGTACCGGTGTCATTGGTGAAAAAAGTCTCGGCTGATCTGCTGAAATACGGTAACGTACAGCGCGGTTATATCGGAATTCATCCGATCGAGCTGAACAGCAAGATGGCTAAGGAAAAAAATGTCAAAGTGAATCGTGGTATCTACGTTGACGAGGCCGTCGAAGATGGCGCTGCCAAACAGGCTGGATTGCAGAAAGGTGATGTAATCGTGAAAATGGAAGGTCAGCCGCTGGATTCAGATGCGCAAATGCGTGAAATCATCGGCCGTCGTCGCCCAGGTGATATTGTCAACGTGACGGTCAATCGGAACGGTACCGAAAAAGAGTACAAAGTTGAACTGCGTAACCGGAACGGTGGGCGTGATGTAATCCGGAAAGCCGACGTTACAGCCTCGACTGCTTCGCTTGGAGCCCTGGGTGCCGACTTTGAAGAGTTGAGCGGTCAGGAAGCCAAACAATTAGGTGTCAGCGGTGGCGTTCGGGTAAAGCAAATCAAAGATGGTAAGCTGGCCGAAACGGACATTGAAGAAGGATTCATCATCGTGAAGGCGAACGGTCGGAACGTGAAAACGACGAAAGACCTCCAGATGATTCTGGGTTCTGTGAAAGAAGGCGAAGGACTGATGCTGATCGGGATGTACCCAAACAGCTCGCGGATGTACTACTACGCCGTACCGGTTTAATCACTACTTCAAGCACTAAAAAAGCCCGCTAGCAAACGCTAACGGGCTTTTTTAGTGCTTGAAGTAGCGCGGCTTAAGGTTTGTGGTTCAATATTTAAAAGTTGGCTACTGCCAGTGTTACTCCCGCCAGCTAACCTCAAACCTTGGACGTTAAACCTTAAATTGACCTATTCGAAGTAATTCAGAATCTGGTGACCGCTCTGCGCCAGCAGCTGATCGCGCCGGAACAGATCGATGTCCGCTGTCATCATGTCTTTTACCAGTGCCGGCAGATCGTATTTAGGTGTCCAGTTCAGCTTCGTCATCGCCTTTGTCGGATCACCGAGCAACAGATCTACTTCGGTTGGCCGGAAGTAGCGTGGGTCGACGCAAACAACTTCCTGACCGACAGGTACCGGGAAGTCTGGGTTGTTCGCCCGAACGACCTTCGCAGTCTCACTAGCGCCTTCGCCTGAGAATTCCAGTTCAACGCCGATTTCAGCAAACGACATCCGGACGAAATCCCGGATTCGGGTCGTTACACCCGTTGCGATAACGAAATCTTCCGGCGTTTCCTGCTGAAGAATCAGGTACATCGCTTCGACGTAATCCTTTGCATGACCCCAGTCGCGCTGGGCGTCGAGGTTGCCAAGGTATACTTTCTCCTGTAGGCCCAGACCAATGCGCGACACCGCGCGGGTGATTTTACGCGTAACGAACGTTTCGCCCCGTAGTGGTGATTCGTGGTTGAACAGGATACCGTTGCAGGCATACATGTTGTAAGCCTCGCGGTAGTTGACCGTAATCCAGTACGCGTATTGTTTCGCTACGGCATACGGCGAACGGGGGTAGAAGGGCGTCGTTTCCGACTGCGCGTGACCTTGTACGCCACCGTAAAGCTCCGATGTCGATGCCTGATAGATTTTAGTCTTGCCCGTTAGGCCCAGCAGGCGAACGGCTTCAAGAATACGCAGCGTACCGATACCATCGACCTGAGCCGCGTATTCGGGCTCTTCGAAACTTACCTGTACGTGCGACATTGCGCCCAGGTTATAGATCTCGTCGGGCTGAACTTCTTGGATGATCCGGATGATGTTGGTTGAATCCGACAGATCACCGTAATGTAGTTTGAAACGTACGTTGTCCTGGTGGGGATCTTCGTAGACGTGGTCGATACGCTGCGTATTAAAGAGCGAACTCCGCCGTTTGATCCCGTGGACTTCGTAGCCTTTCGAGAGCAGCAGTTCGGTCAGATACGCGCCGTCCTGACCCGTTACACCTGTGATTAGCGCTTTTTTCATATATTATTACTGATAAGTCGATTGCATCCAGTTGTACAAAACGAATCAAATTTACAGGTATTCGCGCAACGAATTGCATTATTTTATTAACAGGGCTCTGCGTACGTCTACTTTGTCGCCTTGCAGCAGTGCTGAACGAACCTGCTGTTTTATAGACGCATAGTAGCGTTCGGCGTCAATGCGTCGCATGAAATCGCCCACTTTTAGCCTGTACGTTGGCTGGTTGTAGCTTAGGTAGGGATTCAGTTCAGGAAAGTTCTGCGCGATCAATGCCTTTATCGCGTCGACCTCCTGACGCTGTGTACCGACGTATACCTGAATGCGAAAGCCGGGGGCATACCGAACCGACCGGTTCTGTTCGGCCAGGGTATCGAGTACGGCGTCGAGTTGCCGGTTTACGCTCATCGTAGCGACCGGGGCGGGCGTAGAACGGCGTGGTTCTGTTCTGCGGGGTGTTGTCGACGGTGTAGCGGGCTTGGGAGCGGGCTCACCTGAGTTCGTGGGGCGATTTGTCGCTGGACGCGTGCCCGACGCTGGCGAACCATAAGTAGGCCGTACGGTCGCTAAATCCTCGCTGTAAGCACCATAGTTGGTAGCCGCACGACCACTACTACTACTACTTACCGGGCGGCTCGTGGCGCATCCCATTAACAAGGCTATAAATCCTACGCCAACAAGGCTTGATCCGATATTCATACTACCGATTCGACTGTGCGAAGGCAAAAATACAATTTTCAACGCCGAGTTAACAGACCGTTGACAATGGTGCGCGACCCTCATAGATTTTGGTTACTTTTGTTGGATAACCTCCCCGGTTTATGTTGACTATACAAAGTAACGTGTCGCTCAAGCCCTACAATACATTTGGTATCGAGGCTCAGGCACGCTATCTGGTTGAGATTTCGCACGAAAACGACCTGCCTGCCCTTCTCTTACTACATGACTTCGTAGACGTACCAAAACTTATTCTGGGTGGGGGCAGTAACGTTCTGCTCCGCCGGGACTTTGACGGATTGGTCGTGAAAATGGCGATTCAGGGTATAGAAGTCGTTCGGGAAGATGAAAGCCACATCTATCTCAGCGTAGGAGCAGGCGTGAACTGGCACCAACTGGTTGCCTACTGCGTCGCGCATGGGTATGCCGGTATGGAGAATCTGTCGCTGATTCCGGGTACGGTCGGGGCGGCCCCTATGCAGAACATCGGTGCGTATGGTGTTGAAATCGAACAGATCTTCGAGTCGCTGACGGCCGTACACATTCCAACGGGCGAATACCGCACGTTTACGCATGCCGATTGTGCGTTTGGCTATCGGGAAAGCGTATTTAAGCACGAACTGAAAGGACAGTATATCATTACCCGCGTTACGTTTCGGCTTGATAAAGTCCCGACGTTTCACACGCGATACGGAGCTATCCAGGAAACGCTCGATGCGATGGGTGTATCTGAAGATAAGCTGTCGATTCAGGCAATCAGCGACGCTGTAATTCACATACGGCGGAGTAAGTTGCCCGATCCGGCGCAGATCGGTAATGCCGGGAGCTTTTTTAAGAACCCGGAAATTTCCGCTGAGCAGTTCACCCAGCTAAAGGAAACCTATCCCGACATGCCGGGCTACCCGTTAGCCGACGGCGGTGTAAAACTACCCGCCGGCTGGCTGATTGAGCGGGCGGGCTGGAAAGGGTATCGCAAAGATGATGCGGGCGTACACGCTAAACAGGCGCTGGTGCTGGTCAACTATGGCGGAGCAACGGGCGATGAACTGATTGCCTTGGCTCAACAGGTTCAGGCATCGGTATATGAAAAGTACGGCGTTTGCATTCAGCCGGAGGTGAATGTAATTTAGCTAACGGTCAACAGAAAGGGGGCGCAACCATCGGCTGCGTCCCCTTCTTCATGGAATGTGTAGCTTATTCGAAGCAAAGCGATGCCGCACCCAGCAGGCCAGCGTCATTACCCAGCGTTGCCCGTTTGATGGCCAGCCCGTTTTTGTAATAAGGATTCAGCCAGTAATCGAGCGTACGATTGACGGCAGGCAGGATGTAGTCGAACGAAGCCGACAAACCACCACCGATCAGTACGTACTTGATATCCAGAATTTTGATCAGGGCAGATAGTCCCTCACCTAGCATTTCGCCTACTTCTTCCCAGATCTGCATGGCGAGCTTGTCACCTTCGGCGGCAGCGGCTACCAGACCCGTCGTAGAAATATTACCATCGTCGGGAAGTTGTGTGTCTCCACTAAACTCCGACCGGCGCAGGTTGGCCAGTTGCAACAGTTCAACCTTGCCGATGTTGCGTTCAAGCACGCGACCGTTACGGGAAGGAATGTGGCCCGGCTCCATCGCGTTGCCATCACCCCCGGTAAAGATTTTCTTGTTGATGATGGCGGCACCGCCGACACCCGTACCCAGCGTGATGAAAATGTAATTTTCGTTGATCTTTTCTTCGGCGAAATAATATTCACCCAGAGCCGCTGCGTTGGCGTCGTTTTCGAGAAAAAACTGAATACCCGGGAAGCGTTTCGACAGAATATCGACCATTGGTACGCCGTCGATTTCTGGAATTGCCGTGATTTCGAGCGGAACGGTCCGTTCGCGATTGAGCATGCCGGGCAGACCGATACCAACGTGTTTTACGTCTTTGTTGGCCAGTAGTTGCAGCGCAACCGCGTCGCCAAAGCGATCAATAAAATGACCCGACTGCCGCCAGCTGCCCGTATCGTGGCTATAAAAGTTTGAAATTTTGCCGGTACTCGCATCAACGATACCCATTTTGACGTTCGTACCGCCAACGTCTATACCCAGATACTCAACAGAAGCCATTTCCTGTATTTGCCGTTTTTTTCGGTTAAACTAAGTTGCCCGCTCGAAAGCGATGGGCCGCAAGTTAGCAAAAACCGCTCGACTCCTTTATATACCCGCTACATCGACCTGTCCCACTTACAGGTCACCCAGTTGTGGACGTAGCAAAATTTCTTCGATGACGGCCGACGGCGATAGGGTATACGCGGCCCATAAACTGTTGGCAACGTCGGCGGCTGCGATAAATCGATCGGCTGGTAAGTCAGTGCCTACCCAGCTATCGGTGAGGGTAGCACCGGGCAGCAGTGCCGTAACTTTAACGCCTGTCGGCTTCAATTCTTCGCGCAATACCCGGCTCATACCCAGCAAGGCAAATTTGGAAATACAGTACGAACCCCCATTGGTATACGGCGTAATGCTGGCCGTCGAGCACATCATGAAAATATGCCCCTTCCGACGGGATACCATGCTGCCAACAAGGCCACGCGTGATGTGGTAGGCGCTGGCGACGTTGGTGTTCATCAATTGCTCGAACGTACCCTCGGCCTCGTTCTGAATCTGCCCCGGCAAAAAGACCCCCGTATTGTTGACCAGTATATCGACGGGGCGACCAAGCGAACGAACATAGTCGAGCAGGGCGTCGACGCCGGCGCGGGTGCCGAGGTCGGCGGCAAATGGCAGGTAACCCGCTCCACTCATTCCGTCGACGGAGCGGGCGCAGACGACAACGTCAAACTGTTCAGAAATAAGTTTGTCGGTAATGGCCCGACCGATTCCTTTGGTACCCCCCGTAACAACGGCTAATGACTTCATAGCGAGAAAAACACAGTGGCTGACGAACGCGCAAGTTACGGTAGAAACCATTCGTCAGTTGATGGAGTTTCAGGGTAGGACCTTGTCCGCCACTACACTGACACGCTCGCTGTCGACCTGAATCATGCTCACACGAATTGGTGACTATTTTATCTTTCTGGGTACGCTGTTTCGCAATCGCGAAAAAATGGGCGTTTACCTGCGGCTGATCATTGATGAATGCATGTCGATTGGGGTTGGCTCCATCTTCATCGTCGCTCTGGTCAATACGTTTATCGGGGCCGTTACCTGCGTACAGACGGCCTACAACCTGACCAACCCGTTTGTTCCGAAAAATATTATTGCGCTGATCGTACGCGACAGTTCGATCCTGGAACTGGCGCCTACGCTGTCGTGCATCGTACTGGCGGGTAAAGTGGGGTCGAACATTGCCGGCGAACTGGGGACGATGCGTATCAGCGAACAGATTGATGCGCTGGAGGTGATGGGGATCAATTCCAGTTCGTATCTGATCTTGCCAAAGGTTGTAGCGTCGGTCCTGATGTTCCCGCTATTGGTTATCATGGCCGCCTTCCTGTCGATTCTGGGGGGGTACATTGCCGGTACGCTGGCGGGGGTCATCTCTCCCGAAGAATACGTGTCGGGCCTGCGTTTCGAATACAAGCCATTCGGCGTCACGTTTGCGCTGATCAAAACCGTCGTCTTCGCCTTTCTGGTCTCGACAATCTCGGCCTATCAGGGCTACAATGTAAAGGGTGGGGCCCTGGAAGTGGGTACTGCATCGACCTCCGCCGTAACCAACAGTTGTATCGCCATCGTAGCCGCCGACTTCGTCCTGACGCAGGTGCTGCTGACCTAATTGCGAATGAGTGATTGAGCGAATGAGCGGTCCGCTGTCGCGGTGAATAAGGCTGACATATAGCCAGCTATTCGCTCAATCACTCATTCGCTCAATCACTCATTGAACTATGATTGACATAAAAAATATTGCCAAGACGTTTGGCGACCGGCAGGTGCTCAAGGGCATTGATGGCTGTTTCGAACCCGGTCAGACGAGTCTTATCATTGGCGGTAGTGGTACCGGTAAAAGCGTACTGCTCAAGTGCATGATTGGGCTGGTAAAACCGGATGCTGGGGAAGTAATTTACGACGGACGTGATTTCCTATCGGGCGATAAAGACCTGCAAAAGGAAATCCGACGCGAGATGGGCGTTCTGTTTCAGGGATCGGCGCTGTTCGATTCTAAAACGGTGCTCGACAATGTACGTTTTCCCCTCGACATGCTGACCGATCAGTCGGAAGAAGAAAAACTCGACCGGGCGCAGGAGTGCCTGAAGCGCGTCGGGTTGGAGAACGCGGGCGATCGGATGCCGTCGGAAATTAGCGGTGGTATGAAAAAAAGGGTCGGTATTGCCCGGGCTATCGTGCTGAATCCCAAATACCTGTTCTGCGACGAACCCAACTCCGGCCTTGATCCGCTGACGTCGATCAAAATTGATCAGCTTATCAAAGAGATTACGGACGAGTACAAAGTCACGACGGTCATCATTACGCACGACATGAACTCGATGATGGAAATCGGTGAGAAAATCATGTTTCTCTACGAGGGTAACAAGCTTTGGGAAGGCAACAGCGATACACTGACGCACTCGAACGTCGATGAGCTGAATGAGTTCATCAACGCCAACAAGCTGATTCGCGAAATGGAGCGCTAACTCAGAAGCGCCAGCGAGCCTGTAGCTTGATCTCCGACCGGTGTGGGGCGTTGATCTGATCGAGATCGGAACCAACGGTTTTCTGGTCGAAGAAGTCGGAACGAGCCCAGCGTGCCCACACGTCCAGGTGACGGCTGATACTGT
The DNA here is from genome assembly GCF_003002825.1 of Spirosoma oryzae. Taxonomy (GTDB): domain Bacteria; phylum Bacteroidota; class Bacteroidia; order Cytophagales; family Spirosomataceae; genus Spirosoma; species Spirosoma oryzae. Next base: position 159,723 of record NZ_PVTE01000012.1, on the reverse strand, counting down.
ACTGAGCCAGTACGTAATGCCGTATGCCCTGATTGGTATAAGCGGGAAATGAAAAAGCGTAAAGTACGTCGCGCTCGTAGACGTATTGACGGGAATCATAATCGTCGGTGCCAAACAGCGCTACCCGCCCCGACACGCTAAGCCGTCGCCAGTCGAAGGAAGCATCCTGAATCAGCGCAAACCCCAGCGACGCTTGCCGACCGGCATACCGAAAAATACCCCCCTGCACCCGTGAACGCATCGTCAGTCCCGGCAGCGGCCGGTATTCAGCGTTAATAGCCAGGCTCCGACGAACTGTTCCAACAACCCGGCGCGCCTTATCCCCCGGCAGATTCTTTTCCTTGTACTCATCGTGAAAAATCAGGTAGAACGCCGTTTGGCGATTGGGCGTATAGCGCCCCTGCACCAAATAATCGACCCCCTGCGACCGTGCATCGACCAGGTACCGTAGCCACGGAAACCGAAAGTAATCGACAAAGCCGCTGATGGTTAATCGACGGTAAACGGTGTATTTCAACCCGGCATAAGCCCCCGTTTCGTTAATTGTTCGGCTGCCTTCTCCGAATCCGTTGGCATAAAAGGAGTGGAAATTCCGGTCGTAGTGCCGGAAAAGCAGCGCCAGATCAAGCTTCCGGTTCAGACTGACAAGGGTACCCGCCACTGCACCGACACCCCCGCTGTTCGTTTGCGATCCCGCGCTGTAGGCCACTTCGCCGAACAGATTCCAGTTGTGCCGGACATAGCCGCCGTGCACCCCGATAACCCGGTTCTGCGTACCTGTGAACTCAAACTCATTGTACGGCTGATCGCGCTTTTTGAGGGTAACGCCGAACTGCGTATGCAATAGGGTCAGCCCCAGTTGAAGCTGTTGCCGGTTACGGTACAGCAGATGCATCCCCAGGTTCGTTTCAGGTAAGCTGCTCTGATCGGCTTGTTCGGCCAGCGTACGGTGTAGCCCCGACGTTTGCAGGGACGTCGCCGTCAGGTCCGCGAGCGTACTGTCGGATGCGATGGTGTTGGCGTCGCGCCGGACGTGTGATGCGAGTAGCGTCAGGTCGAGGTTAGGACGAAGCGCGTAGGTAGCAGCCCCGCCCCGAAAGAAGCCGTACTCGGTCAGCGATGTGTAGGGTCGAATGCCCAGTGTCGGCCGACGGACGGTCTGTACAGTTTCGGCGCTTTTCCCCAGCACAAAACCGGCCGATAGGACCAGTCCCTGCCCAATCTGTAGCTGATAATCACCCAGCACGATGTTCCGCCAGCGCCCCCGGTTCTGCAACTGTGCGTGGACCGACACGTAATCGAAGCCGTACCGGTACTGACCCGGTTGCCATTGCAGCCGTTCACCCGCATCTTTCTCCATTGTCAGTCCCACGCTGAACGTATGTGGTCGGCTGTAGCGATAGCGAACGAACCATTGCTGCGGATCGCCAAGATAACGCGTCGGAACGTTTCCTTTCTTGTCGGCGACGGCCTCCGAAAAGCCTTTCTGTTCTTCCAGGATACGCTCGTACCGCGTAATCAGGTAATGGTCGGTGGGGTTGGGTAAGCCGCCAAATAAATCCTGACTACCAGCTACGGTAACGAACGGCAGCATCCGGCGAATCGTGGGCACGTCAAAACCAGGAATTGCCTGTAGCTCGTAGATCGACAGTAATGCACCCTGCCCTTGTCGGTAGTCAAGTAGGCTGCTCAGTTGCGATTCCGATAGCAGATACGTTGCTGCCAGTTCGTCGCGGGTAGCGTTGTTAAGATCGAGCGGATTCGCATACAACTGCGTGAGCGCGTCGTACACGGCTTCATAGTCAATGCCTTCTGTTTGGGCCGGGAAAAGATCCTGCAAATATCGGCCAATCGCGTCGATGCGCCGATCGGCGATACGCCGGAAAGGCTGATCGCTTTGCGCCAGCGCCAGGGTTGATAAGCAGCAACCGGCAAGTAGTAGCCAGATCGTTCGCACAGTAAATCAAGTCAGGTGTGGATGTCCATGCTGTTAACGGCGCACGGAATGGCCTGAAATGAAAAGCAGTCGAACGTTGGGCAGGAGTGAGTATGGCGCGTGTACCGTGCGGTTAGCGCTACACGAATCTGAATGGCACTAGGACCGGTGCTATTGGCAGAAGTAACGAAAACGCCGGACTGCTCGGCAAAAAAGTGAACAGCCCGGCGTGTCGACAAACGGACCCGGCTAGGCGAACCGGCGCTTTAGAATATCGATCAGTTCATTCACCTCGTCGCTATTCATATCCCAGGAATACTGCGACGCGTAGCGGTATTGAATCAGATCCAGTGCCTGTCCGTAGTTGTTCAGTGTGTCGAGTTCGGCAACAGCCTGGTTATAGGCGGCTGTGTTCCCATTGAACAGCTGATTGATAAAGCGGAACTTCTGGTTTAGCGAAATGCTACGGCCAACGGTTTCGATCGGCGCATGCGTGAAGGTTTCGGCAACACTTTCCGTCGTAGCCGGCGTCTTACCGCGCAGAATGTCGTTGAGCGTGATCAGCTCATCATCATCGGTGCCACCTACGTTGAGCGTGTCGTTGGTCTGGCTAACGCTCGGTTGACTGATGCCCCCTGTTGATAGCTGCGACGGCTGACTAATGGGCGCTACCGGTTCCGGGCCGGAATCCCCACCCAGAAACATAGGCCCGCCCGACGCCGAATCTGCCGACGTGGTAGCGGCCGACGTGGTAGCGGCTGTAGTATCAGCCGCCGAAAGAGGTTGCTCTTTCGGCGTTTCTGGCATTACCGTAGCGGATTCAGATGGAGCAGGTGCATTGGCTGGCTCGGTAGGAACGGGTGATACGGCCGACTGCGCCGGCTCGGTGTTCGACGTATCGACGCCCGACGCATCGGCGCCCGGCGCAACGAGTGGAGCAGGGGGCACGGCGGACTCGGTAGCCATGTCGAAAAACGAGCGGGATGGTCCCGGCGGAATACTGTCGGGAACGTGACTGCGGAGCAGGGCCGAAACATCCATCGGTACTTTCTCGGAGAAAATACTGACGAACTTATCGTAATGCTCAATTTCGTGTGCCTTCTGGGCAAAGGCTTCGTCGAGATACCCAATCGCCTGATTGACGTAGATAAACGGTTTGCCGTTCATGCGCTGCGTCAGGTGGGCCGAGATAAACTGGTTGATCTTCGTGAATCGGCTGATCTGTCTCAGCGAGTCGGCCGTCAGCGTAAACTCGGGCTGGTTACGGAGTAGCTCATCGAAATAAGCGCGCGGGTCGAAAATCAGGATAATGGTCCGGCGAACAGCATCGGACAGTAGCGGTTCGAGGTGTTCGCGCCGAACCGAGATATGCTGCGAGACCACGTTCATGAAATGCTGTAACGCTTCCTCTACGTCGGCATGGGTGAAATCGAAGTACGGACTGCGAAACTTCTCGGCGTCGGCCTGCCACTTGGTCGACAGCGTGCCGATGACGAGCAGGTTGATCTGGTTGATGGGTGTCAGGGACAGAATCTGACTGCCGGAGATCGTTGTATGCTGTTGGTAGAAATCGGCGGCAATGCGCCGGGCATACGAACGGCTGTAGTCATTGAGGGCGTTCGCATTGAACTTATTGGACATCAGTAGAGACCGTTGTAGATGAATTGCCGCGTGTGAGTCGATGGAGACCATACCGGTTCCCATTTAACAACAAACTTGCCAATTGTTGGCTTCAAAAAAAAGCGCCTTTCCCCCGAACCTACCCAGCAGACCGGGGCGCAGCGCGGTTTTGGGCCAACGGAGGGCGGGCGTTGACAATAGTTGCCAGTTTGTATCGGGCCATACGGTTTCGAAACCTATTTTTGTCTATTGCGCCGATCGCCGGACGCGACACCAATCATCCGTAATCGACTCCGTTATGTTTATCGAACCGTCCCGCCGACGCGAACCACCTCACCTCCGAACTGGCTGGATCGAAGTAATCTGTGGGTCGATGTTTTCGGGAAAAACCGAGGAACTGATCCGGCGGCTGAATCGCGCCCGCATTGCCAAACTGAGTGTTCGGATCGCCAAACCGGCTATCGACACCCGGTACGACGACGAAAACATCGTGTCGCATTCGGCGCAAACCATCGAGTCGGTGCCAGTGCAGAAAGCAACTGATATTCTTGCCCTGGCGGGCGATGCCGAAGTAGTGGGTATCGACGAGGCCCAGTTTTTCGATAGCGACATCACGACTGTGTGTCAGACGCTGGCGAACCAGGGTAAGCGGGTTGTGGTGGCCGGGCTGGACATGGATTTTGCGGGAAAACCGTTCGGCTGTATGCCGCAGTTGATGGCCATTGCCGAATACGTTACGAAGGTGCACGCCATCTGCGTCGTCTGTGGCGACATTGCCCAGCATTCGTACCGGCTGGTGCCGTCGCAGGAACGGGTATTACTGGGCGAAACCGATAGTTACGAAGCCCGGTGTCGCCGTTGTTTCAATCTGGGGGCCGATGCTGGTCGCCGGGAGTGGGTCTATGAACCAGAGCATGTGTAAGCGACTGTTGCTGCTTGGCTGGCTGTGGCTGCTGCTGTCGGCGGGCGTGTACGCGCAGATTGGTAACTGGCGCTCGCATGTCAGCTACCGGTCGGCGCAGTCGGTCGCGCTGGCGGGGCAGTACGTCTATGCCGCTACGGCTAACGGGCTGTTTGCCTACGATAAAACGACGGGTGAGACCATAACGCTGACGCGGCAGGACGGCCTGTCGGACGTGGGTGTCAGCCGTCTGCTGTACCTGCCCGATCAGTCGCGGCTCCTGATTGCGTACCGGACCGGCACGATCGATCTGCTAAGTTTGACTACCACGGGGGAGCCGGGTAGCATACAAACCATTTCGACCATTGCTACGGCAACCAGTCTGCCTGATGCACGGGGGATAAACTTCATCAACCGGGTCGATAATCTGGCGTACCTGAGCACCGACTTCGGCCTGGTCGTGCTGAATCTGACCACCAACGACATCCGGGATACGTACTTCAGCCGGCGCAGTAACGGGGCTCAGCTACCCATCTATCAGACAGCCGTCGTCGGTGATAGTCTGTACGCGCTGACGGCACCGGTATCGGCGACGGCAACAGTACCTCAGGCCATCCGGGCGGTACGGCTTGCGTCGGGTACCAACCTGGCTGACCCCGCCAACTGGCGCATCATCGGCAACCCGCCGGGCTCACCCAATACACTCGTTACCCGGCAGGGACGTGTATCGACCACGGTAAACGGGCAGGGTATTTACGACCGGTCGGGGGGCGGGTGGATACTGACGCAATCGGCATCAACGACGCTGGTCCGGCAGTTTTCGAGTACCAGCAGCGCCGATGCGGGTACGATCGTTGTCACCGGGCAATCCGTTACGGCATCGACTATCGGCACCGTCAGTAGCCCGTTGCTTGCTGACCCACGTGAGGTCGTCCTGGACGGAACCAGCCTTTGGATCGCCGACGGGCAGAGTGGCCTGCTACTGGTGTCGGGCGGTGCCGTGCGCGCGCTTGCGCCGGCCGGACCCGACCGTGATACGTTCAGCACGTTATACGCTTATGCCGATCGGCTCGTCGCATTGCCTAACGGGCCGCAGAATGCGACGGCGCTGTCGGCAAGTCAGACGCCGGCAAGTCAGTTACAGGTGTCGGCGAATCAGTGGCAGTCATTAAGCGCGCAGGGGGTAGGGCAGGGCTTTAGTGCTGCGGCCTATTTGTCGGCTACGCAAACGCTCTACCTGGGTGGCTTCGGAACCGGACTCTGGCAGCAAACGGCCGATCAGCCGACACTCGTCAATATACCGCTGCCCGTCGCCGTTGGCGAATACATCACCAGTCTGGCGGCTGATGCACTGGGAAATTTATGGATCGCCACCGGAGGTTCGCTGGCGCGTACGGCCACGCTGCACGTACGACGACCCGACGGCACGTTCACGTCGTTTCCGGCCGTAACGACGCAGGATATTCAGCAACTCGTGCCCGACGACGGCGGCTACATCTGGATGCGGTTATCGGTCGGTAGTGGCTTGCTGGTATTCGATCCGCAAACCAACCGGTTGCGCCCGTTGACGACCGTCATCAACGGTGGGGGCTTATTGACGAATAGCGTTCGGACACTGGCGAAAGACAGACTGGGCGCGATCTGGGTCGGGACCGATTTGGGACCCACCGTTTTCGATAACCTGAGCGATCCGTTCGTCAGGGCAATCAATGCACGGCCACCGTATAGTAACCGGATTCGATTACTGATCAACGAGCTGATAACGGCTATCGTCGTTGATGGGGGAAACCGGAAATGGCTGTCGACCCGGACGGGCGTGTACCGCGTGTCGCCCGACGGATCGCAACTGCTCGAAACCTTGACCGATGATACCAGTCCGCTGCCGCTACGGTCAATTTCGGCGCTAGCCGTTGAACCGCAGTCGGGCCGCCTGTTTATCCAGACGACCAATGGCCTTGTTTCGTACCAGACTACAGCAACTGACCCCGCCGATGCACTGGGTAGTCCGACCATCTTCCCCAATCCCGTCCGGCCCGACTTTACCGGCTCGGTGGGCATAACAGGGCTCACAGACAACGCAACGGTGAAAATTCTGGATGCGGGCGGACAGCTCGTCTACGAAACCCGCTCACAGGGAGGTACGGCCGCCTGGAATCTGCTCGACTACCGGGGCCGCTCCGTGCAAACGGGTGTTTACCTAGTTGTAGTTGTAACGGCCACCGGTACGGAGGGTGTGGCTGGAAAGCTGGCGGTGGTGCGGTAGTTAAGTGCTGACTTCTAATTTGTTACCATATAGTCAACCTTTTGTATGCTGCTGAACGCTCAGGAACCCCAGCTACTTCGGGATTATCTCGTCCGGCGCGGCTGGATCGATGAATCAGAATCGATCACGACGCTGGAAAAGCCCGGTGAGGGCAACATGAATTATATACTGCGGATCAGTACACCTATTCGATCGCTGATCGTCAAGCAGGCGCGGGGGTACGTTGAGAAGTACCCGACCATAGTGGCACCAGCGGAGCGGGCTATCATCGAAGGGCATTTCTACGAAGCAGTCCAGGACGTGCCGATGCTGGCGGAGCAGATGCCGCACCTGCTGGGCCTCGACCCTGAAAACAATATACTGGTACTGGAGGATCTGGGACGAGCGCGGGATTACACGAACCTGTACCAGCCCGGACAACTGCTGGGGGATGACGAGCAGGTGGTGCTAACGGAGTATCTGGCTAATCTGCATCATCACTTTGCGGTAGTTACGCCCACGCCTGTTCTTCGTAACAAGGCTATGCGGGCACTGAATCACGAACACCTGTTTGTTTATCCCTTCCAGATCGACAATAGGTTCGATCTGGACACCGTACAGCCGGGTTTGCAGGAACTGGCCATGTCCTACAAAACGGATAGTGCATTGAAGACTGCTATTCAACGGCTGGGGGACGTGTATCTGGCCGACGGACCGACCCTACTCCACGGTGATTATTATCCCGGTAGCTGGCTGCGTACCGATGCCGGCCCTAAAATCATCGATCCTGAATGCTGTTTCTACGGACCACCCGAATACGACCTGGGGGTGTTTGTGGCTCATCTGCAACTAGCCAATCAGCCGGAATCGACGAGGAAACGAGTGTTGACGGTGTACCGCGAAACAGCCTCGTTCGATGAGAAGCTTTGCCAGCAATTTAGTGCCGTCGAAATCATGCGCCGACTCATCGGGCTGGCTCCGCTTCCCCTTCCCCTTTCACTCGATCAGAAAGCACAGCTATTGACCGACGCACGGAAGGCGTTTGTGTAGTGTAGCCCAGACGTTGTGTAGCCCAGACGTCCGCGTCTGGTGGGCGCAAGGCTAACTCTTGCAGACGGTAATTTTTGGTCACTTCGTGCCTACCAGACGTGGACGTCTGGGCTACAAAAAAAGGCAGCGTTTCATCGAGACGCTGCCTTCTGTTTCTAATGCATTTTGTTTATTACCAGCCGGTATTCTGGGTGAGCGCCCGGTTGTTGTTGATCTCGTACTGTGGGAGACCCCACAGGAGATACTTCTCGGTGAAGGTCGTGCCGCTTTCGTTGGTGAAGCCGATCGCATCGACCATCCGGTTGTTGCGAACATCGTAGACCTTGCGTGTGCGCTGCGTATCGAAGTACGCCTTGTTTTCGTAGGCCAGTTCGTGGTACCGCTCTTTCCAGATGGCTTCGCGGAACTGATCTTTCGTCAGGCCGGTCAGTGCTGGTAGCTTGGCGCGGCTGCGAATTGCGTTGATCTGTGCGTACGCTGCTGCCGTCGGACCGTTCGCTTCGTTCGAGGCCTCTGCGTAGATCAGCATTACTTCCGGCATGCGCAGCAGCGTCCAGTTCTGGTCGGAGTTGACGTTCCGGTTCAGCGCGCTTTCCTTATGAAAATACTTATACAACGCATGTACGCCAAACTGAACCGTCCGGGTCGTGTCGGTGATTGATGGATAGGACGTGAAGTAAAACTGTCGTTCCTGTGCCCGTAGATCGCCCGATTCGTAGGTCTTGTAAAAGCCTTCCGTTGGAATCAGGGAGCCATATTCATCGCCATAGACCGACACGCGGGCGAAATACGGAATGATCTGCGCGCTGATGGAGTTGGTCGCAATGGCGCTTGAATACTGGGCCTGCAAGATCAGTTCACCCTGATTCTTGTGCGCATTGTCGTGCAGGTAGTCATACGATGTAAAGAGCGGATACACGTTCAGGTCGATTACTTCCTTGGCTTTCGCAGCCGCCAGCGCGTAATTCTCCGTCTTTTGCAGCGGGTAGCCGGCCATCGTCAGATAAACGCTCGACAGCAGCGATTTAACCGCGCCGGTCGAGACCCGTCCCGTCTGATCGGTAGTCGGAAGACCCGCCTGTTCGGCTTGTTTCAGATCATTGACGATCAATGCGTACACGTCGGCCTGGGGCGACCGGGTCGGGTATAACTGCGTACTCGACGCGTCGATCGGGTCGAGAATAAGCGGCACATCGCCGTACAGCCGGACCAGGTGGTAGTAAAAAAACGCCCGCATGAAATACGCCTGACCCAGCAGATTTTTCTTCAGCGCTTCGTCCATCGAAATGGCCGGAATGCGCTGAATGGCGAGATTCGCACTGCCGATGGCGTTGTAGCTGCTCTGCCAGATCGTGCGGAAGGGTGGGTTAGCCGCATCGGCCGTCTGGTTGATGAACTGGCTGTTGAAAAAGCTTTGCCCCAGCGTCGTGGCGTGCCCGTTGATCAGCTCCAGCGTAACCCAGGGTCGTTCGCCGTAGCCATTGTCGGCCGTGAACATACGCAGCGACGCATATAGCCCATCAACGGCCGACTGTGCCTGACTGGCCGAGGTGAAATAGCTATTTTGAGAAAAGTTCGATCGGTTTACCTCGTCGAGGTAGTTGGTACAGCCGTAGCTGCCCAGTAACGTGCCACCCAGCAACAGGCCGTACAGTGGCTTAAAGAATCGGTTCATGAGATTATCCGTTGAGATTGTCGGTTAGAGCGAAATGTTCAGACCTGCCGTAAACACGCGCGATTTGGGGTAATCGAAGAATTGAATCCCCTGCGCGAAGGCATCACCGTAGGTCGATACTTCAGGGTCGTACCCGCTGTATTTGGTCAGCACGAAGAAGTTCTGCGCCGACACATAGGCCCGGAGCCGGCTTAGCTTCCACCGCTGCACCAGTTCAGACGGCAGGGTATAGCCCAGCACCAGGTTACGGCCCCGCAGGAACGATCCGTCTTCTACCTTATACGAGTCGATCTTCGAATCGTAGTACACATATGAAGGACGCGCCTGCGCGATCATCGTATTCTGATTTTCGGGTGTCCAGCCGTTCAGTACTTCGCCGTAGCTGTTGGCCTGACCGGTCCGGTCGAGCGCCGAGTGATGCGTCAGGTTCAGAATGTCGTTGCCGTACGAATACTGTAGGTCGAGCGTCAGGTCGAAGCCTTTCACGCGAACGGTGTTGCTGAGCGTACCGTAACCCGTCGGGATACCTTTACCCGTAATCGCCCGGTCCTGGTCGTTGATCTGGCCGTCGTTGTTCAAATCCTGAAACTTCAGATCACCTGGCCGGCGGCCGTAGCGAGCGGCTTCATCCGCTTCTGCCGATCCCCAGGTACCTGTCCGGACCAGACCGTAGAACGAACCGACTGACTCACCTACCCGCAGAATGTTGGTGTTATTGAGGAAATACGGGTTTGGGAAAATATCGTCGTTGGCGTCGCCCAGGGCCGTCACACGGTTGCGCAGGAACGAGATATTAAAGTTCGTCGACCAGCTTATCGTCTGATTGTCAATGTTGACCGTGTTCAGCGACAGTTCCAGCCCCCGGTTTTCCATGCTGCCGATGTTCTTGTAGATGCTGGCGTAGCCACTCGACAGTGGAACAGGGGCCGACAACAGCAGGTCGCGGGTTTGCTTCAGGTACACATCAGCATCGATACCAATCCGGCCTTTCAGCAACGACATCGATACACCCAGGTCATACTGCGCCGTTTTCTCCCAGCGCAGGTTGGGGTTCGCCAGTGTACCGATTACCGTACCCGGTGCCCGCGTGCCGCCAATGACCGATACGTTGGTCGATAGGTTGGCCTGCGATTGATACGAGTTGATTTCGGAATTACCCGTCAGACCATAGCTGGCCCGCACTTTCAGATCCGAAATAACCGTGCTGCCCTTCAGGAATTCCTCCTGCGACAGACGCCAGGCGACGGCCGCCGAAGGGAAGAACGCGAATTTGTTGTTTGCCCCGAACCGGCTCGATCCATCGAAACGTCCCGTTGCTGTCAGCAGAATTTTGTCGCGGTAGTTGTAGTTCGCCCGTGCAAAATACGAAGCCATCTGATAGGCGTTGTACGACGACGACGGCGGCAGCGGGTTGCCACTCACGCCCAGATTGTAGTATTCGTAGTAGTTGTCGGGCAGACTCTCGACCCCCGAGAACCATTGCAAATAGTTGTACTTCTGCAATTCGACCCCGGCCACCACGTTCAGCGAGTTGTTGGCGTTGATCTGCTTGTTATAGGTCAGGTAGTTCTGCCACTGCAAGAACTTGGTATCATAGCTCCAGATTTCGGCATACCCCCGGAATGGCCGTGTCAGCTGTACCAGATTGGTTTCCGAGAACGGATTGTACTGACTGGCCAGGTTGGCACCCAGCGTCGTGCGAAAATTCAGGCCCGGCATCAGCGTGAAGTCGGCGTAGGCATTGGCCCCGAAGACCTGCTTCTTGTACATCCGCTTGTCTTCGTTGCTGAGCGCTACCGGGTTGTCGCCACTTTCCATGTCGGGATAATCCTGCCGGCGGCCGTAGCTGCCATCCGGATAGCGAATCGGTACGATCGGAACCATCTCGATCATCATCCGGGGAATGTTGTTGCCACCAACCCCTTCATCACCCCGGCGTTCGTCGGAATTGCTGTAGTTCAGCGTTGCCCCAACTTTCACCCACGGCTTCAGCTGACTGTCCATGACGAGTCGGCCCGTGTAGCGTTTCAGGTAGGTATTGCGGATGATACCCTGATTGTCGTTGTAGTTCAGAAACAAGCCGAACGTGGTTTGGTCGCCACCACCCGTAAAGCTCAGGTTGTGGTTCTGACTGATGGCATTGCGGGTAATCTCGTTCTGCCAGTCGACGTCGTAGAGCGGATTCAGGTTTGCGTCGAACAGCTTGCCAATCAGGGCTGTGCGTTTGATGCGTGGGTCTTTGCTGGCGTATTTGCCGGATGCCCAGCCCGCCGGGTCGAATTTGGCGACGTTCTGATACGCCTGATCTTCCAGCGCCAGGAACTCACGGGCGTTCAGCACGTCACGCTTACGAGCCAGCGTAGCCGAACTCACGTATGTGTCGTAGCTGATCGTACCACCTTTCCGGCCCCGTTTGGTCGTGACCAGAATAACCCCGTTGGCCCCGCGTGTCCCGTAGATCGCCGTTGCCGACGCGTCTTTCAGGACGTCGATGTTTTCGATGTCGGCGGGATTCAGGGCATCGATGCCAGCCGCCCAGATAATACCGTCGACCACATACAGCGGATTATTCGTCGCATTGATCGAGCTGTAGCCCCGAATACGGATGTTGGAATTGCCACCCGGCCGTCCCGAGTTGATGGCGACGTTCACCCCGGCAATGCGCCCCTGCAACGACTGCTCGACGTTGATTGCTGGCCGGTCGAGGAGTTCGGCGCTCTTGACGCTGCCTACCGAGCCCGTCAGGTCAGACCGTTTCTGCGTACCGTACCCGACGACGACGACTTCATTCAGCGCCTTACTGTCGGACACCAGTTTGACATCGATACGCGACCGACCACTTGCCGGAATCTCCTGCGACAGGTACCCGATGTACGAGATAACCAGTGTTTCATTGCCCGTCGGTAGTGAGAGCGAGTAGGAGCCGTTGGCATCGGTGGTCGTACCGTTGGTGGTTCCCTTGATGACGACACTGGCACCCGGCAGCCCCGAGCCTGTTTCGTCGGTGATCTGTCCGGTAACGGTAACAGCTACACGTTCGGCAGGACCGTTGTGTGTGGGTAGTGTCGGCGCACTAATCGTGGTTGTTGAGGAAGGGGTCAGTCCGGCGGGCAGCTCCCCCGGACCAGCAAGCGTCGTACCGGCCAAAGCCCAGGCTGCCCAGATGTGGGCTACCGATACGCCTACGGTACCCGACAGAAAGCCGGGCTTCCAATAGTTATTTTTCATAAAATTGAGGATAAGTAATTCTACGCTAGCCCGGTAAGGCAATACGATTCCGGCATCTACCAGGAGATGAAATGTTGCTATCCGGAAAAGCGAAGGGGACAAAAAGCGCTGGTCAGGCCAACGCTACGCAATGGGCCAGAGCGGCCGGCAGGGTCAATTGGTCATGGCAATAAAAATCTTAACGTTGAGTGAGACAGGCAATCGCTGCCCGCAACCATATAAAGTCAATAGAGTGTAAAGATATAACCGGATAATTTGAAAATTTTTAATAAATGTTCGTGGTGTATTGTAAATCAGATTGTTACAGGTGAAACTTTTTAATGTATAGCCAGAAGACAGCGTGAAGTCCGGTAATGTGTGTTAGCGAAGCGGGCTTGTCGTTTCGTCAGGCCTGTTGGCTAACTGACGGTCAAATTTGACCCGTAGCCCCCTTTTTGCTACTTTTGACACGGTATTGTCGGCAACTGCATATCGCATCGACCAGCGAGACAGAAGGCGGGCTAATTCCGTTCTGAACCGAAACGAACAAACTCATTATGAGAGAAATACAGTTCCGTGAAGCCCTGCGCGAGGCTATGTCGGAAGAAATGCGCCGGGATGCCAGCGTGTACCTGATGGGCGAAGAAGTCGCTGAGTATAATGGTGCCTATAAAGTTAGCCAGGGAATGCTCGATGAGTTCGGTGCAGAACGGGTAATCGATACGCCCATCGCTGAGCTGGGTTTTGCCGGCATCGGGGTCGGTTCAGCCATCAACGGTCTGCGGCCCATCATCGAGTTCATGACGTTCAATTTTTCGCTCGTTGCCATCGATCAGGTGATCAACTCAGCGGCTAAAATTATGTCGATGTCAGGCGGGCAATATACATGTCCGATCGTATTCCGTGGACCTACGGGGAACGCCGGTATGCTGTCGAGCCAGCACTCGCAGAACTTCGAGAACTGGTTTGCCAACACGCCCGGCCTGAAAGTCGTCGTACCGTCGAACCCGTACGATGCCAAAGGCCTGCTGAAAAGCTGTATCCGCGATAACGATCCCGTTATTTTCATGGAGTCGGAGCTGATGTACGGCGATAAAGGGCAGGTGCCGGAAGAAGAGTATCTCATTCCGATCGGACAGGCTAACGTCGTCCGGGAAGGTAACGACGTAACGATCGTGTCGTTTGGCAAGATTATGAAAGTGGCCCTTGCCGCTGCCGACGAACTGGCGAAAAATGGCGTATCGGCCGAAGTAATCGACCTGCGCTCGGTTCGCCCGATCGATTACCCAACGGTGATCAACTCGGTAAAGAAAACCAACCGTTGCGTTGTCGTTGAAGAAGCGTGGCCACTGGCGGCTATCTCGTCGGAACTGGCGTACAACATTCAGCGCAATGCGTTCGACTACCTGGATGCACCGGTTATTCGGGTCAACAGCATGGACCTGCCGCTGCCCTACGCGCCAACGCTGATCGAGGCTATTCTGCCCAGCGTGAAGCGTACGCTGGAAGCTGTAGACGCTGTGCTGTACAAAAAATAAGGTCTGCTAATCAGAAGCAGGCAGGTACGAAGAAGCACCCACGAGCAATCGGGGTGCTTTTTTCATGGGCACAAAAAAGCGCCGGGCGAAAGGGTTCGTCCGGCGTTTCCTGCGTAGTTGATAGTAAAACGCCCTTCGCTGCGGTTTAGTTTATGGTTTGAAAAATAGCGGCATTATTTTTCAGTTTTATTCTCAGATTCAGTCATGTCGGAAAAATCATCCGAAAAAGGGCCACGAATACGTTCGGCGGGTCGTCCTTTATACGAAGTGACGATTTCCTATACCGGATCGCTGAACACCGTTCGGCAGCGCGAGCCGGTCGTAACGTTTTTTACGAACCTGCGCAAAGCGGTCGACGCCGTCGTGGGTGAACTGGCCATCAATAGTTGGCCAATTAAAGTGAATTATACCGCCGTGTACCGGGGCATTCGCGAGCGGGGTTTTTACGCCTGCGACTACGACCTGAAAGGAATGCGGGTATTTCGCATTCGCATTATGCCGCGCGTGCTGAACCCGGTATTACCCCGACTGGGTATCGACGAAAATCCGGCGCTGTAATTTAGTGGGGGAGGTGTTTACGAATGGCACCGTAAACCCAGGTGCCGGCCAGGGCGCTCAGTAAGGTAATGCCAACGGCGGTATAACCCGCGCCAATCTGCGCGAAGAGTGGACCGGGACAGGCCCCCGTTATCGCCCAGCCAAAACCGAACAGAAGTCCACCCCAGATCTGGCCCTGAGTAAATTGCTTGGGCGCAATGCTGATCGGGTCGCCCTGTAGCGTACGAATGTTGAATCGGCGAATGAGCTGAACCGATAGTAGGCCGATGAGTACGGCTGAACCGATAACGCCATACATGTGGAACGCGTCGAGCCGGAACATTTCCTGGATGCGAAACCAGGAGATAATTTCGGCCTTGACAAAGACGATACCGAACACGACGCCGACCAGACCAAATACCCAGTTTGGCTTTGAACGCTGCTGTATCGGTGGTTTTTGGGTAGTTTGCTCGCTAACCATGTGGATAAGTTTGTGAATAAGTGAATAACCTTGTGTTACAAACCCGCTAGTCGCATCAGGAAGGGGAGCCCCAGGTGAGTCATGGCAAATCCGCCGATCATAAAGCATACAGTAGCGATCAGCGATGGCCATTGCAGGTTCGACAGTCCCATGATTGCATGACCCGACGTACAGCCGCCCGCATAGCGCGTACCGAAGCCGACCAGAAAGCCGCCGAGTACCAGAAAAACAAGCGCCTTGCCGACCGTCATACTGGCCCATCCAAACAGGTCGAGCGGTAACAGGCCACTACTGAAATCGTGTACTCCCAGCTGTTGCAAGGCTTCCTGCGTCGCTGGTGCGATGGTCAGAGCCGCCGGATTGGTCAGTAATTGGTTGCCGATTAAGCCGCCTATGGCGATTCCGCCGACAAACCACAGATTCCAGCTTTCTTTCCGCCAGTCGTATCGGAAGAAGTCGATGTTGGCTGGTACGCAGGCTGCGCAGATATGCCGTAGTGACGACGAAATACCAAAGGCTTTGTTGCCCAGTAGCAACAGCGTCGGTACGGTCAGCCCAATGAGTGGCCCGGCAACGTACCAAGGCCACGGCTGTGACAGAACTTGAATCATATCCGAATAGTTGGTTAATCGTTGACTTGATTGGTATTATCCGGGGTAGGTGGCTGATTGACAGAACCAGACCTAAAAGGTTTATAAAACCTTTTAGGTCTAGGCGAACACACGACTAATGGGCAACCGATTGATCTGCTACAACCGGCACACTGGTCTTGCGGATAGCACCTATACCACCTTCTACATTGACGACGTTGTCGAAACTGCGCGCTTTTAAAATGGAGTTGGCAACCATCGACCGATAACCACCCGCGCAGTGGACGTAGATTGGCTCATCGTGACTGAAAGCGGCCATGTGGTCATTGAGTGTATCCAGTGGCCGGTTTTCTGCGTTGGCTACGTGTTCGGCTGCAAATTCACCTGGTTTCCGTACGTCGACCACCGACAACGCTGGGTTCTGCGTCAGGCGTTGTGCAAATTCATCGGCCGAGATCGACTCGATCGCGTCGACTTCCCGACCGGCTTCCCGCCAGGCGTCGAAGCCACCTGCCAGATAACCGATGCACTGATCGTAGCCAACCCGCGCCAGCCGACGAACGGTCTCTTCTTCCTGTCCAGCGGGCGTTAATAGCGCAATCGGCTGGGTCAGGTCCGGAATCAGCGCACCGACCCAGGGAGCAAATTGCCCATCAAGCCCGATGTTGATCGCGTTCGGAATAAAGCCCCGCGTAAATTCAGTGGCGGTACGTACGTCGAGAATCAGGGCACCTGTTTCATTGACGGCGGCTTCAAACGCGTCGGGCGACAGCGCCTGACTCCCCCGTTGCATCACCTGATCGATCGATTCGTACCCTTCCTTGTTAAGCCGGGCATTTTGTGCGAAATAAGCCGGCGCTTTCGTCAGGCCGTCGAGAACCTGTTCGATAAACGACTCCTTCGAGGTAGCGCGGAGGGCGTAGTTGAATCGCTTCTGATTACCGAGTCGGTCGGTGGTTTCGCGACTCATGTTTTTACCACAGGCCGAACCCGCTCCGTGCGCCGGATACACGATCACGTCGTCGGGTAGTGGAATGATCTTACTGTGCAGGCTGTCGTAGAGCATACCCGCCAGATCGTGCTCGGTCAGATTACCCTTGATCGCGAGGTCAGGACGGCCTACGTCGCCGATGAACAGCGTGTCGCCGGTGAAGATAGCATGTGGTCGGCCCGTTTCGTCCAGCAACAGATACGTTGTCGATTCGGGTGTGTGGCCGGGCGTGTGTAGTACCTTGATCGTTACGTTACCAAGTGCAAACGTTTCGCCATCAGCAGCGTGGTAAGCGTCGAAGGCTGTGTTAGCATTCGGTCCGTAAACGATCGGTGCGCCGGTCTGTTTGGCCAGATCGAGATGCCCCGATACGAAGTCGGCGTGGAAGTGGGTTTCAAAGATGTATTTGATCGTTGCCCCGGCGCTTTCGGCTTTGCGAACGTAGGGCGTCGTCTCACGCAACGGATCAATAATAGCGACTTCACCAGCGCTCTCGATGTAATAGGCACCTTGTGCGAGGCAACCCGTGTAAAGTTGTTCAACGATCATGATACGAAACAGCTAGTTTGTGACAGTATGGTTACAGCTTACTGACTTCCTGAATAAACATGTAGGTGGCGACAGCCAGAATAAACCAGCCCAGTCCTTTCTTCAATCGCTGTGGCGCTACAAAATGGGCGAGCGCCATGCCAATGAAAATGCCGATTATAGATAAACCGGTAAACGGCAACAGAAAATTCCAGTTCATGGCCGTGTGCCCGATGTCGCCCAGAAAACCCACGAATGAATTGATGGCAATAATCAACACCGACGTGGCCACCGCCTGCTGAATGGGTAGGCCCGCCAGCAGAATTAGCATGGGCACAATAAGAAAGCCACCTCCGGCACCAATCGTTCCGGTGAGCATCCCGACGGCTAATCCGTCGCGGGCCAGTGCCCCGTAGCGTGGTCGACCGTCGGCCGCTTCCCCCCGGTCGGGCCGGTCGTTACGAATCATCGCCCGCGCTGCCAACACCATCACAATGACGAAAAAGTACAGGATAGCATCACTCTTGGCCAGGTAAACAGAGCCTATCTGAAGCAGTGGATCGGGGATGGCCGGGACGATAAACCGCCGGCTGACGTATACAGAGAGGAACGAGGGTAGCGCAAAAGCAACGGCAACGGGCAGGTTGATTCGCTTGTGCCAGATGTGGTTTGCCGAACCGATAAACGATGTCGCCCCGACAACAAACAGCGAGTATGTGGTAGCCAGCACGGCGGGTACCCGAAACACGTACACGAAAATCGGGACGGTCAGAATCGATCCACCGCCACCGGCCAGCCCGATCACCAGGCCGACCAGCAAAGCCGAGGTATAACCAGCAAGTTCCTGTCCTGTCATAATGGGTACAAAACTAGCAGGCTTTCAGGCGACTTTCTGTGCTATCTGTCACACAGGCGTCAGCAGGCTGATCTTGTTGCGGGCCAGTAAAACCTGTCCCCGTCGTTCCAGTTGCTTGAGTAAGCGGGAGATGCCTTCGCGTGATGTGTTCAGATCCCGGGCAATTTCGTCGTGTGTCAGGTACAGATGTCGGCCACCGACCAGCGCTGCTTTCCGGTTCAGGTAAGCAACCAGCCGCTCGTCGAGTTGTGAAAAGGCGACTGAATCGAACGTGTCGAGCAGGTCGTCGAATCGTTTTTGGTAGGTCTGAAAGATAAACTGCCGCCAGTCGGCAAATTGGCCCAGCCATTCCTGCGCCTGCCGGGCCGGAATCATCAGTACCTGAGTTGGCTCGTCGGCGATGGCCCGAATGGACCGTTGCTCGTTTGTCAACAAGCTACTGACTGACAAGGCACAGGCATCGGTAGCCCGTAAGTAATAAAGCAATACCTCGCTGTCGCCGTCGGGACGCAGAATTTTGATAGAGCCCGACAAAACAATGGGGATGTACGCCATCGGCTGCCCCGGTTCGATCAATACGTCGCCCTGCCGAAACTGGTGTGGCCGGGCCACGGCTTTAATCTCCGACAGCAGTGCCGGTGAGAACAGTGTTGTAAGTGAAGCGGGCAATAGGTTGGATGAAGGTAGCATGGTAGCCTAACGCAAACGGCCCCCGGCAGGTTGCCGGAGGCCGTTTACAGGCTCGAAAAAGCGTAGGTGATCTTACAGATTGTTCAGCTTACTGTTACGACGACCGTAAATGAAGTAAACGGCCAGACCAACCAATAACCAGCCCAGGGCCAGCAATTGTGCTAGTTCGCTCAGGTTGATAATCAGATAGAAGTTGGTGAAAATGCCCAGTGGCGCAATGATGTTGAGTACCGGTGCCTTGAACGGGCGCTCCCGGTTCGGATCGCGCCGACGCAGGATCAGTACGGCCAAACATACCATGGCAAAAGCGAACAGTGTACCGAACGAGCACATATCACCCAGAATGCTTATCGGGGTAAATGCGGCTACAATCGATACCAATAGCCCGACCAGTACGGTGCTTTTATAAGGCGTTTTCAGGACCGGGTGAATAACCCGGAAGAAGCCCGGCAGCAGACCGTCTTTAGCCATACCCAGGAAGATACGGGTTTGGCCAAGCATCATTACCAGCATAACTGAAATCAGACCCGCCGTTGCCGCTGCCGTGATGATAAACACGGCCCAGTTCTGACCGACGCTGTCGAAGGCCGCAGCAACCGGTGCTTTCAGGGCGTCGCCGACGATATCGTTGTAATTAATCATGCCTGTCAGTACCAGCGATACCAGGATGTATAGAACGGTGCAAACCAGTAATGATGTTACGATGGCGAAAGGAATATCCTTGCGGGGGTTGATGGCTTCCCCCGCCTGCGTCGAAACGGCGTCGAAGCCGATATAAGCAAAGAAAATGGCCGATGCACCGGAGATGACACCACTCCAGCCATACGCCTGATGGGGTGATCCGTTGTCGCCGGTAATGGTGCGAGCTTCTGGAATAAAAGGCTTCCAGTTCTCGATGTTTACGTAGAATATGCCGACCAGAATAACGAAGATTACCGCTGCTACTTTCAGAATAACGATCAGGTTGTTGGCACCGGCTGCTTCTTTGATGCCGCGTACCAGAATGGCTGTAACAAGCCAGACGATCAGGAAAGCGGGTAAATTGACGGCGAAACCGGGTTCGGCCAGCCCATTGTCGCGGGCGAAATTAGCCGCTGAAACCGGGTCATTGCGTAGCCAGTAGGGTATATCGATGCCAAACAGATGCACCAGTTTGTTAAAATAACCGGACCAGCTGACGGCAACGGTCATGGCACCCATGGCATATTCGAGGATCAGCCCCCAGCCAATGACCCAGGCAAATAATTCGCCAATAGTTCCATATGCATAGGCATAGGCGGAACCTTCGACAGGGAGCATAGCCGCAAACTCAGCATAGCAGAGGGCGGCAAAGATGCAGCCGATACCGGCGATGACGAATGACAGAGCCAGCGCAGGCCCGGCATGGTAGTGAGCAGCCGTGCCCGTTAGCACGAATATGCCACCACCGATGATCGCACCAATACCAATCGCCGTCAGACTCCATTTACCCAGTACGCGCTTCAATTCGCTTTTTTGCATGTCCTGCTCGTACAGGTACATGGGTTTTCGGCGCCAGACGCTGGTGGTGTCACTAGGTTTCATTCTTGTTTCCATGCAGGCAAATTCAGTTTGGTGATTTAGTTAAGTGGGAAAATAATATTTCGGTCAAGTGCGATAAATATACGCAAATAAAAGAGCGAAAGAATGAAAGAGTGAAAGAGCGGTTAAAGTAGCAGCTACCCGCACTCTTTCATTCTTTCGCTCTTTCGCTCTTCCTACTACGATTGTGAAGGCCGGATCAGCGGCTTCTTGTCTTTCTTCTCTTTTTTCGCTGCGAACTCGTCGGGCGTTTCGGCTTCATTCGTCGTGAAGTCGGCAGGAACGGCGTCGAAGCCCGTTTTCTTCTCTACTACGGTCACCTTGCTATCGTCGCTGGCCTGCTCACTGCTCAGGGCATCAACTACGATTGGCGTGGCAACGAACAGCGACGAGTACGTACCGACGATAACACCGATCAGCATGGCGAACGAGAAACCACGGATGGTTTCACCACCGAAGATGAACAGGACGAGCAGTACCAGAATCGTTGAGAAACCGGTAACGGCCGTACGGCTAAGTGTGCTGTTCAGGGCGTTGTTGATGATAACCGGGATACTTTCTTTCTTCCCCTTATTCTCACTCAGGTATTCCCGAATCCGGTCGAAGACAACGACGGTATCGTTCATCGAATAACCCATGATCGTCAGCAGCGCACCGACAAACGCCTGATCGACGTCGAGGTTGAAGGGCAGCAGGCCGTTGAAGATGGTGAAGATAGCCAGGATAATCAGTACGTCGTGGAACATGGCAACGACCGCGCCGTACCCGAATGCCAGCTTCTTAAACCGGATCAGGATGTAAATAAACACGACCGCTACCGCTAGCAGAATCGACCACAGTGCCGAGGTCAGGATGTCGTAAGCGATCGTCGGCCCTACTTTCTGCGAGCTTTCAATTTTCGCCGGGTTACCCTGAATGCTGCTTAGTCCTTTGTAGACAGTCGCTTCAGCCTGCTTGTCAGCCCCCTGTGAGTTGTCATCGATCAGGTAAGGCGTCGTGATCTTCATCTGATTGTTGTCGCCAACCGAAGCACCACCGTAGGTTTTTACTTCCGGCGATCCACCCAGCACACCTTCCAGTGCGTTCCGTACGTCGTCGGTGCTAACGGGTTTCTCAAAGCGAACTACGTACGACCGACCACCTTTGAAGTCGACGCCCAGGCCAAAGCCTTTCACCAGTGCCGAGATGATACCCAGCGCGATGATGACCGACGAAATCGTATAGTACAGCTTCCGACGCGAGACGAAATCGAAGTTCGAGTCAGCGAACAGGTTTTTCGCCAGCGACGACGAGAACGTCAGCGTTTTGCCGTTGCGGATATACGAATCGAGCAGCAGTCGTGTGATGAAGATAGCCGCGAACAGCGACGTCAGGATACCGATAATCAGCGTCGTAGCAAAGCCCAGGATCAGCCCCGTACCGAAGATAAACAGGACGACACCCGTTAGGAAGGTCGTTACGTTCGAGTCGATGATCGACGACAGCGAGTTCTGGAACCCGTCGTGAACGGCGGTTTTGAATGGCTTGCCTTCCGCCAGTTCTTCTTTGATCCGTTCGAAAATCAGTACGTTGGCGTCGACGGCCATACCAATCGACAGTACGATACCGGCAATACCCGGCATAGTCAGAACTGCACCCAGCGAGGCCATAACGCCCAGCAGGAAGAACAGGTTAACCAGCAGGGCAACGTCAGCAATCAGACCGGCGCGGTTGTAATAGAATACGACGAAGCCCAGTACCAGCAGAATACCGATGAGCGACGACAGAACACCCGCCTGAACGGCTTCCGAACCAAGCGTTGCGCCAACGATGCTTTCTTCAACGATGTTGGTTGGTGCAGGTAGTTTACCGGCTTTCAGGACGTTGGCAAGGTCTTTCGTTTCTTCTACGGTGAAGTTACCCGAGATGCTCGAACGACCGTTCGGAATCTCGTTCTGTACGTTCGGCGCGGTGTATACCAGGCCATCGAGCAGAATGGCAACCGGACGATTGATGTTGGCAGCCGTCAGGTTACGCCACTTGCGGGCACCTTCGGCGTTCATGTTCATCGTCACTTCCGGACGACCCCGATCGTCGTAATCGTTCGAGGCATCGGTGATAACGTCGCCTTCCATTGGTGCGCGACCGCCTGGCTTCTTCACGAAATACAGGGGCAGAATCTCTTTGTTGTCGTTGGTCTTTTCCGACTTCCGACCCCAGGCGAACACCGCGTCAGCCGGGAACAGACCCCGTACTTCCGGCGCGTTCAGTACGGCATCGGCACGGGCGGTATCTTTCAGGTATACACCCAGTTGATCTGGACCGATCGGCAGGAACAGTTGGGTCAGGGCCGAGCCCTGTGCAGCGGCAGCCGCCGTGTCAGTTTTGGCCGTTGCCGTCGAATCTTTCTTGCCACCCTGTGCCAGCTGCGATTCCAGGCTGTTGTTCTGCGCGGTCGTTCCGGCTGCGGGCGTGCTCGGAGCACCAGCTTTCAGGGCAGCTTTACGGGCGGTTTCTTCGCGGAGCAGGTAAGCACCCATGCCTTCGATGGCTGGGGCCAGTTCGTTCAGTTTGTAAACTTCAGTGAACTCCAGTTTGGCCGCGCCAGTCAGCAGGCGACGGATACGCTCTGGATTATCAACACCGGGCAGCTCGATCTGGATACGACCCGAACCCGGCAGCCGCTGAATGTTTGGGTTGGCTACCCCAAATTTGTCGACCCGTGCCTGAATGATCTGGAAAGCGCGGGCGATAGCGCCATTAACTTCATCGTTCAGCACCTTTTTAACTTCGGTGTCCGACGACTGGTAGTTGATTTTGTTCCGGTTGGCACTCGTCGCGAAAACACTGGCCAGTTTCGTATCGGGCGATACTTTCTTGAAGTTACTGGCGAACAGATCGACGAAGTTACTGTTGCTTGTTTTCTGATCTTCCAGCGTTTCTTTCAGGGCCTGCGCGAACTTAGGATCGCGGTTGTTGCCCGACAGGCTGCGCAGAATGTCGGCGGGCGACACTTCCAGCACAACGTGCATACCTCCCTGTAGGTCAAGACCCAGACCCAGTTCGCGCTCGGTTACTTCCTGAAGCGTGCTGCCCAGGTAAACGGGCTCTTTCCAGAGCGAATCGAGGTAATGCTGTTTTTTGTCAGGATCGACCTGCCCTTGCTTATTGGTGGCGTAAGCCTCGGCATCGGTTTTGATGTTGCGCGAGACAAACGTAAACGACAGGAAGTATAGGCATATCGCCGAAATGATCCCCGTCAGAATGAGTATGCCGGTTCTGTTTTGCATAATGCGCACAGACACAAGTCTGTGTTGGATGAAAAAAATAGATAGGAATTGAAAGAAACGACTGGTTACGCGGTGCAGTAGACGGCGTTATCAAACCAGCAAAGCGATACGGACTGAACACAGACGTTCAGCAATGGAATAGACTAGGGCGCGTTTGTGGCTATGTGATGCCCGAAAACGTGCTGGAAGAAGGAAAAATAAAAATGCGGTAGGGTAAAATGCCGCAGGAGCGGAACGCTTAGCAATAAGAGAATGATAAGCGTCGGAGCGGGGAGCAGAAACGCGGTCTGCCCGGAGTCGCCCAGCTGAACGGCCGGCGCGACGACGGCTTCGAGCGATTTGGCGCTTAGTTGTGCCGTCGCTTTCTCAGGTTTACCCGCCTTCTCTGTCTTGGCCAGACCTGAAACGACTTTCTGAGCACTGTCCCGCTTGGTAACGAACGCAGCCGGACCCCACATCGCCGTGATCAGTAGGATCACCGCCAGCGAAAGGCTTGAGACGCGTTGTATAAGACGGGGTTGCTTCATTGTTCCAACAAGAGGATTACAAATTTGGCACCGTTTTCAGACTTATGCAATAGAATTATTGACAGGATTACAGGATAAACAGGATTTTCTGGCTGTAAGACTCGG
This sequence comes from Spirosoma oryzae, assembly GCF_003002825.1. Lineage (GTDB taxonomy): Bacteria > Bacteroidota > Bacteroidia > Cytophagales > Spirosomataceae > Spirosoma > Spirosoma oryzae. Next base: position 135,420 of record NZ_PVTE01000012.1, on the reverse strand, counting down.
TACGGCGTTATTCGGGACGTTTCAGCCATACCGTAAATACTGCTCATCCTGTAATCCTGTCGCTACAAATTCCGTACTTTGTCTGTATGGATTTACCCGGTATGGATTTACACGAATTTATCAGATTGGCGCTCGCTGAAGATGTCGGCGATGGCGATCATACTTCATTGTCGACGATTCCGGCCGATGCCACCAAGCGGGCTCGGTTGCTGGTGAAAGAAGCGGGCGTACTGGCGGGCGTCGACGTAGCCCTGGCTGTCTTCGCGCAAGTCGACCCGCAATTACAGGTCGACGTACTGCTACAGGATGGCGCTGCGATCAAGCCCGGCGATGTGGTGTTGACGGTATCGGGGAACGCCCGGAATATTCTGACCGCAGAGCGACTGGTGTTGAACTGTATGCAACGGATGAGCGGGATTGCGACCCATACCCGTCAACTGGTCGACCTGCTCGAAGGGACGCGTGCCCAACTGCTCGACACCCGCAAGACGACCCCCAACTTCCGCATCTGCGAAAAACTGGCTACGAAGATTGGCGGAGCTGTCAACCACCGGTTTGGTCTATTCGACATGATCCTTATTAAAGACAATCACGTCGATTACGCGGGTGGTATCGAAGCGGCCATTACGAAAGCCGTTGCTTACCTGAACGAAACCGGCCGGAAGCTGCGCATCGAAATCGAAACGCGGAATCGCGCCGAAGTCGAAGAAGTACTGCGCGTTGGAAACGTCGATATCATTCTGCTCGACAACTTTGCCCCCGATGGTATTCGCGACATGGTCCGGCTAATCAACGGTCGGTACATTACCGAAGCGTCGGGTGGTATCGACGAGACGAACCTGCGGGCTTACGCCGAAACAGGTGTCGACTTCATCTCATCAGGTGCTCTGACCCACCAGGTTAAAAGCCTCGACCTGAGTCTGAAAGCGTATTAACTATGTAGAGACGCAATCCTTTGCGTCTCACCGCCGGAGGGCTACCGCCGGAGGGCTACCGCCGGAGGGCTACCGCCGGAGGGCTACCGCCGGAGGGCTACCGCCGGAGGGCTACCGCCGGAGGGCTACCGCCGGAGGGCTACCGCCGGAGGGCTACCGCCGGAGGGCTACCGCCGGAGGGCTACCGCCGGAAGGTGGTTAAGAACTTGTGTATAGTGTTGCTGACGCATATGAGACGCAAAGGATTGCGTCTCTACAATCAGTTCGCTACGTCTTTGACGGTCGGGCGGTTGTCGGGTCGTCGCTTTTCATAATCAATGCGGAACGCGCTCAGATCGGGCGCGTTTTTGCGTTTACGCGCTAACTCGTGCTGGTAAATTGTCTGCCCTAACTGATAGAGGAAGGGCGTACCGATGCTGGCATAGTCGTATTTGTCGTCGTTCAGAATACCGTCTTTATTGACATAGATCGTGGCCGACAGCATGTATTCGATGTTGTGCCTAAAGTCCGCGACGTAAGATGCGTCGGTCAGAAAGCCGTACGCCCAGCCTACTTTGTTGAATACCCGTACGCCAGCGGGTAATTTGCGATGTAGACTGTCCATGAAAAAATACTTGACGTAACTGTCGTAATACTGCGCGGAATCGTACTTCGGATAGTTCGTCTCACCCGGAAACTGCGACAGGTACTGCTTCATAAAGCGGTAATCGTCGGGAGTCAGGCCAAACCGCTGTCTGGCCGGGACCGACTGCGGAAACAGGACCGATCGTAGGATATGTTGTAGCGATTCGAGCGGGAGTTTATTACGACCCGTAAAGTCGAATGGCTGGCGAACCAGACTGTCGCCCACGTAGTAGCCGGTGCCCAGCGTATCGGTCCGTCGGGTGTCGAATGGATCAGGGTTATAGGCGGCTGGCTGTGCGTAGATCGTTGTGCCGTCGGGGCGAATAAATCGGACTGGGTTGGTGTGCCGGTTTTGTTCTGGTGTCAGGCGGACGAAGCGGTGTGTAATCCGGGTGTCGACATACCCCTTCGCGTGCAGCGACCGGTTGATTGCCTGCTGGCCGACAAACTCGTACATCCGGCTGTAGGGGTCATTCTCACTAACCAGCATCGTTTTCCGGATCAGGTGCGCAATCGACGGGTAGCCGCTCTGCGCAGTCGGATCGGTCCACTCCCTGGTTTGACCACTGTAGGCGCTATCGAACTGCATCGCCGTTTCGCGGGTCAGCTGTGGGTTCTTCAGCGCGTTCAGCTTTTCCAGTGACAGGAGTGCCAGCGGTAGCTTTACCGTTGAAGCCGGGTTGAAATAAGTTGTACTGTCGACGTGGAAATAGTAATTCGTGAACGTAGGCTTGTTGGTCCGATCGCGATCAATCTGCGTGTAAATGATCTGGAGCCTATACCGGTCGGGATGCTGAATGACTTCCTGAACGACCGGGTGCGCATTCGTTGCCAGCAGCTTCGCCAGAACGGCGTCGGTGCGCGGTTGTGCACGTAGTAGACTTGGCAGGAAAAATAGAAAAAGGCAAAGAACGGTTCGCATCGACTAATCGTACGTCAGTAAAGTGGAGAACGATAGTACGAAAAAAAGTGGTAGTCGACCGCTTTCCGGTCGTCAATAGTATTCGCTAGAACTACTCCCGACGATGTTGCGAAGCTTTTGCGGGTTTATGGTTGTTCGTGTGACCGCTGAAGCCCAGCCTGCGCAATACCGTGTTTGGAATAGGGTCGCTCAGCTAAAGATCGGTCAGCACTGGCAGCAAAGCCGTTGCGGGTCAACGACCGTTTACTTTTTTTATGGCAAATTGCTTGTAAAGAACGAATTACGTTCAGAAAAGGTACGAATCAGGTCGAGGGCTAATCAATCTACGGTGACTACAGGTTTATAGGGGAAACCTGTAGAAATTATGCTGACCGATTACACAGAAGAAGCCGTATGCAAGGTCGACGATCTGAAAGACGGCGAGTTGAAAGACGTTCGGGTGGGCGATACGGATGTTCTCCTGGCCCGCGTCGATGGGCAATACTACGCGCTCTATCCTAAATGCACGCATTATCAGGCACCACTTTCGAAAGGCATGCTACATGGTAATCGGCTGGTTTGTCCCTGGCACAATGCCTGTTTCGACGTACGCAATGGGCATCGGCTGGAAGCGCCCGCGCTGAACGGGTTACCGACGCACGAAGTCCGTATCGAAGGCGATCAGGTCATGGTGCGGCTCACGACCGACAAGGAAAGTATGGAAAACCCGATGGCTACGCCCGACCCGGCTAATACAACTACCTGCGTCATCATCGGGGCGGGGGGAGCCGGTGCGTTCGCGGCCGAAGCGATGCGCGAGGGTGGCTTTACGGGGAATATCCTGATGCTGACGAGTAGTGACCACGCGCCGTACGACCGACCCAACTGCTCAAAAGATTACTTGCAGGACAAAGCCCCCGACGAGTGGATGCCGCTTCGCTCGCCCGACTTCTACGCCGACTACGGTATTGACATTCGGACGGGGCAGCGGGTAACAAGCCTTGACCCGCAGACGAAAGAAATTGAAGTCAGCGGGGGCGAGGGGCAGGCAACTGAGCGGATTGCTTACGACAAAGCCCTGATCTGTTCGGGGGGAAAACCCAACAAACTACCCGTACCCGGCGTCGACCTGAAAGGCGTTCAGGTGTTGCGTAGTCTGACCGATAGTCAGCAACTGCGCGAACTGGGCAAAGAAGGCAAGCGCATCGTCATTATCGGTAGCTCATTTATCGGGCTAGAAGCCGCCATGAGTTTACGCAAACTGGGTAGCAGCGTCGACGTTGTCGGGATGGAGGCAGTGCCGTTCGAAAAAATTCTGGGCGAGCGCGTGGGCAAGGTCATTCAGGGCTGGCACGAGAAAGAAGGCATCACCTTTCACCTCGGCCGGAACGTAAAGGCACTGGAAGGTAGCGATACTGTTGAGGCCGTCGTGCTCGATAACGGCGAACGGCTGGCTGCCGATGCTGTCCTGCTGGGCCTGGGCGTAAAACCCAATACCGACTTTGTGAAAGGTATCGATCGGGAGAAGGACGGGAGCCTACGCGCTGACGAAACGCTACAGATCGCTGACGGTCTGTTCGTTGCCGGCGATATTGCTACCTACCCGACAGCCGATGGTACACAACGTATCGAACACTGGAAAGTCGCCGGACAGCAGGGCTACACCGCCGGTATGAACATGGCTGGCAATGGGGTTGTCTATAACGAGGTTCCGTTTTTCTGGTCGAATCAGCAGGGGAAGCGCATCAATTACATCGGTCACGCCGAGAAAATTGATGACGTCATTTTTGATGGTAATCCGGAGCAGGACGACAGTTTCCTGGCTTTTTACGTGCAGGACGGGAACGTCAAAGCTGTCGCTGGTCTAAAACGCGACAAAGAGATTATCGCCATTCGCGAGCTAATGCAGGCCGACAAACTACCATCCGTCGAAACGATTCGGCAGGGAGTAGACTGGAAGGCGGAGTTGGGAAAGTAGGAAGGGGAGGAAAGAGGATAGCAGAAAGAGAAAAGACGTAAGAAGAAAGAGGCTGGCGCAATCCAGTCTTTCTTCACACGTCTTTTCTCTTTCTTCTTAAATTCTATTTGCTCTGCTTCGCTAGTTCTTCCTCGCGCAGCGATCGGCGCAGGATTTTGCCGACGTTGGTTTTAGGGAGTTCCGCCCGGAACTCGATCTGCTTGGGGACTTTATAAGCCGTCAGGTTTTCGCGGCAGTATGCTTTGACGGCATCTTCGGTCAGACTCTCGTCCTTTTTGACGATGAACACCTTGACTACCTCGTTGGAATGCTGATTCGGGACGCCAATGCAGGCAACCTCACCTACACCGGGGCACATCGCGACAACGTCTTCGATCTCATTGGGGTATACGTTGAAGCCCGATACCAGAATCATATCTTTCTTGCGGTCAACGATGCGGAAAAAGCCGTCGTTATCCATCGTGGCAATGTCGCCGGTTTTGAACCAGCCGTCGACCATGGCTTTCTCGGTTTCGTCCGGGCGCTTGTAATAGCCGATGAACACCTGCGGCCCTTTGGCAACGATTTCACCTGGTTCGCCTACCGGCGCATCGGTACCATCGTCCAGAATCACTTTCATGTCGGTGCTGGGCCAGGGTATACCGATCGTACCAACCCGTACCGACCCGTCGACAGGGTTGGAAGAAAGAACGGGCGAGGTTTCCGTCAAGCCGTATCCTTCGCAGGGCGTATTTCCCGTCAGCTTGGTCCAGCGTTCAGCCACTGCGGTTTGCAGCGCCATGCCCCCCGCCGAGGTAATGCGCAGCGCGCTGAAGTCGACCTCAGCGATACGGGGGTGATTTAGCAGGCCATTGTACAAGGTGTTGACACCCGTAAAGCCCGTAATTGTATACTTCTTCAACTCATCGACAAAGGCGTTCATGTCGCGCGGATTGGTGATGAGCAGATTCATCGAGCCGCTTCGCAGCGCACCCAGTGCGTTGGTCGTCAGGGCATACACGTGGTAGAGTGGCAGCGCAGCAACCATTAGCCCCGTACCGTCGGGGACACCGGCCGGTTTCATCCACTCGTATTGACAGGCAACGTTCGACAGGATGTTCCGGTGCGTCAGCATGGCTCCTTTCGAAACGCCCGTCGTACCGCCGGTATACTGGATAAACGCGAGTTCATTGTTTCGAACGTCGACCGACTTGAACGGTTGCCGCTTGCCCCGGTCAAGGGCGGAGTTGAACGAGACCGCGTCGGGCAGGTAATACGACGGAACCAACTTCTTCACGTATCTCACAACCGCGTTGACCAACTGCTTTTTAGGAAAGCCGAGCAGATCGCCCAGTTCGGTAACGATTACGTGCTTGATGTCGGTACGGTCGATAATTTTCTCCAGGTTAGCCGCAAAATTGGCCAGGATAACGATGGCCTTTGCCCCCGAATCTTTGAACTGATGCTGCATCTCGCGGGGCGTATACAGCGGGTTTGTATTGACCACGACCATTCCGGCCCGCAGCGCCCCGAACATGGCAATTGGATACTGAAGCGTGTTCGGCATCTGAATAGCGATGCGATCGCCCCGGAGCAGTTTCAGATCGTTTTGCAGAAAGGACGCGAACTGCTTTGAGAGCATGTCCAACTCGCTGAACGTAATCTGCTTACCCATACAGGCATACGCGGGCCGGTCGGCGAACCGCTGAAAGCCGTCTTCCATCAAGGTAGCCAGCGACGTATACTGATCAGCGTCGATCTCGTGCGGTACGCCTTTGGGGTAAAAACGGAGCCAGGGGCGAGTCGGGACAGTTACGGGCGTTTCCATACGCGCATCAGAATGATATATAACAAAAATAAAACGAAAAAAAGAAAAAACTGCTTTTTCCCGCGTCAATATACCGATTAATACCTATAACGAAACAAGTCAGGCTATTGCCTGACCTGCGATCAATCGGTTATAGAATAGATAGTTCTCTGAATGGATTGATAATCAGTCCTAATTGTCTGACCAGATCAGGAAGGGCATGGGCAGCGACACTGATTTGGTTGCCGAACGGGTAACGGCTCGGTCATAGCGTTGCAGATAAGCCAGCAGTGGCCGATAATAAGCCCCGTGCCAGTCGCGCTCGACAGAATCCAGTTCATAACCGCCACTCGCCAGTAGCAGCGAGCGCACGACCTGACAGGAAAGCCAGCCCACAGAGAGCGGATTGTTGAGTGATGCCAGCGGGAGCGTTGCCATAAAATCGGTAGCCTGCTGCTGACAGGCACTGACCAGCCGGTATCCGCTTACACCGTCTGCCTGCTGCTGATAAGCGAATGCACTGATCCACTGATTAACGTCTGACCAGCGAACCGTCGACCGGCTGTCGGGCAACGACCGGCGAATTTCGGCAATCAGCATATCGGTGGCTAAGTCAATACCAAGTGGCGTAACGATCAGCGAGTACATAAGGCAGTCAGTCAAGGCGGGTTAGCTACTATTACGACTGATTATACAAGGGTACGTCACCGGGTTAAATCGATGTGCCAAAAAAGTCGGATTAGTGAAAATAATATATATTTATGTGCCAGTGATGGTATACAAAATTGCTTATAACTCACTGTCTGATAGATTAATATATTGAATTAAGTAAGTATTGTTATTTTAAAAGTTACTATTAAGTAATATAAATAAACACAAGGGGCACACTTATTGGGTAATTGTATACTGAAAAGTAGCTAGTGTGGATTTGTACACGTAATGGTAAGTATGGTTTTCTCTTCTGTTACGATGCGTATCCAGATACAGTACTAGTTACTGAGTCTACTCATTTTTCCACTTATCATCTCCCTTATGCTGTTTGTCTACAAACGGAGTTATTACCTCCTGTGGTGGATGTTGCTGGTATCAGTTAGCGTACTGGCCAAGCCAAGACCATCCGTTCATTCAACTCCTGCCCGATACGCAGGGTTGTCGAGTAACAGAGGAATTAATGGACCAATAGGACTCCCAATTAATCCGTTGGTGTTCAACGGGACAAATCAGTATGCTCGAGTACCCTTCAAGCAGGGTATGGACTTTAGTACTGGTACAATCGAATTGTGGTTACGCCCTGACTGGGGGGCTGGTACTCGAAGAGCCAACCCTTGCATTGTCGCAGCGCGAATTGTTGGTGGAGCGACAACTACGCGGTACAGTTTCCACATCAATAACAACCTAAGAGCCATTGGGTTGTACAATGGGTACGGTTACAATACGCTGCCTTTTAATTTTGTTACTGGTACTTGGTATCACGTAGCTTTTGTGATGGGTGAAACCAATACTGAAATTTTCATCGACGGTAATTCAATAGGATTCACTAATAATGCGATTAATACTAGCGTAGAAAATCTGGACTTCAAGATTGGTACAGCTGAAGACGAGGGGCATCCACTTTTCGAGCTAGAACTATTCAAGGGAGCCTTCGATGAACTACGAGTCTGGAATGTCGAGCGGACGCAGCAGGAAATTCAGAATAATATGAATGCGCCCATATCGCCAACTGCGGCTGGAATACATGCGTACTATCCGATTGATGCGGGTATTAACTGTATGGACGAGCTGAAGGATTATGGCCCAAACAAGTTTACTGGAAAACTGGGTAACTATTCGCCCATTATCACACCGTCACAAACAGACGTCAGCTGCTTTGGGGGTAGCAATGGATCGGCTTCCGCAAGTGTCAGGAGTGGCATCGCACCTTACAAGTATGCATGGTCGACAAATGCTGGCGATGTAAATTCCATTAGCAGCTTAAAACCGGGCACTTACTCACTCACCGTAACCGATGCTCAAGGTTGCAAGGCTACACAAGATTATACCATTTTGCAGCCAACTGAAGCTGTTGGCGCTACTGGTACGACGACAGATGTTAGCTGTTTGGGGGGCAGTAATGGCTCGATTGATCTGACACCTAGTGGCGGTACCGCACCTTATACGTTCAGCTGGAGCGATGACGCTACTACCGAAGACCGGTCAGGATTAACGGCAGGCAAGTACTCAGTAACGATCACCGATGCAAATGGCTGCGCTATTGCGAGCGACTTTATTATTAATCAGCCTGCAACGGCCGTAGCGATTACCGCTGCAACACAGACCGAGGTAAGTTGTTTCGGCGGTAGCAACGGTAGTGCAACAGTATCGGTCAATGGTGGAACAGGTAGCTACAGCTACGGTTGGTCACCGTCGGTTGGAAAAGGCGAAACCGTTACTGGCTTGTTGGCCGGGAAATATAGCGTCACAGTAACTGACGGGAACGGCTGCCTAGCTACACATAACTTCACAATCACCCAGCCTGACGCGCTCGTCATAACGGATTCACAAACTAACCCATCAGCCTATGGCCTGGCCAATGGCTCGGCAACGGCATCGGTCAGTGGCGGAACTGCACCGTATACTTACCTGTGGTCGTCGGGCGGGACCGGGGCAACGGCGACCGGCTTGTCGGCGGGTACGTACACGGTGACCGTAACTGACAACAACAAGTGCGAGAAAACACTGACCTATACGCTGACGCAGCCTGCTGCTTCCAGTGACAATAGCATGAGTAACCTGGTTGTTAGCGGAGGTTCGCTGACGCCTGCATTTGCATCAGGTACGCTGATGTATTCGGCAAGCGTTGAGTATGCTACGGAGAGCATTGTTCTGACGCCGACCGTCGATATTAACGCTACGGTGAAAATTAACGGCAAGTCCGTAACGAATCAGTCAACAGTCAATGTGCCGTTAACGATAGGCAGTAATACGATTACGATCGAGGTGACTGCTCAGGACGGAACCACTAAAACGTATACGCTGACAGTTACCCGTAATCAGGGTGGTCAAACGATTACGTTCAATGCGATTTCAGCGAAGATTTACGGAGACGCAGCGTTCAATCTCGGTGCTATTGCTTCGTCGGGATTGTCGATTAGCTACGAGTCGGGTAATCCGGCGGTAGCGACGGTCGATGCCGCTGGTAATGTCCAGATCATCAAGGCTGGTACGGTCGAGTTTACGGCGGCTCAGCAAGGCAACGGTAGTTATGCCGCTGCTACCAGCGTCAAACAAACCCTGGTTGTTAAACCCGCCCCGCTGACGATTCAGGCCGACAATCAGTGTAAGAGCGGTAGTGATCTGCCAAAGCTGACATTGACCTACACTGGGTTTGTGAAGGATGAGACAGCGTTGAATCTGCTAAAACGGCCGACTGTTACAACGACGGCTACGGCGGAATCACAAGCGGGTAACTATCCAATCACTGTTACAGATGCTGAAAGCGACAACTACGCAATTAAGTACATCGATGGTACGCTGACAATTGCGGATGCTACACTGTCTGCCAGCGGGTCTATTAGCTGTAAAGAACCAACCGTAACACTGACGGCAACGGGCGGTGCCAGCTACGCACTGAGTGATGGACAGACAAGTAAAACCGGGGAATTTACCGTCAATAAAGAAGGTGAGTACACTGTGACGGTAACGACGGCCGACGGCTGCGTGGCAACGGATAAGGTAACGGTTTTAGCCTTCACCTCAACTCCGCAGGTAACGCTAACCAACGACGGGCCACTTACCTGCGCTAACTCAGCGGTTACGCTGACAGCCAGCCCAATGGTTTCTGAAACGTACTGCGGAAAGATCAGCTACGCATACAGTGGCCCCGGTCTGGTCGATTCGAATGCGTCGTTTGGTACTACTACTGTCAACGCTGCGGGTGTTTATTCGGTGACGCTCACCGACGATTACGGCTGTAAAGCTACGGCAGAAACCAAAGTCGAAGTAGATCAGGAGGTGACCACTGTCGTGCTGACGAGTGATGGATCGCTGAGTTGTATGAAGACCAGCGTTACGTTGACGGCTACGGGTGGCGTTTCGTATCAATTCGACGGCGGAGTAGATGCACAGCAGGATAATACCGCTATCGTAACGAAACCGGGTACCTATTCAGTAAAAGCAAAAGCGGCAAACGGCTGCACGGCGACCCAACAAGTCGTTGTGACCGGCGACCAGACAGCACCAACAGCCGGGCTGACCGACAACGGGCCGTTGACCTGTGATCGGCCAACGGTGTTACTCACCGCCAGCGGAGGTAAAACGTATCAGTTCAGCACAGGAACTACCGCACTGGGTGAGAATACCGCTACGGTTCAGGAGGCCGGAATCTATTCGGTAACCGTCACGGCTGTCAACGGCTGTACCGCTGTCGCTACCACTACTGTAATCGGTGACCAGACAGTACCAACGGCTGAACTGAGTAATAGTGGTCCGATAACCTGCGCTAACAACGTTGTCACACTGACTGCCACAGGCAAGGGAAGTTACCGCTTTAGTCAGGGTGCCGATCAGGTTGCGAATGGCAACACGGCGACGGTGGCCACGGCAGGTACCTACAGTGTGACAGTAACAGCCGCCAATGGCTGTACCGCAATAGCGTACAACACGGTTGTCGACGATCAGCAGGTCCCAGTAATTACGCTGACAGGCGATGGCCTGTTGAGCTGTAACAAGGCCAGTGTACTCCTGACGGCTTCGGGTGGAAGCAGCTATCGCTTCTCTACGGGTGCAAATCAGATTGCGAACGGCAATACGGCCAGTGTCAGCACGGCTGGTACTTATTCGGTAACGGTGACGGCGGCCAACGGGTGTATGGCTACACGTATGATTACAGTTGACCAGTCAGCCGCGCTAGTAGCGGGTACTGGTGGGCAGACTAACGTGAGTGGTAATGGCGGTAACAACGGTAGCGCCACGGTGTCGGTTAGCGGAGGAACGGGTAGCTACAGCTACAGTTGGTCGCCTTCAGGCGGTACGACTGCCACGGCTACAGGCTTAGTAGCAGGCACCTATACAGTGACTGTCACCGATGCTAATTCCTGTCAGACAACTCAGAGTTTCATTATCACTCAGCCCGATGCGCTGGCAGCCGACGGCAAGGGCAGCAGCCAGACCAATGTAAGTGGCAACGGCGGTAACAACGGTAGCGCTACGGTAGCGGTTACCGGTGGAGTGGGTCCGTATACCTACAGCTGGTCGCCATCAGGCGGTACGGCTGCTACGGCGAGTGGGCTGTCGGCAGGTACGTATGTAGTAACGGTAACGGATGCCAACGGCAACAAGACCACGCAGACCTTCGTCATCACCCAGCCTGATGCGCTGATCGTGAGTGGTGGCAGCAGCCAGACCAACGTAAGTGGTAACGGCGGTAGCAATGGTAGCATCACGGCGGTAGTGACGGGCGGTGTGGGTCCCTACACCTATAGCTGGTCGCCCACGGGTGGTTCAGCTGCGACAGCGAGTGGTCTGTCAGCGGGTGTCTACACGGTAACTATCACGGACGCTAAGGGTAATGTAACGAAGCAGGTTTTCTCCTTAACCCAACCAGCCGCGCTGGTAGCGGGTGTGGGGAGCCAAACCAATGTGAGTGGTAACGGAGCCAGTAACGGCGGTGCGACGGTATCCGTCGTCGGTGGTGTTGGGCCCTATACGTATAGCTGGTCGCCTTCGGGCGGTACGGAGGCTACGGCGAGCGGGCTGTCGGCGGGTACCTACACGGTGACCGTTACGGATGCGAATGGCAACGTGACCACGCAAGTTTTCGTTATCAATCAGTCACCGCTGCTGACGGCCAGTGCACTGGTAACCGAAAAAGAACCTATTCTGGTAACCGCTTCGGGTTGCGCGGGAACGATTAGCTGGACGGTACAAGGTGGAACGGGTGTCGCTAACGGCGCTGTCTATACCCTTTCGCAACCGGCGAACTACACTCTGACAGCCCGGTGTACGGTGGGTAACGACATCAGCGTTGAATCTACACCGCTTCTTGTCAGTATCCGTCCCGGTAATTTTGCCATCGCCAGCGTCAACACCGTAAATTGCCAGCTAGTCGATGCCAGCCGGGGGGAATACTGGGTTACGTTTACGCCGGTTTATAGTGGTCTATCGGGTAACCCAGCTAGCTTCTCGATCATCAACGAGATTGTGAGCACCACGGCCACGGCACCCTACACCGTACGGCTCTACGCCGATAACCCGGTTGTTACGCTGGTAGCCACACAGGCTGATGGTAACCAAGCCCAGTTTGCCTATAGCTGGCGGGCTATCTGCGCGGGTAATACCACGGCCAACCGCGCACCGGTTGTAACAACCATTCCGGATCAGCAACTGGTTCAGGACCAACCTTATCAGCTTGATCTGACCAGCTACTTTGCCGATCCTGACGGGCAGATACTCACGTTCACAACCAGTCAACTACCCGCTGGCCTGAATCTGTCGGGCGGTCGTATCAGCGGCCGACCAACCGGACCGGGTGTGAGTGACGTGACGGTTACGGCGCTTGACCCCGCCGGTCTTCAGGTGTCGACTTCCGTGCGTCTACGAATTACGGCGGCTAGTGAGCCCTCCACCACTGATTTTTCCATCACGGGGGTAAGTAACGTAACCTGTGTGGCTGTGAGTGCCTCGGAACGGCGGGTCAGCTTCTCACCCATCTACAGTGGGCTCAACGGCACGGCGATCCGCTTCCGGGTAGTCAACGAGATCGACGCCACGACAGAGCCGGGGCCCTATACAATCCGCTTATACACCGACAACCCGGTGGTGAAGCTGGAAGCGGTGCAGTCGGGGGTAACAGCTACCTACAGCTATGCCTGGCTTAACAGTTGCACAAACCCCACCCCACCCGTGGTAACCAACCGGCCGCCGGTGGTATCGATCCCGCTGGTAAGTCAGACGGCCACGGTAGGTCAGGGCTACTCGCTCTACATTTCCCGCAACACCTTCACCGATCCCGACGGTGGGGCACTGATTCTAACGGCGGAGGGACTGCCAGCTGGACTGACCTACTCAACTAGCCTGAGTGGAGTGACGGGCACGCCGGCCAGTGTCGGTACATCGACGATCTGGATCACGGCGACCGATCCCGGTGGACTATCCGTTCGCACCAGTTTTGAGTTGACGGTTAAGGAGTCGACAGTCGTAGTCAACCCGCCCACCGAGTCGACGCCACCGACCACTGATTTTGCCATCACGGGGGTAAGTAACGTAACCTGTGTGGCTGTGGGTGCCTCGGAACGGCGGGTCAGCTTCTCACCCATCTACAGCGGTCTCAATGGCACGCCCATTCGTTTCCGGGTAGTCAACGAGATCGACGCCACCACCGATGCGGGTCCCTACGCGATTCGCTTGTATACCGACAACCCGGTGGTGAAGCTGGAAGCGGTGCAGTCGGGGGTAACAGCTACCTACAGCTATGCCTGGCTGAGTACCTGTGATACGCCGACTCCATCACCTACGCCGACCCCGCAAACTCCGTCAACTCCGCCGGTTGTTACGACTCCGGTAACCCCGCCTTCCACTGAGTTTGCCATCACAGGTGTTACTACGGTGAGTTGTGAGCCAATCACGGCCAGCGAGCGTCGGGTGACCTTCACACCCCAGTACACCGGGGCGGGCAGCGGACCAATCAGTTTCCGGGTGGTTAACGAGGTAGACGCCACCACGGCTGCGGGTCCTTACACAATCCGGCTCTACACCGACAATCCGGTGGTGACCTTGCAGGCCGAGCAGGCTACCCAGGTGGCTAGCTTCCGTTACGAGTGGCTGAAAGCTTGCAGCCCCAACGGTCGCCAGGGGTCACTCGAAGCGGTTGTTCCGTTGCAGGTGACCGTGTTTGGCAACCCGGTGATTGGCGAGTCGGTCTCCGTGTCGATTAGCGGAGCTGATGGTCAAGCGGTGCAGGTTCGGGTGGTGGATCTGTTGGGGAACACCGTTCATCATCAGTCGATTTCTCAAGCGGGTTCTATCGAGCGGCTGAGTGTTCCGTTGGGCCGCAGCCAGGGCGTGTTGTTGCTGCGTGTCAGCACACCATCCCAGCAGCAGCAAATCAAGCTCATCCGCCCATAACCGGACTGGTTTGTTGAGTACCGCCGAGGCCCAGCTACCTACTTAGCTGGGCCTCGGTATTTTACGAACGATGTGCTCTTCAAAACATAGACAAACAAAAAGCGGCCGTCTGATCAGACGGCCGCTTTTTGTTTGTGCTCCCGAAGGGATTCGAACCCCTATCGTCGGTACCGGAAACCGAAATTCTATCCATTGAACTACGGAAGCAAATTCCCCGGTTGGGAGCGCAAAGATAAGAAATACGGTTGAATCGACGCAACGAAAACGCGAAAAAACCTTATAACAGAGCCATTGTCTTGTAGTCGCCGACGTGTTTCAAGTACATGAAGTTGAGTAACAGGCCGTTAACGTTGTTAATCAGCTTATGCGATTCGGGTAGGCTGGTCACGATTGTAGTAATGCGCTCAAATTCCGACGTGCTACCCATGTTTTTGTGGTGATACGCCATGATTTCCTCGTGGGGTAGGGTACGCTCAATGAAGAAGAAATGCATGCCTTCATCGCTGGTACCGGTGCTGGGGAAAAAGAGCTGACTGTTTAGCTTCGTCAGGTCGCTTGGTTCTACGATCAGGCCAATCTCTTCGCCCAACTCGCGGGCCGCCACTTCGTCGGGTGCGTCGCTGGCGTCGACCATACCGGCCGGGTGTTCGTAGGTGTGCGAGCCATCACAGATGCGCCGTTGCCGAACGAGAACGACAAATTTTTCGCCGGTCTTATCGTCGATGAGGCAGACGAGCATAGAAGCCGCATGGCCTTTCAAAAACAGAGCGGGGGGGATCTTGTCGCCTTCAGGTGTAGTTGCGTCTACTTCGAGCATGGCGAACAAAACTTCGCCATTGTGTCGTCGGCGGAGGTATTTCTCGTCAATTTTGTTGATGGTCAGTCCATTACTGATCATCTGTTCTTGCCAGAACTGAAACTTATGAGCCTGTTCAAGCGGCTCGGGGGAAAGTTTACTCATGGTAGACAAACTAAAAACGTTACGCAACTGAACCCGTCCGTCCGAACGGGTTTAGCTACGTAACGTGTCGATGGGAGGCATGGTTGCCCCGTTATTGTTATTTGTATATTCGGTCAGCGAGCGTAGCTGTCATGATGCAACCACGTCCGGCGAATTGATCGGCAACTACTTTATAGTGGTGCCGGGGCCGACGTACCGCTCGAAGAATTCGTAAATACGCAGCAGCCGGTCGATGCGCTGCCGAACGTTACCGGTACGACTCAACTCGTGCGTGGCACCGGGCATCCGAACGTATTCGACGGGTTTGCCCATAATCTTCAGACTCTTGTACATCATTTCGCTCTGAATAACGCCGGTGCGCAGGTCGTTCTCGCCGTGCTTGATGAGCAGGGGTGTTTTGATGTTCTGCACGAAGGTGTAGGGCGAGTTAGCGTCGAGCACCTGTGCGCCGGGCATCCAGGGATACTCGAAGTAGTTCGGTACCAAGCGCCAGGCGTTGCCTTCGCCGAGGAAGGTAGTCAGGTCATATACACCGCGCTGTGCAAAAGCGGCTTTGAAGCGGTTGTCGTGTCCAACGATCCAGGCGGTCAGGTAGCCCGCGTAGGAACCACCCGTGATAACCTGCCGGCTGGTGTCGACCCACGTTTCGCGGGCGGCAGCAGTGGCGGCTGCCAGTACGTCTTCGGCTGGTCCGGTGCCCCAGTCTTTTTTGTTGGCCTGCTGGAAATTCAGCCCGTAGCCGCCCGACCCGCGTGGGTTGGCGTACACAATGCCGTATCCCTGCGCGCACATGTATTGAAACTCGTGCCACATCGATGCTTCGCCGGGACCCCACATGGCGGTCGGGCCGCCATGCATGTTCAGCAGTAGCGGATACGTTTTACCCGCTTCGACAACCGCCGGTTTCATGATCCAGTAATCGACGGTCTGACCGAGTGAGTTTTTGTACGTTCGCTTCTCGGGGGTACTCAACTGCCGCTGGGCTACCCAGTCATTATGTGTCGTCAGCTTAACCGCATTTTTGGCCTGCGCGTCGGCTTTGTACAACTCAGAAGGGTTGCTGATTTCGGTGCGCGAAAAAACAAGCTGACCACCGTCGGCGTCGAAGCTGGTGATGCCCTGGTCGAAGCCGGTTAACTGGGTAACCTGTAACGAAGCGGGATCGAGCCGGTAGACAGGTACACCACCATTGGCACTGGCGGTGAAATAGATGGTATAGCCCGCGCTTCCTTTCTTACCGGATCGGGGCAGTTCGGCCCAGGTCATATTGCCGGCGGCCCGGTCGAATGTGACGAGTCGGGGAGTTGATACCGTCGCGCCGTTCAGGCTAACCAGACCGATCTGCGATTGTGTGATGCCTTCGGCGGGTGAAACCAGATACGTCAGCAGCTTGCCGTCGGGCGAGGGGGCGGGCGAGCCGTAACTTTTGCCGGCTTCGCTCAGTACTAGCCGACGCGTCCCGGACCCATCGGCGGGGATGAAAACGATGGCGTTATCCTGTTCGCGATCGGGATGTTTCAGCGAATCGCGGTCCGATACTGCCAGCAGGCCCTGTCCGTTAGGAAGCCATACGGCTGCCCGCGTGGCCGAAAAGCCACGCGTCAACGGTTTGGGCGTTGCTTTCTCGGCAACATCCACGATAAACAGATGCGTGAAGCTTGGATCGGGTTCGGTGGTCGATTCGCCCTGAAAGTTAAGTCGATTGATGACCTTGGCCTTTTTGTCGTCAACGTCTTTCGCCAGGTATGCCCGGATTTCGGCCAGTGAGCCGTCGGGATTTGGCTTTGTCTTTTTGTCGGGTTTGACAAAGTCGTTGTTTCGGAAACCGGGCTTTTCGAGCGACCACACTGGCCCACCTTTCGTCGGGTTCAGCAGCGAATCCGTCAGCATCTCCGCCATCGACACGGGAGCTGTGTAAACAATCCGCTTCCCATCGGGCGACCATAGCGGACCGGAAGCACCGTAGGGCGTGTTGGTAAGCTGCCAGGCTTCACCGCCGTCGAGGGGCATGATGAATACTTGGGGCTTGCCTTTCACCGTCCGGGAAAACGCAATCGACTTGCCGTCGGGTGACCATGCCGCCTGCCGGGCCGATTCGCTGCCACGGGTCAGGGCGCGGCTGTCGCCGGCTTGCAGGCTGGTCAGGTAGAGATGCGTACGGTAATCGTATTCCTCTTTCTGGTCGGGGTTGGGCTCGATGGTTGTCAGGGCGTACACGGCGCGCTTGCCGTCTGGCGATAGGTCAACTGCGCCAACCTGCCGGATGCGGGTCAGGTCGGTAACGGTGACTTTTGGCTTCGTTTGCCCCAGTGCCACCTGCATAGCGCAGAGCAGCAGTACGGTAGTTTGTCGAATCATGTAACAGGTTGGTTGTTGGGTAAAAGAGTGGTCAGGAAGGTTGTGTCAGCAGCGGCAGGTACCGTTCCCGCAACACGTTGGCGTGGTGCATGGCATGGCCGACACAAACGAAGCCCAGCGCCAGCGCCGAGATTGGTTTATCGGACGCGGTACCGCTGCGGAGCAACATCTCGTCGGTGAAGCTGCTGAACAGCTGAATTGTCGAGTCGCGCTGGGCTGTGTATTCGTCGTATAGGTCGGCAACGGTACGGTTGGTTGCATCGGTGCAGTCGGCGAAGGCATTTTCATCGAAGCCGGGTAAGGGCGTTTTGTCATTGCGGGCAATACGCAGCGCCCGATACGCCATGATCCGTTCCGTGTCAACGATATGCTGTAAGATGTCAGTTGCACTCCATTTGCCGGGTGCATAGCGTCTGTCGCCTAGTCGCACAAGCGTCTGCGCATCAATCAGACTGTCGAACGAGCGGGTCTGTTTCAGGGCGTCGAGCAAGTCGCCCGGTGGAGCCAGATTAATGTAGCGGTCAAAGAAAGGCGGCAGCGCCGGGAGGTCGTTTTGGGTCATGATACGGTCTACGGTCTACGGTTTATTGGTTTACGGTATTCGGTTTACAGCATTCGCTCCGCTATCCAGCTGACGTGTGCCAGTACACCGTAAACTGAATACCGTAAACCGAAAACTACTTACCTGTCAGTTCTCCCACCAGCCGGTCAGCTTTGTAGATGTAGCGCATGGCGGCTACCATACCGCCGGCGTGGACGGAGATACTGCGATTGGCAGTGGGGACGAAGATGAACTCGCCCGGTAGGCTCTCAATATTACCATCGAATACCAGGCCTACGGCTTCCCGGTTCTTGTTGATCATCGGACTGCCGGAGTTACCGCCGATGATGTCATTCGTGGAGATAAAGCACATAGGCTGATTGAGCAGCGCGGCCGGTGGATTTTTCCAGCGGGCCGGTAGACTCCAGGCCGATTGACCGGCAAACGAATAACTCCGGTCGTACAGGCCCGCAAAGGTGGTGATGATGGGCGCTTTGGTACCGTTGTAATCGTAGCTTTTCACCACACCGTCGTTGATACGGAGCGAAAAGGTGGCATCGGGCGGTACGGCGGCTCCGTAGACGGCATACAGCATCCGGCCCAGTTGACCACGCAATACTTCCTGTTCCTG
This sequence comes from Spirosoma oryzae, assembly GCF_003002825.1. Lineage (GTDB taxonomy): Bacteria > Bacteroidota > Bacteroidia > Cytophagales > Spirosomataceae > Spirosoma > Spirosoma oryzae. Next base: position 116,605 of record NZ_PVTE01000012.1, on the reverse strand, counting down.
CGATAGCTGCTGCGCCTGTTGTGCCGCCTGTATGTAACGCGGGAAACCGATGCGGGCCAGTACCAGCATCGGATCACTCGAATCGTTGATCATCCCGCCCCGCGTAGCCAGATCACTGACAAAGGCCGGATCGGTCAGACGGGTGTTTTTGAGCAGGTAAGCCGCTGCTTCGGCGGGTGTTTTGCCGTTGAGCGCAGCTTTCACATACGGATCGTCGTTGCCCAGGCCAGCCTGCGCTTCGGTGAGGTGAGCCGCCAGATACGCTTCTTCGACCTGTTTGTTTTTAATGACCGGTGCTATCACAAGTCCACGCGCCCGTTCGGCATCCTGCGGGCGCTGTGTTGCCAACTGTCCGTACTGTACCAATAAAGCGGCAAATGGGAGTAGCATACCAACCGTCCGGTCGTTGGGTGCCAGGTACGTAGCATCCTTGAACAGCGTGCGTAGTTTAGCCGTGTTGTCGGCCAGCCGGTTCCACGTTTGCAACTGATCGGCGGGGAGGTTTTTAGCCGTGGCTGCCGCCTGAAACTGTTTTTCAAAATTGGCTTTGCGGGCCATCAGGTACGGATCGCGCAGCCCGGCCAGCTGACCACTGATGGCTTTGATGCTGTTCTCGTAGCTGAAAATTTCGTTCAGAATGCTGTCGTTCTTGGCCGTCGCGTTGTAGGCTTGTAGCGCCTTCGACCGATTTTTCAGCAGTTCAATCGTCGCGGGTGTTTGTAGGTCGCGGTCGAATTCGAGTTCAGCAACGGTCTTGAGCCGCTCGGTCCGGCCGGGATTACCGACAACGAAAATGGGTTCACCATCGCGGACGCCATTGGGGTTGAATTTGAAAAAATGCTTCGTCTGAAGCGGTTTACCATTGTCGTAAACCCGGAAGAACGAGCAGTCGAGAGCGTAACGAGGGTAAGTGAAATTATCGTAGTCGCCCCCGAAGAAACCAAGCTGTAGCTCCGGCATGAACACCAGCCGTACGTCGTTGTACCGTTTGAAGCCGTAGAGAGCGTACCGTCCGCCATTGTAAAAGGTAATCGTCTGGAGCTGTAGCCCTTTCCAGGCCGCTTTCGTCTCGTACTCTTTCTTGATGTCGTCGAAGGTTTTTTCGCGGGCCTGGAGCTTATCCTCTTCCGAACCTGCCTGCCCCATTGCCGTCTGCACCCGGCTCGTGATGTCTTCAATCGACACCAGTTGGTCAACAAAGAGTCCGTCGACTTTGCGCTCTTCGGTCAGTGTTTTGGCGTAAAATCCGGTTGCGTTCAGGTCTTCACCTTTGCGTTGTACCCCCGTTCCCGATTCGCGCGCGCAGTGGTGGTTCGTCATCACCAGTCCGTTAGCCGATACAAACGACGCTGAACAGTAATCCGCAAAGCGCAGTGCCGCCAGCCGTGTTTCGTTGAACCAGTTGGCATCGGGGGTAAAATTGTAAGTCTTCTGAAAGTAGGCTGTCGGCGGGGTGTCGAACGTCCACATCTTGCCCAGATCAGCCGGCCCGCCCTTGGCTGAATCGGCAGCCGTAGGGGTAAACTGCGCCCGGCTAGCGGATAGTAAATTGATTAGCAACAGACCCGACAGGACGATCGGGCGGCTATAACGTTGGTGCATGGACGGATCACGAAAGGTGTATCTGCAAATGTAGCAGAAAAGACCTTGGTCGTTCATGTGTATAGGACCCACTGCAACAGACCCACTCTAACCCATCCATAGTATGACTAGTCTTATGGGTAGGGGCTTCAATAAATATCGGTTGGCCGGTTCAATAGGTAAGTTCTTTACCCCTAAATCCCCTGAAGGGGACTTTGCTCGCACGTAGACAAAGTCTCCTGAAGGGCAGGGCTGTTAAGTTCTTAAATTAACGCTGACGGTAGCCAAATTACCTTCGGTCCATCTACCCCCCAGCCCCGAAACGTCGGCCCGGCCTAAAGGGGGTGAACTTCATTTGCGGAATGCTCCCCCTTCAGGGGGCTGGGGGGTAGACGATCTATAACTTAACAGCCCTGCCCTTCAGGGAATTTAGGGGTAAAGCCAATAAGCAGACGCTGATTAAAACCCTAAAAGAATGTCTCTGATAGGCCGTAATTATACCGCTTCGTTTCGTTCCAGCATCTCCTGCCCGACTTTATCGTCTTTGCGAACGAAGGGGCGGATGATGATGCGAGTTCCCCGCTGGTAGGTGAACAGTCGGTATATCCAGTTGCTGAATACGATCAGTTTGCTGCGGAAACCGACGAGATAAAAGATGTGGACGAAGAGCCACGACATCCAGGCAATGAACCCGCCGAGGTGAATATTGCCCGGCAAGTCGGCGACGGCACGGCTTCGCCCAACGATGGCTAGCGATCCTTTGTCGAAATAATCGAATGGCGTGGGCGTTTCGCCCTTGCGCATTCGGTGCAGGTTCTTCGCCAGGTGCACACCCTGCTGAATGGCGGGCTGTGCTACGCCGGGATGCCCTTTCGGCCATTTCTCCAGCTTCATCAAGGCAATGTCGCCAATGGCAAATACGTCGGTCAGGCCCTGAATCCGGTTGATCGGGTCGACCAGGATACGACCCCGCTCGATGGCTTCGGCCGGAATCCCCTCGATCATGGCACCCGTTACGCCCGCTGCCCAGACCAGCGTTTGCGTCCGAATCTGTTCCCCCCCTTTCAGCGTCACCGTCTGACCGTCGTAGTTATCGACCAGCGTGTTTAGCTTGACGATAACGCCCAGATCGTCGAGGTAGCGTTTAGCGTCGTTACCCGCTTCTTCCGACATAGGCGGCAAGACCTTACCGACGCCCTCGATGACGTAGATTTTCATCTGGCTGAAATCCAGTCCCGGATAGTCGGCGGGCAGCACGTGCTTGCGCATCTCGGCCAGTGAACCAGCCATTTCTACACCCGTCGGACCAGCGCCGGCGATAACGAAGGTTAGCAGGCTTTCGCGCTCGGCCGGGTCGGTCGTGACGCTGGCCTGCTCGAAACATTGCAGGAACTGACTCCGTATGTTCAGCGCTTCGGGAATGGTCTTGAGCGGAAACGAGTAGGTTTCGATCTGTTTGTTACCGAAGTAGTTACTCTTCGACCCTGTCGCGATAACCAGGTAGTCATAGGTCAGGTCGCCGATCAGCGTCGTCACGGTTTTCGTAGCCGGATCGATTTTGCTGACCCGGACCATCCGATAATGAAAGTCGTCGACATCGTCGAACATCTTGCGGAAGGGTTCGGCGATGGCATCCGGTTCCAGACCGGCTGTGGCCACCTGATAAAGCAGGGGCCAGAAGCCGTTATAGTTCTGCTTGTCGAACAGGACAATCTGCATGCCCGCGTTGCGCAGGCTTTTGACCAGATTCATCCCCCCGAAGCCACCGCCGATAATGACGATACGGGGCTTTTGGGTAGCGGGAATATTGAGCGATAATTTGTCGAATTGAAGCATGATGGCAGGACGCTTACAGATCAGATGTATTCAGGTGTACTACCTTACAGTCAGCCGTTTTGTTTGCCAGCCTGAATTAAAACCAGCTAAGAATGAGTGAACTGGTTGGCCGACTTACTGATCGTACGATTATCGATCTGCGTATATATAGCGTAATTTTGACAAGCCTGCGCACGGCAGTGGCGCTACACGAATCAATGGCTCGATCGGACGGGTCTATTCCTTTCTTTCATGCGGTTATTTACGTACGGTTTGCTCTGCTTTGCCCTGTTGTGGTGCGTCGATGGGTGGGCGCAGACAACGGTTTCGCGCTATACCATCAGCGGCTACGTGCGCGAGGCTGGTAGCCAGGAAGCCCTGATCGGTGTGAACATCTACGTACCCGGTACCACAACCGGGACGACAACCAACACCTACGGTTTTTATTCGCTGACCTTACCCGCGCAGGACAGCGCGCGCATTGCTTATTCATTTGTCGGGTACGAAACCAGCAGCCGCTCGGTCCGACTACGCAGCAATCAACGCATCGACATAACGCTGGCGCAGGGTCGTGATTTGTCGGAAGTGGAAGTACGGGGTATCGCACAGGAAAAAGTAAGTGAAACGGCGCAGATGAGTGCCATTGACGTACCGATTGCGCAGATCAAAAAGATTCCGGCTTTTCTGGGCGAGAAAGACGTGCTGAAAGTGCTGCAACTGATGCCGGGGGTGCAAAAAGGCTCCGAAGGACAAACCGGTATTTACGTCCGTGGCGGTGGCCCTGACCAGAACCTGATTATCCTGGATGATGCCGTCGTTTACAACGCCAGTCACCTGTTCGGCTTTTTCTCGGTCTTCAACGGCGATGCCATCAAAAGCGTCGAGTTGATAAAAGGGGGCTTTCCCGCCCGCTACGGCGGTCGGTTGTCGTCGGTCATCGAGCTGAACATGAAAGACGGCAACCGCGAGAAGCTACACGGGGAGGGCGGGATTGGCCTGATCGCATCGCGGCTGACGCTGGAAGGGCCACTTACCAAAAATAAGAAGGGGTCATTTCTGGTATCGGGTCGCCGGACGTACCTCGACGTGGTGAGCGCGCCGATCGTTCGGGCGCAGACAAACGGTCAAACCAAAGCGGGCTATTATTTCTACGACCTCAACGCCAAAGCCAATTACGACCTGAGTCAGAACGATAAGCTGTACGTAAGTGGCTATCTCGGGCGCGACCGGTTTCACGCCAGCGACGCACCGTCGGCCACGGAAACGAGCCTGGGCTGGGGGAACGTGACGGGTACGCTCCGCTGGAATCACCTGTTCAACGAAAAGCTGTTCTCCAACCTGTCGGCGACGTTCAGCGATTATAAGTTCGAGATCAATTCGAGCGAACGCGGTACCGTCGATAATCAGTCGTATTCGCTGGGCTACAGTTCGGGTATCCGCGACCTGTCGTTGAAGTACGACGTCGATTACTACCCGGCTCCGCAACACGCCGTTCGACTGGGCGTGCAGACGACCTACCACCGCTTTACGCCCAGTGCCATCGTGTTACAGAACGCCCTGATCAATCAGTATCAACAAAGCGTCGAAAGCATCAATGTGCTGGAATCGGGTCTGTACGCCGAAGATACCTGGCGCCCTTCCGACCGGTGGCGGGTCAACGGTGGCTTGCGGCTGAGTTACTTCAAACACCCTGACGTTGGCTATATCCGGCCCGAACCCCGGCTGTCGGCGGCTTATACGCTCCGCCCCGACCTGTCGCTGAAGGCGTCGTATGCATTGATGAATCAATACGTTCACCTGTTGTCGAACACCGGGATCGGGCTGCCAACCGACTTGTGGGTGCCGACGACTGACCGGGTAAAGCCGCAACAGTCGCAGCAGGTCGCCATCGGTATCGCTAAAGATCTGCCCGGCAGCGGGCTGGCCCTGACGGTCGAGGGCTATTACAAGACGATGAGCAACATCATCAACTACAAGGAAGGGGCTAGTTTTCTGCTGCTCAACGACCCGACCTCGGCCAATAATACCCGCTGGGAAGATAACGTAACCGCCGGGCGAGGCTGGTCGTACGGGGCGGAGGTGCTGCTTCAGAAAAAAATCGGGCGGCTGTCGGGCTGGGTAGGGTATACGCTCTCCTGGACGCAGTGGCAATTTGCCGAGCTGAACAATGGCCGGCCGTACTACCCCCGCTACGACCGGCGGCACGACATCTCGGTCGTCGGTATTTACGAACTCAGCAAACGGATCACGTTGTCGGGTACGTGGGTGTACGGCACGGGTAATGCGCTGACACTGCCGACGGGACGTTATGACGCGTACCGACCAGGAGGCAGCTATGTTCCGCTTACCGGGGGCGGGCAGTTTGGTGGCCTGTTTCAGAACGGTCGCATCGTGGATGATTACGGCACGCAGAAAAACAGTTTCCGGGCCGAGCCCTACCACCGCTTCGATGTCGCCATTCAGTTTCACAAGCAGAAAAAACACCACGAGCGAACCTGGGAGATCAGCCTGTACAACGCCTACAACCGCCGAAACCCGTTTTTCTACCGGCTTGAGTCAGTAGCGCAGACTAATGGCGAACCCAACAAGACGGTGCTGGTGCGGTACTCCGTCTTCCCGATTGTTCCGTCCGTAAGCTATTCGTTTAAATTCTGATGCGACACTCCTCGTTTCTTCATCTGGTCGTATGCCTGGGTAGCCTGCTGCTGCTGGCTGGTTGCGGTAGTCTGCGCAACGAGATCAGCCCCGATCAGCTCGGTCTGGAATCGGCAAAACTGGTTGTCAGCGGCTTTCTGTCGCCCCAGGATACCGTCCTGGCGGTCCGGCTTACGCAATCCCGAACGGTCTTGGGCGACAGCATTAGCAGTGGTCTGAGCGATGGTAACGTAACGAGGGCGACGGTGACACTGTCGGACGGTAACCGAACGATTACGCTACGTTACGGGGCGAATGGCTACCAGTATTACAGCGCGCCCGCCCGGCAGATGCGCATCGTCACCGGCCGGACCTATACGCTGGATGTGGTAACGGCGGAGGGACAGCGCGCGACGGCAACCTGCACCATTCCGCCCCCCGTCAGCCTGTCGGCCGTGCAGATCGATTCGCTCATGGAAAACAACCGGACCCGGCGTTACTTCGTCCGGGCCACCTGGCAAGACCCGGCCGGGCAAACCAACTACTATCAGGTAACGGGGACGTTTCGCCTGTTCGATCAGCAGCAGGTCATTCTCGGGAAAAGCAACTACACCAACCTGAACCTGAACTTCGACGACGACAACCGGGGCCTGTTTGATGATACCGGTGCTGACGGATCGCTATTTACGTCAGGTCGGGCATTTTTGGGGAACACAACATTGGCCAACGGCCAGGCGATGGGGTTTAGAAAGCAGTTTCTTAAAAGTAACATCATCGTGAATTTATTGGCCGTCGATGAAACGTATTACCAGTATCGTTCGGCGGTAATCCGGCAGGGTCGCGTGCGCGGCAACCCGTTTGCGGAGCCTGTGCTTATCCCCAGTAATATTCAGGGCGCTTTGGGCTGCTTCGCCGGCTACAACAGTTCGACAATCGGCATGACGGTAAATTAACGACCAGGCGTTACAACCCTCAGGCCACGAATGTGCTCTGACGGTATAGGTTCTCTGTCCACAACCTGGTGTATGCGCTTACTTCTCCCTATCCTTCTTTGTTTCGTCGCGCCCATCGGCAACCTCTTTGCCCAAACTGTTCCCCCTCGTGCCACCATCAGCGGCTACGTTCGTGAGGCTGGGAGTCAGGAAGCACTCATTGGCGTAAACGTTTATCTGCCCGGCACCACGACCGGGACAACCACCAACACCTACGGCTTTTACTCGCTGACATTGCCCACACAGGACAGCGTGCGACTGGCTTACTCGTTTGTCGGCTACGAAAGCAGCGAGCGTACCGTTGCCCTGCGCACCAGCAAGAGCCTGAACGTTTTCCTGACACCGGGCCGGTTGCTGACCGAGGTGGACGTGAAGGCGGGGCGAACGGAAGAGAAAATCAGCGAAACGGCGCAGATGAGTCAGATTGATGTACCGATTGCGCAGATCAAAAAGATTCCGGCTTTTCTGGGCGAGAAAGACGTGCTGAAAGTGCTGCAACTGATGCCAGGGGTCCAGAAAGGCTCCGAAGGGCAGACGGGCATCTACGTGCGTGGGGGCGGTCCCGACCAGAACCTGATCATTCTGGACGAAGCAACGGTGTATAATGCCAATCACCTGTTCGGCTTCTTTTCCGTGTTCAACGGCGACGCGCTGAAGAGTGTCGAACTAACGAAAGGGGGCTTTCCGGCCCGCTACGGTGGTCGGTTGTCGTCGGTCATCGAATTGAACATGAAAGACGGGAACCGCGAGAAGCTGCACGGGGAGGGCGGGATTGGCCTGATCGCGTCGCGGCTGACGCTCGAAGGGCCGTTCACGAAAAACAAAAAGGGCTCGTTTCTGGTGTCGGGTCGCCGGACGTATCTGGACGTGATCGCTGCTCCACTCATTGCGTCGGCCAGCGAAGGAAAAACCAAAGCGGGCTATTATTTCTACGACTTCAATGCCAAAGCGAATTACGATTTCGGTGCCAAAGACAAGATCTACCTGAGCGGCTACTTCGGTCGCGACCGGTTCTACGCGAAAGACAACGATGGCGGCAGTGACGTGGGAATTGGCTGGGGAAACGCGACCGGCACGCTCCGCTGGAACCACTTATTCAGTCAAAAGCTGTTCGCAAACCTGTCGCTGATTTACAGCGATTACGAGTTCAAAATCTCGGCCGATAACCGCTCGGCGGATACGATCACGACCTCGCTCCGCTACTCCTCGGGTATTCGGGATTTATCGGCAAAATTGGATTTCGATTATTACCTGTCGCCCCGCCATTCGCTCCGGTTCGGTACGCAGACTGTGTTTCACCGGTTTACGCCTAGTGCCATTGTTGTGCAGAACGCGTCAATCAATGAATTCAGGCGCGACGTCGAAGCGATTCACGCGGTTGAGTCGGGCCTGTACGCCGAAGATACCTGGCGCCCCAACGAGCGGTGGCGGGTCAATGGCGGAATGCGGCTGAGCTTGTTTTCACAGGGAGCGATCAATTACCTGCGTCCGGAGCCCCGGTTGTCAGCATCCTACCAACTGCGTCCGAGTCTGTCGGCCAAAGCATCGTACGCCACGATGAATCAATACATTCATATGCTGAGCAACACCGGTATTGGCCTACCAACTGATTTGTGGGTACCCACCACCGACCGGGTGAATCCGCAGCAGTCGCGTCAGGTAGCCATCGGCCTTGCCAAGGATTTTGCCGACGACTTCGCTTTGGGAAAAGGCTTTGCCCTGACCGTCGAGGGGTATTACAAAACCATGCAGAACATCATTAACTACAAGGAAGGGGCCAGCTTCCTGCTGATTGATGATCCGACATCGGCCGAACGGGTTCGCTGGGAAGATAACGTAACTGCCGGCAAAGGTTGGAGTTACGGAGCTGAAGTCCTGTTTCAGCGTAAAACCGGGCGGCTGTCGGGCTGGCTCGGCTACACGCTTTCCTGGACGCAGTGGCAGTTTCCCGAACTCAACGGCGGAAAGCCTTTCTTTCCCCGTTACGACCGTCGGCACGATATTTCGGTCGTCGGTATTTATGAACTGAGCAAACGGATCACACTGTCGGGAACGTGGGTGTACGGTACTGGCAACGCCCTGACGGTACCGGTCGCCAATTACTGGGCGTACGGCCATGCCCCCGGCCTACAGACCGTTTATGGCAGCAACGGGGCACAATCGATCATTGCGCCCTTGTTTAGCTACGGCTCGCAGGTAAGTGAATATGGTCAACAGAAGAATAGCTTTCGGGCTGAGCCCTACCACCGCTTCGATGTCGCTATTCAGTTTCATAAACGGAAGAAGTACCACGAGCGAACCTGGGAATTTAGTCTGTACAACGCCTACAACCGCCGGAACCCGTTCTTCTACCAGCTGGAATCGGTTAGTCAGGGCCAGAACCAGCCGACGCGTACCGCCTTGTTCCGCTATTCCGTTTTCCCGGTTGTGCCGTCGTTCAGCTATAATTTTAAGTTTTAAGATGAAGCCTATCCACGTTTTATACGCTGTTCTGCTGGGGAGTTTACTTATAGGCTGTGGTAATCTACGGCAGGAAGTAGAACCCAAAGGCATTACGCAGCAGCCCGAAGCGATTGTAGTGGCCTGTTTTATTTCTCCGCAGGACTCGGTGCTGGCTGCCCGCGTCACCCGCTCATCGCCGGTGCTTGGGGTCAATGGTCAGATTGGTGGCGATATTGTCGATGCGGTCGTTGTCTTGTCAGACGGAAGCCAATCGGTACGGTTGCGTCCGGCACGGTACAATACAAACTACGGCTATCCAACTACCTATTTCCGGGCGTCGGCCAGTAGCCTGCCTATTCTCGTCGGAAAAACATATACGCTAACGGTTCAGACGACCGACGGGCGATCCGTGAAGGCGACCTGTACCGTTCCTGATGCTGTGCCGGTGGAGCAGATTACGGTCGACTCATCGATTACAACCGATTTTGGTGAACGGCGCAAGGAGTACCATGCCCGGTTGCGTTGGCGTGATCCGGCCGGACAACCCAATTTTTACCGGGTAGCCGGAAACAATGAGTACAAAGAACGTGGCAGTATTTATAACCCAGCCACGAAGACCTACCGTGACACCCTGTTTCGGCGGACAGGCGAATGGTACTTTGACGGTGGTTCGCTAAGTGCCGACGTGAGTCGCGATGGACAGCTAATGACATCAACGCGGGCTCGTCTGCCGCCTTTCTCTTATTCGCGAATCAACGGTGTATGGGTCTCTACACCCCCCTCCGGTCGACTGGATGGCTATCTGCTTAACGTCGACGAAAACTATTACCGCTATCACGACGGGGTAGCCCGGCAGAACGAAGTCCGCGACAATCCATTTGCCGAGCCGGTACCCATTCCAACCAATATTCAGGGTGGGCTTGGTTGCTTCGGCGCGTACAATAGGTCGACACTGACGCTTTATCTGAAGTAACAGCCACGAAAAAAGCGCCCAATCTCCACTGGAGATTGGGCGCTTTTTTCGTGGCTACTCGTTATAATCAGGCGTTTTGCACCGGATTGTTCATGATTTCGGTTTGTTTCCGAATCGATTCCATGTGAATGATCTTGTAGATCTCTTCAACCAGCTCAGGATACAGGCCCAGTTTCTTACCCGTTTCGCTGCGGGTTTTCAGGATCTCTTTCCAACGGTCGGGCTGAAACAGCGTTACGTTGTTGTCACGCTTGTACTCGGCCAGCCGCTCAACCAGCGCCATCCGGGCTGCCAGCATCTCAACCAGCTGCCGGTCAACGTTGTCGATGCTCCGGCGCGACTGTTCCATGAATGTCTGGAATTCCCGGTTCGGCGATTCAACCTGCCGGATTTCCAGGTGATCGAGCATCTCCCCGAAAGCCGCAGGGGTCAGCTGCTGCGCAGCATCACTCCATGCTTTATCAGGATCGACGTGCGACTCAACGATCAGACCGTCGTAGTTGAGGTCCATTGCCATCTGCGACAGCTCGTTGAGGTACGCCCGCTTGCCCGCCATGTGACTTGGGTCGCCGATGATGGGGAGCGACGGGAAGATCGACTTCAGTTCGATCGCCATCTGCCACATCGGCACGTTACGGTACTTCGTTGCTTCGCCCGTAGCAAAACCCCGGTGAATAGCCGCCAGCTTGGTGATACCGGCACCGGCAATCCGCTCGAAGGCACCAACCCAGAGGGCCAGGTCCGGATTGACCGGGTTTTTGATCAGCACTGGCACGTCGACACCGCGCAGCGCGTCGGCAATCTCCTGTACGTTGAAGGGGTTCACCGTTGTGCGGGCACCAACCCACAATACATCGATGTCATACTTCAGGGCCAACTCGATGTGTTCGGGCGTAGCGACCTCAACGGCAATGGGGAGGCCCGTCTCCGCTTTGGCGGCCTGAAGCCAGGGCAGAGCCGCTTCGCCCATACCTTCAAAACTACCGGGACGCGTACGCGGTTTCCAGACACCCGCCCGGATAACGTGTACAGCGTTCAGTGCTTTCAGCTGGCGAACGGTTTCAACAACCTGCTCTTCGGTCTCGGCGCTACAGGGGCCGGCGATGATCAGGGGCTTGCCACTGGTATCGATCCACGAATTCAGCGGCTCAACGGTCAAATCTACTTTCATGGTAAACGTATCAGGGGTATGGTGTACCCGTACTAAACTAGGAACTTTAAATCTGAATTTGTGGTATATTTGCAGGGGGAACTAGTTGTGTTTTAGGCTAGTTCCCCACTTTGTCTACAACTGAATTTAATTTGTTGAACAAGCCGTGTCGAGTAGTTTAGTCCATTGACCGAAATTTCGTTCTATATTTCGGCCGTCTAACCGACACGCATCTAACGCTATGGACGTAGCACCGTCAAAACGGAGCACTGATATGTCGAACCGAAGTAATGTATTGCCCACGGCCGGTGAATGGGCCGAGGGTTCGCTGGAAGCTGGGCCGACAGAGGCCAGTAAAGCTAGCACTCAGGTCGGACTCGTTTCTTTCGACGATACCTCGATTGCGTTTTCTGCACAGTCGAACGCCAAACTTAGAAAGACGTACTGGCTGTTTGCGTTGATGAATAAGGGTTGGCTGGTAAATTTAGGCACTTTTTTCATAAAACTAGCCCTCCGCCTGCACCTGCCCATCAAATCGTTGATTAAACACACAATTTTTGAGCAGTTCTGCGGGGGCGAAAGTATCCGGGATTCTGAGCCAACGATTCGCCACCTGCACGACGGTCACGTCGGTACCATTCTCGACTATTCGGTTGAGGGTGAGGATGATGAGAAAAGCTTCGACGAAACAACGCTGGAGATCATGCGGACCATCGAGCGGGCCAGCGAATCGGCTGACATTCCCTTCACGGTCTTCAAAATCACCGGGCTGGCGTCGACCGAGCTGCTCGAAGCCGTACAACTCGGCAACTCGCTCGACAAGGACCAGAAAGCTCAGTTTGACCGGGTGCTGAAGCGCGTCGATTCGCTGTGCCGCCGGGCCTTCGAGCGTAACGTCCGCATTTTTATCGATGCCGAGGAGAGCTGGATTCAGGATACCATTGACACGCTGGCGTACGAAATGATGGACCGCTACAACCACGAGCGGCCGGTCGTTTATAACACGTACCAAATGTATCGTTGGGAATCGCTGGATCATCTGCACCGCGATTTGCTGGAGGCCAACGCCAAAGGGTATTTCATGGGTGCTAAACTGGTACGGGGCGCTTATCTGGAGAAAGAACGGCTCCGTTCGCACGAGGAAGAATACCAGGACCCGATTCAAGCAACGAAAGAAGACACCGACCGGGACTTCAACCTAGCGATCGATTTCTGTCTGGAAAATCGTAACGTTATTTCGTTCTGTCTGGGAACGCACAACGAATACAGCTGTCAGTATTGCGTTCAGAAAATGCAGGCGCTGGGCATTGCCAACAACGACCCACATATTTATTTCGCGCAGTTGCTGGGGATGAGCGATAATATCTCGTACAATCTGGCAACGGCTGGCTATAACGTGGCTAAATACGTGCCGTACGGTCCTGTCGAATCGGTTATGCCGTATCTGTTCCGCCGGGCTGAAGAAAACAAGTCGATTGCCGGACAGAGCAGCCGGGAGTATATGCTGGTGCGCGACGAACTGAAACGCCGAAAAGGGTGTGCGCATAATTAGTAGCCCGCACACTATAGATTCGTTCTGGAGTAGCCTTTAGTAACTATGGCCCGGCCAACTGGCTGGGCCAATTTTTTTTATGATCAAGAAAAATCCGCTTCCTTTTTTTCTCCTGACCGTGTTCCTGATTGCGTTGGATCAGGGATCAAAACTCGCTGTTCATCACTATATGGCTCCCGGCTTTGCCGGTCAGGTCAAACTGATCGGCGACTGGTTTAAGCTACACTATGTGCTTAATCCGGGTATGGCGTTCGGTATGCAATTAGGATACGAATACGGAAAGCTGCTATTGAGCGTGTTTCGGCTGTTTGCCATGGTCGGTATCGGCTACTACCTGGTTCATCTGGCGCACCGGGGTGCCCCTAATGGCTTGCTCTGGGCGATGGCGATGATCTTGGCGGGTGCCGTCGGAAACGTTATCGATAGTACGTTCTATGGTGTTTTTCTTAACAATGCCCCCTACGGATCACCGACGCCCTGGTTTCATGGGCAGGTGATCGACATGATTTTTGTCGATGTATGGGAGGGATTCATTCCCGAGTGGGTGCCGGTATGGGGGGGGCAGTATTATTCGACGCCTATCTTCAATATCGCAGACTCCTGCATCTTTATTGGTGTCTGTTTGATCCTGTTGTTCCAGCGTCGCTTTTTCGGGGGGATGCATCCTGAAGACGGTATGTTGCCAGCCGACGGCCCCGACGCTACACAGGCGACTGTGCTGCCCATGAGCGACGTGGAAGATGAACCCAGCGTTACACACCACGAGCCAACCGACGATGCTACGAATGGTACACAGCACGACGAGATACGCAGTGTGAGTACAACACCCACGGCACCCAAAGAAGACAAACTGGATTAGTCGTAGATCATTAACACAGAGGCACAGAGTACACCGAGTTTTTCTCCGTGGTCTCTGTGCCTCTGTGTTGATAACTTTATTTCGCTAGCAATCGCCTTACTGTGCTTCGTCGAGTGAGGTAAAGTCTTTAAATGTACGCTTGATGGCTTTATCGGTCGCTTCCTTTTTCGACTGCCAGTTAGCATCCAGCTCCAGAGCAACCAGCCCGCTTAGGCTCATCAGCGAACGAAACTCATCGAGCTTTCGGATAAAGTCGGGTGTACGTCGGCTCGATTTAAGCGAAAACTCCCTGGAGAACACATCGCCTTTATTCTGTAGTTCTGCTTTCTTTCCCAGTACGTAGTTGTACCGGTCCAGCAAATCCTTCATCGATTTACCGATAACTTCGGTTGCTTCGAGCGTGCCCATCGTCAGTACCGCTGTACCACCAACCGCCGATATAATACGCTGTGTATTCTGATCACCGCTCGTGATCGCAGGCGACACACCCGTGACCGCGCCCAGCGAAGCATTGGCAACCGAGCGATTTCGTTTCCCGCCCTTCGCCCGTTTGTAGTCACGTTTCAACTGCTCTTCCTTCTCGCCTAATTGCTCAACGAGTCCCCAGGCTTGTACCAGCACCTGCCGGTACTGCGTATACAGGTAGCGGTCTTTTTCGGCTTCGTTGACGGTATTCTTCACAACGAATGTAATCTGCCGTTCCTGCCGATTCTGCGATTTGTCGAGCACATAAAAAGTTACGCGTGCCTCTAACGAGTCTTGGGGATCTTTGACAAAGTCGAAGCCGGGTTGCCAGATAAATTCGTACTGATTGTCGGTATTTTTGACCAGCGCCGTTTTCGGAATGTTCTGGTTATCCGACAAGAAATTGAATTCTTTGATGTCGTCTTCGCCGTTGGGATCGGTGAGGTAAAATTTCAGATCAACAGTGGCATTCTCCCGAAGTTTGTAGCGGGTTTCCTGTGGCACTATGCTGATGTCCGGTGGTAGATCCATCTCTGTAACTTCCACCTTCAAACGGCCTTTCGAGCGGGCTTTGGCTGGCTGATCCTCTACCCAGAACTCGATGTAAATCGGGTTTTGCTTCAGCTTTTTGAACTGATTGAACGACAGCGTCCACGTTAGCTCGCCTTGCGACGAAAGTTTGCTGCCCTCCGGCATCTGATCGGGAATCGGTATGAACACGATAGGGTCGCCGTCGTCGTCGTGTACCAGCTCCGGGTCCATCTTGTATGTGTTCTGCGTCTTATACTGCACATAGAACGGGCGTAGTTCACCAACCGTTGGTGGGCGGTTGACGTGCAGCACGGAGAAATCGATGGTTTGCGTTGCTGAATAGCCGCGCTGATTTCGCACCTCGAACGTAATCGGTACCTGTTTGCGGGTCTGAATACGATCGGCCAGATTGTGGGCTGGCGTCCAGCTAAAGTGACCCAGCGAGTCGATCTCTGCTCCTTCGGGAATCTTGTCGCCCCGCAGTGAGAAAGTCAGCGTATCGCCGGCAGGTGCGTTGGTTTTTACGTCGAACCGGGCAGTGCTGCCCTCAGGTAATACGTTCCAGTCAGACTGTGTAGGGAAGACAAGACGTAGCGATTTCGTTTCCTGTGCGTAGCTGCCGTGCCCGAACAGGCATAGTAGCAACATCGCCAGTAGACCGGCCGTACGATTCATAGATAACGTTTTGTGTAATACTATTGACAAGAACGCAAAAGTAAGGCTGCGAATTTTGCATTAGTTTGTTTATGACCAACTCTTTAGCCAGAATAGTTAGTCGAAATGAAGCGTGCTCTTTCAATAGTCCTGTACCGTCTTTATATAAACCAAAACGAGTCAGCCCATCGGACTGACTCGTTTTAGCGCTAGTACAAGCAGGAAATTGCTTACTTTTTCTTAGGCGTTGCGGCCGGGGTCGATGCTGAACCAGCGCCGGTCGTAGCCGGTTTGCTCGTGGCCGGGGCTGCCGTTTTCGTTGGATCGACGCCCAGTTTTTTGAAGACCAGATCCGTAATGTCGTTTTCTTTAGGAGCAACCAGCAGAATCGGCGTCGTGTTGGCACCGGCATCCAGATTGAAGATGTAGGTGTACCCGTTTTCCTGTGCTACCGCGTCAATCGCCTTCTGAATTTTCTGAACAACCGGATTTACCAGCTGACCATATTTCGCCTGTAGCGACTGCTCTGCCGTCCGGCCGAACTCCTGAATCCGGGTTTGCAGGCCCTGCAATTCCGTTTCCCGGTCCTTCCGAATTACGTCCGACATCTGTTCGGCTCCTTTCTGATAAGCGCCGTATTTGTCTTCCAGTTCTTTCTGCATCCGCTTCAGTTCGTTTTCCGACTGCGTCCGCTGAATGGTCAACTGATTTTGTATGTCTTTGGCTTCGGGTGTCTGACCGAGAATATAGTCGATATTCGTATAGCCCAGTTTCAAGGCGGCCGAGGCTGTTGTAGCAGGGGCTGCCGTCGTTTGAGCCTGAGCGTTCAGACCACCAGCCAGCAAAGCGGCTGCGAACGCCATAACGAGTGTCTTGTTCATCTTCAGTTTACTTGGTTTACTACTACTGTTTTGTGGTTGGTTTATTATCGGTACTGCTGCCGGCGGGATTCGGTACCGCCCCGGCTACGTTGCTGGGCTTACCCGGTTTTGCGTTCATATCGAGCCCCAGTTCTTCCATGACGTATTCCGTGTAGTCGTGACGTGGGTCCGTGTAAAGCATGACAAAATCAGACGCTTTGTCGAACATGAAATTCAACTTCTTTTGTTGGGCGACTTTCTCGATAGCCCGGCTAACCAGGTCCATCGGTGCCTTCATCAGCTCTTTCTTTTTCTGATAAAGCATACCCTCGTAACCAAACACTTTATTGTTGTACTCCCGGGCTTCACGCTCCTTCTCACTGAGCGACCGCTGCCGATCGCGTTTCATGTCGTCAGTCAGCAGAATTTCCTCGGCCTGATACGCCCGCTGCTGTTTCTCAATGTCAGCGTACTTATCCTGAATGTCCTTCGACCACTTGTCGGTAAACTTGTCAATCTCGCCAAGTGCCTTCTGGTATTCGGGCATCTTGCTGAAAATGAACTCGCTATCGACGTAACCAAACTTCTGCGCAGAAGCGTGGACGGTTGGCCAAAAGGCGCATAAAAGTACGAATATTATTCCCTTTTTCATGAATCTACGTCAACTTCTCAAGACAAACGAATTGAATTTCAGATAGATTCCGCTGCTAATACCGGGCCAACTTTGTTTCCTGTTTCGTTTTGTACTAAAACGTTGCCGTACGGCAAATCTTATCGAATCTGCTGACCAATCGTGAAGTGAAACTGGCCTGATGGTTGATTTTTGATGCCTGGAATGGTGTCGAAGCCATAGCCGTAGTCGATACCGATCAGACCAAAGGCGGGCATGAAAATCCGGGCACCGAAGCCAAGCGACCGTTTCAGGTCAAACGGGCTATACTGTTTGTAGCTAGCCCAGTTGTTACCCGCTTCGGCGAATACCAGCGCGAAGATGGTCGCCGATGGATTGAGCGAAACTGGGTAGCGTAATTCGGCCACAAACTTGTTGTAGACGACCCCACCCTGACTGCGGGCTGCTGCTGACGGAACCTGGTTGTAATCGGCGGTGTAAACGCTCCGGTCGTCGTAACCACGCAGACCGATGATGTCCTGCGCCAGCGCGAACTGCCCCTGACCGGCCAGCCCCGAACCACCCAATACGAATCGCTCGAACGGGCCGATCTCCGTGCGTTTATTGTAGCTACCCAGGAAGCCCATGTGGGCGCGGGTATTCAGTACGAGCTTGCCGATAACGGTCTGGAACCAGCTGGCGTCGAACATCCATTTGTGATACTCGACGAATTTAAACCGGTTCTCGATACTCACGTTTTCCTTTTCTGTTTTGAAGGCAGAGTAGGGGGGAGTGAACGAACCACTCAGCGAGAACGACGAGCCCGACCGGGGGAACTGCGGGTTATCGATGCTGTTCCGCGCGATGGTTGTGTTGAACGTAAAGTTGTTCGAAATACCGTTCTTGTAGCCGATGTAGAACAGATCGAGGTTGTTCAGATCGTAGCGCTGGTACGACAGCGAGTGTGTCAGCGAGAAGTAGTCATCGGGAACTTTCAACTGACGTCCCAGCCCGACCGTAAAGGCCGTGTTCGAGTACGAACCCGTCGGTGAACGACCCTGTAGAGGCTGGTAGTAACTATTGATGTTATTCGGATCGTAGAATGACCGGTAAACCGTGTGGCTGGCACTGACAGAGAGCGCATTCGGCTTGCGGCCACCGAGCCACGGCTCGGTAAACGACAGCGAATACACCTGATATTGCCGACCGTTGGCCTGGAAGCGCACCTGCACGCGTTGACCATCGCCGGCTGGCAGGGGTTTCCAGGCGCTCAGGTGCGGGATGTTACGGGCCGAGAAGTTATTGAATGTCAGACCGAGCGTACCGACAAAGCCGACGTAGCCACCCCAGCCGCCCGATAGTTCGATCTGGTCAGACGGTTTTTCTTCAACTGTGTACTCAACGTCAACTGTACCGTCGCTCTGTGGCACGGGCTGAATACCGATTTTCTCGGGGTCGAAATAGCCTAGCGTCGAGAGCTCCCGTTGTGTTCGAATCAGCAATGATTTGTTGAATTTCTGCCCCGGCAGCGTACGTATCGATCGCATTACGACGTGGTCGCTGGTCTTGGTATTACCGTTCAGGATGATCCGGTTGATGGTGGCCTGCTTGCCTTCGTAAATACGAATTTCCAGGTCGATCGAATCGCCGTCAATCATCTTCTCGACTGGGGTGGCATTATAGTACAGGTACCCATCGTCCATGTACTGCGAACTCAAATCCTGCCCCGGATTGCCGTTCAGCCGCTTATCGAGATCTTCCGGGTTGTAGACATCGCCTTTCTGAATACCGAGCACAGAGCGGAGCTGGGCTGCTGTGTACAGGTAGTTGCCCGAGAAATCGACGTTTCGGTAGTAATACTTTTTACCCTCGTTGAGTACGATGTCAAGCGAGACCGTATTGTCGGGGTTGTGAATCAGCGTATCGCGCTCGATAGCTGCGTCACGATAACCCAGTTTGTTGTAGTAAGCAATCAGCTTCTGTTTGTCCTCTTCATACTTTTTGGGGACGAACTTCGACGGGGTGAAAATCCGGCCAAACCGTTTTTCCTTCGTGCCTTTCATCTTCATCCGTACGGCCGATTCTTCCGCTTCATCCAGCCCTTCGAAGTTGATCTTGGCGATCTTCACCTTCTGCCCCTTGTCGACCAGTACGCGCATGGTCGCGTTGTTGCGGGCGCTGTCGGGGACGGTCGTGATTTTTACTTTCGTGTTCAGATAGCCCTTGTCGACAAAGTACTTCCGGACGGCCATCTGCGTGTTCTTGACGATCGTGTTGGTCACGATTTTTCCCAGGTTCAGCTTCGTCTTGTCTTTGAGCTGATCCTGTTCGCCTTTTTTGATGCCCATGAAGCTAACCCGGTATAGCCGGGGGCGCTCCTGCACCCGGAACATCAGCGATACCTTACCCTCACCAGTGTGCGTGGCAAACAGTTCGACGTTGTCGAGCAGACCGGAGTCCATCAGCTTACGCACCGACGAACCAACGGCTTCGCCCGGAATCCGGGTTTTATCGCCAACTTTCAGACCGGCCAGTGAAACCAGCGAGTTTGGGTCGAGGTAGCGGGTACCCGTCACGCTCAGGCCAGTGATCTCATATTCTTTGGGACTGGCGTAGTTGGTCAGTTCATCGGCGGAGAACTGTGTCTCGGCCGGACGTCCTGCGCCCACACGGACCTGCGCCAAAGCGGGTGTCAGCGCGGTCAGCAGACAAACCGTTGCCAGGATGTACGTTATACGGTGTTTCAACGAAGTAAGCGATTTACTGTTGGTTGGTATCAAGGCCGTTGTGGTAGCCCAATAAGTGGCTCGCATGGAGTCGGCAGGCAGCTTAGTGGTCACAGGCGGGAACGACGAGTCGTGTGCACGCCAGTGTAATGACTACGTGACCCGTCAGGTGTAAGGATGGTTGGTACCAGTGCGATTTTTTTAATGAGCACGTTGTCAGAATGATAGACCCGATCGACTACCGCGACCGGCGCATTATTTAGCTAGTTGTTCACTTGTTTTTCCAAACCGGCGTTCCCGTTTTTGGTACGTCAGAATAGCTTCATGCAGATGTTCCCGGCGGAAGTCGGGCCACAGCACTTCAGGCATGTAAAACTCGGAATAGGCCAGCTGCCACAGCATGAAGTTACTGATCCGCATCTCACCGCTCGTCCGAATCATCAATTCCGGGTCGGGCATGTTGGCCGTCGTCAGTTGCTGATGAAACCGGGTTTCGTCGATGTCCTCAGGAGCCAGCTCGCCTGCGCGAACCGCCACCGCCAGTTGCCGGGCTGCTTCGAGAATTTCCCACCGACCGCTGTAGCTCAGTGCCAGCACCAGCGTCAGACCGGTGTTGTTGGCCGTTTCCCGCATGGCTTCGGCTAACTCCCGCTGACAGTCTTTGGGCAATGTCTCCGTATGACCGATGGTTGTCAGCCGCACGTTGTTATTCATCAGCGTTTTGATTTCTCCCCGGATCGTGTGGACCAGCAGGGTCATCAGCGCGTCGACTTCAAGTTTGGGTCGATTCCAGTTTTCGGTCGAGAACGCGTACAGTGTCAGAAACTTAACGCCTAACTCCGCGCAACCTTCGGTCACTTCCCGGACAGCTTTGATGGCGTTGTTATGGCCAAAAATGCGGGCGGCTCCCTTCTGTTTGGCCCAGCGACCGTTTCCGTCCATGATAACGGCTATGTGCTGAGGCAGATTGCCCGGATCAATATCTTCCTTCATCCCTGGGGGACAGTTTTAACAGTATTTAACAAAGGCTGCGAATATACGAAAAAAAACGGCGGGGTGGGCGCAATAGAATCATAACTATGGGCGTGGTAATCAGAAAGCTGCCGATCACCGGTAGGCAACTTGTCGGTTGTGTGATCGTATATTTGCCATGAATATCCTGACCTGATGCGTACCCTGATGAATCGATATCCTATGCTGTTGCTGCGTTCGGCAACGCTCCTGTTTACCGTATGTCTGCTGCTGTCGGGCTGCCAGAAAGACGACGATACGGTCGCTACTCCCAAGACTATCGCTGATCAGATTCTGGAAGATGACCAGTTTCGGCTGCTGCGGGTAGCCGCCAATTATGCCGGCTTCGACGGCGCGTTCAAGTCGGCCAACATGACGCTGCTGGCACCCAATAATGATGCCTTTACGGCCGCCGGACTCGGGAGCGATGGGGCTATCCGGGCACTGCCGCAGGCCCAGGTTCGGGCACTGCTGGCGCACCACATTCTGTACGCACCCCTATCTGTATCGGCTATTCCTTCGGGACAGACGACGGTTGAAACGGGCGACAGAGGAGTGGTCTTTCTAAATAAAACGAGTAGCACTATTTACGTCAACGGAGCTAAGCTCGTCCAGAGCGACTTGCCGACGGCCAACGGGATGATTCAGGTAATCGACCGCTTGTTGAATCCGTCGCAGAGCAGTTTACTGGCAACGATCGACGCTAACCCGGACCTTACCTTTCTGGCCGCAGCCGTTAGACGCCTTTCGGTGGCGAATCCCAACCTGCTGACAGCATTAAGCAGTACGGCGTCGAATAATCTGGTCACTCTCTTTGCGCCGACCAATGATGCGTTCCGGGCTGCTGGCTACGGTAGTATCACTGCCATTGAATCGACGAGTTCACAGACGCTGTCGGCGCTGCTGTCGTACCACGCCGTGCAGGGTTCGTTACTGTCGTATCAACTCCAGACGGGTATGCTGACAACGCTGAACGGGGCCCGGCTGACGGTATTTACAAACACGGGCGTCCCAACGATCAAAGGAAACCGGAATGGTAGTTCGGCGAATATCCGCCAGGCCGATCTGATTTCGAATAACGGGGTCATGCACATCGTTGATCAGGTTTTGCTGCCCTGACATCTCTGTTCGGACGACTAATTACCGGATCGATTCCAACCTGTCGCCACGAAACCGGGTCGATTCGCGTAGTGTAAGTATCTTTTTCCTTTTCAATTTATGCGTTACCCCCTTTTAACTCTGTTGGCCGGCCTGGCCCTGACTTCGCTAGTCGTAGGCTGTCAGCCAGCCGATATCGATAACACAAGCGGGCTGTATCGGGCCAATGATGACTCGATTAAAACCTATGCCGCTCGGAAAGGCTACAAAGGTGCCTTTCAGGCATCGGGGCTTTATTTTTACAAAACTGATTCGATTACCGGCTCAAAGAAACCCGCCGTTGGCGAAGAAGTGCAGTTCAATTATAAGTCGTACAACCTGAGCGATGTATTGGTCGATAGTTCAGCGGCTACGACACCCGTTTATTACCCGTACGGCATCAAGTCGATTCTGCCCGGTCTGGAACAAGGGCTGGGCCTGCTGGGTGAGGGCGAGAAAGCTAAACTGCTGATTCCATCGTACATCGGCTATAACGATCGCACGTTAACGAATCTACCCGCTTACTCGCCCGTCCGGTTCGACGTTACGCTGGTTCGCTCACGGACGGAAGCGCAGCAAATCGCCGATTATATCAGCCGGAATAACCTGCCAACACCCGAACTGACCTCAACCGGCCTGCGCTTCATCCGGACACAAACCAGTACAACTGGGTCGCTACCAACCACCGGGCAGGTTGCTACTGTGCGCTATGCCGGGCGTACCCTACGCGCCACAACGGCGTTTGACAGTACGGGCACGACGAGAACCTACGATGTGACAGTCGGGCTAGGCAAAAATGTTGCTGGCTTTGAAGAAGCCGTAGGTAAACTTAAAGCCGGCGAAAAAGCGACAATTATTTTCCCTTCGACACTGGGTTATGGCACGGTAGGGGTAGTTCAGGACAATAAGTACGTTATCACGCCATACGCTCCGCTCCGCTTCGATATTGAAGTCGTTTCGATCAAGTAAGTGTAGTTATTCAGTAGCATGAAACGGGTTGCCAATCAGGCGACCCGTTTTCGTTATAGCCCCGGCGTAGCGATTGTAATCGTCAACAGCTAAACGTTTCGTGTAAATGGCAAATTTTGTGATTTAGCTGCATTAATAGTTTGTTTATTCGGAAGATGGCAAAATAAAAGGAGGCTATTTTGCTTATGGTCCATATGGTTTCTTTATTTGTCGTTCAACTAAAGAGTAACCTATGACTAATTTGTATGTTGGTAAATCTAGGCAAGTCGCCCTATTGGCGGTTGCGTGGCTAGTTTCTTTATCCATAGCGTTTTCCCAGGGAATAACCGGGCGCGTTACCGATAAGGCGAGTGGCTCAATTATTCCCGGCGCGACGGTTGTCGTGGTAGGAAGCACCACCGGTGCGACAACTGACGCAGAAGGCGTATATCGGCTAAACGTAAGCCCCGGTACGTATAACGTACGGTTCAGTTTTGTCGGCTACGAAGGCCTGACGGTACCCGTGACCATACCTGCTGGCGATCCGGTAACGCTCAATGCTGCCATTGCCGAATTATCATCGCGGCTCAATGAAGTCGTCGTTGTCGGGTCGCGGGCGGCTACGGCGCGGACCAATATTCAGACCGTCGCGCCGGTCGACGTAATCAGTACGAAAGATCTGAAAGGGTTTGCGCAGACGGACGTCAGTCAGATTCTGAACTTCGTCGCGCCTTCGTTCAACTCAAACCGGCAAACCGTAACCGACGGTACCGACCACGTCGATCCGGCTTCGCTACGCGGGCTTGGCCCCGATCAGGTGCTGGTGCTGGTCAACGGTAAACGGCGGCACACCACGGCGCTGGTTAATATCAACGGTTCAGTAGGGCGCGGTTCGGTTGGTACCGACATGAATGCAATCCCGGTGGCGGCTATCGAACGGATCGAAGTGCTGCGCGATGGGGCGGCTGCTCAGTATGGGTCCGATGCCATTGCAGGCGTTATCAACGTCGTCCTGAAAAAGAATTATACGGGATTTACAGCATCGCTGACGGCCGGGCAAAGCTTCACGAACATGAAGTACAATGTGCCGCTCATCGGTGGTGGTACGGAGCCGCGAAGTCAGTCCCTGCACGATGGGGGCGTATTACAATTCGACTTCTCGAAAGGGTTTCGGATGGGTAGAAATGGCAGTCTGACGGTAGCCGGTCAGGTGCAGGAGCGGGGCCGTACCAACCGCAGCGGGCCTGATAATGCGCCGACTATATATCTGGGTACCAATGGTACAGCCGCTGTTTTTCCCACTACGCCAACCGGTCAGAATCAGAACGATTTCCGTAGCCAACTCATCGCTGCTGATCAGGCACTGGTGGCTCAACGTGGTTACAATCGACAGAACATGGTTATCGGTAATTCATCGGCTCGTAACTACGGTCTGTTTGTCAATGGTACTCTACCCGTCGGTGCCAACGGTAATCTGTACTTCACTGCGGGGGCTTCGTTCCGTGAGGGTACGGGGTATGGTAACTATCGCTTACCAGCTATTCGGGCGCAGCAGCCGCTCAATGCCGATGGCTCGCTGTACTACCCCGACGGTTTTCTGCCCGCTATTCAGTCGAAAATCAACGATCAGTCCCTGCTGGTTGGTTACAAGACGAAGCTGGGTCAGTGGAATATGGATCTGAGTAACACCTTCGGCCGTAACTCGTTTCGGTTCGACGTGCTGAATTCGGCCAACGCGTCACTACCCAATAGCAACACGCAGCAGACGGACTTCTATGCGGGTAAACTGCTGTTCAACCAAAATACGACCAACCTCGACTTTTCCCGGCTGTATGCCCAGGTTGGCGCAATTACGGGCCTAAACCTCGCAGCGGGGGCTGAATACCGGCGCGATCAATTCCAGATCGTAGCGGGTGAGTTGAATTCGTACGTCGGCGCTAGTACCAGCAAAGCGGTACCACTGGCCCCTTACACGGTTGGCGGTACGTCGCCGGGTACAACCATGGCACTGCCCGGTTCGCAGGTATTCCCCGGTTATCAGCCCACCGACGCCATCAACGCAAGCCGGCATAACGTCAGCCTGTATGCCGACGTAGAGGGCGAACTGTTCCGTCGGCTGCTGCTCGATCTGGCGGGGCGCTACGAGAACTATTCTGACTTCGGCTCGAAACTGACTGGTAAGCTGGCGGGACGGCTGCGCCTGATCGATGCGCTCAACATTCGGGGAGCCATCAGCACTGGTTTCCGGGCACCGAGTCTGCATCAGCGGTACTTCCAGAATACCAGTACGCAGTTCGTGAGTGGCAACCCGTCGAATACGCTGACGGTAAACAACGACAACCCCATTGCCCGTCAGGTCATCGGCGTCAACGCGCTGAAGCCCGAAACGTCGGTCAACTACACGTTGGGTCTGACAAGTCAGCTTGGGCGGCAATTCACGATTACGGTTGACGCGTACCTGATCGACATCAAGGACCGGATTCTATATTCGGGTGCGTTTAGCCGGTCGGTTCTGGGCTTCGGTACAAACGACTACGTGGGGATCAACAACGTCCGGTTCTTTGCCAATGCCGCCAACACGCGCACGAAAGGCATCGACATTGTGGCCACGGAACGTCTGAAAGCCGGCCCTGGTCAACTGACGCTGACAGCTGCGATCAATTTCAACCAGAACAAGGTGCTGTCGATCAACCCATCGGATGTGATCAACAGCCCGGCCAACAATGAGAGTAAAGGTGGTAACCCGGATACGTGGTTCCGTAACATCTTCTTCGACCGCTCGCAGGTGGCCCTGCTCGAAACGGGACAGCCGCAGAACAAGATCAACCTGAGCGCGTCGTACACGATCGGCAAGTTTGACCTGACATTACGGACCGTACGTTTCGGCTCGGTCACGAACAAAACGAATGTTGATCCCTACGCGAAAAACGCCAGTGGTGCCTACTACAATTCGCAGTTTGCCCGTAACGAAAGTGGTGATCCATACATCGACCAGACGTTCAACCCAATCTGGATCACCGACCTGACGGCAAACTATCGGTTTACGAAAGCCATCAGCCTGTCATTGGGAGCCAATAACCTGTTTGATGTATATCCCGATCAGATATACATCGATCCCCGGAATGCACTTGGCTCGGTTGATTATTCATCGGGACGTGATGCGTCGAACCGGGGCCGGTTCCTGTTTGGTTCCAACCAGGGTGGTTTCAACGGACGCTTCCTGTTTACCCGCCTGACCGCATCGTTTTAAGGTTTACGGTTTTTCAGTCTACGGTTTCCGGCGGCCACACGGTGGTTGCCACCGTGGCGCGGGCTGATGCATCACCGAATCAATCAGAAGAGAGAACGACCATCCATTTTCGGGTGGTCGTTCTGCGTTTTGGCGGTAACTTGCTTATTCGCTCGACTGTGTATCGTCTGTCGAACTGCCGAAAACTGTAAACCGAATACTGAATACTGTGACTCTTCCTGACAAACTGCCCCGCGTGGGTACGACCATCTTTACTGTGATGTCGCAACTGGCGACGGAAACGGGCGCGCTGAATCTGTCGCAGGGGTTTCCGGGCTTCGACTGCGATCCGGCGCTGACTGCGCTTGTCGATGAGCATATGCGGGCGGGACGTAATCAATACGCACCCATGACGGGAGTACCGGTACTACGGGAGCGGCTGGCGCAGAAAACGATGGCGCAGTACGGTGTCAGTTATAACCCGGAAACCGAGGTAACGGTCGTATCGGGAGCAACGGAAGCCATCTTTGCCGCCGTTACCGCTATCGTGCAGCAGGGCGACGAGGTGATCGTGCTCGAACCGGCTTACGACAGCTATGTGCCGGCAATCGAGCTGAACGGAGGCATTCCGGTGTACGTTACGCTGACCCCACCGAATTACGCGGTCGACTGGTCGGCGGTAGAAGCGGCTGTGACCGAGCGAACCCAGCTGATTATGGTCAACACACCGCACAACCCGACGGGTTACTGCTGGACGCGCGACGATCTGAATCAGTTGGCCCGGCTGGTGCAGGACCGCGACATCTGGCTAATCAGCGACGAGGTATACGAGCACATTCTGTTCGACGGCCGAACGCATCAGTCGCTGATGACGCACCCTGTTTTGCGGGAGCGGACGTTTATTATCGGGTCCTTCGGGAAGACGTTTCACATCACCGGCTGGAAAATTGGGTACTGCCTGGCTCCGGTTCCGATGACAGCTGCGTTTCGGAAAATCCATCAGTACGTTACATTCAGCACGGCTACACCCATGCAATACGCACTGGCCGACTACCTGAGTGAGCCGTCGCATTACCAGCAACTATCGGCTTTTTACCAGCGCAAACGTGACCTCTTTCTGGCGGGTATCACCAATAGTCGTTTCCGATTTATACCCGCCCAAGGTAGCTTTTTCCAGTGCGTGTCGTACGACGCCATCACCACCGAACCGGATTATAACCTGGCCGTCCGACTGACGAAAGAAATTGGTGTGGCTTCTATTCCGGTATCGGTATTCTACCACCAGCAGAACGATTACCACATCCTTCGCTTCTGTTTCGCCAAAACCGACGACGTCATCCAGGAAGCCGCCGAGCGCCTGAGTAAGTTGTAAGTGTAGCCCAGACCTCCCGGTCTGGAGGGCGCGATAGCGACCATCGTTGGTGGTAGCTTTCTGCGCGTCTATGTAGCCTGGACGTCCACGTCCGGGTGGGCGCGTCAGCGACCAAAAAGCTGCCGCTATGAGTAGTTGCCCTGTCGGGCACCCGGACGTGGACGTCCAGGCTACACAGACGCGCCCACCAGACCGAGACGCCTAGCTTACACCGCTGTTATTTCGGCCCCATGCGGATGGCACCATCCAGGCGGATGACTTCGCCGTTGAGCATCGGATTTTCGATGATACTTTTCGCCAGTTGCGCATACTCCGTCGGGCGGCCCAGCCGGGAGGGGAACGGTACCTGCTGACCCAACGACAGGCGCGCTTCTTCGGGTAGTGATGCCAATAAGGGCGTTTCGAACAAACCGGGGGCAATGGTCATAACGCGAATCCCCGATCGGGCTAAATCACGGGCAATGGGGAGTGTCATCCCAACGATACCGCCTTTGGAGGCCGAATAAGCGGCCTGTCCCATTTGACCGTCATAGGCCGCGACCGAGGCCGTGTTGATAATAACACCCCGTTCGCCTTCAGGGTTGGGTTCATTCCGCTCCATGGTCAGCGCCGATAGCCGGATGGCGTTGAACGTACCGATCAGGTTGACGGCGATAACCTTTTGAAACGCGGCCAGTGAGTGAGCGCCATACACCCCGTCGACCTTGCCAAGTGTTTTCCGCGCTTCGGCCACCCCCGCGCAGTTGACGTTGATGTGTAACCCGCCGAAAGTGTCGACGGCCCGGTTGATAGCCGCCTGTACGTCGCTTTCGTCGGTGACGTTGGTCAGGCAGAAGCGGACCTGCTTGCCCAGTTCATCGGCCAGGGCGTAGCCGCGTTCCTGGTTCAGATCGGCGATGATTACGTTGGCCCCCTGTCCGGCCAGCATCCGAACGGTAGCCTCGCCGAGTCCCGATGCGCCCCCGGTAACCAGGGCCGTTGTGTTGGTGAAGTTCATGTGGTGTTATAAAAGCGTTTTTGGACCCCTATCCTCCTCTCAACCTACTCTTGCAGGAGTTTTAGGTATTAAAATCTGGGTGCTTCGAAAAGGAGCTTCTCTACCCCTAAATCCCCTGAAGGGGACTTTTTTCCAGTACGAGCTAAGTCCCCTTCAGGGGATTTAGGGGTAAAATGCCTATCGATAAAGCCAATGAATGCACACTATGTGAAACCCCTACAAGAGTAGTCTCTCAACAGGGGTGAGGTTTAGCGTACTACAAAATCGCCATCAGCTCGCGCCAGTGGCGAATGGTGTATGTAGGCAACTCATTGACGGGGGTGCCGATCTGATCGTAAAACAGCGTATCGAGCCCGGCGCGTTTGCCCCCCAGAATGTCGGCTTCGTAATTATCGCCAATCATCAGGCTTTCCGACGCCGAGGCCCCGCTGATGTCGAGCGCATACCGAAAAATAGCCGGGTCGGGCTTCTTGGCATTGACGACGCCGTTGGTAACGATGTGCTCGAAGTAATGCGTGATGCCCGCACTTTCCAGCTTGATTGCCTGAATGTCCGCGAAACCGTTGGTGATGATGTGCAGCTGATAGCGGTGTTGCAGGTAGTCGAGTACGTCCTGCGCCGACTCCAGCAAGTGCTTTTTGCGGGGTAGTAGTTGCAGATACTCGTCGTTCATGGCCGTGTGTATGTCCCCGCAGTCGACACCCATGGCCTGAAAGACCATCGGAAAACGATTTTCGCGGATATAGCCGTGGGTAATCAGATTTTTGTCGTAGTCGGCCCAGAGTTGCTTGTTGATTCGAATAAAATGGCTGCTGAACGTATCGACCGACGAAACGCCAAGTTCGGCCAGCGCAAAGGTGTCGTAGAGTTCCGCGATCGACTCGGCGGAGTTACGGTCAAAATCCCAGAGCGTATGGTCAAGGTCGAAGAAAAGGTGCTTGTAAGGGGCAGGCATTTCGGTTTTCGGTTTATAGTATTCGGTTTACAGCGGTGGTGGCCGTCACGTGGTGGCCACCACAAAAGTACGGCTGCGGCTTGTTACTTCTTCGCGACGACCATCGCGCGGCCGGGTAATGTTCGGTACCAGATTGTCTTGTGTTTTTTCAGACCTGCCTGCTGCTGCCAGCTGTCGATTTCGGCGACGGAATAATTGCCGGCGGTACTGCTTAGCCCGTAAAACAGGTCGGTACTACTGCCAATCAGCTCGGGTTTACTACCGGTTTCGGGGCGGATAAACTCGTTGACGATAAAGACGCCCCCCGGCCGAAGTGCCTTCGCTACCTTGTCGGTAACCTGCTGATTCTGAACGGGCGTGAAGTGATGTGCCAGACTCGATAACAAAACAATGTCATAAGTATTGGTGCCGAAATCGTCGGTCAGCGCGTTGCCGGGCTGGTACTGTACCCGATTGCCCATAGCCTGTCGCTCAAGTAGCGGGCGGGCTTTTTCGATGGCTGGTGGTAAATCAAGAATAGTCGACGTAAGGGCGGGCAGGCGTTTGCAGAGGGCTACCGAATGCTGCCCGTGCGAGCCGCCGATATCGAGCATGCGCGTCGCCGTTTTCGGAACGGGGGCCCGCCGGCCAAATTCTTTCGCTTCGGTACTCGTGGCCGCGACCATCGCTTCCTGATAGTACTGCCACTCTTCAGTCGACAGGGTATCGTGATAGTGAATGCCCTTGCCCGTTTGCAGGTAATCGCCCAGGTGATCGAGCCAGTTCCAGGCCACGCGGTTGTTGAACACCAGCATGCCATGCACCGACATGGGGTCGTCGGGGAAGGCAAACCGGCGGGCCATGGGCGTCAGCGTGAACTGCTCGTTTTTATAGGCGAAATAATCCATTGCAGTCAGTAAACCCAGCAGTTCACCCAAGGCCTTGCGATTCAGTCCCGACGTTTCGGTCAGCTGATCGAGTGTCTGCGGACCGGCTCCGGCGGCTTTGAATACGCCCTTGTCGGCAGCTTCCAGCACCGCCTTCGCCATAACGGGCATTACCTGCGCATGTAACAGAGGAACAGGGGCCAGATTCGCCAGCTTGACCAGCCACTCCAGCGGATTTTCAGTCGAGATCGTTAACTGCATAAAAGTTAATATACAGACGCAACCATTTGCGTAGGGCTATTGATTTGCCGATTAGCGCGAAACGACTCGGTGTAATTCGCCCCAGGCCTGATCCAGTCGCTGTTCGATGCGTCGCCAGTCGGCTTCGGTAGCACCTCGGCCTGCCTCATCGCACAGCCGCATGGCGTCGGCGCGGAACTGCCCGTAGCGGGTAAACTCGGCTACCGGTTGTCGATACAGGACGGCAGCCGTTGTGTCGAGGGCATCGGCAAGGTCGGCATAGGAATAGCGATTACGCTGCCGATGAACAATCCACCAGTTGAGTTCTTCACGGGCCATGTCCGGTATCGTGAAGGATTCGACGGTCAGTTCCTGAATGTTTCCGTAGTACGTCAGTAACTCGGGCAGTGCCTGCTGATAATCGGCATCGGACTGTCCGCGCTTGAACACAAAAGCTGCTTTCGTTGCCTGAAATCCCAGCACGAACGACCGCCAGAAGGGTGCGTGAAATTGTTCCCGTAATCCGCCCGCCAGTTGCCAGAATAGTAGTGCCGGATTCTTATCGTAATACGATCGCCACATCGCCGTTTCCAGCCGGGCCACGGCTGTCGGATCAAATTGGCGAATACTGTGCTTTCGTGGAATAAACAGGTCGGTGGCTATCCACAAAGACAGGATCGATACACCCAGAAACCAGGCCATACGGGGCTTCATAAATCTAGGAAAAAGACAGTTTTCAAGTATTACCCGACCTATAAACGTTTTATGGACGACAAGTGGCTACAAACTACCGTTTACTAAATAAAATGCTGTTTCGACAAATAATATTTTAGAGGGTAATGCTTTGAAAATCAATGTATTGGTTCTTGTGATAACGGTAAGTCTATAAACACAGCAGATTGTTACGATTTAGTATACCGAAGAGTCAAAATATGGAGCGTTATGTCTATCGCTATACGCAGCGATAGCCTACAGCATCAAGTAAAACCCATATTTTATAGACCGATGTGTACCTTGTTTTGCCGGGCGTTTTTCGTTCGGCCTGCTACGTTTTATTGGGTTGCTACCCTGTTGGCAACCCTCATTGGCAGTCGGGGAGCCGATGCCCAAAACCTGCCGACTGGTTTTAAAAGCGCCAAGGCCCAGAGCAATTATACGGCCCCCATGGGCGTCGTTTTTTCGGCCGACGGTAAGCAACAGTTTGTCTGGGAAAAGAGCGGCCTAGTCTGGGTTTCGAACTGGGACGGCGTTCAGTACGTCAAACAAAGTACGCCCGTCCTCGACATTAGTGAGGAGGTTGGTAACTACCACGATTTTGGGCTGGCCAGCCTTTGTCTTGACCCCAATTTTAGTCAGAATGGCCGGATTTACCTGTACTATCAGGTGGACCGGCACCACCTGATGAAGTTCGGTACGGCAGAATACAGCGCTACTACCAACGAATATAGTAACGCCAGTATCAGTCGTGTGACCCGCTACCAGTTTACCATGGATAATGGAAACCTTACGACGGTTGCCAACAGTCGTAAGGTATTGGTGGGCGAGACCAAAAGTACCGGTGTCCCGCTGATTCATGAGTCACATGCAGGGGGGGCACTCCTCTTCGGCAGTGATGGATCACTGTTGCTGAGTACCGGCGATAATGGCAGTTGGGATGGCGTCGACAAAGGAAATGCGAAGGATACGTACCATCAGCAGGCGATTAACGACGGGATTATGCGGGCGAATGAGAACGTGGGGGCTTTCCGCTCGCAGATGCTCAATTCACACTGTGGAAAACTGCTACGCATGGACCCCAATACGGGCGATGGCTTACCTACCAATCCATACTATGACTCGGCCAATCCCCGGTCGGCGCAATCGCGTGTGTGGACGTTGGGGTTGCGGCACCCATACCGGATGTCCCTGCTGCCTAACACGGGCAGTACCAACATGAACGACGGTAATCCGGGTACGGTGCTGATCGGCGATGTGGGCTGGGGTACGTGGGAGGAAACGAATATCATCCGTCAGGGTGGCGTAAACGCCGGATGGCCCATCTTCGAAGGGCAGGAGGTGCAGTCGGATTATGCAGCAGCAGCCAACACACTTGAGAACCGCGATGAACCCAATCCGACCAATACCTGTAACAAACCATTCCTGACGTTTGCGGATCTGGTCAAACAACCATCAAACCCGGTCCAGACGGTCAATAATCCGTGCAGTGGTCAACCGCTACCAGGTTTACAACGTCGTTACATTCATGCCCGCCCGGCACTCGACTGGAAGCACGGGGAGAATGTCGCTCGGACACCGACATTCAACGGGGCCTTCGCGACGGCAACTACTGTTGGGGCTGCTGGCGGAGCCAAAGGCAGTCCATTTGGCGGAAGTTGCGCTATCGGGGGGGCTTATTACACCGGAACGACATTCCCGGCTGAATGGCAAAACACATACTTCTTCGCCGATTTCTCGGCCAACTGGATCAAGGCGGCTACACTCGACGGTACCGGTAATGTAACACAGGTGCGTGAGTTTCTACCGGGCGGGGGAGCCAGCGGTATCGTGGATATCAGGTATAATCCGCTGGACGGCGCGCTGTATTTTGTCAGCATTTACTCGAACGAGGTGATGAAGATCAGCTACGGCGGTAACCAGCCTCCGATAGCCCAACTCTCGGCCAACACGCTCGTCGGCAACTCGCCCCTGACGGTATCGTTCAAAGGCGATGGGTCGAGCGATCCGAACGGCGATGCGCTCACCTACGCCTGGAATTTCGGCGATGGCACCACCTCGACGCAGCCCAACCCCACCAAAGTGTTTAGCGGCACTGGGGTGCAGGCTATTCCCGTCACACTGACGGTGAGCGACGGAAAAGGGCTCAGCGACACGAAAAGCGTAGTGGTGTCGCTCAACAATACGGCACCAACGGCGAAGATTACCAATCCGGGGGCCAACACACTTTATCCGCTGGACCGGGAAAGCCAGTACACGCTATCGGCCAGCGTAACCGATGAAGAGACCAGCAGTCTGACCTACGCCTGGCAGGTAACCCTACGCCATAATACGCACGAGCACCGGGAGCCCATCAATACCAGCGTGTCGCCCACGATTACGGTATCGCCGGTCGGTTGTGATGGGGAGACGTATTACTACTTTGTCAAGCTTACCGTCACGGATAAAGGTGGGCTAACGGCAACCGATTCGGTGAAAATTTACCCGGATTGTAATTCGGGAAAACTGGCCGTCTCTAATCTGAAGGCTACGGTTCAGGGCAGTAGTGTCCAGCTGAACTGGACCGCTCCGGCTGTGACCTACGACAATGTATTGGTGGTAGCCAAAGCAGGGAGTGGTTTTTCTGACCGGCCCAGTAGTCAGGTTTACCCGGCCGACGCCAATTTCATGGGGACAGGTGCCGACTTCTTTGGGGGGAAAGTAATGTACCAGGGTGTTGCCAATAACCTGACCGTGACGAACCTGACTGCTGGTCAAACCTACTACTTTCGGGTTTATACGCGCCGGAGCGCTGCCTGGACAGGTGGGGTAGAAACCAGTGTGGCTATTGCTCCTTTTCCCGTGAAAGCTGGCAGTTGCTACCGGCTTGTCTCGCGGGTCAGTGGCAAAGTGCTAACCAGCGACGGAACTGATAATGGCTCGGCCGTGACCCAGCGCACCGACGCCAATCTGGCTTCGCAACAGTGGAAGTTTACAGCTACCAGCGACGGCTATTACCAGATTCTTTCCCAGAAGACAGGCAAGGTCATCGACCAGGTGGGTATTCTACAGACGGATCGTGGCCCGCTGGGTATCTGGGATTACGTTGGCGGAAATAACCAGCAATGGAAGCCGATACAGACTGCCGATGGATACACCCAGTTTCTGGCCCGCCATTCGGGAAAGGCTATCGACCTGCTGGATGCTAACCAGAACGATGGGGCTGCTGTAGCCCAGTTTACCCCCAATACCAATACTACTCAGCAGTGGCTGGTTGAAGAACGGACCTGTGCCGTATCGACGCCACCGGCGTTTTCAGTCAATTCAGCCAGTTGCTACCGGCTTGTTTCACGGGCGAGCGGCAAAGTGCTGACCAGTGATGGGACCGACAACGGCTCGGCCGTAACCCAGCGCACCGACGCGAATACAGCCGCGCAACAGTGGAAGTTCGCGGCTACCAGCGACGGCTACTATCAGATTCTCTCCCAGCAGACGAATAAGGTGCTCGATCAGGTGGGTAATCTGCAAACCGATCGAGGTCCACTAGGGATATGGGGATATGCTGGTGGAAATAACCAGCAATGGAAGCCGATGCAGACTGCCGACGGGTACACCCAGTTTCTGGCCCGTCATTCAGGAAAAGCGGTCGACCTGCTGGACGGTAGCCAGAACGAGGGGGCCGCAGCGGTTCAGTTTACGGCCAACACCGGGGCTACCCAGCAGTGGCGGGTGGACGAGCGTGCTTGTGTTGCCCCGGCACCACCGGCCCTTGTTGTCAAGGCGAACAGTTGTTATCGGATTGTTTCTCGCCACAGTGGTAAAGTGCTGGGCGCTGAAGGCCTGGCGAACGGGGCCGCCATTCTTCAGCGTACCGACGCCAACCTGGCTTCGCAACAGTGGAAGTTTGCACCCACCAGCGACGGCTATTACCAGATTCTCTCCCAGCAGACGAATAAAGTGATCGACGTCATCGGAATCTCTATGGATGACCGGGCACCGCTGATTCTGTGGGATTATCTGGGGGGCGGAAACCAGCAATGGAAGCCAGTACAGACTACCGATGGGTACACCCAGTTCATTGCTCGTCATTCCGGCAAAGCCATCGATCTACTTGATTGGAATCAGAATGAGGGGGCGGTCGTAGGCCAGTTTCCGGTCAATAACTTCGCCGTTCAGCAGTGGAGGGTGGAAGAGCGGACCTGTGTCTTTTCGCCGACGGCCTGCTATAGAATCTCGTCGCGGAATGGCGGTAAAGTCATTGGCGTACAGAACGCATCGAAAAACGATGGTGCACAAATCCGGCAGCAAACCTATGCTGGGAAAGCATCACAGCAGTGGAAAATGCAGCTTAACGCCGATGGTTACTACCAACTCGCGAATGGCAACAGCGGTAAACTGATCGACGTATCTGGAGTATCTACCAACGACGGAACGAATCTGATTCAGTGGGCATCGACAGGTGGGCAGAACCAGCAGTGGAAAATTGCGCTCGACGCGCAGGGCTACTACACCCTTATGGCCCGCCATTCGGGTAAAATGATGAATCAGAAAGGCAACAGTGCCGACGAGAACATAGAAATCGTTCAGTGGCCGGCTACCGGCGCACAGAACCAGCAATGGCTCATCGATGCCGTTGGCTGTTCGATTCCCGGTAGCCGGATGGGGGCTGTCGATTTCGCGGCCGCACTGTCCGAACACAGTGACAGTCAATACGGGCTGTATCCCAACCCGGCACAGATGCAGGTAAACGTGGACCTGCAAGGTGCGCAGGGGCTACCAGCTAGTGTGACTGTCACCAACCTACGCGGCAAAATCCAGTATCGTCGGCTGGTCAACACGGAGACGGAATCGTATCACACCATCTCCACTAGTGAGTATGCGGCAGGTGTCTATCTGGTTTCGATTGAAGTCGCTGACCAGCTAAAGGCAACGCTACGACTGGTCATCGAACGATAAGAGTTAGTGTCAGACCTGACAGGTTTTGAAAACCTGTCAGGTCTATCTAAAATGCGAATCAGGCCCCGGTAGTAACACATTAGTTACTACCGGGGCCTGATTCGTTTCGAGAAAGCTTACTTCTTTTTCGCCATTACCTTTTGTGGCGATTTAGTACCGGCATTCGTTTGTGTCATCGTAACCGGGTCCCAGTTAACGACTTTCTGGGTGAAGTAGCTTTCGTTGCAGGCCAGCACCGGTGCGGCTGCCCGGAAGCCGAAGACCGGATCTTCGATCGTACCCTGACTCCCTTCCCGTACGTTTTTAAAGAAGTCGGCGAAGTGTTTGGCGTGCGGATCGTCGTCTTTGGGCGACTCGAACCGGACTTCTTTCGCCGGTTCCGCTTTCCGCGTGTCGGGCGGGTATTTCGCGTCGTACTGCTTGACAAACTCCTGCTGAACGGGTTCGGTAAACGTAAAGAAACTGTCGTAACCACCATAGCCGGGTGCAATGGGAAGTTTCTTCTTGGTCAGGATCAGGTTATTCTCCGAGAACTCGATCTGCCCTTCGTTGCCGATGATACGTGTCACGTCATTGATACGGCCCGCATTGGCAAAATTGACCCGTAGCACCATCTGAAACGCATTATGTTCCGCCGTCTTGGGGTAGTCCATAATGCTCGTCATGATGTCGGGTACATCGCGCCCCTCTTTCCAGTACGCCAGATTGCCCGACGAAAAAATGCGCGTCGGCCCCATCGTATTCGTGACGTAATGAACACCCGTAATCAGGTGAACGAACAGGTCGCCCGCGACGCCGGTGCCGTAGTCGCGGTAGTTGCGCCAGCGGAAAAAGCGGTTAGCGTCGAACGGGCGCTTGGGGGCGTCGCCCAGAAACCGGTCCCAGTCGACGGTCTGCGTCGACGCATCGGGTGGGACGGAGTAGTTCCAGGCACCGATAGAACTGAACCGGTCGTTGTTGGATTCGATGTAGTTGATCTCGCCAATGTCGCCCGCCTGCACCATACGTTTGGCTTCCTGAAAAGCTGCGCTGCTGATCCGCTGACTGCCGACCTGCATTGTCTTGCCCGATTTCTTCCACGCGTCGATAACCGCTTTCCCCTCGTTGAGGTGCTGTACCATCGGTTTTTCGCAGTACACGTGTTTCCCGGCTTTCAGGGCGGCAATCGTGATGTGGTCGTGCCAGTGGTCGGGTGTCACGACCAGCACGGCGTCGACGTCGGGGCGGGCCAGTACTTCGCGAAAGTCGCGGGTAGTGAACAGCGACTTGTCTTTGCCAAAGGCCGTTTTCGCGTGTTGAAGTCGGCCGTCGTACAGATCGGCAACGGCTACTAGCTCGACGCCGGGCGTTTTTAGCGCGGCCATCGTGTCGAAATTACCCTGAATCCCCATACCGATCGTCGCGATGCGGATCTTGTCGTTCGGACTGATTTTTTTCAGGTTCGGAATGTAGGCAAAGCCCGGCAGTGTGGGTGCCGCTGCGAGGGCCGAAGCCGCAGAAAGGGTTTTGATGAAGGAACGTCGGGTCGTTGTCATGCCATTGGATGTCGTATACCCGTAAAAGCATAGACGTCCGGTAGCTTTACTTACAAGTTATCCTTGGGCAATTGTTACAGAACAAAATCAAGGTACGTATCCGGGTTAACCACGTTCATCGACGCGTCGGGGTAAGCCGCCTGAAAGCCTTTGGGAAACCGAACGGTATTCGTATGCCACTTCATTTCGAACGCTTGTAACGCCCCATCTTTTTCCTCCAGCCAATCAAGCTCCTGCTGATCATATGTACGCCAGAAATAAGTCGAAACGTGCGTTCGACGATAAGCGTTGCGTTTTACCCGTTCGGCTATCAGGTAGTTTTCCCACAGCGCTCCGATATCGTTCCGTTTGTCGGGCCAGGCGAAGTTGTTGATTAATGCATTGCGAATGCCATTGTCAAAGAAATACCACTTTGAGGATTTGGTTACCTCCTTTCGCAGGTTGTTGCTATAGCCACCCAGTCGAAAAATGATAAACACCTTCGTCAGTAGGTCGAGATATCTGACGACTGTGTTGCGATCAATTTGCAGTTGACGGCTAAGTTCATCATACGATACTTCGCTGCCTACCTGATGCGCGACGAGCTGAAGTAATTGCAAAATCTTAGTAGCATTCCTCACCTGCTCGAATAACAGAATATCTTTCAGCAGATACGACGAAACCATACTCTTCAAATAATCAATGCGATCATCGTTTTGATCCATCTGAACGATATCCGGGTAACTACCAAACACGAGTCGTTCGGGAAGATTAGCACGGGTTTGCAGATAGGTTTCGGTTTCCGCCAGTTCGAGTTGTGCCAATGGGTACAAGGTGTAGGTAAGTTGTCGACCTACTAAAGGTTCGCCCGTGCGATTCGTCAGTTCAAACGCCGATGAGCCAGTCGCAAAAATCGTTAACTCAGGAAAAGAGTCGATTAGTAATTTGAGCGATTTGCCTACCTCCGGGATTACCTGCGCTTCGTCGATGAGCAGTAGCGTGGTGTTGCCTAGCCAACGCTTATAACTCGCTACCCGTCGGTCTGCCAGTAATTCGGTTGTAGCCAGGTCGTCGCCGTTAAGTATCAACTGCTGACCATCGAATGACTCCGCTAATCGATTCATTAAAACGGTCTTCCCAACGCGTCGAGCTCCAATGAGCGTAACAACTTTGTTCGACTGTAGCTGGGCGCGAAGCGTATCAAACAAATACCGGTGAATAAGCATAAAACTAATTTGGTTGAATCAATTCAACGAATTAACGTTAATTCGTTGAATTGATTCAACCAAATTGTACTAATTGGGTAGCTACCCCAGACTCACCAGTTCTTTCAGTTCGTCGTCGTTGAGGTCACCCAGCCAGGTTTCGCCGGTTTTGACGCTGAGGTCGGCCAGTTCTTTTTTGCTGCGGATCATCGCGTCGATTTTCTCTTCCAGCGTTCCCTGGTTCATCAGTCGGTACACCAGTACATTCTTTGTCTGACCAATGCGGAAGGCCCGGTCGGTCGCCTGCGCTTCGACGGCGGGGTTCCACCATAAGTCATAGTGAATGACATGGTTCGCCTGCGTCAGGTTCAGCCCGGTACCACCCGCTTTGAGCGACAGGATAAACGTGTGATCGGATCGATTTTTCTGAAACTGCTCGACCATCTGATCGCGTTCCGAGCGGGAGTTGCCGCCGTGCAGGAACAGCGGCTGTTGCCCAAACGCCTGCTGAATAAATTGCTGAAGCAACTCGCCCATTTCGCGGTACTGCGTAAAAATCAGTACTTTCTCGTGGTTGGCGTAGATCGTTTCGAGCAGGTTGAGCAATAGTGTTGCCTTGCCCGATAACGACGGTGTGCTGTCGCCTTCCTTGAGGTACTGACGCGGGTGATTGCCGATCTGCTTCAGCGCCGTCATCAGCTTCAGGACCAGACCCCGCCGGGCGATGCCGTCTTTCTCTTCGATAGCCCGCATACTTTCCTCCACGACACCCTGGTACAAAGCCGCCTGATCGGTCGTCAGCGAACAGTACTGGTTGTTCTCGATTTTGTCGGGTAGGTCGCCGATGATCGTTTTGTCGGTCTTGACGCGCCGGAGCAGAAACGGACTTGTCACCCGCCGGAACTGATCGAGTTTTTGCCGGTCACGCTCCTGCTGAATCGGTTTGCCAAACTCTTCGTTGAACTTAGACAGTCCGCCCAGATAGCCTTTGTTTACGAAGTCCATGATGCTCCAGAACTCCGACAGTCGGTTTTCAACGGGCGTACCACTGAGCGCAATGCGAATCGGTGCTTTCAACGCCTTGACGGCTTTCGTTTGTTCGGTATCCGCATTTTTGATGTTCTGCGCTTCGTCGATGATAACCACCGCCCAGGTCGTTTTCTTGAGCGATTCCAGATCGGAACGAACGACACCGTAAGTCGTTAGCAGAAGATCGTAGGCCGCGTCGTTGGGTAGCTTGCGCCCGGAGCCATGGTAGACGTGCGGACGCAGATCTGGGGCGAAGCGGGCTATTTCTTTCTGCCAGTTGGTCAGCAGAGTTGTCGGTAACACAACGAGCCCTTTCTGCTTTTTGAATCGGCCTTCCTGCTTGAATTTCAATAGCAACGCAATGATTTGCAGCGTTTTCCCCAGCCCCATGTCATCGGCCAGTAGACTGCCCATACCGAGGGCGGTATTCTTGATCAGCCAGTCGTAACCACGCTGCTGATAGGGTCGTAGGCTAGCGTTCAGCGAGTCGGGTAAGGGCTGCGCCTGCGAATCGGTAAACTGACGTATAATCTCCCGTACGTCGGGTGGAATACCGAGTCGGCCCCCTTTGTATTCTTCCGATAAGGCCGCGCGGAGCAGATCAGACCCGGTCAGTTCGGGGGGCGTTTCGAGCTGCTTGTACAGTTTTGTCAGGTCGTTGGCGTCGATCAGTACGTATTGGTCTTTGATTTTGACCAGTCCCGTCGAGTTGTTGACCAGTTTCTGAAATTCCTTTACCCCGACCATCTCGTCGCCCAGCGCAATCTGCCAGTCGAACGTCAGCATGTCATCGAGTCGCATAAAGGCATTACTGGCCGTGACTTTCGCTTTGGCCCGCAGCCGCCCGCCCGCCGATGGCCGTACCCAGTGCCGGAGCGATTTGGGGAGTAGCAGCGAGATACCGAGCAACTGCATCCGGGGCAAGGTGTCGAGCAGAATCTTGACGAAGTCGTCGGGTTTGTAGTACAGATACGGGTCGCCGTCGGCTTTGGTCAGCTGAGCCAGGTCGGGGAAGTGGCGCGACAGGACCAGTAAATCCTGCAACACCGCCATGCGAATACCGGCGTGGGCTTTGTCGCGCAGAATGTCCGACAGTGGTATGGGCGGAACAACGGCCGGCGTCGCAGCGGCTTTTTTCGACGTTCGGGCCGACTTCTCGGCAGGGGCCGTCGTGGCGGGTTTGGCGTCGTTGTCGCGGATCAGCAGACTAACCCGGAATTCTTCACCCAACTCACTATCTTCTACTGCCAGTACGGGTACGAATCGTTTGTGAGTCAGGAAGAAATCATTGAGCCAGAGTTGCATGGCCAATGGCATCTCCCGTTTGCCGAACCCTTCGAACCGGACGGTCTCGACGCCGAAAAACAAGCGGTCGGCATCTTCCAGTGGCCAGCGTTCCCACAACTCGACGGTAGCGTCGTGAACGGTCGGCCGCATTAGTAGCGAGCACAGCATCAGCGTCTGTTCCCGACCGGTGAAGGCCAGCCATTCTTTCTGCCAGCGCATCGTCAGCAGGAGCGGAGGCAGTTGCAGCGCCAGCAAATCGGTTTGCGTTCGTACCGCATCATTCAGCGTGGCTGGCAGCCACCGCACCCGGTATTGATCTTCTTTTACGCCAAGGCACAGCAGCTGCGGTACGACAGCCCCCCGACGCAGCAGTGCGTTGGAAAACTGATGCGCCAGGTACAGCGCCCGCACCGAATCGCTCATCTCGGCAAAATCGGCTTCGGTCAGCGTGTCGAGCCAGTCGGTCAGGTCGCTGATGTCGTAGTCGGCGAAGGCCCGCTGTTCGCCGTGTTCGGAAAACACACCGACCTTCTTTACTTCCATCAGCTCATCGAGTTGCAGTTCGATGCTGTCGCTGGGGTGTGGTGTCTCTGGCTTATCGGCCGATGCAGTGCCCGGCTTGACTACCGTCTTCGGCTTTCGTCCGCGCGTAGCTGGTGCCGCGTTGGTGACCTTCGTCTGCTCGGTAGCGGCTCGCCCAAACAGGGCGTAAGACCGGGTAAGTGACTTTAGGAAGTCGCTTTTGGTGAACGTGACATCGGGTTGCAGCAGGTTTAGCAGTTGCTCCGACAGGGTAGGAATGGTTGCGAAGTCGAGTTGCTTACGCGCGTCGGTATCGGGATGCCAGTCCTCGTCGTCGGGCAGGTCGTCGGTCCCTAACTCACGCAGGAGCAGTACGCTTTCCATCCCGCCCGCCAGCACGTCGGCCTGCTGATTTTTGAGTTCTTCCAGTATGTCGAGCCCTTTCAACTGAAAGACTAGAAAGGGATTGCGGTCGATCTCGTTGGCGATGATGTAGACGACCGCTGCCAGGTGCTTGCAGGGAACAGCATAGTCGGGGCAGGAGCAGCCCATTGCTAGGTCGTCAAACGAGGCCGGGAATAGGTGAATCGACCGCGATTTGGCAAACTGCACCAGTTCTTCCGGCAACTGCCGGTTGAGCAGCTGGGCGAGGATAGCCGGATTGTTGCTGAGTTCGGTCAATAAGGCTTCTTTTTCCGCACTCATCAGGAGCGGTACCGTCAGCTTCACCTTGTACGGTCGTGGCTTCGTGCCCTTTACCGACGCGCTAATCTGGTTGGTATCGATCTTCAGACCCTGCACGGCCCCCTTGTTGGCATAGGTTTTACCACGGGGAAGCCGACTTTCTTCATCAATCTGGGCCAGGGCGTTGAGCCACTGCTGCCCCCACCAGGTTTTGCCGTAGCTAATGCGTTCGGCCATAGAGTCCTAAGTTTGGTGTTGTGTATGGCAAAGATACTAGTCAACAACGCGTGCCGAAAAAGACCAGTATGTCCGTATCAGTTGTAAACAACTTTTGGATTAACATTGCTACATGGCACGCGATTTATTTCATCAATTAGTAAGGGACGCGCTTGAGGCCGAAGGGTGGCGGGTTACGCATGACCCGCTAGTGTTACGTGCCAGTGGCTTACGACTGGAAGTGGACCTGGCTGCCGAACAAGTCTTTGCCGCCGAACGGGGAACAGAGTATATTGCTGTAGAAGTCAAAAGTTTTCTGGGCCAATCGAAGCTAAACGACTTTTACACAGCAAAGGGACAATACGATGTTTATCGACGTGCCCTAAGCAAAGGTGACCCGCTACGGAAGCTTTATCTGGCGGTCGATACGCAGATTTTTGACTCGTTTTTTCAAAAGGCGTTGATTGCTGAGATGATTGAAGCAGATTCGATTTCGGTTCTGGTTTATGATATAGATACAAAGCGAATTACGCAATGGACAAGCAGATAAAGGCCTATCGCCAGATCATCATTGATCTGCTACAAAACTATATGCATCTGCCAGCGGTGAACGTTGAGAACGATGATGTGGAGGAACAACTGATTGTCGATGAACAACGGGATCATTACCAGGTATTGGCAATAGGTTGGGAGAATGGGAAACGCGTATACTACCCGGTCTTTCATCTGGATATTCGTGATGGGAAAATATGGGTACAGGAAGACGCTA
Organism: Spirosoma oryzae; assembly: GCF_003002825.1. Taxonomy (GTDB): domain Bacteria; phylum Bacteroidota; class Bacteroidia; order Cytophagales; family Spirosomataceae; genus Spirosoma; species Spirosoma oryzae. The sequence goes on along the minus strand of NZ_PVTE01000012.1, from coordinate 73,131 downwards.
CCGACAGCCGTATAGTCGACCAGTTGGAAAAAGCGGGCGTTCCGAAGAATAACATCGTACTGGCATTTATGGCTCCATACAAACGATCATTCACTGATTACGCCGTCGCGTAAGGCTAGCTACGTCAGCCATTTCTCGATAAACGTCGCTTTGTCGCTGTCACAGACGTTACAGGTGTAGCTCGTTGATAACTGCTCGAAAGCAGTGCCGGGCACGATACCCCGGTGCGGTTCGCCGTACTGCGCATCGTACCGACTCAGACAGAATGGACATTCGTGTATTTGCCGGGCAGGCTGCTCAACGGGTTTGTCGTCAACCGATAGGTCGGGTAGGAGCGGGGCCGTCAGTCGCTCGTAGTACGCAAGGGAAAGCTGGCGGATCGATTCGGTAAGCTGCGTAAGCGGCTGACTCCTGGCGACCAGCACATACTGATCGTTTGTCGTCGAATGACCGGCTCGCTGGTAGATGTCGAACGATTCGGGACTACCGTTTTGCTGAATCACGACCTGGGCGGCTGCTTCTGAAAACGGTACGTTGATGGCGAAACTTAAGCCGTCGGTGCGAACATCGGTGTCGTCTAACTGGTGCAGAATCTGGTTTTTCAGCGCGATGGCCTGGGTGTCGTTGTTCGGCAGTTGCCAGTTCAGTTGCCAGGCCGGTACGTTGGTGCGGATACCGAAGCGACCCAGCAGCCGGTCCCAGGCGGGGCGGTCGGCGTCGCGAATTTCCTTGATGAGCAGCGTCTTGTACGGCGTCAGATAGAGTTGTCCGACGCGCGTTTCCCGGCAGAGGTCGCACAGGGCTTCGATAAAGGCCAGCGGGAAGGTAAACGACTTCCGAAACAGCCCCAGCCAGTAGTTGCCCGACGGTCCCCGGTGAAAACCTTCGTAGACCGGTATCGTGCTGTCGGGTAAGGTCATTTCCTGCGTCACGCGCCGGGTGTTGCCCTGAAAATCAGCCATGACTGCCCGATAGAAGGTATCGGCGGTAGCGCGCACTCCTGTATCGACGGCGTTCTGGAAATAATGCCTTTCGACCACCTGCACAAACGCGCCGATCGACTCGCTCTCCAGCAAAATTGGCCAGGCATACCGCCGAACGCTGCCCGAAGGCCGCAGCAACACATACCAGTAACCCGCTTCGGGCGATGCTACGACGTTGATATTCCCCGTAAACGGCGATACCAGCGTCTGGGCCCGATCGACAAGGTTGATTTTAAGCTTGGGCCGTATCGTACGAAACTGGGTAAGTATGTCCAGGTACACACCCGCCGTTAGCCAGGGGGTACCCGCAAACACGTCGGTGGCCGGCAAGGATGATACGATGTTCTGCGCCATTGGCTCGGTCTCGTCCGTCTGCAGTCCCAGTGCCTGAACCCGACGCGCAAGGTCTTCCCGAATCGTTTTCGACGGCGGGCTGAGCAGCAACTCCTGTCGGTTACTTATCTCCAGCGTCGTCAGGCCATAATCCTGCGCCCAGCCAGCCAGTTGGCGAAGGTCGTTGGGGGCCAGACTCCCCCCTTGCGTGAGAATGCGGAGACTCGTCATGGGTCAATATCGGTTCGCAGTTTATCGAACAATGTCGTATGGTCGTTGAATTGGTCTCGAATGGGCGCAATCAATTTGGCGATATTAGACGCTCATAGTTGCCTTCTTGCCGGCGCGGTCGAGGATGGCTTTAACTTCGGGTTTGCAGGAACCACAGCCCGTGCCGGCCCCGGTAGTCTGGCAGAGTTTACCAAATTCCGTAGCGCCACCTTTGATGGCATCGATCAGATTTCCTTCGCCGACGGTGTTGCACGAACAGACTAGCTTGCCCAGTACGGGCCTTGGTGCCTGCCCCGACCGTAGCAATGATAACCGTTTGTCCGACAGCTCGGTGCGGTTATGGATCAGGTCTTTGTATTCCAGAAACTCGTTTTTATCGCCGATTAGAATGGCTCCCACCAGCCGGTCGCGGTGGATGATACACTTTTTGTAATACCGTTTCGCTCGGTCGATGAACACCACTTCTTCATAGTCCCTAGCCCCCGCCGGTGCCGACGGCATACCCAGCGAACACAGGTTGAGTCCGTCCATTTTCAGAATGTTCATCGACAGGGTACCGGCATAGTGGTTGACCATGTCGCCGTTGAGATGCCGGGCGATTACCTCCGCCTGCTCCTCGGCGGCAGCGGTAATGCCCCATTGCTGCCCGTTCATCTCAGCTACCTCACCCGCAGCAAAAATGCTGGTATCCGACGTTTGCAGGTATTCATCGACGACAATCCCCCGGTTGACGGCCAGGCCTGCCGCGCGGGCCAGTTCCGTGTTGGGTTGTGTACCAATAGCAAACACGACAGCCTTGACCGGAATAGTCTGCCCGTTGGCCATGTGTACGCCTTCGACGGCTTCCTCACCGACATAGTAGCGGATGCTTTCGTTGTACAGAATGTCGATACCCCGGTCGGTCAGTTCCTGATAGAGTAGCTCACTGGCAATTTCATCGAGTTGACGGGTCATCAGGCGGTTTTCGCGCTGTACCACATACACCCGTACGCCAATTTCCCGTAGCGATGCCGCCAGTTCAAGCCCAAGCAGTCCCCCGCCGACAATCATACAGGGGTCGCCGGGTTGCAGCTGTTGTAGCAGGTCGTCGGCGTCATGGCGGGTACGCATCGTCAGTACGCCCTGCAACTGGGTTTTGTACTCGGCGGGCATAAACGCGCGACTGCCCGTCGTGAGCAGCAGTATGTCGTAGGCATGAACGGTACCGGTTGAATCGGTAATCGTTTTCGCGCTCCGGTCGATGGCGTCGATGCTGATGCCGGTGTGCAGTATCACGTTCAGATCCGCCACGGCGTCGGGCGTGAGCTTCACCAACTTTTCCCACGATTTGATGCCACTGACGTAGTCGGGTAGCATGACCCGGTTGTAAAACGGATTGATCTCCCGGCTAAACACGTGAATCTCGTCCTTGGTGTTCAGGGCGCGGTGGGCACTGACGAACCGCGTGGCCGCAGCCCCGGCCCCGACGATCAGAATGCGCCGGGCCGGTGCCGATACCCTGGCTACCTGCACGGCTGAAAACTTCAGGTCCGGTTCTTTCGAGATGGGGTCGTACAGCGAACTCGTGACGTTGTTGGCGCGGGCAAAGTCTTTGTTGAAGAGCTTGCCCCAGTGCATCGGCAGGAAGACGACACCCCGCCGGATGTCTTTCGTCAGTTTCGCATTGACCCGAACCTCGCCCCGGTGCCCCTTGATGACAACCGGATCGCCGTCCTCAATGCCGCGCTCGCTAGCGTCTTTCGGATGAATGTCCAGAAAAGGCTTTGGGATATGCGTGTTCAGCTTGGCGACCTTACCGGTTTTGGTCATCGTGTGCCATTGATCGCGGATGCGGCCGGTGGTCAGAATGAGCGGAAAATCTGGCGTGGTCGGTTCAGAGTGATTCGCGTCGGAGACCGTTTTGATCTGCGCCCGACGGTTAGGCGTGTAAAACTGATGGTCGGTAAAGAGCCGTTTCGTGCCGGTCGACTCAGCGGTCGGGACGGGCCATTGGATAGTGCCGCCCGTACGGAGCCGCTCATGACTCAGTCCTGTAATGTCGATGTTGGTGCCTTTGGTCAGCCGAACATGCTCATCATAGACCTGTGCCGGATGCGTGTAGGCGAAGGCGTCGCCGAAGCCCATTTTCTGCGCAAACGTCCAGATGATTTCGGCGTCGGGTTTGGCTTCGCCCGGTGGTTCGGCAAACTTGTTCAGGTACGATACCCGCCGTTCGGAATTGGTCATCGTCCCGATTTTCTCCCCCCAGCCAGCGGCCGGTAAAACCAGATCGGCGTAAGCGACGGTATCGGACCGATTAGAGATGTCCTGCACGACAACGAATCGGGCGTTTTGCAGCGCTTCCTCTACAATCCGTGAATCGGGCAGGCTGACCATCGGATTGGTGCAGACGATCCAGATGGCTTTCATCCGGCCGTCACGCAGGGCTGCAAACATGTCGGTTGCCGTCAGGCCGGGTTTGTCGGGGACGCTGTCGACACCCCAGAACGTAGCGATCTCCTGCCGGTGGGCGGGGTTGGCCAGGTCGCGGTGGGCCGAGAGCAGGTTCGCCATACCACCCGTTTCGCGACCGCCCATGGCGTTGGGCTGACCCGTCAGCGACAGCGGTCCCGTGCCGGGCTTGCCGATCTGCCCCGTGATGAGCGACAGGTTGATGAGCGAGACGTTTTTGTTGACACCGATGACGCTCTGGTTCAGGCCCATCGTCCACATGCTCATGAACCCTTTCGAGCGACCAATGTATTCGATGGCCCACTTCAGGTCTTCGAGCGGTATGCCACAAATGGAAGCCGCTTCTTTCAGGCTACGTTCGTGGACTTTCTCGTTGAACGCATCGAAGCCATCGGTATGGTTGTCGATGAACGCCTGATCGATAAGCCCCCGGTCGATGAGTCCGCGCGCGATGGCGTGGTAGAGCGTGACATCGGTGCCGGGCTTGATTTGCAGGTGCAGGTCGGCCATGACGGCGGTCTGTGTCCGGCGCGGGTCGACAACGATCAGCTTGAAATCGGGGAAAGCGGCTTTCCGGGCTTCGACACGCCGAAAAATAATGGGGTGGCACCAGGCCGGATTCGCTCCCGCTACCAGCAAGGTGTCGGCCAGGTCGATGTCTTCGTAGGAGCAGGGTACCGAATCTTCGCCCAGCGTCTGTTTGTAGCCGACTACGGCCGACGACATACACAGCCGGGAATTGGTGTCGAGATTATTGGTGCCCAGAAAGCCCTTCGTCAGCTTGTTAATCAGGTAATATTCTTCAGTCAGGCATTGTCCCGATGCATAGAAGCCGACCGAGTCAGGACCGTACTTGGCAATGATCGACGTAAATACGGCAGCTGCCCGGTCCAGCGCATCGTCCCACGACACCCGTTCGAGCGGCATACTCCGGTTGTAGCGCATCTGCGGATACAGCAACCGATCCGACTGATCCATAACCGTGTAATGCAGGTTCATGCCCTTTGAGCACAACAGGCCTTTGCTGCCGGGATGATCGGGGTCGCCCTGTAGTGTCAACTGACCGTTGCGGTCTTTATCAACCAATACACCGCAGCCGACACCACAATACGAGCAGGTTGACTTTACCATGAGCAATGCTGTCTGAACGACCCCCAACCCCCTGAAGGATGGGGCAGTTAAGTTCTTGATTTGATACTATTAGAAACCAAATTCACTTCAACACATCTACCCCCCAGCCCCCTAAAGGGGGAGCATTCCGTAAAGAAACCACTCCCCCTTTAGGGCTAACCTTGTAGGGGTTTTGAGCCTTCAAAACCGAGCACTTCGCAAAGGAGCTTTTTTACCCCTAAATCCCCTGAAGGGCGGTCGGCCGCTGCCGGACTTTTTCTAAGTGCGAGTAAAGTCCCCTTCAGGGCAGGGCTGTTAAGTTCTGTTCCGCCCTACCCCCCAGCCCCCTAAAGGGGGAGCATTCCACAAATGAAGTTCACCCCCTTTAGGGGGCGGGGGGTATAGTTAGCCGAAGGAAATTTGGACACTACCAGCGTTAAATCAAGAACTTAACAGCCCTGCCCTTCAGGGGATTTAGGGGTAAAAAAGCCTGTCCATAAAGTCAGTTAAGTACAGGACGTGAAACCCCTACAAGATTAGCCTTTAGGGGGCTGGGGGGTAGATGTGCCAGAACTTAACAGTCCTATCCTTCAGGGGGTTGGGGGTGGAATAAATCAATTAATCTTACGCAAATTCGACAACTGGTTCGGGTACGGGCTTCTTCTCGAAGCGGGTCACGGCGACGACCATCGCGACAACCGCTACGGCGATACCGATGTAAAGAAACGCCTGTCCGTAGCTGATGCTTTCCGACTTGAACAGGAAGCCCGCCAGCACACCCCCGACGTTACCCCCCGCCCCGACGATACCGCTGACGGCACCCACAGCCCGCTTATTCACGAACGGTACGATGGCGTACGTAGCACCATTGGCCATTTTCAGGAACATGGCAAAACCCAGCATCACGGTTACGGCGAGGGCAATGCTGCCTGTCTGGGAAAAGAGCATGATACCCAGTCCTTCGAGCAACAGCATGGTCGCCAGTAGAATGCCTTTGCCCCGCATCCCGTGTTTAGCGCCAACCTTGTCGGCTACGATACCACCCAGTGCACGGGCAAAAATGTTCATGAACCCGAAGATACCCGCCAGTAAGCCGGCTGTCGCCAGATCGAGTTTGAAGGTGTCGGTGAAGTAGAGGGCAGCTACGCCATCGAACGTAATTTCGATACCGAAGCAGGCACCGTAAGCCAGAAACAGCGCCCATACGCGCCAGTCGGCGGCAGCCTTACCAAAACTCACCGGATTGGCGTCGACCGTGTTGCTACGGTTGATGTCGGCGTAGTTACCCTCGGGCGTATCTTTCGTAAAGCGATAGTAGACAACCGCCATAACGAGCAGCATCACGCCCGGTACGAGCATCGCCAGCCGCCAGGCTTCGGGTTTGGTGTAGCCGGCAGCTACGAACGCACCCAGAATCAGCGGCATAACCATGTTCGTAACACCCCCACCGAGATTTCCCCAACCGCCGGCAACCGCATTGGCCGTTCCTTTGATCGTATCGGCAAACATGGCTGAGGTGTGAAACTGCGTGATGACGAACGACGCGCCGATAACACCAATCGCCAGCCGGAACCAGAGAAACGATTCGTAGCTGTGCGACAGGCCGATGCCCAGTACCGGAATTGCCCCCAGCACCAGCAGACCAGTGTAGGTAATGCGTGGGCCGATGGTATCGCATAGACGGCCTACGATCAGGCGGGCAAACACCGTGATCGATACGGCTGCGATGATGGCATTGCCGATCTGTGGTTTGGTCAGGTGTAAATCTTCCCGAATGATGGGCATCAGCGGGGCAATACCGAACCAGCCGAAAAAGCAGACAAAGAAGGTTAGCCACGTGATGTGGAAGGTGCGCATCTGGATACCCGATGCGGAGAAGATCGTAAGCTTGGAGAGTTTACCAGTCGCCATGGATGTAGCCGGTTGTATGGATGAATCAGGAGAAAAATTATCGTCGACGCGGCCGGTGCCGGTCGGTATGATGCGGTAGGTGTTTCGTAGACGCAGGTGCGTTTAGAAGCGCAGGTTGACCATCAGGTACGCCCAGGTCGCCGTCTTCCTGGGATCGGCCACGCTCTTTGCAGCGGCCATGGCGTCGGTAGCGTTGAAGACGCAATAGCCACCTTCCAATCCAATCTGTTTCGTTATGGTATAGTACCCAATCAGATCGTACTCCTGGCCGAACGAAGGATTGTTCATCTCCACCTTATCCAGCCCGATAATCGGGTTAGTACTGGTGAACTGGTGCGTGTCGAAGGTGACGGTGAACCGGTCGAGGGGTTTGTAGCGTAGTTTCAGGTACATGTCTGACAGACCGCCCGTGCCGAAACCATCCGCGACGTAGAAATAATCCATGTAGCCCCAGTGCTTGTGCGGGGTACCGTACAGCGGGTCGAAGCGGTGGCTGGTGCCGGTCGTGTTGCCGGGGTTGTTGCCGCTGCTGTGGTCGATCCCGCCGAGCAGGGTAGTACGGCTGGTCGTTGCGTACGACAGTACCAGCGAATAAAACGTGGCACTCAGATCCCGGCCGTCGCGGTACTTGCCGCCCTGGTAATACGCTTCGGCTTTCACCCCCAGCTTCTTGACCTGCGCATTGACGTAGGCACCCGCCGTCACCCGGCTCCAGGTCGCGTCGGAGTAGGTTGTCGTGGCAGCCACCGTGCCGCTGGTGGGCGTGGTGGTGTACTGGCTGAAATCATCTTTAATGGCCAGCAGCGAGAAATTACCCGCCGAAAACTTACGACCCAGATACACGAACTGGAGTGATTTATAGTCGGTGCCGATGCCGTTGGTACCGGCTGCGTAGGTAGTTGGTACCCCGTTGTACACCGTTCCGGATTTCTGTTCGCGGTTCTGATTGTACGCAACGCCACCGTTTAGCATCCAGCCGTTGTTGGCCCATTTCAGCAGGGCCATATCGTGCCGACGTCCTTGCTGAAGCCAGTCGAGGTTACCCAGTAAGCGTACGTCGTCCGTACACCAGCTCCTGCCGACCGATTTTAAGCGATAACTCTTTGCCGAGCCTGGTCTGACTGGTGTCGAGCAGGCTAAATTCACCCCAGGCTTCGTGGAGCATCAGGCCGTTCAAGTCGGCAGTGGTCGTTCGGTTTACGGTCGACGCATCCTGTCCCCAGACTCGTACGTCCTGAAGGGTCGCAAACGCTTTGATTCGGTAGCCGCTGTAGCCCGCGCTGATACGCGTTCGCTGCGATGTGAAAAAAGCGGGCGTGTCGCCCTCTCTCAATGGGGAGCCCTGCCCGTTTCGGTATTCGGTTCGCGTACGAAGCCGACCGCTAAACGTAAACTGGGCATTCGCCGTTGTTACGAGCAGTCCCGTTAAGGCACAAACGCTTAGAATCGTTTTGTGCCGTATGAAAAAGTCCATACATTTGACTTGGTTTAACTGTGGAACACGAAAGAAGGTAAACCACTTGCCCCGCTAGGACCGCCATCCTGTCGGGGCTTTCTATTGCTATTGATCAAACCGCCATTAGATCGATAGAAACAGCGTAAGTAATCTGGTGTATGTACTGTGCCGGCTACAGGAACAGAGAATAATGAACTAAGTATTATTACTAAGTACTTGTGTTGCTATTGACAGAATAAAAGTAGGTATTTTTTCTAGTATTCAATAGTAAATAGCTGTATTTGTGAAAAAAATAGGCACTAAATTTCGATAAAAGACCGTATTCAATTTAAATAATTTGGTTTTTTATAAAAAAAGTACAGTTGGGAAAAATACTTAGTAGATTGGCGTAGCCGCTGCGATGGAACGCATCGCTGACTGCGTTGCTACGCTTATGGGCACGTAGACTTGCACGGTAGTGCCGGCACGCGGTCGGGTGAGTAGCCGAAAGCTACCGTCCAGTAATTTGGCGCGCTCCCGCATGTTGTGCAACCCTTGCGAACGTACGGCCGCTGGGAAGGAGTAGTCGAAACCGCAGCCGTCGTCCTGAATGCGTAACTGTAGTTGATCGCCACGCCAGTTCAGGCTAACCAGTATACGGCTGGCATCCGCGTGTTTGGTGGCGTTGTTGATGGCTTCCTGGGCAATACGGTACAGGCCGATTTCAACGGCTGGGTTGAAGCGGGCGTCGACCAGCTTCGTCTGCAAGCTTACTTCGATACCCGTCTGTTCGTGCTGCTGTTCGGTAAGCAGGCGCAGGGCGGCCAGCAGCCCGAAGTCGCTCAGGACGGGTGGCATCAGGTTGTTGGATACGTGCCGCGTTTCCTGAATGATGCGTACCAACAGTGTTTTCAGTTTGCCAAACGTGGTCTGATCGGTAGGGGGCAACTGATCGATCGACCGGACGTTTTCGGACAATAGTTTAGCGCCGGTGAGCATCTGCCCGATACCGTCGTGCAGTTCGCGCGATAGCCGGCGTCGTTCTTCCTCCTGCCCCTGTACTACTGCCGACAGGCGTACGCGCTGTTCGGTGAGCTGCTGTTTGTGGCGCAGGGCCGTCTCATGCATCAATTGTTGCTGCGCCAGTTTCAGCGACTGATTTGTGCGTTGCAAGGCTTCGTTAGCCTGCGCGGCCTGTTGGTGAGCGGCTGTCAATCGGTCGACGGCTTCGCGAATCATCCGAACCGCCGGACTAAAAATGAGTAGTGCTTCCAGCACCAGCACGACCAGCGTAATCAGTAGCAGCCAGTTTTCGATGGTCCGTAGCCGCTCGACTTTCTGTTCGGCTTCGCGGCTGTATTGCCGGACAATGGCGTCCATCCGGTTGAGAAACAGCGTGTCGTGGGTCAGTAGCGTCTGGATAGCCGCCTGTTCGGCACGGCTGTCACGGATCGGTTGGCCAGCAAGCGTAAGTAGACGATGCGCCTGATCCCGGATAGTCCGGAAGTGGGGGTCTAGCTGTCGGAATAGTGTCTGAACGGTGGGGCTGTTGGGTACAGTCAGGCCAAGATCGGTGAGGTGGCCACTCATCAGTTCCTGGTGAAAGCGCTCCCACCGGGCCAATAGCTGCCGCTGCGTCTGGGCCAATGCGTTTACTGACGCAGCAGGGATTGCCTGACTCGTCATCAGCAAGGCATCTTTAACGATCTGCTGACTCTGGAAACGCTGCCGACCGGCGTAATTCAGCACGTAAGCGTCGCTGGTTTGCCCGTCGAGCTGTCGGTGAATCAGGAACTGCCCGCAGATCGTCAGACCCGCCACCAGTGAGAGGGCTACTATATACCGTCGTGTAAACCGCGTCGTGACCATAGGGATATGACAAAAAAGTGTACCAGTAAACCTGCCTACTGCTGTCGAAATCAGGCAATTGATCGTCAGGCGGTGCTAGTCACACCGCCTGACCAACTTACAAACCAACATACACCATACCGGCCTCGACCCGAACGGGATACGTCTCGATCCGGTAGTCATCGCCGTTGAGATTTTCACCCGTGCAGAGCGAAAACGTCTTCTTGTGATACGGGCAGGCCACCTTAGGCTCCCCGTTCTGATCGCCCGTCAGGCCGCGCGACAGAATCATCTGCATCTTGTGCGGACACATGTTCTGACAGGCGTACCACTCGCCCGTGTGGCTGAAGTTGAACACAGCAATCTGGCGTTCACCAATTTTTACGCAGGCTCCCCCATCGGTAGGAAAGGCGCTGATCGGAGCGGCAACGTGCCAGCTCAGGGTTTCGGGTGTTTCGAATTCAGTTACCATCGTGTTGGGGAAGAAAGGGAGTTACCAGTTTGCGGGTTGCTGCTGCCCCCGTCCGTTCGGGACAAACGCCAGGGTATCGTCGGTGTCGCTGGCATTGACGAAGTGCCGGTATTGCCCGCGCAGGTCTTCGTCGTCGACTACCGATTTCCATTCGCACTGATACGTGGCGACGGCATAGTCCATTTCGCGCTCGAACTGCTCGTTCAGGCCGAGTACGTCGTCGATGACCACGCTTTTCAGATACGCCATGCCGCCCTCCAGCTTGTCGAGCCAGGGAGCCGTTCGCTGGAGCGGCTCTGCCGTCTTGATGTAGAACATCAGGAAACGGTCGAGGTAGCGAATACAGGTTTCACGGTCGATGTCGGTAGCCAGCAGCTGCGCGTGTCTGGGGGTTACGCCCCCGTTACCGCAGACATACAGGTTCCAGCCTTTCTCGGTGGCAATGATGCCGAAGTCTTTACTCTGCGCTTCGGCGCACTCGCGGGCGCAACCCGACACGCCACTTTTCAGCTTGTGCGGTGAGCGCAGCCCCTTGTAACGGTTTTCCAGTTCGACGGCGAAGGCGACTGAATCCTGCACACCGAACCGGCACCAGGTCGATCCGACGCAGCTTTTTACGGTGCGCAGCGATTTGCCGTAAGCATGACCACTCTCAAAACCAGCGTCGATCAGTTCTTCCCAGATGTAAGGCAACTGGTCGACACGAGCCCCAAACAGGTCGATCCGTTGGCCACCCGTAATCTTACAATAGAGGTTGTACTTTTTAGCGACTTCGCCCAACACGATCAGCTTATCGGCCGTGATTTCGCCACCCGCGATGCGGGGAACTACCGAGTAAGTGCCGCCCCGCTGAATGTTGGCCAGATACCGGTCGTTGGTATCCTGAATAACTGCCTGTCTGGCAACCAGTTGATTGTGTACGCTGGCCAGTACCGACGCAACGGCGGGTTTACACACTTCACAGCCGCAGCCTTTGCCGTACTGGGCCAGTACCTCGGCGTAGGTCGTCTGTCCGTTGATGCGCACCAGGTCATAGAGTTCCTGCCGGGTCAAGTCGAAATGTTCGCACAGTACTTTCCGGACAATCTTGCCCTGCGCCTTTAGCGTTTCGGTAATCAGGTCGTTCAGCATCGGTACGCAACCGCCACAGCCTGTACCGGCTTTCGTACATTTCTTAATGGCCAGGATGTTGGTCGCGTCTTTCTCCGTGACGGCCGTGCAGATCGTACCTTTCGTAATGGCTTCGCAGGAGCAGACCGTAGCCTCGTCGGGCAGCGCCATAACGCCCGCACCCGCCGATGACGTGTCGCCTTTGCGGGCGGGCAGCAGCATATCTTCCGGCGTGGGTGGCAGTACCATGCGGTTCTTGCTTGTTTGCAGCAGCATGTTATACGCTTCCGCGTCGCCTACCAGAATCCCACCAAGCAAATGTTTGCCGTCTTCAGTGATGTTTAGCCGCTTGTAGACGCCCGCCAGCCGATCTTCCCAGACAATGGTCCGGTGCGGAATCTGCTCGCAGAACGGATCACCGAAGCTCGCTACGTCGACACCGATCAGTTTGAGCTTGGTCGACATGTCGAAGCCCGCAAACGTTTTGGCCGACATACCGGTAAGAAGCTGGGTAGCCACGATGTCGGCCATGTCGTAGCCGGGCGCTACCAGGCCGTAGATCATGCTGTTGTGCAGCGCGCACTCACCGATGGCGTAGATGTCGGGGTCGGATGTTTGCAGCAGATCGTTGACCAGAATCCCGCCCCGTGGTCCGACGGCTAGTCCACTTTGCCGGGCCAGTTCGTCGCGTGGTTTGATACCCGCCGAGATAACGACCATATCGGCTTCCAGCACTGACCCATCGGCAAAGCGCAGCCCCGTTACGCGATCATAGCCTTCAAACTCCGCCGTGTTCTTGCTCAGGTGGATACGAATACCCAACTCTTCCATTTTCTGGCGAAGCATGGCCCCGCCCGCTTCGTCGAGTTGCCGGGGCATCAGCCGGGGCGCAAACTCGACCACGTGCGTTTCCAGGCCCATGTCGAGGGCCGCTTTGGCCGCTTCCAGCCCCAGCAGGCCACCCCCGATGACGACGGCACGCGTTGCCCGTTTCCCCCAGGCTAGCATGGCTTCGAGATCCTCGATGGTGCGGTACACGAAAATACCGTCTTTCTGCACGCCCGGTACCGGCGGTACGAACGGAGCCGAGCCCGTAGCCATAACCAGCGTGTCGTAGGCGACGACCTGACCAGTATGCGTCGTTACGGTCCTAGCTTCCCGGTCGATGTGCGTGATACACTGACTGGTGCGCAAGTCGATGCTATTGTCGGCGTACCAACTGGCTGGTGCCATTGCCAGTGCATCGGCCGATGTGCCGGAGAAATAGGCACTTAAATGGACCCGGTCGTAGGCTGGCCGGGGTTCTTCTCCGAATACGGTGAGGGAAAACTGACCGCCATCAGTTAGCCCCTCCTTCTGTCTGGCCAGTAGCTTTTCGCAGAACTTATAGCCAACCATGCCGTTGCCGGCGACCACAATGTTTTTCATAAAACAACGGGTTAAAGTGGAACACGTTTTTATAAGTACTTCTAAATTGTATTATTCAATTTCTATTTATGAAAATATGGCAAAACAAAGCCTATATAGATTAATATTTGCCTTTTGTTCTGTAAACTTATACTAAATTCTGAGTAACGAGAAAATTTTTCATAAATTTACTGAGTATTTATGCTTAGTAATAGTACTGTGTACTGGTTGCGTTACTCACTTGTGAACGATGAAAAAGCTACCCAAACTGACGCTGATTGGCGCGGGTCCCGGCGATCCCGAACTGATTACCTATAAGGCCGTCAAAGCACTACAAACGGCGGACGCTGTCTTATACGATGCGCTGGTGCACCCCGACATTTTGCTGTATGCCCCCGCATCGGCCGAGCTGGTCTACGTCGGCAAACGACCCTGGCAGCAGGGCAAGGGCGGTTGTGAATTTGCGCAGCAGGATATCAACCATCTGATCGTTCAGTATGCGCATAGTCACGGTCACGTCGTACGGCTCAAAGGGGGGGACCCGTTCGTATTCGGGCGGGGCTTCGAAGAACTGGTGTTTGCGCAGGATTGTGGCGTCGAAACGGCTGTTGTGCCGGGTTTGTCGAGCAGCTATGCCGTACCTGCCCTGGCCGGTATTCCGTTGACCTGTCGGGGTGTCAGCGAATCTTTCTGGGTACTGACCGGTACCACCAAAGCCCATCAGTTATCGGATGACGTCGCCGTAGCTGTCCGGTCGTCGGCGACACTGGTGGTACTGATGGGTATGAAACACCTGCCCAACATTGTCCAACTGCTGGCCGAAGCGGGGCGGGGCGACGAGCCAGTTGCCGTGATTCAGAACGGTAGCCGGCCCGACGAACAGGTGGCGCTGGCAACGGCCGATCAGATCGTCCGCACCGTGACGGACCGAAAACTAAGTAATCCGGCCATTATCGTGATTGGGGCCGTTGTGGCCCTGCATCCTGACTGGACGGTGGTCGATAAACGGGTTCAATTGGCAACCGCGCCCGTGCTGACCGCGACTAGTAGGTAGTCAGCCGTTATTGCTTTTATCACGCTATTCGTTCTCCCATACTGCCATGTCGACCCTTGATCTTACGCTTGACTCACCTGCTCAGACAGCTCTGGGGCGGGGCATCAAACACATCGGTATCGGTAAGTATGGTAGCAAGCCACTGCCCCCTGAGCTATTGGCGGAATGCCGGCGGGCGCTGGCCGATCCTGACTCGAACGCCTTGCAGCGGGGCGCTTTTCTGGGGGCGTTGCTGGCCAAAGGACCAACGGACGACGAAAAGACGCTGGAAGACACGATCGGTAAAGGCGCGTTCGATCATCAGACTTTTTTTATCAATAAAGTTTGTCCCGACTTGCCGGATGGGATGCTGCCCATCGCGACGAAGCTCGTTCGGGGGCACAACCTCCAGGTGAGCGAAGCCGAACAGCTTGGTGATTATCTGTTTAGCGAGGGCGACTGCGAAACATTTCGGGGAATGGCGGCCAGCATCATGCGGGTACGGCACGAAAGCAACGAAGAATATTACGGCCTGATGCGCGCTGCCGAACGGACCTACACGCCTGGTTTCGGACCCATCAGTTGCGCCGATCGCCCACTGGTGCAACTGGCCGAACCGTTCGACGGGGTCGAAAACAGTTACCTGATCACGCCACTGCTAGCGCAACTGATGCAGAAGCGCGGTTACGGAGCTGTTTCGGTTGTAGGACGGTCGGGTGGGCCCAAGTTCACGCTCAACGCGCTGGACCTGTACATGCACCTGGGCGTACAATTTCTCCAGAGTAATCACGAACTCGACACGCCCCTCGACGGCTACGGCTGGGTGCTCGATCAGAAAGCCCTGTCGCCCGCGCTGAACCGATGGGTCGATCGGCGACGGACGATTATCAAGCGGCCCTTTCTGGCGACGCTCGAAAAAGTACTGAATCCCTGTCATGCCCGCATCCTGGTTACGTCGGTCTTTCATATCACGTACCAGATGAAAATGGCCGAACTGGCTATGCTGGCCGGTTTCGACGCGGTAATGGTGCTGAAACGTGGGCTGGAGGGTAGTCTCGCTCCGTCGACGAGTCGGGCGTGTGGGCTGCTGTGCGCCGTACGAACGCGACAAGGGCCTTTGTTCTTTCAGCATTTCGAAGGCGACGCGCCGGGTTTTGCCGCGTACCGCACCGACAGCGAAACCGCCTACGAGCAGCCACAGGCCGCCGACAACGCCCTGTTGATTCGCCAGTTTATGAAGCAGGAGCAATCCGACGATCCAGACTTCGACAACCGGGTTCGCTACGCGCAGGCACTCTACGGGCGTGGCCTCGACTGGATTGAAAGTCAGCTTGCCTGACCGGAATCCCGTATCTTTACGGCTTAGAAACCGGACCGACAGTCAACGGCCGGTTTCGCATCCATGACAGACGTACTGATTATCGGCGGTGGCATCGTTGGGCTGGCTACGGCGCTGCGCATCAAACAACAGCGGCCCGCGCTCAAGGTCTTACTGATCGACAAAGAACCCGCCGTTGCCCGGCATCAGACGGGGCACAACTCCGGCGTTATCCACTCCGGCCTTTATTACAAACCCGGCTCCCTGAAAGCGACCAACTGCATTCGCGGGTACCGTATGTTGATCGATTTCTGCGACGCCGAAGGTATTCCGTACGACCTGTGCGGCAAGATTGTGGTCGCGACGAAGCAGGAGGAGCTGCCGCAACTCGACGTACTCCACCAGCGCGGGCAGCAGAATGGGCTGACGGGTCTGAAAAAACTGTCGGTCGGGGAGATGCGCGAAATCGAACCACACGTCACCGGTGTCGCCGGTATGTTCGTACCGCAAACAGGAATCATCGATTACAAGCAGGTGTCGGAACGCTACGCTGACAAGTTTCGGGAGCTGGGTGGCGAAATCCGGCTGGCCGAACGTGTCGAGCAGGTAACCCCCGGCAATACCCTGACCGTAGTCGTGACCAACAAAAATCGCTACGAAGCCAGGCTCGTCGTCAACTGTGCGGGCTTGTATTCCGATAAGATCGCGCAGCTAACCCAGCGCGATCCCGTCGACGTGCGGATTGTGCCGTTCCGGGGTGAATATTTCAAGCTAAAACCGGAAAAGGAATATCTCGTCAAAAACCTGATTTACCCCGTTCCTGACCCGAACTTCCCGTTCCTGGGCGTTCACTTTACCCGCATGGTGCACGGGGGTGTCGAAGCGGGGCCAAACGCTGTGCTGGCCTTTCAACGGGAAGGGTACACGAAGTCGGATGTGAATCTGAAAGAGTTTTTTGAAACGTTGGCGTGGCCCGGTTTCCAGAAAGTAGCTGCTAAATACTGGCAGACGGGCCTTGGTGAAATGTACCGATCGTTCTCGAAAAGCGCCTTCACGAAAGCGTTGCAGGGATTGATTCCGGCTATTCAGGAAGGTGACCTGGAAGATGGTGGCGCGGGGGTACGGGCCCAGGCTTGCGACCGCACCGGTGGCCTGCTCGATGACTTCGCCATTCTGGAAAACGACAAAGCGATCAACGTCATCAACGCGCCGTCGCCAGCGGCAACGTCCTCACTTTCCATCGGACAAACCGTTTCCGAAAAAGTCCTCGCCCGCTTCGATTAGTCAAAATTCAGTGACAGCATAAAAAAACAGCACCCTATCGAGGTGCTGTTTTCTTTTGTAGAGACGCAATCCGTTGCGTCTCACCGCCGGATGGTCTGTCTGACGAATCTGGCTGTCGCACGCTGAGACGCAACGGATTGCGTCTCTACATTATACATCCTGTTCCAGCAAAAACGCCTTGATAAATGGGTCAATGTCGCCATCAAGGACTGCGTCGGTGTTAGAGGTTTGATGGCCGGTACGGTGGTCTTTTACGCGTCGATCGTCTAGCACGTATGAGCGAATCTGCGACCCCCACTCGTTTTTTTGCTTACCCGCTTCCACTTCGGCACGAGCGGCATTACGCTTCTGCACCTCAATCTCGTACAGCTTTGATTTCAACAGCCGCATCGCTACTTCCTTGTTCTGTAGCTGACTGCGCTCCTGCTGACACTCGATGACCAAGCCCGACGGCTGGTGATGAAGCCGGACGGCTGTCTCGACTTTGTTGACGTTCTGACCACCGGCTCCGCCCGACCGAAACGTATCCCAGCGAATATCGGCCGGGTTGACGTCGATCTGAATCGTATCATCGACCAGCGGGTAGGCAAATACCGACGCAAAAGACGTGTGCCGTCGGGCGTTGGAATCGAAAGGCGAGATGCGTACCAGCCGGTGAACGCCATTTTCTGATTTCAGAAAGCCATAGGCCAGTGGGCCGTCGACCTCGATCGTTGCCGATTTGATGCCCGCCGTATCGCCTTCCTGATAATCGACCTGTTTGAGACTGTAACCATGTTTTTCGGCCCAGCGCATGTACATCCGGTAGAGCATGTCGGCCCAGTCCTGACTTTCTGTACCGCCGGCACCGGCGTTGATTTCGAGAACGGCACTGAGCTGATCCTCCTCGTTGCCGAGCATTTTCTTGAGTTCGAGTTCGTCGAGCGTTTCACTCACGTTCCGACCTTCGGCGTTGACTTCTTCTTCGGTAACGTCGCCGGCCTCGTAGAATTCGAACAGTGTTTCAAGATCGCCAAACTGACTATTCAGCTTTTCGTACCCGCTCGTCCAGCCTTTCAGCGACCGAACCTGCTTCATCACGCCCTCGGCGCGGGCGGCATCGGTCCAGAATTCGGGCTGAAACGTTTGCTGTTCGAGTTCGGCTAGTTGTGCCTTTTTGTTATCGTAGTCAAAGATACCCCCTCAAAGCCTCTACTCTGGCTCTCAAGTCGGTCAACTGATCAGTTGTCATGAACTTGTCTTGATTGATTGAAAATGGGTTTAAACACGGAGCAACGGAGGATTCACGGAGAAAATAAAGAATAACGCTTTGTATCTCTGTGCTTATGCTTCGTGTTCTCTGTGTTTACGAATACGCAAAGATAGAACAAAGCCACCGGGCGAGTGCGTTTCCGGGGAATCGGTATATTTGTTTGAAAACAACAGGACTATGGAAGCGGTACAACACTATTTTAAAACCATCGAGCGCACCGAAAATCCGCAGCTCATCATCGACCTGCCCGAGGGGGTCGACAAAGCCGAGGTAGAGGTTACTATCCGGCCATTGCACGACAAACCGGCAGACGAGCCCAAACCGTCGCGGTTAGAGATTATTCAACGGTACAAAGGTATTTTCAAGAACTCTACGTACCAAGTAGATAAGTACGACGTATATGACCAGTAGGATCATGCTGGATAGTTCGATACTAGTCGAGTACATTAAACAAAATAAGACAGAACTCCTCGACTGGCTAGCTAAAAACGATGCGTATGAGTTATGTGTCAATTCGACTGTCTTGAGTGAATGCACGTTCCACTGGATTGCGCTTTACGGGGGGAAGGCACCCCGGACCATACAACAGGCTGGGCGTATACCTGCTGTGCTGATAAATCGTCCGCCAGCAGAGTTTCTAAGCCAATTTACAGTCCTGCCGTCCGACGACCGCATCGTGCCGCTCTACCTCGACCTGATGCAGCAGTATAACCTATTACCCAACGATGCGCTCATCATCGCCACCGCCAAGCTGCATCAGATTCCGGCCGTAGCCAGTTTCGACGCTGATTTTGTGGACGCCTGCGCTGGTGAAGGCATCCGGCTCGTACGTGAGGTAGCCGATCTGGCCTAAGCCGGGCAAATCAACTTTTAGACCTACCTTTGCGTTCATCAAACAGGGGCGTTGGCTGGCTTGTCGGCTGACAATCACCCCGAGACTAACTAAAACCAATCAATGGCTTCACAGTACGACGTAATCGTTTTGGGTAGCGGACCGGGAGGCTACGTAGCTGCTATCCGGGCTTCGCAGTTGGGGTTGAAAACAGCCGTAGTTGAGCGCGAAAGCCTCGGCGGTATCTGCCTTAACTGGGGCTGTATCCCAACCAAAGCCCTGCTGAAATCAGCGCAGGTTTTTGAATACATCAAACATTCGGCCGACTATGGCATCACCGTACAGGGCGAAGCACAGGCCGATTTCGGTGCCGTCATCAAACGGAGCCGGGGCGTTGCCGACAGCATGAGCAAGGGCGTGCAGTTTCTGATGAAGAAAAACAAGATCGACATCATCAGTGGTGTCGGTACGGTAAAGCCCGGCAAAAAAGTCGACGTAAAAGACAAGGACGGTAAAACCACCACCTACGAAGGCAAGCACATCATTGTTGCTACCGGTGGGCGAGCCCGTCAGTTGCCAGCTGTCCCCATCGACGGCGAAAAAGTGATTGAATACCGGAAGGCCATGACGCTCGAAAAGCGGCCGGAGTCGATGCTTGTCATCGGATCGGGTGCTATCGGCGTTGAGTTTGCCTACGTCTACGCCAGCATGGGGACGAAAGTGACGATTGTCGAATTCCTGCCCAACGTAGTACCGGTCGAAGACGAGGACATCTCGAAAGAACTGGCCAAACAATACAAGAAGCTGGGCATCGACATCTTCACCAAGTCGGAAGTGACGAAAGTCGATACGGCGGGTAAGGGCTGTAAGGTGTTTGTCAAAACGCCCGATGGCGAGAAAACCTTCGACGTCGACATCGTACTGTCGGCTGCTGGTGTCGTCGCCAATATTGAAAACATTGGTCTGGAAGAGGTCGGTATCAACGTCGATAAAGGTAAAATCGTAACCGACGATTTCTACCGGACCAGCGTGCAGGGGTACTATGCCATTGGTGACTGCACGAAAGGGCAGGCATTAGCGCACGTAGCCTCGGCCGAAGCGATTATCTGCATCGAAAAAATTGCCGGACTGCCGCACGTCGAACCGCTGAACTACAATAATATTCCCGGTTGTACGTACTGCACGCCCGAAATCGCGTCGGTGGGTTATACCGAAAAAGCGGCTCGTGAAGCGGGCTATGAGCTGAAAGTCGGTAAGTTTCCGTTTACGGCATCGGGCAAAGCGAAAGCGGCCGGTACACCGGAAGGGTTCGTGAAAGTCATCTTCGACGCTAAATACGGCGAGTTCCTGGGCGCTCACTTCATCGGTAACAACGTTACGGAGATGATTGCCGAAGTGGTAGCGGCCCGTAAGCTCGAAACGACGGGCGAAGAAATCCTGAAAGCCGTCCACCCACACCCGACCATGTCGGAAGCCATCAAAGACGCTACCGAAGCCGCTTACGGCGAAGCGATACACTTGTAACGGTTTACAGTTTTCGGTTTACGGTGGGTGCCGTCTGAGCGATACCGTAAACTGAATACTGATTACTGTCCACCGAAAAGCCCTTGCCCTCGATTTTACGTTGGGCAAGGGCTTTTTTTTCGCGTAATTTTGTTGTACGATAATAACGCAGAACCACCCTGCGCTGCCGACCGACCGCTATGCTGAACGTTATTCAACTCCTGCCCGATTCAATTGCCAACCAGATTGCGGCCGGGGAGGTGGTGCAACGCCCGGCATCGGTGGTAAAAGAACTGCTCGAAAATTCGGTCGACGCCAAGGCGAAATCCATTCAGGTCATCATTCGGGAGGCCGGACGTAATCTGATCCAAATTATTGACGATGGTCTGGGGATGACCGAAACCGACGCCCGCATGAGCTTCGAACGGCACGCTACCTCGAAAATACGCTCGTCGGACGATCTGTTCCGGATCAAGACGATGGGATTTCGGGGGGAAGCACTGGCGTCGATTGCAGCCGTTGCGCAGGTGGAGATGCGTACCCGGCGGGCGGAGGAAGAACTGGGTACGCTCATCCGAATCGAAGGCTCCGACATCAAAGCGCAGGAGTCGATTTCCTGTCTGCCCGGTACCAATCTGCTGATCAAAAATCTGTTCTTCAACGTACCGGCCCGGCGCAACTTCCTAAAGTCGAATTCGGTGGAGATGCGGCACGTTATCGACGAATTTCAGCGGGTTGCGCTGGCTAACTCGGAAGTCGCGTTTTCGCTGTTTCACAACGACCAGGAAATCTACAACCTGCCCGCTGGCAAGCTGAGCCGTCGCATCATCGACATGTTCGGGAAGAGCTACCGGGAGCAGCTCAATCAGTGCGAGGAACAGACACCGTACGTGACCGTGCGTGGGTTTATCGGTAAGCCCGAATCGGCGAAGAAGGCCCGCAACGAACAGTTCTTCTTCGTCAACAACCGGTACATCAAACACAACTACCTGCACCACGCCGTCATCGGCGCGTATGAGGGCACATTGCCCGAAGGCAGTCATCCGTTCTACGTGCTGTTCATCGACATCGACCCGTCACACATCGACATCAATATTCACCCGACGAAAACGGAGATCAAGTTTGACGACGAGCGGTCGGTATACGCTATTATGATGGCAGCGGTTCGAAAAGCGGTTGGCGTTTACAACCTGGCACCATCGCTCGACTTCGATTCCGACGTCAACTTCCTGTCGGGTGGTCGGGGGGCCAGACCGAAGGACGGATCGGCAGATACGCCTGACGCAGCTCCGAAACCCATCACGCCGTCGTGGATGTCGGGAACGGCTGCACCCGCCAGCCAACCGGCGGAGAAAACCGACAAACCCCAGCCGCTGCGCAACGAATCGCTCGATACGGCCGCCGGGCGAAGCTTCGATATGCCATCACGCAAGGCCGATGTGCCGCCCAAACCGTCGGTCAATAACTGGCAGGCGTTGTTCGAAGGCGTATCCGACAAAAATCCGAAGAAGGAAACTACAGCGACTGGTGACTGGCTGGGGCCTGTATCCACAAAGCCCGCTGCGCCAATGCCGACAGCGTCGACTCCCGAACCCGTTAGTGAGCCGATCCGCATTGGTAGTCGGGCCAATCAGCGGGAGGAGGTTGCGCCCGACATGGTCGACGACGAAGCGATTGTACAGGTGCAAAATCGCTACCTGCTGGCACCGGTCAAATCAGGGATGATGCTGATCGATCAGCGCCGGGCTTATGAACGGATACTGTACGATCAGTTCCACGCGTCGCTGACCAAGCGTAATGGCTCGTCGCAGCAACTCCTGTTTCCCAAAACGATTTCGTTATCGCCGGTCGATTTTCAACTGGCGCTCGATCTGCGCGACGAACTGACCAGTCTTGGCTTTCAGTTCGATGAACTTGGGCATAACACGTTTATCATTCGGGGGGTGCCGACGCAGACGACGGGTGAGAAAGAGGAAGAACTGTTTGCTAATTTGCTGGCGCAACTGCGCGAAGATACCGGCCGGCTCAAACTCAACCGGCAGGAGTCGATGGCCCGGTCGTTGGCCCGGCGGTCGGCTCAACGGCACGTCATTCGACTGAGTGTACCCGAACGACGCGCGCTGGTCGATCAGTTGTTTGCGTCTGCCAATCCAAGTTATACGCCCGGCGGGGAATCCATCATGACGGTCTTGTCGTTAGATAAAATTGCGGGACTGTTCGCGTTGAAATAAGTTAAAAGAAGTACATTGTCTTACTAAAACGGAATGTTCAATAATATTACCCCAGTCGTTCGTGCACTCCTGATTCTGAACGTAATCGCGTATATGATTACGTCTTTTAACCCGAATCTTGTAGAGTTGTACGGGCTTCACTCGTTTCTGTCCGACCTGTTCAATCCCATACAGTTGCTGACCCATATGTTTCTGCACGGCGGACTGGGGCACATTTTCAGCAACATGATCGGATTGATCGTTTTCGGGCCGATGCTGGAGCGCTACTGGGGGCCGAGACGCTTTACGTTTTTTTACTTTTTCTGTGGACTGGGGGCGGCCCTGCTGTTCTCCGGGGTTAACTATTACGAGGTATCTGCCGTATATGAAGCTGTGCGTGACTACCGGGCCAACCCGACTCCCGACGGTTTTTCGGCGTTTATTACGGAACATGCGGGTGTTTACTACGACAACCTGTCTCAGTTCATTGATAGCTATCAGGCACAGCCGACAAACCCTGACTACGTGCAGGGTAGCCTGAAAATCGTCAATAAATTGTTCGGGCAGCAGGTCGATCAGCCGATGGTTGGCGCGTCGGGTGCGATATTTGGTGTGTTGATGGCGTTTGGGCTGCTGTTTCCAAACACTGAGCTACTTTTATTGTTTCCGCCTATACCAATCAAAGCGAAGTACTTCGTTATCCTTTACGGGGCATTCGAACTGTACTCGGGCGTCTATCAGCAGTCAGGCGATAACGTAGCACACTTCGCCCATATCGGTGGAATGCTATTTGCGTATATACTGGTTAAATACTGGAATTCACAACGGAAAACGTTTTACTAAGAATGAGCGGGTTGTTTGATGATTTTCGGAGCGAATTCAACAAGCCCAACAACACGTTGGTGCAGATCATACTAGTCAATACAGTTGTTTTTTTACTGCTGCTGCTGGCTAAGATCGGATTCATGATGGCCGACAATCAGGGGATGTATTACCTGATCCGGCAGCAAATCATGATTCCCGGCAGCATCCAGGCCTTTCTGCACAAACCCTGGACGCTGTTTACGTACTTCTTCGCCCACGACGATATTTTCCATATCCTGTACAACATGCTGTTTCTGTACTGGTTTGGGCGGCTGATTGACGAATATCTGGGTAACCGGCGGCTGGTCGGGCTGTACTTTATGGGCGGTGTGGCCGGCGGGGTTCTTTACCTGGCTATTTATAACACGGTTCCGTATTTTCAGCACCAGGCCGATACCGCACTGATGCTGGGTGCATCGGGGGCTGCGTATGCGGTCGCTGTTGGGGCTGCAACCCTGTTGCCGAATTACACATTTCACCTGCTGTTTCTCGGAGCCGTTCGGATTAAATACATCGTTTTCTTCTTTATTATTCTGTCGTTTGCGCAAACAGCTGGGGTTAACGCGGGCGGGCACCTGGCCCATCTGGGTGGGGCCGTTCTCGGCTTCGCTTACGTAAAAATGCTTCAGAACGGAACCGACATTGGCCGGCCAATTTATTGGGTGATGGAATCCTGGAACAATCTGGTACGGCCCAAGCCACCCGTGCGTGTATCGTACCGGCAGCGGAGTAGCGCCGGTGCTGCTACGAGTAGCTATGCCGCCGGAAGCACCAGCACCTCGGTTAACACGCCCGATCAGGACGAAGTCGATATGATTTTGGACAAAATTTCCAGATCGGGCTACGAAAGTCTGACCCGGGAAGAAAAGCAGAAGTTATTCCGGGCCAGTCAACGCAACTGATCGGTACTAAAATAAGATAAGCCCTCACACCGTTTGCGCGAATCCAGGCGGGTGAGGGCTTCGTTTATTTATATATTCCGGAAATTGCACTACTTTCGTTACGCCAACAACACGGCAAATCCGTCGTGGTGAACATTGCAAACCAAACGGTTGTTGTTGTCACACAGATACTTATTAGTCACGTATCATGCTGATCACCCCCGGCCCACTACTGGCCACCATCAACACGCCCGACGACCTTCGCAAACTCGATAAATCCCGTTTGTTCCAGCTCGCCGACGAGCTTCGCCAATTTATTATCGATGATGTGTCTGTCTTCGGCGGGCACTTTGGGGCCAGTCTAGGGGTAGTTGAGCTGACCGTCGCCCTGCATTATGTGTTCAACACGCCCGACGACAAACTCATCTGGGACGTTGGTCATCAGGCATACGGGCATAAAATCCTGACCGGTCGGCGGGAGAAATTTCATACGAACCGCTTCTATAAAGGCCTGTCCGGCTTTCCCAAACGCAAGGAAAGCGAGTACGACGCGTTCGGCGTAGGGCACTCGTCGACGTCGATTTCAGCGGCTTTGGGCATGGCTGTAGCTTCCCAGCTTCAGGGTAATCACGAGCGGCACCACATCGCCGTAATTGGCGATGGTGCCATGACGGCTGGCGAAGCGTTTGAAGGAATGAACCATGCTGGTGCTACCGACAGTAACCTGCTGATCGTTCTCAACGACAACTGCATCAGCATCGACCCAAACGTAGGCGCTCTCCGTGAGTACCTGACGGACATTACGACCTCGCAAACCTATAACAAGGTCAAGGAGGAAGTGTGGAACCTGCTCGGTAAAATGAGTAAGTTCGGTAAGAGCGCACAAGAGATCGTATCGAAGGTCGAATCGAGCATCAAATCGTCGCTGCTGGATCAGAGTAACCTGTTCGAGTCGCTGAACCTGCGGTACTTCGGCCCGATCGATGGTCACGACATCGATCATCTGACGAGTGTGCTGGACGATCTGAAAAAAATTCCCGGCCCGAAACTGCTACACGTACTGACCGTAAAAGGGAAAGGGTACGCGCCAGCCGAAAAAGATCAGACCAAATGGCACGCGCCGGGTCTGTTCGACAAGGTGACGGGGGTCATTCAGAAGAAAGTGTACGACACACCCCAGCCGCCCAAATACCAGGATGTGTTTGGGAATACGCTGGTCGAGCTGGCAGAGCAAAACCCACTTATCGTGGGCGTGACACCAGCTATGCCGTCGGGTTCGTCAATGAACATCATGATGAAAGTCATGCCGAAGCGGGCGTTCGACGTAGGTATTGCCGAACAGCATGCCGTTACGTTCTCGGCCGGTATGGCTGCGCAGGGCGAAATTGTGTTCTGCAATATCTATTCGACGTTTATGCAGCGAGCGTACGACCAGGTCATTCACGACGTCTGCATTCAGGAGTTACCCGTGATCTTCTGTCTTGATCGGGCTGGCTTTGCCGGTGCCGATGGGCCGACGCATCACGGAGCCTACGACATCGCCTTCATGCGCTGCATTCCAAACATGATCGTCGCTGCGCCGATGAATGAGCAGGAGTTGCGGAACATGATGTACACGGCCCAGTCGGAGAAAGTACAGCAGGGTAAACATGCGTTCACAATTCGTTATCCCCGTGGCGAAGGGGTTATGCCCAACTGGAAAACACCGTTCGAAGCGCAGGAAATCGGTAAAGGCCGACTAGTCAGTGAGGGCGAAGAGGTTGCGATACTGACCATTGGCCACATCGGTAATTACGCGGTGGACGCTGTTACGATGCTGGCAAAAGAAGGTATTCAGCCAGCTCATTATGATATGCGGTACGTGAAACCGCTGGACGAAGCACTATTGCATCAGATCTTCAGCCGTTTCGACAAGGTATTGACCGTAGAAGACGGCTGTCTGATGGGTGGTTTTGGTAGCGCTGTACTGGAGTTTATGGCAAATCACGGCTATATGGCTCGGGTAAAGCGGCTCGGTATTCCGGATGCCGTCGTTGAACACGGCGAGCAGATTCAGCTTCACAACGAGTGCGGCTTCGATCCACAAGGTATAGCGAATGCCGTTCGCGAACTGATATTTACCGGCCGCACGGTAGTAATCTGATAAACGATTTCTGACAGGATTACGGGATTGACGGGATTTGAAAATATCATCCTGCCAATCCTGTAATCCTGTCTTTGTTTTGTTGATATATGAAAGTATTCAAGTTTGGTGGGGCATCGGTGAAGGATGCTGCGGGCGTTCAGAATCTGGCTCGAATCGTTCGGCAACAGGGTATGAAATCGGCGGTGATCGTGTCGGCGATGGGGAAGACGACGAACGCACTGGAAGAACTGGTCTGGGCGTGGATTGCGAACGAGCGTCCAACGGTCGACGCCAAATTGACGCAGGTCCGGGCCTATCACGAAGGAATCATGGCCGGACTAACCGGCGATTTTTCGGCCGTCTACCAAACATTGGCTGGTCTTGAGTCGCTGACGACGTCGGCCCCTGCTGGCGGTACCGATGAGGTATACGACCAAATCGTGTCGCTCGGCGAAGTGTTGTCGACCCAGATCATCGCGGCTCATCTGCAACGTGCGGGCATACCGACCCGGTGGCTGGATGCTCGTCAGCTCGTCCGTACCGACGTTACGTTTCGGGAAGGTAAAGTCGACTGGACAGAGACGAAGAAGCGGATCATCGACGCGGTCGATAAACAGCAGGTCTCCATTATTCAGGGGTTTATCGGGCAGGCAGCTGACGGTCGAACTACGACGCTGGGGCGGGAAGGGTCCGACTATTCTGCGGCTATTGTCGCTTTCTGTCTAAACGCGGAAAGCGTGACGATCTGGAAGGATGTACCGGGGGTACTGAATGCCGATCCGAAGTGGTTCGACGATACCGTACTGTTGCAGCGAATCACCTATCAGGATGCCATTGAGCTGGCGTATTACGGGGCAACGGTCATTCACCCCAAGACGATCAAGCCGCTTCAAAACAAGCATATTCCGCTCTACGTCCGTTCATTCATCGACACCGAGGCACCGGGGACGATGATCGGTGATATCGGGCAGCACCTGACAACCCCGTCGTTTATCTTCAAGGTCAATCAGCTACTGATTTCGCTGCACCCGACCGATTTCTCGTTCATTGCCGAAGATAATCTAAGCCGAATCTTCGGTCGGTTTGCGCAGGCGGGGGTGAAGATCAATCTGATGCAGAATACAGCGATCAGCTTCTCGGTCGTCGTTGATAACGATCAAACTCGCATCAAATCCCTGCTCGACATGCTCCGACAGGATTTCCAGGTTAGCTACAACGACGGCCTGGAGCTGATCACGATTCGCTACTATGACCAAAGCACGATCGACCGGGTACTGGTCAACAAGCGCCTGTTGCTGGAGCAGAAAAGCCGGTATACGGTGCAACTGGTGGTGAAAGAAGCTTAGGTCAGTGTTCGGTTTCCAGTATACGGGTTACAGTAGCTGGTCGTGTACACGTTACCGTGAACCGTATACTGAAAACCGAAAACCGTTTCTAGAACTTTGGACAGGGCAGCTTTTTGTCGCGCCGGCGGACACCGGTACGACGCTCGGGCTTGTCGAAAATGTACGACAGCGACAGTTCGTGCGAGCCACCGCTACCGCTCAGCGACGAAATTGTGGCATCATAACTGTAGCCGATCGAAAACTTGTCGACCCGATAACCTGCCAGCAGGGCTACTGCATCATTGTTGTTGATCGTTGGCTCGTATTTCTTGAAGGGAATACCACGGTAATAGGCACCAATGGTGATGGGCGAATACGTCAGATAAGCCCCCAGATCAAGCTGATCGTACTTGCCCTGAAACTTGTAGAGAATTACCGGCGAAATACTAATCTCCCGGTCCAGTTCGTCGGAGAGGCCTGTAACACCGTTGAGTGGAATACGTAGCCCGGCATGAATACTCCCTTTCATCGGCAGGCGGCTCCGGCCACTGACAAAGAAGCCCTGATCGGGCCGGTTGATGTGGTGCGCCGATACGCCAACCCAATACCAATCGGAAAAAACCAGCCCACCCGTCGAGAAATCGAGGTATTTGTTCTTGGGAAAGCCGCCCTGCGCTATCGGATCGCCTGTGACACTACCCGATATGAACCCTCTGTCGTTAAACTGATCGCCGAAGGTCAGACCAAAATAGTTGATGTTCCGGTTAACATACGATCCCTGTAGGCCAAGCCGTACGGTCGATGTTTCGCTGATTTGAAACTGGTAAGCATATTGCAGACCTATCTCGGTAGCCTGAATGCGGCCCTGTCCCTGATTGTCGTTATTGATAATCAGGCCCACGCCACTGTTGATACGATCGAAATAATGGTCGAAGCCAACCATGGTCGTGACGTAGCTGGTGATGGCCGGCCACTGATTCCGGTAGTTTGCCGTCAGGCGTGGTGCGTAAGCCGATCCGGCGAAGGCAGGGTTGAGATAAAGGGGTGCTGCATAGAACTGTGTAAACTGTGGGTCCTGCGCTATGGCGAGCCGAACCGACACAAAAAACAGTACTACAGACAGGTATTTCTTAAACATAAGAAGTCGTAAAGCAACAGTTGGACCAACTTCGCGGTTGCAACACTAGTCAACATAAGTTGGTATAGATAACCAACAGACCAGCCTTAAAGCTAACGGATTTTGCCGTGCTGTTTCCTCCGCCGGGCGGATAAAATTTTAGTACCTCAACATCGTTTATACTAACGTAGTGCTCCCATAGTATGATATGTGCAGGAGCGAAATTGTGCGGGAGAATACAGGTAGCAGCCAGTTCCATGAAAGTCTTTACAAAGTGTACGCATTTAACGGGGTTGCTGTGGCTGCTGTGGCTGCTGTGCCTGCTTTTGGGGGCTGGCAGCGCGTGGGCACAGACGGAACCAAAGAGCTTTACCGTGACGACGCAGAAGTTTTGCGTGCCCGATCGGGATTGTGGCGCGGATTCGATTCGATTCGTTGATCTGGAGCGCACCGGCGTAACAACGCGCGTCTGGAATTTCGGCGATGGCAGTAGCGCGGTAACGAAAACAGCAGTAGCTGATTCGGCGGTTAATCACGTATTCCAGCAGGCGGGTACGTATACCGTAACGTTAACCAGAACAACTAGCGCGACTACGGTAACAACCAGCCAGTTTGTTACCATATTCGACCGGCCGCAGTCGTTTGCTGGCTGGCGAACGGATACCACTATCTGTCAAGGCGAACGTATTACGCTTGACCCGTATGCGAGCGGCCCCCCCCAGTCAGGACTGACCTTTCTCTGGTACCCGAAAGGGCAGACGACACAGTCGATCGATGTTGACAGTTCGGGTTGCTATTCCGTTGAAGTGACGAACCAAAGCGGCTGTACGTACCAGGATCGTATAAACGTAGACGTCTGCGGTGAGAAGAAAGAGTCGCAGGGGGTAAAGTGGTATTTTGGCCAGAACGCCGGTCTGGATTTTGGTGGTGGTGGTACCCCGAAACCGATTACAGATGGGAACCTTAGCACGATCGAAGGATCGTCTTCAATTGCGAATACGAAGGGTCAATTGCTGTTTTACACGGACGGAATAACCATCTACGGGAAAGATGGCAAACCTCTGAGATCGCTGGACCCCAGAGACTCTGCGGCTACGGCTACGCCAATCAGGCTGGGCGGAAACAGGCGCTCCACACAATCGGCGCTGATCGTGCCGAAACCGACCTGTCGTGGGTGTGAGTATCTCTATTACGTATACACGACTACCGAAATTAACGGCACCAAGCAACTGGCTTACAGCATTGTCGATATGCGCCAGGAGAAGGGTAAAGGTGCTGTTATTCAAAAAAATATTCCCATCAACGCGCCCGGCCAGGGCACCGAGCAGTCGGCTTCGGTCAAGAACGAACGGGATTCGACATTCTGGGTAATCAACCGTGTTTTCGGTACGAACCAGTATCAGGTGCGCCACCTGACGAAGGCTGATAATCCATCATCGGCGACGACGATTACCGGCGGCACATCGGCTACGGCGACTGTGAACGGTGAAGGCTATATGAAGATCGGCCCGGCGGATACGGCCAGCGTTAACGGTGCCAGCAGGCCGATGGCCGTGGTTGTACCGGGGCCACCCCGCAACTCCGTCGAACTGTTTACCTTCAATGACTCAACGGGCGCACTTACGTACAATAAAACGATCGACCTGGGGCCGGCCCCGCCGAAAGCGTACGGTGTCGAATTCTCGCCCGACGGTAAGAGTCTGTACATAACGATGCTGGCTGACACAAACAGCGACGGTAGTCAGAAAGGATTATCCTACATCGTTAGCTATGATCTGAACCAGCCCGACTCACTCCTGGCCCGATCGCGAACGGTAATTGATAGTAGTTCAACCCGTCAGTATGGGTCGATACAGATTGGCCCGGACGGACGAATCTATGTAGCGGTGAAAGGTAGCAATACCCTGGGGACCATCGAAAATCCGAATGGCGGTTTGCTCGACAGTCTACGCTTCAATCCGGCGGGTCAGTCATTGGGTGGTAAGACGAGCCAACTGGGTTTGCCCAACCTGGTGTCGAACTTTAACGATCAGTCGAGTGGGCCGGGCTTTACCTACTCGGATACCTGCGCCCGTCAGCCAACCGTGTTTCAGGGAAGTCCAAACTGTCCCAAGCTGAAAGAAACCTACACCTGGAGCTTCGGTGATGGCAGCGTGCCCGTGTCGACGACGGCATTGCAGCCACAACGGCACACCTATCAGCAGCCGGGGCAGTATAAGGTTAGCTTTCATATCGTGACACAAAACAGCACGGGCGGGATTTGTAAGGATACAATTATTGACCGGACAATCACGATTCTGGCAACGCCCGAGCAGATGAATTTGGGGCCTGACACAGTGATTTGTAACCGACGAGGTATTACGCTCGATCTGAAAGTACCGGCAACCAACTACGTCTGGCTGGTCAACGGCGCTGTGGCGGGGCGACAGAAGACGATTACGTTTACCCAACCGGGTTTCTATTACGCTATCGGTTTTGCCTCGAACGGTGAGTGTTATAAGAGCGATACGATTCGGGTGCAGATCAGGCCAGTGCCTTCGCTCAATCTGGGTCCCGATACACTAACCTGTTATAAATTGACTATTGAGTTGACCGTACCACAGCAGGTCTGGCGAAACTTCCGCTGGAATACGGGAGCCACAACGAAGACGATTACCACGACAGCTGCTGGCGTATATAGTGTGACGGCAACATTCCCAACGGATAATGCTGTCTGTGAAAACAGCGATACGATTCGGGTCAGCGAACTGCCTAAAATTCAATTGCGGGCTGCGCTGACTGGTCCACGCTCCTGTACGTCGGCCGATGGAGCCATCGCGCTAACGGTTACGCCAGCCGGCAGCTACACGTATACGTACGCCTGGACACGAACTGACGGTGCTGTACTACCGGGAACCGCCCAGCTGACAAACTTAGTCGAAGGGCGGTATAGCGTGCGCGTAACCGATAGCGTGCACACCTGCCGGGTCGACTCGGCGTTTCAGCTCAAATCGACAGCGAACCAGCTGGCATTGACGCCGACTGTGCGCGATGCGCTTTGTAGCATACCGAATAGTGGCACGATCAGTCTGAACATAACGGGCGGAACAGCGGTGGCCTACGTCTGGCTCGACCAGAACAATAACCTGATTGCCTCGACACCCATCTTCGACAAAGCCGCACCGGGGCGGTATAACGTACAGGTGCAGGATGCCAACGGCTGTAAAGCTAATCGGGACAGTATCGTAGTTGGGCTAGACAGCGCCGGATTTGCCCGGTTGGCGGCTGCGCCACCGAAGTGTATCGGTCAGGCAGTATCGTTGTCGCTGGTAACGGGCGACCTGACGGGAAACGTGTATCAGTGGAGCAATGGGGCCACATCACCGACCATCAACGTCAGTCAGCCGGGTTCGTACAGCGTCACGGTAACCAATACGCAGACAGGGTGTAAGGGGAGCAGTAGCGTACAGGTTGCCGATCGACCCGCACCTAACTTCTCCTTTACGCAGCAGGCGGCTCTGTGTGTCGGCGATCAGGGCCGAACGCAACTGGTAGCCAATGGAGCTACTGGCCTGCAATTTCGATGGTTAGGTAGCGACGGACGACCCCTGGCCGATACGGCTCGCATACTACCCGTTAGCCAGGTCGGAAACTACATCCTGCGGGTTACTGATCCGCTTGGCTGCACTGCTTCAGCTACGGCCAGCGTAATCAACCAGTGCGAACCCCGTGTGAACGTACCCGACGCGTTCTCGCCCAACAATGACGGTATCAACGATCAGTTCCAGGTGTTCAGTAACTACATCACCGACTACGAGATGCGGGTTTATAATCGCTGGGGTGAGGTGATTTTCGTGTCGACTAATCCGGAGCAGAAGTGGGACGGCACCTACCGTGGGTCCGACTATCCGTCGATGTTGTATCCGTACGTACTCACCTATAAAAGCGAGTCATTTCCCGATCGTGGAAAGCTTGTCAAGCGTGGGTCGGTACTGCTGGTTCGCTAGTAGGAACGATTGTCAGGAAGCCCGGACAGGAGTCACTGTTCGGGCTTTTTTTATGCGCAGGAAGTTGCTACGTACGACCGGGGAAAAGCCGGCGAAATCGCTGATTTTCCGGGTATTTTTTCGTAAATTTGAAGGAAGCGAATCTGCCGAAAATAGCTTTCTAAGGCCGTTTTAGGGTAGATTCCGTACCAATAAAAAAGCCATGCGAAACGACGTATTGAAAGGATCGGGTGAGGGCATGACGGCCACCGATAAAGAGATCGAACGGGCACTACGACCGCTGTCGTTCGAAGACTTTACGGGGCAGGCAAAAGTGCTTGAAAACCTGGAAGTGTTTGTGCGGGCAGCCATGCAGCGGGGCGATGCGCTCGACCACGTGTTGCTCCACGGCCCGCCGGGATTAGGCAAAACCACACTCTCGCATATCATCGCCAATGAGCTGAACGCCAACATCAAAATGACGTCCGGCCCGGTACTCGACAAACCCAGCGACCTTGCCGGCCTGCTGACGAATTTACAGCCAAACGACGTGCTGTTTATCGATGAGATTCACCGGCTCAATCCCATTGTAGAGGAGTACCTGTATTCGGCGATGGAAGATTACAAGATCGACATCATGCTCGATTCGGGGCCGAATGCGCGCACGGTACAAATTAAGCTCAATCCGTTTACGCTGATCGGTGCGACAACCCGCGCAGGTATGCTGACGTCGCCCCTGCGGGCACGATTCGGTATCAGCTGCCGGCTTGAATATTACGACGCAAAACTACTGACCAGTATCGTTCAGCGCTCGTCGGCTATCCTGGGTACGCCCATCGACGAAACCGGAGCCTTCGAGATTGCCCGTCGGAGCCGGGGTACACCGCGTATTGCCAACAACCTGCTGCGCCGGACCCGCGATTTTGCACAGGTGAAAGGAAATGGCATTATCAACGTCGACATTGCCGAAATCGCGCTGAGTGCGCTCGACGTCGATCAGAACGGGCTGGATGACATGGACAACCGCATCCTGTCGACGATCATCGAGAAGTTCAAAGGTGGACCGGTAGGCATCACGACGATTGCCACCGCCTGCGGAGAGGAGTCGGAAACGATCGAGGAAGTGTACGAGCCGTTTCTGATTCAGGAAGGTTTTCTAAAGCGTACGTCGCGTGGTCGGGAAGCGACCGAGAAAGCCTACCACCACCTGGGTGTCATGCCGCCCATGCGGCCCGGCGAACTCTTCAATTAATTAGCTGAAAACGGGCTGTCCCGATCACCGATCTGCGTCGAACGCTAGCGGTGGTCGGGACAGCCCGTTTTTGAACGAATCAGCTACTGAACGATCTTACTCTTGTAAATGCATTCGATAATTTCAGCAACGGCCGTATCGACAAGAAAATAGAAAATATTCTTGCCGCTGCGCCGGATATCCAGAATACCCTTGTCGCGCATGTTGATCAGGTGATGGGAAATCAGTGATTGCTCAGCGTTCAGGTTTTTGTAGATCGTCGATACATTCAGCTCCGTGTTTTCATTGAGCATTTGAATGATCCGAATACGGAGCGGATGAGCAACGGCTTTCAGGACGTAGGCCGCTTTGTCGATCTGTTTATCGTTTTCCATAACTGTGTTGGGTACCATTGAGAGAAAATACGAGGAAGCTTACTCGGTGAAATTAGTGGCAAACCCATAAAATAGACATGATTAACAGACTAAAGGTATATATGAATTTATCCAAAGGTCCGATTACTTTCTATTTAGGAATGAAAACAGGTTTATAAGTCAGCAAATTAACTGCTTCGTAAATTAGCGACTCACAATCAAGCGGTTGAAAAAACATACCTAGTCGGGTACATACGTCGATCTTTTCGTTCGGCGCCAGCTGGTTAAAAAGACGCCCGACAGAACCAGACCTGTACCCACGAGCTGCTGCCAGCTGATGGCTTCGTGCAGGATTGTGGTGGATAACCCGATGGTGAAAATTGGGCCGATACTGGCAATGATCGACGTGTTGCTCGCACCCACCCGCTTGATGCCTTCGGCCATCATGAACGTCGGTAAAACCGTAACGAAGAGCGCCATCAGTACGCCCAGCCAATAGACAGTCGTCGGATAATGAAACAGGGCAGTACCCGACGCTATCGTACCGTGAATAAGGGTCGGAACGGTAGCGGCTATCATGGCGTAACAGGTAAATCGCTGTGAGCCAAGCTGACGCATAACCGATTCGCTACCGACCAGATACAGCGCGTAAACCAGCCCACTCAATATTACCCAGAAGGCACCAAGAGCTACGTCCTGTTGTGTCGACAGGCGAATGTTGCCGACAAACGCCAGTAGTATACCGGCATACGTCAGCAACAGCGCTAGTAGCTGTTGGCGGGTTACCCGGCGACCAAAACCGATCGCATTTAGCAGTAGCACAAACGTTGGGTAAACGAACAGCAGTATCCGCTCCAGGCTGGCCGATATGTATAGTAAGCCAATGAAGTTGAACAGGCTGGCGAAATAATAGCCGGTAATACCGACAGCCGCCAGAGTCAGCCACTCCCGGCGCGAGAGCGTAACCGGGCCCTCTGCGCGGTTTAGGTACTGACCAATAGCCAGATAAAAAGGCAGCGAGAACGCCATGCGCAACGTCAACAACGCAATGGGATCGATCGGGTAACGAAAGGCCAGCTTGATCAGAATGCCTTTACAGGCAAAGCAGAACGCCGACAGCAGCACAAAACCAACCCCTACCCAATAATGACCACGATTTTCCATGTCTGCGCTGTTGATGAACACAAAAAAGCACTGACGCGACAGACTCCGGTCGCATCAGTGCTGAACGAGTAGTCGAAGCCGTTACTTCTGTCGGAAGAACAGCGTTAGCGGTACACCGGTAAAGTCGAAATGTTCGCGAATTCGGTTTTCCAGAAACCGTTGATACGATTCCTGTACATACTGCGGCAGGTTACAGAAAAAGACGAACGTCGGTGAGGGCGTCGGTACCTGTAGCATGTATTTGATCCGAATCATTTTACCCTTCAGCGATGGGGGCGGGAATTTCTCGATGTCGGGTTGCAGCGCGTCGTTGAGTTTCGACGTCGTCACTTTCTTGCCCCGGTTCTCATACACTTCCATTGCTTTTTCCATCACCTGAAAAATGCGCTGCTTCTCGTGAACCGACGCGAAGATGATCGGGACGTAGTCAATCGGCATCATCCGCTGAATCATTTCCTTCCGCAGTACGTCGGCGGTGCGGTGATCCTTCTCCACGGCGTCCCATTTGTTGACCATGATGACAACGCCTTTCTTGGCTTTCACCGCCTGCCCGATGATGTTCAGGTCCTGCGCTTCCAGTCCGCGTGTAGCGTCGAGCATGACGATACAAACGTCCGACTCTTCCATCGCCTTTATCGAACGCAGTGTCGAGTAAAACTCAATGTTGTCCTGCACCCGGGCTTTGCGCCGAATACCAGCCGTATCAGTAAGAATGAAATCTTTACCGTACGCTTTGTACCGGGTGTTGATGGCGTCGCGGGTTGTTCCGGCAATGTCGGTGACAATGCTACGTTCCTGTCCGGTCAGAACGTTCAGGAACGACGATTTACCCACGTTCGGTCGGCCGAGGATAGCGATTTTAGGAATACCGGCATCAGGGTCTTCCACGCCCGGTCCCTGAAAGTGCTTCACGACCTCATCGAGCAGATCGCCCGTACCCGAACCCGTCATCGACGAAATCGCGTAGGGGTCACCCAGGCCCAGGCTGTAGAACTCAGCCGCGCCCTGTGAACGCTCGGCTGATTCCGCTTTGTTTGCCACGATGTATACCGGCTTCTTCGACCGGCGCAACACGTTGGCAAAATCCTCATCAAGCCCGGTGATGCCCGTTTGGGTATCAACCATAAACAGCAGTACGGTCGACTCCTGAATGGCAATTTCGACCTGCTCCCGAATCGATTCTTCGAAGACGTCTTCCGAGCCGACGACATAGCCGCCCGTATCGATAACGGTAAAATAAACACCGTTCCACTCGGCCGTACCGTAATGGCGGTCGCGGGTAACCCCGCTCTGGTTGTCCATAATGGCCTGGCGCTGTTCCGTCAGACGGTTAAACAGCGTGGACTTACCCACGTTTGGGCGGCCAACGATTGCTACAATATTTGCCATGAGTTGAAGGGGAAAGAACGAAACGGCACGAGCAGGCTTCAGCGCGGGTATGACGGGTGGCCTGCCGGTTTGCTACGGCATTCCTTCCGTTTATTCGTCGTAACCGAGTCGGCGCAGCATGCGATCTTTCTGACGCCAGTCGGGCTCTACTTTGACGAACTGTTCTAAAAATACTTTTTTGCCGAAAAACCGTTCGAGTTCTTCACGAGCCATAATGCCCGTTTTCTTAATCATCTTACCGCCTTCACCCAGCAGGATCGCCCGCTGCGTAGGCCGTTCGACGAGAATTTCAGCCTGAATGACGATGATGTCGTCTTTCTCCTTGAAACCAATCACAACGACTTCGCTACTGTAAGGCACTTCCTTCTTGTAGTTCAGGAAGATCTTTTCCCGAATGATTTCCGACGCGAAGAAGCGCTCCGGCTTATCGGTCAGCTCATCTTTCGGGAAATAAGGTGGGTGCTGTGGAAGCCGCGTGATGATGGCATCGAACACCTGGTCGATGTTGAAATTGTTCAGCGCCGAAATGGGGATGATCGCGTCGGCCCGGAAGTGATTGCTCCAGTACTCGATCTTTTCCTGCACCTGTTCCTGCGTTGCCTGATCGACCTTGTTGATTAGCAGCAGGATCGGTACTTCCGACTTTTGCAGGCGCTCGATGACGTCGTTTTCGTCGTGCTGTTCGAAAATATCGGTTACGAACAGAACCACATCGGCATCTTCGATCGAACCCCGCACAAAACTCATCATCGACTCATGCAGCTTGTACAGCGGCTTGATGATGCCCGGCGTATCGGAGTAAACGAGCTGAAACTCCTGACCTTCATGCGTACCGTTGAGGATACCCATGATGCGGTGACGGGTGGTCTGGGCTTTCGACGTGATAATGGAAAGGCGCTCGCCAACGAGCTGATTCATCAGGGTGGATTTGCCGACGTTAGGCTTGCCGACAATACTGACGAAGCCGGCCTTATGGTCGGCCGGCGAATTTTCTATGACTTGTGTATTCATTCGTAGGTGATCCCGCTGACTGATTGTCAGCGGCTTTTGCAAACAACGGCGGCTTTTTTAAAAACGTTTCCGCGAGCCGCAAACTTTTTTTTTGACAAAGGTAGTTGTAATTCTCAAAAGCTGTCGTACTTTTGCACTCACAACACCGCGGGATGGAGCAGTTGGTAGCTCGTTGGGCTTAAGGTTATCAGTAAAATGATAACGGTAATTGCAAGACCTGATCGCACGATAAGCACGTTGTCGTGTGATGGATGAAAATCCAAGTTTTGTAATTCATGGGCGGTACTGGGGGAAACACCAGTATGTTAACCTGCCAAATTCGGGGAAGCCGGTAGTGCGGTAATCCCGAGCCAAGCCAAAAGGAAACTTTTGGAAGGTGTAGAGACTGAATGGTGGGCACCCTAACGAAGTTAGACGAGGGTGAAGAGACAGTCCAGACTACAAACGCTGCGAAGGCAGAGGCAGTGAAAACTGTAGTAGTAAGCATAACCCAAAGGTCGCTGGTTCGAGTCCAGCTCCCGCTACTAAGAAAACCCCACTGAAATTCAGTGGGGTTTTTCGTTTTACAGCTTATCTAGCGACAATCCACATCACATGTTGACAAAACAGAAAGGGGATATTGCCGAGCAGGCCGTGATTCTTAAGGCGCTCAAACTCGGCTGGGGGGTATGCAAACCAATAGGTGACCGATTACCTTATGACCTTGTTTTCGATATTGCCGGACAGTTGGTACGTATTCAGGTCAAGAGTGCCTGGTTCGATGAGAAGCGGGGAAATTTTGTCGTCGATACCCGGCGTACAAAGACGAATCGACGCGTGATGGTACGCGCAGTGTATCAACTGACCGACTTCGACTTTGCCGTTGTTTATGTTGATTCCCTGCATGTTTTCTACGTCATACCTGTGCAGGACTTTATCGCGTATGGCTCGGAAATCCATTTGGTAGAATCGGACAAACGGCAGCGTAAGCCCCGATCAGCTGTTTATAGAGAGGCATGGCATATACTGAGTCAGACAACCGAATCTGTGCTGGTACGGAATGAGTCGACAGATGCTGAAATCGCTGGTTTGGCGTCGTAGCTGAGTTAGTGTAGCCCTACTTGGTATCGGTAGTGCCGCTTGAACGTGCGCGTCGCAACATAAATCCGGTCGTCGTGGTTTATGTCTTCTGATCTCACACGCTGGCTACAATGATCTCTTCTGGTTTACCGATACGTTTGACGGGGCTGCTAACGGTCGGGCTACTGCTTGCCGGGTTGTCGGTACATGCACAACGGCGGCAGGTATCTGCGGACTCGACCGCGCCCCGTTCGTCGGCCCGGCGTATGCGGCAACCGCTCCCGGAAAATCATCCACGGGCCATCCAGCCGGGGGTACGTCGGCCGGGGATTTACTTTCCGCAGGCACCCATACCGGGACGGTGGCGCTACTCGATAGGTGCCGTCTTCACAACCACCCCGCCCGAACTAACTGAAGAGATCCGTGTCAGCGTACCTGCCATCGATTTCAATCTCCAGCGTGGTATCAGTAAACACTGGTTTATCAACAGTCGTATTCAGACACAGATTGTACAGAGTAACGTCGGAATCGGCGTACGCTATGCAGCGCCCATTACGGATCGACTGTTCGTTTCGGCGGGCGATGACATGCATGTCTGGTTTGGGGCTCTACAGATAAAAGATGTGTTCGACAGTCAGGCGCACGGGATGCAGAATTTTCCGAACGTGTCGGTTGGGTATCGCTTTACGCGCGATATCCAGGCAACGATAAAGGGAGAAGCCATCATCGACGCGTACTACAAGTCGCAGGTAGGCAACCTCTCGATTGAACGTAATGCGATCCGCTATAACGGCCTGGCTGTGACCTTCGCCGTCGAGCAACCATTGTACGACAAAAAACATGTGACGTTAGGCTTTCGGGCGGCTTACTCCAGTTTCAATTGGCAGCTCTGGTCGCTCTACGACACGTTCGACCGTAATCTGTTCTACCCCCAGTTAATCTTCGGCTTCATCCTGTGATGACACGTTATCTACTTCTGTTCGGGCTATTGATAGCCGCCTTGACGGGGTGCCGTAAGGAATACGACGCCCCCGTGCCGTACACGTTTTCGGCCGCTACGGGAGCGGGTCGCTTCTCGACGTCGGTTCGACAGGCCATTAACGGCGTCTATACGGTTAC
Source organism: Spirosoma oryzae (assembly GCF_003002825.1). Taxonomy (GTDB): domain Bacteria; phylum Bacteroidota; class Bacteroidia; order Cytophagales; family Spirosomataceae; genus Spirosoma; species Spirosoma oryzae. The sequence goes on along the minus strand of NZ_PVTE01000012.1, from coordinate 32,784 downwards.
CGATGGTTCCGACGTATTTGGTCCGCAGGTCGTTTTGAAGTGGACGTACATCCGCAACGGAGCCGACACGTCGCACCACCTGTCCGTGTATACGTCGAACGTTGGGTATTTTGACATGGAGCCGCAGCAACAGCTCAACGGTCTGGGCGTGTCTGGATACTGGCGTCGGCTGCAAAATACGGAGATCGGCCTGGTGCAACTGACGGTAAATGTTCGGCGGAATGGTGTTGTCAGCCCATTTTCAGGGTCGCTGGCCACCGGCGACACGCTCGTAATCAGTGGGGCGTATGGTAACGACGGAGTTTTGCCCAGCAAGAAGCTGACGATGACCTACACCCGACCACTGAATTCGCGATCGTTCTCGATTCTTGCGCACCGGGCAGGCGGCCGAACGTCCGATTTACTGCCCGCGTCGGAAAACTCACTGGAAATCATCAAAATGGCGTCGCGGCTGGGGGCGACAGGTATCGAAGTCGACGTGCGTTATACGAAAGACGGCATACCGATTCTGTACCACGACAATACGCTGAACCTGCGGTTGATCCAGAAAAACGGGCTGGCCGGGGCTATCGAATCGTATACCTATCAACAGCTTGCTACGTTCGTACGACTGGTGAACGGCGAGAAGATTCCAACACTGGAGGAAGCACTGGAAACGGTGGTCAACAATACCGACCTGAGTTTTGTCTGGCTCGATACCAAATACGTGCGGTCGATGACGCAGGTACAATCCATTCAGCGTACGTACATGCAAAGGGCGAAAGCCGCCGGCCGGTCCTTGCAGATTGTGATTGGTCTGCCAAGCGATGAAGCTGTCTCGCTTTACCGGGATTTACCCGAAAAAGCCGATACACCCGTGCTGTGCGAGCTTGATACCAGTATCGCTCGTAGTATCAACGCCAACATCTGGGCTCCCCGCTGGACACTGGGCGATCAGTCAGCGGAAGTGGACGTGATGAAAGCCGAAGGGCGGTCCGTGTTTGTGTGGACCCTGGACGAGCCGCAGTTCATTCAGGAGTTTATCGACCGCACCCGTTTCGATGGTATTCTGTCGAATTACCCCTGCGTTGTTGCCTACTACCACTACATACAACAGTAAGCCATGAACTACGTAGTCAAATTTACGCTGGGTTTGCTGGTACTCGGTACACTGGCAACACCAGCATTGGCCCAAAAACGGGCGGTGGCCGATACGGGCCGGACGCGGGGGCCTTACTCCGTTGTCCTGTCGGTGGGTGGGGGCTTATCCTATTACTCGACACACTTAGGCGTTCCCGCTACGCTATCCAACACACAGCTTAGCCGCTTTGGCGTTCCCCTGACGGTCCGGGCACTGTGGGTACCCGATCACCGGCTGCGGCTGGGCCTGGAAAGTGGCTGGACGACGATGTATTCGTACCGGGGTCGCGTCAATAATACGGAAGGGCGCGTCTACGTGTCGGCTATTCCCACGCTGGCTATTTTCCAGATGCCATTAGCCTGGCTCAGTGGCAACGAACGCAGTATTGCCCGGCGCTTATCCGTAACGGGTGGGACGGGCGTCTACATCGTTCATTCCCGGCTCGATTACGAAAGTATCGTACAGACCAGCACGATCAGTCTGGGCTGGATGGCCGCTGCTTCCTACACGCAACCTCTTGGTCCCCGCTTCCGGGTGTCGGGCGAGTTGAAATGGTACGATGCCGTCGCGTCGCAAAACGCAGCTTTTGCCGCCCAGCTACAACTGAATTACCGGCTGATACGTTGGTAACAAGTGAATGATAACTACGCATGAACGACACCGAACAACATCCCGATATTCTGTTCCTGAGTGATACGCAGGCCCCAATGTTTGTCGAACGGCTGGTACTGCGGACGCACCAGAATACCAAAGCAACCCAGACGATTCTGGACCATATCGTCAAACTACACCCTACGGTCCTGTACTGGCTGGGCGACATTGTGTCGCTGGGTTTCCGGACCCGGAAATGGCGCACCATCGATCAGTTTCTGGAGAAGTGCCGCTCGGTCGGTACGTCGGTGTATGCCATTATGGGCAATCACGACGTCATGGGTCGACCCCGCAAAGGTGCCCGTAATTTTCAGCTGCGCTTCCCGGATCACGTCAATACCGGCTACGTGCAGGTGACCGACGGTATTGCCGTTGTCATGCTGAACTCTAACTTCAGTACCATGTCGAGCGACGAGATTGTAAAGCAGCAGTCGTGGTACGAAGATATACTGACTGTGCTCGATGCCGACCCGGCTATCCATGTCATTATCGTTACCTGTCACCACGCGCCGTATTCGAACAGCAAGCTGGTAGGTTCATCGAAACTGGTGCAACAGCGTTTTGTACCCGCCTACATTGCGTCGCCAAAAGCAAAACTGTTTATCACGGGCCATTCGCACGCCTTCGAGCGCTACGAATTTGAGGGCAAAACGTTCCTGGTGATTGGTGGCGGGGGGGGACTACGGCAACCGTTGAACACGTCGCCCAGCCGCCTGCCCGATCTGGCTACGGAGTACAAACCTATGTTTCATTACCTCTCCGTCCGGCGCGACGGCGACGGACTGGTACTGACATCGTACTGCCTGAAACGCGACTTTTCTGGTTTCAGCGTTGGCTATGAATTCTCGATCGGTACGGAAGTAGCTTCCGCAACGACGGAATAACTTGATTATTCCCGGTCCCTGAAGGGGGAGGAGCCAAAAGGGAGTTCCTCCCCCTTCAGGGACCGGGGGTAAACCACCTACTGTTCTTCAACGCTGGCGACGCCCAGCTCGTTGAATAGTGTTTGCCAGTACTGGGTCACGGTAGGGTTGTTTTGCTTTACCGACGCGTTGGGTTCGAAGGGTAAAATCATCGTGATGTCGGGGCTACCGATCTCGTACCGTTTCAGCGATTTGGCATCGGTTTTGGCCCAGTCTTCGGCTTGTGCGTTGTCTTTCGGAGGCTTCACCTGAAAGTCGCGCCGGTTGCTTCCCTTAACACTTTCCACCATGTCGCTGAGGTAGTACGCCTTGACCGTAGCCCCCGATTCGTTGGCTTTGGCCAGTACGGGTAAACTCGCCCAGATGTCGGTTGCCTGATTCGAGGAGCCGGTGTTCTGCTCGGCCAGTTCCTGCAACACGCGCTGGCGCATCTGCGCTTTCTCCCGGTTCAGCAGCAGGGTAAATTCTGTTTCGGCCGCTTCACGATCCGTCGGACTGGCGGCTGATACGTCCTCCATCTCGCTGCGTACGGTCAGGTTCAGGGCGCGGGCTTTCGCCGTGTTTTCGTGGATAAAATACACCTCCAGCCGGTCGCCTTTCTGGTGGATATTCTGCTCGATGATCTCGTTGATAGCCTGTTGATATTTCCGGGCGACGAACGCCTTGTTGATGTTCACGGAGCGGGTTTTGTCCAGAAAAATGACGGTGAACGTAGGCTCGTCAGTTTTAGTAGGCTTGTCTTTGTTCGACGAACAGGCAGCCAGAAAAAGTAGGAGCAGGAGGGGAATAAATCGCATACAGGATTGGGTTGGGGGCGACTAGTGCATCAGTGTGTCGCGCAGCACACTGTCGGCCGGGGCATTATGATTCCAGTAATCCGACTGAATGGTTGTTCTCAGAACGGCACGGGAGGTCAGAAGGTTGTCGTTGCTTGTATAGGTTTCCGTCCAGCCGACGATTTTGTAGGGAAACACGTATTCGAACACAATCATCAGATTACGCTCGTCGGTCGGGTATTCGAGTCGGTACGCTTTCAGGTTGCGACCCGGAAACAGTACGCCCTCGTAATCGTCGAGTTTGGCCGTTGCGTCGAGCGGGTCCAGCCGCTTGTGCCGCAGTCGAGCCGTCATCGTTCCCGGAATCAGCTTGATCGAGCCTGTCGGCAACTTGCCCGGATCGAGCCGGATGCGATTCCAGAGTTCGTCTTCCAGCATGACCTTCGGCACGGAGTACGCGTCGTGGACTTCCTTTTCAAGATACGATCGGCCGTCGATCTGATAGCCGTTGTTGCCATAGTCGATTTGCAGGTAACTGTGCCCGAGCCAGTCCTGTTCCGAGGTGCTGACTTTCAGTGTATTCGGAAACGTAGGGTTGTTGATAGGGGTGAATACCGACGTAAACAGCGAATAATCGTAAATGCCGGTCGTAAAGCGTTTGACCAGGTTCGTTTTCAGCACCGGCACGGCCTTGTCGCGGCTTTCGGGCGTTTCTGCTTTGACGTGCAGATCGGTCCGAAAATCTTCGGTAGCGAAAATCAGCATCGCATCGCCGGCGTTCAGCGCGCCGTACTGCGCCTGTTCCAGACTATAGCGGTTCAACTCGGCTTTACCGCTGAGCCAGTACTGTCGAAAGGAGGCAGATGGCTCGGTCATCGGTACGTCGTGAACCGTCGCCTGCTGAAAGATGGTTGCTTTCATCGCCAGGGCAAATACGATAGCCGCGACGATGACGAGGAGCAGGAAGTGTTTCGTGACGAAGGCTTTCATCGGAACCAGTGAAAAGATACAGTACCCGTTTGATCGACAGTATCTAACTCGTGGTGATCGGATGTGACGACGGTGGCATCGAGTAGGATGGCCTGCGCCAGTAAAAACGAGTCGGCAACAGACAAGTTAAATGTTCCTTTCATCCGACCTGCCGTTTTTACAATTTCCTCATTAAACGTATACAAAACAGTGAGCGGCAATTGAAGAATATTGCGCCAAAGCTGATTTGCTTCGTCTTCATTTTTATGTCGATAAAACTGATAATACAGCTCGTATGCATTGATAGCGTGCATGTATAGTTGGCACAAAGTAGCTTCCGCGCGGATAAACAGGGCTTCGATTACGTCGGTGCCCGGTTCGCCCACCAGATAAGCCAGTACTGCATTAGTGTCTAAAACGTAAGTAGTCATTGAGGGAATGGCTGGTTACGCTCGCGCTCTTTTTCAATTTGATTTTCCTGCGCCAACATAGCCGACGTAATTCCCACGTGCGCATACGCACCTCGTAGCTGTTGCCAATCCGTTGTTTGGGTCGGCACTGGTTGGTCGTTTTCGACCGTTACGTATGGTACTGAGCGAAGGAAATTAATAAGCACATCCTTCTTCTCATCTGGAACATGAATGATGACTGTGGACATAACAGGGCTAATTTTTGTCAAATCTAGTGGACGGCTGTGTATCTTGCTGACTAGCTTAGTCTTCTAACGTTGTTTGCGATGCCAAAAGTTATACGAAAACTGATCGTTGGTTGTTTGTTGCTGGCTGTCAATAGTCAGCTGGTGCGGGCGCAGGTCGACAAAGCGTCGGCGCGTAATCAGGGCGACGGGCCATTCGGCCGGCTGATTATCCGGGGCGTTACGCTCATCAACAGCACCGGGGCACCCCCGATGGGGCCCGTCGATATTGTGGTCGAGAAAAATCGGATTGCCCAGATCAAACAGGTTGGCTATCCAGGTGTCCCCGTCGACCCGAAAAGCCGACCGACATCCGGACCAGCCGACAAAGAACTGAACTGCGACGGGATGTACCTGATGCCGGGCTTTGTCGACATGCACGGGCACATCGGCGGGCAGGCGCAGGGTGCCAGTGCCGACTATGTGTTCAAACTCTGGCTGGGACACGGTATCACGACAATTCGCGACCCAAGCTGCGGGAATGGTCTCGACTGGGTGCTCGATCAGCGGGCGAAAAGCGATCGCAACGAAATCATAGCCCCGCGTATCAAAGCGTATACCGTATTCGGGCAGGGGGCCAAAGAGTCGATCACGACAGCCGAACAGGCACGGGCGTGGGTGCAGCAGAACGCCAAACGCGGTGCCGACGGAATCAAGTTTTTCGGGGCCGAACCCACGGTGTTCCGGGCCGCGCTGGAAGAAAATAAGAAGCTGGGCCTGCGGTCGGCCTGCCACCATGCGCAGCTGGAAGTGGCCCGGATGAATGCGCTGGCAACGGCCAAGGCGGGACTGACGTCGATGGAGCACTGGTACGGTCTGCCCGAAGCCCTGTTCGAAGACAAAACCGTGCAGAACTATCCGGCTACCTATAACTATAACAATGAGCAGGACCGGTTTACGGAAGCGGGGAATCTCTGGCAACAGGCCGCCAAACCCGGTACCGACCGCTGGAACAAAGTGATGGACGAGCTGATCGCACTCGACTTCACGCTCGATCCGACGTTCAACATCTACGAAGCGAACCGTGAACTGATGCTGGCCCGGCGGGCGGAGTGGCACGACGACTATACGCTGCCTAGTCTGTGGCGCTTCTACGGACCCAGTCGGATTTCGCACGGATCGTACTGGCAAAACTGGGGAACGGAGCAGGAAGTGGCCTGGAAAAAGAACTACCAGCTTTGGATGGCCTTTATCAACGACTACAAAAACCGGGGTGGCCGCGTCACGACGGGCTCGGATTCCGGGTTTATTTACCAACTCTACGGTTTTGCCTACATTCGCGAACTCGAACTCCTGCGCGAAGCGGGCTTTCATCCGCTCGAAGTGGTGCGGGCGGCTACGATCAAAGGGGCCGAAGCACTGGGTATGGCCGATCAGATCGGGTCGGTGGAAGTGGGCAAACTGGCTGATTTTGTGATCGTCAAGGAAAACCCACTGGCCAATCTGAAAACGCTGTACGGAACGGGCGCTATCCACCTCAACGAGAAAAACGAAGTCGAGCGTGTGGGCGGGGTTACGTACACGGTAAAAGACGGTGTGGTGTACGACGCTAAAAAACTGCTGGCTGACGTCCGCAAAATCGTGGCCGACGCCAAGGCAACCGAAAAATTTGAAATTACGCAGCCGGGCGTAGCACCAAAAGCAGGTAAGCTTTCCGGCGGTAACTAGTTTTTTCGACAGGATTACAGGATTGACAGGATGATGCTTTTCAAATCCTGTTCATCCTGTAATCCTGTCTATACCTTTTCTTATCAATGCCTTCTCTTTTTATTGATGCAGAGCGGATGCGGGACCTCAACAGCGGGTTGGGGCAGGTTTGTCTGCATCTGAGTCAGGAACTGGTTCGGCAACGCCCCGCCGACTGGACGCTCACGTTTTTGGTGCCCCAAGGACAAACGGGCGTGTTCGGGTCGGATGTGCAGTACATCGAAGCATCAGCGATGCGCAAGCTGTGGGTGCCCGGTTCGTACGACGTCTGGCATTGTCTGCATCAGGATTCGACATACTTACCCAGTCCGATCCGGCAGCGGAACAGCAAGCTGATGCTGACCATCTACGACCTGAATTTTCTGGAGCGGACCGATTATTCCGTCGCCAAGAAAGCGCGTAAACTGGCGCGGCTGCAACGCAAGATCGACCGGGCGACGTTGATCACCGCCGGCTCGGCGTACACCGCTTCCGTAGTCCGGTCGCACCTGAACGTACCGGCGAATGTGCCGTTGGACGTGATTTATACGGGCCTGGCTGTCGACCCGGCGAAAGCGCCTGTTGAGACACCACCTGCCGTGGCCAGTCTGGCTGATACGCCGTACCTGCTGTTTGTGGGCGTTATTCACCCGAAGAAAAACGTGCACACGCTGCTGCCGCTGCTCGAAGCCTTCCCCGACTACAAGCTCGTACTGGCCGGACCCGATAAGCATCCCTACGCGCAGCACATCCGCGAACAGGCCGACAAACTGGGCGTTGCCGACCGGCTGTTTATGCCCGGTGCAGTCGATGAGTCGACAAAGTTGTGGCTATACGCGCATTGCGACGCATTTCTGTTTCCCTCGCTGTCGGAAGGATTTGGCCTGCCCGTCGCTGAAGCCATGACGTTCGGCAAGCCCGTGTTCAGTTCGACGCTGACCAGCCTGCCCGAAGTAGGGGGGAAGGTAGCTTACTATTTCGAGAATTTCGAACCGGAGAGTATGGCCAAAACGGTGCACGATGGCCTGCATCATTTCGGGCAGGATTTGCTGCGCGAGTCAGCGGTGAAGAAACAGGCGGCTTTATTTACCTGGCCCGCCGTGGCCGCCGACTACTGGAAACGCTATCAGCGACTGGCGCAGTAGTGGTCAGGCCGATTTTAACGTCCGCCGATTACGCTCGTTGCGGATTAGCCGCCGAATGAGCACAAGGCTGGCCAGCAGATAAACAAGGCTGAGTGTTTCGATGATCGTGACCAGCACGACAATAAGGTCAGTTGGCAACGTCAGGTTATAGGCCGGTAGTACATACTTATTTATCAACAGAAGTCCGGCTGTTAGTACGTAGAGACTGATGAATACGGGCGAACTGGTTGATTGAAGCGAAGAACCTGCTCGTAGATGTTGAAATGCCAGAATTGGTTGTGCCAGAATATGGCCAACTATGGCGCTACCGACAAAGCCAAAACCAAAATTGTAAATTAGTTTTAATTGATCGTACTGGCCGAAAACGACGTTTAATAGGAACATACCTGCTAGTAGGCCAGCAGCCATGAACCAGCGTGGTCCCTGTACAAACGAGCGAATCAACTGCCATTCCTGCCGGTAGTATTTCTTCGCCTGCTGCTTCTGAGCTTCTTCTTCCATCTTTAGTAGTCCCTTACGACCGCCAAAATCAGTGTGGACGGCGCAGAGGGCGTCGGTAAACGACAGTCCGTGCGCCATTCGTTCGTCTATACCCGCAGCATAATGGTCGGTTAGTTCGGCAATCAAGTCTTCGTTGATCAGCCAGTTTTCTTTACGCAGATGCTGGTCAATCTGATTGAGCTGATCGGGAGTGAGCATAGTATCAGGCGAGTTTGGTGCGGAAATCGAATCGTTCGTTCAGTAACTGCATGAAGCTAATGGCATACAGCAGTAGCAGCATACACATGACGACGGTAATCGTGCTGTGAATCTGTAAGAAACGGCGGCTCTCATCGCCAACCGACGAAATCAGAAAGTTTGAAACAAAGATTACCGCGTTGAGATGCAGATTGCGGTACTTAGCCGCATTCTCGAATACGAGCGCCTGCTGACTGGTTGGCTCGTTTTTTAGTTTCCGTTCCAGCCAAAACATAACAGCTGATGGAACTAGTATAACCGCGTAAAGCAGGGTAACGACGTAGTTGAACGGAATGAGCGGTACGGTCAAGTAAACCAGTAGGCCCACCAACGCGGTAATCAGAAAAGTGGGCCAGCGAAAATAGCTTTTAATAATGACCAGGTGCCGACTGCGGATCTGCTGCTGTACGTTGGCGATGTAATCGTCCTGAATTTGCTGAATACCCTCGCCCTGCCCCAGATCGTTCCATGCCCACTTGCTGGCCTCTTCGAAGGGCATACCCGTATCCATGCGTTGCTCCGTCAGAGTAGCGTAGTGATCGAGTAACTCGTTCAGAACGGGGTCGTATTTGATGTCAGCCAGGCGTTGCAGATCGGACCGGAGGGAGGTAAGCTGATCGGTGGTGAGGAGCATGATTACAGACTTGGTTTGAGGTTAAGTACCAGATTCAGGTTGTCAAGAAAGGCGGTTAGTTCGGCTATGCGTCCGGCGGCTTCGGTCTGCCCGATCTTTGTCAGCGAATAATACTTGCGTGCCCGTCCGTCGACCACCTGCGTTTCGGTTGTCAGCAGCCCTTCGGCTTCAAGCTTGTGCAACGCCGGGTACAGCGCGCCTTCGGTGATTGTCATTTCACCCGCCGTCAACTCCTTCACTTTCTGCGTAATTTCATACCCGTACATGCGTTCCCGACCTTCGAGAAGCCGGAGAATCATGACCGATAGGCTGCCTTTTAGTAGTTGCGAATTTGGGGATGTGCTCATGCCGTAAACGTACCTAAAAACGGATATACCTAGAAGTCTTAGGTATTAAAATTTTTGTACGGTTGTACCTTTACTGGACCGATGAAAAACTACCTCCGCCTACTATCGTTCGCCAAACCGCTGGGCCGCTTCCTGACGCCATTCGTACTGACGTCGCTGCTGGCCAGTGTGTTTGGTGTACTGAATTTCACGCTGCTGATTCCGCTGTTGAGTATCCTGTTCGACAAGGTGAACGCTGTACAGATGCAGGCATTCCTGAGTCGCCCCGCTCCCTCACTGACGACCTCACCGACGGATACGTTTCAGTATTATTTCGCGCAGGTCTTTCAGCAATACGGTAAGATCGGTGCGCTACAGTTCGTGTGTGGGGTAATCGTGGTGTCGGTGCTGCTGAGCAATGTGTTCAAATACCTGTCGGTACGGCAACTGGAAGGGTTCAAAGCGCGGATGGTGTCGAAGTTGCGCGAAACCGTATTCGACAGAACGCTGAACCTGCACCTGGGCTTTTTCTCGAACGAGCGGAAGGGAAACCTGATTTCCCGCATCACGACCGACGTGCAGGAAGTCGAAAACTCGATTGCCAATTCACTGTCGGCGGCTTCCAAGGAAGTGTTTTTGCTGATCGGCTACATCATCGCGCTGCTGAGCATCTCGGTAAAGCTCACCCTGTTTGCCCTGATCGTTATCCCCATTTCGGGCGGCTTCATTGCCACGCTGGTTCGGCGGATGAAGCGCGATGCACAGACCGGGCAGCAGCGGCTGAGTGGTTTGGTTAGTCTGCTCGACGAAACGTTCGGCGGAATGCGCGTTGTCAAAGGCTTCGTTGCCGAAGGGTTTATGCTGGATAAGTTTCGGCGTGAAAACGATGGCTACCGGGATGCTGTGCGGTCGCTGGCGTATCGGCGCGAACTGGCGTCGCCTTTCTCGGAAGTCATGGGCGTGACGGTTGTGGCCGGGATTCTGCTGTACGGTGGTACACTAGTATTGAATGGCCAATCGGATCTGACAGCGGCTGAGTTTATCGCTTACATTGCCATTTTCTCGCAGGTGACGCGCCCGGCAAAAGATATCTCCAATGCGTTTAGCAGTACCCAGCGTGGTCTGGCTTCGGGCGAGCGCGTGCTGGAACTGATCGATGCTGTACCGCTGGTGCAGGATAAGCCCGGTGCTGTTCAACTAGCCGACTTCAACGACCGCATCGTATTCGATCGGGTATCGTTTGCCTACACGTCCGATACACCCGTCTTGCGCAGTATCAGCTTCGACATTGAGAAAGGCAAGACCGTTGCGCTGGTTGGCTCGTCAGGGGGCGGTAAATCGACGATCGCCGATCTGGTCCCGCGCTTCTACGACCCTACGGCTGGTACCATTCGAATCGATGGCGTCGACCTGCGCGACTGTTCGTTACGCTCGCTACGCGAACAGATGGGCATCGTTACGCAGGAAAGTATCCTGTTCAACGACACGATTTTCAACAATATCGCCTTCGGCAATAATGCTACGGAGGCTGACGTGATGGAAGCTGCCCGCATTGCCAACGCGCATGCGTTTATCATGGCGCAGCCCGATGGGTATCAGACGATGATTGGCGATCGGGGGGGGAAACTCTCTGGTGGGCAGCGGCAGCGGATTAGCATTGCCCGCGCGATCCTACGCAATCCGCCCATCCTGATTCTGGACGAAGCTACGTCGGCACTCGACACGGAATCGGAAAAGCTGGTACAGGAAGCCCTGACCCGACTGATGGCCAACCGAACAACGTTAGTGATTGCACACCGACTCAGTACAATTCAGCATGCCGACGAAATTCTGGTCGTGCATCAGGGGCAGGTCGTGGAGCGGGGCCGTCACGACGAACTGGTAACGCTTGATGAAGGCTTTTACCGCCGGCTGACGACCATGCAAGCCGTTTGAGCGATAGACCTGACAGGTTTTGGAAACCGGTCTACCAACTACCGAGCCGCACAGCCTCTTACCAGCTGTGCGGCTTTTTTTAGTGATTTATATGATTCGAACACGACTGTTTACCTGCGACCGAATTTGTCGGAATGGGCATCTTCTAGCCGAATTTACGTATGCATGGGTATTTAAATAGAATTATTTTGATGCGATATAGGGCATATCGAAGATGTCAGATTGATAAGAGAAGATGTCAGATTGAGAAGAAATGATGCTGAATTATTGAGTAAACGGGCGTTTTCTGGCCGCTGGCTCAATTCTAGTGACATGAGGAAAAAAAAATGCCAAAACGAAAATCCTTTTCACCCCTCAGCGCGTAGTTAGTCTGCTTGCTCTGGTACAAGGATCAGCATCAAACCAAACTTTTTTTCTCAATGGAAAAACCACAAACCGACCCGATGGCTACTGTAGAGGGGCTGTCAGGCAAAGCGTCGGCCGCTTTAGGGCGCCGGGTGTTCATGCGGTATATTGGAGCAACAGCAGCAGCCGGTGTTGCACTAAGTGCCTGCCATAGCGAACTTGTCGATCCAGGTACTACTGGCTCGGGCCGCGCCGGCGATGCAATCGATTTTGGTGACATCAGCGAAAAAGATGTCAACATTCTGAACTTCGCTTATGCGCTGGAGCAACTGGAAGCTGCTTTCTACATGCAGGCTGTTATGACCCCTTACTCGGGCATTACGGAAGAAGAGCGTCGTATTCTGACCGAAATCCGGGACCACGAAATCATTCACCGTGATCTGTTCAAAACCGCGCTGGGTAGTGCTGCCATTCCTGGGCTGACACCTAATTTCAGCAGCATCAACTTCAGCAGCCGGGCTAGTGTACTGGGTACAGCCCGCGTTTTTGAAAACATTGGTGTATCGGCCTACAATGGAGCCGGTCAGTACATCCGTAGCGCCGACTATCTGCTGCTGGCGGGTAAAATCGTGTCGGTAGAAGCGCGCCACGCATCTATCATCGCCACACTGCTTGAGCCGATGACTACGCTGTTCGCTCCCGACACAGTGGTGTATGCCAACTCTGGACTGGAGGAAATCCGGAACCCAGAAGAAGTGCTGTCGCTCGTTCGGCCGTATGTTGCCGAGTTCCTGAACGGTAGAAACGGTAGCGGACGTCGGTAATCACCCCTTAAACCACAACGGCAATGAATCTCCAAAATATCCTTAGTGAAATTGAAAAAGTGGACGGTGATGCCCTCGCGCGTATCGAACACATGTCGCGTCGCAGCATCTTTCAGAGCCTTCTGAAAAAGACCGTCGCTGGCGCAGGCGCTGCAGCATTTGCAGGCGTTCTTAATCAAACATATGCGCAAAACAGTTCAGTTGCTGACGTTCTCAACTACGCACTGACGCTCGAATATCTGGAAGCAGAGTTCTACAACATGAGTCTGGCTACACCGGGTTTGATCCCAAGTGCTGCACGGGCTTACTATCAGCAGATTGCTAACCACGAAAATGCACACGTTGCCCTGCTGAAGTCAGCACTTGGTAGTGCTGCCGTACCTAAGCCAACGTTCGACTTCACCGCTGGTGGTATGTTCGGAACGGTGTTTTCAAGCACAGAGACCAACTATGCGCTGGCTCAGGCGTTTGAAGACACCGGGGTACGGGCCTACAAAGGTCAGGCAACGGCTTTGATGTCGGCACCGGCCATTCTGACGGTAGCCCTGCAAATCCACTCGGTAGAAGCGCGCCACGCAGCACGGATTCGTTTCCTGCGTGGACAGAACGGCTGGATATCCAAATCCGAAGCGTCGGGTCTGCCAGCAGCGATTTATGCTGGCGAAGACAACGTTATCCAGGGTGGTGTAAACCTGTCAGTAGCGTTCCCACAGTACCCTGGCGGAAACCGCATCACTGAAGCGTTCGACGAGCCACTGACCATGTCGCAGGTACTTGCCATTGCTGGTCCGTTCATCAAGTCACTGAATCGGTAGTTTATAGCTTGCAATTAGAAAAGGCAACCCGTGTGGGTTGCCTTTTCTGTTATGGGCGGGTAGCGGTAATACTTCGAATGCGGGCTAATGACCCCTTTTCAAATTGTCGCTGATCCGGAGCGGTGTTTAAACTAATTTGCGTAATAACCCCATCCCAACCCGGTCGGCCAGTCAGATTGACGCTATACGTACGAAACTGGCCGTCGCCGGTTATCGGTACGTCGACGTAGCGGGTATCAATGCCGTAAAAGTCCGGATCTTCTGGTTTGCGCCACGTCAGCCGGATAGAGGTCGCCTTCGTTGTAAAAGCCCCCTGAATGTAGATAGTCGATACGTCAGCTGCCCGCCAGTACACCATTGGGCTGACAACCCGAAAATCAGATCGTGTTGTATCTGTCCGTTGCCAGTTTATTGCCAATTCATTGCTGATGGGCCAGCCCCGGTCCCGGACATTAGAGTAATACCAACCCTGTCGGTCTTGTGTGAAACGGAAGTTCGGTCCTGTCGCCGGACGTGGCTGGGCGTAGACAAACTGGCGAATGTCGGATACCGTACCCAGAATCAGCGTGTATTCGTACTCGTAAACGCCGTTGTGGTCAATCTGAATAAAGCTGTCACTATTCGTATACGTGCTGGTAACGTCGAACTCACCCCCAACGCCCGGTTGTCCGAAACCAGCCGTGCGGTACCGGAACTCACCAGAGCGATATAAGCCAACCCCCCGGCCTTCCTTATTAAGCAGGGCTACCCAGTTTTCGGTTGCATACCGTGTTACGATATTCTGATCGGTATATTCTGAGACAGTGCCATTTGTAAACGGTTGCATGCCCGTGTAAAGTACCATGCGATACCAGGGGCTGTTGACATAGACGCAGGGCGTTTCCTGGGTACGAGCTTCGTAATGTGTCGTATCCCGTCTGTTAACGGTAATGCGACAGCGTACGTGGACCGTGTTGTCCTGCGTACTGAGCCAATGCTCCATCACGCAGTCGGCGGGTTCGTTTAGAAGCGGCCAGATGAGTGGTACAGTCTTGACATACAGCTGATTGTCACTTTGCTGGTAACTAACGACCTGGGCTGGATTGTTGTAAAAGTCGCCCGTCTGCACTGGGTTCCAGCCCAGATATTTCCACTGTTCAACCGGGTTTTTACCATTGACAGAATACGGATAAGGTCCGGCATAGAGCGATGTTTGCAGTTGACGCCCCAGGTCGTTGTTATTGATCATATTCTCGCTCGTGCCGGCTTCAGCCAGGTAGTTGATAGCCCCGCCCATGTTCAGGTCGATGCCAACCCGTATTTTATCGTTTGCCAAGAAAAGTCGTTTCTGCGGGGGCGTAGGCTGTGTCTGGGGCGGCAGGGAACCCGGGTTGGTCGGCTGAACGGGCGGCACATAAGGCGCTGTTGCCGGATACTCGCGCGAGCAGGTGAAAGCCAGCAGGCTGACGACGGTACACCAGGCGTAAAGCAGAAGACGACGTTTCATTATAATGGATAAGACAGAATAATCAAAAGTAAAGCAGGCCTACCCGTATTACAAGAGTGATCCCAGCCGTAGAGCAAGCTTATCTATTCACTGGCTTTAATTAAAACTTAATCCACCCGTCTATGTATCCAAACAACGAACAGACCTGTTGGTTGATAGCGTATTGGACCAATGGAACAACGCTTACCTAGCACTCTGTCATATGCTTACTATCCTGTTAACAACCGTGCTGTCGCTGCTCTCCGTCGAGTTAGATTGGAACGCGCCAACTACCAATACATCAATCTATACCGTTCCGCTGATGCAGCAGCCAAAACCTCGTCGGCCAAACCGGTCTACGCAGGAAAAAACCGCCCCTGATACGACCGACACGAAAAAAGGCAGACCAAACCGGCCTGCCTCAGTAGATTCATTACGCCGGGGTGGGGCTACCCGGGTCGATACCGTACGGGTTTAGCGTTTAGCCGGTGCAAACTGCTGACCGTCGAGGGTGGTGTATTTAAATTCCGTACCACCGTCGAAGCGGGCGTTGTCGAAGCGCGAGCCGCGCGGAAAATGTGTGTATTTAAAGTCAGCCGTGTTCACAAAGCGCGTTCCCTGAAAATCGGTTGGCTCGTCGAATTGAGTATACTTGAAATCGGCGTACTGGGCAAACATCACCTGTTGAAACGAGGATGATTCGCTAATACGCGCGTACTTGAAATCAGCGTATTTCTTGAACTGCGTGTTGCTGAAATCAACAGCCGCCAGGAACTTGGTGTATTTGAATACGACTTCACCGTTGAAACGACTGCCGTTGAAAACTGCCAACTGCTGGAACTTGGTGTATTTAAACCCGGCGTCGCCGTCGAACGTGCAATTGGTGAACGTTACTGGCTCCTGAAAGTTGGCGGTAAACGTCGTGCCATTACGGCCTATCTTCTCGTCGTATTTGCAGGCAATAAACTTACCCGTAAACCGGCAGTTGTCGAAGAGAAGGGGCATCGTCACCTTTGATTCGAATTGCTCGGTGCTGCCCCAGTTACAATTCTTGATCTTTTGCTTGTTGGCCAGTTCGGTTAAGTCCAGGTCGCCAACGATGGTAGCGTTCTTGTAGGAAATCGATTCGCCCTTATTGATCCGGGCTACCAGATCATTGGCATTGATGGTGGTCGACTGGGCCCAGGCTGGAGCAGTGCTGACGAAGGCAAGGAGCAGGCTAAAAAAGTAGGCTTTCATAGAGCAGACAGGCTAACGTGTATAAAGATGCAACTTTATTCTGGAATGTTGCAAATTGTCCGTCTTAAAAAGTGATGAACTGATTATCAGTTGTATATACAAAAGGAGTCCGGCGCGCGCGCTGTATACGCACACCAGACTCCTGTGGTGAGTTATCGCGAATCGTAGCTCAGTCGAGCCACATTACTTTTTCGTAGGCAACTTCATAATCCATCTCTTCGAGGGGCACCAGACTATCAAAATGACCCGTCTGATTCGTCCGGACGGCGTGCCATAGTCCCGTCGCATCGCGCAGTAGCAGGCGATAGCCATACAGCGGATGTAAGGTATGCCCGTCGGAACGGTGATCCCAGCCTGTTTGAAGTTCGATGGCAAACGCGATGCGGTCCATAACTTCGTTTAGCTGACTGGCCAGGCTGTTTGCCCCATCGAGTTCTTCAATCCAGAGTACCAGCCCGTCGGTGCCCCAGTCAAAATGCAGCTCACTGGGGGTGAGCGTTATCAAAGAAGCGTTCATACGTGGATACTAGGTTGGTTTAATCATAGGGTGATAACCCCGGTAATAAAGCGCTCAGGCGCTGAGTTGCCAGGCGGGTGTCGGCACTAACCGGTGGCCTTCCTGCTCTTCCCGCCACTTGCGCAGCCAGAAGCGGTACTTTTTCCGGCCATAGTCGATGAAGCCCGGAATCGACGTGGTATCGATCGCAAACAGGCGGTGTGGTTGCTGTTTCATCATACCAATGAAAACAACGTTGAACTGCTTTGTATCAGTCCACTCGCCTGAGTCCGAAAACCGCAGGCTGTCGAGATAAAACGCAGCCTGCCGGTCGTAATCGTAGGTATAGCACGATTCCAGAAACTGCGCTGGCGTGCAGGCCGATGTCATCTTGACATCGATAATCAGCGCGTTGCGTCGCTTCGGGCTGGTGTGAACCATATCGAGCCGGGTCTTGCAGGGTACACCCGTCGCCGGATCGGTGAATAGCACGACACGCTCACGCTCCGACTGACGGAGATACCGGCGACAAAACGGGTCTTTACGAATGGTGGCCATCAGCATAGCCAGTTCGCTGGCCTGGGTTGGCTCCAGTGACGTTGACGTCAGATCGGGCAGTAACTGATGCATCACCATCCCGATCGACTCCGGTTCGAGCAGGTGCTGGTGAAACGCCCGGCCAAAAACCTTTGCCCGTTCGGTAGTAGCGCGGCCCGTCGTGTTGGCGTCGCCATACCCTAACTGTTCTTCTTTCAACCGGGTCAGATCAGAATTTGACACGCGGGGTAACGACCGGTACAGTTCGTCGGCAGTAGTCAGCATGGAAAGGGGGATAAAGTCAGAAAAACACAAGCAGCGATGCAACTGCTCCGCACGACGATCTGTCCGGGCGAAGCGGCTACCGCATCAGACCAGCACCGTATTGGCCGTCAGCAGTTGCGCTTCGTCGGCTACCTGCGCAAACGGATTGTAATAGTTCATCGCCGTTTTGATATTCGCGATATCGGTCAGGGTTTCCTGCCGGAAGATCTTTACTTCCTGCGCGAATCGCTTCAGCTCGGCGGTCTTTGCCGGGTCGCTGGGTTTGTACGAGAAGTTGGCGATGTAGTAGACGCCCTTGGGCTGAATCTTGGTGTTTTCTTTCTTCTCGGCCACCGCCGTGATGACGACGTCGGCCAGCGTTTGATCGTCGTAGTAGAGCGGTTCGATCAGCCGGAAAATATTGTCGACCGAATAACCGTGGAAGAGCACCGCCGACACGCAGTTTTTCTCGTCAATAAAGAAAAGCTCCGCCCAGTTTTTGGTACCCATGTTCAGGATATTGTCGGTGAAAATACGCCAGGCAATGGGTTGAAAGGTAAGCGTGCGCCCCAACTTTTCTGAACCATTGATATTGAACACGCCTTCCTTGGCATCGAACCGATATTGCCGGGGGTGACCTTCGAGATACTTGTATCGCCGAGTCATAACGGGCTGATTTGCCTCGATCACCTGGGGCAATTGCTCCGCATTCGACGCGCTCCCGCTTTGATTTGTCGAAAGTTGGCTTTTGTTTTGTGTGTTCATTAGTATTTGTTGTTTACTGTTCAAGCAGGGGGTCCGTTTTGCGGTCCCTTTTGCCTTTTAAAGGGGTGCTGTTTACTGTCTTAAAATTACACAGTTTCGCGTAAAAACAAAATGTTTTAGCGGCTCAAATAAGTCCCTTTTTACGCATTATTATGTAAAATAGCGACTATTTCGATGGCGTCGCTATTGAGCACTCAAACAGGAATTTATGATCCTATTTTAGCCCGATCCGTGCCTGGTCGGCTACTATGATGTTGCGTTTGGGTCTGTCCGTTATGATTGAAAGCCGCATTCAACAATTGATCGATGCACTCAACGTGAGTGTGCTCGAATTCGCCCGCAAACTGGGTGAACATCGGGGCGAAAAAGTGTACCACATTCTGCACGGACGGCTAAAACCCCGCTACGATACGCTGGAAAAAATTCTGCTGGCGTACCCACAGATCAACGGCGACTGGTTGCTGCGTGGCGAGGGTATGATGTTCAAAGTGCTCGACTCGCCTTCGGCCGCGATCACGGTGGAGGAGCGCCTGCGAAACATGGAGTTTTTGCTGTTTCAGCTTAACGAACGAATGGCGCTGTTGCAGGAGACCAACGACCTGCTGCGGGCCGAAATCGAGCAATTGCGGCAGCAAGGGTAGTAGTGGGTCGCGAAAAACAACCGGCCCGCTTTTCCGGTTACTAGCTGAAACGAATCCTGACAACTATGGCAACGACATCACCATTCGACCCCGATAAAATAGATTCCGAATTTTACTCGCGCGACCCGAATCAGCACGGTAGTTCCGACTACGGGCATGAATCGGCCGGTGTGAGTGCCAGTATAGCCGATCCCGATCAAGCGACTATATCCCAGCCCAACGCAGCTACCCCCGATTCCAATAGCGGTGATGTTACAGGCGCACCGGACTATGGAAGCAGCACCGGTAACGCGGTGAGTTCGACGGGGTCAGTTGTATCGCAGGAGTGGGACGTTCCCGAAACCGTGAAACCCCGCTCGGAAGGGCACATGATGAGCGACGAAGCAGCCGAAAAGCTCGGTTCTGTAGCGGAAAACCCATCGGATGACGCGCTGTTGCATCGGGCCGACGCAACGTACCTGGAGCAGGGCGATAATCCGAACGAAGGCTACGACCCCCACCACAAAGGGTACGACGGCAAAGACAAAGAAGAAGTACAATAGCATTACCATCCAGCTACTAGAGAAAGCGACCGGAGCCCTATGTTCCGGTCGCTTATTTTTTGAGTAAGCTACCCATCCTGTCCGTCTTTGTTCGTAAACTTGACCCGTTCTTCGCGCGGATAACCCCGCTTTTCTGCTTCGCCAGTGCTGATTGAAACTCGTGCCTATGCCCGTGCCGGGCTGTTAGGCAACCCGTCCGACGGTTTTTTTGGTAAAACCATTGCTGTCTCGGTGCGCAACTTCGGCGCGTCGGTTACGCTCTATCCATCGCCCGAACTGCACATCGAACCGCAGCCGCAGGACGGCAGCGTATTCCGCAGTTTGCACCACCTGCGCGACGCTGTCAGTACGCTGGGGTATCATGGTGGTGTACCACTGGTTAAGGCCGCTATCAAAAAATTCGCGGAGTATTGCGAAGCGGAGCACATCCGGCTACCTAATCACAACTTTTCCATCCGATACAATACCTCGATTCCGCGTCAGGTTGGCCTGTCGGGGTCCAGTGCGATTATCGTCGCGACTTTCCGGGCGCTGATGCAGTTTTATCAGGTCGAGATTCCACTGCCTATCCTGCCAAACCTGGTGTTAGCCACGGAGTCAGAGGAATTGGGTATTACGGCGGGCTTGCAGGACCGTGTCATCCAGTGCTACGAAGGCTGCGTGTACATGAATTTTGATCGATCGATTATGGACCAGCAGGGGTACGGTACCTATGAGTCGCTCGATTCACGACTGCTACCCAAACTGTATATCGCCTACAACACCGACCTGAGCAAACAGTCGGGCCGGATTCACAACGACGTGCGGGCGCGGTGGCTGAAAGGCGAAAAACTCGTCGTGGATACACTGGCTGAAATCGCCGATCTGGCCCGCCAGGGACGCGAAGCTATCGCCGAACAAAATATCCCGCTGCTGAACGAGCTCGTCAACCATAATTTCGACCTGCGCACGCGCATCTATACCATCAATGAACGCAACCGTAGCCTGATTGATACGGCGCGCGCCTGTGGTGCATCGGCTTCGTTTGCCGGATCGGGTGGTACGATTATCGGTATCTACCGCGACGATGCGATGCTGAACCGCCTGTTTGTCAGCCTCAAAAAAATAAACGCCCGCGTTATAAAGCCATATGTAGTTTAATGTTGAATGACGGAGTGATGGAATGACTGAATGAGTGCTGCGCCAGCCTATTCAATCATTCTATCACTCCATCATTCGATAATTCCATCATTCAACAATGATAAAAAAAGCCGTTATACCTGCCGCTGGGTTTGGCACCCGGTTTCTGCCCGCTACCAAGGCGCAGCCGAAAGAAATGCTACCGATCATCGACCGACCGACCATTCAGTATGTGGTGCAGGAAGCGGTTGATTCGGGTATCGAAGACATCCTGATTATCACGGGAAAAGGCAAGCGGGCCATCGAAGACCACTTCGACCGGAACCACGAACTCGAAACCCGACTCGAAGAAAAGGAAGATCAATTGCTACTCGACGAGATGCGTCGCCTGTCGGACATGGCGAACCTGCATTACGTTCGGCAGCGTGAACTCAACGGCCTGGGCGATGCGATCCGGTACGCGCGCCACCACGTCGGCAACGAACCGTTTGCGGTGCTGCTGGGCGACACGATCATGGATGCGGTAATTCCCGTTACGCAACAGCTGATCGATACGTACGCGCAGTACGGCGGGTCGGTGATTGCCGTGGAAGAGGTGCCGCACGACAAAGTCAACCGTTACGGCATTGTTGGGGGGAAGACGCTGAGCGATCGTATTCTTCAACTCGACACGCTGGTTGAAAAGCCGGCCCTCAGTGAAGCGCCCTCGAATCTGGCTATTGCCGGCCGTTATATCCTGACGCCGGACATTTTCGACATGCTCGATCAGACGCCCGCTGGCAAGAACAATGAAATTCAGCTTACCGACGCCATGCTGTTGTTGCTCCGGCGCGAAAACCTGTACGCGCACCGTATCGAAGGCAAGCGCCATGACATTGGAAACAAACTCGACTTCCTGAAAACAACCGTCGAATTTGCCCTCAAACGACCGGAGTTCGCCGACAAGTTTCGCACCTTCCTAAAGGAGATTTTAGCCGAATAAACCTTATTGGGTTTTCGGTTTACAGTTCACGGTTTTCGGTGTGCTAGCTGAAACACCGACTGTCGAAAACCATAAACCGTCAATCTCAACCGTTAAACTACCATGAACTACTTCCGTTTATCTGCCGCTGGCCTGTTGGCGCTGGCACTTACGTTTAGCCAAACGACGCAGGCTACTACAACCGTAAAACCACCCAAAGGCAAATGGGAAAATCTGTTTGACGGCAAAGACCTGAAAGGATGGCACACCTACCTGAAAGCGGGTCAGCCCGTATCCGACCAGTGGGCTGTCAACGATGGTGCGATTCACTATACCGGAGGTCGTGGTGGCGGTGATCTGGTTACCGACAAGGAGTACGGTGATTTCGAACTCGAACTGGAATGGAAGGTTGCCGAAGGAGCCAACAGTGGCGTTATCTTCCACGTCAACGAAGATCCGAAGTACCCCGCTACCTACCGGACTGGTCCGGAGATGCAGGTACTTGATAATGAGCGCCATCCTGATGCCAAGCAGGGTAAAGACGGAAACCGTACCGCCGGTGCACTGTATGATCTGCAAAAGCCCATTACGCCCAACGCAGCCAAGCCTGCCGGTGAATGGAACAAAGCCCGGCTGATTATCAGCAAGGGACACGCCGAGCACTACCTGAACGGTAAGAAAATTGCCGATTATCCGACCAGCGGCCCCGAGTGGGACAAAATGGTAGCCGACAGTAAGTTCAAAACCTGGGAAGGCTTTGGCAAATACCCGGTCGGTCATATTGCACTCCAGGACCACGGCGACAAAGTGTGGTTCCGCAACATCCGCATCCGCGAATTATAAAGTTTGAATGATCGAGTGACAGAATGATTGAATGCACGGGCGTCAGCCTTTTACGCAATTGTTCTGTCATTCAATCACTCAATCATTCCATCCTTCAACACGTATATGAAACCCTCCCGCCGTTCGGCCCTGAAAACGCTTACGGGTAGCGCCCTCGCACTGCCCGCCCTGACAACGACACTGGCTACCGCAAATCCGATGGACGCTGCGCCAAAACTGAAAGGAAACATCAATCACTCGTTCTGCCGCTGGTGCTACAGCAAAATTCCCTTCGAAGAATTGTGCGTAGCGGCTAAAGGTATGGGTATCAAGTCGATTGAACTGGTCGATCCGCAGGATTGGCCGATTCTGAAAAAGCACGGCCTGACATCGGCTTTGCCGCAGGGTGCCGGAAAAGGGATCACGGAAGGATTCAACGACCCCAAATACCATGACGAGCTGGTTGCCAGCTACGAAGCGATTTTTCCGAAGCTGAAAGAAGCTGGTTACAGCACGATCATCTGCTTTTCGGGCAACCGCCGGGGTATGAGCGACGAAGAGGGGCTGAAAAACTGTGCTGTCGGACTGAAACGGTTGATGCCAAGTGCCGAGAAATACGGTATCACGATGATTATGGAATTGCTCAACAGCAAGGTCGACCACAAAGATTACATGTGCGACCATACTGCCTGGGGAGCCGATCTATGTCAGCGGGTTGGGTCGAACAACTTCAAATTGCTGTACGACATCTACCACATGCAGATCATGGAGGGCGACATCATCCGCACGATCCGCAAGTACAATCAGTACATCGGCCACTACCATACGGGCGGTAATCCGGGCCGGAATGAAATCGACGAAACGCAGGAGATCTACTACCCGGCCGTCATGCGCGCCATTGTCGACACGGGCTACAAAGGCTACGTGTCGCAGGAGTTTATTCCCAAACGCGATCCACTCAAAAGCCTGAAAGAAGCCGTTCTGCTTTGTGATGTGTAACTTTACGGGAGCAAAGTATTCGGTTTACGGTACTCAGTTTTCAGTAGCTGACGCGCGTTAGTACGGCAAACCGTAAACCGAACACTGTAAACCGTAAACCGTTATGCAGCCTGTAGATAGCCATTTGTTTCTGATCGTCGGGGCCGCCCTGTTCAGTATCGGGCTGGCCGTCGTGCTGGTCAAGCGGCACGCGATTGTCGTACTGATGGGTATCGAGCTGATGCTCAACGCGGTCAATATCAATCTGGTAGCGTTTAGTCAGTACGACCCGAACCGGTTGCAGGGGCAGATGCTGAGTTTATTCGTCATGGTTGTCGCGGCCGCAGAGTCGGCGGTGGCGCTGGCGATCGTGTTGCAGGTATACCGGCATTTCCGAACTGCGCAACTCGACGATCTGAACGAACTCAAGCAGTAATGGCCGCGTTCGTCAGGCGTATGACTCCTGACTTTGATCCTATCATCGACGGTATCCTGGCCAACGGCTATGGTATCGTCGATTTGTTTTTAT
The DNA here is from genome assembly GCF_003002825.1 of Spirosoma oryzae. Lineage (GTDB taxonomy): Bacteria > Bacteroidota > Bacteroidia > Cytophagales > Spirosomataceae > Spirosoma > Spirosoma oryzae. Next base: position 8,845 of record NZ_PVTE01000012.1, on the reverse strand, counting down.
CGGCCGACGAAACCGCTGCACTGGCTCGTCAGTTACGCAGCCGGCACGAAGCCGGTCAGTTCCGGCAGGCTGCCATCGGTAATCAGTCGGTCGTGGTCGAGACAAGTATCCGGGGCGACGAAATTCGTTGGATTGATGAGGCCACCGCCACGTCCGACGAAGCTGCTTTCCTCGACCGGATCGACCAGTTTATCGCCTACGTAAACCGCACCTGTTACCTTGGTTTACAGGAGGGCGAGTTTCACTACGCGCTCTACCCCGCCGGTACGGGCTACAAACGCCACCTCGACCGGTTCCGGAGCGACTCCCGCCGGAAACTGTCGGTGATCTGTTACCTGAACACCGACTGGCAGGACAGCGACGGCGGTCAGTTGGCCCTGTTTCTCCCCCAGGACGATGGTTCCGAACGTACCGAGCTGGTCGCCCCAATCGGCGGTCGGCTGGTCTGTTTTGAGAGTGACCGGCTTGAACATGAAGTCCGTCCCGCCACCCGCGAGCGACTCAGCCTCACGGGCTGGCTGAAGACACGCTGATTATTTCCTACGGGTAGGAAGCGTGTTATCTAGACTTGTTCCAGCGTTGGTTTGTTTCCCCACGCCGGAATAGGGATATTTGCGGCCACAGTTGCCACCACTCATGCCGTTTGCTACGCCCTTGCTGCTCCTTCTGTTGTTGCCCTTCGCGGGCGCGCTGGCGACGAGTATGGCAAGTCGGCGGGTAGCGGGCGGACTGGCAATCGGTCTGACGGCAATCGGTCTGGTTACGACCGGCTGGCTGGCTATGGACGCCCTCGCCGAGCCGCTGATGATCCGGTTCGACTGGGCAAAGTTTGGTCAGACACCGTTCAATCTATCGTTTCGGCTGGACAGACTGGGTCTGCTGATGCTGGGCCTGGTGCATTTCGTCGCGCTGCTCGTACAGATTTACTCGCTGTCGTACCTGCACGACGAACCCCACCAAGCCCGCTATTTCGCTTATCTACAACTGTTCGTCGGGGCTATGCTGGGTATCGTGCTGGCCGGTAACCTGCTGGTACTGTACATTTTCTGGGAACTTGTCGGGCTGGCGTCGTTCCTGCTCATCGGTTTTTATAACGACCGACCATCGGCTAGTAAGGCAGCCATGAAAGCGTTTCTGATGAACCGCGTTGGCGATATGGGTTTTCTGCTTGGCATTTTCCTGACTTATATCTGGACGGGCTCGCTCGACCTTGACCTGGCGACGGCGGCTGGTCCGCTACCGGCGGTGGCGGGGCTTTGTCTGTTCATGGGCTGTGTCGGTAAGTCGGCGCAGTTCCCGTTGCTGACCTGGCTCCCCGACGCGATGGAAGGTCCGACGCCTGTTTCGGCGTTGCTGCACGCGGCCACGATGGTTGCGGCTGGCATTTTTCTGCTGGCTCGCATTCATCCGCTGCTCAACCCCGACGCACTGGTCGTTATCACGCTGGTCGGCACCATCACGACGCTCTGGGGCGGCTATGCGGCCCTGTTTCAGACCGACATCAAAAAGGTCCTGGCGTTCTCGACCGTCTCGCAACTGGGCCTGATGGTGGCTGGTATGGGTACGGGCAATGTCGGTGGGGCGATGTTTCATTTGCTGACTCACGCGTTTTTCAAGGCTGGTTTGTTTCTGAGCGCCGGAGCCGTGATTCACGCCGTTCACACGCAGGATATGCGACAGATGGGTGGGCTGCGTCGGGCCATGCCGGTTACGTTTGCTGTTTACACGATCTGCACGGCGGCACTGGCGGGCTTACCGTTCTTCTCCGGATTCCTGTCGAAGGAAGCACTCATCGGTGGGGCGTTTGGTTGGGCAATCCAACAGGGTGGCCTAGCCGGGCTAATACCGGTGCTGCTGCTATTGTCGTCTGGCTTGACGGCACTGTACATGGCCCGGCAATTGCGACTCGTATTCTTCGGCGACTATCGTCAGTCAACCGTACCGCTGTCGGCCGTACACGATGCGGACTGGCTCATGCGCGGACCGATGCTGTTGCTGGCCGGTTTGTCGGTGTTTGTCTGGTTTTCGGTCAACCCACTCAGCGCGCACCACAGCTGGTTCTGGTCGATTCTGCCGCCGATGGAAGAACCGACGCTGGTCTGGCTGGCACCCGTATCGATTGGGCTGGTACTGACAGGTGGTTGGCTGGGATTCCGGTTGAAGGAGCCGAGACACGACAAAGGCTACGTGCCGTTGTCGGTGGAATACGGCTTTCTCGATACGATTTACAAATACATAGTTATCAACCCACTGCTTAAACTGGCGGCTTTGCTGAACCGGACGGATCAGCGGGCGGTCGATGGCGTCGTCAACGGGGCGGGCGTCGGTACGGTTGTGCTGGCCCATCTGATGAGTCTGACCGATCGCTTCGGTGTCGACGGAATCGTCAATGGGGTCGCCTGGCTGGCCGGACGAACTGGTCAGCTGCTACGTTCCGTGCAGAACGGTCGCGTGCAGTCGTACATCACGGCCGCCGTCGTTGGCCTGCTGCTGGTGCTGTGGTGGGTGTTGTAGCGGTATACGGTTTTCGGCGGGTTGATTTAGGAACCACTGCCGTAGTGAACTTACCGTAGACTGTAAACCGACTACCGAAAACCGAAAAGAAAATGCTGCTTTCGTTACTGATATTCATACCGTTGTTGAGCGCCTTGCTGATCGCGCTGTTGCCTGAGTCGCAGGCGGAGCGGTTTCGCTGGATTGCACTGGGCGTAACACTGGTCGAGGTGGTACTGGCCGGACTGCTGGCGGCTGGCTTCGACACGACCCGGTCTGATTACCAATGGCTTGAACAGGCCGACTGGATCACGCTGCCGCTGGGGAACCTGGGTGTTGCCTCCATCGACTACCTGGTTGGTGTCGACGGTATGAACCTGCCCCTGGTCGTCCTGTCGGCGGTGGTCATGCTGGTGGGCGTCGTGTCGTCCTGGCACATGACGCAGCGGCTCAAAGCCTATTACGCGCTCTATCTGTTACTGACCGGAACGATTATGGGCTGCTTCGTGGCGCTCGATTTCTTTCTGTTCTTCCTGTTTTTCGAGTTTATGCTCCTGCCGATGTACTTCCTGATCGGCTTGTGGGGTGGTCCACGGCGGGAATACGCATCGATCAAGTTTTTTCTGTACACGCTGGCGGGATCGCTGCTGATCCTGCTGGTTATGATCGGTCTGTACCTATCGGCTATGGACCCGGTCAGTACGGCAGTGCTGGCTGGCTTCGTCACTGACGCGTCGGAGGTGACGCCGGAGGTTGTGCGAATCGTGCAAGGCCATATGCAGAATGGGCAGCTCAATCCGGCGCAGATCGTCCATACGTTCGACATGCGCTACCTTGCCGACGGGGCCAATTACCTGCCGGATGCCTTCTTAAACCCGGCTGCTGAACCGATTGTGCTGGGACTACCCGCCCGGATGCTGGCGTTCTGGGCCATTTTTATCGGCTTTGCCATCAAGTTACCCATCGTACCCTTGCATACGTGGTTGCCCGACGCGCACGTCGAAGCACCGACGCCGGTATCGGTCGTGCTGGCAGGGGTGTTGCTCAAAATCGGTGGGTACGGATTTCTGCGGATTGCCTGGTCGTTTTTCCCAGATGGAGCGGCACAGTACGCGCCCCTACTGGCCGGACTGGGCGCTGTATCGATTGTATACGGTGGGTTAAACGCGCTGGCACAGTACGACCTCAAGAAGATGATTGCCTACTCGTCGGTGTCGCACATGGGCTTCGTCCTGCTGGGAGTCGCGTCGCTGACCGCCGAAGGGGTCAACGGCGCTATTTACCAGATGGTGAGCCACGGCGTTTTGTCGGCCATGCTCTTTCTCCTGACCGGAGTGGTTTACGACCGTACGCACGACCGCCGTATCGATTCGTACCGGGGTCTGATCGAGCCTATGCCCCGGTATGCGGTGCTGACGGCCATCGCGTTTTTTGGGTCGCTGGGCTTGCCGGGTTTCTCCGGCTTCGTCGGCGAGTTGTTTACGCTGATGGGTAGTTTCCAGTCGGTATGGCTACCGGGCTGGATCACGGCGGTGTCGGTGCTGGGTATCGGCCTGGCAGCTGCGTACTTCCTCTGGACCATGCAGCGCATGTTTTTCGGCCGGTTCTGGTCGCGCCACGAAACGACGACGACCGATGCGCATCATATCCTGACTGATCTAACAACGCGTGAGCAGTTGCTGCTCATTCCACTGGCGCTGTTGTCGCTGGTGCTGGGCCTGTATCCCAACCTTATTTTCAACGTCACCAACAGCACCGTTGGGCAGTGGATTCTCCGCTTTACGGTCGAGTAAGGATTTTAGACAGTATTTTTAGACAAGATTACAGGATGGGCAGGATTTGCTTTTTGTTGTAATCCTGCCCATCCTGTAATCCTGTCTAAGATGCTGGCTGCATACAGGCGCTACTCAAAATCCTGTTTATCCTGTAATCCTGTCACACACAGTTTCGTATATTTAGGTTTCCTTACTCGAACCGCATGAACGAAACACATTCCGAACAGCCGACTGGCAACTCCTCGCGTCGATCATTCCTCAAGACGCTGGGTATCGCCGGAACGGCTGCCGCTGCCGCTCCGGCCGCGTTGGCTGGCCCGCCCGTGGCCGCACCCCAGTACCTCAATCTGATTCGTAACCACGCCAGTACGGCCGCCAACGACAAAATTCGCATCGCCCTGATCGGTACCGGCGGTATGGGAATCGGCGATACGCAGACTGCGCTGATGCTCGACGGCATCGAAATGGTCGCGGCCTGTGATTTATACGATGGTCGCCTGCGCCGGGCTAAAGAACTGTGGGGCGATGGCCTGACCGTTACCCGCGACTACCGCGAGATCATCGACCGGCAGGACGTCGATGCCGTTATCAACGCGACGACCGACCATTGGCACGAGAAAATCTCGTCGGATGCCATGCGCAAAGGCAAGCACGTATACTGCGAAAAGCCGATGGTGCAGAAGGTCGAGGACGGGCATACGCTGATCAAGGTGTCGCAGGAAACCGGCAAAGTGTTCCAGGTAGGTAGTCAGTTCGGTAGTTCGATTATCGTCGCCAAAGCGCGCGAACTGCTGAAAGCCGGTGACATTGGTGAGCTGGTGTTTGCCGAGGCACAGTACGACCGGCACAGTGCGATGGGAGCCTGGCAATACTCGATTCCGCCCGACGCATCGCCCCAAACCGTCGACTGGGACACGTATCTGGGAACGGCCCCCAAGCGGGCGTGGGACCCGCTTCGCTTTTTCCGCTGGCGTAACTATCAGGACTACGGTACCGGTATCGCCGGTGATCTGTATGTTCACCTGCTGACCTCGCTGCACTCGATTACCGGTTCGAAGGGGCCAACCCGTGTGTATTCGAGCGGTGGTACCCGTTACTGGAAAGACGGCCGCGACGTGCCGGACATTCAGCTGAGTATTTACGATTACCCCAAAACGGCTGAACACCCGGAGTTCAACCTGACAACCCGCTCGAATTTTGTTGACGGTGGGGGCGGGGGTTACCTGGTTCGGATCGTTGGTACGGAAGGTGATCTGTCGCTGGGTTTCGACTCGCTGACCGTGCGCCGGAACAAATTTCCGAAAGCACCCGGTCTGTCGATCGACAATTTCCCGAAAGATCAGAAAGAGCTGTACCTGAAGGAGTACGCGGCTAAATATCCGTCGCATCCCGAACTGGACGGTCCGAAAGAATTTAAGTACACCTTTCCGAAGGATTACAAAGGCGACCGCTACGAGCACTTCGCCAACTTCTTCAGTTCGATCCGTAATAAGACGCCGAACGTGGAAGACGCAACCTTCGGCCTGCGCGCCTGCGGTCCGACGCAGTGCGGCAATATCAGCTACTTCCAGAAGAAAATCGTCGGCTGGGACCCGGTCAAGATGAAAATTCTGGGGTAGGAAGTAGAAGAAAGAGGATAGACGCAAGAGAAAAGACTAGTCAGTGAACGGTCTTTTCTCTTGCGTCTACGCTTTGTCTCGCCGTATAACGTCACTCCAAGGGCTATCACCGTGCTACGGTGACAGCCCTTTTTGCGTCAGCTAAGACCTACAACGGTTGAACGCTGCAAAACCCATTTGCTGACGCGAACGGGTCTATGAAGGCACAGACCTCGGGGAAACGGTCTTTCTTCTTTCCTCTATCCTCTTTCGTCTTCTACCCATAGTATGCCTGTAGCCACGCTTTCAGAAAGGCGGGCTGGGTCAGGCTTTTGAGTTGCTGTTTGATGGCTTTTACGTCGCGTTTCAGTGAATTGACTGCTTCGCCAATGCTGACTTCCAGCCCGAATGTCGACTGTACACTCGTCAGTGGACGACCCAGCAGCGATGCCATGTACTGCTGCCGCTCCGTCAGTTCGTCCGTCAGCCGGTCGATCTGTTGTTTCAGCAACTTATTGTAATGACGCAACGGCTCATCAGCCAGCGTATTGACACGCGCCTGATCGAGTTCGTTGAGCGTAAGCTGTAGCCGGAGCAGTGCCATCAGATCGCCTTTCTCATACGCTTCCGTTACCTGCTGCATGATCGCCGTTTTGCGGCCCTTTTCCGCTTCGTCAAGCTCGCGGTCGGGGTGGTAGGCTTTTACCAGTTCGCGGTACAGCGTTCGGATCGTCTTCGTGGTCTGTTGCAGTTTGGCCGCCTGCTTGGCTTCATCGGCCTGTTGCTGATTCGATTTTGACTGTTCGGTTCGTGCGTTGCGTCGTTCCTGCTCCGCCTGTCGTTCGCGCACCTGCTGCTCGATGTAGGCCATCAACTCATCGGGCGATTGAAAATCAATATCATCCAGATCGAGGCCGTAGGTGGCCGCAGCGGTTTGCTTCATTTGCTCCAACTGCTGGGCGGCATCATCGGCTTCGTCCAGGTCCTGCTGACTGTATTTACCGACGATCGCGCGCAGGTCGGCGAACCCATGCCGGAAGAGTAAGTCTTCGCCCATGTCAACGATCAGCCGGGCGATTTTACGGCGTTCGGAGCGGGTGGCCTCGGGGTTGTCGTAGAAGCGGTCGAACAACCGCACCAGATCGGCGCGGGCCTGGTTGTAGGCGGTCAGTAGCGGAATGTAGTCGGCCTGGATACGTTGCTGAACTGCATCGACGCTGGACTGGTAGTCGGTCAGCAGTTTCTCCAGTTCCGCCACGCGGGCCGACAACCGGTTGAACTCCTTCTGCGCTTTCGACAGTGGCTTCGCGTTCGGCCCCGACAGCGCAATCCGGACAAGTTTGTTGTCATTCGTCATCTGCAATCATAACCCGACTCGCGCCGTTTTGGTGTCGCTTGTCGGGTTATGGCTAGAAATCCTCCGGTCATTTGTGTGTCGCTTACGGTGCCGGTTTGTTGTTCGGCGACAGTATATCGCGGGTAATCTCCTTGTCGATATCGATGTAGCCGGGGTATTTGACTTCCTTGTTGCCAAGCATCAGTGTTGGCCTTATTTTGAGCGTAACGCGCGATGGAGAAACCTGATCGCTGCCGGCCAGACTACGAACGAGGTCGACAAATGCGTTCCGCGTCGATGAACTGCTAATCAGGCTGTACGCGTTCGCGTTTACGGGTATAGGTACGATCGTTTTGCCACCCGCCGGTACTTCGACCCGCTGATCGACCGTACCCGAAGCCAGCTCATTGCCCGCCAGTAACAGCTTGTAATCGAACTGATTGATGGCGGCTACGTCGTTGGCCGGGTTCGTAATCTCTACGTTGAGGTTTGTCCGGAAGGGAACATCGTGACTGACCAGGCCAGCGGCAATTCGGGGGTAGTTGAGTGGGTTGACGTCTTCCAGTCCCCGCATGTCTTTGAACTCCCGGATGTCATACCCGGCAATTGTCATGTTGTCGGCCGAGCGGATAGCGTATTTGCTTTTGCTCAAGCCTTTAGCCTGCTGAACCTGCCGGTTGATGCCGCACTGGGAAAAGAGCAGCGATGTCGTAACGAACAGAATTGAGGTGATAACGTGTCGCATAGTTGTACGTGAGTGTTGTGTTTACTGGTTCAAGCGATAGGTGAGGAGTACGTTAAGCGTCGGTAAATAGCCATACTGCCGGAGTTTGGTGTCGATCTCGTTGTCCAGATTGCCGTACAGCCGTTGGGTGACGCCGAGGGCATCGACGGCTGGCTGGTTAGACGAAAACGTGTTTTTCGTGGTCAGGATTTTACCCAGCCCCAATTCCGTGTTCAAGCCAAAACGAGAATCCGTAAACTGGAACGAGCGCCCTACCCGCAGGCCGGCTACCCAGACGTTCGACTGTAGGTTGAAGACAAAAGCTGGCGAATTGAGCAGGTTGAAACCGGAGAAATCCCGGTTGAAATAAATTCCCAGGCCATCTGCCGGTGTGATTGGTCCCGCTGCGAAATGAATGTACTGGCCATACAGCGTCCCGTACCAGGGCGAGTTGGCGTGTACAGAGATACCCAGGCTTACCGAACTACCCTGCTCAAAGGAGCGATCGATGACCCGACTTAGATTCGGGTCCAGGCCAAATCCTTCGAGCAACTTGAGTGTGTATCGCTCGAAAGGCGCTGCAATCAATCCGCCCTGCGCCTGAACCGACAACCGTCGGCTGAACTGATACCGATAGCCGAGGGTGTAGTTGAGCGGAATCTGAACGCCGGCGAACACCGTATGAACGGGCCGAAACGGAGTGGGTACAGCCAGCGAATCCTGACCCTGCGTTAGGAACGGTACGCTGATGAGCGAGGCTAGTAGAGCTAGATGAAGACAGGTATTTTTCATGGATAACGCTGAGAATGAGTGGGAACGAACTTAGAGCCTATCCGAAAATGATTGAGCGTTTCCAAACGATGTGGGCACAGGCCAGAAATAGCAAGGCTTTATAATTGGCGACCTTCTTCTCCCAGCG
>NZ_PVTE01000011.1 GCF_003002825.1 Spirosoma oryzae | reverse complement strand
AATTCGGGTCCATTGTTGATCAGACAGCTCGTAGCGTTTCATACCACAAAGGTCATACTATTCGCTAAGTTTACTATGATTGTCCACACACTCTAACTCCTTATTGCGGGTAGTTGGGTGATCGTGCAGCTTGAGAATATGCTGACGGTATCGACTACACCATTCGGGCGTTAAATCCTTTGTAGCTAACCCCTGTAGTTTATTCTCCTTAACAAAGGCGGTTAGCTTGTCCCCAAAGTTTCGATACACTTTGTACGAGTCTTCGCCTAACGTCGATTCTTTGTCTGACAGGTAGGCTTTCAGGTCGGCCGTCAGTAGGGGAATTTGCTCGACTGGCTTAGGAGCCGGGATGGTAGCGTTGGGATTATAGACAGCCCCTTGCTCAAGCTGCTGATCGATGAAGGCAATCCAGCGTTTTGCTTCGTCTAGTCGTTTCTTAGGATTCTGTATACTATTGAACTTACTAAAGAATCTACGCTGCTTTCGTTGGGTCTGGATATTCCACTGGTAGAACTCAATCGACCAAGTTTTCGACGTGTCTTGGTTATAGTCGTAAAGTTTACATTTTCGGTACGGTGGCACTTCTAACTTGTGGTTTTCGGGTGGAGTAAAGCCGCAAGTTGTTAAGCGATTTGTTAAGTTGAGATGGGTATACACAAGAAAGACCGCTCCCTGATTGAGAACGGTCTTTCTTGTGTGTCGTTGTGGAGAATATCGGATTCGAACCGATGACCTCTTCCATGCCATGGAAGCGCTCTAGCCAACTGAGCTAATCCCCCATACAAAGCCGCCCGCAGCGTTTTGTGGATGCAAAGGTAGCAGAAAACCAATACGGTCAAACGAACCGACTGCTTTTTTTCGTCCCCATAAGTCGTTGTTACGGCTTTATGACGCCAAATTTGTTTTTTCTTAACGATTCCGTAGCTTTGATAAGAGTCCAGCTACCCTATGCATACTGTCTATATTATCTACAGCCCATCGGTTGACCGGTATTTCATCGGCCTGACCAAAGATCTGAAAATCTCGCTGTGGCAGCACAACGCGCGTACTATTTCGGCAACGGCCGACGGCAAACCGTGGGAAGTGCGCTTTTCGCAGTCGTTCGAGACGCGCCGGGAAGCCCAAAGCCTGGAGATGAAACTGAAAAACCGCGATCGGCAGTATTGGGAAGAAGTTATCACCAATAGCCAACCCGCTACCATTTAAGTCTGCTTTTAGAAGAAAGAGGATAGACGAAAGAAGTAGAGACTGGTTTGGACTAGCGTCTTTCTTCTTTCGTCTATCCTCTCTCTTCTTCTACAATCAAAACGGCCGCAGCGCTTTTACGAAGCGACCTTTGAAGTAATCGGCGTACAGATTGTCCTCCCGCACACCCCGCGAAGACGATGCGTGAATAAACCGTATATTTTCGGCCCCGTTTACCTCCGTCACAATGCCCGTGTGCGACACATAGCCTGCCTGCCCTTTGTCGGGTACGAAAAACAGCAGGTCACCCGGTGCCACCTGATTCACCTCTACTTCACGCCCTACCTCCGATTGCTGCCATGAGATACGCGGCATCCGCAGCCCAACGGTGTTGAACACCGCGTATACCAGCCCGGAGCAATCGATCCCGTCGGTCGTATTGCCGCCCGAACGGTAGGGCGTACCCGTGTACGTACGGGCGATCTTGACCACTTCCGGCACGTAGCGATTCTCGTAGGTGCGGGTATCCACCACTTTTCCCGTTGGCTTGGTGGGTACAGCCGGCGGACGTTTAGCCCCCCTCGTTACCGATGAGCGCCCGGCCACAGGGCGGGATGATGTCGGGCGACGGCTGACGGATGGCCCCGACGTGCGGAAGAAGGCGCAGGAAGTCAGCAGTGTTGGCAAAGCAAACAGGACGAATCCGGCGACAGCCTGGGCTCGCAATCGGCGTAACAGCATACGCGACAAGAGGTAAGGTTTGTGAACGCACCAGCAGCCTGACATCAGCTAATAGTGCTTACGTTATGCAACTTATCCATTTTTCATCGACAACGCAATGCGCTTGCGTTCCTTGTCGACTTCCAGCACCCGTACGCTCACCCGCTGATGCAGGCTGACAACGGTCTTGGGGTCCGACACGAATTTATTGGCCAGCTGCGATACATGCACCAGCCCGTCCTGCTTAACACCAATGTCAACAAACGCGCCAAACGCCGTGATGTTGGTCACGACACCTTCCAGCACCATTCCCTCGTGCAGATCGTCGATGGACTGAACGCGGGCATCATACGTAAACACCGACAACGTTTCGCGGGGGTCACGGCCGGGCTTGTCGAGTTCGGACAGGATGTCGCGCAACGTTGGTAGTCCCACCGTGTTCGTTACGTAGCGGTCGGGTTTGATCTGTTGCCGGAGGATAGGTTGCCGCATTAGTTCAGCAACGGTGCTGTTCAGGTCTTTGGCCATTTGCCCGACGAGTTCGTACCGTTCGGGATGCACGGCACTATTGTCGAGCGGGTTTTTCGCGCCGTCGATGCGGAGAAAACCGGCGCACTGTTCGAAAGCTTTTGGTCCCAGTCGGGGTACTTTCCGTAACTGATCGCGCGACGTAAACGGCCCGTTCTGCATGCGATAGGCCACGATGTTCCCCGCCAATTGCGGACCTAGTCCCGACACGTAGCGCAACAGGTAGGCACTTGCCGTGTTGAGCGACACCCCCACCTGATTGACGCAACTTTCCACGACCGTATCCAGACTTGCTTTTAGATCACCCTGATCGACGTCGTGCTGATATTGCCCCACCCCAATCGATTTCGGATCGATCTTGACCAGTTCAGCCAGCGGATCGGCCAGACGTCGACCGATGCTAACGGCCCCCCGTACGGTGACGTCCTTGTCGGGAAATTCTTCGCGGGCAACGTCGGACGCGGAATACACCGATGCGCCCTGTTCACTAACCATAAACACAGCCGGACGGGGTTCGCTCAATGGCAGGCTCTGGATGAAGGCTTCCGTTTCACGGCCGGCCGTACCGTTACCGATGGCAATCGCGTCGATTTTATACTGACTAATCAGTTTTTGGACCGTCTGGGCGGCCTGTTGCTTCTGCCCGTCCGACTGAAACAGGTATAGTACCGTATCGGTCAGCAGGTTTCCCTGGGCGTCGAGACAAACCGTTTTGCAACCGGTACGATAGCCGGGATCGATAGCCAATACGCGCTGCTGTCCCAGGGGCGGACTTAGCAGTAACTGCCGCAGGTTATCGGCAAATATCTTGATCGCTTCGTTATCAGCCCGCTCTTTCGACATATTGTCGAACTCGGTTTCAATGGCGGGTTTCAGTAATCGCTTGTAACCGTCCCGAATGGCCAGCGTGAGTTGCTCGCGGCATCCCTTCGATGCGTTGGCCGTAATAAACTGCCGCTCCAGCCGGTCGAGCGCAGCCGTTTCGTCGGGGCTGATACTGACCGACAATATGCCTTCGGCTTCGCCCCGACGGATTGCCAGCAACCGGTGCGAGGGCACGCGCCGGAGTGGTTCGGCAAAGTCGAAGTAATCACGGTATTTCACACCGTCGGTTTCTTTGCCTTTTTTGACGACCGAACGGATAATGGCTTCCCGCTCGAACAGGTTTCGTACGCGCTGTCGGGCATCGGCATCTTCACTGACACGTTCGGCAACAATGTCGCGAGCGCCCTGTAAGGCATCGTTAGCCGTCGGTACGGCATCCGAGCAGTAGCGCTGGGCGGCCCGTTGCGGATCGGCGTCGCGCTGGAGCAAGAGCAGATTGGCCAGTGGTTCCAGTCCACGTTCGATGGCTGTAATGGCCCGCGTTTTGCGTTTCTGCCGATAGGGTAAGTACAGGTCTTCGAGTTCGGTGAGCGAGTCGGCGGCTTCGATTTTCCGGCGCAGGTCCGGGCTTAGCTGCCCTTGCCCGTCGATGGTGGCCAGGATTGTGTCCCGACGTTTGTCGAGTTCAACGAGTTTCTGGTAGGTCTCACCGATCTGGCCGATCTGTACTTCATCGAGTTGACCGGTGGCTTCTTTGCGGTACCGGGCGATAAACGGCACGGTAGCTCCGCCATTGAGCAGGTCGAGGGTCGCGGCTACCGATCGGTCGTTCAGGCCGAGCCGGGCAGCGGTGCGCTGTTCGAGGGTTTGCTGAGGCATTGGGTACTAAAGTAATGGGCAAAAAAAAACATGCCCTAAGGCATGTTTCACAACGGTTGTCCTGGTATATCTTACGATTAAGCCATTTCGACGTTCACGGCGTTCAAGCCTTTCTTACCGCGCTCAACGTTGAACTTAACCTTGTCGTTTTCGCGGATTTGATCGATGAGACCGGAAGCATGAACAAAGATGTCTTCGCCACCGCCATCGGGTTTAATGAAGCCAAACCCTTTGGTCTCATTAAAGAATTTTACAGTTCCTGTTTGCATTGCTTGTTTAAATTTAAGCGAAGGACGTCAAAACAAATGACACAACCAAATTCAAGTATTTTTTTTTCGGTTGGCGGTCAACATTCTTTATCCTGTCCAATTTTTCGCCCCCTGTAAACGAAGTTTAGCCACTGATGGTAAGCCCGCTACCGAATCTTGCTTAGGCCAGATACGGCAGATACGGCTCCAGTTTATCGGTGTCGCGGAAGGTCGTCACCGCCTTTATCGTGCTGTTATAAGCGTTGTACCGGAGTTCGACGTAGAAGTTATGCAGGTTGTACAGCAGGAAAATCTCGTCGCCCTCGTATCGATTGGCCAGCACGTCGCCGGTGAAGTACAACGTATCAAGTTGTTGCTGGACGGGAAGCTGAGTAAACTCGTTGGATTGCATACGTAACGGGGTTGACGGGCGAAATTCGCAAAATCCCGACGCCAGGCCAAGTTTGCCGGCCCGCTTTCTATACCACAGTTTAACGACGTATATAATACAAGTACAATATAATTATATCGATAGCGTACAAATGCGCGTTCATAAATCCCCTGGTCGACAGCCACCGTACATGACGAATCAACTGCTTGTTCCTTGTTATGCGCACTATTTGTAATCGGTGGAACCCGGTCGCTCAGACTTTTGTCGTCCTACCGGGTTGTTCTGTCAAACACCTATTTTTGCAGCATGGCGAAACAAGTTAACGTCGGACTGGTACAGATGAGCTGTACAGCTGATGTCGAGTCGAACATCCAGAAAGCAATCGACGGCATTCGGGAAGCGGCCCGGAAGGGGGCGCAAATCGTTTGTTTGCAGGAGTTATTCACATCCCTGTATTTCTGCGACGTCGAAGATCACCACAATTTCAGCCTGGCCGAAGCCATTCCTGGCCCCACTACCGAGCGGCTGGGGGCAGTTGCCGGCGAACTGGGTGTGGTCATCGTCGCATCGTTGTTTGAAAAGCGGGCGCAGGGGCTTTACCACAACACAACCGCCGTGCTCGATGCCGACGGGTCGTATCTGGGTAAGTACCGCAAGATGCACATCCCCGACGATCCGGGATATTACGAGAAATTTTACTTCACCCCCGGTGATCTGGGGTACAAGGTTTTCGATACCAAATATGCCCGTATTGGTGTGCTGATCTGCTGGGATCAGTGGTACCCGGAAGCCGCCCGGATTACGGCACTCATGGGAGCCGATCTGCTGGTATACCCGACGGCCATCGGCTGGGACACCAACGAGCCCGACCCCAAACAGAACGAAGAGCAATACAACGCCTGGCAGACCATTCAGCGGAGCCACGCCATTGCCAATGGGGTACACGTTGTAGCCGTCAACCGGGTGGGTCGCGAAGCCGATCAGCAATTCTGGGGTGGGTCGTTCGTATCCAATCCGTTTGGGTCGCTGCTATACCTGGCCCCGCACGACGAAGAAGTCGTTCACGTACAGCCGATCGACCTGGCGCTGTCGGAGAAATACCGCACGACATGGCCCTACTTCCGCGATCGGCGCATTGATTCGTACCAGCCAATCACCCGGCGCTACATCGACGAGTAATACGATTGCTACCGTATCGCCGTTCTGGATACTGACGACTCTTGACCAAACGAATGAAAGTACTCGCTTTGTGTGGCCTGCTCGGTCTGACGGGATTTGGTGTGTGGTATGCCCGACCGGCTGGCCCGCCCGAACCAACGCCCGTCAGACTGACCGGTGCAATGCCTCCGCTGACGACGCTCACGCCGACGCCCCGCGCCCGGTTTACGCCCACCACCCGCCGGGGCTATTACAACCTCGACGTAGTCGGCGACTTTACCCTGCCCGCAACCAAGTCGATCACGTTTGCTGGTGCCGGTCGTAACCTGACCGTCGAACAGGACTGGAGCAAGCTGTTCCGACGTGGTTTTTCGTCGATCATTCAGACGCACATGGTGGAAGGCAAAGAGCGATGGACCAATGGCTTCCCGCCGGCGGGCTGGCGCAGTCGGCTGACATTCGATCAGCGTAGCTTAATTCTGTACAACAACTACTTCGTCGATCCGTTCGGGCAGCAGTGGGTTCAGAACGTCGGTCAATCCCAGGCGGCCTTGTACCGGACCCCGCCCGGAGGCCGTACCACCCGAACAACGCTGCATCAGGCGGCCATGGAATTACAGGGCAGTTGTGTTGGCTTCGGCGATTGCCCGCCCGGTGGGCTGCGCAATACGTTCAGCAAGGTTTATATCGACATTGAAAACGAGGGGGCTGCACCGTCGACGCCCAACGGGCAGGAGCAGCTTAATCTGTTCACGTATCTGGTTCGCACGATCCGCGAACATGCCACGCCCCAGGTACTCATTGGCTCGGCGGGTCCGATCGTTCATAACGGCCTGGGGTACGCGCGAACGCAGGACTACACGGCGCAACCCGATCCGCTCTGGACGCAACCGGTACGGCAAACGGCCACCAGCCGGCAGCGGGGTATGCCTGACGATCTGGTCGGCAAAACGTATGGCGACATGGTCGATTTTCAGATGCCGGGTTCGTACTACTACTACCCTGATTTCGATTACTCAGCCTCACACACAGCCGACCTCGACCGGCATTGGCTGGCGGGGTTGCTGAGTGAGCAGGAAGTCAACGCCAAACTATCGCCCAAGAAGCGAATTGCTTGGCAATGGGTATTCAACTCGCAGAGTGCGGCTTTCCCCAACAGCGCCAAAGCGGAGCACCCGGCGCCCCCCGCCGTGGCCGAAGGCACAGCCATATTCTATTGGTTCACAGGCGCATACGGCTCGGTCTTCTGGGACGATCAGATCAATCTGACACCCGATCAGCCACTGAACAACGACCCCGCCCTGCGCGGCACGGGCAACGACCGCAACTACGCCTGCTACGAACATTATATCCACGGCCTGTGGCGCTTGTTCAAGCACCACGCCGACCTGTTCAACGGACGCGAGACGTACCTCAACGAAACGACCGACTGTTCGTACGACGGGGGGAAAACGTGGGTCGCCTACAATGCCGCACAACTGAAAAAGCTGAACTTACCCTTCGTGCGCGCCATCGTCAACGGTAATCAGATTCTGGTCGTTGCGTCGAAAGCCTACGCCCGGTCTGGTCAGCAGACGCCGGTGATGGTTCGCTACGTGAAAGACGGCTATGCGTTCTATACCTCGCTCACGCTACAGGGCGACGAAATTTACCTGGGTCGGGCGACCATGCCCCGTGGTTGACCGCCCGTGACCAATCATACGCTTCGTTTAACCGATCTACCCGAACAGTAGACTTGCATTTGCCTGGTAGACTCGTACTTTTGACCTATTGTCGGGCAACGCCGGACTAACCAACTCTTCCTCCATGTTTGTTAGTAAAACGCCCTGGATTTTACTGCTGGTACTCTGGATGGCCGGGGCGACCTGGTGGCATGTTTGCCACATAAAACAGCTGTGTGTCGACCTGCCACTGCCTTTTTCAACGGATTCGACAAGCGCGCAAGGCGACGAAATAGCCCCGCCCCCCATCAGCGACGGCAAACGATTCAGCCTTGAGTTGCCGGGTAATTTTCGGTTCGCCCTTTCCGGCGACACGCCCAATACCGACGCGCTGGGTTCGTCGCTTGGCGAGCTGGTTACTTACCTTCGAAACAACCCTGACCGGCGGCTGACGATCATTGGTTATTACACCGCCGACGAAACAACACCAGCGTCGGCCACAAATCTGGGTGTTGCCCGTGCCGAACAGTTTCGGCAATACCTGACCCAGCAGGGAGCCCCGGTAGCGTCGCTGACGACACAGGGCCAATTGATTACGTTGCCCGACGTTCGCATGGCTACCACACCGGCAGGTGATTCGCTCATGGGTGGACTAGCCTTTGCCTTTGCCGAAGCTGACGCACCGCAACCCGCCCCCCCAACCGCTGCTGCGGAGCCGGAGTCACTGCGGGAACTCACCGTTGCACCGGCCGACACCGTACAGAAAAAACTACCGGTAGCGACGCTGAACACGGAAGCCGAACTGGCCGCTGCAGAGAAATTCACCTCCGTCTTTGAACCCATCGACCTGTATTTCAAGCTAAACGAAGCGAATTACATTAAGACAGCCGCCACCCGCCAGTTCTTCGACGAAGCGGCTCGCTATCTGAAGAAGCACAAAAACAAAAAGCTACGGCTGACCGGTCATACCGACAATACGGGCAACGACGCTGCAAACCTGCGCCTGTCGCGCGATCGAGCCAGCGATGTTAAAAGCCGCCTTCGCTCGTCGGGCATCAGCGCGTCGCAAATCGTCGTCGACGCCAAAGGGGAAGCCGATCCCAAAGCCGACAACAGCACCATTGCCGGTCGCCGGGCCAACCGCCGTGTTACGGTGGTGGTCAACTAATTCGCTGATTTATGTTTGAACTCAACCCATCCCACCTGCCCGACGCGCTGACCCAACACGCGATCATGCTATTCGTTGCGGCCGTACTGGGCTATATCATCGGTTACGTATCGCATCAGCGTACCATCAATCAGTTGACGAATGAATTGGCCGGTATGGAGCGTGTACATCCGATAGAACGTCAGACACCTGTAGACGCAGCGCCCGTTGTTCAGCGCACCGATGAGGAGGCCGTGTTGATCCGGATTCAGTCACGCTCGAAAGCACTCGATTTCGAGCGGATTGGCTACGCTGGTCCCGACGACGCCGACAACTTACGGTTTATCGAAGGCATCAATCCCATGGTCGAGCGTCGGCTACACGCGGCTGGTATGTACCGGTTCAGCCAACTGGCTCACCTGACGCCGGATGATGTGTATCTGCTCAACGAGATTCTTGAATTCTTTCCCGGTCGTGTTCTGCGCGACAACTGGGTTGGTCAGGCGAAGACGCTGCTACAGAACCGGTAATCTGTTTTCCTCACCCCGAAGCAATTCACCTTATGTTTGGATTAGACCCGCTATCCCGTCCTGTGGCTGTTGCCGAGATACTGCTGCTGTTGACGGCGGCCGCTTTCGTCGGCTGGCTACTGGGCCGGCTGACACGTAGTGGCCGGGTGAAAGCGCTGCGGCAGGCTATCACCCGCCGGGAAGCAGAGTTAGCCAATGGCCCCTCGGCAGATACAATCAGCGTACCGGCAAACCCGTCGTATTCAGAAACGGCGACATCGGCAGAACCGTTGACGACTCCCATTCCGATGATTCCCGTCGATCCCCTGGCACCTATCTACGGGGCTCCTACGCTCCTGATTCCGGCCGACGATACGGAAGCGGAGCAGCCCGAGCTACCCGGCACTCCGCCCCCCATCGAAATACCGCCCTTAGGTGCTCCCATCCCAGAAGCGCCCCCGGTCTTCCCGCCCCAGCCTGCGTCAGCTACCGACACCGGCGAAACCGCCGTGCTAAACCGCATTGCTGCCCGTGCTGGAGAGTTGCAGTTTGATCGTATTGGCCGGGCGCTCCCTACCGATGCCGACGACCTCAAAGACATTGTCGGTGTGGGGCCCTTCCTGGAGCGCAAGCTGCACAGTCTGGGTATCTACACCTTCCGGCAAATCAGCCATTTCTCGAAGGAAGACAGTAAGCAGATCAACGAGATCATCGAATTTTTTCCCGGCCGCATCGACCGCGACGATTGGGTTGGTCAGGCAAAGGCTTTACACGAACGTAAATACGGTGAATAATATCCTGTAGCCTGGACCTCCAGGTCCGGGTGCCCGTCAGGGCAACTGTTGCAGGCGGCAGCTTTATTGGTCGCTATCGCGCCCACCCGGACCTGGAGGTCCAGGCTACTTGTTCTTCCGAATAGGTGTGCTACTCAAGACGGCGGTTCGGCCGGTTTGGTAGAAGTCGCACATGTCGTTGAGCACGCAGCCGGTGCAGTTGGGATTGTACCAGAAACACACCCGCTGCCCATGCCAAAAAAAGTGTTTGTGGAAATTGTACAGCACGGTAGCGTCCGGCGGCAAATACGACAGAAGTAGCTTGTGCGCTTTTTCGGCACTGACTTTCGGACCAATCAGCCCCAGCCGCTGGGTGACCCGGTGCACGTGCGTATCGACGGGCAGGACAGGTTTATGGAACGAGAACAGCAGCAACAGAGTCGACGTTTTCGGGCCGACACCGGGGAGCCGGTTCAACCAGTCCATTGCCTCTTCGGTCGACATATCCCGCAGAAAATCGATGTTCGCTTCGCCCCGCTCGGCAATCAGTACGGTCAGGACGTTCTGAATGTAAGGCGCTTTGATTTCGGGATAATTTGCCGTTTTGATCGCGTCGATTAATGCATCGAGCGGAGCGTCGCGTACGGCTTCCCAGGTCGGAAACCGCTCCCGCATTGTTTGATAAGCCGTTCGCTCATTGGCGAAGGTTGTGCGGTGCGACAGGATCGTTCCGATCAGCTCGTGCATCGGATCGACCCGTCCCCGAATTGGATCGACACCATACTGTTCGTTCAGACGTTCGTGGGCATCGCGCGTTTTAACAGCCAAATCGAGCGTAGTTACCATATAAAAGAGAGACGCAAAAAACGTCTCTCCTGAACTGGCTGTTCGGTCAAATGTTCACCGCTACTCCCCTGCCGACGTCTCTATCTGCGCCTTTGCCAGTAGTTCATCGACCAGTCTGGTCAGTCCAGTCGTAGCCGGCTCGGCGATGAAAATCACGTTTCTACGCTTCTGCATGGACGGTGTATTCGGGTCGACGACGTAAACGGGAATGCGCTCACCCACGACAAAAGCCAGACTGGCCGCCGGATAGACATTCAGTGACGTACCAACCACAATCATGATGTCGGCTTCATCGGCGGCTTCCAGGGCTATATCCATCATCGGCACCGCTTCGCCAAACCAAACGATGTGCGGACGCAGCTGCGCCCCTTCTTCGCAGGTATCGCCCATTTTCAACTCCCAGCCCTCAATGTCGTACACCAGCTCTTCGTTACGCGTACTGCGTGACTTGAACAGCTCGCCGTGCAGGTGGATAATGTTCGACGATCCGGCCCGTTCGTGTAGATTATCGACGTTCTGCGTCACGACGGTTACGTCATAGGCGGCCTCTAAACGAACCAGTGCTTTGTGTCCGGCATTCGGCTCCACCGTCAGCGCCTGCCGCCGGCGTTGGTTGTAGAAGTCCTGCACCAGCACGGGGTTCCGCAGCCAGGCTTCCGGCGTGGCCACATCCTCAATGCGGTGATTCTCCCACAGCCCGTCTGACGCCCGGAACGTCGGGATACCACTTTCGGCGCTGATCCCCGCCCCCGATAACACAACTACTTTCTGACGTTTTTTCATGAGGACAAGATACACCGTGTAGCCCAGATGTCCACGTCTGGGGGGCGTCTGGCCAATTTTTTACAAGTTGAAACCAAGATGGTCGCTATCGCGCCCACCAGACCGGGAGGTCTGGGCTACACAAAAAAGGGCAGGTTTCGCGGAACCTGCCCTTGGCGATATGACTTTCGGGGTTGCCCTATTTCTTGGTCGCCGTCGTCTTTTTGGTGGTCGTTGCCGCAGCTTTCTTGGCCGGAGCCTTGGCTTTGGCAGCGGGCTTAGCGTCAGCTTTGGCCGTTTTTGCCGATGCTTTCTTAGCGCCCCCTTTGGCCGGAGCGGGTTCGTCGCCGGCCAGTGCCAGACAGTCTTCGAGTGTCAGCGAAGCCGCATCGGTTTCTTTCGGAATCCGTACGTTACGCTTGCCGACAGCCAGATATGGCCCGTACATACCGTTGACGATTTTAATCTCGGGCCGCTCCGGGAACTCCTTGATGTACTTGTTGGCTTCGGCGGTGCGTTTGGCCTGAATCAGCTCGATCGCCCGGTCGAGTGTCAGCGTCGATAGCTGCTCGTTGCGCGGAATCGAGATGTATTTATCCTCGAACTTCACATACGGTCCGAAACGTCCTTTACCCGTCGTTACCAGCTTGCCTTCAAATTCGCCCAGCGACTCGCTGACCGATTCAGCCCGCTTGGCCTGAATCAGCTCGATCGCCCGGTTTTCATCGATGGTATACGGATCATCTTCGCGGGTCAGCGACACGTATTTATCGTCGTGCTTCACGTACGGCCCAAACTTGCCAATACCGATCGTCATGGGTTTGTCTTCGAAGAAACCGACTTCGCGCGGCAACGCGAACAGCGCCAGTGCATCGTCCAGACTAATCGTTTCGATCAGCTGACCATCCCGCAGGTTGGCATACTGTGGCTTTTCCTCGTCGGTCGATTCGCCGATCTGTACGAATGCACCGTACTTACCGAGCCGGGCCGACACTTTCTTACCTGTTCGTGGATCGACGCCCAGCTCGCGGGCACCGGTCTTGAACGTGACGATCGACGAACCCTGAATATCGGTGATGTTCTTGTGGAAATCGCCGTAGAATCCTTCCAGCATTTTCTGCCAGTTGATGCGTCCTTCCGCGATTTCATCGAACTCCTTCTCGACCGTAGCCGTGAACTTGTAATCCACGATGTCGGGGAAGTATTCGACCAGAAAATCGTTGACGACGATACCAGTGTTAGTCGGGAACAGCTTGGCTTTTTCCGAGCCGAACGTTTCCTTACCGCTTGTCTCGGTAATCTGGTCTTTGGCCAGCGTATATTCGATGTATTTGCGCTCCTGACCGGGCTTGTCCTGCTTCGTAACATAACCCCGGTTGACGATGGTCGAGATGGTTGGCGCATAGGTCGACGGACGGCCGATGCCCATTTCTTCGAGTTTCTTCACGAGGGAGGCTTCAGCGTAGCGCGGCTGCGGACGGGTGAACTTCTCCGTTGCCTTCATCTGCCCCAGATTCAGCGACTGACCGACCCGCAGTGGCGGCAGCATGCCTTTTGCGTCTTCGTCGTCCTCGTCGTCTTTTGATTCGAGGTAAACGCGCAGAAAACCATCGAATTTAACCACTTCACCTTGCGCGACCAGTTCTGAAGGAAAGTTTCCAGTAGTCGGTTTTCGGTTTTCGGTTTTCGTACCGGCTTCCTTCGCTGGGGTATAATCGTCGCCGAAAACGTCGATGTCGACAGTCGCACCGTTGGCGAAATTGATAGTGATCGTAACGGTCGTCCGCTCAAGTTGCGCATCGGCCATCTGCGAAGCAATAGCCCGTTTCCAGATCAGTTCATACAGCCGCTTCTGATCGCGGTCGCCACCGGCGTTGCGGTCATTGAAATTAGTCGGGCGGATGGCTTCGTGGGCTTCCTGTGCCGATTCGTTTTTTGTCTTGAACTGCCGCGTCTGTACGTATTGCTGACCAAACTCGGTCTGGATCTCGCTCACCGCTTTGTCGATGGCTTCCTGCGACAGGTTAGTCGAGTCGGTACGCATGTACGAGATTTTACCGGCTTCGTACAGGTTCTGCGCAATCCGCATCGTCCGGTCGACGGCATAGCCCAGCTTACGCGAAGCCTCCTGCTGCAACGTCGAGGTCGTGAACGGGGGGGCTGGGCTTTTCTTGGCCGGGCGCGTTTCCAGACTCTTGATGCTAAACGTAGCACCGACGCAGGCCTGTAGAAACGCGCGGGCATCGGCAGCCGTCGGGAAGTTCTTGGCGACTTCCGCGTTCAGCACCTTATTGCCATCGACAATGAACTGCGCCACGGCCTTAAACGACGATTTGGCTGCGTGTTTATCAATCTCACGCTCCCGCTCGACTACCAGCCGCAACGCAACCGACTGCACCCGCCCGGCCGACAGCCCTGTGCTGCCGCCCTTGATTTTCCGCCACAGTACCGGCGACAGTTCGTAACCGACCAGCCGGTCGAGGACGCGCCGGGCCTGCTGCGCATTGACAAGGTCAACGTCGATGGTGCGGGGTTGCTGGATGGCATTCAGAATCGCGTTCTTGGTGATCTCCCGGAATACGATTCGTTTGGTATTGTCGCGCAGACCAAGGGCTTCCTTAAGGTGCCACGAGATGGCTTCCCCTTCGCGGTCATCATCCGTTGCCAGCCATACTTCCTCGGCCGACTTAGCCAGCGACTTCAACTCGCTCACCAGCTTTTTCTTATCGGGCGACACTTCGTAGGACGGGAGAAAACCGTTGGTAACGTCAACAGCCAGCCCGTCTTTCGGCAAATCGCGGACGTGCCCGAAACTCGACTTCACGGTGAAGTCTTTTCCGAGGTAGCCTTCGATCGTTTTTGCCTTGGCGGGCGACTCTACTATGACTAAGTTTTTCGACATATCAGGTAATCAGGTTGATGAAAGCACCCGGCTTTCGGATCGGTCTGGATAGGCAGATTGACGCTGTAGGCCAATTTTTACCAGGAATGACCGCAGCCATCCGCGTCAAATATAGACGCAAAACCACTGACTCAAACAAGCCGCTTGCCTGAGACGGGATGCAAACCAACACGGATTCGGGTATATCTAGTTAACAAGATGTATCCGTGCTACGTTCGAATCTGCTCGGGAAAACAACTGAATTTGAGCGGATGACGACCATTTTCTGCTGCCGACTTCCAAACGAGCTGTCTAGGCATGATTGTTTTTTGGGGATCGCTGGTTTTTATGGATCGGTGTCGGCAAAACAAACCCGGATACGCAAAAACGGCAGTCCGATTGCCCGGCTGCCGTTTTTGTAACTGGTATTCGATACCTTGTTTATCCCTGCTTCTTCCGCATCGCGTCGTAGCGCAGCAGGGCTTCCAGATAGTAATAGTCGGCGTAAATGATTGGCGTATCGATCTCGCTCTTGCCCGGTTTGTTGCCAACGCTATGTACGAGAATAAAGTGGTTGTCGCCACCGGGTTTCGCTTTGTACGCCGGACTGCTCAGGCTCTGCAATATCCGTTCGGCCTGCTGATAGTACGTTTTGGCCGACGGTCCGCCGTAGGTGCTTAGCTCCAGCAGTGCCGATGCTGCAATAGCCCCTGCCGATGCGTCGCGCTCTTCGTTGGGAATACTGGGGGCATTAAAGTCCCAGTACGGAATTTTGTCGGCGGGCAGGTTGGGGTGGCTCAAGTAGAAGTCGGCGATTTTGCGGGCCTGTTCGAGGTACTTCTTATCCTTCGTTTCCCGGTACATCACCGTGTAGCCGTACAGCCCCCAGGCCTGCCCCCGCGCCCAGGCCGAGTTGTCGGCGGCCCCCTGCGCCGTCTTTTTGGCGGCTACCGTCCCGTCGGGGTTGTAGCAGACGACGTGGTAGCTGCTGTTGTCGGGCCGGAAGTGGTTTTTCAGTGTGTTGTCGGCGTGGGTAATGGCGATTTCGCGCAGTCGTTTGTCGCCACCGTTCTTAGCTGCCCAGAACAGGAATTCCAGATTCATCATGTTATCGATGATGACCGGATAGTTGTAGGTCTGAAACTTGTTCCACGACTTGATTACCCCGACGCTGGGGTTGAACCGTGTCGACAGCGACTGCGCGCCCGTCAGCATAATTGGCTTGTAGGCTTCGTTTCTGGTCAGCCGGTAGCCGTTGCCGAACGGACAGTACAGCATAAAGCCGAGGTCGTGCGTGCCGGTATTGTGCTGCTCCTTCGCCACCGCCATCGTCCATTTCTGCGCGGCTTCTTTCCAGAACGGATCATTGGTACGCTGGTAAAGATGCCACAGTGAACCGCCGAAAAAACCGCTGCACCACCAGCTTGAGTTTCGATCGTCGGGACTGCCGTCGGGTTTGCTCGACTGCGGAAACTTCGCCGTGTCGGGGTGGCTTTGCAGCATGCCTTTGTACTGCTGGGCGGCAAACGCAAATTCGTTATCGACGTTGATCGGTGCCTGCGCCAGCACCGAACCCGTAACGAGCAATGTGAGGAAGGGAAGGAGTTTCATGTTCGGCATACGGTTTACGGTATTCGGTTTACGGCTGCCATGATGCACACTAACCGTAAACCGAACTCCTATTTCAAGTCTGCGATCGCGATCAGGTCCATGTCGGCGTAGTCGAGGTTTTCGCCGGCCATACCCCAGATAAACGAGTAGTTCGACGTGCCGCAGCCCGAGTGAATCGACCAGGGGGGCGAAATGATGGCCTGGTGATTGGCAACCATCAGGTGCCGCGTTTCGGTGGGTTGCCCCATCAGATGCACGATACGATGCGCATGGTCGAGGTCGAAGTAGAAGTACGCTTCCATCCGCCGGTCGTGGACGTGAGCAGGCATCGTATTCCAGACACTACCGGGCTTCAGAATCGTCAGACCCATCACGAGCTGGCAGCTTTGCAGGCCGTCTTTGTGAATGTACCGGTAAATCGTCCGCTCGTTGGCTGCTTCGGCCGATCCCATCGGTGCGGAGAACACATCGCCCTGTGCGGCTTTCTGCGTGGGATATTCCTTGTGGGCGGGCGACGATAGCAGATAAAACCGGGCGGGCGCGTCGGCCTGCTGACTGGCGAACGATACGCTGCGACTACCGCGCCCGACGTATAAGCCGTCGAGTTTGGCCAGCTCATACGTTTGCCCGTCGACGGTTACCGAGCCTGCGCCACCCACGTTGATAATGCCCAGCTCGCGTCGTTCCAGAAAGAAATCGCTCCGCAGCTCGGGGTAGGTCGGCAGATCGACCGGACTGTCAACCGGCATCGCCCCGCCGACAATCACGCGGTCGTAATGGCTGTAGCACAGTTGAAGGCTGTTGGGCGTAAACAGCGTTTCGATTAGAAAATTTTCCCGGAGTTCGGTCGTGTTGAACTGGCGCGTTTCGTTGGGGCCAACGGCATAGCGTACCTGCATAAGTAGCAATTTTCAGTGGTCAGTAGTCAATTTTCGGCAAGTTGCGACAGAAGCAGCTTTTGTCGGCCGAAAATTGGCGAATGGTTCGTTCAGAAGTAATCGTTACGTGCAATTCTACTTATCCGACATGGCCGATAAAAACGAAACGTCCGGCAGAAGACAGCGCTTCTACCGGACGTTTCCGACAAGATAATCAGTTGCCGACTAGCGTCGTATATCACCCCGAATTTCACCGTTGCCGTATGTCGCGGTGTGCAGGTTCGAATAGTAATAGCCGTTTCGGAAGCTATCGATCCGGGCCTGGTTCGCCAGTGTGAAGCTGCCGGTGATCGGCGATGTCAGGCTGGCAAAGTTAATTTCCACCCCGCCCGTACCCGTTGTCGAGTTAGGATTGATACGGTGGAAATGGCCCGCCGTTGGTGTCAGCCCACTGTACGTAACGGTGTAGCTGAATACTTTGGTCGATTCGTTCAGCAGCACGCGCGTGGTTCCCGTTGCCGTTGTCGACACGGGCGTCGGCCGTTCGCTGGCCCCGTTCATAACGGCGGTGAAGCTGGTCGGCGCGTTCGAAACGATAGTCGGGTTCTCTTCGTCTTTGCAGGACGATACAACAAAGCCCGTTACGAGCAACGCCAGGGCAGGCATCAGTACATTGATTCGCTTCATACCAAATAGGGATATGTTGGTTTAACGAACGTGCTGGTCACAGCATGTTCAAATGGAAGTACAACCACCTTTCCCCGGCTTTGTTCGGCCAAAGCACCCAACGGGCAGCTTTCGAAAGCCAGTTTAGGTAGAATAATTCGCGATAATAGGAATATTTCCAAAACCATTGATAATCCCCTAATTTTGACCCGCAACCCGGAATCCATTCAGTATTCCGGTAGTTGTCTGAATAGGTACCCTTTTTTAAGAACTGTTATCCCCGCTTTTATTATGGCTTTTGACGTCGAGATGATTCAGCGCGTGTACGCTAACCTTGGCGAGCGCGTCGAAGCAGCCCGGCAGGTCGTGGGCAAACCGCTGACTTTGTCGGAGAAAATTTTATACAGCCACCTCTTCGCCGGTACGCCGACGGAGGCATTCGAGCGGGGCAAAACCTACGTCGATTTCGCCCCCGACCGCGTGGCCATGCAGGACGCTACGGCCCAGATGGCGCTGCTGCAATTTATGCAGGCTGGCCGGCCCAAAGTAGCCGTTCCCTCTACTGTACACTGCGATCACCTGATTCAGGCGCAGGTGGGTGCCGACGAGGACCTCGACGCGGCTAAGAACAAGAACAAAGAAGTTTACGACTTCCTGGCGTCTATTTCGGATAAATACGGCATCGGCTTCTGGAAGCCCGGCGCAGGTATCATCCACCAGGTCGTTATTGAAAACTACGCGTTCCCCGGTGGTATGATGATCGGTACCGATTCGCACACGCCAAACGCGGGTGGTCTGGGCATGATCGCGATCGGTGTCGGTGGCGCTGATGCCTGCGACGTGATGGCTGGCCTGGCCTGGGAACTGAAAATGCCGAAACTGATCGGTGTGAAGCTGACCGGTAAGCTGAGCGGCTGGGCGTCGGCGAAAGACGTTATCCTGCGCGTAGCCGGTATCCTGACCGTTAAAGGCGGAACGGGCTGCATCGTGGAATACTTCGGTGAAGGCGCGGAAAGTCTGTCGGCAACGGGCAAGGGTACGATCTGTAACATGGGCGCCGAAATTGGCGCTACCACGTCGATCTTCGCCTACGACGAGAAAATGGGCGACTACCTGCGCGCTACCAGCCGCGCCGAAATCGCCGATGCAGCCAGCGCTGTGAAGGCACACCTGCGTTCGGACGATGAAGTGTACGCCGATCCCGCAGCGTACTACGATCAACTGATCGAAATCAACCTGTCGGAGCTGGAGCCGCATATCAACGGTCCGTTTACCCCCGACCTCGCGTGGCCGCTGTCGAACTTCGCCAAAGCGGTGAAGGAAAACAACTGGCCGGAGCGGCTGGAAGTCGGTCTGATTGGCTCGTGCACCAACTCGAGCTACGAAGACATGACCCGGTCGGCGTCGGTAGCGGCTCAGGCAACGAGCAAAGGCCTGAAAGCGAAAGCTGAGTTCACCGTAACCCCCGGTTCGGAACTGGTTCGGTTCACGGCTGAGCGCGATGGTATCCTGAATACGTTCGAGCAAATCGGTGGTGTCGTACTGGCCAACGCCTGTGGTCCGTGTATCGGACAGTGGGCACGGCACATGGATGATCCAAGCCGCCCCAACTCGATCATCACCTCGTTCAACCGGAATTTCGCCAAACGGAACGACGGTAACGCCAGCACCCACGCCTTCGTGGCATCGCCCGAAATCGTAACGGCTTTCGCCATTGCCGGTGATCTGACGTTCAACCCGATGACCGATACGCTGACCAACGAGTCGGGCGAGCAGGTAATGCTCGACGAACCCGCCGGTATCGAACAGCCGGTAAAAGGGTACGCGGTGGACGACGCGGGTTATCAGGCTCCGGCTGAAGATGGCTCGGGTGTACAGGTAATCGTATCGCCTACTTCGGACCGTCTGCAACTGCTGGCTCCGTTCAAAGCCTGGGAAGGTACCGACCTGACTGGCCTGAAACTGCTGATCAAAGCGAAAGGCAAGTGTACGACCGACCACATTTCGATGGCTGGTCCGTGGCTGAAGTACCGGGGTCACCTCGACAACATCTCGAACAACATGCTCATCGGGGCGGTCAACTTCTACAACGATAAGACCAACACGGTGAAAAACCAGTTGACGGGCGAGTACGGCGAAGTACCGGCTGTTCAGCGGGCCTACAAAGCCGCCGGTATCGGGTCGGTTGTTGTGGGTGATGAAAACTACGGTGAAGGCTCGTCGCGGGAGCACGCGGCCATGGAACCCCGCTTCCTGGGTGTTCGGGCTATCCTGGTGCGTTCGTTCGCCCGGATTCACGAAACCAACCTGAAAAAGCAGGGTATGCTGGCGCTGACGTTCGCGAACCCCGCCGACTACGATAAAGTACAGGAAGACGATTCGATCGACATCAAGGGACTGACCAGCTTCGCGCCGGGCGTTCCGCTGACGGTTGTGCTGCACCACGCCGATGGCTCGTCGGATGAGTTCGCGGTTAACCACACGTACAACGAAGGTCAGATCGAGTGGTTCAAAGCGGGTGCCGCGCTAAACATCATTCGGATGAAACAGGCAGCCAACGCCTAAGCGACATAGGTTGCTATACTGAAAACAGCTCGGCCATCGGTCGAGCTGTTTTCGTTTTTACGAATGGCGTGAAGCCGGACTACGTTCACTCATGTCAGCCTCGCGCCGTCAATAAAATCGTTCGTAAACCCGTTCCCGAATCAGCTGGCTTAGGATACGAAACGTCTGCTGATCGGGAATGGCAGGGCTCGCCATCAGGTACATGGGTATGGCCGGACTACCCGCCTGATAGGGCGGTTGCGCATAGCTGAATGGGGCCGCAGAAAAGCCTAGTCGCTCATAAAAGCGAACCCGTCGTTGACTCGTGCCATCCTGAGGCAGTTCAACTTCGAGAACATGATACGGGCTTTCCAGTCGTAACAGTTGGCTGATTGCCTGTTGACCGTATTGCCTGCCCCGCCGGTCGGGATCAACGGCGATATGTTCGACAAACAGCATCTCGGGCCAGCGCCAGTATACGACAAACCCCACCAGATCGTCTCCATCGACCAGACCGCAGAGATGCATATCGGGGCAGGCAAGAAGTTGCACAACTTGCCCGAAAGGTCGGCGTTCGTCAGGTGGGAATGAGGCTTCGTACCAGGTTCGTATTGATGTCAGGTAGGGATGATGGGCCGAAACGGGAAACAAGCGCATGGCGAATCAATTGGTTAATCGAGTCAATTCTATGCTTTACCGGTGACTGCTTACCAGCCCCGCAGGTTCAAATACGGGTACAGCGACATTCGCTGATGGCAAACATCCGCGCCGGGGGGCGGTTAGGTAAGATATAATCCGTTTGCATGCCCCATCGCTATCTATTTCTCCTGCTGCTTGGTTGCCTGGCGACCGTCAGTCAGGCGCAGCAATACCGCATCATCGACCGCAACGCCATCGGCTGGTATACGTATAATGGCGACCACAAAGTTGCCAAACGATGGACCATTCATACCGAATATCAATGGCGTCGTGTCGACTTTATCCAATCCTGGCAGCAGCAACTGGCCCGACTGGGTACCAACTACAAGCTATCTGAGCGCGTGAAGGTCGGGGGTGGCTATACGCTCCTGGTGACATACCCGTACGGCGATTATCCGGTTGCCAGCATGGGCGTACCGACACTGGAACATCGCGCCTACGAAGACATAACCGTTAGCGATAAGCTCAGTCGCCTAAAACTGAGCCATCGTTTTCGACTTGAACAGCGGTGGCTCAGTGTAGAATCCGATGTAAATCCTGACCGGATAATCGACTGGGAGTACCAGAACCGGGCCCGGTACCAACTAACGGGGTCGTTCCCGCTAGCCGGCCCGACGACAGAGCCGGGGGAGCTATATCTCAATTTTTTCGACGAACTTTTTATCGGCTTCGGCCGGAACGTCGAAAACAATATTTTCAACCAGAACCGAATTTCGGGCGGACTGGGCTATCAGCTTCGCGACAATCTACAGCTGGAATTAAATTACCTCAATCAGATTACGCAGCATCCGGAGTCCGATCCGGTATCGGGTAAACCGGTCTTCGAGATCAACCACGGCTTTCGGCTGAATCTCAATTACGATCTCGATTTCACGAAACGGTAGTGTGGCCCGTGTAATTGTAGCCTGGACCTCCAGGTCCGGGTGGGCGCATAGCGACCTGTTAGCTGCCGCCTGCAAGAGTTGGCCTAACGGCCACCCGGACCTGGAGGTCCAGGCTACAAGATCGCCCGCCAGACCAACTGGTCTGGGTTATTTTCCCGTCAGGGCTTTCTGCATCTGTTCGGCGACGAGCTGATTACCGGCTTCGTTGAGGTGAACGCGATCAGTAGTCAGGATACCCTTCTCTTTGTTGTCGGGGTTGTTTTTCAGATTGTATTCCAGAAACGCCTTGCGCAGATCGATCACTTGCAGGTTCCGGCGCTTGGCCAGATCGCGAATCAGCTGACTGTACTGATTCAGGTCGCCATCCTGCTGATTACTGAAATCCGTTTTTTCGCCGATAGCTGCCGGTGTGCAGAGCATCACTTTCGCGCCAGCCGCCTGTAGTTTGTCAATTACAGCGTCGTAGAACTTCACAAACTTGTCGGGATCAGTACCGGTACCGAACGAGCTTTTGTGCCACACGTCGTTGACACCCACCCACACGACAACCACGTCAGGTTTCTGAGCGATTACGTCGTTGTCCATACGCAAAAACAGATCGTAAATTTTGTTTCCGCCAATACCCGCTCCGATCAGCTCGAATTGATCCGTCGGCATCATTTTTCGCAACCGATCGATGTACCCGCCGGGGTTGACACCCGCCTGCGTGATAGAATCCCCGAAGAACACGACACGGGTTGGTTTAGCAACAAACGCCGTTGACAACAGCAACGCAATAAGCAATAGGCTCAGGCCGGTACGCATGGTTAATTTTTGTTTTTTTACACAAAGTACAAACGTTCTGCCTTACGGAATCTACCTACATGAAGCGATACAGTTGTCTCCGGCAGCTTCTAGTTATCAGAGATAACCTTACCCATCAAACCGACAGTGCGTATTCAGCCAGCTTATCGATTTCTGTCGCCAATGGACGCGACAGATCGAAGGGCAGCACATGCAAACTGGTCGACGCATCGTAACCGAAAACGTGTAGCGGGTTGCGGAAGGCAGGGTTCATGGGGTAAATCAGGAACAGGCGGGTGGCGTCGTATTTCTTGCCGTAGGCAAACAGCTGGTACAAGTCAGCCTGTTCGATGCCGTAATTGCCCCGCCGGTCGGTGCCGTCGAGCAGTTTCCATTTCGTGTCGAGAACCAGTGTTTGGCCGTTCTCCTGTCGAATCAGTATATCCGGGCGCAGCTTGAATTTCGGGCCGCCAATGTGGTCATCGACCAGGTGCGCCGACGATTCCTGTACGGTTACCTGCCCTGACTCCGGCCAATACCGCCGAACGCCGTGGGCTATGTAGGCTTCGAAGACGCGTGGCATTGGAAACAGCAGCGACAGACTGTTCGTCCGGCCCGACTGTGCGCCAAAGGCCTGCCCCATCAATAAAGCCTCGGCCCATCGAAGCGCCGGTTCGTACCGCGTGAACAAGCGACCCAGCCGCTGACTGGCCCGCAGATCGTCGGAGACGTTGGCCGATGAAGGTACGTCATCAAGTGTACACAGCCATTGCCGAACCTGCGCCTGTACTGGCGAGCGCGGCAGTTGCCGGTCGATCGTTACCAGCGTCGACTTTAAAAGCCGGTTGGGGGCAATATCGGCGCTGAGCTGATCGTAACGAACAGCCAGTCGTTCGGCATGGTGGGCGTTGTCACGCAGGTGTCGCCCCGCCTGAAATTTCCCTTTCCAGACCGATTCGTTACGCTCGACCGTTTCGTAGGCCCGTTGCAAGCCCTGCCGGGTCAGCGTAGTCAGGACATTGAGAAACGTCAGCACGAAAACATCCCAGAGCGGCAAATCCGCAGCACCGGTCGGCGACATAGGCAGTGTACGAAACGGACTGTCGGGCAGATGGCGGAGCATGGTCAGCAACAGGGGCCGGGCCTGATCGGGCTGCTCCAGTTTCGGCAGCAGTTCGAGTTGGGTACCGTCGGCCAGTTGCACCAGCCCTACGTACGGCCCGATTCGGACGTACTCCCGCCCTTTGCGCGTAAACAGCGTCAGCCAGTCACTGTCGGGGTCGAGTGCCTGCTGACGGAGTAATTCGAACGCCCGTTCCGACACAACTGTCGCGTCGTTTCCCATGGCCGCATCGGTCGTGACGAGCGACTGTTCGGCAACGGTAACGCGACGATTATGTCGGGTATGCATTAGGGTTTACTGGGTTTATAGGCGCGAATAGCCTGTTGGTTAATGCCTACCAGCAACGTCTGCCCAATGGGAAGTACTGACCGTACATCGCCTTTCAGTTGGAAGCCCGATTGGGCGGGCGATACGGGTACGAAACCGCCCCGGCCATCGTTGCGCAGCAGTACGCCCATATTAGCGTCCGACCGCCCGAAACGGATGCGGCTTTTCGTCGCGTTGCCGCAGAGCAATAGGTCTTTGTGTCCATCGCGATCATAATCCAGTGCAGTAACGGTAAACACCGGCGCAACCTGCGCCGACAACGGCAGCGTTTTTTCAACCAGTTTACCAGTACCCGAACTGAGCAGGCAGGTCGTCAGCAGTTGATTGGCGGTCAGGCGCTTGGCGTCTTTCAACTCCTCTTCGGTAAACACGGTTGTTAGCGTCGCGTTCGAGTAGGTATCGTAGTCAGTGAATCGCTTTCGCAGCATCGCCATCTGATCGAGCAGTTCGTCGCGACTGGCGTGGGGGTAGCTTTTTCCCTGTACGTACAGACACAGTACCGGATCGATTTTGCCGTTGTTATCGAAATCTTTGTAGACCAGTTCGGCCGGTTCGGTTTCGCTGGCCCGGCACTGCGTATTCAACCCCTGATTGCCAATCACCAGATCGGGCCGACCGTCGCCGTTCAGATCATCGACCAGCAGTTTGTTCCACCAGCCCCGATATTCTTTCGGCAGGAAGTCCGTCGTTTTGTCAACGAGTTGCCCGCCGGCCAGGCTCATCACCGTAACTGGCATCCACTCCCCGACCAGCACCAGTTCTGGTTTTTTGTCGGCATTCAGGTCCGTCCAGGCGGCATCGGTCACCATCCCGATCTGCGCCAGCGCGGGCGCGACCTTAGCGGTTTGATCGGTAAAGCCACCCTTACCGTTGTTAATCAGTACGTATGATCGTGGCGCTTCCGGGTAGCGGCCGGGAATCACACGCCCGCCAACAAACAAATCCAGTTTACCGTCGCCGTTCAGATCGACGGCCCGCACGCAGCTCTTACTGGTACGCATGGCTGGCAATGCGTTGGCCGCTTTCGTGAAGTTACCAGCACCATCGTTCAGATACAGCCGATCCTGCAACCGCACATCGTCGGGCTGAAAATCGCCGTAGCCACCGCTGCACACGTACAGGTCGGATTTTCCATCGCCGTTGGCGTCAAAAAATAAGGCGTCGGTATCTTCCGACTGTTTGTCGGTGTCTAAGGCCGATTGTGGCCGGGCGCTGAACTGCCCATTCGCCTGCTGAATGTAAAGAGCCCCGGCCTGTCCGCTGTTCCCACCGGCGTAGACATCCTCCAACCCGTCGCCGTTGACGTCGCCTTTCACCAGACAGGGTCCACCGAACGACTGTGCATTGACCAGCAACGGCTGCCGCTTGAAATCGTTGGTCGCGACGGTTGAATACGTCCGGGTAATGGGTGACTTTGTTTCCACGAACAACGCCGGCATCGCTTTAGGAGCCCGGTAGCTTTCGCGGGCGTCAGCTTCGCGTAACGTCAGGAGTTGGTCGACCTTGGGGCTTTTTACGAGTTGCTCTTTCCCCGTTGGCCAGACGATACGCAGCGAATCGACCGACGATTTACCACCCAGTCCGAAATGCAGCCGGGGCGACATGCTCGACTGGTAGCCGCGCGTTGGCATCTGTTCCTGAAACTGCTGTTTCCCTGCCTGATAGACCGTCAGCTTGGCACCGAGCCCCTGCGTATTGGCCCCACTACCGACGAGTTTCACCGTCAGAAAATGGTGTTTCGCCTGCGTCCGGGCTTCGTTCTGGTAGATAAATGCCGGTTGGTTGGTGTTGTTGACGACCAGGTCCAGGTCGCCGTCGTTATCCAGATCGGCATAGGCCGCGCCCGTGCTGTTGGATGCCTGCGTCAGTCCCCAATTCGGGCCAACGTTCGCAAAACGCACTTCCCCGGATTGCTCAGGCGCTTCGTCGCCGGTACGGTTGCGGAACATGTAGTTGGTCACGTTCGACGCGGGCATCTTGTGAACGAGTTCCAGCACATCTTCGCGCGTCGCTTTCGTCGGGCGGTTCTGCATGAAGTCGTTCATAAACTTCACAAAGTCCTGATTCGTATAGTCGCGGACGTACCCATTGGTGATGTACAGGTCTTTCCAGCCGTCGTTGTCGTAATCGGCCAGCAGCGGGGACCAGCTCCAGTCGGTATTCGAAATACCCGCCAGCTGACCGACCTCCCGATAGGAACCATCGCCGTTGTTGACCTGTAGCATGTTCCGCATGTTCTGGTGGTGAAAGCCCGACTGCACCGCCAGATCGTACTTTTCATAGTTGTCGGGTGCCAGTAGCAGCTTCTGCCGCCGGTTGTCTTCGGGGAGCATATCGAGCGTAAACACGTCGGGCCGGGAATCGTTGTTGACATCGGCGACGGCGTTTCCCATCGAGAAATTAGACGTATGGCCCATGCTCGTTTTCAGCACGTCGCGGAAGTAGGGTCCGCCCTTTCCAGCCTGGTTGATGTACAGATAATCCGGTACGCCGTAGTCGTTCGATACGTACAGATCAGGCCAGCCATCATTGTTCAGGTCCGACACGCCGACACCTAGTCCGTAACTCAGCACCGAACTACTCAGCCCTGATTTGGCCGTTACATCCGTGAATCGGTTTCCCGTGTTTTTATACAGCCGCACCCCGATTTCCGGGTTGGGCTGCTTCATGATAGCTGCCGTTGCCGACGGATCAAGGATGGGCAACAGCCGGGGGTTGTGGTTAAGCTGGAAGAGATCGAGGTCGCCGTCGCGGTCGTAGTCGAAGAAGACGCCTTGTGTGCTTTGCACCGGTTGCGCCAGTCCATACTCGGCCGTGCGGTTGGTGAAATGCGGAATGCCCTGCGCATCGGGTCCGTCGTTGATGAGCAACTCCGGAATCCGGTTTTCGGGGCGGATCGTCCCGGATCGCGAAATGTATAAATCCAGCTTGCCGTCGCCGTTGACGTCGGCCATCGTCACGCCCGTCTTCCATGGATCATCTTTCCCGCCAGCCCCTGATTGTGCCGTAATATCTTCGAAGCGCATGTTACCCTTACCGGGCGCGGTCCGGTTGAGGTACAGCTTGTTGGGTGCCATGTTGGCGGTAAAGTAGATGTCGTCGAGACCATCGTTGTTGAGGTCGCCCACGGCTACGCCCCCGCCGTTGTAGAAATACTCGTACATCAGCACGTTGGTATTCAGCCCTTCGACGAGATTATTGGAAAACGTGACTCCCGTCTGATCGGGTGAGAGCAACGTAAACAGTGCGGGACTGGTCGGTGTGTCAGCCGTTTGCGGGGAAGACGACGAATCCGCTGATTTCTGACAGGCGGCTGTTGCTAACAATCCGGCTGTCAGCGTAAGGTAAGTAAAGCGTTTCACGGGGGGTAGTCGGTAATACAATACCCCCCGTCCCCCTGAAGGGGGTGAGGACATTACCTAGCCACCATCAGTGATGGCCGAGTCCTCCCCCTTTAGGGGGACGGGGGGTACTATTTGTTCCCTAAAAATAACCAAAAATGCCAGCACCCGAAAGCGCTGGCATTTTTTACCCCACCTCAACCCCTCCCCGTTAGGGAGGGGCTAGTCGCATACTTAGTAGCCAGGGTTTTGAATCAGCTTGCTATTCCGGTTTATTTCATCACGGCTGATCGGCAGGAAGTAAATTTTGTCGTTCCACTTCCGGTTTTCCTTACCCGTTCCGAGGTCCTGCACCTTGTACGTATAGTTGTAGTTGTCTTTGCTATACTTATAAGTCGTGACCGTTTTGCCGGATTTGAGTTTACCCGTAATGGCAATGATCCGGGCCTGCTGACCAAGCACTGTCGGCGCAATCATCCAACGGCGAACGTCGTAGAAGCGTTGATCTTCCAGGAACATCTCCACGTTTCGCTCGTTCTGGTAGCGGGCCATCAGAGCCGAACCCGTTTCGGTGATGGCGGGCATCCCGGACCGGAACCGAACAGCGTTGATCCACTTCTTTGCCTCTGCTTCCTGACCCAGCATCAAACAGGCTTCTGCATAGTTCAGCACCACTTCGGTATACCGAATCTGGATAGACGGAATTTCCTGACGGATATTCTGGTCGACGATCGACACATCGTCATTGAAGAACTTACGGATAGCGTAGCCCGTCCAGGTTCCGTTCCAGTTTTCGATGGTACTGTTACGGGTGTCCAGACCCGAAAACTTGGTCGGGGCCGACGACGAGCCTACTTCGTATTCACCCATCTGAATCTGACCAGCCGGGTCGATACCAGCGCCATCGGGCGTACGGGGCTTCCACTGCGCACCGTCATAGAGAATCGACGCGTAGAAACGGGGATCGCGGTTTTCGTAGGGTGCTGCGGCATGGGTCGGATTGCTCCAGTCGAACTTGGTACCATCCATCATTTCGTAGTTATCCACCATCTGCTGCGTGGGTTCGCTGGACGTCCAGCCGTGGTACCCGTTTGGCATGTTGTTACGCGGGAACCAGGAGCCCCAGTCGTCGTTGGATGCCCGAATGTAGTATTTCAGGAAAATACCGTCGGTTTCTCCACCGTTACGCGACAGCGACAGGTTGACGTAGTTGGCCTGCCCTTCGGCCGCCGTCACGGGAGCCGACAGGTTCAGCTTATAGCCATACATATTCAGGTCCATAACGGCCTTGGCGGCATCCTGCGCTTTTTTCCAGCGGGCTGTCCGGTCGCCACTCACGTAACCCAGCAACTCAGGATTGGCGAAACTGGCAATGACGCTCGACTTAGCTTTTGCCGTTGGTATATCGTGCAGATCGCTGGCAGCGTACAACAGAACCCGTGCTTTAAGGGCCATCGACGCGCCCATCGTTGCCCGGCCCGCTACCATACTACGGCCCTTCAGCAGCGCCGTGGCGGAATCCAGATCGGTAACGATTGCGTTGACACATTCCTCATACGTATTCCGTGCCACCGTAAAATCACCTTCGTCCAGCGTGTAGGCCGATTTGATGATGGGTATCCCTCCGTGGTAACGCAGCAACTGGTTGTAGTAATAAGCCCGTAAGAAGTACATCTCACCGCGCATCCGCCCGGCCAGATCACCACTGTTGTCGAACGAAGGCTTGGCCAGTTTCGACAGGGCGATGTTGGCGGCCCGAATCCGGGCGTAAATGGCACCCCATTCCATGGTGCTTTTTACGGTACCGATGTTGGATGGGCTAACGTTAGCCTCGTTTACGTCCTGTTTGCCAAAGCTGTACAGGGCGTTGTCGGTCTGGCAATCGAAGCTCATCTGATCCAGCAACCCATCCCGGATGCCATTGTATACGTCCGTCACGAAGGCTTCGGAAAGCGCCCGGTCGGCCCAAACCGCATCCCCCGACACTTTGTCGAGTGGCTTCGTATCCAGGAAATCAGTGTTACAAGCGATCATCGTCGTGCCCAACAGCAGGCTGACCGATAGACACTTTGCTATATAGTTCATGGTAATCTGATTAATCGTTTAGAAACTGACTGTTAGACCCGCGTTGATAACCCGTGCCTGTGGATAGTACTGACCAGCGCTATTGGTCGATTCAGGATCGAAGATGCCTTTCATCGCTGGTGCGTACGTTGCCAGGTTGAGTCCGTTGACATAAACCCGCAGGTTATTCAGCCCCACTTTGCCCGAAAGGGTACTCGGCAGCGTATAGCCCAGCTCCAGGTTTTTCAGACGAACGTAATCGGTGCTCCGCAGCCAGTAGGTCGTACCGTTGGAGAAGTACTGATTGCTACGGTCTACGATGCGTGGGTCGACCGTACTCTGGTTATCGACCGTCCAGCGGTGATCGTAGCTGTATTGCAGGAAGTTACCGATCGTACCCGACTCCGTTTGCAGGAAGATCTGCCCGCCTGCCGATGCCTGGAAGAGAATGCTGAGATCGAAGTTTTTGTACCGGACGCTGGCATTCAGACCACCCTGAAAACGAGGCTGGTTGTTGCGGTCGGCCCGGACCCGGTCGTTTGCGTCGATTTTTCCGTCGCCGTTGATATCTTTCAGTTTCATGTCGCCGGGACGTAGCAAACTGGCACCCACACCGCTGTAGTCGATCTTGTTGGCATCAATGTCGGCCTGCGTCGAGAAAATACCGTCGTACTGGTACATAAGCGTACCGTTGGGGTTATTTGGATTGTTCACGTCGGTAGGAATAGGCTTACCCGTCGACCGCTGCCACTCGGGTGCACCCGGCGTTTCGTCCCAGAACGTAATGGTGTTCTTGGCGTAACCACCGTTCACGCTGACGCTGTATTTGAAATCACCCGCCTGTCCGTTGTAACCCACCCGGAACTCATAGCCTTTGTTCGTTACACGCCCGATATTGGTAGCGGGCAGCGTAGCGCCGGTTGTTTGTGGAATCGATGCACTCTGACGCCACAGGATATTCGACCGTTTGTTCTGGAACACGTCGAATTCGAAGAATACCTTACCATTCATCAACGAGCCTTCCAGACCGAGATCGGCGTTGTTGGCAACTTCCCAGGTCAGCTTCGTATTTGGAACACCGTTTTCGTACAGTGTCTGCGATACCTGGTTATTCAGTACGTACCCCCAGTTTGAATTGACGGCATCACCGTACGCGTACGTCGGCAGGTAATCGTACTCGCGCAGGTTACCGTTGAAATAAACCTGGTCGTTCCCCAACTGACCCCAGGACGCGCGCAGTTTCAGAGAGCTAACCGCTGGCAGCGCCTTCTTGAAGAAATCTTCCTCCGAAATACGCCAGCCCGCCGTTACGCCGGGGAAGAAGCCCCAGCGGCTCGAACGAGGAAACATATACGAACCGTCATAGCGCCACAGGAATTCGGCCAGGTATTTCTCTTTGTAGTTGTAGGCAGCGCGGCCGAAGTAACTCATACGTGCCCGCTCCCAGGCCGCTGTCGTATTGGCCACCTGCTGGGTTTGGCTACCTGCAAACAGCTGGTCAATCGCCGTCGAGTTAAAGTATTGCCGGAAGCCGGAGAAACCGTTTGAGTTAGATTGCTCTTTGGTGATACCAGCCAGTAACGTAATCGCATGATTGGCATTGAAGGTTTTGTCGTACGACAGAATACCCGACAGTAGTGAATTGAACTGATCGTTTGTGTACTGGTTGAGGGTCGATTGCGCGGGCCCTTTCTGTACGCGCTGAAGAAGCGGTTCTTTCGTCGTCGGGTCGTAGGATGTATAATCCCAGCTATAGACGTACCAGGGAGTTTGCCAAACCTTACCCTGTTGAATGTATTTGTCCAACGCAACACTGGCCGTCAGCTTCAGACCCGGTACCCAGGGGTTGGTGATATTCAGACTGGCATTGCTTTGCAGATAATAGCGGGTATCTCTGTTGTAACCCGTGGCGCTGGTCGTAACCAGTACGGGCTGCTGTCCGTTCTCGATGTCAGGAGCAGGCAGACCGTTCGGCCAGAAAGCAGGTTTGTTTGGATAGCCCCGTGCCAGCATCCGGAAAATATCACCGGCTCCAACGGTTGGGAAGAACCGGTTTTCCTGACGACCGACAACACCCGTTACCAGATTGATATACTTGCTGATTTTGGCGTCCAGATTTAACCGGAAGTCATACTGCTTATAGCCCGTCGCCGAGTTTTTGTAGTAAGCGTCCTGATTCTGGTAGTTGGCCGAGGCCAGGTATTTAATGTTTTCCGAACCACCCACCAATTGCAGCGTGTGCCGCACCTGGGGTGACCACGGCTTCAGCGCTGCGCCGAACCAGTCGGTGTTAGGGTGGCCCCAGGGATCAGATCCGTCCTTAAACTTTTGGATGTCGCTGGGCGAGTAAGCCGCCGGAACCACGACGCCATTGTCGGGCCGGGTGTAGCTTCCCGTGCTGTTGAAAGCCGCATTGGCATCTTTCCAGTAACCTGACGGCAGGTTGTTGTACAGGTTGATTTCGTTGTTCAGCTGGGCATATTCAGCAGCCGACGCCATTTTGGGAATAACCGTTGGTTGAGAAAAACCCTGGTTGAAGCTGTACGACAGCTCCGGCTTACCGCTTTTACCCCGTTTGGTCGTCACCAGAATTACTCCGTTAGCCGCTCGCGACCCGTAGATAGCCGCCGACGCATCTTTCAGGACCGAAATGCTTTCGATATCGGCCGGGTTCAGCCGGTCGATACCACCAGCCCGCGCCGGCACCCCGTCGATAACGATCAGCGCGTCGTTGTTACCCAGCGTGTTGGAGCCCCGAATCCGAATGGCAGCGCCATCATAACCGGGTTCCCCGCTGCTGTTCGTCGCGATAACGCCCGGCATCCGGCCCGCGATCGAGTTAGTCAGGTTGACGGCAGGCGACTTGACCAGATCGTTACCTTTTACGGTCGCAACGGAACCGGTTACGGTTTCTTTCTTTTGCTCCCCATACCCGACAACC
Organism: Spirosoma oryzae; assembly: GCF_003002825.1. Lineage (GTDB taxonomy): Bacteria > Bacteroidota > Bacteroidia > Cytophagales > Spirosomataceae > Spirosoma > Spirosoma oryzae. The sequence goes on along the minus strand of NZ_PVTE01000011.1, from coordinate 177,772 downwards.
ACTACTTCGCTTAGCATCTTATCATCTGATGTCAGCGTGATGTCGACCGAGCTACGACCATTTAGTGCGATCTCCTGGCTGATATAGCCGATATACGAGAAAACGAGCGTTGCGTTGCGGTTTGGCACGTTCAGCGTGTAATCACCTTCTGCGCCCGTTACGGTACCGGTAGTCGTTCCCTTAATGACAATACTGACGCCAGGTAAGGCCAGTCCCTGCGCGTCCAGCACCTTACCGGTTACTTTAGTCTGGGCATAAGCGCCTACTGACACCAGAAAACCAAGCAAAAAAATCAGACAAAGCGCGCTTCGTCTCACCGTTCTTGCCTGCACGCCCGATAAATCGGCTTCGGGATCTCCGCAAACTTTTTGGTTCGTAAATAGTTTTGGCATGATTCAACCACGTTATAGTTTAACTACCGATTCAAAGTTGGTGGTTGCGTGTTTTTACCGGTATTATATTCGCTACTATGTGTTCTTTTCTAACATATTATAGTATTTTTCTCATTAAAAAGCGATGAAAATTATACTTTTCTAGCACTGTATGTAATTATAACAATTAAGTATATTTTCTTACTGTATTCTCCTGCTTGTATCCATCAGGCCCCTATCAAAACCGCATTCGCTAATCGATTATGTGGCCGTACACTAACTAACGGACGATTCAAACCTAAACAGCCTTTCATAAAAATGGCGGCCGTGTTTAGAACACGGCCGCCATTTTTATGAAAGGCTGTCAGTATTAGTAGCCAGGATTCTGAACCAGCTTGCTGTTCCGGTTCATCTCATCGCGGTAGATCGGCAGGTAGTACATCTTATCCAGCCACGCCCGGTTTTCCTTACCCGGGTCGATCTCTACCACCCGGTACGTGTAGTCGTAGCTGGTTGGATCGTAGCGGTACAGCGACACCGACTTGCCGGCTTTCAGCGTACCCGTGATGCTGATCGTGTTTGCTTTCCGACCCAGCGTCGATGGCGCAATCATCCAGCGACGCGCATCGTGGTAGCGCTGCTCTTCGAACACCATCTCGATCCGACGTTCGTTGCGGTACCGCTGACGCAGGGCATCGCCCGTTTCCGTCAGCGCAGGCATCCCCGAGCGGAACCGAATTTTGTTCAGCCAGGTCTTCGCTTCGGCGTCTTCACCCAGTTCGATACAGGCTTCCGCATAGTTGAACACAGCTTCGGTGTAGCGGAAGAACGGCCAGGGGATTTGCTGGTACGTATTCTGGTCGACGATAGCCGGGTTTGGATCGATGAATTTACGCATATAGTAGCCGGTGTAGCTACCATTCCAGTCTTCAACTGTACTCTTCCGCGTATCCAGACCGGCAACCGATACTTTGCCACTACCGCTCGTTATTTCATACTGTCCGGTCTGAATCTGGTTAGCGGGGTCTTTAGCAGCCACGTCGGCCGTCCGGGGCTTCCAGGAAGCACCGTCGTAGAGAATCGATGCATAGAAACGGGGGTCGCGATTGGCATAGGGCGTCGTTGCCTTGCTGGGATCTGACCAGCTAAACTGCGAACCATCGATCATTTCATAATCGTCGACCAGCAGCGATACCGGCGTGTTACCCGCCCAGTTGTGATAACCATTGGGTCCGTTATAAAGACCCTGCTGCCCACCACCTTCTGGCTTCTGATTGATAAACGATCGGGAGAACAGCACATCCTGATCGCCACCATTGCGCGACAGGGCGATGTTCATGTAGTTCGTCGTACCATCGTCTTTGCTCGCTGGAGCCGACAGATTGAGCTGGTAACCGCTGGTTGCATCGAGTACGGCTTTAGCAGCAGCTTTCGCCTTTTGCCAACGCTCCGTCCGGCTACCACTTACATAACCGAGGATAGCAGGTTGTGCAAAGGCAGCGTGTGCCGACGATTTCGACTTGGCCGTTGCTGCATCATACAGGTCGCTGGCAGCGTAGGTCAGCATACGAGCTTTCAGTGCCAGCGCAGCCAACATGTTGGCCCGGCCTTTCGCCGTTGATTTCCCCTTCAGCAGGGCAGCAGCCTCATCACAATCCTTCGTGATGAAGTTGATACACTCTTCCATCGTGTTCCGGGTAACGCCATAATCGGCTTCGCCCAGTCCATATACTTTGTCGATGATGGGTACACCACCATAATACCGCACCAGTTGATGGTAATAGTAAGCGCGCATAAACTTCGCTTCACCCATCAGCCGGTCAGCAATACCATTCGTGTTGGCGAACTTTGGCGTAGTCAAATTCTGAATCGCCAGGTTTGCCGCCCGGATACGCAGGTACATGTTATTCCAGTCGATCGTTCCATTAACCCAACCTGGATCAGCCGGGTTTGAACGGGCTTCGGTGATTGTGGTAATACCGCGGCCGGGGTGCGTAAAGATGGTTTCATCGGTCAGCGATGCGAGTTGCTGTTCATCAAAACCGCCGTTCCCTAGTCCGGCATAGATACCCGTTACAAAGGCTTCGGTCAGCGATGCATCGTTCCAGACGGCGTCGCCGGCTACCTGATCCAGCGGCTGGGTATTGACGAAGTTGTCATTACAGCCCGTAATGCTGATCGATGCGACGAGCAGTGCTAGGCTTATAGTTTTAAATGGTCGTATCATGTTTAATAAGTACGTTTAGAAACGGAGCGTCAGACCACCGTTGATAATCCGAGACTGTGGGTAATATTGTCCGTTTGCAGCATTGGTTTCCGGGTCGAATGAACCCAGTTTATTCACCAGTGTAAGCGCGTTGAGGGCGTTGACGTATACGCGCAGACTACCCACACCGATCTTTTTGCCAAACGTTTCCGGGATGGTATAACCCAGTTCGAAGTTTTTCAACCGGATGTAATCGGCCGAACGCAACCAGTACGTGTTGCCCCCCGAGTAGTACTGATCGCTACGGTTGGCGATGCGGGGGTGTACGCTGCTCGGGTTGTCGACGGTCCAGCGGTCAGTATAAATTTCCTGCAGGTAGTTACCGATGTTACCCGACTCGTTCAGACTGATGTATTGCTGCGCACCGGCCGATCCCTGAAACAGGACGGTCAGGTCGAAGTTTTTGTACGAGGCTGAGATGTTCATACCCCCCTGGAAGAGCGGCAGGTTGGTCCGATTGTTCCGCACCTGATCGTTCGGCGTAATTTTGCCGTCACCATCGAAATCCTTGTACTTCATATCACCGGGACGTAGCGTTTTTACGATAGCCGAATAGTCGAGCTTGTTCGCGTCGATATCAGCCTGCGAGGCAAACACGCCGTCATACTGGTAGGCCATATAGGCACCGATCGGCTTACCGGTTGTCCGCTGCCAATCAGGAGCACCCGGTGCTTCGTCCCAGAAGATAATCTTGTTCTGCGCGTAGCCACCGTTGACACCAACACTATAGCGCAGCGCACCCGCCTGACCATTGTAGCTGATCTGTCCGTCGAAGCCGCTGTTCCGTACTTTACCGATGTTTTCAGGTGGCAGAATCAGACCTGTCGTACGGGGTACAGACGCGTTACGCGGGTATAGAATTGACGTGCGCAGGTTGTTGAAGTAATCGAATTCAAAAGCAATCTTACCATTGAACAGTTGACCTTCGATACCAATGTCTGCGTTGTTGGCCACCTCCCACGTAATCGTTGGGTTCGGAATCCGGGCTTCTGACAGCGTTTGCTGCTGCGCATTGTTGATAATATACGTATTGAAGCCGTACGTAGCCAGATACTGATAGGTAGCCAACGTAGTGGTACCCGGGAAGTAGATCTGGTCATTACCCAGCTGACCATACGATGCCCGCACCTTGAAGTAATTCATGATGGGCACATTACGCTTCCAGAATCCTTCTTCAGATACGACCCAGCCCGCCATAACACCAGGGAAGAAACCATAACGCGTTGCAGCAGGAAAAATATCCGACCCGTCGTAGCGACTCAGGAATTCAAACAGGTATTTCTCCTTGTAATTGTAGGCGACCCGGCTGAAGTAGTTCAAGCGAGCTCGTTCAAACGCGCTACCACCATTAGTCAGTTCTGCCGTACCACCCGCGAAGAGCTGGTCGATTGCTGGCGAAATAAAGTACCGTCGGTAAGCACCGAAGTTATCCCCCTGAATTGTCTCCCGGTTCACCCCTGCCAATACCGTCAGGCCATGATCGCCAAACTTACGCTCGTAGGTTCCAATTAAACCCAGCAATATGTTCAGCTGTGTGTTATTTCCCAACGTCAGACGTGGTTCAGCTGGTCCGCGTACGCTGGCAACCAGGTTAGGCACGCCATTCGCATCGACGCCTGATCCACGCTCATACAGCGTCCAGGGTGTTTCCCAGCGCTTATTGTTCTGATTCAGTTTATCGATGGCAGCCGTTGCCTGTATTTTCAGCCCATCGACACCTGGAACTTTGAAATCCAGTTGACCATTGGTCTGAATGTAATCGCGCTTGTCACGATCGTAGCCCGTAGCGTTCGTGGTGATAACAACCGGGTTTTCCCCATTCTCAATGTCCGGGCCGGGACGACCGTCGGGCCAGAAAGCAGGCTGGTTGGGTTTACCCCGCATCTGCATCCGGAAGATAGCACCGGCACCCCGCGTTGGGTAATACCGGTATTCCTGCCGACCCAGAATACCCATTGACAAGTGCAGGTACTTGTTTATATTGGCGTCGATGTTCAGCCGGATGTCGTACTGCTTGTAGCCCGTCGCCGAGTTTTTGTAGAACGCATCCTGATTCTGGTAACCCAGCGAAGCGAGGTACTTGAAATCTTCAGTACCACCGGTCAATTGCAGGTTATGCCGTGATTGGGGCGACCACGTTTTCAGTGTCGACTTATACCAGTCCGTATTGGGGTGTCCCCAAGGATCTGAACCGTCGTTATATTTCTGAATGTCCGTTGGCGAGTAAGGAGCCGTCCGAACAGTTCCGTTTGGCCGTGTGTATGTCCCGTTTGCTTTGAAGCCTTGCGTTGCAGCAGCCCATTCCGATACGGGTAGCTCGTATACGTTCAGATCGTTCAGCATTTCAGCATACTGACCCGCATTCGCCAGTTTAGGCACAACAGTTGGCTGTGCAAAACCCTGGTTGAAGGAGTACGACAGTTGGGGCTTACCACTCTTACCACGCTTGGTGGTGATCAGAATAACGCCGTTAGCCGCCCGCGATCCGTAGATAGCTGCCGACGCATCTTTCAGTACCGAAATCGTTTCGATATCGGCGGGGTTGATCCGGTCCAGACCACCCGCCCGGTCAGGAATACCATCGACAACGACCAGCGCGCTGTTGTTACCCAGCGTGTTTGTACCACGAATCCGGATGGTCGAGCCATCGTAACCCGGCTCACCACTGCGGTTAACCGCCGTTACGCCCGGCAGACGACCGGCCAGCGAGTTCGACAGGTTGGTCGTCGGCGACTTCACCAGATCCGTTCCTTTAACGGCGACAACCGAACCGGTGATCGTTTCTTTCCGCTGCGTACCATACCCAACGACGATAACTTCGTTCAGGGATTTGGTATCGTCGGCCATGTTCACGTTGATGGTTGACTTACCATCGATGGGCACTTCCTGCGATACATACCCGATGTACGAGAAGACCAGTGCGATACCGTCGCGGGGAACGTTCAGCGAATACCGACCATCGGCATCAGTTACAGCCCCGGTCGTTGTTCCTTTTACAACAACGCTAACGCCGGGCAGGCCCTGCTGCTGTGCATCGATTACCCGTCCCGACACTTTGGTTTGTGCCATTGCGCCAAACGAGCACAGCATTAGTAGTACAATTACGGCGAATCCGCTCAATAACCAGCGGTTTCGTTCCTCCGGCCGATCCGCGTATCTCGGACGAGTAGAGTTCTTTTGCATAAGCGATAGAGTTCCAGTTAACTGTTTTTTAACAGAATCTAAAGCTCCTTTTAATCGCCGTTTACTTATGCTATCTTAGCATTGAGTGATATTTTTTTCACCTAAAAGTATATTTCTAACGCCTGTTAATAAAGAATGTAGGCTCAACGGAGTATAAATCAACTGATTCTTCCCCAGTTGTTGCCGTGCTTACGGACGTTATCGACCTGATTACGCACCGGCGCATGCTGGGGTAAAATTAGCTCGGGATCTTCCTGTAAGATAGCCTGCGCTGATTCGCGGGCGGCTGTCAGGATAGGACCGTCTTTTGCAAGGTCCGCAATCATCAGATCCATCACGCCACTCTGTTGCGTACCGGTCAGGTCGCCGGGGCCTCGTAGTTGCAGGTCGACATCGGCGATCTCGAATCCGTTGTTGGTACGAACCATCGTTTCGAGCCGGGTACGCGTATCACTGCTGAGCTTATAGCCGGTCATCATGATACAATACGACTGTTCGGCCCCCCGCCCTACGCGCCCGCGCAACTGATGGAGTTGCGACAGCCCAAACCGCTCGGCGCTTTCAATCACCATAACGCTGGCGTTGGGGACGTTCACCCCTACTTCGATTACCGTCGTCGCCACCAGAATCTGCGTTTCCCGTTTCAGAAACCGCTTCATCTCATCGTCTTTTTCGTAGGGCAGCATCTTCCCGTGCAGGATACCGATCTCGTACTGGGGCCGGGGGAATGCCCGCTGCATACTCTCGTAACCGTCCATCAGGTCCTTGTAGTCCAGCTTTTCCGACTCTTCGATCAACGGATATACCACATACACCTGTCGTCCCAGTTCGAGTTGCTGCCGCATAAAGCCAAATACTTCGGAGCGGTGCTTGTCAAACTTGTGAACGGTCTTGATCGGCTTCCGTCCTTTAGGTAGTTCGTCGATGGTCGATACGTCGAGATTGCCGTAGAGGGTCATGGCCAGCGTGCGCGGAATAGGCGTTGCGGTCATGACCAGAATATGCGGGGGCACGGTCTCGTTCTTTCCCCATAACTTGGCTCGTTGCGCTACCCCAAACCGGTGTTGCTCGTCAATGATGCACAGGCCGAGGTTTTTATATTGTACGGCGTCTTCCAGCAGCGCGTGCGTGCCGACCAGCACATGCATTTTCCCCGACTGCAATTCCTCGTGCAGTACCACCCGGCGCTTCTTGTTTGTCGAGCCGGTCAGGATACCGATGGTCAACCCCATGGCATCGGCGAAGGGCTTGAGTCCGTTATAATGCTGATCGGCCAGAATTTCGGTCGGGGCCATCAGGCAGGCCTGTGCGCCGTTGCCGATCGCCATCAGACAGGCGATGAACGCCACGATGGTTTTGCCACTACCCACATCGCCCTGCAACAGCCGGTTCATCTGCTTACCGGTCAGAAAATCCGCGTATAGTTCACGAATCACACGCTGCTGCGCGCCCGTCAGCTCGAAGGGCAGCAGTTCGTTGTAGAAATGCTTCATCAGCGTCGTGTCCCGGAAAATCTGGCCGGGGAACTCCTCCTTCTGCATCAGCTTGTTCTTGATCAGCCGCAGCTGGTTGTAGAACAGCTCTTCAAATTTCAGCCGACGCTGCGCCTGTTTAAGCCAGCCCTGGTGCTGTGGCAGGTGAATATTCCAGATCGCATCACGCTTGCTGATAAGCCGGTATTTCTCGATCAGTTCAGCAGGCAGCGTTTCGTGGATGTGGGGCCACGCCTGTTCGAGCAACTGACGCATTGCTTTGGCGATTGCCTTACTGTCGAGATGACGTCGGCGCAGTTTCTCGGTCAGGTTATACACCGGATAAAACCCCGGCTCATGGGCAGGACCAGTGGCCGTGTTTTCCAGTTCCGGGTGGATAATACTGAACTGCCCGTTGAATGACTGCGGCTTTCCGTAAGCGATGTACTCGCCATCGCGTCGGAGCGTTTTTTCGATATAAGTGATGCCCTGGAACCAGACCAGACTCATCGTTCCGGTCCCGTCGGTGAAGGTGCCGACCAGCCGCTTTTTAGGCCCCTCCCCCTCTACGAACCACTCCCGCAGTCGCCCACGTACCTGCGCCGACGACATACTGTCCATCAGTTCGCTGATCGTATAATAGCGCGACCGGTCGTCGTACCGAAACGGATAATACTGAATCAGATCGCCAAACGTAAACAGGTTCAGTTCCTTGTTGAGTAGTTCGGTACGTTGCGGTCCTAAACTCCGCAGCTGCGTAAGTGGTGTGTCGAAAAAGGTAGTTCGCTCGGTCATAACAGGCCCATACACCCCGGTTTTTTCCGATGGGACTACCCCAAATTTACGCATTTTTCGCGAACCAGGCCAGTCCTTGCCGGGACACGCCTACTCGTCGTTATCAGCGCGGCCGATACCAAATGCGAGCCCGCCGTACACGTCCAGTCCACGCGGACGAATGCCATTGGCCGAGTTACCGAAGAGACCCAGAAAGTTATCAGTACCCAGCCAGGCTGGCCCAACCCGCACCGAAGCACCAACGCTAACCCCCCGATTGAGGTACACGACCGGCAACGACAGGCTGAGCCATCGCTTGTCGAAGTGAGGGGTTACAGCAACCAGCGTAGGCTGATGAACAGCCTGCGCCTGTATCGACCGTAGGTCCTGTAAATACGTCAGACTGATACCGGTCCCGGTTGCATCGGTATAGTCAGCTGTCAGGTTGAGCGATGTTGGTAATCCGGCGCTGAAACGGGTACGATCGGCGGTACGCCCGGCGCTGAGTTTTTCCTGTACGGTCTGTGCCAGATCCAGCGTCCCACCGATGTTGTTGAAATCACTTCCCTGAAATCGTATCGGATTACGCTCCAGTTGCGCCGACGTGTACACGTAGTCCTGCCCCTTGTAGCTGATGCCACCAATGTCGGTAATAGCCGCTCCAAGACGGAACGACGGGCTATCACGATCGTATTGACTGATGTAGGTCAGACCAATGTCGGCCCCTACACCAATGCCCGGAATGTCGCTGCTGATGAGTGTACGGGGGCTGATACCCCGGTTTTGCAAATACGTTGTGTAACCCAGCGTAGCATCCAGCTGAGTGACTTCCAGATAAGGCATATTGGGCGTTGCGGCATCAGCCGTCACCCGATAGGTTAGTCCGTTGTTGATGAAGTGCTGTGCATTATAGCCTAGCAGCCCTTTCACGGTTGCACCCGCCAGCAGTTTCTGCCCGTCACCGTCAATCAGGGTCGACGCATAGGTGAAAGCGAGTTCAGCGTAGGTGTTTGTGTTAACGCTCAGTTGGTTGTTCCGGCTGGGAATGCCGTACAGCGCCCCATCACTCAGGCTGGCGCGCAGGGAAGACAGTAGAGCCTCGGACGCACCCATCACCTGCACGATTCCCCGAAATCGGGTTGTCACGGCAAACGCACTGTAGTCGCTGGTTTTCACCAGAATGGCCGGTCCCCGTACTTCGCCCGCCAACGTTCCGTTTTTGGGTCGACCGTCATTGATTTCCTGCGTGTACGACTCCTGAAAACGTACCGACCCATCCGCGTTTCGGTATTGGGCAGGTACCTTGCTGGTAACGAGTCGTAGCAGTGAGAACGGAGCCTGGTAACGAACGTAGTTGTTGTTGAGGTGAATGTTACCCGTTGCCCCGTTGAGGAACACGCGCGACGGCGAATCGGCCGCCAGTGCCGGGTTAATGTATAACCGATTCGTACCACCGTAGCGGCTGGTCGAGATGCCGAGCATATTCTGCCCCGACGCCGACGACAGGCCCAATCCGATGGCTCCTAGTACCAATAAATTCTTCATGTAGTGTTTTAATCGATAGGAGTATTCGTTCATTAAACGCTAAAACCGCCCCCGGGGTCACCAGAGACGGTTCTTTCTGAGCGATTGGCCAATTTCAGTTTTCGGTATATGGTTCTCGGTTTTCGGTGATTTGACGCAATCAGCAGTAGTCGCGCCAGCCTACCGAAAACCGAAAACTCGTCAGACCCCTTCCGCTTCGACGGTTTTTACTTCGGGAACAAGGCGGGTCAGCAGATTCTCGATACCCGCTTTCAGGGTCAGTGTCGAGGATGGGCAACCACTACATGAGCCCTGCAACTGCACTTTCACGACACCACTGGGTTCATCAAACGAGTGAAAATTGATCGCACCGCCATCCGTTTCAACAGCCGGACGAATGTACTGATCGAGTACAGCCTTTATCTTTTGCACCGTCTCCGAATCCATATCCAGCTTCGTGGTGTTTGCGTCCATCGTACGCTGCGCAAAGACGGGTTTCTGTTCGCCCAGATACTCTTTCAGAAACAGTTTCACTTCGAACATGACCTCGTCCCAGTCGGTCTGTTCATCTTTGGTGACAGTCACGAAATTGTTGGCAATAAACACCCGGCGCACGAATTCGAACCCAAACAGCCCTACCGCCAACGGCGATGCTTTACCATCGACAAGCGCGTCGGCGGGGGTAGCATAGTCAAAGGAAAGGCCGCTCGGCACCAGTTCGACGCTGAGTACGAACTTCATCGAATTCGGATTTGGGCTACCTTCGGTGAAGACCGAAACGGGGCGGCTTAATGCAGGATTCATATCTTTTTGAAATTTTAGGCTTGTGAAGCTGGCTAGTTATAGGGTTATGAAGTATCTGGCGCGTTTGATACCGGCGGTAGTAATTCTGCCGCTATTCAGCTTCATAACTTTGCGACTCTTTTTCCAACAGCCGGGTTTCTTATTTAGTTTGGCGCAAAACGGGAAAAGCCCGCCTGACTCAAATCAGGCGGGCTTTCTATCACAGGCTTGCACCGTTGATTACTCAATCGGAGCGGCTACTGCCGTAGCGGGAACAGCCGGAGCGGCTACTGCTGACGGACCAGCCGGAACGATATCTACGTACGAACGGCTGTCGCGGCCGGGGCGGAATTTAACCACACCATCAACCAGAGCGAACAGCGTATAATCTTTACCAAGACCTACGTTCTTGCCGGGGTGGTGTTTGGTACCCCGCTGACGAACGATAATGTTGCCGGCAATAGCCGACTGGCCACCGAATAGCTTCACGCCCAGCCGTTTGCTGTGTGAATCGCGGCCGTTTTTGGAACTACCTACACCTTTCTTGTGTGCCATTTCTTAAATTAGTTTTAGAGTTGTACAGTTGGCAAGTTGTAGAGTTGATTCGTAGACGAATGGAACGTTACAACTGTAAAACTTTGCAACTTTATAACTCCTGTTTTTACAGAGTGATGTTTTCGATCAGGACTTTAGTCAGGTACTGACGGTGTCCGTTTTTCTTTTTATACCCCTTCCGGCGCTTCTTCTTGAAGACGATAACTTTCTCGCCTTTCAGGTGTTCGACGATCTTCGCCGATACAGTGGCACCGGCAACGGTTGGTGCACCGATCGAGATGCTACCTTCGTTATCAACAAGGAGAACTTTCACCTTGTCGGCCGCAAGTGCAGCGTCCACGTCGCCCTCTAACCGGTGGGTGTAGATGAAGCGATCCTTCTGGATCTTGAATTGCTGTCCTGCGATCTCTACGATTGCGTACATGATTGTTGTATAAAATTGGAAATGAGGGGCAAAAGTAGTGTTTTCGCAAAAAAAGCGCAAGTTGTTGATCAGTTTTTTGTAGAGACGCAATCCGTTGCGTCTCAGCACGCGTCAGCAACACCTGCCGGCGGGAGCCATCCGGCGGTGAGACGCGAGGGGTCGCCGGTCCGCCGGTGCGGTCTCTACACAGCTATAACGGTAGCTTCGTATTGGTTTGGATCAGGTTGGTGGAACACTTTGCGATGAGTTTACCATCGACGGCCCTGATTTGACCGTCGCAGTGCACGATGTTCCGTCCCGTCCGAACGGCTTCTGCGGTAATCGTCAGCTGATCACCCAAGCGAGCCGCGTGCAGAAAATCGACGTTCATGTTGACGGAAACGTATAGGTGCTCCCGGTTCAGGGTGAAGACCATTGCCCCGATCAGATCATCGAGCAGGGCGCAGGTAGCCCCACCATGCAACACCCCGGCCGGATTAGTCAACTCCTCGCGTACCACGAGACTAGCCACCAGCCGCCCCTCGTCAACCTGTTGTAGCGTAACATTCAGCCAGCGGCCCAGCGGTGAAATACTATCACGCATGTCACGACCGATCATAGCCCGAAAATAGTCGAGCCGGGGGTTTGTAGACTTGTCCATAGCAGGCAAAAATAGCACTAAACCAAGTAAAATGGCCCGAATAAGCGATAATTGGTGTACTTTCTTGGGGGGTTATCGAGAGTTATGCTACTTTTGGGCGATTTTGGAATCCCCTATTCAAGCTAACTGAATGAACTATACGCTTACGCAGATACCCGACCGCACCGTCAAACCCCGGCAGAGTGGCCTGACGATGGTGATGGACAAGGGGCTCAGCCTGCGCGAGGTGGAGGACTTTCTGTCGACATCCGCCCACTATACAGACATCGTTAAATTAGGCTGGGCAACCTCCTTCGTTACGCCCAAGCTGACCGAAAAACTCGCCATCTACCGCTCGGCCAACATCCCTGTTTACTTCGGCGGGACGCTTTTCGAAGCGTTTGTCGTTCGCAAGCAGTTCGACGAGTACCGCAAACTGCTCGACCGCTACGGCATGGAATACGCCGAAGTATCGGATGGGTCGATCGATATGGCACAGGACGACAAATGCGACTACATTCGTCAGTTAGCCACGCAGGTGACAGTCCTGTCGGAAGTAGGCTCGAAAGACGAAGCCAAGATTATTCCGCCCTACAAGTGGATTCAGCTGATGAAATCCGAGTTGCAGGCCGGTGCCTGGAAAGTAATCGGCGAAGCCCGCGAGGGCGGTACGGTCGGTTTGTTCCGGTCGAGCGGTGAAGTACGTCAGGGACTGGTCGAAGAGATTCTGACGCAGGTACCGTCTGAAAGCGTCCTGTGGGAAGCCCCGCAGAAAGAGCAGCAGGTGTGGTTTGTCAAACTGCTAGGTGCCAATGTCAACGTCGGCAACATCGCTCCGCACGAAGTTATTCCGCTCGAAACCATCCGGCTGGGCCTTCGTGGCGACACCTTCACCCATTTTCTGGATAAACTCTAAATCGGTTTACGATTTTCGGTAGTCAGTTTACGGCGGCCGTTATCCGGCGTTAATTAGCTGCTGAAACCGTGCGACGGACCGCGCCACGGTGGCGACCACCGCGTGGCCGCCATAAACCGTGAACAGAAAACCGTAAACCAATTTATCGATGGACCTTATTAAATCGCTGCTTGATTTTTTGCTGCACCTGGATCGGTACCTCGACCTGTGGGCCAATGAATACGGTGTGTTGCTCTACGCGATCCTGTTTCTGATTGTGTTCACCGAAACGGGCCTGATCGTCATGCCGCTGCTGCCGGGCGATTCGCTGCTGTTTGCCGCTGGTGCACTGGCCGCCCGCGACACCAACGAACTGAGCGTGGGCGTCATTATCCCGTTGCTGATCGTAGCCGCATTGCTCGGTGATAACGTCAACTACTTTGTCGGCCGAACGCTGGGCAATCAGATCAAGATGCGCGAACGAATTCTGTTCTTCAAGCGCGAGTACATCTTAGAAACTGAGAAATTCTACGCCAAATACGGCGGTCGGACGGTCATTATGGCCCGCTTCATCCCAATCGTCCGCACGATTGCGCCTTTCGTAGCGGGTGCCGGTAGCATGATTTACAGCACGTTTATCCGCAACTGTATCCTGGGGGCTATCCTGTGGGTAACGAGCATTACTCTGGTCGGTTATTTCCTGGGCAATCTTGAAGTTGTTCAGAAGAATTTCGAGTTCGTCGTGTTCGGTATCGTTGGTATCTCGCTACTGCCAATCCTGTTCGAAGTCGTTAAAAAACGGTTTGCTTAACGGAAGTTTACGGTATACGGTTTATAGTTTACGGTAGCTGCCGCGAAAGCCCAATAGCGTCAGCCACCGCGCTACGGTGCCCACTGTAAACTGTATACCGTACACAGAAAACCTTAATCCATGATTACCTACGGCCTGATTGGTCATCCGTTGACGCATTCATTCTCGCAGCGGTACTTCACCGATAAATTTGACCGTGAAGGCATCGTCGACAGTCGCTATGAGCTGTTCGACATGCCTGACGTGGCGACGGCGCTACCCGATCTGTTGCAACGCCCGGATCTGCACGGCCTGAATGTAACCATCCCCCACAAACAGGCGGTATTGCCTTACCTCGATCGACTCGATGCATCGGCCGAAAAAGTCGGTGCTGTCAATGTGATCAAGGTCGAAGCCGACGGTACCCGTACGGGCTACAACTCCGATTATTACGGGTTCCGACAGTCGCTGGAAGCGTGGCTGGCAGCGCTGAGCCGCACCACCGCCAATTTGCAGGCGTTGGTACTGGGCACAGGTGGTGCTTCGAAAGCAGTCGTCGCGGCTCTCTCCGATCTGAGTATTCTCTACAAAGCGGTATCGCGCACCAAAACGCCCGACAACCTGTCCTACGACGAGCTACCCGCTGTGATCGATCAGTACACGCTACTGATTAACTGTTCACCCGTTGGAACGTACCCGAAGGTTGATGAAGCCCCTGCCCTTCCCTACGATCAACTAACCGATCGGCATCTACTTTACGATCTGGTTTATAATCCCGCCGAAACGCGTTTCATGCAACTCGGTCAGGAACGCGGTGCAGCAACCATGAACGGCTACCAAATGCTGGTACTGCAAGCCGAGAAAGCCTGGGCGATCTGGCAGGGATAAACACAGTTTATAGTATACGGTTTATGGTTTACGGTGGCTAACGAGCAAACCTGCTGACGGCAACCACTATAAACCATAAACCTCATACCGAAATTATGCCCCTATCCGTTTTTGCTGTCATTCAGGCGAAGCCCGGCGCGGAAGCCGAGTTGCGCAATGGCCTGTTCAACCTGGTCGCCAAAGTGCGCGAGGAAGACGCCTGTCTGCTCTATGAACTGTACACCAGCGAAGAGCATCCCGAGCATTTTATCATGCACGAACGCTGGACTGATGCCGCAGGTCTGGCTGCCCACAATCAGATGCCACATATGCGTGAATTTGGCGCACTGGCTAAAGACTGGCTGGCCGCCCCCGTCGAACTAACGACGACCGAAGTATAGTAGGGACAGGCCCCGCGCGACTTACCCAGCCATGAACGAACTTCTTTTCCAGAACGCGACCGTTTTTCTGGGCGATCGCTTCCTGACCGGTGCTTCCGTGCACGTTGCCGATGGGCGCATTCAGACGATAACCGATCAGTCACCAGTAGCGCCTGCGGGCGTAAAGGTCATTGACCTGGCCGACGACTATCTGATTCCAGGACTAGTCGATTTGCAACTGTACGGGGGTTCCCAGTTGTTTCTCAACGAAATCCCGACGCCCGCTACGGTCCGGCACATTTTTGATACGCACAACCGCAACGGCACCACCACCCTGCTACCGACGATTCATTCCACATCGCTTGATGTCATGCAGCAGGCCATCGACGCCGTTGCTGTCGTGCGGGCGGAGAATCCGCTGGGGGTACCGGGTATTCACGTTGAAGGGCCTTATTTCAATCCGGTCAAACGAGGAGCGCACAGTGCTGCCTTTGTGCGCGTTCCCGACGAAGCAGAGCTAACGACACTGTTCAGTCGTAACGCCGACGTCATTCGTATTCTGACCCTGGCCCCGGAGATAATGCCACCGGAACGACTGGCTCAGTTGTTCGCGCTTAAACATCCTGATACGCGCTTGTCGCTGGGGCACAGCAATGCCACCTACCAGCAGGCCACGGATGCGCTCAACACGGGGCAGATTCCGCTGGCAACGCATCTGTACAACGCCATGCGTGGATTTGAAAGCCGTGAGCCGGGCGTCGTCGGCGCTATTTTCGATCACCCGACCGTATGCACCAGTCTGGTAGCCGACGGGTACCACTGCGACCCGGCCACGATCCGCATTGCCCACCGTATTCTTGGCGACCGGCTCTTCCTGATCTCCGACGCGCTGTTTGCGGCCCCTCCCGGTGTGGATGGTCCCCGCCCTACCTTCACGCTGGGCGAGTTTGTGGTGCATTACGCCACTGATCCCAGTGGGCCCGGTCGATACATGAACGACGAAGGGAAGCTGGCGGGATCGGCACTGACGCTGATCGATTGTGTACGTGTCTGCGTCGAAAAAGCTGGCCTGCCGCTGACAGATGCCCTGCGCATGGCAACCAGCATTCCGGCCGACGTTGCTGGACTGGGCGACCAGATCGGACGCATCCAGCCCGGGCATGCCGCCCGACTCGTTCGGCTGGATAAATCGTTGACCGTTCAAGGCGTCTGGCAATAACAGCTGTAGCTACTGACTACATCACTTGAAACAGCTCTCAATCTGGGAGCTGTTCTTTTTTTAATACTATTTTCCAATAGAAGTACGCCCGGTCGAACGGCAAGCAGTAAACTAACTGACGCTTGCTGCTTACCGGCTTGTACAACTGCAATTCAGCGGAGACAACGGCAAAATATAATCGATACAATTTTATATTTAACTTTTCCAAATATTCAATAGTATATTTTTCTTTTAACTTTTATTTCAAAATAATAAACTGCACTTTTAGCAAAGTACAACAAAACCTACGGCTCATCAATCGCGTAGAATGAGACCGTCGCTGCTATCTCTTCAGGCCATAGTAAACAATCGTATCACTCACTGAGTGCGTGCGTATTGCGTTCGTCCAGTATGCTTTTCGCTTCTATCTGACAGCCCACAAAAGGCTGACTGGCTTTGTATTGTTCAAGTTTTTAGAAAACATCCATATTCACTTTTTTCTACCAATTGCGCGTAAACAGGCTGCATTCTCTCTAACGAACCTACAGTAACCATGATCAGACCATTACCCATCCATCATAACCTGCGCCTGATGCTGACCGTACTGATGCTGGTCGCATTGCTACCCGGCACGGTACTCGCTCAGGTCAAACGAATTACCGGCAAAATCGTCACGGCTAACCAGGAAGCCATTCAGGGGGTCAACGTGTTGGTAAAAGGCACCAACAAGGGCGCTATCACAGACAGTCAGGGGGTATTCGCACTAGAGGCCGACCCTACCAATACACTCGTTATCAGCTTCATTGGCTTTAAAACCAAAGAGGTTCGCGTCGGCTCAAACCCTACCCTTGCGATAACACTCGATGAAGACGCATCCCTGCTTACCGAACTGGTAGTGACAGGCACGCGTAATACCGGCCGAACGATTCTGGAAACACCCGTACCGGTCGACGTCATTTCGATCAAGGACATCATGGGCGACCTCCCCCAGATTGACCTGGCCCAAATGCTGGCATTCGTTGCGCCTAGCTTTAACGCCGTTCGCAATCAGGGCGGTGACCTCGACTCGCACGTCGACCCGATTCAACTACGAAACCTGGCTCCCAACCAGACGCTCGTGTTGGTAAACGGAAAACGACGTCATACCTCGTCGCTATTAATCACAACGACCGCCGTGGGTAGTCCGTCAACCTCTGTTGACATGATGACCATTCCGGCTGCGTCGATTGACCGGGTCGAGATTCTCCGCGACGGAGCAGCGGCTCAGTATGGTTCCGACGCGGTGGCTGGGGTCATCAACATCATTCTGAAAAAAGGGACGAATAAGCTGACCAGTAGCCTGACGGGTGGCGGCTACCTGAACTCGGGCGGCCAGGCCGGTAACCTGACCAGCGCGGGTAAGCCGGATGGCTTTAACTACCAGTTCGACGCAAACTACGGCTTTAAAATTGGCGACAAAGGCTATCTGAACCTGACAGGGCAGATTACCCAGCGTCGCCCCACAGTACGTCCGTTCGTCAATGACTGGCAGATATACGACAATACCTACCTGAATAACCTCCGCACCGACAAATACGGCCGCCCCATCATCACCAATCCAGAACTGATTGCGGCTCAGGCAGCTGGCAACAGTTCCCTGATTAGTTCGCTGAAAACACAGGATGGTTTGTTGAGCGCCCGCAACTACACCCCCGCCGACTTCGCCGTCTATGCCGGTATGCCGGGGATTACGCTGGGTAGTACGTTCTATAACGCCGGTTACGAAATCAATCCCAACACCACTCTCTACAGCTTTGGTGGTATTTCGTACAAGTATTTGAAAGGATTCTCCTGCTACTACCGGCGGCCGGGCCAGACAGATCGGTTCAACTACCTGCTTTATCCGAATGGATTTCGGCCACAGCTAACAACCAATACCGGCGATATATCGAACACGGTAGGTATTCGGAGCAAGATGGGCGAATTCAGCGTCGATTTCAGCAACACGTTCGGTCGTAACACCTCCCAGATTGGCATGGTCAACACGTTCAACGCGTCGATTGGTGCTAACTCGCCGGTCAACATGAATATCGGCACCAACCAGTTTACACAAAACTCGACCAACCTCGACTTCTCGCGCTATTTCAAAGACGTGATGAGCGGTCTGAACGTAGCGTTCGGCGCAGAGATGCGGGTCGAAAACTATAAAATCATACGCGGGCAGGAAGAAAGCTACGCTTATGGCGATGCTGGTATTCTGACCGCGACCTCAGCCGGCTTACTGATCGGCCCGGACGGAAAACCGCTACAGGACAACAGCGCGCAGCCTATCGTAGGGGCCAATGGGCAGCCGTTGTCGGTATACGCCGGGCAGCAGATTACGGTAAAAAACTTCGCAGCCAACTGTCAGTGTTTTTCGGGTTTCGGGCCGAAAGACGAGCGCAACGCCTTCCGCACAACGATGGCCGCTTACCTCGACACCGAGCTTGAAGTAACGCGCAAACTTCTGCTGGCGGCAGCCCTGCGCGTGGAAAACTACTCCGACTTCGGCGGGGTCAGTATTGGTAAAATCGCGGCCCGCTACAACGTTACGCCCAACCTGACCATTCGTGGCTCGGTCGCAACGGGATTCCGGGCACCCTCTCTTCAGGAACTAAACTACACGCACACGACAACGGCCTTCGTCCCCGACGCCAATGGGGTTCCGCAGCCACTCGACGTGACCACTTACCCAACCAACAGTACGGCAGCCCGGGCACTGGGCATCAAAGGATTGAAGCAGGAAAATTCGCGCACCTATGGATTCGGGCTGACGTACCAGCCGATGCGTGGATTTGAAGTAACAGTTGATGCCTACCGCGTCGATGTGGACGGCCGGATTTTCCAGACCAGCTTCTTCAACGCGTCGGAGGTCGGCAACAACTACAACGAAGTAATTGGCGGTGGTGAAGCGCAGTTCTTTGTCAATGGTGCCAACGTCCGGTCAGAAGGGCTTGAAATTGTTGGCAACTATACACAGAACCTGTCGAGCAAGAGCAGTCTGACCTATAGCCTGGCCGGCATTTTCAGCAAGAACACAATCCTGAGCCGTAACACGTTGAACCTGAACGTTCAGAATCTGACGGCGGAAGAGATCGTCGGCAAATACCTGAGCCGTGACGTGATCGGTCAGTTTGAAACCGGTACGCCCCGTACCAAGCTGATTGGCTCGGTTATGTATCGGCAGGGCAAGTGGGACGCCATGCTGCGCGGTTCCTACTTCGGCTCGACCACGGCGCTGTCTATTTCCGCCGACGATCAGGGTAATTACTACGATCAGACATTTTCCCCGCAGGCTATTCTGGACATGAGTCTTGGCTATGCCCTGAATCGCAACCTGAAATTTTCAATCGGTGGCAGCAACATCCTCGATAAATACCCACAGATTCTGCGCGCTGAAAACCGGGGCTTTACGCTGTATTCGAACTACCAGCAAGGGTCGACGGGTGCTTACTACTATGGCCGTGTGCTATTCAACTTCTAAGCTATCTCTCCAATGAAACGATACATCAACTTATCTTTTAGCCTGTTGGCCGGTATCCTGTTCATACTGATCGGCCTGACAACCGCCTGCGAACAAACCAACTACGAACCACTGTCGAATGCCGCGCCCGGTGGCGGAACGGTATCGGTTTACAAAGCGTACAGCCTGACGGGTGTCGGCAGTAGCACGGTTTACGGTCGGGTCGTTTTCTACAAGTACAGTTCGTCTGTAACACTGGTACAAATGGGTTTGTACAATACCGCAAGTGGCACTTCGTACACGTCGTCGATCTACCAAGGAGCGCTGACAGCCAATTCGACTACCGCTCTAAAGCCCCTCGATGTTGTCAGTGGTACAACGGGGGCGTTCGCCACCAATAAGTATTACACCATCACCGACGCCAATTTCTTCGACAATTTGGGCACCTATAACGCCAACGTCCAAATTATGACCGGCGGTGCCGTCGTTGCCAGCGGTAATATTGGTGTTAACGCCACCCCCGTCGCACAGGCGCAATAGCAGGGTTGTCGTTTAATAGTTTGTGGTTAGTGGTTTGCTGTCACGGGGTTTCTTACGGAAGAACCACGAACAACAAACCACTAACCACAAACTGTTTTTGTATATTCGTGTAGTGATCCACCACACCACCAACTCATGCACCAGCAGCTTGTCGAGCAAATTTTGGAATACCCGGATGCTTATCTGATCATGCAGGAAATTCAGGCCGCCCTGAACGAAGAGCGCAAAAAGCGGGAAACGTTCTACAACGACATCACCGAACAGGATAAGGTTGAGTTTATCAACGGCGAAATCGTCATGCATTCGCCGGTCAGAAAATCACACAATGAGGCAACCAAATACTTATGCGAACTTTTCGATCTCTACGTCCGCCGGCACAAACTGGGGTTTGTCGGGGTCGAGAAAATTATGACGGCGTTGACCCGAAACGACTACGAACCTGACATCTGCTTTTTCGGTCGCGCTAAAGCTGACACATTCACGGCCAAACAAACGCTGTTTCCAGCACCTGACCTGGTGATTGAAGTACTTTCCGACGGGACAGCTAAACGTGACCGGGGAATCAAATTTGACGATTATCAGGCGCATGACGTAGCCGAATACTGGCTTGTCGATGCAGACGAACAAGTCATTGAGCAATATCACCTCGTAGACGGGCAGTACCAACTTATCCTGAAAGCGGGTGAGGGCACGATTCGATCGTTTGTTTTGCCGGACTTCGCTATCCCCATCCGCTCTGCTTTCGACGCCGACGTCAATTTGCAGACGATGGCAACCCTGCTTCGCTAATTAGGCCCTTCTCAGTTGGGTCGATAAATTGTCAGTTCGTCGGCACCGATCATTTCCCGGCTGACGAGCCTTCCCCGCACCGCAGGGGCTTTGATACCGTCACCCAGCATGGCCGGACTGCGAAACACCCGCAGCTCATCCCACAAGCCTTCCGATAAAAACGAAGTCAGCAAGGCAGCGCCACCTTCGACGAGAACGGACGTAATCTTCTGCTCAACGAGCGAAGCCAAGCCGCCAGACAACCCGGCTTCGCTGATGACAATTGTTTGTTGTGCCCCGTCGAACAGGTGAAGATAGGGGGGCAGCGTATTGTGTCGGTCGATGACGATGCGGGTAGGATGTTTACCCGGCCAAAGTCGCGTGTTCAGCCGGGGATTGTCGTTGCGGGCCGTGTTTGTCCCGACCATGATGGCATCTTCCTCACCCCGCCATCGATGCACCAATCGCTGGCTCAACGGACCGCTGATCTGCACCGGCTGACCGCCCGGTGCGCCCATGTAGCCATCGCTGGTTTCTGCCCATTTCAGGATGATGTACGGCCGCTGCTGCTCCATAAACGTAAAAAAGCGGGCATTCAGCAGTCGCCCCTCATCGGCCAATATCCCCCGCTCGACGCGGACACCAGCCTGTTCCAGCTTCGCAAACCCTCGTCCACCGACCAGCGGGTTCGGGTCATCGTTACAGCAAACGACCCGACCGATTCCGATTTCAACCAACAAATTGGCGCAGGGCGGCTGCTTGCCGTAATGCGAGCAGGGTTCCAGGGTGACATAGGCTGTACTGTCCGGCAGTAGCGGCAGGTCATCGGGCTGCACTGCCTGAACAGCGTTTCGCTCGGCATGAGCCTCGCCATACCGCTGATGCCAGCCTTCGCCGATAATACGTTGCGTAGCATCGTGCACAATGACGCAGCCAACCATCGGATTCGGACTGACCTGCCCGCGACCTAACGTAGCCAGTTCGAGCGCACGACGCATGAATACTTCCGCTGGAACCATAAACTTGTCTATTTTTGGCTAAAATTACGCTTCTGAACCGCATGGCAACAGCCAAACCTCTATACGATCGACTGCGCAAAAATATCACGGCTTATTCGCCCGAAGAAGCCCGTGAAATGGCATTCATGCTGCTTGACCATTATTTTGGGCTGCGCAAAACCGATGTACTGACTGACAAACCGCTCCCGCCGAATCGCACCGAGCCCGACTGGTTCAAGATTCTGGAGCGCCTGAACCGGCAGGAACCGATTCAGCACGTCATCGGGACGACCATCTTCTGCGGTCTCGAATTCGAGGTGTCGCCCGACGTGCTGATTCCACGGCCCGAAACCGAAGACCTGGTCCGGCTGATCATGCACGACTTCGCCGATCGCACCGACGACGTTCCCATTGTCGATATTGGTACGGGTAGCGGCTGTATCGCCACGACGCTGTCACGGTTTCTGCCCCAGTCGGTCGTGACGGGCTGGGACGTCTCGGAGGAAGCCCTCGAACTGGCCCGGCGCAACGCGCACAACCTGAACGCAGACGTGACTTTCGCCATTCAGGACATTCTGAATGTCCCGGCGGATTTCACGCATCGGTTCGACTGCGTCGTCAGTAACCCGCCCTACGTGACCCGATCGGAAGCCGCCGACATGGACCGCAACGTGCTCGACTACGAACCTGGCCTGGCCCTGTTTGTCGACGACAACGACCCGCTGGTGTTTTACAAAGCTGTCGCTGATTTCTGTGTGCGCCATCTGACGAAAGATGGGGCTTGCTACGTTGAAATAAACGAGCGTTTTGGCGAAGCCACCCGGCAGGTATTCGCCGACCGGGGCTTCACGCGTATCCAGGTTTACAAAGATATTCACGGCAAAGACCGCAGCATCCGGGCAACTTTTTAAAGGTATACGGTGTACCGTTTACGGTTTTCGGTAAGCCACGCAGACTGGCCTACGAAACCGTAAACCGTATACTGAAAACCGTAAACCAATTATATGCAATCCACGTCATCGTTCACCTACCACGCCAAAATTCGGGACGTATTCCGGGAGATGAGTCAGGTCGTTGTCGGGCAGGATCGGCTGCTCAACCGGCTGCTGATCGGCCTGTTTACGGGTGGTCATATTTTGCTTGAAGGCGTTCCGGGACTAGCCAAAACACTGACGATCAATACGCTGGCCAAAGTACTGGAACTTGATTTCCAGCGTATCCAGTTTACACCCGATCTGTTGCCCGCCGACCTGATCGGCACGATGATTTTCAACCAGAAAACGGCGGAGTTCGAAGTAAAGCAGGGCCCTATTTTCGCCAACCTGATTCTGGCCGACGAAGTCAACCGATCGCCCGCCAAGGTACAGGCGGCTTTGCTCGAAGCCATGCAGGAAAAGCAGGTGACGATTGGCGAAGAAACGTTTCTGCTTGACCGCCCCTTTCTGGTACTGGCGACACAGAACCCCGTCGAGCAGGAAGGTACCTACCCCCTGCCCGAAGCCCAGGTCGACCGGTTTATGATGAAGGTGTTCGTCGATTACCTGAGCCGGGAGGATGAACTGGAAGTCATGCGTCGAATGTCGAACATGAATTTCGACTACGAGGTGCAGCCCGTGCTGGACAAAGACGATCTGATCGCCATTCGCGACGAAATCAACGGCATCAGCATTTCGGAAACGCTTGAACGCTATATCATCGAGCTGGTTTTTGCGACCCGCCGGCCGCTCGACTACGGGCTACGCGACGAAGCCCGTTACATTCAGTTTGGTGTGTCGCCCCGCGCCAGTATCAACCTGAACCTGGCCGCTAAAGCCCTTGCTTATTTCGACCGGCGCGACTACGTACTGCCCGAAGATATCAAGGAGGTCGCTCCGGATGTATTCAATCACCGGCTGCTGCTCAACTACGAAGCCGAAGCTGATCAGATTACTCCGCTACAAGTCATCGACGCCATACTCCGCAAGGTCGCTATCGGGCGGTAGGGTTGCGGTTTTCGGTATACGGTATACCGTTTTCGGTGGTTCGGCCGTAATTTAGTTTGTCCATAAAGCTATCTATCGTGATTACAGACATATCGCAACTCGACCCTAATGGTACGTACACATATGCCGACTATCTGAAATGGCAGCTCGATGAACATGTTGAATTGATTCGGGGAAAAATTATTGCCATGTCGCCCGCGCCTAAACGGATGCACCAGAGCGCGTCGGGTAATCTTTCTTATACTATTCGTCACTATTTCGACGGCGCGACATGCCAAGTTTACGATGCTCCCTTCGACGTTCGTTTACCGGTTCAGAATAAAAAGAAACCTGAACAGATTTATTCCGTTGTACAGCCCGACATCTGCGTCATTTGTGATTCGACAAAGCTGGACGATGATGGTTGTCTGGGGGCGCCCGACTGGGTTATCGAAATTACCTCAGCCCGAACGGCCAAGTATGACTTTGACGAGAAATTTCACCTTTACGAGCAGGCAGGTGTACGTGAGTACTGGATTGTACAGCCAAAGGAAAAAGCAGTCAACGTTTACGTACTCGAAGGCGACGAGTTTGCGTTAGTCGACATCTACGAATCCGGTGAAATCCCCTGCCGCATCTTCCCGGAACTGATTGTACCGCACGAACGTATTTTCCGGTAGGGAAGCCATTGCTACCTACCGAGATTTATGCGCTCAACGACTTTGTTTCTGGTAATTGCCGTCCTGTTGGTCGGCGGACTTTGGGGCTATGGCACATACATCGCGAAGCCGCGTCCACCGCACCAACGCCCGACAGGAACGACCTCGCCCGGCGACCGGCGCGTGGTAAAATCCGATGCCGACTGGAAGAAACAACTCGACCGATCAGCTTACACAGTGCTTCGGGAAAATGGCACCGAATGGGCGGGAAGCAGTCCACTCACGGATGAGCACCGACCCGGCACGTTTGTCTGTGCCGCCTGCCATAATCCACTGTTTCGCTCAACAGCAAAATTCGAGTCGGGAACGGGCTGGCCCAGTTTCTACGCCCCCATCCTGTCAAATGCTGTCTACACCGAACCCGATGGGAACCGGACGGAAGTACGGTGTGCGGTCTGCGACGGTCATTTAGGACACGTATTTGAAGATGGGCCCGACCCGACTGGTTTACGATACTGTATGAACGGCGTCGCAATGCAGTTCATACCTGTCGGCAGGAAGCAGATCAACTAAACGGAGTTCCTGTCAGGGCTAACCTGTCGTAGTCGGACCGATCAATTCCTTTTCGCCGGCGTTTATCACTATATCTGATGAGTTATTAGTATTATTGTTCGATGATAAGTTCCACTACCGTAAACTACATCGGCAATGAACTCTCCCTGTTCGAAAAAGCCGTCAACTGGAAGCAATACTGGTCTTCCTTCGTCGTCCCCGTTTTAGGCGATAATGTGCTAGAGGTTGGTGCAGGTCTGGGTGGCACAACACGGCAGCTTTGCAAACCTGGGTTTTCCGGAAAATGGACTTGTCTGGAACCAGACCCCGAGTTGCTCAGTCAGTTACGTAGCCAGCAGGCAGAGGGGCTTATTCCAGCCAGTTGCCAACCCCTGCTCGGTATAACAGACGACTTAATCAAGACAGACACGGGTACGTATTCCAGCCTGTTGTATATTGACGTTATCGAGCATATTGAAGATGATAAAAGTGAGTTACAACGCGCGTTTACGTTGCTCCGTCCGGGCGGCCATCTGATCATTCTGGTACCGGCTCACCAATGGCTATTTAGCCCATTTGATGCGGCTATTGGCCATTATAGACGCTATAATAAAGCGCGGCTCAAACAGGTTATTCCCTCCGGATTGGTCATCGACCGATTCCATTACATGGATAGTGTTGGCTTATTGGCTTCTTCGGCAAACAAGTTGATGCTACGGCAGTCCAATCCGACGGAAGCCCAGATTCAATTATGGGATTCACTAATGGTACCCGCGTCGAAAATCGTTGATCCCCTGATCGGCCGTTCGCTAGGCAAATCCGTGCTGCTGATTGCGCATAAGCCCCGCTCCTAATTTATTCCTGTATAAAACGCCAAGCGCCCAGCGATCTACGCTGGGCGCTTGGCGTTTTATACAGGAAGTAGCGCTAGAACTGGAAGTAAATAAACTGATTTGAAGAGAAAACACCGAACAGATAGGTCGCAAAGGTCGTAAGCGCGAATAGTACGACAAACACGACTGTGTTGCGCGTCGGAAGGGCCAGGTAAAAATACTCCTTGGCGAGCAGGAAAGCGATCAGGCCCACGCTGAACCACATTTCTACCGCATTCATCGGGCTACTGATTGTCTCTGACCAGGACAACGTGGCGATGCGTTGTAGAATCAGCATCGCATCGCCCAGGTTACGGGCGCGGAAGAATACCCACGTCAGCATAATCAGTACGAAGGTGATGAGCGTGTTGATAATGGCCCATACTGGTGAACCTGGCTTCGGCTCGCTGGCGGGTGAGTGAATCTGTCGGGCGGGCGTAGTGATGAAGCCAAATCGGGCGAGCAGTTTATCGCGCAACACGGCCAACACTTGATACAGCCCGTTTAGTCCCCCCCAGATCACATAGGTCCAGTTAGGACCGTGCCACAACCCACTGGCCAGAAACACGATCAGCATGTTGATATATTGCCGAACCGGCCCCTTACGGTTACCACCCAGCGGAATGTACAGGTAATCGCGAAACCAGGTCGAGAGCGAAATATGCCAGCGTCGCCAGAACTCCGATACCGATTGGGCGATGTAGGGCGTACGGAAGTTCTCCATCAGCGTAAAGCCCATTACCCGAGCAGCCCCGATGGCAATATCGGAATAGCCCGAAAAGTCGCAGTAGATCTGAAAGGTAAAAAAGAAGGTTGCCACCAGTAGTGTCAGCCCGTTATGTTGGCTGGGGTCGGCGTAGGCATGATTTGTCAACAATAACAGCCGGTCGGCGATGACGAGTTTTTTGAACAGACCGAAAGCCATCTGCATCAGGCCGGCTTTTACTTCCTCCCGATCGTACTGGAAATAGGAATGGAACTGCCAGAGTACGTTCTGCGGGCGCTCGATGGGTCCGGCTACCAGCTGCGGGTAGAACATCACGTAGAGCGCGTAGATACCGAAATGCCGCTCTGCTTTCTGATTTCCCCGGTACACTTCAATCGTGTAGCTCATGGCCTGAAACGTGTGAAACGACAGACCGACGGGCAGGATATTGATAACGTTGTCTTTGAAGGACGATACGTCGTTTTCGCCGAAAAAGCGGAGTACCCGGATAAAGATACGATTCGTCAGCCCTTCAACCTGCGTGGCCAAACTGGGCATACTCAGGTGGTCGAACAGCCAGACGACGTTTTCGGCGAAGAATCCGAGGTACTTGAAGAACGCCAGAATTCCCAGGTTCGACACCAGCGACAGAATCAGCAACCACCGCCGGGCCGGGCCATGAGTTCGCTCGATCCAGATACCAGCGATATAGTCAATGATGATGGTCAGCAGCAGAATTAAAAAATAAGACGGCTTGAAAACCATGTAGAAGTAGCAGCTTGCTACCAGCAGCAACACCCACCGGCCCCGCCATTTCAGACTGAAATAGCCGAGCGTAACGACGATAAAGAAAAGAAGAAACTGTAGTGAATTAAATAGCATTGGCTCGTCGACAGACGTTGATCCGTGCGGGCAACAGAGCCCACTTCCGTTTAGTCGTTAGTAAATCGTTTCCACCCGCTCTACAAAGTCTCGGTACTGCCGGGCCGGAATAAACTGTACCTGCGTTCGGTAGGCCAGTACCATGAATACCAGCAGCAGCGAGATCAGGAAGGCCTGTAAAATGACAATCAGAAACGAAGCGACCAGGTAGCTGGCCCAGCCCGGCACCGATGCGTTCGTGAACAGCTTCATGTACATCACCACACCGATACCGATTACCGAGGCACCAATCATCAGCGCGCAGAACAGCACCAGCCGTACGGCGGTCGTGTCGATCAGCACCGACACCGCACTAAGGCCATGCAGTACCAGCGACACAAAATTCATCTTCGACTCCCCCGCCAGTCGCCGGCCCCGCTCCAGCGGCACCGCCGTATACGGCAGCCGCGACCGAATCACCCCACCGGGGTAGTTATTCCAGATCGATGAGACGTGTGCCAGCTTTCGAAGCAGCCCGGCCGGAACCAGACTGAAATTGCCAAACGTAATGACCTTCCCGGTCAGCAGTTGGAAGATACGTTTATAGATTTCGTACGACGTGCGAAACACCAGACTTTCGTGCCGCTTGGCCCGGTGCGCAAATACGATCCGGCCGGGTTCACGGACACTTTGCTGAATCAGTCTCTCAATATCTTCCGGCCGGTCCTCCCCGTCTGAATCCATCACAATCGTCGTCTGTGGATCGGCCTGATCGGCCAGGTATGACAGGCCCAGTGCAATGGCTTTCTGGTGGCCTACATTACGGTACAGTCGCAAAATTGACAGCGATTGACCAATGCCGGTTGGCAGGGTTTCATAGTCAGTTACCGAACAATCATCGACGATCAGAAAGGCCATCCGTTGCACAATCGGGGCCGCTACGACCGAACGAATACGTTCCAGTAACAGGCTTACCGCCTGCCAGTCGTTGAAAAGCGGAATAACAATATTAATACGACTGGAGATTGAATCGGAGGCAGTCACGAATGAATTGACGGGCGTTTGAAGGGCAAAACTAACCGTTTTTTGTAGAGACGCGATCCTGCGCGTCTCTACACTGGCTGATTAGAACGCCGAAGCTATCGACTGGCTACGCATCCGGAAGCAATCAGACATGTCATTATCGAATCACGGTATGTCAACAAAGCGATCGGTAAATTGAGTTTGCGAATGATCGGGATACGTCCGAAACAAGCCAATCCGATAGCGGCCGGGCTGTACGATCGCAGTCGGCATCGCAGCCGTAAAACCGGGTAACACCCGCCAGAATCGACGCCCCTGCGGTCGAATGCGAGCAGCCAGTACCAGGTAGGTATGCTTATCTGACTTGAGCACCAGATACGTAGCCATATTGACACCGAGCTGGTAGTTGGCATCGTGGTTGTCGACGACGATGTAATCCGGCCGTTGAGTGATCTGTAGCGGTTCTGTCGGGACAGACCGTTCGGCTGGTCCGAGCAGCCTTTTTTCATCAGGGGTTATGGTCGGATCTGGTAAATTGTACCAGCCCCGGTCGTGCATCAGTTTAGTCAGGTCAGAAATGTAGCGGGCCAGCTTCGTATTCCGTGTGCCCCCCAGCCCGATATCGCTATACCGCTGATTGAACGTCATGGCTTGCATATGCTTCCGGCGTTCGATAGCCTCCGGAATGTAAGTGCCGTAGGTAAGCACGTTGACACCCAGAAACATCAGCCACAGGCCGGGCCATACTTTGACCCGCCATACATCGGGCAACCGGCTGAACAGCAGTACGCAGGCTATCGCCCACAGTACGAGCGAGTAGGTCCGGTACGAGCTGTGCAGCACCATTCCAAAGTAAAAGCGGATGCGAAACACCGCAATCAGCCCGATGTTCGCCAGAACAAACAGTAGGCAACCCAGCAGAAAAACGTCAAAGAACGATGTCGCTTTCTCCCGTCGAATTACAACGCTGGCCACCCAGTAAACCAAGCCAGCCATTAGTATGAAACCCATTATGAGCGGCAGGTACGAGCGCGGTTCAACAGGCAGTATTGGGAACAGATCGAACACACTGCCAGCGAAAATCAGGAAACCAGCCAACGTCTTGATCGGATGCTCAAGCACATACGTAAACCCATCGGCATTGCCCTGCTGCACCGGATAGCCCAGAAAATATAACCAGCCGCTTAATGCACCTGTAGCCAGCCAGACACCCAGCGCAGCCCACCGACGTTGAACAAACAGAACAGCAGCACCAGCGGGCCACAACAATAGGCCATTGCCCATACTGAACGTACTGAACACACCCATCGGCAGCGCAATACCGAAGTAAAGCAGCCGGTCAGTCGTTAGTACGTACAACGTCAGCATGGCCAGCATGATGATCGCCAGGTACTGAAGGGTATATAATGCCGTAAACGTCAGCAGGTAGTTTTGCGCCGTGAACAGAATCAGGACAACAGGTAGCATCCCAATCAGCGCTTTGTCGCCCAGTGAGCGGGGCGTCAGCGCATGAGCAGCGGGATCATCCGCCCGGCGAAGCGCACGGTAGAGGAGCCAGAAAATGACTACCATCCCCAGATTACCCCAAAGCATCAGGCCGGCAAAATTTAGTCCCCCCGTCAGCAGATACTGTCCTACTACGACCAGCCGCGCGTACGCCAGCCGATGTTCGTTGTTTGGCTTTAATAGAGCCTCCATTTTTCCGACAAAGGAGTCGGCAGCCAGGAAGCGTCGTAAAAAATCGGAAATGCTTTCGTATTCATCAAACCACGGAATATCGTACCGCAGCGCGAAGAAATACACGAAGAATGCCCCAATGGGTAGTAGTAACAGGGCTAACGTCAGCGGGCGTCGGGCCAGCAGGCGGTAAAATCGACTCATACGTCTCGGTAGGTTCGTTGAATCCGGTACAACTCGTACCACATTTTAAACATATAGGTAGAACTGATGCGTGAGTCGCTCTGCTCGACCCACTGCCGAAGTGGGCTTTCAACAACGCGTTTTTTCACTTCCGCGCGGCCGTACTGCTGGATCATGCGGGCCAGCAGTTCCACATCGAATAACCAGGGACTGATAAACTCGTCCCGGAATAACGATTCCACGGCGCGACGCCGAAACAGCTTGGCCCCACACTGCGTGTCGTAAACAGGCAGTTTAAGAATATTGCTGATGAGCGTAGCAACAATCCGACCGGTGTAGTGCCGAAACAGTTTACGACGAATATCAACCCCCAGAAACTTAATCCGCGATCCCATCACCAGATCAAGCTCAGGCCGTCGGTCGAGGGCTTCGATCAGATCGTCGATCGCGTCGAGTGGAGTGGCCAGATCAGCATCCAGAAAACCAATGTAATCGACTGCTTGCTGCGCGACATGC
The DNA here is from genome assembly GCF_003002825.1 of Spirosoma oryzae. Lineage (GTDB taxonomy): Bacteria > Bacteroidota > Bacteroidia > Cytophagales > Spirosomataceae > Spirosoma > Spirosoma oryzae. The sequence continues at coordinate 146,874 of NZ_PVTE01000011.1, read as the reverse complement.
AGCATTCCCGCCCGGACAGCCCCCGCCTTACCCCGATTCTGTGGCAAAATCAAAGCCTCGACACGACTCGGCTGCTCAGCCTGCAGTTGCTCCAGCAGCACACGAGTCTGATCGGTACTGCCATCGTCGACAAAACAAAACCGTACGGCTGGCGTCTGTTTCAGGTACGCCCGAAACGCATCGACTAGCAATCGGCCCGCTTCGTTGTAACACGGTATAATGACGCAGACACTGGACATTTAGTCTTGTAGTTAATAGTGGTCGGTACTTATCTTACTTTGGCAAAGCTGTGTAGTGAATCAATTAGCCAGCAACACAAGCGCAGGCTTGACTCATTAACTAACGGTTGTCTGCGGTCAGCAGAACGGTTTTATGGTGGTAATAACCAGCCTGACAGCGGTTCCACCAGTGCTGGCTATCCGTCTTTATATCTTCAACAACCAGCGTAGCCGGGTACACACGGATCGGTGCCAGTTGCAGTGTATCGCCCGACTGCTGAAGCTGTGCGTGTCGCTGACTCATCTCCCGATCGTAGGTAGCCGCATCGCCACTGAGCAGGTCGCCATATTGCAGCCTGAGCGTTGGACTCACGACAAGGCTACCGATCAGCCACAAGCCCGCAATACCCTGCGCCAGCGTCGGTACCGGTGCACCGGCATTCAGCCAGCGCCCGGCGGCTCCCTGACCGCGCATCAGGTAACCAACCCATGCCGCCAGCACTAAAAACCAGCCGAACAGAAACACGAGGTAGGTCAGGTTCATCACCCGGCCCGGTGCCGTACCCAGCCCATACACCGACGGAAAAGTCAGCACCAGCAGCACCCCGGCCCAGATCAGTGTGAGCAACAGAACAGGTAGTTGACCGATAGTCCGTACGGAGCTGGTTGGCCGATTGAGCCGAACCAGCAACGGCAGGCTTAACAGAGATAATGGAAGTACGGGCGTCTGCACAAGCCAGCCCAGCACGGCCTTCGCCAGAATACCGACCGTCATTCCGAGCGACACGATACTATTACCCTGTACCTCGTTTGACCCAAGCCGGATGGCATTTCCCGGCGCACCGAACACCAGTCCCGCTGAGGCCAGTGCGACAACCAGCATAACCGCCAGAAAACCGTCGAACGTACGTTGGAATACCAGCCGATAACCAGCCATCGCCAGCAGCATCCCGACCAGCAGCACTAGAATCGTTTCGCCCGATCCGACGATAAAAAAAACCAGTACCCCGGCCCAGAAAGCATTCAGATTTCGGTATAAACCAGCCGGTAGTCGGTACCAGCGCATGACAATGGCCAGCCAGTAGAGCGTCAGCGCAGCCGGAATCGTATACGCAACGACCGACGATGTCCAGAAAAATCCTTCGACGGTGTTGGGCAGCGCCACCATGTACGCGAAAAACAGCAGGCCCGCAACCGTCAGCCGTGTTACACGCGACTGATCGCGCAGGAGTTCGTTCGTAAAACTGTATACCGACAGCAGAAACCCCGTCACGGTCAGTGCCGGAATCAGGCGGTAGCCGTCGTACCAGCCCCAGACCAATGGGCTGCCGTGCACCAGCATATTGGAGAAGTAGCGGCCCGTCCAGCCATTATAATACAGTTTCTGCGCGGCCCAGAAACCATAGCGCACCGCCGTATCAGCGAAGCAATAATCGTCGGCGGCCGACGGATGGTTATGCGCCGACAGCAGCAACAGGGGCAGGTAAGTCAGCGCAACGAACAGACCGGCTGCTATGGCAATCAACCGGTCAGAAAAAAGATGTTTCATGCAGTGTAGTGACTGCCATACAGCCTTTTACCGCTACACCGGCTCGACCTTGGGCCGATCCAGAAATGGGTAAGAGAGTACCGCCAGCAGGATAACCAGTGTACCCAGATAGAAGCCAGCCGTCATCCGTTCCGTGTCGCCAAAGATCAGGACAGCCAGCAAAATTCCGTACACTGGCTCCAAATTTACGGTTAATATGGCCATGTACGGTGAAAACTTACGGAGTAGCCCTACCCCTACCGAATACGCATACACGGTACACACCATCGAGAGGATACCCAGCCATAGCCATTGCGCAGCCGTCTCGGGTACAAACTGCGTGACCTGCGCCGGGTCAGCGGGTAGTACATACCGCACGGTCAGCCACAACCCGAGCGCCCCGACGGTAGCTCCCGCCATCTCGTAGGCCGAAATTACCAGCGATTCGTAACGCTGCGCAAAACGGCTGTTGATGATGGTGAACAGCGACGATAGCATAGCCGAGAAAACAGCGACCGCCAGTCCGGCGACCTTATCGAATTCGAAGCGAAAAATCAGGTACAGGCCCGACATCACGACGCCCCCCAGTATGACTTCGATCAGCCGGACGCGCCGACGCAGCACGATTGGTTCGAGCACACTGGCCCACAGCGAACTTGTCGCCATACCGGCCAGACAAACCGACACATTGGCAAGCCGGGCCGCCAGAAAGAACAGTACCCAGTGCAACGCAATGATGCCCCCCGTTGCCAGTAGTTTCCAGCGGTCGGTATGTGCAATGGCCAGCGACTGTTTTCGAAATCGGAGCACGGCCAGCAGCCCGATCGTCGCTAGTCCCGTCCGGAACAATACCACCGCCGACGCGTCGAGGGGTTGCAGCAGCTTACCCAGAATGGCGGTGAACCCCCAGATCAGAACAATGAAGTGAAGCTGGAAATAATCAGCAGGCGAAGACTTCTGGGGCATAATACGGGGTTAGTTGAATGACAGAGTGGTAGACTGATTGAGTAGGCTGACGCCGACACTTTTCCATTCAATCAGTCTATCATTCCGTCATTCAATCACTGTTTACCTCGGAATAGTATTATAGAGCAGCAGGCCGATGGCCGTAAAAATAAGGTTTGGTAGCCAGACAGCGAGAATCGGATTGAGAAAGCCTTCCTGCGCGATCCCCTTTGCTAGCATGAAAAACAGTAGGTAGGTAAACGCGAGAAAGAAACCCAGCGCTACCTGCCAGCCGACGCCCCGCCGACTTTTCCGGGCCGACATAATCACGCCAATGACTGTCAGGATGATGATGGCGAACGGGCGGGTGTCGCGGCTGTATTTTTCGATCAGGTAGGTTTCGACACCGTCGGCCCCCCGACTTTTCAGCAGATCGATGTGCTTGTTCAGTTCGGGCAACGTCAGCGTCTCGAACAGATTGAAGTCAGAACCAAAATCATCGGGTTTCAGATTCAGCGTCGTGTCCGCACGCGTACCAGGTGTCAGCGTTTCGGTTTTCCCATTGATCGACCGGACCGTATAATCGTAGATACCCCATTTCTTCTTTTTACTGTCCCACTCGATACGATCGGCCGAGAGCTTTGCTTTCAGTTGATTCCCCTCGACCCGCTCCAGCGTAAACTTGTAGCCCGTGTTGCTCAGGTTGTTGTAGCTTTCCAGATACGCGTAGGTATTCGGGGCAATCTTGATATGAACGTTCCGCCCTGAATAGGTATACGGATTATTGATGTATTTGATCTCGAAGGCAATCCGCGTTTTGTTGGCTTTGGGAATGATATAGTTGACCATGAAATAGGTCAGTACGGCCAGCACCGACGCACCCAGCAGATACGGAAACAACAACCGGACGAAGCTGATGCCACTGCTTAGCGCGGCAATGATTTCGGTCCGGGCAGCCAGTCGCGACGTCAGAAACACCGTCGCAATAAACACCATCAGTGGACTGATGTAATTCGCCCAGTAGGGAATGAAATTCAGATAATACTGGCCCAGAATCTCAGCCGCCGTTACGTTGTTTTTGTGAAAGTTGTCCACCTTCTCGGTATAGTCGATCATCACCACCACCAGCACGATCACCATCACGACGAAGATGTACGTCTGTAGAAAGCGCTTAAGAATATACCAGTCTAATAGTTTCATGTAAAAATTTCGTTTTCCGTATTCGGTATACAGTTCACGGTGCTAAATAGATAACCTGCCTTTCAGTCAGTAGGTCGCACCGGAAAACCGTGAACGGTACACTGTATACCGTGCACCATTTATTCCACCAGCAAATTTCGAGCGACTTCGTGGCTGACAAAAATTGGTAGCCCGGCTTCGCTGACGACGCGCACCGACCGGTCGAACGGATTGATTTCGCCCAGCGTAACGGCGCAGCCCAGCGTCAGCTGACAGCGATCGAGGTGTTGCAGAAACGCAGTCGAATGTTCCAGTACGCCCATCAGCCGCACCGCTTCGCCTTCGTTTACCTCCGACAGTTTCCGGTATTCCGTTTCGGGCATCAGTCCGGCCTGCGTCGGAATCGGATCGCCGTGAGGATCAAACTGCGGGTGACCGAGAAACGTATCCAGCCGGGCCGTCAGTTCGTCGGAGCGGATGTGTTCGAGTTCTTCGGCAATGTCGTGAACGGCATCCCAGCCAAAGCCCAGCTTGTCGACCAGAAATACTTCCCACAACCGATGCCGCCGGATGATTTGCAGCGCCAGCCGTTCGCCTTCTTCCGTCAGCCGGACACCCTGGTATTTTTTATAGTGAATCAGTTCTTTATCAGCTAGTTTACGCAGCATATCCGTTACGGATGCCGCCTTCGTAGCCGTTACTTCTGCCAACGCATTCGTGCTTACGTCCCCCGCCTGCCGCAGCGAGATGGCGTAGATCGTTTTCAGATAATTCTCCTCCGTGAACGAATGCATAATACTACTCAATAGCCTGTAAACGACCGCCAAGCCGCTTTTGATTCATCCGCAAAGGTACCTTTTGTGTTAAACTTTCTAAAAATTTAGACTTACCTAAATTTTTATTTCAACATTCCTTATCTTTCGTGCGTTACCTACTTGGTTTGCAGCTGTATCATGGATGAGAGAGGTAAGATAAACGAAGAAAAGTGTGCTGGCTTATTTCTTTTTTCTTTCATCTCACGTCTTTCTTCTTTTTACATGAACGTTACGAATACACCAGTGAAAGGATGGCGACAGGACAATACGACCAAATCGCTGTCTGAAGTACATGGCTCTGTTTCGGTACCGGCCAACGCCGGCTTTTTCCGCACCCTGATGGCCTATGCCGGGCCGGGAATGATGGTAGCGGTAGGGTACATGGACCCCGGCAACTGGGCTACCGACATCGCCGGTGGTGCGCGGTTTGGGTATCGGTTGTTGTCCGTCGTTTTGATTTCCAACTTGTTTGCCATCCTTCTGCAACATCTGGCGCTCAAACTAGGCATCGCAACTGGCCGGGATCTGGCGCAGGCCTGCCGCGATCACTACAGTAAACCCGTCGCAATTGGTCTGTGGATACTGGCCGAAATCGCCATTGCCGCTACCGATCTGGCCGAGGTGATCGGTTCGGCCATTGCGCTCAATCTGCTTTTCGGTCTTCCGCTGACAGTGGGCATCCTCATTACTGCCGCCGATGTTCTATTACTCTTGTTCTTGCAGAACAAAGGATTTCAGACGATCGAGCGTATTGTCGCCAGCCTGATTTTCCTGATCATCGCCTGCTTCGGTTACGAACTGATCGTATCGCGGCCCGACATGGGTGCCGTGGTAAATGGCCTGATACCCCACAGCGAGGTGATGACAAACCCCAGCATGCTGTACATCGCCATCGGTATTCTGGGCGCTACCGTCATGCCGCATAACCTGTACCTGCACTCCAGCATTGTACAAACGCGCGACTACCCCCGTACCGATCCCGGTCGGAAAACGGCCATCCGGTTCGCAACAATCGACTCGACGGTATCGCTCTTTCTGGCGTTTTTTATCAACGCAGCCATTCTGGTTCTATCGGCGGCAGCGTTCCACTTTTCGGGGAATCAAACGGTTGCCGATATTACCGATGCCCACCGCCTGCTCGATCCGATACTGGGGGTAAAACTGGCGGGTATTCTGTTTGCCGTCGCCCTGCTCGCGTCCGGTCAAAACTCGACGCTAACGGGCACATTATCGGGTCAGATCGTAATGGAGGGGTTCCTGAGTCTGCGTCTGAAACCCTGGTTACGTCGGCTGATTACACGTCTGATCGCTATCGTTCCGGCGCTGATCGTTGCTTCGCTCTATGGCGAACACGGTACCTCCGAACTGCTTGTCTTCAGCCAGGTTATTCTGTCGTTGCAGCTCAGCTTCGCCGTTGTCCCCCTGGTTATCTTTACCAGCGACAAGCTAAAGATGGGGCGCTTCGTCAACCCCGGCTGGATGAAAATCACCGCCTGGGTTGTAGCCGGTCTGATCATCGGTCTCAACGCGTATCTGCTTTGGGACACCGTCCGCACCTGGCTATAACGTAAGCCAGCCGCCTTTGCGAGCGAATCGAAGGGTAGACTCACCGGTACTCGATCGGCTACGAGGAATAGTAGCGGCATGGAAACGTTCAATGCGTCGATTGGGTTATCCTGCTGAACTCTCCTGTTTTCCGTGAGCCAAGAAACCAAAAGTGCCGAATCGACGGCCGGCCGCATCTTTGACGTGGCTATACTCAAGCGACTCTATGCCTTCGTACAACCGTATCGGGGTCGCTTTTTCGGGTTGGTCGCCATTATCATGCTGGCGGCCTGCCTGGCCCCGCTGACACCCCTGCTGATTCGCTACACGATCGACAACGTCATCAGCGCCGGCGACTACAACCAGCTCACCACCATGCTCATCATCATGCTGTCGGTACTGGTGGTACAGGCCATTGTCCAGTTTTCCAACACCTATCTGTCGGGCTGGCTGGGGCAGTACATTATCCGCGACATTCGGGTCCAGCTCTATCGCAAAATTCTGACGCTCCGGCTGAAATTCTTCGACAACACGCCTATCGGTCGGCTGGTGACACGGTCCATTTCCGATGTCGAAACGCTGGCCGATGTGTTTAGCGAAGGCATGGCCGCCATTGCGGGCGACATTCTGCAACTGGTCCTGATTATCGGTGTAATGCTGTATACCGACTGGCGGCTGGCGCTCATCAGCCTGTCGACCATTCCGCTCATGCTGTTCAGCACGTATGTGTTCAAGGAAAAAATTAAAACGTCGTTCAACGAAGTGCGGACGGCGGTGGCCAATCTGAACTCGTTTGTGCAGGAACATATCACCGGCATGAGCATCGTGCAGATTTTCGGCAGTGAGAAAATTGAAGCCGATAAATTCCGCGACATCAATGACGAACACCGCCGGGCCAACATTCGCTCGATCTGGTATTACTCGGTTTATTACCCCGTTGCCGACATTATTTCGGCGGTCGCCGTAGGGCTGGTCGTCTGGTACGGGGCGCGGCAAATTATTCATGCCGACATCACATTCGGTACCGTCACGGCCTTCGTGATGTTTATCAACCTGTTCTTCCGTCCGATCCGGATGCTGGCTGACCGGTTCAACACGCTGCAAATGGGTATCGTCAGCACCGACCGGATCATCAAACTCCTCGACAGCGACGAATACACGGTCGACAACGGCAAATTCGCGCCCGCTACCATCCGGGGCGACGTTAGCTTCGACGATGTCTGGTTTGCCTACAACGACGAGAACTGGGTACTGCGTGACATCAGCTTCCGCGTGAAAGCCGGTGAAACAGTGGCTTTTGTGGGCGCTACCGGCGCGGGTAAGTCTTCGATTATCAACCTGCTTAGCCGCTTCTACGACATCAATAAAGGCGAAATATGCATCGACGGCACCGACGTGCACGACTACGAACTGGGCCACCTGCGCCGAAACATTGGCGTTGTTTTGCAGGACGTGTTTCTTTTCTCCGACACCATTGAAAACAACATCACCCTCGGCGACAAACGTATCAGTCGGGAAAAGATGATCGAAGCAGCCAAACTGGTCGGTGTTCACGACCTGATCGAACGGCTGCCGGGCGGCTATCAGTACAACGTAATGGAACGGGGTTCAACACTGTCAGTAGGACAGCGCCAGCTTATCTCGTTTGTGCGGGCCATGGTGCAGGACCCGAAAATTATTGTTCTTGATGAGGCCACGTCATCGGTCGATACGGAAACGGAGGAGATGATTCAGCAGGCAATCAGTACGCTGATGAAAGGTCGTACAGCCATTGTGATTGCCCACCGGTTATCGACCATTCAGAAGGCAAACAACATTATTGTGGTCGACAAAGGTCGGATTGTTGAGCAGGGCACGCACGAACAGCTGCTCCAGCGGGGTGACTTCTACGCCAACCTCTACCGGATGCAATACAAGGAAGTGGTATAAGCGCGTAGAAGCGACATACAGTAGGGTATACCTGAATTAATGCGATGCCAAAAGACGTAACGATACTAACCGGTTTCCTGGGGGCCGGCAAAACGACGCTACTCAACGCGCTGATGAATACGCGCCCGCACACGCGCTTTGCCCTGATCGAGAATGAATTTGGGAAAGAAGGCATCGACGGCGATATGGTCATCCGCCCCGACGTCGACATCGTTGAGCTGAGCAATGGCTGTCTATGCTGCTCGCTCAACGACGACCTGTTGACTGTGCTTGAGGAATTGAACGACCGAAGCGACCGGTTCGATGAACTGATTATCGAGACTACCGGTATCGCCGATCCGGCCAACGTAGCACTCCCCTTTCTGATGTTGCCAGCTGTGCAACGTGATTTTAGTCTGAAACGCGTTGTCTGCCTTGTCGACGCGGAACTGGTGGAAGATCAGCTGCGCGATACGGAGGAAGCCATCGCCCAGATTTCGTTCAGCGACCTGATTGTTATCAACAAAACAGACCGGGTGTCGACGGTGTATCTGGCGAAGCTTGTCGAGATGCTACAGGGAATGAATCCGATGGCGCAGATTCTGACGGGGCACAAAGAGGACTATCCGATCGAAGCGATCATGGCGTTCACCCGAACAGCGATTGCGCCTGATAAACCCGGTCGGTTCACCCCCAGCCGGCCGGTCGCGAAGGTGCCGGTTGTCAAACCACGTTCATCGGCATCGGGTTCTAATCACCATCATCATAAGCACAGCGACATTGTCTCGCTCAGCTTCCGCTTCACGGAATCGATGGACCTGACGAGCTTGTACCACCGACTGATGACCTTGCTGCTATTTCAGGGGCAGGACATTTACCGTGTCAAGGGTATTATTTATGACCAGACCCGCAAGGAGCGGTGGATCATTCAATCGGTGGGGAAAAATATAACGTTACTGGAAGGAACACCCTGGCAGGAAGACGAAGAGCAGCTTAGCCGCGTGGTCATCATCGGCAAATTGCTGAAGCCGGAAGACTTCGAGAAAATGCTCCGTCAGTGCCTGTCGAAAGAATCGTCGTGGCAGATTACCAACTCGACTACGCTGCTGAAAACGCCTACTCTTTAAGCTTGATTTTCTTCGCCAGATTTTCTTCTTCCTCCTCCAGATTGGCTCCGGTAACGCCTTCGCTTATGGGTTTATGCTCCTCGACCTGTGGTTTGGCACCCGTTGGGCCGGGACCGCTACCATCGAGTGCGTAGGCGATGTTGTCCGATAGGTTGTCGGCTGCAATCGGCGCGGGATCGGCGTCGGCAGGTTCTAAGTCAGTCGCCGTTTTGTCCCGTTGCTGGTTGATGATTTCTTCGTCGGCGTTTGGATCGTTGTCCAGGCCGGAGGGTACGTTGCGGAGCGGGCGCTCGCTGTTGTCGTTGGTGCTCATACGTGTTGTGTTTAGCTGTTCAGTATGCACTGATCGTTACTAATTCATGACAGCTAAACGCGCCACCGGGCCAGACTGTTTGGCCTCCTAGTCTTCAGCAGCCTTCCAAACCATGATCTTATCGATACGGCTTTTGTCCATGTCGACAATTTCAAAACGGTACGACTGCCACGCAAACTGCTCACCAGTCTGCGGAATATCCTTCAGGATATGCAGGGCAAATCCACCCAGCGTATCGAATCCGGTCAGGTCCCGGCGATTCTGAGGGGTAATCGTAATGTCGAAGTACGACAGAAAATCCTCGAACGGCAATTGCGCGTCGATCAGGAAGCTACCGTCGTCACGCTTCCTGATTTCGTAGTCGTCCGTATTGTCATCAATGTCACCAACCAGTACGTCCAGAATGTCGTTGAGCGTAACAATACCCAACACTCCCCCGTATTCATCGACGATAACCCCGACGTACTGCCGGCGTTCGCGGAACCGTTCCAGCACCTGATAGGCCCGGTTGTTTTCCGGTACAAAGAGCGCGTCGCGTTTCAGGTCGTTCAACCGAAGCAGTTCCGTATCAAGGTCTTTGCCCAGAAAATCTTTGGTATAAATCAACCCGACGACTTCATCGACACCGCCGTTACAGAGCGGGAACACCGAGTGCCGGTATTCCGTAATTTTTGCTTTATTCTCCTCGACATCGTCTTCCAGATCGAGGTACACGATCTCCTGCCGGTTGGTCATCAGCGACGTGATCTTACGGTCGCCAAGCTGAAAGACGTTCTGCACGATCTCCTGCTCGATTTCTTCGATGGCCCCACCCGTCGTTCCTTCCTGAATCAGACTTTTGATTTCCTCTTCCGTTACGGCGCTGTCGTTGGGCTTGATACCCAGTAGTTTAATCAGCGTATCACTGGAGAACGTCAGCAGTGCAATGAAGGGCGACGTCAGTTTTGACACCAGCATCATGGGAGCCGCCATCGTTTTAGCGATGCCTTCGGGGTTCGACAGACCGATCCGCTTCGGGACGAGTTCACCCAGCACCAGCGACACGTAAGTCAGCACGATCAGCACCAGCACCACCGAGACCGAGTGCGCGTATGGTTTCAGAATGGCAATCTGGGCGACGTAATTTTCGACATCGGTTGTGACACTGTCGCCGGAGAAAATACCCGTCAGTAAACCGATCAGTGTGATACCGATTTGTACGGTCGACAGAAAGCGGTTGGGAGCATTGGCCAGGTCAAGTGCATTCTGCGCCTGTCGATCGCCATTTTTCGCGGCCGCTTCGAACCGCGATTTTCGAGAGGAAACAAGGGCAATTTCTGACATGGAAAACACCCCATTCAGAATCGTCAGCAACAGAATTATTAGTAGTTCCACACAGGGAGAGGATTGGCCCGGCGCAAAAATAGCATAATAGGGCAGGTTTCCGCCCCAGATAGCAGCCTATTAGACCGCCCGTTTCGTTACTTTTGCCCTGTTACTTATTTATTTTTCCTGCATGATTGTCTTTATTGACGACCGCCCCCTGCGGCTCATCGGTCTGAAAACGGCGACTCGCCTGACAGGGTCGCCTACGCAGCCTTCAACGACAGATTTTGACAATACCATCGATGCCCGACTGACTGCGCTCAAAGGAGAAGCACTGATTGGGCACTTGCTCATTCTAAATGCCACGCCTGTCACCGTCGACAAACTGCTGGCGCTCCTTCAGAAAACGAAATCGGGCCACTTGCTATCGATTACGCTGGGTTGTATCAGCAAGTCCGACTGTGAAGCGGCTGTTAAGAAAAACTTCAAGATCATCAAAGCGGCCGGCGGTGTCGTTGGAAAAGACAACAAAATCCTGATGATGTTTCGGCGGGGTGTCTGGGATCTACCCAAAGGCAAACTCGACGGTGGCGAATCGTCGCGCGAAGGAGCCGCCCGCGAAGTTGAAGAAGAAACGGGCGTGCGTGTCCGTGTGGGCGAACGTATCTGCACGACCTGGCACAACTACGCCCTCAACGGTAGCCGGATTCTGAAGCGTACGAAGTGGTACCACATGACAGTCGTCAGCGATGCTAACATGGCTCCGCAAGCGGAAGAAGGCATCGAACAACTCGCCTGGCTCGACTCACGCCAAACGCAGCAGGCGCTCACGAACTCGTTCAGCTCAATCCGCTTCGTCGTCGAAGAAAGCCAGAAATAAATAGACTGATTGAGTGATAGAATGATGGAATAATTGAATGGGCTGGCGCATGAACTCATTCAATCATTCCATCACTCAATCATTCCACCAATTTATACGGCAGGAACGGGTCGACGTTTTTCCCGTATCGGTGCAAGTCGCGAATAATACTCGAACTGATGGGTGACAATTCGGGCGACGTAATCAAAAAGACCGTTTCGACGTCTTCGTATATGTAGCGGTTTACCTGCGAAATACCGTTTTCGTACTCGAAGTCGGTGGTGTTGCGCAATCCGCGCAACAGGAAGCGGGCACCAATGTCGCGGGCTACGGTGGCCGTCAGGTCGTCGTAACTGATCACCCGAACGGCCGGCTCACCCGCAAACGCTTCTTCGATCAAGCCAATCATCTGCTCCAGCGGAAAATACCGGTCCTTGCGGGCGTTTTTGCCGATGCCGATGACGACCTCATCAAACAGTTTCAGTCCGCGCCGGACAATATCTTCGTGACCACGGGTGAACGGATCGAACGAGCCAGGAAACAACGCTATTTTTTTCATAGATGACAGGGAGCAGTTGCGACGACAGCGCGTCTAGTCTCCCATCAGACAAAGTCCGTACAAGCTTAGGTAACGATGGTCAGGCAGGTCGCTGAAATCGTCGCTCAGCGTCAGGGCTGTGGGATAAGTCCCAAATCGAAGATGGGCCAGAAACCGGCTTAATTCCGTATACTGCTCGGCGAACGGGGTGATCTCACCATACAACATAACGACCACCGTTTCGGGATTTATCGACAGCTCGGTCAGAATATACAGCACGTAATAGGTTAGATCCTGCGCGTTTTTGTAGCCAAACCGATTACAGTAGGTCAGTTTCCCTCCGGCACGGCTAATGACTGTGACAAACTCGTCTTCGAAATACAAATACACCGGCGACTCGTCGGAAGCCTGCTTACTGAGCGCGGCTGTTGCTTCGAGCAAGGCACCCGCCTGATGCACAAACGTCATCGGCTGCAACGGATAGGCTTCCGAGAAAAAATCGGCTAACGCGTGGCTCAGGCTGAACACCGACAGAAAACCTTCGCTTTCGTGCCGATAAGCCTGCGCAAACTCATAAGCAGGTAACTCATTGCCCCGCATCAGTGCCAGGTAACTACCTGCATATTCTTTCCGGTACAGAGGCTGCGGTACCAGCGTAAACGAGGGCGTATTGATACTGATCCGAATCTCATGCCACGGTCCGGCCGTCAGCAGGGGATGGTCGCGGAAGATATCCGTCAACAGGTCAGTAGGTGCTCGCTCCGTTAGTAGCGAGGGGAAGGCGTAATCTTCCAGCCACTGGCCCCGCCCCTGCCCATCCATCGCCATAAACCGGAACCGATCGTGGCCTGCTTCCAGACAGAGCACCGCCCGTGCCGAATGCTCCGGGCCAAACTGGTCAGAGCGGATACTGATGGTAGGTGTAGGCATCGGGAGGATCTGCACAGGAACGAAGCAATCGTTTGACGTTACAACATACTAACTTTTAGGGAATGAACTATCCATGGTCTATCGAAACGGGCGGTTTACCGCGTCAACGGGGTAAATAGCCGCGTAGCGCGAACACGTCGTCGAGCGACTGACAGTACCGGAACATTGCGTGTACTTCGTGGGGAGGATACGATTTTATCTCATCGAACGACATCAGCCGTACTTCTTCGATGATCTGCCCGTCGGGGCTCATCTCCGGGTCGGTCCCGGCCAACAGCTGACCACCCTGCGCATCGACGCGAAAAAACAGTTCGAGTGCATGTAGCGGAGGCAGCATAAACTCATTGACAAACAGCAGTTCACCCACGCGTATGTCGAGACCGGTTTCTTCGGAGAACTCCCGAACCAGCGCGTCAGGGGCGGCTTCGCCAAATTGCGCACCCCCACCCGGCGGGCACCAGAACGTATTTGTCGGGCCGATGCCCCGGTGGCGTACCATCAGCAACTGATCGTCCTGACGATACAGGCCGCAGACGCGCAGCCGCAACCGGTTTCCGTACAGCGTAATCACTTCCTGCCGGGGTTTATCAAGTACCTGCGTCACAGCAAAATCAATATTTTGGGACGCAAAGGTAGTGGATTTCTTTGGTTTGCGGTTTTCAGTACACGGTTTACGGAGTCGTTCGTATCGCTGCTACCAATCCCATGATACGTGTGTAAACCGTATACCGAAAACCGTCGAACCGGTATTAGTATGGGCTACCGGAGATATAGCTTTCCAGCGAGTCGATGCGCGTTTTCTGGTCGCGGATGATGGCCGTTACGACGTCGTTGATCGAGATGATACCGATGAGTTTACCCGCTTCCATGACGGGTAGGTGCCGGATGTGCTTATCGGACATGATCTGCATGCAGTCTTCCAGCCGCTGTTCCGGTTCGATGGTAATCACGTTAGGCGTCATGACGTCGCGCACCAGCGTATCGTCGGAATGGCGGCCCTTCAGCACGATTTTGCGGGCATAATCGCGTTCAGAAAAGATCCCCGTCAGCTCACCATTGTCGACGACCAGCACGGCCCCAATGTTTTTTTCGGCCATCAATTTCAGCGCATCGAGTACAGTTTCTCCCGAGCCAACCGAGAACAGCGCATTGATAGACTTTCCCTGTAGAATTTGGCTTATTTTCATCGTAATGAGGGGGTTATGTGGCGGGTGAATATAATCGTTTTTTCGTAAATTAGTAGCATGAACGATACCCAGACGGCGGCCAGTTTATTGGCCAAACGTTTCCCTTTCAAACCCACGTCCGGGCAGCTGGCTTTCTTCGATCAGATTGGCTCCTTCATCAGTACCGACAATCCTGAACTTGACCCATACCGCGACTGCTTTCTGCTGCGGGGGTACGCCGGAACGGGCAAAACCACCCTTGTCGGCACACTGATCAAAGTGCTTCCCCGTTTCGGCTATAAATCCGTGCTTTTGGCACCGACCGGGCGGGCCGCCAAAGTGATGGCCAGCTATTCCAAAAAGCAGGCGCAGACGATTCACCGGAAAATCTACCGGCAGGTGGCCGACCCCGGCTCGGGATCGCTGGCCTTTCAACGGCAGAAGAATTATCACGAAGACACGCTGTTCATTGTCGACGAGGCTTCGATGATCTCCGACGAAGCCGATTTCGGTGGCAAAGGGCTACTGACCGACCTAATTGAGTTTGTCTTCGAGAACCCCGGCAACAAGCTGATGCTTGTCGGCGATACAGCGCAGTTACCGCCCGTGGGACGCGACGTCAGCCCCGCCCTCGACCGGGGGTTTCTGGCCAGTTCGTTCGACATGCACGTCTACGAGCAGGAACTAACCGAGGTGATGCGGCAGGATGAAGAGTCGGGTATTCTTTACAACGCGACCGACCTGCGCCTGTTGCTGGCGGAACAAGGTATCGGCACCGGCGACCCGACGCCCAAAGCGGTTGGTTTCGACGCGCTGCTCAATGACGGTGCGGCACCCGTTTCAGCGGAGGCCGCACCGATTAAGCTTAACGTCCGCTCGTTCAACGATATTTTCAAAATGCCGCTGACCAAGCTGGAAGATGGCGTGCGGTACGCCTACAACAAGTACGGTCGCGAGAACACGGCCATTATCTGTCGGTCGAACAAAACAGCCGTCCAGTACAACCAATTCGTTCGACGCATGATCGATCAGTGCGAAGACGAACTCGATGCGGGTGATATGCTGATGATTGCCCGGAACAACTACACGATTCTGGGTGAGGATTCACCGGCGGGCTTTCTAGCCAACGGCGAATTTGTCGAGGTGCAGAAAGTCCGGCGGCATGAGGAGATGCACGGCTTTCGATTTGCTACGGTTACCATGCGGCTGGTCGACTACGAAGACCACCCCGAATTTGAAGCGAAGATCCTCCTCGATACGCTGCACTCCGCCGTACCATCGCTCACACAGGAGCAGTCGAAGGCGTTGTACGAGAGCGTTTCGCAGGATTATTTCTACATCAAAAGCAAGAAAGAGCGGTCTGAAGCCATCCGGCGCGATCCGTACCTGAACGCCCTGCAGGTGAAATTCGCCTACGCACTAACCTGCCACAAGGCGCAGGGTGGCCAATGGGACGCCGTATTCATCGATCAGGGCTTTTTGCCGGAAGGGCAGGTCAACCACGAATTTGTCCGCTGGCTGTACACGGCACTAACCCGCGCCACTGCCGAAGTGTATCTGATGAATTTCAACCCACAGTTCTTTGGCTAAACCCTTCGCGCTGAAATCGGTTAGGCATAGGGGAAACAAGTAACCAACACCTATGTCTATCGAATGGATTATGAGCGCCTGCCTGGGTATCGGTCTGGCGGCCTGCTGCGGTTTTCGGGTCTTCGTACCGCTGCTGCTGGCCAGCCTGGCAACACGCCTGGGGTATATCAACCCAATGCCGGGTTTTGAATGGCTCAGTCAGACGCCGGCCTTGTTTGGCCTGACCGTGGCTACCGTATTTGAGCTGGGTGCTTATTATATTCCCTGGCTCGATAATTTGCTCGACACGGTGGCTACCCCCGCGTCGATCATCGCCGGCACCCTACTCAGCACGGCCCTGCTGCCCATCGACAACCCAGTGTTTCACTGGGGACTTGGTCTGATTATGGGCGGTGGCTCGGCAGGTATCATTCAGGCCGGAACAAGCCTGCTCCGGCTGGGTTCCACGGCTACCACGGGTGGATTGGCAAACCCGGTAGTGGCGACCGGCGAAAACGTAGCGTCCTTCGGCCTGTCGTTACTGTCGATTTTCCTGCCGCTCTTCGCGTTCGTCGTACTGGTCGTTGTTCTGCTGTTCTTTATGGCCCGTCTTGCCGCCCGACGCCGGGTCTGGTTCACCCGACGTTCGCAGGCGTAAACAATGTGATCAGGAGTCCCGCCGATGTCGGAAGTCAAGCAGGGTTACGGTTTCGAACCAATACGTGCGCAGGTTGTGCAAGTACATCTTCCAGTCGCTGTACGAGTACGGCTTAACCGTAAACGCTGACGCGCCAAAAGCGTACGAACGCTCGACCTGTTTGGGTGTTTTCGACCCTGACAGCATCACGACAGGTAACAACCGCCCCTTGGGGTGCGCCCGTAACATGGCCAGAAAATCCAGGCCGTCTACCGCTCCTTTCAAATCGATATCAAGCAATACGATTTTAGGTCCGCGACCTTCCAGATCATCGATGTATGCTTTTGCCTCTTCAAAACTGGCTACGTAGATAAACGAGGCTTCCGGAAAACTAGATTGCGCAGCCCTTACCAGCACGTCGGCAATCTGAGCATCGTCGTCAACCAGCAGAATAGGAAACTGCGTTTGTGACATAACTATTCATAAAGAGCCCGCCCGGACCCTACGTCTGTTGCTTATTGATTTACAATGATAACGAAAACAGTGTGAACACCCTTTACCGCAAAATCAGTAACAACGGCAAACGCTATACGCGGTTTGTGCTGACACGATCAAACGTACGATTTTCCGCAACCTGTCGATTTCTACCGCCCAATGAATAGCAGGAACCAACCTGTTCCCTTTATTATTACTCTACAACTGTAGACTAATGGCGATAAACTAATATTGTACGAATATAGGGCTCATTCCGCAATGTACTGTACGCCCCCGGCCATGCTGTAACGAAGTTAAGTCCACTATATCGATCTATTCTTCGCAGTTAGACTACAAATCATCATCCGGGTTTAATCAGCGACAAAAAATAGTCATGAAAAATACTGGCCGTTGAAACGCAAAAGAGCGACCCGATCGAGTCGCTCTTTTGCGTTGTACTGCGGAGCTATCGTCTACAGGCCCGCAACCGTACGCTGTACGAAGGCCGTCAGGTCAGCGCCCGTCAGCATATTCTGCGCCAGCAGCGCCAGATCGTACGTCTGCTTGGCCAGCGCCTGCTGCGCAGCTTCGTCAGTCTCCGCCAACAACCGACCAATCAGGGGATGGTTTGCGTTGACAGCGACATTGTACATAACGGGCATGTTGCCGTAGAACGACTGTTCGCCCGAAAGGGCCGACATATCCTTCATCCGACGCATAAACTCCGGCTGTGTAATCGTAACCGGCAGTTCGTCGGCAGGCATCGAGACCACGCTCACCGTCAACATCTTGTTATCGAGCGTTTTTTCATACAGCTCTTTCACCTTCGTTTGATCGTCGGTCGACAGCACACTTTCGTTGTTGATGTCTTTGTCGATCAATTTATCGAGCGTATCAGCATCGACACGTTGCAGTCGTACTTTGTCCAGCTTCGACTCCAGCGCGTTGATAAAGTGGGCATCGATGACGTTATCCATCAACAGCACGTCGTATCCGCGCCGGGTCGCCGAGCCGATGTAAGCATCCTGCTGCTTGCGGTCGGTCGTGTACAGCCAGATCAGCGTATCGGATTTGTCGGTCTGATTGGCCTGCGTTTTTTCGCGGTATTCATCGATGGTCGAATAGCTGTTATCCGTTCCTTTTAGCAGGACAAAATTCTTGGCCCGCTCCCAGAACTTATCGTCGCTCAGGATACCGTATTTGATGAACAGACCGATGTCGTCGAACTTCTCTTCGAATCCTTTCCGGTCTTCCTTGAACAAATCGTTCAGCTTGTCGGCGACCTTCCGCGTGATGTAGCCGTTGATCTTCTTAACGTTGGAATCGGCCTGTAGGAAGCTGCGCGATACGTTTAGCGGGATATCCGGCGAGTCGATTACGCCGTGGAGCATCATCAGGAAGTCGGGCACTACGTCTTTCACCTCGTCGGTGATAAATACCTGCCGGCTGTAGAGCTGAATCTTTTCCCGCTGAAACCGCAATTCGTTCTTAACGCGTGGGAAGTACAGGATACCCGTCAAATTGAACGGATAATCCACGTTAAGGTGAATCCAGAACAGTGGCTCCTCCCCCATTGGGTACAACTCCCGGTAGAACGCTTTGTAATCCTCGTCGGTCAGTTCCGATGGCGATTTGGTCCAGATCGGCGCGGTATTGTTGATTACGTTGCCATCAAATTCCACCGGTACCGGCAGGAAACGGGCGTATTTGTCGAGGATACCGCGAATCCGGCTTTTGTCTAAAAACTCTTCGGAGTCTTCAGCAACGTGCAGAATTATATCGGTACCCCGTTCGGCTCGTTCGGCCGCCGTCAGTTCATACTCCGTCGATCCATCGCACACCCACCGGACGGCTTCGGCCCCGTCGCGGTACGACTTCGTCACGATCTCCACGTCTTTGGCGACCATGAATGCCGAATAGAAGCCAAGCCCGAAGTGACCGATAATCTGCCCTTTGTCGTCGGTTTTGTCTTTGTATTTCTCCAGAAAATCCGACGCGCCGGAGAACGCAATCTGATTGATGTATTTCTTGATCTCCTCGGCAGTCATACCGATACCATTGTCACTAATGGTAATGGTTTTGGCTTCTTCGTCGAGCGAGACCGTTACTTTCAGATCATTCAGTTCGCCGTTGAACTCACCAAACGACGACAGTTGCTTCAGCTTCTGTGTCGCGTCGACGGCATTGGAGACCAGTTCCCGCAGGAAAATTTCGTGGTCTGAATACAGGAACTTCTTGATGATTGGGAAAATGTTCTCGGTATGAATCGAGATCTGCCCCTTTTCGTTTTGTACGGTTTCCATAAGGCAACTTTGTCAGGGAATCGAACAGTAAAATCGTGTGCTTGGGTACTGACAAAGGCTATTCCAGTTCCGGCATAGACTGACAGATTGACAGCAAGAATGCGACACAGCCATGTAACTAATCCATAAGTTTGTGTCTAGTATCCGATTCTGCCGTACCTATGAACACCCACCATTCCCGTCAAAGTAGTCAATACGACAAAATCCTAAAAGAGAACTTAGAAGCCTCAATTCCAGCACTGATCGAAAAGGTATTGCACATTCAGGTGTTTAGTTCGGACGAAATTCCCGACGATATTCAACATACGAAAGAACGCAAACCCGACGCGCTGAAACGCATCACTGATCAGGCAGGCAACACATTTATTCTGCATCTGGAGTTCCAAGTGGCAGATGAGCCTAAAATGATTCATCGCATGCACTCTTACTGCGCTATGCTTTTAGAGCGGTATGAACTTCCGGTCAAACAGTATGTGCTTTATCTGGGTCAGTTAATACCAAGAATGACTACATCGCTGGTTAGTGGCGACTTATCATTTCGTTACAATCTGGTACACTTTCAGCAGCTTGATTACCGGTTGTTTTTATCGTCGGATGTACCAGAAGAAATTTTGCTTGCGGTACTGGGTAATTTTAGCCCGCCCGATTCGTCAGAAGTATTGACGAATGTACTGATTCGGCTAGATCAGACAGCCACTAGCTCGCTGGACTTTCAGCGTTACATCACTCAGTTGCGGGTGCTGGTCCAATTGCGTAAATTACGACCACTTTTCGAATCCACTATGGACAATCTGGCACATTACATAAACGAGCAGGGAGATCCTTTCTATGTGAAAGGTGAGCGAAAGGGACTGGAGGAAGGGAAACGGATTTTGGTTCGTAATCTATTGTTACAGACAGACTTTAGCGTCGAACGCATTGCAAGTCTGACTGAAACGACCGTTACATTCGTTGAGACTGTTAAAAAAAGGCTGTCAGCCCAATAGTGTACGGTTTTGAGCGAGCCTGCTTATATTGATATTTCCCTAGATGAACTTGAGTCGCTGCGGCAACAGTCCGGTGCTTTGTTACTCGACGTACGCGACGAATGGGAGTTTGACGAGTTTAACCTCGGTGGCCTGAATCTGCCCCTGCCCGACATTCGCGCCCGGAAAGCCGAACTAACTGGGTTCGACCCGCTGATCGTCGTGTGCTCTAATGGCACCCGCAGTCGCATCGCCGTCAAAGAACTGCGTCGCCAGCCTGAATTCCAGCAACACACACTCTACCACCTGCACGGTGGCCTGATTGGCGATGTGTAATGGACAGGATTACAGGATTGACATGATTTATTTTTTTAAGTGATAAATCATGTCAATCCTGTAATCCTGTCAATAAACCCTATGTGACGATGATAAAGCCGGGTTTGGCGGCCAGCTTTTCAGCCTGTGGCAAGTCGAAATCCAGAATATCGTGTACGTTGACCCGAATCAGCTGACTGATCTGGCTGAGCGGCAGATCGTTCCGGTCGACACCAAACGGATCTTCAATCTCCTCACCGATCAATTCCAGGCCAACCAGGATATACGAGGTAAGCAATACCGCCGGAATGGTCATGTACTCGAATGCCTGAATGATCGTGAAGGGCAGAACCGCCACATAAAGCGTAATGAACAGCTTGATAAACAGGTTGTACGAAAACGGGATTGGCGTACTCTTGATCCGGTCACAGATTCCCGCTACGTCCATCAACGCCGTCAGCCGCTGATTCAGGTTGATGTGCTGCGAGGTAGATAGCATCCCCTCCCGATACAGCCCTTCCGACCTGTTCCAGAGCAGGCTGGATACGCCACCGGGTTTGTAATCGAAGCGGGCCAGCGTTTTGCTGTTTTCATCTGTCAATAACTCCAGTTCGTCGACGCTCGTACTGCCCCGCAGGTGGTTCTTCAGCGCAAACGGAAAGTTGGATATCATTTTGGCGAAAAACAGCCGATCCTCATGCCGATCGGCCGGTAGCACCGCATTGAAATAAAGCGCCAGGTTTCGGCTGTTGTTGACCAGCGCGCCCCAAGCTGTACGCCCTTCATAAAACCGATCATAGGCCGTATTGGTCCGGTAGATCAGCAGCAGGCTGAGCAGGATACCCATCGCCGATAAGAATGAACTCGGCGTATCCTTCAACCGAATGTCGAAATAATGTAGTTCGACCGTGGTTACGACGACCACGTAAATCAGGACAATGCCCAGTCGTCGGAACAGGGCCAGTGCAGTTGGGCCGGTATGGAAATGCCAGACGGCGGGTAGCCAGCTTTTCGCTTTGTAAAGAATCATGGTAGCGTTTACGGTCAGATGACGATAGTCCCGGCAAAAACACGCTGGGCCGGACCGATCAGATATACGTCGGTAAACGTACCATCGATTTGGGGCTTGAACGACACCTGCAAGTTACCACCAATGGTACGGATCGCTACCGGTTCCGCAACGCCCAGGTGCTGGTAAGCCGCCAATGCAGCCGCCGTCACGCCCGTACCGCAGGAATAGGTTTCATCCTCCACACCCCGTTCGTACGTCCGGACATATAGGGCTGATTTGTCTGTCTGTTGCACGAAGTTGACGTTCGTTCCGCCGGGACTAAACGATTCACTGTAGCGAATGGCCCGCCCATCGGCTACGACATCCGTCGATTCGATGTCGTCCGTGAACAGAATAGCGTGGGGCGAACCGGTATTCAGGAAGACATGCGTTCCCTGCTTGCCTACGCCAGCTATATCGCTCATTCTCAAGGATACATCCGCTTCGGTTACCGTCGCTTCGTGTTCGCCATCGACGGCGATAAACCGCGTAGCCCGGTCGAACACACCCAGGTCGTGCGCAAACCGGACGATACAGCGACCGCCGTTGCCACACATGCTGCCTTCGGCTCCGTCGGCGTTGAAATAAATCATCCGAAAGTCGTAGTCGGGGTCGTTGCGCAGTAGAATCAGCCCATCGGCACCGATACCGAACCGGCGGTTGCACAAGCGCTCGATCAGCGCCTGATCATCGGCAGGAAACGTTTCGTTCCGGTCGTCGATCATAACGAAATCATTGCCGGTACCCTGGTATTTGAAGAACGGAAGGATCATGGGGACTTTTAGAGTTGTCTAGTTATAGAGTCGTCTAGTTGTGTAGTTGCTACCGCGTCGCACTGACCACTAGCCGCCGGACAGGCTGACGCGCTAGCAACTATACAACGCTATAGTTTTACAACAAAAAAGCCACCCTCGCAGGTGGCTTTTGTCATGCTTCTCTGGCCATACAGCCGGCGATTAAGCCGCTGCGACTGCCTTCGGCTTACGCTCTTTGAGACGTGCTGCCTTACCCTGACGACCACGCAGGAAGAACAGACGTGCCCGGCGAACTTTACCAAGACGTACTACTTCGATTTTGTCGACGTTAGGCGACAAAACGGGGAAGATACGCTCGACGCCTACTCCGTTTGATACTTTACGTACGGTGAACGTTTCGCCACCGCTGCTCGGGTTCCGGCGCTGAATAACCGTGCCCGAAAATACCTGAATGCGTTCTTTATTTCCTTCGCGGATTTTGACGTGCACATTCACCGTGTCGCCTGCCCGGAAGGTGGGCAAATCGGCGCGACGCTGCGCGTTGTCTGCCTCCACTAGTTTGATTAAATCGCTCATGACCGTATATAATCGCCAGATAACTATTTGCGAAATGAGCCGCAAAGATAGCAAAATTTTGGGCGCAGGAAAATACTTTTGTAAAATTCCCTCTTACAACCGCGATAGGCCGTATGAAAATATTGAACGTTGATCAGATCCGTGCGCTCGACGAATCGACTATAAAACATGAGCCTATCGCTCCGCTCAATTTGATGGAACGGGCGTCAATGGGGTTCGTCAACTGGTTCGTCGATCATTTTCCGGCTACTACGTCGACTAAAATCTTCTGCGGCCTGGGCAACAATGGGGGCGACGGTCTGGCCATTGCCCGGCTGCTGATGGAGCGGGACTATCCGGTTGAAGTATACGTCGTTCGGTACGCTCCGCGCGAGTCCGACGATTTTATGCACAACCATCGCCGGCTCAAACTCATCACCGAAGACGTCAAGTACATCGAGTATTCGCGCGACCTGCCGACGCTTCGGCACAACGAAGTCGTGATCGATGCCATTCTCGGTTCCGGTTTATCGCGTCCGGCGGATGGCATTGTTAAAGCAACGATCGAAGCGATCAATCGCGCCCCGGCAACGGTTGTATCCGTCGATATTGCCAGCGGTCTGTACGTCGATCAGCCGAATCAGGCCAACGACGTTATTATCGAACCCGACCACACGGTTTCGTTTCAGTTGCCCAAGCTGGCTTTTGTTTTACCGAAGAACGGGAAGTACGTAGGCAAGTGGCACCTGATCGACATTCAGTTGCATAAACGCTACATCGACATTGCTCCGACGCCTTATTACTACACGCAGCCCAACGAAGCGCGTCTGCTGCTGCACCAGCGGGATCGGTACTCGAATAAGGGGACGTTCGGCCATGCGCTGCTACTAGCGGGTAGTTTTGGCAAGATAGGGGCTGCTGTACTTGCCGCACGGTCCTGTCTACGATCGGGCGTAGGCCTGCTGACCGTACACGTACCCCAGTGTGGCTATTCGATCATACAGGCATCGGTTCCTGAAGCCATGTGTGAGTCCGACGGTCATCAAACAGTACTGACTGGCACCAGTCGGGTTGGGGGGCCGCAACCGGTAACGTATACGACAGTCGGTATTGGCCCTGGTATCGGTAAAGCCCCCGAAACGCTGGCGATGCTGCGCGACCTGCTGCCAACCATCACCAGGCCAATGGTGATCGACGCTGATGCCTTGAATCTGTTGAGCGAAAACCGCGAATTGTACAGTCAGATTCCCCAGAACAGCATCCTGACACCCCATCCCAAAGAGTTTGAACGGTTGACCAAGCCCTGGCAGAACGATTATGAAAAGCTGGATCTGCTACGTGACTTTGCCAAAACGCACCGTGTCGTTGTCGTCCTGAAAGGAGCCCACTCCGCTATCGCCACTCCCACGGGTGACGTTCACTTCAATTCGACGGGTAATCCGGGCCTGAGCACGGGCGGCACGGGGGATGTACTGACAGGCGTGTTGACGGCGCTACTGGCGCAGGGGTACGATTCGGTCGAAGCGGCCGTATTGGGCGTCTATGCGCATGGCCTGGCGGGCGACGTTATCGCCGATCAGCGGGGCCCCATCGGCATGACTGCTTCCGACGTCATCGATGCCTTGCGCTGGGAGTAGATGTGTAGAATGAAGTCAACGCCACTGTAGATTTATTTCCCCGCGTACGTTGACTTAGCGGTTGTCCGATGCCCCAACGACCTACCGTTTACGAAATGTCCGGTCAACAGGAGTACGCAAAGAAGTTTGTTTTCGCCCCTCTAACCGTTCGCTCAATACGGTCGTATTGGGCCGCTACAGTTCGGTGTCAAAATTGTCTTAAATGCAGGACAGTATATTGACTATCGAAGATGAAATACACGACTCAACGCAACTGGTCTTCCAGCCGCAGTAAAACGCGGGTATTGTTCGACCAGACAACGGCGCTCGGCAGCATTACCGTTGCTTTGTTCGGCTACATTGTCTACCACTTCATCTACCCACTCATTGCAAAAGGTCTGCTGTGGTAACGCACAGTTCATACCCAAACAAAACGTCTCCAGCCGCAAGACTGGAGACGTTTTGTTTGCAGCAGCTGCCTTAATCAAGCCATCAGTTGATACGTCAGAAAGGCGGCCCCATAGGCAAGGGCCATCATATAAATCAATTGCACGGTGGGCCATTTCCAGCTTTTGGTTTCGCGCTGTGTAGCCGCCAGCGTACTCATGCACATCATGGCAAAAACATAGAAAATCAGCAGCGACCAGGCCAGCGCCGGCGTATACATCGGCCCGCCCGTCGCCGGGTTCCGCTCCTGCTGCAACCGTTCCCGGATGGTCACGCCTTCGTCATCGCCCCCGGCACCGATGCTGTAGATTGTCGACATCGTACCGACAAACACTTCGCGGGCCGCAAACGAACTGAGCAGCGCAATACCGATCTTCCAGTCGTAGCCCAGCGGTCGGATAGCGGGCTCGATGAAATGGCCGAACTTACCGGCATACGACGCTTCCAGCCGCTCCGAAGCAATGCGGTTGTTGAGGTCATCGGATGAGAGCGTCGGTTGCTCCCGACGAACGGCTTCTTCGGCCTGCTGCATATCGTTGCCGGGCCCGTAACTGGCCAGCACCCACAAAATGATGGAGATCGCGAGGATGACGCGCCCGGCTTCCCAGACAAACGCCCGTACACTTTCCCAGACCGTCAGTCCGACGTGGTTCCAGCGCGGCAGCTTGAACGTAGGCAACTCCATGATGAAATAGCCACGCTCTTTTGTCTTCAGGATCAGTTTGAGCACATACGCTGCCAGCAACGCACTCAGCAAACCAAGCAGATAGAGCGCCATAAGCGCCAGCCCCTGCACGTTGAAAACCCCCAGTACACGCCGACTCGG
Organism: Spirosoma oryzae; assembly: GCF_003002825.1. Classification (GTDB taxonomy): domain Bacteria; phylum Bacteroidota; class Bacteroidia; order Cytophagales; family Spirosomataceae; genus Spirosoma; species Spirosoma oryzae. Next base: position 120,985 of record NZ_PVTE01000011.1, on the reverse strand, counting down.
CACGACCAGCGCAATCAGGATGGTATAGATCGGCAGGCGGGCCGAGCAGCTCATCAGGGGCGTTACCAGAATCGTAATGAGCCGGTCGCGACGGGTGCCGATGCTTCGCGTGGCCATAATTGCCGGGACAGCGCAGGCGACACCCGAAATCAGCGGCACGACACTGCGCCCGTTCAGGCCGAATTTGCGCATGATCCGGTCCATGATGACCATAACCCGCGCCATATAGCCAGACTCTTCCAGCAGTGACACCAGCAGGAACAGGAAGGCAATCTGCGGAATAAACACCAGGATACCACCAATGCCAGCCAGAATACCATCCGTCAGCAGGTCGGTGAGCGGGCCGGGCGGCAGGCTTTCTTTCAGCTGTCCGTTGAGCCAGGCAACGCCCGTGTCGATACCATCCATGAAGGGGGCTGCCCAGGCGAAAATGGCCTGAAAGATCAGCAACAGAATCAGCGCGAAAATGGTGTAGCCCCAGATCGGGTGCAGCAAGACCCGGTCGAGTTTCTGCGTCCAGGTAGGCTTACCGATTGGGCGCTGATCGGTAACAACTTCGGTAACGATTTGCGCAATGCGTTTGTAGCGGGTAATCGTTTCACTCGCCTGAAAGGGTACTTCCCGGAAGTCGTGATCGGCAATCAGCGTATCGAGACCGTTCCGTTGCTGCTCGTTGAGAAAGGTAAAGCCGTCGTGCTGAATGACATATTGCAAGGCCAGGTAGTTGTTACTCAGTCCGTACTGCGCTTTAGTACTGGCAATCAGTGCAGGGGCTTCGTCGGCCGGGTCGAACAGCGGTTTACCAGGCAGCACCGGCTCCTGTATTTGCTTCATTACCGCCTTGCGCAGCGCGTCGGCCCCTTCGCCGGTCCGGGCGTTGATCCGTACGACCGGTACCCCTAGCCGCATAGCCAGCCGAACCGCGTTGACGTCTTTATCCTGCTCTTTGGCCACGTCGAGCATGTTCAGCGCGAGAATCGTCGGTAGACCCAAATCGGCGACCTGCGTGAAGAGCAGCAGGTTTCGGTGCAGGTTCGATGCGTCGACAACGACAATCGCGACGTCAGGATAATCAGGATGTTGGGGATTGGCCAGAATATCGGTGACGACCTGTTCATCCAGCGACTTCGGATAAATGGAGTAGACACCGGGCAGGTCGACTACGGTAGCCGTTGTCTGATCGTCGATCGACCACGGGCCCGACTTACGGTCCATAGTAACGCCGGGAAAATTACCAGTTTTCTGGCGCAGTCCGGTCAGTTGATTAAAGAGCGACGATTTACCCGCGTTGGGGTTGCCAATGAGGGCAATGATAGGGGGCTTCAACTCGGTTTACTGTTTACAGGCTACGGTTCGCGACAGGCCATTCTCAGCAAGTCGACAATGGGCGTAACTGAAAACGGTACCCTGTCAACCAGATACTAATCGACAAGAATAGTGGCGGCTTCTGATTTCCGCATCGACAGGCAATAGCCCGACACATGCAGACAAATCGGGTCGCCTAAGGGTGCCTTGCTACCCATGCAGACTTCAGCGCCGGGAAGGCAACCCATTTCCAATAGCTTCAGCGACATGACTTCGTCGTTGAACGCCTGAATAACAGCCCGCTCTCCTATTTTCAAATCGGCTACACTGCGCTTGCTCATGGTCCCGGCACCGCGTTTTAAAACGGCATTAATTATTTAGACTCAGTTCAATTAACGCAACGTTACGACGGAAAGTTTGAAGATGCAAAAACAGTTTTAGTACACGGTATTCAGTTTACGGTAGATGCTCGTACTGGCGACTCCGACCGTAAACTGAATACTGTATACCGAAAACCTTACACCAATCCTTTCTTCATCGCCTTGACGGCGTAGTCGACGGAGCGGGCGGAGAAGGCCATGTAGGTAAGCGAGGGGTTCTGCGTCGAGGTTGAAGTCATGCTCGCGCCGTCGGTGACAAACACGTTTTTCACCGCGTGTAGCTGATTCCACTTGTTGAGCATCGACGTTTTCGGGTCTTTACCCATCCGCACACCCCCCATCTCGTGGATGTCGAGGCCGGGGTTGCGCTTGTCGTCGCGCAGGCGGATGTTGGTGAAGCCAGCCGCCTGAAACATCTCGGTCATCTGCTCCTGATAATCCTTGATCATCTTCTCGTCGTTGTCGTCGTAGGCAATCGCGATTTTAAGCTGCGGAATGCCATACGGATCTTTCAGCGACTGGTCGAGCGCAACGTAATTTGATTCTTTGGGAATGGTCTCGCCCATCATGTGCGACCCGACATGCCAGCCACCCAGCTTTGGGTTCAACAGGCTTTGCTTCAGATCGGCCCCCATACCGCTCATATCTGTCTGGGATGAACGGCCAGCCTGAAAACCGGCGGCATAGCCCCGCAGAAAACCGGTTTCCTGCTTGTAGACGTTACGGAAGCGGGGAATGTACGGGCTGTTGGGTCGGCGTCCATCGGTAGTCATGTCGAGGTTGCCGTCGTATTCGCCCGAAATACCCGCCCGGTAGTTGTGGAAGGCCACGTATTTGCCCAGCGTACCACTGTCGTTACCGAGTCCGTTGGGGAAGCGCGACGAGATCGAGTTCAGCAGAATCAGGTTGGTATTCAGCGCAGCGGCATTGACGAAGATCAGCCGGGCGTAGTATTCCGTCATCTGCTTCGTATTGGCATCGATAACGCGTACGCCCGTGGCCCGTCCTTTCTTCTCGTCGTAAATAATCGAATGGACCACCGAGTCCGGCCGCAGGGTCATCTTGCCCGTCTTGGCCGCCCAGGGAATCGTACTGGAGTTGCTGCTGAAATAGCCACCAAACGGACAGCCCCGCTCACAGATCGTCCGGTGCTGACACTGCGCCCGGCCCTGATCGTAGTGAATCTGTTTCGGACTCGTCAGGTGTGCTGCCCGACCCATAATCACGTGCCGGTCCTTGTACTTACTGGCGATCTGCTTCTGAAAATGCGTTTCGACGCAGTTCCACTCGTGGGGTGTCAGAAACTCACCGTCCGGCAGTACGTCAAGACCGTCTTTGTTACCGGTGATCCCGGCAAACTTCTCCACATAGCTATACCAGGGGGCCAGATCGGCGTACCGGATCGGCCAGTCGACGGCGAATCCATCGCGGGCGGGGCCAGTAAAATCGAAGTCGCTCCAGCGCTGCGTCTGCCGCGCCCACATCAGCGATTTTCCGCCGACCTGATAGCCCCGAATCCAGTCGAAGGGTTTTTCCTGCACGTACGGGTGCTCGGCGTCTTTCACGAAAAACTGCTCCGTTCCTTCGTAGAACGCGTAACACTTGCTGATAATGGGGTTCGCGTCTTTTACGTCTTTTCGGAGTTGTCCCCGGTGCTCAAACTCCCACGGCTGCATGTTGGTCGTGGGGTAGTCGGTGATGTGCCGTACGTCGCGGCCACGCTCCAGCACCAGTGTCCGCAGCCCTCTAGCGGTCAACTCTTTGGCCGACCAACCTCCGCTTATCCCCGACCCCACCACAATGGCGTCGTAGGTATTCAGCGCCTGCGCATCAATATTGAAATTAGCCATCCTTCGGATAGTTCAAGGTTTGTAGTTTGATGTTTAAGGTTTACCGCCTGCACCAACGTTTAACGTTGAACAGTAAACGTTAAACTTACTTTTTCACTGGCACGCAGCCGTGGTAATGACCCGGAATAAACTCGTAGTGGGTCAGGTTGGTCATGACGTACTCGGAGTTGAGGTAGCCCCGAATCGTGAGCGGCTTCACCAGTTTGATGAAGGTAGCCTGCGCCGGTTCGGTCGACTGCTCCATCTGTTTGAGCAGGTCTGTGCGTTGCGTTGCATCGCCACCACCAAACGGCTTACCGTAGGCTTTCTGCGCCAGATCGTTAGTCAGCACCAGGCCGTTCGACAGCGCATCCTGCGCAGCTTTGTCGTAACAGTCAGCTACTACTTTCTGGATGAACTGCGACACATTGAGTTCTTTAGCGCCGGGCGTATCGGTTGCCGGAATGATCGTATCGACAACAGCCGCCAGCGTTTCGATCTGATCGGCGGGCAGGAATGATTTTGTCAGTTGAACAGACTCTGCTGTCCAGCCAGTTGCCCAACCCGGAAGGGCTACCAGACCGCCCAGCGCACCGGCCAGTGTTTTCAGCGCATTTCTTCGTTCCACAGAAGCAGCGTTTAGCTTTTTATTTAGTAAGAATTTTTCAAATATACGAACTATACGTCGGTCAGACCAGCCAAATAGGACAAAAAGCCGATCGATCAGGACTTCCCGGATTAGCCCGGATGGGCGGGTTGTTCCCATCGATAATCGTGTAAATTTGTCTGTTACCCAATCATCCTTATTCCCTTCATCATGTCGTTACCCTCTCCTTCTTCGCTACGGCCCCGCCTGACGGGGTTGCTGGCCATCGTTAGTTTGTGGGCTGGTTCGCCGGCGCTGGCACAAACCGGAAAACAAAGCGTCGCGCCCGGTACCAGTGCCGTGTCTGCCATTACTGAAAGCGACATCAAACGGGACCTGTTCGCCCTTGCCGGGGATCACTTCCGGGGTCGCGAAGCCGGGTCGCTCGACGAGTTGAAAGCGTCGGTATGGATCGCCGATCAGTTGCGCGCAATGGGACTTCAGCCGGCGGGCGACGACGGGACGTTCTTCCAGTTTTTTCACATCCAACGCACCCGCATCACCGAAACCAGCCGCCTGAACATTGGCTCGCACCAGCTCACGCACGGACAGGATGCTTTTCTGCTCGCTCCGGCCATCGCATCGGTCGATGCCCCGCTCGTTTTCGTCGGTACGGGCACACCAGAGGAACTGGCCAAGGTCGACATCAAGGGCAAAGCCGTTGCGATTCAGTTTTCCGGTACCGGCCCCGCTGACATCAGCTACCGCCGGTTTCTATTCGGCACGATGAGCCGCCGGGCTGCCGAACTGGTCAAAGCGGGCGCGTTGGCCGTGGTATGGGTGTCGAATAAAGAAGCGCAGTCGTATTTCGAGCGCTGGACGACGGGGCTGGAACGCGGTCGGTATGACCTGCCGGGTGGTCCCAACACGCGGGTGTTTGCACAGGCCCCGACGGTGTGGCTACCAGCCTCCGCCATCGACTGGATCAAGCAACCCGGTCAGCAATTTACCAACGTGGTCAACGTCGAAAGTTTCAGCTACCCATCGGTCAACATCGTGGCGAAGGCACCCGGCACTGATCCAAAGCTGAAAAACGAGTACGTACTCTTCAGCACCCACCAGGACCACGACGGTGTTCGGCGGGCGGTAGCAGGCGACTCGATCTGGAACGGGGCCGACGATAACGCCAGCGGCTGCGTGGCAACAATGGCCATCGGGCGGGCCTTCGCCAAAAAGCCCGGCAAACGGTCGGCGCTGATTGTCTTTCACGGCGCCGAAGAACGCGGACTACTGGGTTCACGCTATTACGTTGAACACCCGACCGTACCGAAAGGCTCGATCGTCGCGGTGCTGAACGCGGAAATGATCGGCCGGAATGCGCCGGACAGCGCCTGTATTCTGGGACAACAGCCGCCACACCGCAACTCGACCGATCTAGTCAATGCAGCCCTGGCCGTCAACAAAGCGGACGCGCATTTCAAACTCGATACGCTGTGGGACAAGCCCGACCATCCCGAGGGCTGGTACTTCCGCAGCGACCACCTCCCCTACGCCCGTGCCAACGTGCCGGCCATCGCCTTTACGTCCCTGCTCCACCCGGACTACCATACGCCGAGAGATGAACCCGAACGCATCGACACGGGTAAGGTAACGCGCATCGCCAAATGGATTTACCTGACCGGCTGGGATGTCGCGAACCGCCCCACCCGCGTTGGTCTCGACCCCGGTTTTAAACTCGAACGTTGATGCTCGCTTTTGAACAACACTTACCGGCTCGTCGCATTCGTTTGTCATGGCTGCTCCTCGCCGTCGCGCTGATAACGGCCTGCCACCGCCCCCCAACCGATACGCGTCCGTATTTCCCACCCAAAGGCAACGATTGGGCGCAGCGAAGTCCGGCGCAGGTGGGCATGAACGCCGACAAACTGGCCGAAGCGGTAGCGTTCGCCAAAACGCAGGAAACGACGCAGATGGCACCCGATTTTTCAACGCAGGAAGCCATTTTCGGCAAGCTGCTGGGCCCGATGCCGACGAGTCGCGCCAAGACCAACGGCATCATCCTGCGGCACGGCTACATCGTAGCTGAGTGGGGCGATACGCAGGCCGTCGATCCAACCTACAGCGTCGCCAAAAGCGTCCTGTCGACGGTGCTGGGCATAACCCTTGATCGGAAGATGATCCCCGACATTCACCAGCCCGTCGCCAATCTGATTCAGGACGGCGGTTATGAGTCGGCGCAGAACCGGGCTATCACATGGGAACACCACGCCCGGCAGAGCAGCGAATGGGAAGGCGAACTGTGGGGAAAGAACAGCGACTTCGTGGGTAAAGAAGCATTCGGCAAGGGGGAGCGTAAACCCCGTGCGCTACAGACACCCGGCACGTACTACGAATACAATGACGTACGCATCAACCGGTTGGCCCTGTCGCTACTGCGCATCTGGAAAAAGCCCCTTCCCGAGGTAGTCCGCGACGAAATTATGAACCCGATCGGTGCATCCGACACCTGGCGTTATATCCCTTATCCCAACGCGGTGGCTACCGTCGATGGAAAAGAAATGCCGTCGGTGAGCGGGGGCACCCGCTGGGGTGGTGGTCTTCGCATCAGCGCCCGCGACGAAGCCCGATTGGGCTACCTCTTTCTGCGGCAGGGACGCTGGAACAACAGGCAAATTGTATCGAGCGACTGGGTGAAGCAGGCCACGACGCGCGGACCGGTTGGCCCCGCCTATGGTTACCTATGGTGGCTTAACACCCCCAAACCGGGTGAAGCCAAACCTTGGCCCGACGCGCCAACATCAAGCTTTGCCGCCCTTGGTGCGGGTCAGAACACGATCTGGGTCGATCCGGAGCACGACCTGATTATTGTCTGGCGGTGGCACGATGGCAACCCCAACGAACTAATCAAACGTGTACTGGCAGCCGTAAACGCCGGATCGTAAACCAGTTAATCAATTTAAACGGCCACGGGCCAACTCGCTTGAGTTGGCCCGTGGCCGTTTTCGCCACTTTTCGTCTACATGGTGTCGACCTACGTACAGAACAGACCGTGCCACGCAGTCAGACTCGTCTAAACAATTTTGCCCTATCGAGGTATTGATTTTACACTGTTTTGATCCGTCTCGCTATCGCTTCCCTGTTGTCTTGGCAACATGTCGAAGGGTAGCTCGTACATATTCTGTTCGTAGACAGGCAATTTGGTATCATTCCTGCCTATATTCATTCGGGCTGTTATCTTTGGCAGCTCCTGCCCCATCAGCGGGTAGTACCTACCGTTTTACGCTATTAACCTATACTCATGATTGCTGAAAAGATTCGTCTGAGCGAACGAACCGATAACAAAGGCTGGAAAAAGTGGGGCCCCTACCTGACCGAGCGTGCCTGGGGTACGGTTCGGGAAGATTACTCTCCCTACGGTGACGCCTGGAATTTTATTAGCCACGACATGGCCCGCTCCAAAGCGTATCGCTGGGGGGAAGAAGGCATCGGGGGCATTTCCGACAACAAAGGCCACATCTGTTTTGCGCTGGCCTTCTGGAACCACAAAGACAATATTCTCAAAGAGCGCCTGTTTGGCCTGTCGGGACCGGAAGGCAACCACGGGGAAGACGTGAAGGAGCTGTACTACTACCTCGATAGTACGCCGACGCATTCCTATATGAAGATGCTGTACAAGTATCCGCAGCAGGAATTTCCCTACAACCGGCTCGTTATCGAAAGCTCCCGCCGGAATCGGCAGGACCCGGAATTTGAGCTGACCGATACGGGCATCTTCGACAACGACGAATACTTCGACATCTTCATCGAATACGCCAAAGCCGATCAGAACGACTGGCTGGTGACCGTGACGGCCCATAACCGCGCCGATCATGCGGCCCCGCTGACACTGCTACCGACAATCTGGTTTCGCAATACCTGGTCGTGGGGGTATCCACAATACAACGCCCGGCCCATTCTGAATGGTATCGGCAACCGGCAGATCGAGGTGAACCACAAGCAGTTGGGCAAGTACAAGCTCTACTGCGAATCGCCGGACGGATTGTTATTCTGCGACAACGATACCAATACCGAGCGGCTCTACGGTCGGCCGAACGCAGGCCCTTACTCGAAAGACGGGATCAACAACCACATCATTTCGCGGGGCAAGAAAGGCTTCGTCAATCCGCACCAGATTGGCACCAAAGCAGCGGCTCGGTACACGCGGGAGATCCCGGCGGGAGGCAGCACCACGATTCGCCTGCGCTTCAGCGACCAGACTACGCTGACGCAACCCTTCGCGGACTTCGACACGCTCTGGCAGCAACGCCTGAAAGAAGCCGACGCCTATTACGACGATCTGCAAAAGAACGTGACGGACACTGAGCTGCGGGCCATTCAGCGGCAGGCCTATGCCGGTATGCTCTGGAACAAGCAGTTCTATTACTACAACGTCAACGAGTGGCTAAAGGGCGACCCGAAAATGCCCGTACCGTTTCAGGGACGCGTGTATGCCCGCAACGAAACCTGGCGGCATATGTACACGGCCAACATTCTGTCGATGCCCGACAAGTGGGAATATCCGTGGTTTGCCGCCTGGGATCTGGCCTTCCATACGCTGACCCTCGCCCGGCTCGACCCCAACTTCGCCAAGCGACAATTGGCGGTTATCCTGCGGGAGTACTACATGCACCCAAACGGGCAAATTCCGGCCTACGAATGGAATTTCTCGGACGTCAACCCGCCCGTGCATGCCTGGGCAACCTGGAAAGTGTACGAAATCGATAAGGATATGAACGGCACCGGCGACGTCGGTTTCTTGGAACGGGCCTTTCATAAGTTGCTGCTCAACTTTACCTGGTGGGTCAACCGCAAGGACGTTGAGGGCAACAACATTTTTGGGGGCGGCTTTCTGGGTCTCGATAACATCGGGGTCTTCGACCGGAGTCAGCCGTTACCGATGGGTGGTCACATCGAGCAGGCCGACGGCACCGGCTGGATGGCGATGTACACGCTGAACATGCTTCGGATTGCCTGCGAAATCTCGCTGACCCGTCCCGTATATCAGGACATGGCCAGCAAGTTTTTCGAGCACTTCCTGCACATCGCGTCGGCGATGAACAACCTCGGCAAAAACCACATTAGCCTGTGGGATGAAGTCGATCAGTTCTACTACGACGTCCTGCACACGCCCGGCCGCGACTCGCGACTGCTCAAAATTCGGTCGATGGTGGGGCTTATTCCGCTGTTTGCTGTCGAGATTCTGGACGAAGAGCTACTCTCGAAACTCCCTGATTTCAAACGCCGTGTCGAATGGGTGCTGACCAACCGTCCCGATCTGGCGTCGTTGATTTCGCGCTGGAATGAGCCGGGTAAGGGGCAAACCCACCTGCTGAGTCTGCTGCGCGGTCACCGGATGAAGATGATTATGCGCCGGATGTTCGACGAAAGCGAATTCCTGTCGGACTATGGTATCCGCGCGTTGTCGAAATACCACGAGAAGACGCCGTATCAGTTCGAGCTGAACAGCGAGATTTTCCAGGTCCGCTATGTACCCGCCGAATCGGAAATGAGCATGTTTGGCGGTAATTCCAACTGGCGCGGCCCGATCTGGTTCCCGGTAAACTTCCTGCTGATCGACTCGCTGCTAAAGTTCTACCAGTATTACGGCGACGATCTGGAAATCGAGTATCCTACGCATTCCGGTCAGGTGATGAGTATCAAGGAAGCTACCGTGCAAGTAATCGACCGACTCATCAACATTTTCCGGCGCGACGACAGCGGCCGCATTGCCGCCTACGGCAACGATGCAAAAATGCAGAACGATCCTAATTTCCAGGGCCTGTATTTATTTTACGAATACTTCCACGGCGACGTAGGCGCGGGGCTGGGAGCCAACCACCAAACTGGCTGGACAGGTCTGATCGCTGATCTGATCGAGTACTCGTACAAGTACCGCACGGAGTTGGTAGCTCTACCCGTCGGGCGATAAACTTGTAGCCCAGACCTCCCGGTCTGGAGGGCGCGGCAGCGACCAAAAAGCTGTCGCCATAAGCAGTTAGCCTAACGGCTACCAGACGTGGACGTCTGGGCTACATTTTTATTCAGCTTCTTCGGCGAGCCGCCGGCGGAAGTAGTCGGTGTTTTCGTTGGCGGCTGCGGCTTCTTCGACCAGGTTGATTACCAGAGCGCGAGCCGCGTCTTCGTCGTTCAAGGCCGTCAATAGCTGATCGAACTGACGAGCGAAATCGCTGTGTGGATAGGGTACAGCCCCTTTGGCAACTGATAGCTGTACCTGCCGGTACGTTTGCGACAGGAAGTAAAGTGTCTTGTTTGTCATGTGGTTTAGTTGCTTATGCGATTCCGTCGCTGTTGCAGGTACGTTGCCATCTCGTCTAACGGCAGCGCATTAAAGGTCATCTCTGCCGTCAATCCACCCTTTCGCGCCACGTCGACGCCGTAGTGCATGTCGAGCAATCCGGCCAGATTGTGCGCGTCGGGGTTGATACTAAGCAGTACACCCCGTTGCATGGCGTAGTCGATCCAGCGCCAGTCGATGTCGAGTCGGTACGGGCTGGCATTGATTTCGATAACGACACCGTGTTCAGCACAGGCATCGATAACAGCCCGGTGGTCGATTGGATACCCTTCCCGCGCCAGCAACAGCCGCCCTGTTGGATGCCCCAGAATGGTAGTATACGGGTTTTCGATCGCCCGGAGCAGCCGCGTCGTTGCTTTTTCGAGCGTCATGCTCAGAGTCTGATGCACCGATGCCACGACGTAATCGAAGTGGGCCAGAATTTCGTTGTCGTAATCCAGCGAGCCGTCGCCCAGAATATCGGACTCGATTCCCTTGAAGATACGAAAGTCAGTGCCGAAGCCCGCGTTTAGCTGATCGATCTCTTTGTGCTGGGCCAATACCTGTTCAACGCTCAGTCCGTGGGCGTAGCTGGCTGTTTTCGAATGGTCGGCAATACCGAAATAGCTCAGGCCCAGCTCGCGGGTGTAAGCCGCCATACTGGCCACCGATTCTTTACCGTCCGACCAGGTACTGTGGTTGTGCAGCGTTCCCCGAAGGTCTTCCCAGGTAACCAGATGCGTATGGTGGTGCTGTGTCGACCAGCGAAAGGCAAAATCGTCTTCGCGCATTTCGGGTACGACATACGGCAGCCCCGCCCGCTCGTAAATGGCCGTTTCACTCGGGTCGTTGCTGATGTATGCTGCCTGCAATAGCGCCACACCCGCCGACCCCGGCTGTTTCAGGTGCGCGCCGGCGGCCGACTGAATGAACAGTTGCCGGTCAAGCTGATCGGGGGCTTCCAGCCGTAGCTCGATAGCCACGTCATACCCTTCAGCTTTGCCCCGCCACACGAACGGCGACGACTCCCGTTCGTTGATCGTCAGGTTTGGTAGGCCGCGTAGTGTAAGCATGGCTGACAGCGGATCGGTTGTCTGTAACAGGAGCTGTACCGTATCGACTTCCTGCACCCGCCGACGTACTTGTCCGCTGATCTCGACACGTCCGAAATGGGGCACGAGTTGTTCACGCAGTCGCTGTGCTAGTTCGTCGGCGCGATCCATGCGTACCTTACCCTGCTGTTCCTGTAGAAACGTCAGCGCGTCCAGAATTTTCTCCTGCGTACTCGCACCGAAGCCTTTGATGCTGGCAATGCGTCCTTCCTCGCCCGCCGTCCGCAACTCGGCCAGCGTATCGATACCCAGTTCGCGCCAGAGCGTACGTACTTTCTTGACGCCTAGTCCTTTGATGCGAAACATGTCGAGTACACCGGCCGGCGTTTCGGCCAGCAAGGCATCGAGATCGGCCAGCCGACCCGTTTCGTTGATCTCATGAATTTTCTGGGCTACACTCTTCCCCACGCCCGGCAACTTAACCAACTCATCGACCGGCAGTTGACTCAGCTCGGCGGTAGTTTTATCGAGGTTAAACGCGGCCGTCTGGAAGGCGCGGGTTTTGAACGCGTCGCGCTCGTGAAGTTCCATCAGCCGACCCGTTAGTTCGAGTAGGTCGACAATTTCAGCATTATTCATACGGTACCAATTCAGCTTGCAAGATAGTAGTCCATGGTCGGTATACAGTTTTCGGTATACGGTTTACCGGGGTTCTCCGCACTGATCCGACGCGTTTATCTAACCAAATTGTAAACCGTATATCGTGAACCGCGCATCCGGCTACGAATCTACGTTCATCGTTTCATCACCCAGAATATCCTGTACATAGAGGGTCTGCACAAGAATCATCAGCATAGCCACAATCGGTGTAGCCAGCATCAGCCCCAGAATACCGCCAAACGCACCAATAACCAGCTGCGACCCAAACACCAGCGCGGGCGGCATGTCGATCATCTTTTTCTGTACGAGTGGCGTTGCCAGACTACTTTCGATCGTCTGAACGCCCAGATACAGGATCAGTACGTATAGCGCCTGTTGTGGACCGTCGAGAAAGGCGAACAGGAGTGCCGGAATCAGCGCGATAATAGGCCCCAGGTTGGGAATGAACGAGATAAGCCCGGCGAACAGGGCCAGTACGCCCGCCAGTCGAACGCCCAGCACCCATAACCCGATCGCAGTCAGTACGCCCACGACCGTCATGGAAAAAAGTTGACCCAACAGCCAGTTTACCAGCGTTTTGTCGAGCTTGTCCAGGATTTCGCCCGTCCGCTTCCGGCCTTTTTGGGGTACCAGCCAGATAATTCCCCGCCGATACAGCGTCGGGTCGGCAATGATAAACGCGGCCATGAACAGCACTACATAGACGTTACTAAGCGCCCCGAACGTTCCCGACAAGACACCCGTGGCCTGCGTCAGCAGTTTCGATCCGTTTTTCATCAGTTCGGATGGATTGGGCAAACTGCCGACTACTTGCTGACCCAATTTCGAGGACGACAGCCGCTGTTGAAAATTCCGGATTGCTTCGGGTGTCTGCTCCTGAAACTCCGTTATCTGTTCGCTGATACGTGATGCCAGTAGCCACACCATCAACGACAGTATGCCCAGCACACCAACGATAACGAGTGTCAATGCGAGGGTTTCGTTCAACCCAAATCGGTCGTGCAGTTTACGGGCACCGGCCCGGAGTGGCAGGGCAATCAACAGGGAGGCTACGATCAGCAGGAAGACGTTGAAGCTGACGCCGAATAGCCAGACAAGCAGCACAAAGAGAATAGTAATACCAACTGTGATGGATACGCGTTGCGCGAAGGTGGCGGTATCGAGCCGAGGGGAAGGATTGTCCATGAAATCGTCGTACAGCCGCTCTGTGTACCGACCGACCTACGTTTGTAACCTTACCCAACCGTTGTTGTTTCAATCGATTCGCTCCCCGCTACAGCTCTCGACTTGCCACACAGGTAGCCAACCGACTACGTTTTCCACAGAATTCTACTTAGTCTCTCATGTAAGTATTACATTACACCAAACAGCCACCAATGCGTATTCGTCGCAGCAGCATGACAACCGTTAGTTGACGTGGATGAACCAGCTAGCGGCAAAGCGGTCGGAGTACGCAATGACCTGCATACATAGGGGATCGTCCAGTTGCTTGAAGCACCAGTATACGTACTTAAAATTCATGGGTTTTGTCTTGAGGCTACCGTACGTACGTTAATTGCCCTCAACCCGGTTGTGTCATCGGTGAAAATAGTGCCGATAAACGTTAATTCAGATAGATGCGATGCTCCCGAACGATCGTTCCGGATCGAATCTGAAGTCGAATAAAGGTGGTAGCAGGATCGTAGAAGAAATGCCAGGTTGCGTCGAGTAGCATCGCCGTTCAGTTAAGTCGCAATTACGTAAAACGACCGTTTACTAAATAGGTTTACACATTAAATGACATTTCGCGTGTACATGGGTCGCCGGAATGTACCGCGCCAGACGGCACCTAACCGGCGTTGGTTCATTGCCTAGTTGAGTACAATTAACCAGCTATTGACGGAGTGCGAGCAGTAGGCCATAGCCAGCATGCAGGCTTGCCCATGTAGTGGCATGAATCGCCAGGTTGTTACGTAACTATGCATAATTTTATAAAAATTTTTATATAGAAACAATATATAACCTTGTTTTAAAAAACGCTTTAATAAAGGCATACCCTTATTACCAATCGTCGATCATTCTTCTTTATGTGGTACAATGTACGCTGATACAGCCGTTGGCTAGTGCGGGAGCATTCAGTATGGCCTTCACTGTGCATCCACTTTCCTCGCTCCACTCATGTAACCTAATTTTATTATAATTAACTAGTGAGTAATATTTTACTGCCCTTATCGCGTATATTCGTAAACATAAATCCATTTACTGGCTTACAGTATCTGTAGATCGACTTGTATTTATACCTACGACGCTTTAAACAACTATGAATGGCTTTCAACTTTACAAACATTACGTATCCAGAAGTGAAGTAGCAGCCTGGGGAACGGCTGACTGGCGTTACGGTCAGCTATTGATCAGTGCGTTTTACTTGGTTGGCATCACCCCCTTGTTCGACATGCTGGAGCAAGCCGAAGCGCTCGGTTGCCGCATTGGGCTGGTTTATTCCCATTCGGACGGGACAACGCCCCCCCTACCCGCTGGCATCGAACTGGTCAAGACGGAATGCACTCAGGCTCTACTTTCCCACTCACCCAGCCACACGCAGTGGCTCAATTCCTGCAACTACTAATAGAGCGGTATCACGTGCCATCAGGTAGCCTGGTGACCCGTATACGTACGCCAGCGACCCGAGAAACAAATCATCAACCCGCCGGTTTTAGCCTACAAAAGACAATTTCACGTTTTTATAGGTATGAAAATTTCACGCAAAGCAACGGCCCATTGGGCAGGGTCGGGCAAAGACGGCAAGGGTTCGCTGACAACTGACAGCACGGTCCTCGACAAAACACAGTACTCGTTCAATACCCGTTTTGAAGACGGCGTGGGTACCAACCCGGAAGAGTTGATCGCAGCAGCTCATGCCGGCTGTTTCGCCATGCAACTGGCATTCAATATCCAGCAAGCTGGGTTCACGGCTGACTCGCTGGACGTTCAGTGCACGATTACGCTTCAGGACGGGACAATCACCAATTCGGCACTGACACTGAACGCTGCGGTTCCGGGTCTGGACAAAGCCAAGTTCGACGAGCTGGTCGACCATGCCGAGCACAACTGCCCCATTTCCAAGTTGCTGAAAGCTGACATTAGTGTTGAGGCAACGCTGGCCTAGCAGCTACCGCACTAAAGCCGCGCCCGTCGAGCTATTCAGCCTGGCGGGCGCGGTTTCGTTTACGCAGCCGGGGGCGTCGTACCCTCCTCTCTGGACAGCAAGTCGGGTGGCTTAGTAAGCCCAGAAGTTTATTCAGCATGCAGGTAGCGCTCCCCGTATCAATGCAACTAATTGCGCCATTTACGGGAGAAATAAAACACGCGGGCAAGACCAGTGGTTGTATCAGACATATTGATTTTGACCACCACCTGTATCGATACTTGATCTACCCGACTCACGCATATGGATACCCAGATTCTAATCTTACTGGTTGACGACGAACCGCCAGTAATCGACATGATACAACGCATCGGCCGTCAGCATTTTAGCGAAGCCGAATTTATTAGCGCCAGTTCACCCGAAGCAGCGCTGACATACCTTGATGATAGCAGTCTGCCAAGGCCACAACTGATTTTGCTGGATATTGATCTGCACGCACCGATTGATGGTTTTGACCTGCTTGCCCAGATTCAGCAGCATCGCTATGCCATCGGTATCCCCGTAATCATGTTCACGGTGTCTGCATCGGAGCCGGACATTACCCGTGCTTACGAGAATGGAGCCGTAGCCTATACCCGCAAGCCGGATTCGCTGGCCGACTGGGTTCATTACGTACAGATGCTACGTGATTACTGGTTTCGGACAGCCGTACTACCCCGCACCGGCCAGCCCTAGTTAGCAAATCAGCTCATTTGCCGGTAACCGGCTGAGCCAAGGCGATCGTCCCCGCTTGAATAACACACCTGATTGCGCGTGAAGTGCGCGCGATTGGGTCAGTTACCTGCACTAGTTGCCTGAGGAACTGATAACAGTAGTCGATCGGTCAGCGACCCGCCTGCTGATCCATATATCGACTCCAACCTAACGCTACCTCATTGCCCGTCGGCGACAATAGCCAGCCCATTGGTATCGAGTACCCACTGACGGGTTTCATCGTGCCAACAGAACGTTAGTTTAGGGCAGAACCCGTCTCGTTTCCACTGCGCTTTCACCGCTACCGGCGCAAAAAGCTGATCTAAATCGACATAAACCAAGGTTGACGCGGGCTGTTGGGGAAGCCGTTCGAACGCAGCCTGTATACACCGGATAGGAATGGGGATTCGATTCATAGGTACCTTGTCTGGGGTGGCAGCACTTACTGAATTTTGTTGGGATGAAAACTGGCCTGCCAGTATCGGAAGATGAGCGACAGCTCCTGCTCCTGCTGCTTGCGACTGTCTTTCTTTTCGAAAATACCCTGTACCGTTAGTTCGAACGCTTGCTCAATAACGGGTGGTACGACAGGATTAGACATAAAAACGAAGGGGATGCACCGCTTTCGTAGCACGTCGTCGTCCTGTATCGCCTGCCGCAGTTCCAGTCCTGTCATACCCGGCAGCAGTATCTCGCAAAGGATGATGAATGGTTGCTGATCGGTTTGCGTCAGATAAGTCAATGCCGTTTCGGCGCGGTCGAAGTAACGAACCGGCCGATCGGGGGCAATTGTATTGAATAGTGAGCCGATTAAGAGATGGTCGTCCTCGTCGCTGTCGATGTAAATGATGGCCTCTTGGCCGGTAGAAGGAGGCATACGTATGAGGTACTATAGCAAAAAAATATAACGTATAGTATTACCGTTCTTGCCATCAAATTGTTTATCAAGCTTTTATACATATGTATGAAACGACAAATAATTTATTGCCCGGTAATCTTTATTGTCAAATATTGGTTGTAACTATACACTACATTGCCCCTACTACACAGCTAATAAATGCCGTTTTCGCCAACCATCCTGTTAGTCGAAGCAAACCATGGGCTTGCTCAGACAGTTGTGCAGACGGCCCGACGTAGTTTTGGGAACGCAATCTGGCACACAGCCGCGTCGCTGGACGAAGCGATTGACTGTGTCGAAAAGAACGACCGGTACCGACTGCTGCTGGTCGATCAGAAAGTAATCACGGGTGATTCATCAACGCCCCCGATCGAATCATTTGTCCGGCATCCGTCGCTGATTCACACACCGGTGCTGCTGCTATCCAGTCAGTTGGACGCAGCCCGTACGAAATGGGCCTACGAAATTGGCTTCTCGGCCTGCCATATCAAGCCAACGACGACGGAGACCTGGGATACGCTGCTGCATCAGATGCACCTGTACTGGTTCACGATCAACCTTGTCCCCCCGACCCGCTTCCGCCCAACCCCGTCTACCACGCAAACGACCTGAGCGCGCGATAAGCAGACGTCGGAATAGAGCAAGCGAAAGGGTATACTGTTTTGATTCTTATCTGTACCATACTGTCTATACCTCATCACCTGTGGCTATCATGCGATACAGTTTATTCACGTTTACGCTGTACTGCCTGTGCGTAACCACGGCAAACGCTCAATGGTATAGTAGCGAAACGAACAACAATTTTATCCATAACGACGCTTCAGCCAAGAAAGCCATTTGGTCTCTTTACGACTCCTTACAATACGGAAAGCCGTTTGCAACGCTGGCGTTACGGTATTCACAAGACCCAACATCCTATCGCGATGGGGGGACCGCGAAGCCAATATTGATTAACGATCTGGTAAAGGAGTTTCAGGATGTTGTTCGCCAGCTACACGTAGGTCAGCTATCCAGGCCGTTCAAGCATGAGTACGGCTATAGCATTATTCAGTTGCTGGAACGAGAAGACGACACCTGCCTTTTCCGTTCTATCCTTCTCCGCACCGATTAGTCCAGTCATTTACGGCGTAATAATGTAGCTGGCGTCGTCAAGGTTGGTTTTCAGCTGACCAGCTAACCGGGACGACTGAATAACCGGGGACAGCTTACTCAACAGTTCGAGCGTTGCTTTCCGACCCAGGCTTTTGTGGTATTTTATCAGAACAAACAGACTGGCCCAGGTATCCGTATTGGTTCGGATGTACCTGTCGATTGCGTACCATTCCTGCATGAACAGCAAGTAGTACGCCTGCCCCAGCTGTTCCAGTTTCGCTTCGTCCTTCGCTTCCTCAGCAACGGCAAATGCCTCCCGGTTCGCCTTCTTGCGTTGAGCATACGCAGTTTCTACGGTATCTGCGAAGCTTCTCAGCTGCTCATTCACCGGCGAATCCTCGGTTACGGACTCATTGAGATTATCCGGCTTGAGCGTAACGACCACCGCCTTATCCCACACGAAGTAAAACTGCCCGACGGCTCCGTCTACTGTAATGAAGTACGCAGCAGGCTCGTCCAGCGGTTTGGTAAAGGAGAAGAACGAACTCGTCAGCCTGACAGAGTCGACCAACTGATGTCCGTTACGAAACGACCCGGACGCATACAAGTATACGTTACCCGATTTTCGACCAATCACCTCGCCACGCAGCACCTGTTTGTCCTGCGCGTAGCTCGCCAGACAACAGACACTCATCAGTATTGCTACTACTATATATCGTATCATATTCCACATATCAGACTAGAAACCGATAACCGGCCAAATTCTAATCGTCTGCATACGTGTAACTTTCTCGGTATTTCCAGTTCTATCGACACGGACCAACCACTTCTCGCCGATGGGAACGCCACTAAACTTGCCACCACCAGTTTGATATTATAGTCACGCGGCCCCAGTTTGCCATTATTGGTAAATTCATAAAAAATCTTAATGACTGAATAGAGTGCAGGTAATTGTCCATTTTGCACTGGTGAACTCTATTAATCATTAAAAATCAACTCAATTATATGAAAAGGACACTATTCACACTCGCATGTATGGCTGCATTAACAACGGCCCAGGCTCAGACCGAAAAGGGACGCTGGCTTGTTGGCGCGCAGGTCGGCAATTTTTCCTATTCAGATCAGAGCAATCAACGCAGCTTTGAGGGCAGTCTGACACCTTCGGCAGGGTATTTCGTCGCTAACGGATTGGTAGTTGGTACTGGCATTCCACTTGGCCTGACATGGGCAAAATACACAACTACAGATCCAACAACATCAACATTTGCGGATGCCAAGCTCGTATCGACCAGATATGGATTAGCTCCTTTTATACGCTACTATTTCGGCGAAAATAAGCTTAAACCATATGTCGGGGTTGCTTATAGCTACAGTCGTACGAATGCAAACCAAAACATACCGGGTACACAGAGTGCGAAGTCGAAGGGTCACACATCGGTACTTAAGCCTACTATCGGCGTTGCTTACTTCATCACCCGAAACGTAGCGTTAAATGCGGGCTTGGATTATAATATTCAGACAGAAGAGAGTCGGTATACTCAAGCAGCGTCAGTAAGTAATTTTAGCTCCAATTCCAGTACACTCTCATTAGGTATCGGCTTCCAGCTATTCTTCGGCTCCTGATTAATGTAAGGGTAAATTTGAAAGTCTTTGTACTCGGCTATCTCGGCAACGAAGCAGATGGCTACAACGCAATACAGCACCTCAACGCATCAGCAGTGAATACATCTGATCGGTCAAACCTATACGCCACATTCAAAGACTTCAACCAAATGATTTCTGCCTTTATGCGGCCAATACGGGGGTTTTTCAGCGGTATTACAACGGTTATACAGCGATTATACAAGGCTCACGCAAGGCTTATCAAAAGATTATCGAGTCTAACCATTACTCTAAAAAATTCCCAACGGAAAATCAAACGAAAACAAAGCCAGTAAGAAGTTTCAAGTACAACCGCGCCGAACGGGTAGGGCGCAAAGTATACTATAACAAGACTTGTCTGCACTGCAACGGTAAATTTGAGAGTATAAGGATGGATGCAGCTTTTGTTGCTATAGATGTGCCAAGGCAGCGAGAAGAAAGGCAAGGAACATGTATTTCGTTTATGGGCAGACAAAAGCAGAGTTATACTTTTGTCTGCTCATAAATGAACTATAAATAATACTCAGTATAAAGTTCAAGATACTCTGCACCTTTTTTTTCCTTAATGAACGAGTCGAAAGCTGATTTCACAAAACTTATTTTACTCAAAGCTCTATGAACACTAGGTTCGTACGTACAGAACAACCACTCAACTTTAAAATTCTCACAATCAAACCTCTCAGGATTCAAATAAAAGATCATATAATCTCTAAGGTCTACAAAAGAATCCTTTACATCATTATATTTTTCTAATAGATCAAATTTATACAACAATCTAATAAAATTTATAAATTCAAAATGCATATCAGGCTTTGTACGTTTTTTTCCTACAAATAAATAATCAAATTCATACGAATGTATTTGATAACTATTAGACAAAATATTTTCTAAGTATTTATCAAAGAAAGTATCGTACTTAATAATACCGTTCATAACATAATCCCAATACTCCCGATTGGAAAACTCTTTTCCTAATCTATCCATTGCTTTATCAACTATAACTTGCTTATGCTCACTACTTACTATCTTGTATATACGCTCAAGATAACTAACAGTTTTACTGTGAACTTCTCTTGATCTACTTTCTAAAGTCTCTATTACGGCATTAATTAAATCTAAATTATTAATTTTCTTACTGTCATCTTTATCGATGAAAGCATGTACAACATAATCTAAAATTTCTTTCGTGAAAAGTTTAGGTTTATCACACAATATTTCCAGCAAATTTTGCCCAAATTCACTATCAATATATCCCGTATTTCCAATGAAAACATATTCTAAATTAATGACATTGCTAGGATGGAATATATCAGTATATTTCAAAGCATTTAACAAATTTTCGCTTATTATCTTAAACTTATCTTTTCCAAAATCAATTATTCCTAGCAACAAGCTTATATTATCAAATATATCAACAAATTTATAATCAAATGAAGACTTATTTATTTGATTATAAATCTTATGATTAACTTCATGACGGCCAAATGTACCAGAATTGCCGATAAAAGATTTATAATAATTTACGATTATATCATAGACTTTTTCCTCACTCTCTACGTCCAAATGCAAATCTTTTATTTTGTACTCAGCAATAGTATTTTTCAATTCACTATATTTTCCATAGTAAATAAAATAGAAGCAAAATTCATAATCTAACGAAATTTGTTCTTGCGAATAATCTCTATAATTAGCATAGTTTAACAGAAGCGCTTTTACTCCTGTGTTATACATATCTATATATTCGCTAAATACATCATTTACTATAAAGTTTCTGTTGTAAAACATATCAACAGTGATTAGATGAAAGTCGATTACGTGCTCCGACCTACTAGCCGTAGTAGTACTACTACCATTATCTAAGCTTTTTCGTATCTGCTTTATTTTCTCATACTCGTCTGCAACGTAACCACTTGCTTTATCTAATATTTCATCATCCCGTATAATTTTCATCAATTGAGCTTCTTCTTTAGAAATTTCGTTTGTATGTCTATACACAGCATCCAAATCAATTTTTTCTGCTTTGGAGCTAATCTCTTGAATTAGATCACTGCTTAAATTTTTATATTCTTTCCAATGAATGATATGACCTAATCGTTTAAGATTGAACTTACATATAAAATATACTACGTATTTGCCTGTATGCCATGCTTTTTGAGCTATTTCCTCAAATAGATTGTAGGATTGATATATATTTCCACATTTATAATGTGAATACGCTAACCTTGCATCCTCTTGCAAATCAGATGCATCAGTTATGTCTGTAATTAGAAGTTTATCAATTAGCTTATCAAGCTTTAATTGCCCTATCAAACATGTAAAGCACTCACAATCTCTCTTAGTAGTATTATACAATAAAACTTTCTTAGGAAAGTTTCTAAAATCTTCAAATTTTATCGTATTAATTGCTGAGTAATTCAAAACATCAGTTACATAAATTAAACTATCTTTATTCTTTTTCAACTCATCTTCGTTACTAATCTTAGAAAGATAATCTTTTTTAAAATCTATATATCCATCTTTTAATTCAACACTGTTTTCCAAAAATTCCACTAATTCTTTATTTTTTATGCTCAAAGAGTAAACGTCGTGCTCATTGTAAAATACTTTTTCGCTCGTATTATTAAATGGATATAAATTTGCTATAAAAAAATAAGGCAAAGTCCCTAATTCAGAAAATCTCTATAAAGACATTTTCATTTGTTTTATATAATCATACTCTCTTAAATCCTCTTCGAATCTATTATAGACATTCAGAAAAGTCAAAATACTCAATAAATTTTGTCCGGTAATATTTAAAGATGAACTACTTTTTCTGAAATCAATTTTTCTAGCGTTATCACCTCCTAAATACAAATTTATATAATTTTCATTATCTTTATAACTAAGCACATTAACACCTTTTTCTCTTAGGTAATTAACCTTAAAAGAACTGTAAGAGCTATGCGTAATAAGGTAAGAGTTTTGATAATTTTTACCTAGAATATTTCTAACTTTTTGTAATATCAATTTCAAATTAATATCCGAAAAACTATATCCTACAAATAGTACTACTTTTGTTGAAAATATAGATTTTATAAAAGCTTCAAATAAAGGATGATTAAATTCATAATCTATATAATCGTCCTCTTTCAAGACAAAATCATCCTCATCTAAATCTCCATGAATCTTTACTAATAAATTCGAATTAGCCACATACGGAAAATCATTATCTTTTTTAACAACGGAAAAAGGTAACGCTCTATTTTTTATTACTTGTTCTAGTAAGTCATCATAATTAGTGGTCAATATATGTTCCGGCTGCAAGTCAAATATAGCCTCATCAATAGGATTATATTTTTTTTTCTTATGATGTAACGTGGCTCTTATTTTGTCAATATATTCTTTTTGTTTTCTTTCGTTAAAATATATTTGTGCAATTTGTAGCGCATCTTCTGTATCACTCCTATCAATACCTATATCTCGCTTAATTTCTTCTAGCATATCGCCCCAATTCGGTATGTTAGAATTAACCGAGACACCAGAACCTACAAACACTACTAATTTTTTAGTGTCTCTTGCCTTCTGAATTATCCCAATATCTGATAAAAACTTTTTACCATTATCCATTGTGTAACGTCTTATCTCTTGTTATCTTTTTCACTCTATTGCTGTCCTGCAACATAAATTTATACATATAAAAATAAAGCTATCATGAAAATATTGGATGTATTAGTATAATCCTAAAAGTATATAAAAACGAAAAAGCCTAAATACTTGACTAATAAGTATTTAGGCTTTTTATGCAGAGAGAGAGGGATTCGAACCCCCGGACCTGTTACAGTCAGTGGTTTTCAAGACCACCGCAATCGACCACTCTGCCATCTCTCTTTGGTGACACAAAGGTAAGGCGATTTTTGCGTCAGCGCAATACCAGGGCCCTTTTCCCGAAAAAAATATGCGTACGCTGGCTTTATCACGCGTCGCGAAACCTGCCGTCGCCGTTATCAGTTTACTTTACTGACTCCTACTCCCAAACCGATGTGGCTCGCCGGCTTCCTTGTGCAACGAGTCAGTCCTGCAACGTTATGAAAGAAATTCTGGCCATCATCGCGGCTTATAATGCACTCAATACCAGTACGACTAAAGCTGCTTTGGCAACCGTGGTCCGCGTCGAAGGGTCATCGTACCGCCGGACGGGGGCGCGTATGCTCATCCTGGACAACGGGCAATGGGTGGGCGGCATCAGCGGAGGGTGCCTGGAAGGCGATGCACTCAGACGGGCACGGCTGGCGATTGCGCAAAGCAAGCCAACGCTGGTCACCTACGACACCACCGACGATGATGATTACCAAATCGGCGTGGGCCTGGGCTGCAACGGCGTTATCGACGTCTTGATTTCTCCCCTCCACCCCGATCATCCGAATCCGCTCGACTGCCTGAAAACCTGCCTGGACGATGCGCGCAAAACGCACGTACTGCTAACGCTCACCAGCTTTACCGGCTCGTTTGGCGATCTTCAGCGGGGCGACATGATTCGCTACGACGGCCCCGACAGTCTGCTCGCGCTGGGCGATGCCGAGCTGACCACGCCGATCGAGCAGAAGATTCAGCAGTATATCAGCAAAGGAAAATCGGCCCCGTTTGCGTTCGAGCTGTCGAATGGGCAGTCGCTGGAACTGTTTATCGAGGTTCTGCTGCCTGTTCCCCATCTTATTCTGATGGGACAGCAGTACGACGTGCTGCCGCTGGTACGGATGAGTAACGAACTGGGCTGGATGGCCACGGTTGTTGCCAACCCGCAGAAAGTAACGCAGACGCTGTTTGCCGAAGCGCACGCCATCGTTGCCCCCGACGCGTTTGCCAGCATTCCCATCGATCAGCAAACGGCGGTGATTCTGATGGCGCACGATTTCAAAACCGACAAGAACAACCTGCCCCGCGTGCTAACCACCGACGTTCCGTTTATCGGCATGCTGGGGCCACGGGTCCGGGCGGAGCGTATCTTTAATGAGTTGTCGGACGAAGGGCGCTTCGACGGCGAGACAGACCGTATTCATGCCCCCATCGGCCTAGACATCGGTGCGGCCACGCCCGAAGAAATTGCCCTGTCGATCGTGGCCGAAGTGCGGGCGTTCCTGTCGCATCGCAGCGGCACCGCCCTCCGCCACCGTGCCGCCCCGATTCATGAGCGGGAATAACTGTATACGGTTTTCGGTCTACAGTTCACGGTGTCCCGTTACACAGTAGCTTCGCCTTATGACCATTTCTCGCCAGAACCACAGCACCGATTCCGGCACACAGTAAACTGTAAACCGAAAACCGTTCCCCGAAAAATGACCTACCTGGACTATAACGCCACGACGCCCGTCGATCCGGCGGTGCTGGACGCGATGCTACCGTTCTTTCGGGAGCACTTCGGCAATCCGGCGTCGCGCACGCATGTGTACGGGTGGCAGGCCGCCGACGCGGTGGCGCAGGCGCGGGATCAGCTGGCGCGGCTGCTGGGCGTATCGGAGAAAGAGATTGTTTTTACCAGTGGTGCTACCGAGTCGGTGAATCTGGCGCTCAAAGGTGCGTTCGAGGCCCGGCGGTCGGCGGGCGGTCATATTATAACGGTCGAAACGGAACACAAGGCGGTCCTCGACACCTGCGATCACCTCCTTCGGCTGGGTGCCGACGTAACCTATATTACGCCCCATGCCGACGGGCTAATCGATCCGGAACAGGTCGAGGCTGCGCTACGACCCGATACATTGCTGATCTCGGTCATGGTCGCCAACAACGAAACGGGCGTCGTTCATCCTATCAACGCGCTTGCGCAACTGGCGCAGGAACGCGGCATTCTGTTTCATACCGACGCTACGCAGGCTGTGGGTAAACTGCCGCTGAACCTCTCCGACGGATTGATCGACATGCTGAGTTTGTCGGGCCACAAATTGTACGGTCCTAAAGGTGTTGGTGCGCTTGTCGCCCGGAAGCACGTCAAACTAACGGCGCAGCAGGACGGCGGTCGGCATGAGCGCGGACGCCGATCGGGTACACTCAACGTACCGGGGATTGTCGGATTAGGTAAAGCGGCCGAACTATGTCAGCAGCAGCTGATGACCGAAGCCCTGCGACAAAGCGCCCTGCGCGACCGGCTCGAACAGGGTATTTTAAGCCGCGTTCCCGATGCGGCTGTTAACGGCAACACCACCCATCGACTACCCAACACCACCAATATCCGCTTTGCCCATGTCGACGGGGAGCGGCTGCTCGACAGTTTGCATGAGCTGGCGGCTTCCAACGGCTCGGCCTGTACCTCAGCCACTACCGAGCCATCGTACGTGCTCAAAGCTATGGGGCTGTCGGACGAGCTGGCCTACGCGTCGGTTCGATTCAGTCTGGGCCGTTTTACAACCGACGATGAAATCGACCGGGCTATTCAGCACGTTGCCGATACTGTTTCTCAACTACGGGGCCATAGCTAAACCTAAAAGATTTTGAACACCTTTTAGCTTTGTTGACAGTCAGCCGATTACAGCACCGAATGAGTCATAATTTTCGGCCGGTTTAGCAGCCGAAGCGAACCGACCTGACTCAGGTCAGCGCCCCACTATCTCCCCTCTGCCGAGATGGCAGAACCTACAGTCAAACCGATTGGCAAGGGTATCGCGATCAGGATTTTGCGCTGAACCTGGTGACAAACTCCACGGATTTCGAAATCCCACGGGTCGGTTTCAGGCAAAAGCCGTACTTTTGAGCAGTATTCAAAGAGCGAAAGGGTGAAAGAGCGAAAGAGCGAAAAGCTGACGCGACTCCTTCCGCTCTTTCACTCTTTCGCTCTTTCGCTCTTTACACATGGACGCAACCGAATCACTGCCAACGCTCGAAACCGCCCGCAAGCTGGGCCTGCTCCCCGACGAATTCGACAAGATCGTCGACATTCTGGGCCGTCAGCCCAACTTTACCGAACTCAGTATCTTCTCGGTAATGTGGTCGGAGCACTGCTCCTACAAAAACTCGATTCTCTGGCTGAAAACCCTCCCCCGCGACTCCGACCGGATGCTCGCCAAGGCCGGTGAAGAGAACGCCGGACTGGTTGACATCGGCGACGGCCTGGCCTGTTCGTTCAAAATCGAATCGCACAACCACCCCTCGGCGCTGGAACCGTATCAGGGTGCCGCAACGGGCGTCGGTGGTATCAACCGCGACATTTTCACCATGGGTGCACGGCCTATCGCCCAACTCAATTCGCTGCGCTTCGGCGACCTGGGTCTACCCAAAACCCGCCGACTGCTGCGGGGTGTGGTCAAAGGTATCGGCGACTACGGCAACGCGTTCGGTATTCCAACCGTTGGTGGCGAACTGTATTTCGACGAGTGTTACAACACCAATCCGCTGGTCAACGCGTTCTCGGCGGGTATCGTTGAAACGGGTAAAGTAGCGAAAGCGACGTCGTACGGCGTGGGCAACCCAGTGTTCATCGTTGGTTCGGCAACCGGTAAAGACGGCATCCACGGGGCAACGTTTGCCTCGGAAGACATCACCGCAGCCTCGACCGACAAGCTGCCCGCCGTGCAGGTTGGTGACCCCTTCATGGAGAAGCTGTTGCTCGAAGCCACGCTCGAAATCATCGCGACGGGTCACGTGATCGGTATTCAGGACATGGGTGCCGCTGGGATCATCTGCTCGACTTCGGAAATGAGCGCGAAGGGTGAGCACGGCATGATCATCGACCTCGACAAAGTCCCGACGCGTCAGCCCAACATGGCTCCGTTCGAGATTCTGCTATCGGAATCGCAGGAGCGGATGCTGGTGGTCATCGAGAAAGGCAAAGAGGCCGTTATTCAGGGAATCTTCGACAAGTGGGACCTGAACTGTGCGCAGATTGGCGAAGTGACGGCCAAGGGTGAAAACGATCTAGGTCGTCTGCATTTCTACCGCTACGGCGAACTCGTTGCCGACGTGCCAGCCTATGATCTGGTGCTTGGTGGCGGTGCCCCGCAGTATCAGCGTGAGTACAAAGAACCCGCGTATATCAAGGAATTCGCCAAGTTCAACCCCGACGACGTCGATGACGTTACGGCGGATGAACTGACGGACGTAGCCAAACACCTGTTGTCGCACCCGAACATCTGCTCGCGCCGTTGGGTGTACGAACAGTACGATTCGATGGTCGGCACGGCAAACCGGAGCACCAACGCACCGTCGGATGCCGCCGTTGTCAGTGTGAAAGGCCCCGGCCTGCCAGCCACCGACAAGTCGATTGTCATTACCGTCGATTGCAACAGCCGCTACGTGAACGCCGAGCCGCGCAAAGGGGCCATGATCGCTGTAGCGGAAGCCTGCCGGAACATTGTCTGTTCGGGTGGCGAACCACTGGCCGTTACTAACAACCTGAACTTCGGTAATCCTTACGTACCGGAAGTCTACTGGCAGTTTGTCGAAGCCGTTCAGGGCATGGGCGAAGCCTGCCGCCGGTTTAGTACCCCCGTGACGGGCGGTAACGTCAGCTTCTACAATCAGTCGTCCGACGATGGTCCGGTATTCCCGACGCCAACAATCGGTATGCTCGGATTGATGGAAGATCCGGCCCATCGCATGACGATGAACTTCAAAAATGAAGGCGACCTGATTTACCTGATCGGACCATCGAGCGACGACATCGCTTCATCGGAATACCTGTACTCCTACCGGGGTGTCAAGGCAGCGCCCGCACCTTACTTCGATTTCGATACCGAGTGGCGCGTACAGGAAGGCATCAAAACCATGATTCGCAGCGGCTGGATTCAATCGGCCCACGACGTGTCGGATGGCGGCCTGTTCGTCGCCCTGGCGGAGTCAGCGATGACGGGTGATAAAGGCTTTGCGATCGGCACCGATGCGCGGCATCGTACCGACGCTTTCCTGTTCGGTGAAGGCCAAAGCCGCGTAGTCGTAACAATCACACCCGATCAGGTCGCTCATCTGGAAGGCTACCTGAACGACAGCATCCTGCCGTTCCAGTATCTGGGTCAGGTTACAGCACAGGGCTTCACCATCGAAGACAAGCAGGTGCTCACCTCACACGAAGCAAAGGCGCTGTACAACACGGCCCTGGATACGATTATGAACTAGTCATTTTTAAACCTAAAAGGTTTTGGAAACCTTTTAGGTTTAGAGATACCAATAAACGCAATAGGGTCGGCATCACTGCCGACCCTATTGCGTTTATTATCGTTCCGGGTCTGTGTATGCATAGACCGTGGACGTCACCCACTTGTTTTTATCACGAATACCGGTCGTTCCGCCACGGGTAAGCCGTGTTGGAATAGCCCCGTTCTTCCCAGAAACCGAGTTTGTTCTTGTCCATAAACTCGATTCGCTTAATCCATTTGCTACCTTTCCAGGCGTACAACTGCGGAGTGATCATTCGCAAAGGGCCGCCATGTTCGCGGGTCAGGGGTTGTCCATCGGCCGTGTGTACGAGCAGTACGTCGGGCTTGAGCGCTTCTTCGAGAGCTACGTTAGTCGAATAGCCATCGTAGCCATAACACATGACGTGCGTGGCCGTGCCCTTCGGATCGACCAGCGCAGCCAGATCCATGAAGCGTACGCCCACCCAGGGAACGTCAAGTCGCGACCAGGTTGTAACGCAGTGAAAATCGCTGGTATCCTCAACCTGCGGCAGGGCCATCAGATCCTCCCATTTCAGCCGGACAGGATTGTTAACTTCCCCGTCGATGTTCAACTGCCATTTGTCAAGCGGAATGCTCGGCTGATAACCCAGATCAAGCACCGGCCACTTATTCGTCAGCGTCTGGCCAACCGGCGTAGCGGGCATCCCGTGTCGGTTGAGCGGCCCCGACCCACGCGGGCGTTCGTCGGTCAGCGAAGGCGTCTGTGCCATCTTCTCCTCAAACCGGCGTCGGAGTTTCATCCGGGCTTCGACAATCTTATCGGTCTTTTCGTTGGCTTCCATGTCTCAAGTATCTAGCTGTTGACATAACAGCGATCACGACAGAGTAGTTTACCTGGCCGCTTGTAGGCACTAGACGCCCCGCACGTAGCTACCCAGCAGCTTCACTTCGTTGGCATACTGGTCCATAACATCGCGTAATGCCGGGTCGTCGGCGTGGCCTTCGCATTCGAGCAGAAACCAGTAACGGAAAGTCGCCCCATCTTTCAGCGGACGGCTTTCGATCTTGGTCAGGTTGATACCACGCGCATTGAACTCCTGTAGAAACTCGGCCAATACCCCCGGCGATTGCGTGTTTGCCAGCCGGGCAATCAGCATCGTTTTGTCGTGGCCACTGGGCTGATTCACGAAGTCCTTGGCCAGAATCAGGAAGCGCGTCCGGTTCAGATCAGAGTCTTCGATGTTGTCGAACAGCACGGGCACGTCGAAGAGTTTGGCCGCAATCGTCGAGCAGATAGCCGCCGTTTTGGGTTGCTGCCCCGCCAGCTTAGCCGCTTTCGACGTCGATTCAACCGGAACAAACTCAACGTTCAGCCCGTCGAACGAATCGCTGAGAAACTTACTGCACTGCCGGAACGCGATGTCTTTCGAGTAGATGTGCGTGATTTCGGCGAGGTTCTCCGTCTGCGTAGCAAACGTAAAATGGACCGGAATCTGGGCTTCGGCTGCGATGCGCAAATCTTTCTCCAGCAACAGGTCGATGGTCTCGTTGACGATTCCCTGCTGATTATTCTCGATCGGCACGACGCCGAACCGCACCCGTCCTGTTTCGACGCTTTCGAATACCGACCGGATGGTGGGCAGGGCCATGTAGGCACTCATCGCGCCAAACCGACTCTCAGCGGCCTGGTGCGTAAAACTACCTTCGGGTCCCAGGTAGGACACGCGCTCGGGCAGTTCGAGGTTGCGCGAAACGGCAAAGATTTCCAGAAAAATAGCCTCGATAGCCGCCTGATTGAGCAGGCCCGTATTCTGACTGTGCAGCCGGTCCAGAATCTGTTTTTCACGCTCGGGACGGTAGATAACCGTGTTGGCGGAGCGTTTGAGTTCACCCACTTTACGGACCAGTTCCATACGCTGATTCAGCAGCGTCAGTAACTGATCGTCCAGCGTATCAATGTCGTTACGGAGCGATTCGAGGGTCATTTTTAACAATTTACGGTTTACGGTTTACAGTTTGCGATACCGTCCGGTCTGCAAAAGACCCACAGAAAACCGTAAACCACAAACCGTAAACCGAAAAATTCCTATAGTGGATTCTGCACGATAGCTGCGTTGGCGTTGATTTCCCGGCGCGGAATCAGGAATTCCCATTGGTTGTCACCGGCGGCTACATCGAAGAGTACCGCTACTGCCGTATTGATGTTAGCACCGTTGCGGTTAAGCGGCAGATTCATCCGCTTCAGATCGGTGAACCGGAAGCCTTCGCCCCACAGCTCGACACGGCGGTGAAACAGAATCTCATCGACCAGCGCCTGTCCCGTTTTTGTCGATTTCGCGTAAGCTGCATCGCGCTTGCTGACCAGATCATACAGTGCTGTTGCGGCAGCTGCCGAATTACCCAGCCGGGCCTGCGCTTCGGCTTCGATCAGGTACATCTCAGCCGCCCGCATGTACGGCACGTCACCCATCGTACTGGTCGACGGTGTACCGGGTAGCCGGAATTTCTGGTTCATGTAAGCGACCCGTACTCCGCCCGTCGGCACGACCGAATTGGCCGAGGTCGGTGCTTTCACCCACATCTTCGAGCGAATGTCCGTAGTTGGAATCTGATCATACAGTTTGCTGTTGATCACCTTCGGCGTTACGCGGATGTTGGTCGAGTTAAAGTTGCAGGAGATATACGAGTGGTACGCACCGAAATACTCCGTCTGATCTTCCACGTGATCGAAACCCCACATCCATTCCGGGTTCGTGATATCCGAAAAACCGTCCTGATACTGCGCGGTTGTCATGGGCGAATAGCTCGCACGGGCCTGGGCCGCGTACTTTGCCGCGTCGGTCCAGTTTTGCTGCACCAATGCTACCCGTGCCTGAAACCCGCGAACAACGTCCAGATTGACGTGCGATTTATACGACCGGGTCGAGGTCAGTAGCGTAGCTGCCTGCGTCAGGTCCTGATTGATCTGCGTGTAAATATCTTCAACCGTCGCGCGGGGTTGTCCAGTCGTCGTAGGCGTCAGAATCAGTGGCACGCCCAGTTGGCTGTTGGGTTTGGCCGCTGCATTATACCGTTTACCGTACAGCTGCACCAGGTTGAAATACGAGAACGCCCGTATCCCCAGCGCTTCTCCTTTGACCTGATTCCGTTCGGCCTGCGTCCCCGTGGCATTGTCGATATTGGCAATGATCAGGTTGGCGTTGCCGATCAGGCGGTAGTACAGCTGGTAAGGCATCTGGCCACCCGTCGACGTTTCCGAGCGGTGGGCCTGCCAGCGCGCTTCGGCAAAATGGCCCGTGTTCGACGTGTTGGCCGGCATCAGGTCCTCGCCCATCACGTCCAGAATGATCATCATGGCCGGATGCCCAAAGTGAGCCTGCGAGTCGAGATACCGGACGATCATAGCCCGGTAAATACCGTTGACGGCAGCCGCTGCATTTTTCGTGGTAGCGTAGGCAGCATTGGCGTCCACACTACCCGTGGGCAGTGTTTCCAAATAATCTGGGTTGCACGAGGCCACAAACAGACTGGCTGCTACGGCGATCGTCATGCCTATTTTTTTCATGTGTTGACTGAAGCTTAAAGCGAGAAGTTGATTCCCAGTACCAGACTCCGGGCTGGGCTGTATGAATTACTGGTAACGCCGGAGAAATTCTGCTGAACGTTCATCCCCTTCCGACGCGACAAAAACAGCAGGTTTTCGCCCGTCACGTACACCTGCGCCCGTTGCAGAAACGCCCGTTTTGCCAGTACAGCCGGTATCGTATACGACAGGGTGACGTTCCGAATGGTCATGTAACTGGCATCGATCAGCCAGCGATCCGATGCACCGTCGAAATCCGACGTGCGGGCGGCATCCATCCGGGGTACGTTCGTTACATCCCCTGGATTCCGCCAACGGTTCAGAATGTCAACGTGTTTGGCGCTACCATAGCCACCGGCACTCATCAGCGCAGCATACGCGGCATCGTAAATTTTGCCGCCTACCTGGTAAACAGCCAACACCGACAACGACAGCCCTTTGTAGCGGAACGTGTTGGTAATACCACCCGACACAGCCGGGATCGACGTACCGGCATACCGGTAGCGCGCATTGTTGAGACTCGTCGTCAGGGTGTCGCCCGCTTCCGTGATGCGGGAGTTCGACGCTACGTAGTTGGTGGCCCGGTACTGCGCTTCGCCCGTTGCTGGATTGACACCCTGGTACTCGCGCAGCCAGTAGTCATAAATGGAATGACCGACGGCCAGCTTCTTCGTACCGTCGATGATTTCAGGCGTTTCGTCGGGCATCTTCGTGATCTGATTCCGCAGACTGGTTGCGTTCAGATCAATTCGCCAGGTAAAATTATTGGTCCGAACGGGTTCAAGCCCCAATTCGATTTCAACACCCCGGTTATACATCGTACCAATGTTCCGCGTAACCGTCGTAATCCCGCCCGATAACGGCAGCGGTACCGCAAAGATCAGATTCGACGAACGACGGTCGAAGTATTCCAGCGTACCCGTCACCCGGTTGCCAAACAAACCAAACTCCAGCCCTACGTCAAACGCATTGCTCGACTCCCATTCCAGATTGGCGTTGCCCAGACTGGCCTGAAGAATACCCGCTTCCGAGGCATTGTTCCAGTTCAGGTCGTAGCGGGGCCGCCACGCGTAGTAGCTGATTGCCGCACCATCGGCCGTATTACCGCCCCCATCGTTCCCGGTTTGGCCGTACGACGACCGCAGTTTGAGCAGGTTGACCGCCGGGATCGACCGGATAAAGTTTTCCTGATCGATACGCCAGGCACCGCTGATCGAATAGAAGTTACCCCAGCGGGTCTCGCGGGAGAATTTGCTGGAACCGTCACGCCGGGCCGATACCGAGAAGATATACCGCTGATCGTAGTCGTAATTGAACCGCGACAGGAAGCCCTCCACCCGACGAATGTTGGCTACCGATGCCAGATTGGTTGTGTTGGTGAAATTGATCAGCTCGTAATTGTCTGATACGACCTGCTGCGAGCGCGATCCTTCCAGATTGTTATCGCGCACCTGAAAGTTTTCGTGACCCAGCAAGGCTTCGATATTGTGCTTGCCGAACGAGTGGCCGTAATTGAGTAGCTGGTTCAGGTTATAGCTGGCAATTGTCTGGAATTCATGCGTTGCCCGGCCAGCCGGCGCACCATCCCCGACAACCGGGTTTCCGTAGGTGAATCCGTTGTAGTTGGTAATATCCGTACCGATGTTCGCCGTGAAGCGAAAGTCTTTCAGGAACGTAACTTCGCCATAGCCCCGTGCACTCAGCACATTCCGACGAAATAAGTTCTGGTTCAGGGTCGTCTCGCCCAGTGAGTGCCGCCCGCCAAAGGCCGGCCGAGCCGGTAAGCCCAGGGCGGTCAGATTCCCCAAATCCCAGATGCGATCGCCGTTAGCGTCGGTCAGAAAGGAACCAGGACTGTTTGGGTCGTAGGCGTACACCGGATAGATGGGCCCGATGTTACGGGAAAAATAGAACGGGTTAACGAACGACGTGCTCCCACCGGCATCGGCCTGATTCGACTTGGTAAGGGTAGCCGCCAGGTTAGCCCCGGCCCGGAACCACGGCTTCATCTGCGAATTGATGTTCATCCGGCCCGTAATCCGATCGTAATCGGAGCGCAGCAGGTAGCCGTTGTCTTTCAGGTACGCGAGCGAGAAAAAATAATCCGATTTTCCCTGTCCACCGGCAAAACTCACGTTCAGTTCATCGCGGTTTCCCTGCCGCATCAGTGGCCGCTCCCAGTTCAGATCGTCAGGTGAGTAGAGCAGCTGTGCGTTGGGATTTAGTTGTCCGTTTACGTCGACAAGCTGATTATCCGGTACGTTATATACGTTGTAACCCGTCAGGCTGACAAGCCGGTTGGTTGCGTCTGCGTTGGCCGTTGCCAGGGCAACCGGATTGGTTAGCCGATACGCGATGCTGTTTCGGTACGTTTCCCACATCAGCGGGTAATACTCGGCCGGTCCCACGCGGTCGTATTCGGGCAAACCACGCGTGCTGATACCTTTGGTGTACCGGACATCGATGGTATTACGATCTTTTACCCCCTTTTTGGTCGTAATGGCCACAACGCCATTGGCCGCCCGCGATCCGTACAACGCCGTCGATGCCGCGTCCTTCAGCACCGAAATGTTTTCGATATCGTTGGGGTTGAGGTTGGCAATGCTGCCTGAGTACGGGATACCATCGACCACATACAACGGATCGTTCCCCGACGAGATGGAGCCGAACCCGCGAATGCGAATATCGGGCCCGCTACCCGGCTGCCCACTGCCTGCCGTTGTCTGAACGCCCGGTACTGCACCGGAAAGCGCCTGCGTGACGTTTGTCGTAATCCGG
Source organism: Spirosoma oryzae (assembly GCF_003002825.1). Lineage (GTDB taxonomy): Bacteria > Bacteroidota > Bacteroidia > Cytophagales > Spirosomataceae > Spirosoma > Spirosoma oryzae. Next base: position 85,890 of record NZ_PVTE01000011.1, on the reverse strand, counting down.
TCGCTGATTCGGCTTGCATCCAGCGTTCCGGCCGAACCGGTGAAGCTGGCCCGCTTGGCCACCCCAAACGGAACAACCACCTCGTCAAGCTGCGTAGCGTTGGTTTCCAGCTTCACCGCGATAGTTGACTGATTACCAACGGTTATTTCCTGCGTCGTGTAGCCAATAAAGCTGAATACCAGCCGGGCACCCGATGCCGCATTGACCCGAAAATTACCGTCTGCATCGGTTGTCGTACCGCGCGTCGTTCCTTTCACTTGTACACTCACACCCGGTATGCCAGATCCGTCGTCGGCAGCCGTGACCCGGCCGCTGATGCCGTTGTTCTGCGCCCATCCGGACAAGCACAGGACAAGGGTTAGCAACCAGCTCAGCAATAGAACTTTTTTCATACAGTTAGCCAATAAAGTGCTTTAATCCTACTTTAATCAAGCGCCAAAAGTACTAGATGAGACTATATCTCAGAATATTATTTCGAATAAATTTCTCACATCGAACTATTTCATATATAAAGTTCTAATACGTCGATTTTATTAATTTACCAATCAATTTAATTTTTCCGTTATTATAGCCGTGCTTCCCTGTAAACAATGCATTGTCTATCAGCTCAATAGTCCATTTAACTAAAAATCCCCGGTGACATCGTGTTCGACTGCCACCGGGGATCATATTTTCTGCGTCTAACGGTATCTAGTCAGCCAGCACGGCGTCGTCTACGTCTTTCTCAACCCGTAGGTTGTCGATGATAAAGCGTTGCCGATCGGGCGTGTTCTTACCCATGTAATAGCTGAGCAGTTTGGCGACCGACGTTTCCTGTTCTACGATTACCGGTTCCAGCCGCATGTCTTCACCGATAAACAAGCCAAACTCCTCCGGCGAAATCTCCCCGAGTCCTTTGAAACGGGTAATCTCGATTTTCTTGCCACCCTTCGTCAGCTTGTTCATCGCCGTCTGCTTTTCCTCTTCCGAGTAACAATACGTCGTTTCTTTGTGGTTGCGCGGGTTCCGAACGCGAAACAAGGGTGTTTCGAGAATATACAGGTGGCCGTTCCGCACCAGATCCGGGAAAAACTGGAGGAAGAACGTCAGCATCAGCAACCGAATGTGCATGCCGTCTACGTCCGCATCCGTCGCGATTACAATCCGGTTGTAACGGAGTCCGTCCAGCCCCTCTTCAATGTCGAGCGCATGCTGCAACAGGTTAAACTCCTCATTTTCATACACGACCTTTTTGGTCAGACCGAAGCAGTTCAGCGGTTTACCGCGCAGACTGAATACGGCCTGCGTCTGCACATTCCGGGATTTGGTGATCGACCCGCTCGCCGAATCACCTTCGGTAATGAACAGTGTCGACTGGTACCGGTCTTCCGCTTTCAGGTCGGGCAAGTGGTTCCGACAGTCGCGCAGTTTTTTATTATGCAGACTTGCCTTCTTCGCCCGATCATTGGCCAGCTTCTTGATACCCGCTAGTTCTTTCCGCTCCCGCTCCGACTGTTCGATGCGCTTACGCAGGGCATCGCGCACGGTGGGGTTCATATGCAGGAAATTGTCCAGCCGTTCTTTGACAAAATCTTTTACAAATGAGTTGACCGACTGCGCGTTGGGCTCCGGCGACATATTGACCGAGCCCAGCTTTGTCTTCGTCTGCGACTCGAACACCGGTTCCTGTACCCGGATGCTGACGGCCGCAATAATGCTCGATCGAACGTCGGCAACGTCGTAGTTTTTGTCGAAGTGCTTCCGCACCGTATCGACAATGGCTTCGCGCAGGGCCTGCAAGTGCGTACCGCCCTGGGTGGTATACTGCCCGTTTACAAACGAATAGTATTCTTCGCCATACGCATTGCCGTGGGTCATGGCAATTTCCAGATCATTGCCCTTCAGGTGAATGATCGGGTAACGCAGCGATTCTTCATCTTTTTTGGTTTTATCGCGCAGCAGGTCGAGCAGGCCGTTCTGCGATACGTACTTCTGCTTGTTGAACGAGATGGTTAGTCCGGCGTTCAGGTAGCAGTAATTCCAGATCATGTTTTCCAGGTACTGGGGAATGAAATGGAAGTTTTTAAAGACGGTATCGTCGGGCTCGAAGGAGATCAGCGTACCGTTACGCTCATTGGTCACCTCATCGCCCTGATTGACGAGTTCACCCCGCTTGAATTCGGCCCAGACTGTACGGCCATCCCGAAACGCCTGTACCCGAAAATAGGAAGACAAGGCATTGACGGCCTTCGTACCAACGCCGTTCAGCCCAACTGATTTCTGAAAAGCGCCGGAGTCATACTTACCTCCGGTGTTGATTTTCGATACAACCTCGACCACCTTACCGAGCGGAATCCCCCGGCCGTAGTCGCGCACATCGACGCGGTGGTCGCTAACCCGAATGTCAATGGTTTTACCAAAGCCCATCACATACTCGTCGATGCAGTTGTCGACGGTTTCCTTTAGCAATACGTATATGCCATCGTCAGCGGCAGAGCCATCGCCCAGTTTACCGATATACATGCCCGGCCGAAGCCGAATGTGCTCCCGCCAGTCGAGAGAGCGGATACTGTCTTCGTTGTATTGTACGGGCTGATTTGCCGTTCCAGTCATTTCAACTATATTTGTAGTAGTAAGACATATTCTCTGTGAGACCGTAAGCGTCATTTCACTGCACATCGGAAAAGTCATACCCTGCCGAAGCAGAGGACCAACGGCCCGTAGCTTAAGAAATCATTTACAATCCAACAAAAGTTCGTTTACTTTGCCGACCAAACTATGAAACGTACTAAGCGTTCAACTGTGTCGTTAGAATCAGGCGATTTCGTACACGAAACGCGCTGCTTTCGGCATCTTAAAAATATGCAAAAAACGCGAAATTACCTCATCTCTCCGGTAAACTTTTTCTCCTCCGTTACAGCGTCATTCCGCCCTCGTTTAGTGCCTGCTCTTGTCCTGGCAGGCGGCCTGCTCTCCGGGCTGACGAGTATGGCACAGGTAACGCCCGGTACGACTAGTAGTGGCGCTTCGCCGAGCAGTGGCGCAACAGCTCCCGCCAGCGGTAATACAGGCTTACCCGCCAATATCAACCCCAACTCGCTGCCCCCGGCCGTACGCCAGCAGATCCAGCGGGCCGGTGGTCAGGCACCCGGCACCAACGTCAATACAGGGCGTACCAATGCCCAAACGACCAACAATGGTGTAGGCCAGGACGCACGCACGGTCGACGGCATACAACAGGGGGCGAACACGCCAGCCGACACGAACGGGGTTCAAACCCAAAAAGATCAAATCGAAAACGGTTACGAAGCTGCTCGCATTCGGGAACGCAACGAGATCCGTCGGAAGCTGTTCGGTAGCGCGCTCTTCTCCGATCCGGCCATGGCCACGACCTTCCAGCCGAATATGTCGATGGCTACGCCCCGCAACTACATCGTCGGGCCTGGCGATCAACTCAACATTCAGCTATACGGTTATTCAGAAGCTGACTTCACGCAGAAAGTATCGCCCGAAGGCTACGTTTACTTCCGGCAAAGCACGGGTATTGGTCCCGTCTTTATATCCGGTCTGAGCATCGAACAGGCCAAAGCCCGGATTGTTAGTCGACTATCCAGCAAATTTGTAGGTCTAAAGGCATCCTCCTACGGTCCGCAGAATACTTTTTTGGAAGTATCTCTCGGCAGCATCCGTAGCATCCGCGTAACGGTAACAGGCGATGCCGTTCGCCCCGGAACATACTCCCTGTCGTCGCTATCGACGGTTATGAACGCCATTTATCAGGCAGGTGGTCCCAGCGAACTGGGTTCGTTCCGGCGCGTACAGCTGATTCGGAACAACCGGGTAGCGGCCACACTGGACCTGTACGATTACCTGCTCAATGGTACGCAGCGCAACGACCTGCGCCTACAGGATAACGACAACATCCGGTTTGAGCCGTATATCGAGCGTGTTGAGATTCAGGGAACGGTTAAGCGCAACAACATCTTCGAGATGCTACCCAACGAGTCACTGGACCGACTGCTGTTCTACGCGGGCGGCTTTGCGGCCAACGCCTACAAAGGTCGCGTCAAAGTGCAGCGGCTAACCGACCGGGAACGGAAAGTGATCGACGTTACGCCGACTGAATTCAAGACGTTTGAGATGCAGGATGGCGATTTGGTTACGGTAGAACAACTGCTGGATCGCTTCGAAAACCAGGTAACGATTGAAGGCGCTGTATTCCGCCCCGGTCAGTACTCGCTGGATGACAATAAGACGCTGAAACAACTGATCGCGTCGGCGGAGAATCTGAAAGGAGATGCATTCACCGGCCGCGTAACAATTATTCGCACCCGCGAAGACCTGGCTATCGAGAATATCACCGTTAACCTGGCCAACATTCTGACCGGCGCAGACCCCGACGTAGCGTTGCAGCGTGAAGATCAGATCATCATTCCGTCGCGCTTCGATCTGGCCGAACAAGCTAATGTTACCGTGCAGGGCGAGGTAAATAAACCAGCCGAAATGCCATTCATGGCAAACATGACCCTTGACGACGCCCTAGTCCGGGCGGGTGGTCTGAAGGAATCGGCAGCGGCTTCGCAGGTTGAAGTCGTTCGTCGGAAGAAAGACGTTGATCCCAAATCAGCCTCCGCTGCGGTAGCCGACGTATTCCGTTTCAACGTCAACCGCGACCTAACGATTGCCAACGACCAGAACCGGTTTGTACTGGAGCCATACGATCAGATAATCATCCGGCGCTCGCCCAACTACCTGGTGCAGACATACGCCAACGTCGAGGGCGAAGTCATTCAACCCGGCTCGTATGCTATTCTGCGCAAAGACCAGAAGATTTCGGATATGGTTCAGTTGGCCGGTGGTCTGACACCGCAGGCCTACGTAGAAGGTGCCACGCTGGTGCGGCAGGTACGCCTGAGCCCAGACGAAATATCCCGTCAGCGGCAGTCTATCCAGGAGCTGTCCGACACGGATCGTAAGTCTGTCGTGCAAGTACAGGCTCCATCGGCGGAACGGCCCGAATCGATCGGTATCAACCTGAAGCGCATCATGGATCGGCCGGGTTCATCAGAAGACATTCTGATACAGGAAGGCGACATTCTGCGCATTCCGAAACTGCTGGAAACGGTACGTATCGATGGTGAAGTTTTGCTGCCTAATACCGTCAAATACCGCCCGGGTCAGACGTTCCAGGATTACATCGCTAACGCCGGTGGCTTCACCGAGCGGTCACAGCGGAAACGGGCATTCATCGTTTACGCCAACGGCTCGGTCGATCGTACGCGCCGGTTTATGTTCTTCAATGTCTACCCCCGCGTCGAACCCGGTTCTGAAGTTGTCGTACCACGTAAAACCTCAAACCCACTTACGCCCCAGCAACTGCTAAGCACGACGGCGGGTACAATTTCATCGCTGCTATCGGTAATTGGGCTGGTTATTGCCCTGAGCGCAACCGTGAATCGATAAGGCCATTCCTTCTATGAACGCATCAAATCTGACTCCGAACGATCCGAACGTCATGGTCTCGCGGCCGATCCCGCCTGATCAGATTTCGCCGAAATCGGTCGTATTACGCTTGTTTAGGCTGAAGAACGTTATTCAGCGAAACTGGCTCCTTCTGTTGGCACTCGTCGGTACCGGAGCCGTTATTGGTTTCATTTACGATCAATTTAACCAGAAGGCCCCCGTTTACACCGCTACGATGACATTCAACCTCGGCGGGGGCAGTAGTTCCAGTTCATTCGGCGGTGATCTGGGCGCATTGGCCGGTGCTTTTGGTATTGGTCAGGGTGCTCCGGATGCCAACATCTTCGTTGGTGAGAACTTCCTGGTGTACGCTAAGTCACGTCCTGTCATTGAAAAGACGCTGATGAAAACCGTCAAAATCGACGGAAAAGACACGCTGCTGGTAAACTACTACATTCGGCATAGTGGCATCCGCGACAAAGAATGGGAGAAGAGCGATACACTACGGTCATTTTACTTCCCACGCGCGAAGCAACCCAGCGAGTACACCAAACTGGAGCGGATCGCCATGTCGCAGATTTACGGCCGGATGAAGGCAGAAGTCGGGGTTGTACAACCCGAGCGCAAGTCATCGTTCATGGAATTGCGTTGCGGGATGGAAGATGAAATGCTGGCAGCCAGCTTTATCGAGCATCATCTTGAGACCATTGAAGAGGATTATCGGAGCAAGCAGACAAAAAAAACGCGGGAAATGTATGACCTGCTGACCGCCCGCGCAGACTCAATTGCCCGACTGATGAGTGGCACGGAGAACAAGCTGGCGCGGTACATGGACCAGAACCAGCAGATGGTGGTTGCACAGGGCCAAATGATGCAGAACAAGCTGACTCGCAACTCAACGTTCCTGACGACGATCTACTATCAGGCACTGCAAAATGCGGAAAATATGCGTCTATCCCTGATTCGCGAAGCCCCGCTGTTTACGATCATCGAACCCGTCACGCTCCCGCTTTACCGGGAAGTCATCACGCCGGTCGGGATGCAGATCGGAATTGCGCTGGGATTGATACTGGCACTTATTGTCATATTTTTGCGGGAAACCTATCGCTCCATCATGCAGGAGGGATAGAGCAGGTTTACGGTATTCGGTTTTCTGTTGACAGCCTACTTACAGCGCTTTTACTGAAAACCGAATACTGTACACCGTAAACCATAAACCATTGAAAACACACGAGGTACTTATACAACCCGGCCGGTCGGAACGGCATTACTGGCGTGACCTGTGGCGCAACCGCGAACTGCTGCTGATTCTGTCCATGCGCGACGTCTCGGTTCGCTACAAACAAACCGCGCTGGGTATGGCCTGGGGGCTGATCCGCCCGCTGACAACCATGCTTATCATGGTTTTCGTGTTCAGCATGGTTGCCAAACTGAAAGGTGATCCGGGCGTCCCCTACCCGTTGATGGTGCTTGCCGGCATCACGATCTGGACGTTCTTCTCGACGGCCTTCACCCAGATCAGCAACAGCGTCACGCTGAACTCAAACCTCGTTACCAAGGTCTATTTCCCTCGGCTGTTGATGCCATTGAGTTCAATTGCGGTTAGCTTCCTGGACTTTCTGGTGTCGCTGGGCCTGTTTATTCTGCTGGCGATCTGGTATCGGTTCCTACCTGACTGGCACTTGCTGTTCGTCCCTTTCTTCGTATTGCTAGCGGTGCTGGCTGCGTTTGCCTTCGGTCTGTTTTTTGCAGTCATAAACGTAAAATTCCGTGACATCGGGCAGTTGATCCCCTTCATCGTTCAGATCGGCTTTTACGTCTGTCCAATCGCTTATACGAGTCAGCTGCTGGCGGATAAATGGTGGTATTCAATTTACATCCTGAACCCGATGGTTGGTATCATCGACGGTTTCCGGTGGTCGCTGCTGGGCGGTAAAACCTATTTCAATCCGCAAAGTCTGCTGGCGTCAGTCGCGCTGACGGGTGTTTGTCTGATTTTGTCAGTATACTTCTTCCGCAAACGCGAAAACACGTTTGTAGACGATATTTAACGTAACGAGTATGTCGGTCATTACGGTCGAAAATATAAGCAAGCACTACATCATCGACCACCAGAAGGGTAAGGGCGTCAATACCCTGCGCGATGTGGTGAGCGAGAACTTCCGGCAGCTGTTCGGCAACAAGAAAAATCAGGTAACGACGACCCACGAAGAATTCTGGGCCTTGCGCGACGTGAGCTTTTCGGTCGAACAGGGCGATCGGGTCGGGATCGTTGGGCACAACGGTGCCGGTAAATCGACGCTGCTCAAAATTCTGAGCAAGATTATCGAGCCGACGAGCGGATCGGTTCGTATCCGGGGCCGGGTAGCGTCGCTGCTTGAAGTCGGTACGGGCTTCCACCCCGAACTGACCGGTCGGGAAAACATCTTCCTGAACGGTTCGCTGCTGGGTATGAGCCGGAGCGAAATACGGAAACAGTTCGACGAAATCGTTGCCTTCGCAGGCGTTGAGAAATTTCTCGACACACCCGTCAAGCGGTATTCGTCGGGGATGTACGTCCGGCTGGGGTTTGCCATTTCGGCCCACCTCGACCCTGAAATCATGATCGTCGATGAAGTGCTGGCCGTGGGCGACGCTGAGTTCCAGAAGAAGAGTCTGGGGAAGATGCGCGACAACTCGGCAAGTGGTCGTACAATCCTGTTCGTCAGTCACAACCTGACGGCGGTTCAGGCGCTTTGCAACAAGTCGCTATACTTTGAAAAGGGACAGCTGCTGGAGCAGGGTGAAACCAACCAGGTTATTGCTACCTACCTCAGCAAGGTTTCGCGGACGCGACTGCTGCGCGAGTGGGACACGCCCGAACAAGCACCCGGTAATGATCTGGTTCGGGTGAAACGCATCGAGCTGATTCCGGAGTATCAGGATGAACTGACACACATCGACGTTCGGACGCCCATGAAGTTCCGGTTTGAGTTCTGGAACATGATGGACTCGGCGAACCTGAATCTGTCGATGCACCTCAACTCACTGACGGGCGAATGTATTTTTAACGTCGGTACCAAATCACAGCCGTATGGACCGGGCGTCATTGCGGGGGAATGCACCATTCCCGGCTACTTCCTCAACGATGGCTCGTACACGATCTCCGTCATGATCGTCAAGGACACGGTAACGCCCTTGTTCACGATGGAAGAAAGCCTGACGTTCGACGTGGAAGATTACCGCGAAGGGATCGCCTGGTACGGAAAGTGGCCGGGCTACGTTCGTCCGCAGTTCCCGTTTCACATCGGCATGCTCGAAGAAGCCGTAAAATAAGTTCAGGGTTTTGGGTCTCAGTGTACGGTTAGCTGGCCTTCCCGCTCCCCGTTTTTTAACCGCCCCGAAACTGATCGCCTGTTTATGATTAACGTTACCAAATCGTATCTGCCCGACTTCGACGAATACACCGCCTTGTTGAAAGGAGTCTGGGATCGGGTGCATCTGACCAACGACGGGCCGCTGTTGCAGGAGTTGGAAAGTAAAATGAAGGCGTATCTGGGCGTGAAGCACCTGCTGATCTGCTCCAACGGTACGATTGTGCTACAGATGGCTCTCAAGGCTATGAATATAACGAAAGAGGTCATTACAACGCCTTTTTCGTACGTCGCAACGACCAACGTGCTGCTGTGGGAAGGTTGCACACCCGTCTACGCCGACATTCGGCCGGACGATTTCTGTCTCGACGCCGACAAAATTGAGCCGTTGATTACCGAGAATACGCAGGCAATCATGGCCACGCACGTATATGGTAACCCTTGTCATATCGAAGCGATTCAGGCCGTTGCGGATAAGTACAAGCTGAAAGTCATCTATGATGCGGCTCATACCTTCGGTGCCCGCTACAACGGGCAGGCTATTCTGAACTACGGTGATGTCAGTACCTGTAGCTTTCACGCAACCAAGGTTTTTCACAGTGTCGAGGGCGGCTGTATCGTCACGGACGATGACGACCTGGCGCTGACGCTCCGACGGTACCGCTCGTTTGGTCACCGCAACGATGATTATTACAGCATGGGTATCAACGCTAAAAACTCGGAGCTGCACGCAGCCATGGGTTTGTGCGTACTGCCCAAAGTTGACGAGTTGATTGCCGCCCGGAAACAGGTATTCGACTGGTACGACGCCCGACTTAACTTCGATAAGATCACCCGTCCTACATTGACCCCCGGTGTCGAATACAACTACGCCTACTACCCGGTTGTATTCAAGTCGGAAGAGACACTGCTACGGGTCGTTGACGCGCTGAAAGCAGCGGGCATCACACCACGGCGGTATTTTTACCCATCCCTGAATACCTTACCTTTCGCAGTACCACCCGGCGCTGGCGTAGCGCAGCGCTGCCCGGTATCCGAATCCGTGTCGCTACGCGTCTTGGCGCTTCCGCTGTATCCCGATCTGCCGGAAACAGACGTTGACCGTATATCCACCCTTGTAAACGACCATGTCTAGTCTTCTGAACAGCCTACTGCTCAGCGGCCTTACCGATACTGCCGGGCTCTTACCCAAACTTGCCGGGCTCGTCTTCTTTCTGATTTATACAGCGCATCTGGCCAGCCGGATCGCGCGCCCGTCGTTAAGCGAATGGTGGCTAACGACATTTCTGCTGGGTGCCGGTAGCGTTATCCTGACCGGCTTCGTTCTCTCGGCCCTGTACCTGACCGCGAATACCTTAGCCTGGGGACTGGGCGTTTTTGTAACAGCTACGGTCGTAGGTGGACTGCTTCACTGGCTGTCAGGGCGGCCCGCTGCCTTCTCCGTTCCGGCGCTCCTAGCTGACCGGCGTAAGGTGGGTACCGACTGGTTTTACGCCCTACCACCTTACCTGAACATCATTTTTTCGGTGCTACTGCTCACGCTGGGCGTCATTGCCGTTACGAATCTGTTGCTGGTGCTGTTCACCGTACCGAACGAATGGGATAGTATGACGGGCCACCTGAACCGGGTCATGCAGTACATTCAGCGGGGTACAATGCGGCACTTCGGCGGTACCAACTGGAACATCGACACCTATCCCAAAAGTGTTTGTACGCTTCAGATTTACGGTTTCCTGATGACGAACCGGTTTGAAAACGGGTTCAAGTTCATTCATCATCTCAGCTACTGGACGGCTATTGTGTCGGTATTCGGTATCGTGCAGCGCATTAGTCAGCTTACTACCGGCAAGGCGAATTTAACAGCTGGTTTTTTCTGCGCGCTGGTGTATGCGCTGGTGCCCGACTTTCTGATGCAGGCCATCACTACAGAGACGGATATTGTGCTGACGGCCTACCTGAGCGTTGTCATCTACATGCTCTTTACGTACCGGCAAACGCGCGACAACCGGTATCTGTACATGGCTGGTATGGCGTTCGGCATGGCGTTCGGCCACAAGATTACGTTTGCGCTGCTGCTGCCGTCGGTGTTTGTCATTATGATCTACACCGTTTTTTTGTCGGACTCGCTGGCCATTACGGTTGGTCGGACACTGCGGCTGGCGGGAGCAATCGTCGTTGGCGTAGGCTTATGGACGTTGCCAACCGGCTATCTGAAAAACATCGAGGTATTCGGGCATCCCATTGGTCCCCCCACCGCCCTGAAGCATCAATCGGTTGAGCGGGCGGGTTCACTGAAAAACCTGCTGGAGCAGGGTAGCCGCAACCTGGTTCGCTACAGTTATGACCACGTCAATCTCGACGGTCTGCGTAACCTGCCAACGGGGAATCGTCTGAACCACTTCATGCGTGAACCGCTGGTTTGGCTGGAAGACAAGCTACACATGCGACTCGACGAAGAAACCGACTTTTCGATTCAGCCATTCGCCTTTGATCGTCGGTTCGTATTCTTCAACGCGAATCCATACTGGGGCATTTTTGGCTTCGGGCTGATGCTTCCGCTGCTGATCCTGTCGCTTATTCGCTGGCTCAAGCTTACTCCTCGTCTCATCGACGACCCGTATGTTTATTTGGCGATTGCCGTGTTGCTACACTTCGTAACCCTCTCCTACTCGGCACCGTACGATCCGTTTAAAGGGCGCTATTTCATCGAAACCGGCATGCTGTGTGCGCCGTTTGCCGGACTCCTGTTCTTGAGTCCAAGGTTGATCTTCGCCAGATCAGGCCATTTCCTGGGCAAGATTTACGTGGGCATGGTGGTGGGGCTGGGGTGCCTGTCGGCCGTATTGTGCGTGTTTTTAAACATCCGTGCCCTACCGCTGGCCTGGCGGGCTCCCGATGGTGTTGCCTATCCATCGGCGTTCGCATCTGACCGTATTCATCAGATGACGCTTGGCCGACCCGACATTTACGTTCCATACGAACGCTTCAATCAGTTGGTACCCGATACAGCAACGGTAGCCCTCGGTACGATCAACGACGACTACGAGTATCCCCTGTACGGCCCTCATCTTTCCCGCCGGCTGATAACGATCAATCCGTTCGAGCAGGGCGTACAACCGATTCCTAAAAACGCAGATTATTTATTCTTCGCCAAAAGCGTTATCACCCCCAAACCGGGCGATCTCCGGCTGGGTACCGACACGACAATGCGGAAAACCGTCATCGTTCCCGGCGAAGACTATTACCTGCGCAAGCTGAAATAACGGACGGTATTCGGTTTACGGTATACGGTTTTCAGACTGTGACCGTATGACGAGAGATAACCGAGTACTGAGAACCGTAAACCGAATACTGAAAACCGTATACCGACTATGACTCTTGCCATCATGCAGCCTTATCTTCTACCGTACATTGGCTACATGCAGCTGATGGGCGCGGTCGACACGTTTGTGCTGTACGATGATGTTGCCTTTATCAACCGGGGCTGGATCAACCGGAACAAGCTGCTTATCAACGGGCAGGAACACCTGTTTACGGTACCCCTGAAAGACGCCAGCCAGAATAAACGGATCAATGAGGTACACCTGGCCGACGATCCGAAATGGCGGAGTAAGCTGTTGAAAACTATCGAGCAGGGCTACCGGAAAGCGCCACTGTACCCAGTGGTCATGCCCCTGACCGAAAAAATCATCAACTTTACCACCGACTCGATCGCCGAGATGATCTACCATAGTCTGGTCGAGCTGAATGGCTATCTGGGGCTAACGCCTAAACTGGTCGCGTCGTCGTCGATCTATGAAAACGAACACCTGAAAGCGCAGGACCGGATTCTGGACATCTGCCGGCAGGAAGGCGCTACGCGCTACATCAATCCGATTGGTGGTATGGCGCTTTACGACAAAGAGCGCTTTGCCGAGGCAGGTATCACGCTGAATTTTATCCAGTCGGAGCGCGTCGAATATCCGCAGTTTAACCGGGGCGACAGCAGCACGTTCATTCCGTGGCTATCCATCCTCGACGTGATGATGTTCAATGACGTACCAACGATCAGGCAGCTTCTAACACAATATAAACTCGTATAACCGTGAATGATTGAATGATTGAATGAGCGAATACACACTGGCGAACCAATAGCGCGCCAGCCTATTCACTCATTCGCTCATTCAATCATTCAATCATTCAATCATTGACTTATGGCGAAGGTTGTTATTTTCGGGATTATGGACACGGCCGAACTGGCCCATTTTTACCTGACGCACGACTCGGAGCACGAGGTCGTCGCGTTTACGGTAAATCAGGAATATCTGCACGACCAAACCGGCTTCAAGGGGCTGCCACTAGTGGCTTTTGAAGACGTAGAAGCACTCTTCCCCCCGCACGAGTACAAGTTTTTTGCCCCCATGACGGGCAAGGGTATGAACAAGAATCGGGAGCGTATCTACCTGGAAGCCAAAGCAAAAGGCTACGAGTTTATCTCCTATATCAGTTCGAAAGCGACCACGTTCGGTAACGAGATCGGCGAAAACTGCTTCATTCTCGAAGACAATACCATTCAGCCCTTCACGACCATCGGCAACAATGTAGTACTCTGGAGCGGCAACCATATCGGCCACCACGGTCGTATCAATGACCACGTCTTTTTCACCTCACACGTCGTCATGTCGGGCCACTGCACGATTGGTTCGTATTCATTCTTCGGCGTCAACAGTACCATTCGTGACTACCTGACGATCGGCGAAGGAACGCTGGTCGGTATGGCCGCATCGGTCACTAAGAACACGGAAGCCTGGGGCGTTTACGTTGGCAATCCCGCCGAAAAACGGCCGATCCCAAGTTACAAAGCCTATTAAAAGTTAAAAAGTTGTAGCGTCGTAGCGTTGTAAAGTTGCGCTCGCGGTTCCATGCCGGGACTAGCGTAAGCCACACCGGCGGTAGCAACTCTATAACTTTACGACGCTATGACGCCATAACTTTGCACCATACCCTGAAAACGATCTTACTCATCGGCCACGATGCCAACCGGGCAGGCGCGCAACTGGTACTGCTGAACCTGATGCGGCTGCTGCGCGAGCGTGGCTATACCTTACACTTGCTGCTAGGGGAAGGGGGACCGCTGCTCGACGAGTATCGGGCGATCTGTCCCGTAACGCTTTGGCCAGCACAGCCAGCCCACGTTGTTGGTACGATAGCTGATAAAGTGCTGTGGCGAATGGGTATGTGGGATAAGGTCTATCAGCAGCAACGGGCCGAACAGCAGCGACAGATTCGCGCGGAGTTGAACCTCGACAACGTTGATCTGGTCCTGGCCAACACGGTGATGAGCAGCCGCTGGTTCACACAGCTGGCCCTGGCACCCACAGTCCCGGTCGTGACGTTTGTACACGAACTGGATATGTCGGTCAGGATCTACACGGAGCCGACGGAACTGGCTGAGTTACTGGCCCGCACGAATCAGCTACTGGCCGTTTCGAAAGCTACGGCCGACTATTACGTTACGCAGCACGGCTTCGACCCGGCGCGGATCACGCAGTACACCCTGATCGACACACCTACGCTGATGACCAACGTAGCGCAGGCCCGCGACCAAACCGATGTGTACGACGAATTAGGATTGCCGGCCAACGCGCTCATCGTGGGCGGTTGCGGCAATGCCGAGTGGCGTAAGGGCAACGACTTGTTTGTCGCCCTGGCCCGGCAGGTAACGGGTCGAATGCCCGACGTACCTGTTCATTTCGTCTGGGTCGGGATGCCGCAGAGTCAGCTACGGGAAGACCTGTTGCTCGACATTCGCAAGGCCGGTCTGGCGGACCGTGTTCACCTGATCGCCCCCACACCCGACGTGCTTCGCTACATGCAACGTTTCGACGTGTTCCTGCTTTGTTCGCGCGAAGACCCGTATCCGTTGGTCGTATTCGAAGCGGGTTTGAGTGGCGTACCGGTCGTGTGTTTTGCCGGTGCCGGCGGGTCGCCCGAACTGGTCGAGACCGACGGCGGGTTTGTGGTTCCTTACCTCGACCTCGACGCCATGAGCAGCCGCCTTGTTACGCTATTGCAACAGCCTGATCTACGCCAGACGATGGGGAAACGACTGGGCGAGAAAATACGGGAACGGCATCCGGCACAGCAAAGCGTTGACACCCTTGTCGCGCTGTTTACCCAACTAAGCACCCGATGACGCCCGCTCCGCTGTCCCAGCCAACCAGCAACCGACTACTCGCCGGACACATGCCGCAGTTAGACTCACTGCGGACACTGGCCGTATTGCTGGTTGTCGTTTACCACTGGTTTCCAACGGGGCAAGGGATCAATCGGTTGCCCAACGGTACCATTGGGGTCATGGTGTTTTTCGTAATCAGCGGCTTCCTGATCACCCGCATTCTGCTCGGTAACCGGGACCGTATCCGGGCGGGGAAGGCTACACTGGGCCATACGTACCGCAACTTTTTCATCCGCCGGGTACTCCGCATTTTCCCGCTGTATTACCTGGTTATCACCTTTGTCTATGTTTTCTTACCGCAGGCATCCGACATTCGCGCACAGCCTGCGTATTACTACCTGTACGGCTATAATATCCTGCTGCACAAAACGGGTAACTGGGCCGACCTGCTTTCTCCCTTCTGGACCTTAGGCGTTGAAGAACAGCTATATCTGATCTGGCCATGGGTAGTATTGCTGATGCCCCCGCACCGATTTCGCGCCGTTATCATCGGTATGATCGGTATCGGCGTATTATTTCGGGGCTATGGCTATTGGAACGGTGATTTCGATGGCGTGTTGACACCGGCCAGTTTCGACGCCTTCGGTCTGGGCGCACTTTGGGCCTGGTACACTACCGAGCGTCCCACGGCAATTCCTCAATTCCGGCACCTGTTGAGTGGTGCAGCCGCAGTGTCGCTAGTCTTGCTAATCGGTTTGCTGACGTTGCTCCCCGGCGATCATATAGCCGTAGTATTGTGTCAACGCCTGCTGATTTCAATCATCGCACTGTGGTTCGTCGTTGGGGCCAGTCTGGGGTTTTCCGGACCAGGCGGTTCGTTACTCAACAACGGTATATTGCAATACATTGGCCGGATCAGCTATGGTATTTACGTGTTTCACATGCTGGTACCGGGCTATGCCGTACCTTTGCTGCTCCGTATCCTGAATCGGTTGGGTATACACCTGTCGCCGGGCTTCTGGGCGCACCGGCTGATTAGTCTGGCCGTGTTGCTGGTACTCGCATCCGCATCGTGGTACTTGTTTGAAAAGCCCATCAATGGGCTGAAACGCTATTTTTCGTACGGTGACCGGAAACCATCGGCCCAACCCGGCTGAGTAACCTGACGCTGGCTGGTTTCTGGTTCTGCACCTTTGCTGCTTTATGACGCTTGCTTTTACGATTTGCTCCATCAACTATCTGGCCCAGGCCCGTACACTCGGCGATTCCCTGCGCCGAACAAATCCGGACTATCAGTATGTCATTGGACTGGTCGACAAACTGAGCACAGCTAACCTCCCGGCGGATTTGGTGCCCGACTATCCTATGCTGGAAGTCGACAAAATTGGTATTCCGGATTTCCAGGCTATGTGCGATCGGTACGACATTACCGAATTGAATACAGCCGTCAAGCCATTTTTCATCGACTATTTTTACCAGAATCGGCCGGAAGCAACGGCGGTTATTTATTTCGATCCCGACATTATCGTTTTTCAACCGCTGATCGAACTAAATAAGGCGCTGGAAACCAACAGTCTGGTACTGACTCCGCACACCTGCTCCCCCACCCCCGACTGGGAGCGGCCCAACGAGTTGCACCACCTGAACACGGGAATTTTCAACCTTGGGTTTATCGGACTGCGTACTGACCAAACAGCCCGGGCTTTTGTCAACTGGTGGAAAGAGCGGCTGGTATACGAGTGCCGGATCGACCTGTGCGAAGGACTGTTTGTCGATCAGCACTGGGTTAATTTTGCGCCGGCCTACTATCAGAACGTAGCTATCGATAAGTACCTGGGGTATAATGTGGCTTACTGGAATCTGCACGAACGGCAGTTTTCCCAACGGCCGGACGGTACCTGGCTGATTAACAGTACTGACGAACTGCGCTTTTTTCACTACAGCGGTTACAACCCGTTTCGGCCCGACAACATCTCCAAGTACCAGACTCGCTATACTTTTGCGCAGCGGCCCGACGTTAAACCGCTGTTTGACCTGTATTGCCGGGAATTGCTGGCTAACGCCAACGAGCAATACACCAAGTACCCCTGTGTATATATCAAACCACCAACGATTAAACGGTATCAGCGTGTGCGGAAGGCTATTAAATTTCCAATCAATCGCCTGATTGCCTTGTTACAGCAGCGATGACCAATTCTGAATGGACACGCCTACGCACACTCTGGACGTATCGGTTCCATAAATACACCCACATCATTGGCAAGTTCTGGAGCGTCCTGATAAAGACGATCCACCTGCACCAGCTAAAATGGCGGGCGGGCAACCGACCGTTTATAGCCATCATTCTATCGGAGCAGATGGGCGACATAATCGCTTGTGAACCCATTGCTCGCGAAGTCAGGAAATTATACCCGGATGGTTACCTGATCTGGTTTATTCGGAAGCCGTACATCGACCTGGTCAGGTACCATCCCGATCTGGACAATTACTTAATCGAGAAATGCCCCAGCGAACGCGTATGGCTCCTTAAGCTCAACGCATTCGACCACGTTTATAACCTGCACATCTCACACCGTAAGTGCAAGTACTGCCCCGAAGATCCGGTCAACCCAACGGCTGATGCCATCAATTTGACCTTCGATAATTACTACGACCGGGGTGATCTGCTCTACATGTTTTCGCAGGCGGCCGGCTTGCCCGCGCTGACGGCCGAGCCAAAAATGTACATACCGGAGTCGATACGGCAGCGGGTGGCTAATCGGCAGCTACCCGCCGGGCCAATCGTCATTCACTGCGAGTCGAGCCATGTCGCCCGCGACTGGCCCGCCCCGAACTGGAATAAACTCGTCGACTGGCTACTCGATACCTACGACTTTCCCGTAATCGAAATTGGTCTCAAATCGGTTGTTCAGCAAACGAACCCACGTTATGTCGACCTGTGCGGTCAGTTAAGTCTATTGGAGACGGCCGAGGTCATTCGGGGGGCACGGTTGTTTATCGGTATCGATAGTGGACCGGCTCACATGGCCAATGCAATGCACACAACGGGTATTCTGCTCCTCGGCAAACTGTTCGATTTTGTCGACTACATGCCTTACTCCGGCCGCTACAAACGGGGCGAAGGCGTAACGATTTTAAATAATTTTGGTCATCCCTGCGCCGAGCTGCCATACGATTGGGTACAGCAGGCCGTCGCCGAGCAACTAGGCCAGCCAACCATTGTATGAGTAAATCCTTTGCCGTGAGTGCCTGTGTCGTGATTCCGGTCTACAAGCCGGTACTCTCGGCTTACGAACAGATCTCGCTGACGCAGTGCATGAAGGTACTGGGTCATTATCCGGTCTGTTTGGCGGCTCCCCAGGCTCTCGACCTGGCTGCTTATACGTCGCAGTATCCTTCCCTGCGAATCTATCGGTTCGACGATTCGTTTTTTACCAGCATTCAGTCCTACAACCGGCTGATGCTGTCGTCTACCTTCTACCAAGCGTTTGCGGAGTGGGAATACATGCTACTCTACCAGCTGGACGCCTTTGTCTTTCAGGACGAACTGGCCGACTGGTGCCGGCGGGGGTACGACTACATAGGAGCCCCCTGGCTGCGCGATATCGACTTTGTCGGCTGGCGCGATGCCGCCTGGTTTCGAGCCAAGCAGCAGATAGCTACACTGCTACACCTGAAGAAAGCCGACGGCGTGACGCCCCGCGAGATCATCAGTCAGAATGCTGTAGGCAATGGCGGTTTTTCTCTCCGCCGTATTCCGGCGATGCTCCGGGTGCTGCGACGACCTACGAAGCGAATCCACCCCTACGAGCAGCCCACTATCCACCAGTATAATGAAGACGCCTTTTGGGGCATTGAAGTAAATCGGTACTGGCCGCATCTACGCATTCCCCCATACGGTACGGCACTGCATTTCGCCGTTGAATTTTTCCCGCAGCGCGCTGTCGAACGCTATAACCAGGGACGATTGCCGTTCGGTTGCCACGCCTGGGATATTCACGGCACTGACTATTGGCGTACTATTTTCGCTCAGTATGGCTACCAAATTTGATGGTTGTTATACTAAGCCACTACTTTTGTTCTCGATTCTCATCAACTGATTTACTCGCTTTAACTAACTCATGACTCCTTCGGCTCGGCCAACGATCTCGATTGCGCTTTGCACCTACAATGGTGAAGCCTATCTGGCCACTCAGTGGCAAAGCCTGCTGGAGCAGCATGTACTGCCCGACGAAATTGTTGTTTGCGACGATCAGTCAACTGACAACACGGTAGCGCTGTTGAACCGTCTGGCGGCTGATGCACCTTTTCCGGTCCGTATTCTGGTCAACGCGACACGATTAGGATTCAACAAAAACTTCGAGAAAGTACTGAGCGAATGTACCGGTGAACTGATTTTTATCTGCGATCAGGACGACTGCTGGTTCCCGGAGAAAGTCGGGCTTATGACCGATTTTATGGTTAAACACCCAGCAACACAAGTTGCTTTTTGCGACGCCTGGGTAACCGATGCGCAGCTAAAGGGGCGGCAAAGCCGATTCTGGAGCTGGGTTCGATTCGATGAATCGGCGCGGGCGCGCTGGCAATCAGGCAATTCGATGGACGTATTGCTGGATGGCAATCGGGTTATGGGCTGTGCCACGGTTATACGCCGATCAGTGCTGGCAAGCATTCTACCGATTCCCGGCGGTATACCAGGCTACATCTACGATGGCTGGATTGCCTTGGTAGCCGCTGCTCAGGGAACCATCCAATTTGTCGACCAGCCCTTGCAACTCTATCGTACCCACGAGAAGCAGCAGATAGGCGTGGGTAAAGACGAAGACCCTGTAGAACGAATTCGCCTACGTGATCGCTTCATTCGCCAGCGGTCGCTCAAGCTCGCTCCCCTGCGCGAAAAACAGGCAACGTTGGCGACGATCAGCCGACTATTAGCGGAGCGGGTACCGGGTATCACCCCCGGCATGGCGCAGCTTCACCGGCAGCTCGCTCATTTCACGATGCGCAGTTGCCTGCCCCACGATCGGTTACGGCGGTTCCAGCCTGTCATACAAGGACTTCGACAGGGGGACTATAAACGGTACGCCGATGCCTCGGCTAACTGGTACGCTCCTGTTCTGGCGGCTTTGGGCGATATGCTCGAATAGCGTAGTTTTGCGCCCGTGCTCGTAACTATCTGTTTTATACACCAGCTGCCACAAGCGCTGGTTCTGGCCGACAGCTACTGTCGGAACTCGCTCAACGCTGCATCGGATACGCCTGCCGTTGTCATCGGTCTGGCCGATGATCCAGCTCATCTTCCTCAGGACGTTCAATTTCCCTACCCGATTCTGCCGGTTGGTACATTGTTTACGGACAGCGAGCGTCAACAGCTGTCGGATCAGTACACGCCGGTCGAATTTGCAGCAGCCTGCAAACCCCGGTTCCTCACCGCCGTTTTTGCCCGATATCCAACGGTTCAAACGCTGCTTTACGCCGACCCGAACGTACTGTTTCTTCACTCGATACAGCCTATTCTGGATCGTCTTCGTGGTCAGACGCTGCTGCTGACCCCCTACCTGCTCCAGGCACCAGGCGATACGGGACCGGGTAAAGGAGCCTGGCCCGACGAGAAACATTTACAGAACATCGGCTTATACAACGCTGACTTCCTGGCGTTTTCGCGCGCTCCGGAAACCGAACAACTGCTAGCCTGGTGGCAAAGTCGGGCAGAGACACGCGCCTATATCGATTTCTGCAAAGGGCTGTGTACCGATCAGATCTGGCTTATGCACGCGCCTGTTTTCTTCGACGGAATAACCATCGTGCATGATCCAAGCTGGCACGTAGCCCTCTGGAATTTACCACAACGTCCGCTTCGGCAACGGGATTCCACGTGGGAACTGGCCGCTAGCGGGCAACCAGTGCTGTTTGCCAACATGAAAGGGCTGTTCGACCCCGATGAGGGCTTCTTTCCGCATCAGACCCGACTCAATCCGGCAAAACGGTCCGATGTCATGACTTTACTGCGGGATTACCGGCAACAAGTAGCGGCTAAAGAGCCGGCTGCGCTGACTCCCATTCGACCGGCGTACGGCATACAACCTGTTCCGCCCATCGTACGAGGCTGGCGTCGGACGGCAACGACGCTATTGACCGCACTCAACAAACAGATCGATACGATCTATCTACCGGCATTGCCCCGTTGATCGGTTTCTCACCGTCTACACCGATAAACTGACAAACAAACCGTACTTTTACGGGCCATTTTCTACGAAAAATACAAACGTGGTCTGCTTCGGCGGGTTTTTCCATGACTGTTTTATACGACCATCAGTGTTTTACCGGTACCACCTACGGCGGGGTTTCCCGGTACTTTTTTGACCTGATGCGTGTCTTTTCCACTCGATCTGACATTCAGTTCAGGCTATCGTTGCTGCTGTCGAACAACGATTATCTTCGGCAGCAGCCTTTCAACCGCTACTGGACGTACGGCCGGTTTGCTAACAACCGACGTGTGAATCAGGCGGTCTCACAGATCAACCGGCAGCACAGTCTTCAACAGCTTCGCGCCGGACAGTTTGACGTATTCCACCCGACATACTACCATCGGTATTTTCTCAACGCCATCGGTACCAAGCCATTTGTGCTGACGTTTCACGACGCCAGTACCGAACGATTTGGCGACAAATATCCAGAGCTGGGGCGGGGGTTATACGAAACAAAAAAAGTACTGCTCGACCGGGCCAACGCGGTCATTGCCGTTTCGGACTTCACCAAACAGGATATTCTGCGCTACTTCTCGGTCGATCCGGCCAAGATTCACGTCGTACCACTGAGCACGTCGATGAGCGAACAGAAGCCGTTGATCACGGATCAACCGGCTGCTACTACCGCGCAGCCGTATTTGCTGTTTGTCGGCAAACGGGATCTATACAAAAATTTCGATACGTTCGTCCGGGCGATCGACCCTCTGTTTAAACGCTACCCGGACCTGCACCTGGTATGCGCTGGTGGAGGTTCGTTCTCGTCGGCAGAGCAAGCCTCGTTTCAGTCGGCCGGGCTTGCGGGCCGCGTTCGTTATGCACCCATTCCCGACAACAACGTTTTGTTCGACCTCTACCGGCAGGCGCGGGCGTTTATCTTTCCATCACTCAACGAAGGGTTCGGCATTCCGGTACTGGAAGCGTTCGCCAGCGGTTGTCCGGCCGTGTTGAGCGATCGTAGCTCCTTACCCGAAGTGGCGGACGACGCAGCCGTTTTTTTCGATCCGGACGATACCGATGCCATCGGCACGGCTATCGAGCGGGTCATTACCGACGAATCCCTGCGAGCCGATCTGATTCAGAAAGGCTATCGTCGGCTGGCCGATTTCTCGGCGGAACGCACGGCGGCCCAAACGCTGGCTGTTTATCAATCGCTTCTGTAATTTATGGCTTCTGCCCCTTCCCTGCGCGCCTTCGTTACGCAATCCTTCAGCCCTCAACCGACAGCGGACGGCCTGACGTATCCGAAACTAACGGTCGTTACCCCTTCGTACAACCAGGCGGCTTATCTGGAGCGAACGATTCTGAGTGTACTGAATCAGCAGTATCCGAACCTCGAATATTTTATCATCGACGGCGGTTCTACCGACGGAACGCTGGACATTATCCGGAAATATGAGCCGTATCTGGCGGGCTGGGTTAGCGAAAAAGACCGGGGGCAGACCGATGCCATCAACAAAGGATTTCGAATGGCTACCGGCGATTATGTCGCCTTCCAGAACTCCGACGACATCTTTGCACCGGGCGCACTGAAGCGGGTCGCCGAAGCCTGGCGTCAGACCCCCGACACCGGGGTTTTTTACGGAGATATGTACATCATCGACGAACAGGACGTTATTCTGGAGTCGATGAAGGCATTGCCCTTCTGCCGCGAGTGTCAGATTTACGAAGGCATGCAGGTGTTCAATCAGTCGCTGTTTATTCGTCGGTCGCTGATGGAGCAGTACGGGCTACTGGATGAGAGTCTCCGCTTCGTTATCGACTACGAGATTATTGCGCGCTTGGGAGTTCATACCGAAGTTACGTTTAAACACGTCAAGGAATTTTGGGGTGGCTTCCGGGTACAGCCCGACGCGAAATCCTCAACCATTGCCAACACGGTAGGCCTGGCGGAGCACGAACAGGTACAGCGCAAATACAGCCCAATGCTGGAATCGGGTCTGGGCAGCTGGTTCTGGGGGCGCTACTGTCGGCTACGCAAGCTGACAACGTTCGTATTTCGGGGTGATTGGGCGTATATTCGTCATCGGTTCATGTTGAATCAGTCTAGAAAATAAACGAGTTACCCAGAGCGTACTTTCATACGATAGACCAGAATAGATCCTTATACGAATTTATAGATGCGCAAATTCCTCCACTTTCTGGAAACAATCGACCTGATGCGTATGGTAGTCGGCATCTGCATTCTGGTCGATGGCTACCCACTAATTTTCTTTTTCCGGGAGACGCTGAAACTGGCACCGGGTAGTACCGTTTTTACCGCAGTTGCCTTCGCATTTGGTCTGGTACTGATGGTACCGTTTACCTTTCTGCGCCGGTTGTATCGCCCAAACATGACGATGTTGTGGATGGGGCTGGGCTTCATTGCCCTGTGTATCATGTACATGTTTACTTACCTGGGCGATCCCGGTTTTAAGGATTACGACAAAGACATGATTTACTATGCCTATGCGCTTATTTTCCTGTTTCTGCTGATCAATATTCCGAATGACATCGCCCGTGTATTCATCTTCGTGGTCGTGTTCTTTACATTCGTCTCCAATCTCGGCCTGATCTATTCGCTG
Organism: Spirosoma oryzae; assembly: GCF_003002825.1. Taxonomy (GTDB): domain Bacteria; phylum Bacteroidota; class Bacteroidia; order Cytophagales; family Spirosomataceae; genus Spirosoma; species Spirosoma oryzae. The sequence continues at coordinate 62,129 of NZ_PVTE01000011.1, read as the reverse complement.
ATTACAAACCCAAGCTGGGCCATTGGTCAGCGGGCCACGATCACGCTGGGCGACAACGACGACGGCGGAAATCCACACGTATTTTCGCGAAATGCCTTCATGGGTATCGTCGCCTGCGCAATCTGGCTTATCCGATCAGACACCAATATCTTTCTGCGGCTGTTCGCCTTGTTCGCTGGCATGGTCAATCTGGCCGTACTCGTGCTGACTCAGACGCGCTCGTCTATCCTGGCCCTGCTCATTGCCATTGCGTTCTTCCTGGCGTTTAACGTCCGCCCACCCCAGATTCGGGCCGTTGTCCGGGGTATTTTCAAACCCGTCACGCTGGTTATCGTAGCCATTGGCATGGTTGCCATTAGCTTCTTTATCAACAAGTACTACGACGTCTATGCAGTCCTGTACGGGTACGTTCTCAGTTTTATGGAGCGTAATCTCGACAATATCTACGCGCTGTTTGGGGCGAAAGCGCAGGGAGCGGCTTATAAAGCCACACTCGACGACTCGGCGGCTAACCGCTCGATGAGCGCGCTTTTCTTCACGAACGTACTGACTGGTCACATTCACATGCTGATCCTCGGCTTCGGCTACAAGTATTTGTACCTGGACGTGCCGATCCTGGAATCGCTCACCAACATGGGTATTCTGGGTTTCATTCTGTTCGGAGGTGTCAACGCACTGTGTCTGTATCATTCGCTGGGCATCATGCGCACCAACCCGAATCAGCTCAGCGTTTTCCTGGCTTATTTCTACATGCTGATTATGGTCGCGGCCTTCACGGGTGGTCGACCCAACGAAATATCCTTCTGGATTCCGCTGGCGCTCATGACGCGATTTATGGGAATCGAGCACCTGTTTCCGGAGCATTTACAGGACCGCAAACACATTGTTTACGCGCCGGCCGTACCAGCCGCTTCTCCTGTCAGCTAATGCGCATTCTGATCGTCCACAACCTGCTGTGGGCTCATTACAAAGCGGCTGTTTTCGAAGCCCTCCAACGTGAAGCGGCTAAACAGACCAACGTACAGGTGCACGTGCTACAAATTGCCCGCAACGAGCGATCAAGGGCGGGCATGGAAACAACGGCAGCGGAAGCACCCGTATACCAGTACAGCTACGACCTGCTCTTCGACCGGTATTTCGAGGACACCAGCCCGACTGAACGCGCGAAAGCGCTGTTGAATCGGGCAAGGGCGTACAAACCCGACGTCATCACGCTGACGGGTTATTACGATCCGGCGCAACTGGCGCTGCTGTTCTGGGCCAAACTGCGGGGCATTCGGATAATCATGCAGAATGAAAGTACGACAGCCGACAATCAGCGTACCGGCCCGAAAGAAGCCTTCAAACGCTGGTTAATCAGTCTGTTCGACGGCTTTTTCTGCTTCGGTAGCCGCTCCGCCGATTATTTGCTGGCACTCAACGTACCGCCCCGCAAAATTTTGCTACGGAAAAACGCGGTCGACAATCAAACACTCCGGCGCGTTTATGAACAGGCCCTGTCGACCCGACAAGCTGAGCAGCAACACCTGCGTCTGCCCAGCCGCAACTTCATCTACGTAGGTCGCCTGATCGGCGTGAAAAACGTACCGGCACTACTGACAGCTTTCGCCCAAGCCCGTCAGCAGGCACCTGCCGCAGATTGGGGTCTGATTCTGCTCGGCGACGGGGCCGACCAACCGACGTTGTTTCAACAAACAACCGAGCTTGGTCTTACGAATGTCGTTTCATTTCAGCCAGCGCAACCCTGGTACCGGGTACCGGCTTTCCTGGCGTTAAGCGATGTACTCGTGTTGCCCAGTCAGTCCGAACCCTGGGGACTGGTCGTCAACGAAGCGATGGTTTGTGGGTTGCCGGTCATCGTCTCCAGTCAATGCGGCTGTGTGCCGGATCTGGTCCGCGATGGTACAACCGGCTTTGTGTTCGACCCGGCCAATACCGACCAACTGACGCAGTTGCTGACAAATTTTATGACCGGCCGGGTTGATACGCGAGCAATGCGACAGGCGGCACTCGACCAGATTGCGCCTTACGCGCCGGAGGTCGTTGCCCGCGAAATGCTGGCTGGTTTTACGAAAGTGACTGCTTAACCCTATTTTCGCGCCCTATGCGAATTCTGAATATCTGTGCCTATAGCTGGGAGATCGGTGGCCCGCCCAAAATTATCTTCGATCATACGCAGGTAGCCCTGCGCGACGGTCATCAGGTCGATATTCTAAGTCCGATCTCGCCCAACGAGCGCCCCTACCCCGTTCCCGACGGTGCCCGGCTGATTCTGTTTCCCCGGACCACGCCCGTTAGTAACTACTTCCGCGAGTTCTCGATCGGCCTGTACCGCTACTTGCAACAGCATATCCACGAATACGACGTGGTGCATTGCCACGCCCTCTGGCATTTCGGCTCGCTGGCACCGTTTATGACGGATCGGTCCGTCGCCAAAGTCGTCACGATTCACGGCGTGCTCGACCGCTGGGCTTACGCCCACAACAACTGGAAGAAAAGTCTGATCGACCGACTGGCCCAACGCGCCTACCTCCGCCGGGCCGATCTGGTGCACATCAATAACACCGACGAACGGGCCGACCTGCTACGCTATTTCGGCGATGAGCACCCACGCATCGAACTGATTCCCAACGGGGTCCGAATGAGCGACTTCACTAGCTTACCACCCAAAGGTACCTTCCGGCAGAAGTTCGACCTGCCCGCCGACCGGCCGATGGTACTATTTATGAGCCGGCTCAACGAAAAAAAAGGGCTCGATCTCCTGCTGCCCGCATTCCGCGATTACGTTCAGCAGCATCCAGAGACCCTACTCGTACTGGCTGGTCCCGACGACGGGTACGAGGCCACGGCACGGCAGTTTATTCAGGACAATCAGCTGAACGATTCCATACGGCTGGTCGGTATGCTGACCGGCGATGATAAAAAGGCCGCGTTGCACGACGCCGATTTGTTTACGCTACCGTCTTACTCCGAAGGCTTTTCGATTGCCGTACTCGAAGCGATGGCTGCCGGTACACCCGCACTGGTATCAGACCGGGTTGGCTTCGGCGAAGCGATCCGCACGCACGAAGCTGCCGGACTGGTTGAACTAACCCCCGACAGCGTATGCGCCGGTCTGGAACGACTCATGGGTAATCCTTCGCTACGGCAGCAGCTAAGCCAGAACGCAACCAATCTTCTACGCACCCAATACGACATGGATATTGTGGCGCGGCAGATGTTGCGGGCTTACGAAGCGGCTATCCGCCACCGCAAAGCTGAGAACGCGGCTTCATAAACGCAGTGATTTCGGTTTGGCAGAACGAATAAGTAGCCGGCGCATCGTCGGCTTCTCCAGGTGAACATGCAGGTAGTGACTAACGATCATCAGCAATAAAATGGTCGCGCCATTGATGGCTAACACTGATAATTGACCTGGTTTCTGCCCGATCAGCCATTTATTGATGATAATCAGACAGGGCAGGTGAAGCAGATATAGCACATACGATGCATCGCCGATAGCACATAGCCAGTTAGGGCTACGAAACTGCCCATTCTGCTCAAACACAATCCCGGCGAAGACCAGCAATCCCGAAGCCGTTCCAGACACGATAGTCCGTTGCAGATGGTCTTCGTTCGTGACCGTTGACTGCCATATGCTAACAATGGCTATGGCTGCAATCACCGAACTGACCGCAAGCCATGATGGCCGCTCGATTCGTGCGGAGACATACCATATGGCTACGCCCAGGTAGAATTCTAGCGCGAACGGACTAAAAAAGAAACTGGTCTCGGTATGAGCTGGTGCTCCCAAAACGTGAATCAACGTTACGCTTCCAATGCCGATCAAGACGTACCACGCTTGTCTGCGTAGTATAAGCAAGCTGAACAACGCATAAAAGTAGAGTTCGTAACTGAGCGACCAGCTAACCGCGTTGACGGCCTCATGCCCCGGTATCAGAAGCGCAACAGTCAACCAATGTTCGATCACAGCCGGTGCAGTTCCGGTCGGTACTTTGGCGGGAGCCGTCAAGACCAGACCAACGATCGACAGGATAAGAACAAGCCAGTATAACGGGTAAATGCGAATAAGCCGCTTCAGCCAGTATCGCCCAAAAAACGTGGGCCTGCCAATCAATGACTGACTGCTGTAGGCAATGACAAAGCCGCTGATGACAAAAAACAAATCGACCCCGGCATATCCCTGTGCAAAGAGCACTTTCGGCCAGCTAATGCCGTAGTACGTGTCTAACTGTAAGGCGACATGAAACGCCAGTACGAGTAGACACGCAATGCCGCGCATAACCTGAATAGAACGAAACGTGGTTGGTCGAAAAACGCTGAGTGTATTCATGAACCAGATTGACAGATGTGTGGGCGCTGATTATTCGTGCTATCCCTTGATTGCCTGACAGCCCCCGAAGTGATTCACTTCCCCACAAAAATTTCAATCTTCGTACCCAGCGAAACCAGCGTTTCGGTTTATCCCCTGCCGTTCTTTAACGCCAACACCCACTTAGCGAATCAATAGCTTCTCCTGCTGCGTCTGTCCTTCGGCCGTTGTGATGTCGGCAATGTACAGGCCGGCTGATAGCGACTGCACCGATACGGTCAGTGCGCTGACCGGGCGTCCGCGCCACTCACTGACGGTCCTGCCCTGCACATCCCGGATGATGACCGCGCTAATCGCCAAAACGCCAGCATCTACCTGAAGTTGCCGATCAGTTCCGACGGGGTTGGGAAACAGCCGGGCAACCGGCGTATCGCCAATTCCTAACAGGAGCGGTTTAGCAGTCGCGACGTTGCTGTAATCGGATTCCGATACCGAACTTATCGCCCGAATCCGGTATTGATACAGCCCAAATGAATCGGTAATGCCGGTATCGGTATAGGAAGTAGTTGTTCCACTGACGGTTCCTATCACTTGAAAAGTACCCGACTGCCCGATGGCCCGTTCGATAAGCTGCTGTGAACCAGCCGTTGACGCCGTCCAATTCAGGCGAATTTGTTGATCCGAAACGGCCGTAGCCACTAGTTGAGTCGAGCCAGCAATCCAGTCGGCAATAGCTACATCGGCAAACGTGAACGCCCGCATCCCCCGGCTGTTACGCAGGGTTGGTCCGTTGTAGAAAGGAGAAAGTGCGTCGGCGAAATAAGGGGGCAGATACGTCAGCGTTTTGGCTGTCGATGACTGACTAAGTCGCAACACAACCCGGTTACCAACGGCAGCACCACCGACTACCTGCCCGGCTTTATTGGCCAGCAGGAAGGCATCTTTCTGAAAGCGGCTTCCCGTTTTTGCGCCCGTTGCAAAATTATAGTACACCGTATCACGCCACACCATCTGCATCGACGGCTCGAATACCAGCGTTATCGAATCACGGCGGGCACTATAAAACACCTTTTTGACGTCGGGCGACCCGATTTGCAGCGTATCCGTAGCCCCGTAAAAATCGCGGGCTAATAGCCGAAATTGCTCGAAAGCCAGTTGCCGGTAGCCGTCGTCAGCGTAGTGGGTACCATCGTAGTCGCGGGTGCCTACCGTTGCGATAGTCTCTACATTGCTGAACTGTTGCCGGGCTCGTCGCTGAAAGTCGCGCAACGTACCCGCGTCATTACTCCCACTTCCCAACAAATTAGCCTGTGCCAGATAGATGCGGGTATTGCCATAGTCTTCCCGTAGCTGCTTGTATAGTGTCGTAAATTTTTCGCCGTAGCCAGTTGCATCTCCCCCCGATTCCGCTTCGCCCTGTCGCCACAAAATAGCTTTAACATTTTTCTGCACACCCGCCCACTGCGTCCGGAACAGCAAACGCCCATACGGTGTACTCATGTTCGCATGATTAAGGGGATCACGTGCCGACAGAGCCAGGATGGTGGCCCCCCCAACGGCTCCGTTGATGATGGCGGTCGGAATACCATACTGCTCCAGAATCAGCCGCTGAATCGTCAGGCCGACAGAACCCACCGAGGCAAATGGTTCTTTAGCCGGATACCAGCGCATTGAAGCCGCCAGATCCGATGCACCGTAGGCATACGTGCAGTTGCGCAGATACCGATCGTTAAAATCAGCCCCATATCGTTCGGCCAGCGCGGTTCCGGGGATGATATTCGACTGACCGTACAATACGTATACATCGCCACAAACGATGCGCTGCGAATCGGCGACGAGTGTCGAATCATTGTTTTTGTACAAAAAAACGCGAAAGCGATAGTCGGCAGGTTCGGCCCGGATAACCGTCGATAACCGAAACGATTGATTGGTTGCGCCCGGCGATAGTGTCTGACTCGTAACCGAACTTAGCTTGCCTTCCCGCCAGAGATGCACACTGACCCGACGATAGCCGGCGGAAGTAACTGTCCCACTAACAGGTACAGTGGCCTGATTTTGACTATTGCGTGGATAAAGTTGTAGTTCTCGGGGCATTTGCTCAAACAACACCTGCGCCCAACTCAGCTTTACCAGACATACCAGTACTACAAGGTAGATATACTTCATGCAGCTTTTTATGATCTTAAAAAAGTGATAGTATTGCGTTCCCTTTCGGTGTTCGTACAGCCAATCTAAAATACAGGCTGCTACTGATCTATTCTAGCGGCCGGGTATGCTATTTAGCAAACGGCTTTCACTTGTTTATGACCGACGTATCTGTCATTATCCTGACCCACAACGAAGAGAAACACATCGTTCGGTGTCTGCAAAGTCTGTTACCATTTACCGATAAAATCTTTATTGTCGATTCGTTTTCGACGGATCGAACCGTCGAGATTGCTCGGTCGATGGGTGCTGTTGTCGTGCAGAATCCGTGGGTCAACTATGCTACTCAGTTCAACTATGGCATTACCAATACGCCTTTCACCACGACCTGGCTGATGCGGATGGACGCCGACGAATACGTACTGCCTGAACTGGCCGATGAAATCAACCGGCGCATGCATACCGTACCTGACCCAGTCTCCGGGATTTACGTCAAACGGCGCGTATTTTTTATGGATCGCTGGATGAAACACGGCGGTTTCTACCCGATCTGGCTGTTACGGCTCTGGCGTCGGGGGCAGGGCATGTGCGAGCAGGTCTGGCACGACGAACACATCAAACTGACGCAGGGCGATACAATGCAGTTTGCTCACGACCTGGTCGATCATAACCTGAACAACCTGACCTGGTGGACGCAGAAGCATAATCATTACACGATTCTGGAAATGATTAACCTGCTCAATTACCGGTATCAGTTCGACCCCGAAAAGGCCGAAACGGTGCAGCCCAAACTGTTCGGAACGCAGGATCAGCGTGTGCGGTACATCAAGCTCAAGTATGCTTCGCTGCCGCTGTTTACCCGGCCGATTCTGTATTTCCTGTACCGGTACTTTGTGCGGCTCGGCTTTCTGGACGGTAAACCGGGATTCGTGTGGTGCTTCTTTCAGGCCCTCTGGTACCGCATGCTCGTCGACGCCAAGCTGATGGAAGTGTTTTTACGAGCCGGGCGCGACAAACAAGCCATCATCGACTACTTCCGCGAACAGTATGGAAAAGAGCTTGCCCCAAAAAAATCAGCCTAATGCCATGACAGGCCGCACCGACCTTTCGCGATACGATAACAGCTGGTTTAATCCTGGCCCGCGCTGGAAAATCCTGCTCTGGTTCCTGGTCAATTCAGTTACGCTGAATACTTATTTACCGCTGCCGGTATCGCTCAAACGGTTTGTCCTGAAAGCATTCGGGGCCAAACTGGGCACCGGCGTCATGATCAAGCCGGCAGTCAATGTCAAATACCCCTGGCTGCTGACCATCGGTAGTCACGTCTGGATTGGCGAAGAAGTCTGGATCGATAACCTCTGCCCGGTAACGATCGAAGATAACGTTTGCCTGTCGCAGGGAGCCATGTTACTAACCGGTAACCACAACTACCGGGTCCCAACCTTCGACCTGATTGTTCGACCCATTGTCCTACGGGCGGGGTCATGGATAGGTGCACGGGCCGTCGTTTGTCCGGGCGTCGATGTGGGGGCACATGCCGTGCTGGCCGTCGGCTCGGTTGCGACACGAACACTGGACCCATATGGTATATACCAGGGTAACCCGGCGGTTCGAGTACGCGAGCGTACGATCGACTAACCAACACACAGGCGCACCAGTTTGTTGTATTTATCCAACATAGCTACCTTTGTACCGGTAGTAAAGCTGTAACTGGCTTGCTTTTATCCAAAACTGCGTGAAAATTTCGCTGATTACTGTTGTCTATAACGGCGCTGCGTTCGTTCGCGATTGTATCGATTCCGTCGTTGGTCAAACATACGATGACATCGAATACATCGTCGTGGATGGCGGTTCGACTGACGGAACAGTAGCAATCGTTCAATCGTACGGCGATCGGATCAGTCAGTTTGTTTCCGAGCGCGATAACGGTTTGTACGATGCTATGAATAAAGGCATCGGTATGGCCACTGGCGATATTGTCGGCATTCTGAACGCCGACGATTTCTACCCCCACCCCGACATCATTCGTGACGTAATGAATTTGTTTCGTCAAAGTCAGTGCGATGCAGTTTACGGTGATATCGTCTATGTCGATCGGGTTAATACGGAAAAGGTTACGCGTTACTGGAAATCAGGGCACTTTCGACCCAACGCTTTTCTGTGGGGCTGGATGCCGGGACATCCGTCGTTCTTCGTGAAACGTACCTTATACGAGCAACACGGTTTATTTCGGCTGGACATGAAAAGTGCGGCCGATTATGAGCTGATGCTACGTTTTATTCATAAGTACAAGGCCAAACTGGCTTATCTAAGCGAAGTTATCGTCGTGATGCGGGCCGGTGGAGTTAGCAATGCCAGCGTTGCCAATCGGCTCAGAGCGAATCAGGAAGATCGGTTGGCCTGGCAATTGAACGAACTTCGTCCGTATAGAGCGACACTCTGGATGAAACCGTTGCGGAAAATCGGGCAGTTTTTTAGCAAGCCACCGATTACCTATCGTAAAAAATAAGCGAACTATAAACCGTTTAATCGAATTGTTGGCCTGATTCGCTGAGATCGTACAAAATTTGTGTCTGTCCATCAATTACGTTCGGTATGGTCAGACGATACAGTATCTGAACGGACTCTACTCGTTAACTCGATCAGCCCGCAAATGCGGTCAGTAAGTGGTTAAGTTAATCGGGTGACTACCTTGAACGAAACCGCCTATGAACTTTGACCTGGTAATTGCCTATCTACAGAATAAGCTAAGTGACGATCTATTCAAGCTCGGCATGTATCAGTGCATTCTGTCCTTCCTGGTAGCTTGTTTCGTTTCGATACTGGCAATTCCGGTCGTTATCAAGATTGCTGAACTGAAGTCGCTGATGGAGAAACCCGGCGAGCGTCGGGCCCACAAGGTGCCAACGCCTACCCTCGGGGGCGTCGCCATCTTTGCAGCTATCCTGATCGCTTACTTTCTATGGCCTAGCCTGGATCAGACCGACGTGTACCGCACGAATCTGTCGATCGCGGGTATGACAATCCTGTTTTTTACGGGTATAAAAGACGACCTGGTTGGCATTGACCCAAACAAGAAAATTGTCTTTCAGGTACTGGCAGCCATGATTCTGATTTTTTTCGGAGATCTACGTGTCGATTACCTCTACGATATCATGGGATTCCATCACATCAATATCGTCGTCAGTATTCTGTTGACCTGCTTCATCTTTATCGCCCTGACGAACGCAATCAATCTGATTGATGGCATCGACGGACTGGCTGCGGGCATTGCGACCATTGCCAGCGGTACGTTCGGTGGCTGGTTTTTGCTGACAAATCACTTCGCCATGGCCTGCATGGCCTTTACATTGGCTGGTGCCCTACTGGGTTTCATGCGTTTCAATTTTTCGCGGACCAGCAAGATATTCATGGGCAACACCGGGTCGCTGATTATCGGCTTTATGCTGGCGTTCTTCGCCGTTCGCTTCGTCAGCCTGAATGCATCATACCGATACGAACCGACGGCGTTCTTCAACGCGCCCATTATCGCTATCGTGATCCTGATCGTGCCAATTTTCGATACGCTTCGGGTATTTCTGGTGCGGATTCTGGCCGGGCGTTCGCCTTTCTCCGCCGACCGTAACCACATGCACCATATCCTGCTCGATAACGGCCTGACCCACATGCAGGCAACGGCCGTCATGTGCATTGCGTCGCTGTTGAACACGATGCTGTTTCTATTTTTTCACCGCGATATTTCCAATACGGCTTCGCTCCTGATTCTGGGCGGTATGTTCGGCCTGTATATGCTAACCAGCTTTACACTTAAGATGCGGGCTATGTACGTCAATACCCACCCTCGTCGCCGACTGGCGGTATTGCGTCGCGAAATTCAACACGGCCTGTTCGGACGTCGAATCGTGGATTATTTGTAAAAGAGCGAAAAGAGGATAGACGTAAGAAGAAAGAAGGTTTTGCGCCCGTGTCTTTCTTTTTACGTCTATCCTCTTTTCGCTTCACTGTCAATTCTCATCTCTGGCTAAAAACAGCCGCTTCAGCCAGCTTTTCTTTTCCTCCGCTTCAGCCTGATCGTCTTCAGCAGCCAACTCGCGTTTTGCCAGTTTAGCCATATCCGGCTGTCCCGCATCGACCCAGCAGGTGAACCAGAAATCACCTACCATTTTGACCGATGCGCGCATTTGCCGTTCAACCTGTCCACTTAGCCGGTCATGGTAGCGCTGTGAGAAATCCCTGGCGTATACTTTGAGCGTGGTACCGTTACGCTCGTCAAAGCCAAATTTGCGGGTATCCCCTGTTTCGTTGGTTAATTCCTGTTCTATGCGCAGCACGGAATCGAGCGCGGCATTTGCTCGAAAGACCGCCCGCCAAGCCACCCGCTGGGGCGACTGTATGTACTCAGCCGGTCCGGTCAGAAAATCGTACTCCTTGCTGAACAGTTCGGGTAGTCGCGACTCCCAAAAGCCGTGTATCCCATGCTGACCGGTCAACTGCCCATTGTAGTTTCGGGTTGTATGCAGCGGCACATTGGCGTCGGCGATGTAGTGTCCCAGATCAGCCGCTACCCGTAGGATTTGCCGGACGTTCTGTTTTCGGAAGGCTTCGGTCAATTGGTATTTCGTCAATTGAATCTGCCACGGTACCAGACCATGCAGAGCCAGCGTATCGGCACCGTACCGTTCAGCCGCATCCTTGTAAAAACGGGGCAATGTGGTAGCCAGTGTATCCGGATAAGCATCCAGATCGATGAAATGCCTGGGCGCTTCACCCACAACGGCATACCGGCGTTTATCAGGGTTGACAGCATTATCAGTCAGGTACTGAATGTGCTTCTTGAAAAACGGTATCATCTCGGCAGGCAACGTAAAAACAGCCAGCCGGTTAATCTGCTGATGTGCATAAAACCCCCATTTTGGCCCGCCATATTTCCTTAATACTGGCCCAGGGTTAGACGCAGCCTGTATCGGCCGCGATACCACTACGGAGAAAAATGTCGATAAGATAACCAACCAAATAAATCTGTAGTACATTTGCCAATACATGGTACTTTACAAGTAAATAGTTAAACTATTCGCCAAAAACTTGTCCTGTATCAGAATAATATTTTGACAAATTAATAAAGAACAAAAAATAATGAATTCTAAATCGCGTGGTTACCTCCTTGTTGTTGTGCTGATGTGCGCCTTTGCCCTCACAATCTATGGCGCGTACACTCCGGCTCGCAAAGCCCAGAAACAGCAGATTGTGTGCATAAAATTTAAAAAAGGCGTCGAAAGTGCAGCCGTAGAACAGCATATGAACGGTTTTGCAGCGCTGAAAGCCGAAATTCCACAGGTAGTCAGTTACACGTCCGGTAAGACTATTCTGCCCAATCAGGCTGCCGCTGAGTATGACGTAGTCCATTACATTACGTTTCAGACGGAGGCCGACATTAAAAAATTTGAAAACAGCCCACTATTCAAGCAGTTCGTCAAAGAAAATAGCGCAAACTGGGCAAAGAAGCTGACTGTCAACGCGGATATTCGCTCGTAAACGCTGGAAGCTGTATAAAAAACGGCGCAGGAATTGCATTCTCTCGTCGTTTTTTTTATTTTTGCGCCCTCATATCGCGACAACGAACTTATAGTACATACCGATGGCAAATCATAAGGCAACCAAAAAAGCAATCCGGTCGAGCGCCAAGAAGCGTCTGCTGAATCGTTACCAACACGTAACGACCCGGAACATGGTTAAGAAACTTCGCGCTACTACCGATCATGCAATGGCTGTCGAGCTGTTCAAATCGGTATCGTCGGCGCTGGACAAACTGGCCAAACGCAACATTATTCACCGCAATAAAGCAGCCAACAACAAATCGAAGCTGGCCCGTCTGGTAAACAACCTGAAGCAGGCAGCCGCTTAGTTTGTAACTGCATTCCCTTCTTGCAAAACCTTACCCATTGCGGGTAAGGTTTTTTTATGCACTTTAGCTAGTACGTTACCACCGTAACTACTATCTATCCATGACTTACGAAACCTCCGGCACGATTCAGAGCTGGGCCGAAGAAGATCGTCCTCGCGAAAAATTGATGCTAAAAGGAAAAGCCGCTCTGTCAGAAGCTGAGCTAATCGCTATCCTGATCAACTCCGGTACTGTTGATCTGACAGCCGTCGACGTGGCACGAATCATCCTGAAAAGCGTCGGACATAATCTTAACGAATTGGCTCGGCTGAGCGTCAAGGATTTATCGAAATTCCGGGGTATCGGCGAAGCAAAAGCGATTAGTATCGTAGCCGCCCTTGAATTAGGCCGTCGCCGACGGGAGCAGGATCGACCACAGCGCGCGCGTATCACCTGCTCACGGGATGCCTACAATGAGATGCTCCCCCATCTGCTTGACAAGCCCCACGAAGAGTTCTGGATTCTGCTGCTCAACCGCGCCAACGAAGTGATGCGCCCGGTGCAGGTTAGTGCGGGGGGCGTATCCGGCACCGTCGCCGACCCCAAAATCATCTTCAGACACGCGCTGGAACAATTGGCGTCGGGAATGATTCTGCTTCACAATCACCCATCCGGTAATCTCACACCTTCCCAAGCCGACAAAGACCTGACACGACGCCTGAAAGACGCGGGCCGACTGCTCGACATCCCTGTTCTCGACCACCTGATTTTCACCGACAAGGCCTATTACAGCTTTGCCGATGAAGGCATCCTGTAAGCAAAATCGGCCAATCACACCCGTTTATCCGGCATTCTCGCAGGTAGTGGCCAACCATAACACGCACAAAGCGTTGGCGTTTATGGTCATCATTACTACTTATGAATAGTTCGGTTGCCATACTGACAAGCGCGATAAACAAAAACTGGAAGAGTTATCTGGCTGAAGCAGGTGGCGTAACGCTGTTCATGATTGTATCCTGTCTGACAGCCGTTGTCATACATCATCCCGATTCTCCTGTCCGCCAACATCTGGGAGACTCAAAGCTATGGCGTCGAACGGTGCAGGCGCTACTTGTTGGTGTCGTTCTGATTGTTGTCAACTTCAATCCCTGGGGCAAAAAGTCTGGCTCCCACATTAACCCGGCGGTGACTTTATCGTTTCGGTATCTGGGGAAGATTTCGGCTATCGATGCGTTCTGGTACATCGTCTTCCAATGTGGCGCAGCCGTTATTGTCGGCTGGATCATGTTTACTATTCTTAAGCCCTGGTACGATCATCAGGAGGTTAACTTCAACTTAAGCGCCCCCAGGCCCGAGAACGGTGGATGGCCCGTTGCCCTGCTTGCCGAGTTCATCATTTCCTCGATGTTGATGATAATCACGCTGATTACAATGCACACGGAGAAAATTCGGAAGCAAAACAGCTGGTTCAACATCGTGCTGATTATGCTGTTTATCGTCTTCGAAGCGCCTTTTTCGGGTATGAGCACCAATCCAGCCCGTTCGCTGGGGGCTGCGGCTGCCGCAGCCACGTTTCGTGACTACTGGATTTACGTTCTGGCTCCGGTTAGCGCCATGCTACTGATGACGTGGCTTTTTAAACGGTACTGGAAGCCAAAACTGGAGGAAGCCGATCAAGGGAAACGCGACAAACCAACGGGTCTTTTCGAGACTACGGCCAACCCGCCCGATTTCCCGATCGAAAACCCTAACGCCTAGGTCAGTATAAATGGGCGGGGGCTGAAACTGATGATAAACACAACCAGTGCCAGCCAACCCAATACCGTTCGTTTCAGATCGAGCGGTTCCTGTAGTTCTGTGTCCGGATGGTATACGCCCAGGATACGGCCCAAGACAAACACAAATACCAGAAAGCCGGGATACCCGTTCCAATCAGGTTGGATGGTCGACACCAGCAATTGCAGCGCAACGACACTAAGTGCAATCATCAGGGCCGTCATGCGCTGCTCGCTGATGCGCGTGAACGCCAGATACATGAAGAACGCGTATAGCCCAAATGACGCCAGTTCACTCAGGAACGCTTCATCGGTTGGCACCGCAAAATCAGCCGGTTTGTATACCCCCAGTCCAGCGTAAAAGGCGAAGACGATAAACAGGGCCGGTGCTACCCAGCGAAACCGTTCCTTCCCGATCAACGCGTAAAGAATATGACCGCCGTCGAGTTGACCGATGGGGATCAGATTCAACGATGTGAAGAATAAGGCCAGATATCCCGCCAATAGATATGGATAGTGCACCATTTCATAGGGATGTGGTAATAGTGCCGGATCGGCTACATACTGTTTAAAAAAGGAGAACAGCAGGTTATCACCCAGCGCAATTACGCCACCTTCAGGCAGTTTCTGATACGCATACTTAGCGTAGTCGAGCCCCCATTTTTTGTATTCCGGGTGGATGGTAAAAATATAATCGACCGGGGGCAGGTGCGTGAAGCCATACCACAACACTACCAGCGCCAGTACAAACCCGGCCAGCGGCCCGGCAATGCCAATATCGAAATATTTCCGACGACTGTTGATGTAATCCTGAATTCGGATGAATGCTCCCAGCGTACCGATACTTTCGCCAATACCCAGCCAAAGCGGAATGTAATACGGCAACGTCACCCGCACTTTATTGAGTCGCGCAACGATATAGTGCCCAAATTCGTGGACAGTCAGGATTGCCAGAAACGGGATTGAAAAGTTCAGGCCGGCCAGAAACTCATCCCAGCCCAGCGTTTGCATACCTTCGATTGGAATAAACAACCGGCCGAACATCCACTCGGCCCCAGCCATTGTCGTAGTGACGAGGGTAAGTAAAAAAAGACCTCCATGAAGGAGGTACGTTTTCGTTTGTTGGTTCATAAATCCGTGGTATACTCCAGAATCGTCTTGGGCGGCTGTACGTGCACTGCCTGAATACCTAACGCAGCGGCAGCCTGTATGTTGGCAGCATTGTCGTCGAAGAACGCTGTTTCTTCGGCCACCAGACCAGCTTCGGTCAGTACGTGCTGATAGATGTCGGGCGACGGTTTCATCATCTTCACGTCGTACGAATAAAACACCCGCTCGAACAACTCCTCCAGCGTTGGCTGATGCAGTTCGGTCAACATCCGATTAACCTGCCGAATGTGTACCGGATTGGTATTACTCAGCAAGAACAGCCGATACCGACTTCCCAACTCCCGAACTCGTTCGACACGCGTCACAGGCAGATCGAGCAGCACCGAATTCCAGGCCGTATCAATAACTTCATCAGCCCAGCTTTCAGGAGCGTCGGTGCGATCGTACAGTACTTTGCGGACGTGCGCGCGGAAGCTTTCGTCATCAATCAGCCCCGTTTCATACCGGTTCCAGATATCGTGTTCTTTCCAGAGCGCTTTTACTTCCTCCTCCGGTAGGTTCGCCAGCATCGCAAAGTTGCGCAGGGGCGCTGTCAGGTCGATCGGAATGATAACGTCGCCGAGGTCGAAGATCAGATTCTTGAGCGTGGTCTTATTCTCCATGCATAATAGCCGGTTCATCAAGCAGTGAACCGAAAGCCAAAGATACCGTTAGATTTGCAGACTAGGCATATACAGCGAATGGCAAAGTTAACAGTCAAAAACGTCGGCCCAATTCGGGAAGCAGAACTCGACGTAAAAAAGCACACAGTCTTCATCGGTCCGCAAGGTACTGGCAAAAGCACGTTGGCTAAATTGATTGCAATTGGTAGTGATAGCGGAATTGTCACCTTCAATAACAATTCTAACAATCAAAATTATTTCGAAAAAAAATACAACCTAAACGGATACATTTCAAAAAACTCATATATGAAGTTTATCGGCAGACAGTACTACTTGGAATATAATGATAATTTTAAATTTAGTTTATTGAATAAGCAACAAAATGAGGAAAAAATAGACATTTCTATCGATAAAATAGAATCCATATCGGAAATCCTCTCGAACTTAGAAGATAAATTAGAAGACAATATAGCAAACGAATTACTTCACGATTTACTCATTCAGACATCCACACTTCGAAATACTGTTCAATACAAATTATCAGGGGAATACTCGTCTTTGTATATTCCTGCTGAAAGGCAACTTGTTTCCATTCTTTCAGATGCAATATGGAGCATTATTAATTCCAAAATTAATCTACCAGAAATAGTAACTTCATTCTTGAATCTTTATGAAAATGCTAGGCACCAAATAGTATCTTTAAAAATTCCGTATCTAGGGATAAAATATGAATATGTAGATAGCTCAGATTTCATATTTCAAAATAACGCAAAAATAAATTTACGTAATACAGCCAGCGGTTATCAATCCATAATTCCATTAACTCTTGTCGTTGAAAACCAGCGCCTTAATTTAAAAAATAGATTTGTTATTGAGGAGCCAGAACTTAACTTATATCCAACCGCTCAGAAAGACTTGATCTATTCATTACTAGGTGGCTTGCAGCCTGACGTATCGTACCAAGATGCTGAATGGGTTTTCACGACACACAGCCCGTACGTACTCAGCTCGTTCAACACGCTGATGCTAGCGTATAAAGTTGGAAATCAGAGCGACGAATTAAGAGCGGAGGTAGAAAAGATAATTCCCTCCCGCTGCTGGATTAACCCGGATGACTTTGCGGCCTATTATGTCGATAACGGCACAGTTCGTAGCATAGTGAGCGAGCAGACTGGTATGATAGCAGAAAATGAACTCGATGATGTTTCTGATGATCTAGCAGACGAACAAGATAAACTATTCGCACTCAGACGTTCCTCATCCCGTGCTTGATTTATTTATAGGTGCTTTTCCACAGCTACAATATAGTGACTGTTTAATCTCATTATCTGATACTGAATTCTACATCTATGATCACGAGTTAGAGAAACGTTGCTATCTACAAGACGATGAATACGGTGTAAGGCATTTCCGAGTAACTAATTCATCGGGAAGTCTTGTTCACTTTCTAGCAATAGATAAGTGTTTACTAATGGATGATGATAAAACGCAGCGGTGTGATTGCGCTGTTTTTAACGAACAGACTCTCTGTCTTATCGAAATAAAAACTACGTCGTCCATGACGCAGCGTAAGAAGCTACGACGAGAAGCAAAAGACCAGCTTAAGGCCACTATAGTTTACTTGAGGCAAGTACTCAACCTTACTAGCGTAATTGAGGCTTATGTCTGTTTACTGGCCGAGTCAGGTACCCGTCCAATAAATAGAGCCAGTTTATTAGAGGAAGAGGAAGAATTCGACGCTATGGGCGTTTCGCTTTTTCATCTCAATCATAAGCATTTCCAATAAAAAAAGCCGCCCGGTTTCCCAGACGGCTTGCTCTATTCTTAAATCAATATCTATTCGACAACAACGCCCATCGAGCAGAACTTGTCGATGCGCTGATTGATTCGTTCGTCGGGCGACAGGGCATTCAACTCCGTTAGCGCGTCGAGGATGACGGTTTTCAAGTGCTGCGCCATAGCCTGATGATCGTTGTGCGCGCCACCCAGCGGTTCGTCGACGATACCATCGACCAGTTTGAACGAGGTCATGTCTTTGGCGGTCACCTTCATAGCTTCGGCCGCCTGCTCTTTAAAGTTCCAGCTACGCCAGAGAATGGTCGAGCAGTTTTCGGGTGAAATAACCGAGTACCAGGTGTTCTCCAGCATCAGTACGCGGTCGCCGATCGCGATGCCGAGTGCACCGCCTGATGCACCTTCACCAATGACGATGCAGATTACCGGCACCGTCAGCATAAACATCTCTTTCAGGTTACGGGCAATGGCTTCACCCTGCCCGCGCTCTTCGGCTTCCAGTCCGGGAAAAGCACCCGGCGTGTCGATCAGCGTGATGATGGGCTTACCAAACTTCTCGGCCATCTTCATCAGACGCAGGGCCTTGCGGTACCCTTCCGGGTTAGGCATGCCAAAGTTCCGGTGCTGCCGCTGTTTGGTATTCCGTCCTTTCTGCTGCCCAATAATCATGACGGTTTGATCCCCGATTTTACCGAAGCCACCAACCATCGCCGGGTCATCGCGGACAGTACGATCGCCGTGCAGTTCGATAAATTCATCACACATCAGCGAGATGTAGTCGAGTGTGTAGGGGCGGTCCGGGTGCCGCGACAGCTGTACGCGCTGCCAGCGGGTCAGGTTTTGAAAAATCTCCTGCCGCAGCCGGTTGATGCTTTGCTCGAGTACCTCAACAGCCTCACTTACGTTGATGTTGCTGGTTTTGGCTAGTTGCCGGGTTTCTTCGAGCCGGGCTTCAAGGTCGGCAATCGGTTTTTCGAAATCAAGATAGGTTCTCATAGCTCAAATCGTTCGCCTTTTTTAGGAATCACCACCTGCGGATAACCCGCTTCGGCCAGTGTATCCCGGAAGGCTTCCATGCTTTCGTATTCGCCGTGGACCAGAAATATGCGTTTTAACGTTTCGGGCGATTGCACCGTTACAAACTCCATCAGATCGTCGCGGTCGCCATGTCCGCTGAACACGTCGATCTTCTCAATATTGGCCAATACCTGATGCTCTTTGCCTTTGATCGTCAGCGTCGATTGCCCGTTGAGCAGTCGCCAGCCGAGCGTACCTTCCGCGCAGTAGCCGATAATCAGGATCGTTGAGTACGGATTGCTGATGTTTTCCGCTACGTGGTATTCAACCCGTCCGCCCTGCACCATCCCCGACGAGGAAATGATAATACAAGGTTCACCGTAGTTCGACACCGCCTTACTGGCCTTCGACGACTCCAGAAACTCGAAATTTTCGAAGTCGAACAGGGTTTCGTTCTCCTTATAGAACTCCTTGGCTTCGCCGTTCAGCATTTTCACGTGCTGCAGGTAAATCTTGGTACTTTCAAAGCCCATCGGACTGTCGGAGAATACCTTGATCGGCGGAAAATCACGCTCGGTATACAGCTTATTCAACGTGTAAAGCAGGGCTTGCGTCCGGCCCACACTGAACGACGGAATAATCAGCCGACCCGGTATGTCAATGCAGGTCCGCTGAATAACATCGGCAAGGGCATCTTCGGGCGAGATGTTGTCTTCGTGCAGTCGGTTCCCGTAGGTGCTTTCGCAAATCAGGTAATCGACAGGCGGTACCGGTGCCGGGTCAACCAGCAGCGGGTAGTTTTTACGGCCGATGTCGCCGGAGAAGCAGATACTTTTCTTCTCCCCGTTCTCGACTACGCTGACAACAATGTGAGCCGCTCCCAGCAGGTGTCCCGCCGGAATGAACGTTACATCAACGTTATCGGCCACACGAAACCGGCGGTTAAACGCGATGGGTACCACGTTTTCCATCGTTTCGCGCACTTGCCGATCCAGATACAAATCTTTCTGTAACTGCGCCTGCCGATCTTTTACCCGTTGTTTTTTACTGGCGTTGAGTTCGTTGATCCGCTTCTGATTGATCGAAGCTGCATCTTTCAGTAGTACATTAGCCAGCGCGAACGTCGGTTCGGTGCAAAGAATCTGTCCTTCGTACCCTTCGCGGTAGAGGTTGGGCAAATTGCCGGAATGGTCAACGTGCGCGTGGGTGAGCAGTACCAGATTAATACTCGAAGCCTCAAACGGAAAGAAACTCGATTGAGGACTTGTTGGAACATCCTGACCGTTCTGGCGGGATCTCTCCAGGTCCGACCCGCAGTCGACCAGGATACGGTAATCATCCTCCAGTTCCAGCAGGTACATGCTGCCTGTTACCTGACGGGCAGCCCCCAGAAACGATAATTTCATGCGTACAGCTTACTATTCAATGTCATTTATTCGTGATCCTGTCAGGTTCTGAAGCTACTTCGGTGGGGCACTCAGATAAGTGTAAGGGTGCAAAACTACAACATTACCGGTTAATAACGTTGTACCGGCCGTCTTTGTCACCGCCCCTGTCAACGGGTTTTGCCCGGATTTGAGCTGAACAGGCTGTCAACAAACTGACAACCTGCCTGCTACTCCCTTAGTTCGCAAACAAACTGACCGGTAGCGCTGTCATTGTCTTAGCGGTAAGCCTAATTTTTGCTATTCTTCGTCCGGGTCGCTCAATCACTACAGCCTATGCCTGTCTTTTCCATTCGCCTGTTCTTCTTTCTACTGCAAGCACTACTACAGCCTGTTGAGCCAGTCGTACCGGAGCCGTCTCAGCCCGTCAGGGTCACGCGCCCGTCGGTTGATTCGCTGGCCGTTCAGCAGTTAGTGTCGCTCGTCGATTCATTCCAGGCAGGCCCGGCCGTGCGTTACGGAACTGTGGCGTTATCTGTCCGGCGGGTGAGTGATGGGCAGGAACTGGTCAATTACAACGCCCGGCAAAGTTTACCGTCGGCATCCACCCTGAAGTTAATTACGACTGCCACTGCCCTGTCGGTGCTTGGTCCCAACTACAGCTACAAAACGACGCTGGAATACGACGGTACGATTCAGGACAGTGTGCTCACCGGTAACGTATACATCCGGGGGTCAGGCGATCCGTCGCTGGGAAGCTGGCGCTTTCCGGGCTATTACGACCTACCGGGTTTGCTGACGTACTGGTCAGCCCAGATTAAGGGGGCCGGTATTCGGGAAATACGGGGCCGTATCGTGGGTGATGCCTCGTTATACACCGACCTGACCACGCCCGATACTTGGCCTTATGGCGATCTGGGTAATTATTACGGCGCGAGTCTGAGCGCGCTGAACATCAACGAAAACCGGTATCGCGTTTTTTTCAGGCCGGGTAAGTCGGTGGGAGCTTCCGCGACGTACTTGCGCACCGATCCAATGCTTCCTTTCCTGAGCCTGCGCAACAGTGTAACAACCGATGAGGCCGGTACAGGCGATCAGGTAACGATTCTTGGCGCGCCATTCCAGACGCAGCAGTGGCTGACGGGCAAAGTCCCGCTGGGCCATGAGTTTTCCGTGAAGGGTGCCCTCCCCGACCCCGCTTATTTTGCCGCCTACGCGCTACAGCAGCAGTTACTCAACGATCACATGACGGTATCCGATGAGCCACTATCGGCAGGCGGTGGACTACCGGTAGCATTGCCATCGACGGGCAAGCGAACGCTGATTTATGAGCATAAGTCGCCCCCACTAACTGATCTGATTACGCAAACCAACTTTCAAAGCATCAACCTGTACGCCGAAGCCTTACTGCGTACGACTGCCCTGACGCTGAATAAATCGACCAGAACGACCGATGCCAGCATCAGTCAGTTAGTCGAGTACTGGCGCAATAAAGGAGTTGATTTACAGGGCTTTCGAATAAAAGACGGGAGTGGTTTATCCACAGTTGGGGCGCTGACGGCCAGCAACATGACCGGCATTCTGAGCAGTGTAGGGCGGGAGCCGTTGTTTCCGGCTTTTCTGGAGACGATACCCGTTGTCGGACAAGCGGGTACGGTTCGTAATCTGGCTAAGGGAACGATAGCTGCCGGAAAAATTCGGGCGAAAAGCGGTTCGATCGAAGGGGTTCGCGCTTATGCTGGCTACTTTATCACCACCCGTGGGGAACGGATGAGCTTTTGTATCCAGGTCAACCGATTCACCCCCGGTCAGAATCGGCGCGTCACGGCGGGTATCGAAAAAGTGTTTGTCGGGCTAATCAAGCTTTCCTGACCAGCCATTATAATTCCTGTCCGCAAACAGTGGCCACGTTAAACCAGTACTGACCGATTGTCTTGGTTACTTCGCTCAGGCGTTGAAAGGTTGGTGGTTTCGTAATAAAACTGTTGGCCCCGTTGTAATACGACGTTTCTACGTCGGCCCGGGCATCAGACGTCGTCAACACGACAATCGGAATATGACGGAGTTGCTCGCTGGCTTTGATTTCGCGCAGCGCTTCCCGCCCATCCTTGCGGGGCATGTTCAGGTCGAGCAGAATCAGATCCGGCAGCGGGTGCATGTCGTTGGCATGACTCCCCCGCCGTTGCAGAAAATCGAGCATGTCTTCGCCGTCCTCCGCAAACGATATCTGGCTACCTGGGTAATGCATCTGAAAGGCTTCCCGCGTCAGAAAACGGTCGTCTTCATCATCGTCAACCAGCAGAATATGAATGGGTCTTGATGGGATTTGTTCGGTCATAATCCTGGCGCGACTGCCGTTCGGGAAGAATAAGTATGAATGTCGTTCCGACTCCGGGCTGACTCCGGGCTGTGATATGCCCCTCGTGCGACATCACAATCCGTTTGCAAATGGCCAGTCCTATTCCGGTTCCGTCAAACGCACTTTTGCCGTGCAGTCGCTGAAAAACCTTGAAAATATGGTCTAAATATTTTTCGTCAAAACCGATGCCGTTATCCGTCACGCAGATTTCGTAGTACGTTCGATTGTCGGCCAGTTTTGGATACTGGGTCAAGTCGGCTATCCGGGCACTGATTTGCAGGCTGGGCGTGACACCGGGACGGGTAAATTTGAGCGCATTCGAGATAAGGTTAGCAAACAGATGATCCATCTGACCGGCTACTGCCTGTACGGTTGGCAGTTTATCTATCACTACGTTGGCAGCCAGTCCTTTAATGTGTAGCTCCTGATCGTCAAGTACATAGCGAACAACGTCGTCCAACGATACCAGCTCTGGTTCTTCACGATGATTGGAAATCCGCGAGAAATCCAGCAAATCCTTGATCAGCTTCGACATGCGGTCGGCCGACGACGCGATTTTGTGCACGTAGGTATTTCCTTCCTGTTCCAGCGCGTTGCCATGCCGGGCTACGATCAGGGTAGCAAACGACCGAATCTTACGCAGTGGTTCCTGTAAATCATGACTGGCCACGTACGCAAACCGCTCAAGCTCTTCGTTCGACGTTTCCAGTTGCCGGATCTGTTCGCGCAGCCGCACCTCATACTCCCGCAGTTGATCTTCGTTCTGTTGCCGCCGGTGAAGCTCATCCTTAAGCATACGATAGAGCGCGATCAACGCGAAGAACGTCAGGGACGAGAGCGCAAAGATCAGCAGCTGCGTTTTGCGGTACGAGCGTTCAGCCTGATTGGTTTGTTGGGCCAGTCGCTCGGCTTCGGCACGCTGTATCACCGCTACCGTCCGCCGAACTGCCTTCATCCGTTCACGACCGGTAGCCAGATAGAGCCGCACCGTATCCCGGTTGTCCATCAGTCCGGCATTGGTTAGCTGAAGTTGTTTGCTAGCCATCATCAACTTGGCCCGAACCTGTAGCATGAGCGTATCAACCTGCCGACGGATAAACGCGCCATGGCCGGCCGTCATCATACGAATGCTATCGAGGTGGCCGGAAATCTGCGGCAGTGCCGTTTCGCGCGGATTCAGGTAACGCAGTTCGTGCGTCAGCATGTACCCCCGCGTCCCGGTTTCCACCTCCTGGACCAGCAGTTGAAGCGTGTTGGTTTCATTGATGACCGCCTGTGCCTGTTCAGCTCCGACGTTGTCGTCGTTATGGCGACGGTAACTTACCAACGACAACGCAAAGCCAATGGCCAACAGCACCAAAGCCGCAACGAACCCCAGCGAAATCCGCCGGCGCATCAGCTTGGACGACTGTGGTAAGCCTTCTTTCATGCGTTTGTCAGGGTCACGGAGCAAAGACTCAAATATAGGCAATATACCGGGGTCGCCAGACTACCACTTCCGTCAGTTATCTTGACTATAGCGATTCAACCACCAGGTTGTGGTTGGTGTAAATACAAACGTCGGCTGCGATGTGTAGACTTTCGCGCACCATTTCTTCCGCCGTCATGCTGGTTGCGTGCTTTTTCAGTGCAACAGCGGCCGATTGCGCGTACATGCCTCCCGAACCGATAGCGGCTACATCATAGTCGGGCTCAATGACATCGCCCGTACCCGACACGATCAGCAAATCATCTTTCGACGCGACGATCAGCATGGCTTCGAGCTTGCGCAGATACCGATCGGTGCGCCAGTCTTTGGCCAGTTCGATGGCGGCCCGTTTCAGATTACCACCGTAGGCATTCAGTTTGTCTTCAAAGCGCTCGATCAGCGTGAACGCGTCGGCGGTTGATCCGGCGAAACCGGCCAGTATTTTTCCGCCCATAAGCACGCGAATTTTACGAACATTGCTTTTGGCGACGGTATTACCCATTGTGGCCTGCCCATCGGCGCCCAGAGCAACGTGCCCGTTGTGCCGGATGCCTACGACGGTCGTTGCGTGAATTTTAGGTTGCATGCGTGCGTATTGGTTGTCGGCTATAACACGGACACAGCCGGTAACGGTTCACTGCCGCTACAGAGCTTCACCAAATGGTATGGGGCGGTTGACACTCTCTTCCAGCGAAATAAACGTCTCCGTACGCTGGATGCCGCTTACCTTCTGGATTTTGTCGTGCAATACCTCGCGCAGATGCTGGGTGTCTCGACAAACGATCTTGGCGAAGATGCTGTAGATGCCAGTCGTATAATGTATGTTGACGACCTCAGGAATTGCTTCCAACTGCTTGGACACTTCGGCATACAGCGAACTTTTGTCGAGATAAATGCCCAGGAAGGCACTGATATCCCAGCCCAGCTTGGTGCTGTCGATCACGAGCTGCGATCCTTTCACGACCCCCATCTGCTCTAGTTTCTTCATCCGAACATGAACGGTCCCCCCCGACACAAAGATTCGTTTGCCGATTTCCGTGTACGGCATATTCGCGTCCTGCATCAGCAAACCAAGGATTTTCAGATCAGTATTGTCAATTTCTAAATTTTTATCGGCCATTTGCCCGTTCGTTTTCCCTTTTCATAACAAATATAGACGCAATTTTAACGTATCATAAATTTTACGGTTTTTTGCTATAAAATTTGCAACGAATCAGTTCGATTAGCTACCTTTGTATTGTTGAAGCGGTTGGCCAGGGTCAACGGGCTGACTGCCTCAACATCTTTCCATACACTGTAGGATGTCGAAATTGGCAGACGTGCCCTCCTGTCTCGGGGGTGGTGATAAGGGATAAACGCAGTATAATGCCGCCTTCGGGCGACTGGGGTTGACCACCAGAGTTGTATTGTGGCTAACTGCACCGTGGGTGGTTCGAGTCCCCCTCCTACAGCACTATACTGGTTCGCCAGTTAGATTTTAGTTTGTTGATGAAGTGTAATTCAGACACGCCGGCTTCTTTTGAAACCGGCGTTTGTTTTTTCACCCCTCCCCACCCACCCAATTCGCGGACTTTTTTGCCTATTTTTGCTGTTTATTCAGCAGACACTTCCGTTTTCCAGCGTGAAACATATCCGTAATTTTTGCATCATTGCCCACATCGATCACGGCAAAAGTACCCTTGCCGACCGATTGCTGGAATTTACTCAAACCGTCGGTGCCCGCGACATGCAGGCACAGTTGCTGGACGACATGGACCTGGAGCGCGAACGTGGCATCACGATCAAGAGCCACGCCATCCAGATGAATTATCAGTACAAAGGCGAAACGTACACGCTCAACCTGATCGATACCCCTGGCCACGTTGACTTTAGTTACGAGGTATCCCGGTCTATTGCGGCCTGCGAAGGCGCGCTACTGCTGGTCGATGCCGCGCAGGGTACCGAAGCGCAGACAATCTCGAATCTGTACCTGGCGCTGAATAACGACCTGGTTATCATTCCGGTACTAAATAAAATCGACCTGCCGGGTGCCATGCCCGAAGAGGTGAAAGACGAGATGGTGGACCTGCTCGGCTGCGAGCGTGACGACATCATTCCGGCCAGTGGTAAAGAAGGTATCGGTGTACCCGAAATTCTGGCTGCCATTGTCGAACGGATTCCGGCTCCCAAAGGCGATCCGGACGGCGACCTACAGGCGCTTATTTTCGACTCCCATTTCAATTCGTACCGGGGTATCGAAGTTATTTTCCGGGTGAAGAACGGCCGTATTCGCAAAGGCGACCGCGTGAAGTTCATGAACACGGGGAAAGAATACATCGCCGATGAGGTTGGTACGCTCGGGCTGGAGCAGGTACCCAAGCCGGTCATCGAGTGTGGCGACGTGGGTTACCTGATTTCGGGTATTAAAGTCGCTAAAGAAGTAAAGGTCGGTGATACGATTACCGCACTCGACCGCCCGGCAAAGCAAGCTATCCAGGGTTTTTCGGAGGTTAAGCCGATGGTATTTGCCGGTATTTACCCCGTCGAGACCAGCGAGTTCGAAGACCTGCGCGACGCCATGGAGAAGCTACAGCTAAACGATGCGGCTCTGGTCTGGGAACCTGAAACGTCGGCGGCTCTTGGTTTTGGATTCCGCTGCGGCTTCCTTGGTATGCTGCACATGGAAATTGTGCAGGAGCGGCTTGAGCGCGAGTTCAACATGACGGTTATCACGACGGTACCATCGGTGCGGTTCGAGGTTGTAACGACCAAAGGCGAGGAAATGCAGGTATCGGCCCCCGCTGAGATGCCCGAGCCGAACCTGATCGACTATATTGAAGAACCGTTTATTCGGGCGCAGATCATTACGAAGGCCGAGTACGTTGGCGGCATCATGGGCCTATGCATGGACAAACGCTCGAATCTTAAGAATCAGGTCTACCTCACCGCCGACCGGGTCGAGCTACAGTTCGAGATGCCCCTGGCTGAGGTTGTGTTCGACTTCTTCGACAAGCTCAAAACCATTTCGCGCGGGTATGCCTCGCTCGATTACGAGTTCATGGACAACCGCGAGTCCGACATGGTAAAACTGGACGTGATGCTCAACGGGGATAAGGTCGATGCCCTGTCGGCCATTGTTCACCGGTCGAAGTCATACGAATGGGGTAAAAAGCTGTGCGAGAAACTTCGGGAGTTGATTCCCCGGCAGCAGTTCGAGATCGCTATTCAGGCTGCCATCGGTCAGAAAATTATTGCCCGCGAAACGCTGAGTGCCCTGCGCAAAGACGTACTGGCCAAGTGTTACGGCGGTGATATTTCGCGGAAGCGTAAACTGCTCGACAAGCAGAAGAAAGGAAAGAAACGGATGCGCCAGGTTGGTAACGTCGAGATTCCACAGGAAGCCTTCATGGCCGTGTTGAAAATCAACTAGCATCGTTGTGCCATAAACAGAAGCGGGTCGGCAAATTGCCGACCCGCTTCTGTTTAATCAGGGTTGAAACTTCTTGATACTGTACGCACTAGCCGTCAGCGACGACGGATTCTTCGCCGTTGCGGCCGCACTTACTTCGCTAATCCGGGCGTTCAAGGCGTAGATTGATCCGTTGACTTCCGTATTGGTCGTTGCATCCTCGTAACCGCTGGCATCGATCCGGACAACAGTGGCCGTTTTCCAGCCATCCGAACTGGTTACACGCGCCATTTTCGTCCGCTCATGCACCACATACAATTCGTTGTTATACAACAACATACCGTCGCAGCCTGCTAGTGGGGCACTTAGCGTAATCGGTACTACAGCGGTATTACTGCTGGGGTTCGTTAAATCGACTTTGAATAATTTACCTTCATTCGCTTTCCCCACGATCAGGAAATTGCCGGGGTGGTAGACAATGCCATTCAGGTTGAAATTCTGCCCGGAAAAGAGTGAGTCCTTTCTCACCAAAATCGACGCTGATTGGTTCGCGTCAGCCGGAATGCGATAGATCACGGGCGCGAATGAATCGGTCACGTAGGCATTACCCTGACTATCGAACGCAATATCGTTGGCGTAGTGATTAGCCGTTGGCAACAGCGACGCCAGATTAACCCGGCGTACGTTCTGCCCCGTCGACAGATCGTACACAAATAGTCCGGCCGTTTTCATGGCTGATGTCGCTGTTGATTTGTCCGACACACCCAGATCGCCGTTGCAAACGTAAAGCAAGCCATTGCGCACTTTCATACCTACGGCGGCAATAAGCTGTGTATCTGTGTTGATCAGATCAGTATATACGCCATTTCGGTCGACGGTACCAATCTTGCCCTGCGTGAGTGAGCTGACCAGAAACTTATCCAGTGTGGGCGCGTAAGCAATGCCTTCCGGATATTGACGGTTGGCGGTAAACGCAATACGATCGGGGAAGGTCGTGTCTATCAATTCAGGATCTGGCGTGTTACAGGCTGCTAATCCAGCCACCAGAATTAAGGCCATCCAGCCCGGTTTGCGAACCAATTGCTTGTTCATGGGTAGTATGCTAACGTTAAGATTAATTCTTCATTAACGAGAGAAGTACCCGAGTCTGTTTGCTGCGAGCCTTATATTCCTACAGACCGGCACCTTATAGCCACAGGATTCGCACCGGACTAAAACTATCCAGCAGGTTGGGGGTTAATCAGACACAAACCCGGCAGATCAGGTTTCTGACGCCCATCTACCTATCAAACGACACGATCATGGCTAATTACGACACGGTGACGCAGGCAATGGAATCGCTTAGCGAACGCGGTTATACGCACCAGTTCGAAGCAAAAAAAGACCACCTGAAAGAGCAGAACAGCGATACGCAATTCAAAGGCGACGATTTCCTGGTCGACGAATTCCACCGGTTCGAGGGGACGTCCGACCCCGGCGACGAAATGACGGTCTACGCCATAACGACCAACAATGGCACGAAAGGCGTGTTCGTTATGGCCCAGGGTACCTATGCTGACGTATCGCCCGATCTGATGGCCAAATTCAACGTGGGCGAGCGCCCAACGGTCAACACAGACGGAGCTGTCCAGCCAATCGACCCGTCTGCGGCAAATTGATAAGCATTTTACGCATATATCCAAGAATTAAACCCGGGATCTGACGAAGGTTTCGGGTTTAATTTTTATCTTTGCGGCCTTTGAAAAAAAGTAAGCCGTTCTTTTTCAGTGCTGATCTGCTATGAAGTTATCCGAATTTAAATTCGATCTGCCCGACAGTCTCATCGCCAAATACCCGGTTGAGCGGGGCGAATCGCGCCTGATGGTCGTTGACCGTAAGGCCAAAACCATTGAGCATAAGCAGTTTTCAGACATACTGAGCTATTTCGACGATGGTGACGTCATGGTCATCAACGATACGAAAGTGTTCCCCGCCCGCCTGTACGGCAACAAAGAAAAAACCGGTGCCAAAATCGAGGTCTTCCTGCTCCGTGAGCTGAACCGCGAAATGAAGCTGTGGGACGTGCTCGTTGACCCCGCCCGCAAAATCCGCGTCGGGAATAAACTCTATTTCGGCGACAGCGATCTGGTAGCCGAAGTTATCGACAATACAACGTCGCGCGGCCGTACGATCCGGTTTCTGTTCGACGGCAATCATGACGAGTTCATGAAAGCAGTCGATGAACTGGGTGAAATGCCGATTCCGCGCGAAATCAACCGCGACGTGGAAGAAGCCGACCGCGACTATTACCAAACCGTTTTTGCCAAGCACGTCGGTGCGGTAGCAGCACCCACTGCGGGCCTGCACTTCACCCGCGCGATGATGAAGCGGATGGAGATTAAAGGCATCCACTTTGCTCCCGTCACGCTGCATGTCGGACTGGGTACGTTCCGGCAGGTCGACGTGGAAGATCTGACCAAGCACAAGACCGATTCGGAGAATTACCGCATTGGCGACGAGGCTGCCCAGATCGTCAACACGGGACTGGATGCGGGCAAGCGGGTTTGCGCCATCGGCACAACAGCCCTGAAAGCGATCGAATCGTCGGTATCGGCAAACAGCCGGCTCAAGCCGGTCGAGGGCTGGACAGATCGGTTTATCTTCCCCCCGTACGATTTCAAAATCGCCAACTCCCTGTTGACTAACCTGCACTTGCCGGAGTCGATTCTGGTAATGATGACGAGTGCTTTCGGTGGTCACGAGTTGATCAAGGAAGCGTATCAGCAGGCCATCAAAGAAAAATACCGGTTCTTCACCTACGGTGATGCAATGCTGATTTTATAATTTTCGTTGACAGGATTACAGGATGGACAGGATTATCAACTTTTTAAACATCCTGTCCATCCTGTAATCCTGTCAAACTATAAAGTCGTCGGGTACGAATCAGTCTGGGTTGTAGTTTTGTGCTATCAACCACTGATTCGTACCCGACGACTTTTGAGTAACTACGCCATCATTGTAGCCGGCGGCAGCGGCAGTCGCATGAAAGCCGATGTGCCCAAGCAGTTTTTACTGCTGCATGGTAAGCCGATTCTGCAACATACCCTCGAACGCTTTCTGGCGGTACTCCCCGCTGCGCAGATCATACTGGTACTCCCAGTCCGCGAACAGGCAAGCTGGCAAGCCCTGTGCGAGCAACATCAGTTTTTTCCCGGTATTCGAACCGTCGACGGTGGGGCTTCCCGATTTCAGTCAGTACGCTGTGGATTAGCCGCGATTCCGGCAGATGCTCGTTTGGTATCGGTACACGATGGCGTTCGTCCGTTCATTGCCCCCACTATCATTCAACATAGTTTCGAGACAGCGGAGCAGGCCGGTTCAGCCGTAACAGCCGTGCCGGTTAAGGATTCCGTGCGCGTAATCGATGCAGATGGTCGCAGTCGTGCCGTCGATCGGCGGCTGTATCATCTTGTTCAAACGCCCCAAACGTTCCGGCTCGACTGGTTCCGGCAGGCGTTTGCCGTCGACGAGCAGCCTTTTTTCACCGACTGCGCCAGTGTGCTGGAGTTCTCCGGTTTCCCGATCACGCTGATCGAAGGCGCATACGAAAATATCAAGATTACCACGCCCGACGACCTGCGTTAAGCTGCCTGCCTATGCGTCACCGCCTTGCTCCTCACCAGTATGCCGATGGTATTCTCCGGGGTGACCGTCTGTTGCTCAGCCGGGCAATTACGCTGGCAGAAAGCAGCCGCCCCGACGATCAGGCGCTGGCACAGGCGGTACTGACGCAGGTGCTACCCGCTACGGGTCGGTCGATTCGCGTTGGTATTACAGGCGTGCCGGGGGTCGGTAAGAGTACCTTTATCGAAGCGTTCGGCAGCTACCTGATTCAGCAAGGGTACCGACTGGCAGTGTTAGCGATCGACCCGACCAGTCAACGGTCAGGCGGGAGTTTGCTGGGCGACAAAACCCGGATGGAAACGCTGTCGATGAACCCGGCGGCTTACATACGCCCTTCCCCGGCGGGCGATTCGCTGGGTGGCGTTGCCCAGCACACGCGCGAGACGATGCTGCTTTGCGAAGCGGCCGGGTTCGACGTAATCCTGATCGAGACAGTCGGTGTGGGACAGTCGGAAACAGTCGTGCATGGGCTGGTCGATTTTTTTCTGCTGCTGATGCTGGCGGGCGCGGGCGACGAGTTGCAGGGCATGAAACGGGGTATTATGGAACTGGCCGATGCGCTGGCCATCACCAAAGCGGACGGCGACACGACCGCTTCGGCCCGGCGGGCGCAACTCGACTATACCAATGCGCTCCACCTGTTCCCTCCCACGGGTACGGGCTGGCCTCCCCCGGTGCGGACCTGCTCTGCGCTTACCGGCGACGGTATTGCTGACCTCTGGACGATGATTCTGGCTCATCAGCAGCAAATGCATCAAAATGGCGAGTTTCAGCAACGGCGGCAGGCTCAGCAACTAACCTGGTTCAGGGCTCTACTTCGCCAGCGACTCGACGCCCGGTTTTATAGTCAGCCGGGTATGAGCGAACGCCTTGCCGCGCTGGAAGTGCAGATTCGCGCGGGAACGCTTCTTCCCGCTGCCGCCGTTCAGGTATTGTTGGATGAATAAGATGAGTATGTAGCTTGGACCTGGAGCCACGTTAAAATACCGGTTGATTTTGCTTTTGCCACTATGGGTAAATTACTGTTGTTGCTGAGTGCAGTCTTGCTTCACGTATCGGCGTGGGCACAGCGCGACACAACCATTACGATCACAACATCGGGCGGGTTACAGTTCGACCAGAAACGGCTGGTCGTTCGGCCTAACACGCGGCTTCACCTGATTTTTCAGAACAAAGACGACATGGCCCATAACCTCGTCGTGACGCGGCCGAATGCCCGGCTTCGCGTCGTTGAGTTTGCGCTGGCGCTGGGCGACAAAGGACCCGCGCTGCACCATGTACCCGTCATGAGTGATGTACTGGCACACACGGTCAGCGTCGAGCCCGGCAATACCGATTCGCTGACCGTCAAGGTGGCGGACGGCGCTTACCCCTTTGTCTGCACGTATCCGGGGCATGGGGCCGTCATGTACGGTGTCGTGTACGCTACCAACGAACCGGAGAAGCTTCCCCCACCCAGCGAAGACCGAAACCTACCGAATCCGGACCGGGTAGCCGAAGCGGGCATGCAACATCACCATGCCAACGCATCGGGCCACCCCTATCCGCTGACATTACCTGCCCTCTACCGCACCTTTATGCCCGACTGTGGCCCGGCAGCGATTGCCGTGGGCTTACCCGGCAGCGATGGTGGTCAGTCGTACGTGTTCGACGCTGGTTCGTGCCGGTTACGGTATGCCTGGTCAGGGGGCTTTGTCGATAACAGCGAACAGTGGGACGGTAAAGGGCAACGCTTCACCAAGGTAGTGGGCGACATCTACTACCGCGATACCGACGATTTTCCGTGGCGGGTAGGCAATCAGACGCCAGTTGTACAGTTTAAAGGTTACCGCTTGATCGACCGTTATCCGGAGTTTCGCTACCTGGTCAACGGGGTCGAAGTGCGTGAGTTGATCCGTCCGCGCGTGGGTGGTCGCGGGCTGGTACGCACCTTTACCATCGCCCCGACCAAACAACCGTTGACGTTCAGGGCAACAGCACAACCCGGCATTCAGTACAAGACCTCAGCCGGGCGGCTACAAAACAATCAGATTCGGCTACCGGCCGGTACGCGTCAGTTCTCCCTCACGCTCTCAACGCTATAACGCATGCTACTCTCACTGTTGACATCGCTGTGGTTGTGGGCCAGTCCCGCCCCTGCCGATACCATTTCCGATTATTACACCATCGAGACCATCCACACGCCCCCCGGTCTGACGGCGGAGACGGGGGCACTTACTTTCCTGCCGGATGGTCGATTGGCCGTTTGCTTCCACCGGGGGGAGGTTATGCTGTATAACCCGAAAACGAAGATCTGGAAACTCTTTGCCGAAGGGCTGCATGATCCGCTGGGCATCATGGCGATCAGCAACCGTGAGCTACTGGTCATGCAACGGCCCGAGCTAACCCGGCTGACTGATACCAACGGCGATGGTGTAGCCGATACGTATGAGACGGTCGCCGATCAGTTCGGTATGTCGGGCAACTACCATGAGTTTGCGTTTGGTCCCGTTCGGGATAGCAAGGGTAATCTGTACATCAGCCTGAACACGGCATCCAACGGCGCGGGTATTCGCGATGAATTACGCGGGCGATATGATTCGCTGGGGCGACCCGGCCGCATGTATGCCTGTGTGCCGTACCGGGGCTGGGTCATGCAGATTACACCCGATGGCAAGGTAAAGCCGTACGCCAGCGGTTTTCGCTCGCCCAATGGCCTTGGCTTCGACGCACAGGGGCGTTTGCTGGTCACCGATAATCAGGGCGACTGGCTGGGAACGAGCAAATTATACCAGGTAGAAGAAGGTAAGTTTTACGGGCATCCGACGAGTCTGGTCTGGCGACCCGGCTTTCCCGAGATCGATCCGCTGACGCTGTCCCCACAGACACTCGACAGCATGCGAACTATAGAGAGCATTGCGTTTCCGCACGAAGTTATGGCGCACTCGCCAACGCAGATGGTGGTCGATAACAGCAAGGGGAAATTTGGTCCGTTCGCGGGGCAAACGTTCGTTGGCGAAATGGACTTCCCGCATCTGCTACGGATTTTGCCAGACGTAGTCGACGGGCAGATGCAGGGTTCGTGCGTCCCGTTCTTCGCGAAAGGCGGCTCAAATGGCACGCCACTACGCATCGGTAACAACCGGCTGGCCTTTGCCCCCGACGGTAGCTTATGGCTGGGTCAAACCGATCACGGCTGGCTGGGCGACCGGGGTATTCAGCGGATTCGTTACACCGGCGGCACCCCACTCGACATTCTGGCCATGACCCTGACACCAACAGGCTTCGATCTGACCTTTACCCAACCCGTCGACGAATCGACCGCCCAGCAACTGGCCAATTACCAGGTTCGCTCGTATTATTACGAATACCACCGTGCTTATGGGTCGCCCCAGAAAGATGTACAGGTAGTACCTGTGTCGGCGGTTCAGCTGTCACCCGACCACCGTACTGTCTCCCTAACGTTGGCCCGGTTACAACCCAGGCGTATCTACGAACTGCATCTGGGTAAGCTGACGGGTAACAATGGACAGAAGAAGCTGATGAATCAGGTGATCTGTTACACGCTCAACCGGTTACGCACGCAGGCTGTAGGCCGGGCGACGAACTAAGTGCTGCCTCCGTTTGACTTGTCCAGACGATACGGCTTACGCAACTAAAGCGACTACCAACAGAAACGGCAAGCCGATGGCTTGCCGTTTCTGTTGGTATACTCGATACCTCTACGAATTACCAAGCGTCCGGTCGGGCTGGTCAGCCTGCTGCGCCGGGATAGCCCCTTTTTCCGTATCGACCTGGTTGATTTTATGCCCCATCGAATCGCTCGAATCAACTACGCTTACGTCTTCGCCATTCGCCTGTGCATCGTCGCCTTCAGCGGCCAACGCTACGGCCTGCTCGTAGTCGCCCGGTACGTCTACGTCGCGGCTGTCTGCCACACGTGATGGCAATTCGTTATCGAGATTCTTGTCGTTTAACTGGGCCAATTCTGGCGCGATGCCCATTGTGCTGTGCATCTGTTGAGCCGCATACGACTCAGTGCTTTCTTTCCGGCTGTTGCTGCTAACGCTCATGGTCTTGTTCGGTTTTGGCTATGTTGGTTACTGTATTGTCTTAGTACGTTGGCTGGTTACCGAGGTCGGTGCCGATTTGACTGATCTGCTCCTCGTCGGCTTCGTCGTTACCAGTTGGCTGCTTGTTATCTGAGTCGCCCTGTCCATCGGCGTCGGCACGCTCTTTCGCTTCCTTCTGGGCGTCTGGTGTACCCACTTCGTCAGCTGACGCATAGTCATCAGGACCGCTCGTTGTGACGTCAACCGTGCTTGTGTTGGTCCGACTGGCCCCACTCGTTGCGCTTTCTTCGCCAGCCTCCGTCACCTGCATTTTACTGTTATCCTGATCGTTGAAGCGAAGCAACCCGTTCTCGCTATCCATATCGGTGCTACCGATGCCGCGAACGTTACGTCCGTCCTGACCGCCCCGTACAGTTTCGCTGTCGAGTCCGTTCGCAGAGTTCTCTTCACTTGCGCGGTGCTTGTTATCAATGTTTGCCCGGTCCTGATCGCTACCATCAGTACCCAGTGGCTGTTCGTGCTTACCATCTATTTGAGCTCCGTGTTCGGAGAAGTCGTCCTGTTCGTTGTTCATCGTTCCGTTCGTTTGCTCTTACATTAACTACGCGTATTGTCAAAGGTTTGGTTGTATCTTTGAAAGCATTAGTATACCACAGGTTGCAGTGGCTGGTGACCTTCACATTATAAATAGATTAAAAACACATAGCTTTTTATGAATTATTTATCATATGTGATGGCTTACAATTAACTGACCGTGCATTTTCGGTATATATACTCATTACCTCTTTATCATATTTATATTTTTCAAGCTACCATTCGATAATTTTTGTTAATTTACCTTGATAATTTACCCATCTATTATTTATTAGACGGTATGTCGGATTCTGATTATGAACCAGTTATTTTGCAACATAGCATCTGGAACTCACCTGTAGAGTTCCCTCAGGTCATCGATAGTATCTGGCTGTCTATATACACGAGACAGCCTTTTATATAGCAGTTTTAATAGTTGGATAAAGCGTAATGTGAAAAGCGGGCTGACGTTGTCGGGCCGCTTTTTTGTTTTTAGTTATGTCCGCTTTTTCGCTCGCGTACGACCGAGTCGCGACTAGGCAAATCGTACACAAAACCGTAGAAATACGCCGTTCATATAATCACCGAATAGTGTTGTGAATACACTATTCGCAGACGTTTTATCGCGATACAACAGAATATTATTTATAGCAGCTGATAGCCGGCAGTTCATTACCGATACGTAATTCTATATTATGCGAATGTTATTTGCTTAATGTTTTTTTAATAATTTTACCCCTGCTAGTAGCTATAGGCTATAGGTCTTAACGTAAACTACGAACTATGCGTAAATTTCTACTCACACAGTTCTTACTGTGTTTATTCGCTATTCCGCTGCTGGCGCAGGAGCGGATTGTTAGCGGTAAAGTCACTTCATCAGAAGACGGATCAACTTTACCCGGTGTTAACATCACCGTAAAAGGCACGTCGCGCGGTGCGACGACCGATGCCAACGGTACGTATCGGCTCAACGCAGCCGCAGGCTCAACGCTTGTTTTCAGCTTTATCGGATTTGTTACCCAGGAAATCGCTATCGGTAACCGTACATCGCTCGACGTGCGTCTGGTAGCTGATGCGTCTCAGCTGAACGAAGTCGTCGTAACGGCACTTGGTATCGCTCGTGACAAAAAAGCACTGAACTACGCGGCCCAGGAAGTGAAAGCCGACAAACTGAACTTCGCCCGTGATCAGAACGTAGGTAACGCGCTGGCCGGTAAAGTGGCGGGTGTACAGGTACTGGGTCAGTCGGGTGCCAAGTTCGGTAACCCCAGCATTCGTATACGGGGTATCAACTCGCTGACAGGCAGTGATCCGCTGTACGTTGTCGATGGTACGCCGACCGACATCAGCCAGGTAAACATGGATGACGTTGACAACCTGACGGTACTGAAAGGACCATCGGCAACGGCGCTCTATGGTAACCGGGCTTCGGCCGGTGTTATCGTTATCACGACGAAACGCGCCAAAGCGGGCGAAACGCGCCTGGACATCAACCACAGCACCACGCTCGACATGGTCGCGTTGCTGCCGAAATACCAGAACGAATATGGTGGTGGTTATTCGCAGGACTGGGAGACTTTCCAGTACGACCCAAGCATTCACCCGGCTTCCTGGTCTTCGTTTAACGGTCAGAAGATTCTGGATTACTCGGCCGATGAAAGCTGGGGTCCCCGCATGGATGGTTCGTTGCACCGCTCGGCTTTCTCGTGGCAGCAGGGACCGGAATTTGGTCAGCTGACTCCCTTCTCGCCACAGCCAAACAACGTTCGTGATTTCTTTAATAAGCCGATTAGCAATAACACGAACATCGCTTTTGCCAAAGGGTCGGATAACTTCCAGAGCCGCATCTCGTACACGCACATCATCAACAACGGGATTATCCCAAATTCGTCGCAATCCCGCGACTATGTGAGTGCGAAAAACTCGATCACGTTTGCCAAGAACCTGACGGCAAACCTGAATTTCAACTACACGTCGACAAATACGAAAAACCAGCCTGCTGACCGGTACGGCTCGTCGGGGGGGACGTCTCCGTCGAACAGTGGTCTGACCGGTACGAACGCACCAGTAACGATCGGCAGTACGATTCTGAATGGTACCAACCAGACTATCGGTTCGTTCAACCAGTGGTTCCAGCGGCAGCTTCGCATCGAAGATCTGCGCAATTACAAAAACCCGGATGGTACGTTCCGGAGCTGGAATATCGGCGGGCCACTCGATCCATCACCGAAGTACTGGGACAGCCCGTTCACACAGGCGTACGAAAACACGAATACGAACCGGTCTGACAGGCTTTTCGGCGACATCGGCCTTACCTACCAGATCCTGCCAAGTCTGCGCGCAACCGCAACGGTTCGCCGGGATCAGAACGCGTTCTATCAGCAGGGTCGTATTGCAATCGGTACGCTGAACGAAGGTAAGCTGGGTGGTTTCTCGGCGCTGAATACCAACAGCCGCGAAAACAACTACGAATTACTGGTTAACTATAACCAGAATATCAAAGATCTGTCGATCGTTGCCAACGCCGGGGGGAACATCCGCTACAACCGTACAGACGTCTTGTTTCAATCGACGGTAGGTGGTCTGTCGGCTCCCAATTTCTATAACATTGCCGCGTCGATCAACCGGCCAACCGTTAATAACTTCCTGTTCGAGCGGCAGGTCAATAGCGTATTCGGTAACGTAAGCGTTGGCTACCGCGACTTCATCTTCGTTGAAGCGTCGATTCGTAACGACTGGTCGAGCACGCTGCCCAAGGGCAACAACTCGTACCTGTACCCATCTGTCTCGGCTGGCCTGGTCTTCACCGACCTGCTGCCCAAGAACAATATTCTTTCGTACGGTAAAGTTCGGGCGGGCTACGCGCAGGCTGGTACAGACGTAGGGCCGTATCAGACGGCACTGGCTTACACAGCCGGCACTCCATACGGCAACAGTGCAACGGCGTTTCTGCCGGGCACACTGCCTAACGCCAACCTGCTGCCGGGCCTGTCATCGTCGTACGAAGGTGGTATCGATCTGCGCTTCCTCCGCAACCGGATTGGTGTAGAATTTACGGCTTACCGCAACGACAACAAAAACCAGATTATCCCCCTGCCAGTAGCCTCGACAAGCGGTTATAGCAATGCCGTTGTCAACGCGGGTCTGATTCAGACGAGCGGTCTGGAACTGCACATCTACGCCAACCCGATCAAGAATCCGAACGGCTTCACCTGGGAATTCGACATCAACGCCGACCGGAACCAATCGAAGGTCGTAACGCTGGCTAACGGTCTAGACAATTACCAGATCGACGGACCACAGTGGCGTACACTGACGCTAAACGCGCGCGCCGGTCAGGACTGGGGTGCGCTCTACGGTCAGGGCATCATGAAAGATGCAAATGGTAACAACATGGTTTATGCGGCAACCGACGCTAATATAAAAGCAGGGACAGCCGGTCTGTACATTAAGCAGGACAACGTCTATCTGGGTTCAGTGCTGCCGAAATTTAAAGGTGGCTGGTTGAACACGTTTACGTACAAGAATCTGTCGCTGCGCGTCAACACAGACTTCGTCGTCGGTGGCAAGTTCTTCTCGACAACGAAGATGTTTAACGCCTACTCAGGTCTGGGTGCCGAAACCGCTGGTCTGAACGAACTGGGTAACCCATTGCGGAACGACCCGGCAACCGGTGGTGGTGTATTGCTGTCCGGCGTTACCGAAGATGGCCGTCCCAACACAACCCGAGTCGACGCGCAGAACCTGTACGAAAACTGGCTCTTCGCCTTGAACGAGCGCTGGATCTACGACAAAACATACATCAAACTGCGTGAGGTATCGTTTGGCTACAACATTCCAACCCGCCTGCTTGGCAATAAGGTGAAGTCGGCCAACGTTTCGCTGATCGCCCGTAACCCCCTGTTGATTTACAGTGCGATCGGTGGTGGTATCGATATTTCCGAGTCGGAAACGCTGTGGTATGAAGGTGGTCAGTTGCCGCCTGTACGCTCATTCGGTGTTAACGTACGCTTTGGATTCTAAGCCAACTGGTAAACACCTCAACACTAAACGATTCTAACGAATGAAAGGATATACAATCAGTCTGTTTGCAGGTCTGCTTCTTGGAACGGCAGCCTGTAACGACTTCGGGGACATGAACGTAAACCCCAACAGCGCGCTGAGCCCTAACACGGCCAGCTTGCTGACCGGTGCTGAACGCACCGTGGGAGCCATCAACTCACAGGTTGGCCCCAGTAGCTTCAACATGACACCGGCCCTTTACGTCCAGCAGTTTTCGGACGTAACGTACATCGAGGATTCGCGCTACAAGACCATCAATTTCAGCTACAATGGTTTGTATGCCGGTCCACTGGTAAACCTCCAGCAGATCATCGATCAGAATACCAACGAATCATCGCGGGGTCTGGCAGCAGCTTACGGCTCTAACGGCAATCAGGCTGCCATTGCCCGGATTCTGAAAGCATACATCTTCCAGTTCATTACCGACCGCTGGGGCGATGTGCCCTACAGTCAGGCACTGAAGGGAAGTGCCAACTTCTCACCCGCTTTCGACACGCAGCAGAGCATCTACACCGATCTGTTCAAAGAGTGGAAAGCCGCAGCCGCGCAGTTCGACGGTGGCAAGGCCGCATCGGGCGACATTATCCTGGGCAGCAACGCTACCCGCTGGAAGAAGTTTGCCGCTTCATTGCGTTTGCTGGCAGCCCTGCGCCTGTCGAAAGTTGATCCGACAACGGGTAAAACCGAGTTCAACGCAGCCCTGGCGGACGGTGTTCTGGCGTCGAACAGCGATAACGTTTCGTACACGTTCCTGGCTGATGCTAACAACGAGAACCCGCTGTATACGAACTATACCCGCTCGAACCGGAAAGACTTCGCGTTGAGCAATACGTTCGTCAACTACCTCAAAAAGGTCAGTGATCCCCGTCTGCCCGTATTCGCAGCTCCTAACCTGAAAGGCGAATATGTCGGTGCCCCTTACGCTGTGTTCCCGGCTCCGGGTAAAGCGCAGGATTGGTCACTGGCGGGTTCGGCAATCAGCTCACAAACATCTCCGGCCTACCTCATGACCTACGCGCAGGTGTTGTTTGCCCAGGCCGAAGCCGCTCAGCTTGGCTGGACGTCGGGTAACGCCAAGTCGTTGTACGAAGCCGCCATTAAGGCATCGATGCAGCAATGGCTGGGGTCAAACTATACCGACGCTGCCTACACGACATACATTGCTCAGTCGGATGTAGCGTTCACCTCGGCGAACGCGCTTGAGCGGATCGGCACGCAGCGCTGGATCGCGCAGTTCAACCAGGGTACCGAGTCGTGGAACTCCTGGCGCCGGACGGGCTATCCTACGCTAACTCCTGCCACGAATACATTGAACGGCGGTACGGGCATCCCCCGCCGGTTGGCGTACCCGGTTACGGAAACGACGCTGAACGCTACCAACTACGCGGCTGTCGTTGCCCGGCAAGGCAAAGACGATCAGTACACCCGCGTTTGGTGGGATAAGCAGTAGGCTTACCGATGAAGCACAAAAAAGGTCCTCCGCTCGGAGGACCTTTTTTGTTGGCACAGGCCGTATTACCGGTTTGTAATGACCTGGCGTTTCACGGGCATGATGTCTTCCCAGCGGTACAGGTGAAACGTCCGGTCATCGCTCATGGTAATGAACAGACCATGTTGAAACTGACGGTTTAGCGGCACTGAAATCGTTTCAGAACCATCGCTTTGTACCGCTTTGACCGTCACGACCTTCACCAGCCGGTGATCGAACGGGTTCTGCGCCGTTCCCTCCCGGGTGAAGATGTGAAACTTGTTGGCTCCCTGATCGGATACCAGAATGTAGCCGGTACTATCCGTCAGATTGTAGATCGAAATACCTTCGTGGTCCTCCGTAAATCCTTTTGTGGCAAACAACGCCAGTTCCTGGTTACCTTTCTCCGGGTCGGCGTAGTACTGGTGCACGCCCCTCCCCTCGTCGGAATAGTACACGTAGCCCAGTTGATCGTCGACAGCGATGGACTCGATCTCTTTCAGCCCACTGTACTGACCGAACTTCCGGACAAATGTCGCTTTCACGTTACCGGTTCCGTCGTCATCGAGCCGGTATTGCCATAGGTAACTCCCATCTGTCGGGCCGGTTTTCCGACCGACAATCGCGTAGATGACACCCGCCTTGTTTCGGTACAGCGAAATGCCCATCAGGTCGCGGTAGTCGGTACCGGTTTCTCCTACAAATACCTCGACCCCGCCCTTATCGACTGGTTTCATATCGGGCAGCGAGTAGATGCGTAGTTTGTGCGTCAGTCGCTCGGTAGCCACGGCGATATCGGTTGGTTTACCGTTCAGCAGCAGACCGTATTCGATGTCGACATTGTTAGGCCGTTGCAACCCACGAACGGTCTTGTCGGCCTGTAGTTTGCCATTGAGATCGAATACGTACAGGCCGCCGTCCTTGTCTTTGTCGGTCCCAACGATCAGGCTTTTGGCAGGGTCAGCCGGGTTGATCCAAACGGCCGGGTCGTCGGTATCGTGCAGCACCGAATCCGTAACGACAACCGGCTGAATAACGCCCGCGACTGTCGCGTTGGCCACCGTAGTATCGGCTGCCGGGGTTGTCCGCACCGTATTTTGCTGCGTATGGCAGGCAACAGCGCCCAGCCAAAGCAGACTCATGCATACTTTTCTCATAGCGATGGAAAGTTTTCGGTTCTGCCACTGTATCACTGCGTCGTAACCGCGCCTGAAAACTGTATCCCGAAAACTGAAAACCTTAATTCGTTCCGTAAGCGCCGATGGTTGTCGACGGAGCAGGCGATTTATACGTCGACCCGTTAGCGAAGGTCAGACCGGTCGTTGCGTACATCGGCGTGAAGCTCGTCGTGCCTTTACCAATCGCGGGCGATCCACTCTGTAGGCGGAAATCCCAGGCCGTATTGAAGGCCGCGTTTTTTGACTCCGTATTGAGCGGATAGTTCACGAATTTCGGGTCGTTATCGCCGACCGTTTTGCTCATCACATCGCTCGTACCGGCCAGAATTTCCGTGCTTGGCGTGAAGCCCGTAATGCCGTCCTGCGTATAGCCGTAGTACAGGTTGTTGCTCACTTTCGAGCGACTGTCTTCCGGATTTTTCGGATCGCGCTTGATACCGAAGCGATCATTGGCGAGCAGGTTGTTATAGAGTTCGGCCCGTACGGCCATCTCTACCCAGATCGACCCACCTTTAATCGTTGGCCGACGCCAGCCGGCATTCACGATCGTATTGTTGTACCCGATGACATACGCCTGTGGGGTACGATCGCCATTGTTCGACAGTTTCAGCGCGTTGGTATTCGGACTGTAAATAAGGTTATTGGCAACATCAGCCTGCACACCCGATTTGATATTGATCGCGTCGCCACCCGACACACCCGTGGTGTAAATTCTGTTATTGGCAATGATTACCTTACCGCCTTCGATGTAAAAACCGTCCTCATTCTGGTTGTTCAATCGGCTGTTGACGATAACCAGTTTACCGTTGATGTTCGCATAGTTGACCGCCGGAACGTGGTTACCAGCCATGGCTTTGTAAAGACCAGCTTTTACCGAGGGAGAATTTTCCGTCGTAACAGCACCACCGTATTCGAGGATCGCGTTATCGAGTAGCAATTCGGTACAGGTTTGTGCCGCAATGATACCGCCCCACAGGTTCCCAAACTGGTTAGTGCTTGTTTTCCAGGCATCAGGCACCGTAAACTTCACCGGATTCGCCGATGTGCCGACGACGTACAGATTGCCTCTGACGATGAACTCCGGCTTGACGGTTGAGTCGCTGAAGACGATGTTTACGCCCTCCTGAATGACCAGCGACTGGCTGGCCGGCACCTGGATGTGTCCCGTAATATTGTAGGTGTTGCCTTTCGTCCAGGTACCCGACACGTCGCCCGAGACAGCGTTGTTAACCGTTGGGACGGGTGATACATTAGTCGATTCGTCGCTGGACTTCGAACAGCTGGTGAGCAGCAGCGTCGAGCCAATAGCCAGCATAAGCAGTTGTTTCATGGTACTCAGTTGGTTAGTCATTTATTTGGCTGATTACAGTTTGTAGCGGATACCCAGCACATACGACCGCTGATAGACGTCGCGCCGGATGAGCGTTTGCCCTGGTAGATCCTGACTGGGCGCATCGCTGTTGTTTTTGTTGACGTTCCTGATAAAAATCTCGGCGGGGGTATTGAGCAGATTGTTTGCTTTGGCAAAGAGCAGAAGTCCTGTCTGTCCGATGCGCTTCTCCAGCGATGCATCCATCTGAACAAAACCCTTCTGATACAGGTCGTTATCGACGAATTGCGATACCGTGCTGATGCGCGGACCGGTATAGCTGGCTGCCAGTTGTCCGTCCCAACCGTGATTGGCATCACGGTAGAGCAGCGACAGATTCGCGATATGCGCCGACTGACCGTACAGCGACCGGGTCTGATTGACCGTGATCGTTTGCAGATCACCCTGCTCGTTGCGAATGCGCTTCGACTTCGGCGTGGTAATACTCGAATGCGTATAGGTGTAGTTAGCTTTGATGCCCCATTGCCGGACGTATTTGATCGCATCGAGTTCCAGACCAAAGTTGGTTGCGTTGCCGAAGTTGCCCGGTCCGTAATAGAGGTCCTGCCCGCGAATCGCGTCTTTCTGCAAGGTGTATTCGATTGGGTTCTGAATGTGCTTGTAGAATAGACCAACCATGAACTGCTCCAGCGGACGGGGGAAAAATTCGTAGCGCAGATCCACGTTGTCGGCAAGGGCTCGTTTCAGGTTGGGGTTGCCCCGCTCCTGATATTCCTCATTGACGATACGGTACGGGACGATCTCGAAGAAACCGGGCCGATTCAGGGAGCGGAAATACGACAGCCGCCAGTTCGTCAGCGGATTAGCGCGGTAGCGGACGTTCAGGCTTGGCAGCAGGTCTGTGTAGATCTGGCTCCCGGTCGGGTTGTCTTCGCCAATCGGGAATTTCATCGCATAGCCCTGATTGGTATGTTCTGCGCGCAGTCCGCCGATTACTTCCAGTGGCTTCCCAACGGTACGGAATTGCAGGTATCCCGATGCCGTTTGCTCCGACGCGTTGTAGTTCAGGGCCGACGCAACGGAGCCCAGCGGGTTTTGAATGGTCCAGGCAATCTGGTTGTAGTCCGTGAAGTCGACCCCGTATTGCGCAAACGGGTTACTGGGTCGCAGCGTGTAGT
The DNA here is from genome assembly GCF_003002825.1 of Spirosoma oryzae. Taxonomy (GTDB): domain Bacteria; phylum Bacteroidota; class Bacteroidia; order Cytophagales; family Spirosomataceae; genus Spirosoma; species Spirosoma oryzae. Next base: position 17,329 of record NZ_PVTE01000011.1, on the reverse strand, counting down.
TGTTGTAAAAATTGGTGCGCTGCTTATCGCGGTATAGCCCACCCGCCATCCATTCGACATCGGTATTCAACAGGTTGGTTTTCAGCGTTAGGTTCAGGTAGCCAGCCATGTCGTTATCGGTATTATGCTCCCACCGACGCTGTCCGTCCTGCACTGTCGTGCGGGTTTCTACGAAGTTTTTCCGAATCCCGAGCAGCGGCACGGACGTCTGATCGGGCACAGCGTTGGTCGCCAGGGAATACACCGCAGACCAGTTGAGCATCAGCGCATCCGTCAGCTGATGGGTTCCCTGCAATGTACTGTTGTAGATGCGTTGCTTTGTCAGCCGCGAGCGGGTCTCGTACCCCAGCGTTGCGTTGCCCAGCACCGGGTCATAACCGCCAATGCCCAGTTGCGTCGTTTTCGTGTCGCGAATCTGCGCGTTGTTCAGGCCGATGAACGCGTTGAACCACTGGAGCTTATGCCGACTCAGGCTCCCGGCCGAACCGAAGCGATAATCGATCTTTGCGTGAACGCCGTATCGGGTCTGTTGCTCGGAATACTGCCGTTCGCTCTGTTTGTCGAGCGTAACGCCCCGTAGCGTATCGACCACGTCACCCGTGAAAAACAGGCTGTTACTGCCCCGAAACGTATTTTGCAGACTCCCCGCCAGCATCACGCCCAATTGCCGGTTCAGGAAGCGATTCCCGATGGCGAAACTTCCCAGCAGATTCGGTGGCGGAGCCGCCGATGTATAAGTGGATGACGATTTGTTAAAGTCCGCCGATTTGGCCGGATAGGTGCTGCCAGACTGCTCGTAAGGCGACTGTGGATTGACGTGCCTGTTATCGAACCGCACGAACGGACGGCTGGCGAACAGCTCGCTATAACCGGTTGCAATGTTGGCTAATACGGTCAGCCGATCAGGTGCGTCGCGCATTACCATGTTGATAGCCCCGCCTACGGCATCCCCCTCCTGACTGGGAATCAACGCTTTGTACACCTCCAGCCGGTCGAGTAATTCCGACGGAAAAATGTCGAGCGGCACATAGCGATAGCGATTGTCAGGACTGGGGATTTTCACTCCGTTGACAAGCGTGTAGTTGTAGCGTTTGTCCATCCCGCGCAGAATCGCATACTGCCCGTCGCCGTTGGAGTTGCGCTCGATACTGATACCTGATACCCGCTGCACGACATTGGCGACCGTCAAATCGGGTGAGAGTTCGATGGTCCGTCCCGACACGATATTCGTGATCTGATGCGCATTGCGTTCGAGATCACGGGCGGTATGATCGCTCCCCCCGTCCCGCTTACCCGACACAACGACTTCACCCAGTACTTTCTCATCGGCCTGCAACGCGAAATCGACCACATGCTCGGCCTGCGCTACGGTGACTTGCTGCGCAGCCGTCTGATAACTGACGTAGCTGATCTGAAGGGTATGCGCGCCTTTCGGCACGTTCCGGATGACGTATGTTCCGTCGAGACCCGTTACGGCGTATAGCTTCGCAGCTTCCAGCCGCACGGTAGCGCCGATAATATTGTCGCCCGTCACCGCATCGGTGACCCGCCCCCGGAGGGTCGCCGACAACGCGATCTGCGCGGAGAAAAGAAAGAGGATAACAAGCCAGTAATTCTTCTGCATTCGGTTCGACAGACGCCCGGTGATTGGCTATCGTCTGCCGGTACAAAGGTTGGCGGTTCCGGTGGGTCTGGTCAAATCCAACCCGTTACGAACCGTCGGGTGGGGCGTAAACAAAAGGGCAACAGCGTGAACAACGGACTAGTAACCAGCTGACAGTCAGCACCTATTTTTGTTACAATCTGCCAATTATCATTATGTTAAGGATGCTCGCTTATCAGTCCCGTCGTCACAGACGTTGCATAAACGCCGTTAGCGACTCGCCCTCGGCAAGGCCCAGCTTCTTGCGCAGGCGGTAGCGCGACACGCGCAGGCTGTCGGCCGAGATACCGAGCAGTGTCGCCGTATCGCCCGATGTCATGTTCATGCGCAGCAAAGCCGCCAGCCGACGTTCAGCCGAGGTAAGGGTTGGGTATTGGCTGGTCAGATCCGCCAGAAATTGCGGGTGTACCTGATCAAAAGTCGCGCGAAAATCGTCCCAGTTTTTGTCGTGGCTGAAGCTCTGCCCAATCTTCTGAACGACCTGTTTCAATTGACGACGCTGATCGCGTTTGTCGTCGTTCAACAGGGTTGTCAGGTCTGCGCGCAACTCGTCGAGTACCTGATTCTTCTGGATGAGGTGTAGCGTATGCGAGGTTAATTGTTGCCCGTTTAGCTGTAATTGGTAGCGCAGATTTTCTTCTGACAGCTGCTTGTTTGTCAGTTCGGCCTGCATCAGTTCCCGTTGAGTCTGATAAATCTGCGCTGCCTGCTGCGAGCGGGCCGCTTCGGCCCGGATTTTCAGCCGCTGCCGGCTGATAATAACTACCGCCAGTCCGCCAACCAGCAGCAGACCGGCGACGGTTCCGCCGGTAATCAACGTGTTCAGTTGTTGACGGGCGTTTAATTCCGTAATCTGATTGTTCTTCCGCTCGACATCGTACAAGGTCTGCATCAGCGCAATCTGTCGGTTCGTCTCGGCCGCGTAGATCGTATCCGTCAGATCGTGGCTGGCTTCGAAGTAGTGGTAGGCGCTATCGTGCTGCTGCAACAACTGGAATGTCTTACCCAGATCGCGATAGGCACCGTTGAGCTGGTACTTGTCGGCTACGTGTCGCGACTGCCGGGCGCACTGCCGGTAATACGCCAGCGCCTGCTGGTAATGCCCTGTTTTTCGATGAATATCCCCAAGGTTGTTGATCAGCCCGATCTGGCTGTTCCAGTCTGCTTTCGGAACGACAGCCAAAGCCGCCCTGTAATACGCACGGGCGGAGTCATAGCGATTCTGATCTTCGTAGATACTACCCAGGTTCTCATAGATCGCAGCCAAACCAGCCGGTTGATTGATACCCCGATACTGTGTTAGTGCAAGCCGCTGGTAATGCAGCGCTGTGGGCAAATCACCTTCCTTCTCGTAGAGATGGCCGATGTTCCCATACGTCTGCGCCAGGCCCTGCCGACTCCCCGTCCGCCGGTAGATCGTCAAAGCCTCATTAAACTGACGCCGGGCCAGCCCCGCCTGCCGATTGTAGTAATAAACCGTTCCCAGTTCATTCAGATTAGCCGCCAGTCGGTCGGTTTGCTTTGCCTGACGCAACAGGCTTTGCGCCAGTAGCAGGTAGCGGATACCAGCCGCATAGTTACCCTCATGATACAGCAATAAACCGATCCGCTGCTGTTGATCGGCCTGCGCTAGGCGATCCCCACGCAGGCTGGATTGGCTGGCCTGTTTCAGTAGGTTTACATACTGTTTATCAGGATATTCCGCATTCAATTCTTTATCTCGTGACTGCGCATTTACCGGCAGTGCGTACACACTAACGAACACACCAATCAGGCAGACGAGCCTAATCGTACAACTCCACTGTAGATAGAAAAACTCCCGGCAACGCATACATTCGACCTAGGCTATTCAGTCGAAGATAGCAGTTCGGCGGGGTTCATACCCGTTAAGAATTTGTGAACCGTATCGACATACAGGCCGGTAGTACACCGGTACCTGGCACGGCCTCTCAGTAACCAATCGATGGGCAGGCGGGCAATGGTCAGTATACAATCATCTTTTTTTTCAGGTCGACCTTATTTCCATAGTACAAGCAACCGACTACGCATAAAGCATACGTCATTCGAATCATTCTTTTGCCTAACAAGGACTAAGCAAAATATTGTAACCCATCACTATCGTATCGCAGCAGGTTCAACTGATTTAACGCTATGTGTTTTAAGTATTTATCCCAGTAAACTAAGCAAATAACACCTAAAAGTGCAATTAAAATAAGCCTTATCCGAAAAGTTTCTACCCAATTATTATTCTGCTTTTTCGTAGTTTGCGTTAGATGAAATTTTCTTTAATCCGCTTTTAATGTGTATTTACAAAATATTAAAGCGCTTTAACGAGTTTTCTTCATCGTCATACTCTTTATTTTTTCAGCTAACTTTTATGAAAAAAGTTTTATTTGGAAGCTGGCTCTTGTCGCTGCTGTTCTGCCTGCCCTTGTTGGCACAGGACGCTACCGTGACGGGTCGAGTGACTTCATCAGACGACGGCTCGGCCTTACCCGGTGTAAGTGTCGTAGTAAAAGGAACATCACGCGGTACCACAACCGACGCTAACGGCACTTACCGTATCGCAGCAGGTTCAACGGCAACGCTCACCTTCTCATTTGTTGGCTTTAAGCCGCAGGACGTGACGGTGGGGAATCGCAGTGCGGTCAATGTTGTGTTAGCCGCCGACGCGTCAACCCTGAACGAAATTGTCGTGACCGGTTTTGGCATCAAGCGTAACGAACGGGAAATTGGTACGTCGGTTACGAAAGTCAACAACGCACTGATTACGCAGGCAGCGCCCGTCAACATCGCTAACGGGCTGACCGGTAAGGTGGCGGGTTTACAGGTAAACCTGACCAACAACGGCGTTGGGGCCAGCCCCCGCCTGACGCTCCGGGGCAACCGCTCGTTCCTGGGTAACAACCAGGCACTGCTCGTTGTCGACGGCGCAATCACCGACATCAGCTACCTCTCCTCGATCAACCCCAACGATATCGAAAGCACCTCCGTCCTGAAAGGCCCCAGTGCAGCGGCCCTGTACGGCTCGGATGCCTCAAACGGCGTACTGGTCGTGACAACCAAGAAAGGAACGACCAATAACAAGCCACAGATTTCGTATACCAATAACACGCAGTTTGAGCGCGTTTCGTACATGCCCGACCTACAGCGCATCTACGGCTCCAACGGTGGTGAGGGTTCACCTTACCTCGACGCAAATGGACAGCGTCTGTATGTTCCGTTCGAGAACCAGCAGTTTGGCCCTGCCTACGACGGTTCGCTCAAGCCTATTGGCTTTGGCGTACAGATCACCAACCCAGACGGTTCGATCCGGCTTGACACATTGAAAGTACCCTATTCGTCAACGGGTGTCGATCCGCGCCGGGCGTTCTTCCGCACGGGGGTTACGCAGCAGCATGACCTGGCCTACCGCATTGGCGACGGGCAGAACTATTTCGGATTGAGTATACAGCGTGTCGATCAGAAAGGTATTGTTCCGAACGATAAGTACAACCGAACCAACGTTACGCTGAATGGTGGACGGACCATCGACAAGTTTTCGTCGAACGCCAAGATGCAGTTCACGTATGAGAATACGAACAAAGAGAACGGTGGCTATTATCAGGCTCGCCCCGTATACTGGAACATACTCAATCAGCCCGCGCACGCACCGCTCAATGATCCGCGTATCACCGATCTTACCTCGCCCTATGGTGATGTGAACGGCTTCTACAACGCCTACTACCCGAACCCCTGGTGGCAGGTATCCGGCGACAACTCGCGGGCTATTACCAACCGGTACTCGGCGCAGGGTTACGCTGACGTCTCCTATCAGTTTACCAAATGGCTGAACGTGTTATACCGGGTTAGCGGCCAGATAACCAACGAGCAGTTTAAGTCGCACTTGGCAGCCGTATCGTTTAGTTCGTATGCTCTGAGCGATCCATGGGGGGCTGGTAATATTGCATCATCTCTCAAACAGGTGAATGGCAATGTCAGTGACTATAGTGATACCAAAACCCGAATTACGGGTGATCTGCTGATTACCATGGCACCGACGTTCGGTGATTTTACCCCTAAACTGATTCTGGGTCAGCAGTCCCGTGTCGACAACCGGCGTATCATCAACACGTCTGCTTCGTCGCTGGTTGTGCCGGGCACGTATAACATTGCCAACCGGTTGGGCAACGCAGTTGCCAGTGAATATTCGTCGCAGAGCCGCCTGCTGGGCTACTTCTACGACTTTACGCTGGGCTTCCGCAACTGGGCTTTCATCAACACAACAGGACGTTATGATAATACGTCATTGCTAGCCGCCGGTAATCGGCAGTATTTCTACCCCGGCGTTAACGCATCGATTGTACTGACCGACGCTTTGCCGGCACTCAAGGACAGCAAGGTCATTTCGTATCTGAAACTGCGGGGTGGTATCGCCAAGGCAGGTAACATCAGCGTAGGTCCTTACCAGTTACAGAACGTATTCAATCCGGGTGGCGGTTTCCCGTTTGGTAGTCAGCCCGGTTTCCTGCAGAGTACGCAGCAGAATGATCCTAATTTAAAACCAGAGTTCACCACGAACCGGGAGGTAGGCGTCGAGTTTGGTCTGTTCGATCGGGTGAATGCCGAAGTCGTTTACTACACGACCGAAACGACCAATCAGACCGTACCGATTCAGGTATCGCGGGCAACAGGATATTCCAGCGCCCTGATCAACACGGGTACGATGAAAAACAATGGTCTCGAAATCGAACTGAGAACAATCAAGCCAATTGTCAGAAGCGGTGCATTTGCCTGGAATATCAATACCAACTTCACCTATCTGAACAACACGGTTACGTCGGTATATCCTGGGCTGGATCGGATCAACCTTCCCCTGTCTAATGGTGTCGGTACCAGCGTTTATGCCGCTGTTGGCTACACCTATCCGTCGCTATTCGGTACCGACATTGCGCGGGTGCAGAACACCGATCCGAATGCGGCTTATTACGAAGCAAGCAGTGCGCACGTTGGTCAACCCGTTGTCAACCCGGCTACAGGCTACCCCATCCTGGACCCCACCATTCGTTACCTCGGCAACACGCAGCCGAAGTACCGCTTTGGTTTGAACAACACGTTCACCTTCGGCGACTTCACGTTGAACGCACTGGTTGAATACCGGGGAGGTAACGTGATCTATAACGCCCTCGGCAATGCACTGGAATTTACCGGTGCCGGGATTCGCTCGACCTATAATGGTCGGCAGAACTTCATCTATCCAAACTCGGTCGTTGCTGTGACGAATAGCGACGGTTCGACCTCGTACGCGCAGAATACGGGCGTTTCAACCCGTGATGGTAATCTGGAATTCTGGACGAACTCGGGCTATCACAACGCGGTATCGAGTTACGTAACCAGCGCAGACTTCTGGAAACTACGCGAACTAGCCCTGAACTACACCCTGCCAGCCAACCTGCTCAGCGGTGTGAAGTTTATCCGTTCGGTCAGCATCGGTGTAACCGGTCGCAACCTGCTGATGCTACGGCCGAAGACAAACGTCTTTACCGACCCCGAATTCTCACTCGACAACAGTAACGCACAAGGTACAACTGATGAGTACCAAACGCCCCCTACCCGTCAGTACGGTTTCCGGCTCGCCGTTGGTTTCTAAGTCAGACTTTTATCAAGCACAACAATGAATTTCAAACGTATCACTATAGGGGTACTTGTGGCAACGATGACGGTTCTGTCGGGTTGCCAGAAAGGATACCTCGATATAAATAACAACCCGAACCAGGTAACGGCCGCTACGCCGGTGCTGGTATTGCCGGCGGCACTATCCTCTTCGGGCGCTTACTTCTCGACCAACTTCACGTTCCTAAACCTGTGGATGGGCTACTGGAACTGGAGCGGTAACTACTCGATTGCTACCTCCGATAAGAACTACCAGTTTACGACGGGCTATAACACGGGTATCTGGGACAGTGCTTACATCATCCTGAAGAACTACGATTACATCGACACGCAGGCCGCTTCGCTTAGCCAGCCACAGATTCAGGCCATGGCGAAAATTATGAAAGCGCTGCACTTTCAGATTCTGGTCGATACGTATGGTAACATACCGTATACCAACGCGCTGAAAGGTATTTCGAACGCACAGCCTTCTTACGATGACGCGACGGCTGTATACGAAGACCTGTTCAAGCAGATCGACGCTGCCCTTTCGCTATTCAACGATGCGGACAAAGTAGCGGCACAAGGCGGAACCGTAGTAAATCCCGGCTCGAACGACATCATGTTCCAGGGAAACATCAACAAATGGCGTCGGTTTGCCAACACGCTGAAACTTCGCATGTTGCTTCGGCAGTCAGAGAAGTCAGACCGGCAGTCGTTCATTCAGACGCAACTGGCTACAATCAAGGCGTCGGGCTATGGTTTCACCCAGAGTGGAGAGAATGCAGCCGTTAATCCGGGCTATGCCAATTCAAGCGGTCAGCAAAGTCCATTCTACGGGTCGTACGGTAACGGTGTTAATGGACAACCAGTTGAAAACTACAATATCAACCGGGCGAACAAATATGCTGTTGATTTTTACAAGGCAGAAAACGATCCGCGCCTGAGCCGCTTCTACGCACCAGTAGCGGGTTCGTCATCGACCTATAACGCTACGTATTTCGGCACGATTAATCCGCAGGCTAACAGTCTGGTGTCGGGTATTGGGCCAGGCTTGTTACAAAGCGCCAGTCAGTCTTCGTACATCCTGACCTCCCACGAAGCGTTCTTCCTACAGGCTGAAGCGGCTCAGCGGGGCTGGATTTCGGGAACCGCCCAAACGCTGTATCAGCAGGCCATTACGGAATCGTTCCTCAACCTGGGACTGACGGCAGCCGACGCATCGACGTATTACGCGCAGGCGCTGAATAACGTAGGCTGGGATGCTTCGTCGAATAAGATTCAAGCCATTATTACGCAGAAATGGGCATCGCTCAATGGCTGGTCTCCGTACGAAGCTTGGTCTGATTACCGTCGCCTGGGCTTACCGGCCGTCCCCATCTCGCAGGACCCCAGTACGTCGGTGAAGCAGATCCCCATTCGGTTGTTCTACCCACAAAGCGAATACAACTACAACAGTACCGTAGTAGCCGCGCAGGGGAATATCAACCAGTTTACGTCGAAAATTTTCTGGGTAAAATAAGTAATCACAGCCAGTGAAACGGACTGAAGCGTCTGTTTCACTGGTTATATCCTACTGACAATTATGAAATCATTTCTCTATAGCGTTCTGCTAGCCGGACTGGCCACCAGTCTGACAGGCTGTTTGAACGACGACGAGCACTACACCGATTTTAAAAACGTCGGAGCCGTTGCCGAGATTCCGTCGTCGGCCTTCTACGGTATCGAAGACAATCAGGGCCTGTCGATCAGCACCACGCCAACATCATATACCTTCGATGTCAACGTTGCCTCGCCTACTCCGCCCACGCAGGATGTAACGATAACGATGGCCGTCGATCAGGCGACGCTGGACGCCTATAATTCCGCCAATGGTACGAGTTATCAGCTGCTGCCTTCATCGCTGTATCAGATTTCTTCGCTCACCCCTACGGTGAAGGCAGGTAGCCGACTGGCCCCGGTAACGGTAGCCCTGTATTCGGGCAGCGACAAGGTTCCCGATCCAGGCGCTTACAATGATGCGGCCTATGCGCTGCCACTGAAGATTACGAGTGCGACCAATAACGTAGCCGTGAGCAGCAACTATGGATCGAAGATTATTTTCCCGAAGATCCGGAACCAGTACGATGGTACGTACCTGGCCAAAGGTACCTTTACGCACCCGGTCAATGGTGCACGATCGATCAATAGAGAGAAAACGCTTTCGACCATCAACCTGACGACCGTCCAGACAGAATTCGCCGACCTCGGTGGCAGTGGCTGGTTGATGCAGCTACGGGTTAATTCCGACAATACGGTGACGTTGACGCCAAAAGGTAGCGCCAGCACAGCTACCGTACAGTTTGGCACGAACACGTACGACCCATCGACGCACACCTACACACTTAATTACAAGTATGCAGGATCAGGCGGAGACCGGGTTATCTCGGAAACACTGACGCGCGAGTAGTAGTCGGGTACAAAACAGAAGAGGCCGGAGCAACATTGCTCCGGCCTCTTCTGTTTTAGGCATTCTCATTACTGTTCAGCAACCAGTTCGGATTTCTTCTTACCCGTCAGTTCAACCAGTAATTCATCTACATTGACGGTGGCGAAGCTGCTGGCGTAGTCGGCCATCGCGTAGGGAATAATCAGTTCACCCTCGTTGATGAGCCCACCGCAGCTGTACACCACGTTCGGCACATAACCTTCGCGTTCGTTCTCGTCGGGGCTCAGAATCGGCTCCTTTGTCCGACCAATGACTTTGCTTGGATCGTTCAGGTCGAGCAGGAATGCACCAATGGCATACTTCCGCATCGGGCCGACGCCGTGGCTCAGCACCAGCCAGCCTTCTTCCGTTTCGATCGGTGAACCACAGTTGCCGAGCTGTACGTACTCCCAGTGATACGTTGGTTTCAGAATCAGTTCTTTCGTCTGCCAGAAATACAGATCGTCGGAATACATCAGGTAAATGTTTTCGCCATCCTGTCGTGAGATCATGGCGTATTTGCCGTTGATCTTACGCGGAAACAGCGCCATCCCCTTGTTCGACACTTCGGCCCCGTTGAGCGTACTGACGCTGAAATGGGTGAAGTCTTTCGTCTCCAATAACTGCGGAAACGTAACCCGACCGTTATAGGCCGTGTACGTCGCATAGTACGTTACCTCACCGTCATCATCCGTAAACTGTACGAAACGGGCATCTTCAATACCGTTTGTTTCGTTGGGTGACGAGGGAAAAATACACCGTTCGTCCAGGCTCTGATCTTCGTCGAAGTGAATCTCGTAGTTCGACTTGGCCAGCCCGATCAAGCCACTTGCAATGGTTTCGTATTCGGCATTGTACCGGTATTGCGACGACACGCGCTTGATCTGGGCTTCCAGTTCGGCCAGGCTGAATTCATCCCCCAGGCCAATCATCATTTTCTCCTGAATGCTGTTTTCAAGTCGTAATTCGTACAGCTTCCGTTCAAACTGCATGCGGTTGAACCGATGGTTCGGTACCGTTTCCGGCGACGTAACGTAGCGCGACGGCTTGCGTAGGACGATCTTGCCCTCGGCATCGATATAACCCATGCGAAACGAAATCGACGAAACGTGGCCTTCACCGGTTGCCCGCAAACTGAGAATAAACCGCTTGAAGCCCGGCGGCACATTCGTCTGATCGGGGTGCCAGATCATCGACGGATTGAACAGAGCCGCCGACTCCAGCGAATATTCCATCGTAAAGTAAGCGCCCAGTAATAGCTGACGCTCGGTCGACAGCGGCTCATCGGTAAGCAGGTGGGCTTTGATCTGCCCGAACCGTTGCGTTAAAAAACGCTCCAGCTTGTGGTGACGACCGCCGAATTCGCGAATCACTTCATTGAGTTTCTGGTCGACTTCCTGATCGCTCATTGCATTGACCCGCGCAATGATCTTTAACGTTCGGGTTGTACTTCCCAAGTCGAAAGGTCGGAACAAGACGCGAGTAGGGTCAGGACTCAGCACGATTCCGGTACGAGTGGCTTTAACGCTCATTGGTAAACTGGCAGGTCTTTGTAAAGTAAACAGTAGGTAGAACGAAGAAGACGCCTGAAACAAGGTACACAGGTGCTAATTCTGTGCCACTCGCTTTGGCGTCCTCTGATTTGACAAAAATTGATTCAGCCCGCTATGCGTTGTACAACGCAGGTAGACTTACGCTGACAGGCTTTGTAGCGGCTCGCTGTTTCTGGGCTGCGTACAGGTCGGCCAGGGCCAGTAAATACGACAATGTCGACTCAGCACCCTGATTCTTATTAACCCGGTCGATGTGCAAGCCATCGCGGCAACCGCCCGTTTGCTGATCGTACAAGGGCAAGCCCAGATCGTTCAACCCGGTGAACCATTTGAAGATGCGGATAGCGGTGCGGTGCCACTCCTCGTCGCCTGTCGCCTGCGCGGCACTCAAGCAGGCGGATACCGCTGACTGCGCTTCCAGCGGCTGCTGATCGAAGTAAGCACGCGACTTACCTTTCTCGTAGAAGCCATTTGAGCCAATCGGCTGGAAGTGCCCCCGTTCGGCGGTTTGAACATCGATCAGCCATTTCAGCGATCTCAAGCCAATTGCCGACAAATGTTCGTCGCCCGATTTGATTAGCGCGTGAGCCAGCACGGCGTTATCATACGTCAGGCTATTTTCGAACCAAGGCCAGTCTTCAGTTGCCGTTTCGGTATAGCGGAACATCAGTTTATCCAACAACTGCCGTTGCAAATTTTTCGCCAGTCGGTCGTCGTTGAATTTCTTCTGGTATTCATAAATGCCGAGCAATGAAAAAGCCCAAGCTCTCGGCGACGACATCTGACTGATACTTGGCAGTACGCTCTCAAACAAGCCCATCGCCCAGGTTATCGAGTTGAGATCAGTGGCCCGCCCGATACATACGCCCAGCGCCCAGATCGTCCGGCCTGTGCTGTCATCGGAGCCTACTTCCTCAAGCCACTGCCGGTTGTAGCTCATAAAGTTGCGGAACCGGCGGTGTTCTTCCGAATAAGCGTGGTTGATAAAAGCGCAGTAGTTATCCGACGCCTGTGCCAACTTCCGTTCGACAATGCCGTCTTCCTTCAGCATGATTGTCAGGATCAGTGCGCGCGCATTATCGTCGGTGCAGTACCCCTCTTCATAGAACGGCAAATGGTGCCGAGCATGCTGCACAATACCCGTCGAGTCCGTTAGTCGATACAAATGATCCAGCCGAAGCACCGGTAGCTTGAAGGCGGCACTTCCATTGCCACCCATCGTGTACGGCGTTTGACTATTAATTTTACCCATGCGTTCCCGACGTGCTTTGGCAAATGAGCTAGCATACTCCTGAATCGTCTGCTCCCAGATCATGCTGCGGCCCATCATGTAGGCTTTCTTACGCATAGCATGACGCGCGGGTTCATCGACCAGCAGGTTGACAACCTCATCGGCAATCGCCTGCTCATCACCAAACGGTACCAGCACACCACGCCCATCAGCCAGCAACTCCTCGGCATGCCAGTACGGCGTCGACACAACGGCTTTACCGCAACCAAATGCATAGGAAAGCGTACCCGAGGTGATTTGTGCCGGATTTAGGTAAGGGGTAATATAGATGTCAGCCGCACCTAAGTATTCCATCAGGTCCTCCAACTCAACGAACTGATTGTAGAACCGGACGTTATCACGCACACCGCAGTCAGCCGCCAACTTTTTCAGACTGTCGCGGTATGCTTCGCCTTCATGCCGGATCAGATGCGGGTGCGTCGCGCCAAGTACCATGTACACGGCATTAGGGCATTTCTCAACGATTTTAGGCAGAGCCCGAATAACGTTTTCAATACCTTTATTCGGCGACAGCAGCCCAAACGTCAGCAAGGTCTGCTTGCCTTCCATGCCAAACTTATCCTTGTAGAAATGTGGATCTACGAAAGACATGTCAGGGATGCCGTGAGGAATCAAATCGATTTTTTCCGCCGGCACCTCGTATATGTTAATCAGAAAGTCGCGTCCTTTCTCCGACATGCAGATCACGCGGGATGACAGATCAGCAATACTTTTCAGTACCAGCAACTGCTCCTCATTGGGCGACTTGAGAATTGTGTGGAACGTCGTAACGACCGGCATGGTCAGGTTACGCAACAGAGTCAGAATATAACTCCCTGCCGGGCCACCATAAATGCCATACTCATGTTGAAGACAAACGACATCCGTATCCTTTGAATTTAAAAACTCAGCGGCTTTCCGGTACGCGTCCTGATCGTGCTGGTAAAAATCGTAGCGAACCTCTGACGGGTAGTCGTACCCTTCCTTCGTGTCGTTTACCGAAACGACAATAGCGTTCGAGTCTCGGATAAAGGAATCGTAAGAAGCGTACAAATCAGACGTAAATGTGGCAATACCACACTGACGAGGTAGATAGTCACCGATAAACGCTACGTTTTTAGGATTGTGGTTCCAGACAGCCGGGTTGTTGGCGGAGGTATTCATAGTAATCAGGCATGAGTTCGAAACAAACCGGTGGCCTATTCTCAAGCGCCACCGTCAGGCTCTTCCTCTATAGAAAGTACTTAAGTAATCATTTTGTTTGGTAGACTGACATATTTTTGCAATCTACCGTGAGCAAGCAGGCCAATACCTCGTTATCTTACTTTCCTTTTGTACTTTTCCGCCCCCGGACAATAACAAAACCGGTCCAATTCAAGACCATCTAGTTCGCCCGCACCTGTAACTTGGCGCAATCATCCTCGCCGTTCTCAAAGCCGTTGTTGGGTGTCGAATCCGGGTCGGCAACGCCCCACGACGATTCAATCTGTGCCGGCATCGTCAGCGTAGCAACTTTTGTTGGCACCGCCCGGAAAGTGAGTATACTGAAACTACCGGCCGCAACGGTACCGGTGGTTCCCCGTACGACGTTACCAGCCAGTTGCATCGTTTGGCTGTCCAGGAACGTAAGTCCGTCGGGTAATTGACACCCAACCGTTGTCCGATCCACTGGCAACCCACCTGCGTTGTTGACAATCAAACTCACTGAAATCGGTGTACCCACCGGCAGAGCCACTTTATCGACCATCATAGCAAGACTAAGGTCCGCGCGATTAGGGTCCGGTGCTGGTTGGTTACTGGCGACGGCCGGAAGCGGATCAGCATTTACGGAAACAGGTACGCCGAAAACGGGGCCACTACCATAGCGAAACTGAACCGTTGCCATATCGTCCTGCCCGTCACCCGTACTCGTGTTTGGTCTGGAATCCGTATCAAGCTGACTGGCTTTGACAATCTCACCTACCAGTATATACGTTCCGGTCTGCGTCGGCTGTACCATGAACGTCAGCTGACCAGCCGACGAAGGAGCTAGTGTCGGTATCACACCAAATACCACCCCGCGCTGATGTGAAAGACCGCTACCAGACAGGAACGTTAGTCCGGCTGGTAGTCCGCACCGTACACGTACGTTCATGGCCGTCTGGGGGCTTTCGTTCGTAACATTGATCGTCACAGTGACCGGCTGATTTGTTTCCAGAGCGGGTCGGTCGACGATCAACGACATAGTCAGATCAGCGACATCGGCCGTCTGCGGTGGGTATGGTGTAGCATTTCGAAAAAAGTCGTCGCTTAAAAAGTCATTCCAGGCGTCTCCAAGCTGAATGAGTCCATTTCCTGAAAAATGAACGCCGTCTGTGCGCGGCATCTGAATTATATCCGTATCTGGTCCGTAGAAAACGTTAGGTACCTGCTGCACTACCCTATTTTGTGCCGACACAACGGGCTCGTAGTGCGTCAACCCATAGTTAGCGTACAAATTATTATCCATGGAGGCTCTGGCCACCACCCACGCCATATTGTAGCCGGCATCCTGCCGACTCTGGCGGATTACGGTCTGTAGATCGTTGAAGTAATTGGCAGCTGATGGATCGGTATCGTAAAACTCAGCTTCGCCCTGGTGCCAAAGCACAGCCCGTAGACCAGTAAGTGGCATATAGTCCTGTACGATTCGCTTCAGGTTACCGTACGGCATACCTGGTCGGAAATACTCGTTGTATGAGGTCGCTGTACTATCGACGGTAATGCTTTCCCGCCAGTTCCGCACTGCCGTTCCCGACCAGGCAGAATTCATGAAGGCAACGGGTACGTTCAGCCGGGCAGCCAACCGATCGCCCATTCGGCTCCAGCACCAACCCGTCAGACCACGCGGTCCGATCACCCCGGTCGCCGTTACGCGCTGACTATACATCGGCAGCGGCATCCGGATCGTATCCGTCTTATTAAGGTGAGGAATGCAGACAACCCGTTGATCACTGGCACCAACGGCATCCCGGTTCTCGATACCCTGCCCATTCGATTGACCAGCGATGGCGAATACCTCACCTACCCCAACCGGTTCGACCTGAGTGGTTGCGACAACCGCATTTCCCTGCCAGGCGCGCAACTCCAGACGGTACCATCCACCCGACGCAGTTACCTTACCCGAAAAATAGCCTTGCGAAACCTGACTGGTCAGATTCGTCCAATCATTTCCCTGTCCTCCCGCAATTGGAACAAGCCTAGTTTCCAAACGATCGACGCCTGCCTGGCACGTTCCAGCTACTGAGAATTGGGTTTGATTTTGGTTGTTTCGTTGAAATACGATGGATTGGGTCGGGAATGAAACGTTGATTTGCGCGTATGTGGGCAAGATTAAAGCGAAGAGTATATGGCCGGTAAAAAGAAGTTTACCAAGAACTGATAACTTACTAATGTTCATAAGATGCTAGGTACGGATGTCATGCGAAAGTCCGTGTCTAGCAGTTTTTAGTCAAGTTATTAGACAGCTATTTACTCGACGGCAGGTACCTCATACTTCTTCTAGTACCGTCGAAAAAGAGGCAAGTTTAGTATTAAACCGGAAGGTCATTCGCCTATAAAACAGGTCGGCAAAGTTGGCGTTGAATGTCTCGTATGTACTCAGATCGCTAAATTCCAGTTGTACCGTACATACCACCCCCTGTTGACCTACGTCACTAATCAACCGTAATACTCTGCTTGCGGTAACTAACCCAGTTTCCAGTATGGCAGGTACGTAGTCAGTACGCACCCAGTATAGCCACTCGTGCTGAATGGCAGTATCCAGCGTATAGGTCGTGTTATAAATAATCATACTCTTCTAACCAGCGCCGAACGGCTGAAGTTGGCTGTTTTGTTGTTTCTTTACACGAAAAAACCTTTTTTTATGTACACTGGATTGGTCCACGCGCATTCAGGACTTCGTTGGCTTGCGCTTCTTTTATTACTTGCTTCAGTTGGAGTAGCCATTTCGAAATGGCAGGGTCGCAGTGGGTACACGGATCGCAACCGTAAACTGTACTTGTTCACTTTGATTAGCGTTCACCTACAGTTAGTCATTGGCCTTCTCCTGTATTTCATCAGCCCAAAAGTTGATCTTAGCCTAATGAGCGAGAAGCTATATAGATTCTACTCTGTCGAACACATCACGGGTATGTTGATCGCCATCGTTCTGATTACGATCGGTTACTCTCGTTCAAAACGGGCAACAGACAACGTAACGAAGCAACGATTAGTCGGCATTTTTTATGGCCTGGGTCTCTTACTTATTCTCGCGTTCATTCCATGGCCTTTTCGTAATCTAGGTGCCGGTTTGTTCTAGCATAACAACTCAATTCTGTAGACGGCAAAATTGATAGCACGAATAGATATAACGTCAAACAAGCAAAGCCCGTCGAATTGACGGGCTTTGCTTGTTTATGCACTAATACAACCTGTAAACAGAGCGATTGATTTACCCTGAATAATCATCGGCAAGTAGTTATGAAACTACTTTTGACCTACCTGATACTCCTCGGGAACTCAGCAAGAAAGTAATGTGGATACAATTGGTGAAAATCCAATCTGCTTGTAAACGCAGCGAGCCGATCAACTTACGCTGACCGGCTCGACTTTCGTTTCTTCAGGTGGCACCTACCTACTCTCCCGCTTGTAACAGCAGTACCATCGGCAGTACGGGGCTTAACGACTCTGTGCGAAATGGAAGAGGTGTTCACCCGCCTTAACAGCACCAACCTGTTGACCCTTTT
>NZ_PVTE01000010.1 GCF_003002825.1 Spirosoma oryzae | reverse complement strand
TGGTCTCAGGGTGTTGAGTCAGGCAGTGGAGCGTTTTTATTTCATCAAACTAGGTTATGGACTCAATCCGAATTAAAACCCCTACAAGATTAGCCCTGAAGGGGGTGAAGACTGTGCGATAGCCTCACCCCCTTCAGGGGGACGGGGGGTCATAACAAGGACCCTGGAATGGAGATTACCGACCCGCCCGCTTCATCAGCGCATCGCGCGACAGGGTAATCAGGTGACCGATGGGTTTGCCGGCCCGGTACGTGATCACGCGCAGGGTGATGGGGCCGTCGGGCAGTTCGACGGGCTGCGTGTATTTCGTCGAAAACTGATCGGGCATGGTATCGTCGGTGGTGTAGTAGATATCCAGATTTGGAATTTCACCCGCCATGTTCAGCATCAGTTTATCGCCGTTCATGCTGGTCTTGACGATTGCGTCGTAAACCGCTTTGGCATGGTTTACCTGCGCGACATCAGCCCGGTCGAAATGGGTTTCCATGCGCTGAACGAAGTTGGGCCAGTTTTTGGCTTCCTTGGGAGACCAGTACACTTCAGCCAGGGCCCAGCCGCGCGGGTACATCATGTACTCGGCATAGCGCAGGTTCGGAATCTGCTCGGTCCATAAATTGCCCTGACCACCCAGAATGAATTTAGGATCGATACCGTCGGGAACGGGCTCGTAATTGTAGCTCGTCTGCGCCCGAAGCGTCGCGTAGATCGGCGGGTCGACGGCATTATCGCCCTGATTGTAGTCGAGGTAGGCGAACGTGGTTGGCGTCATCACCACGTTGTGGCCCATGTGGGCGGCTTCGATACCACCCTTTACTCCCCGCCAGCTCATCACCGTTGCCGTCGGCGAAATGCCGCCTTCCAAAATCTCATCCCAACCCAGAAACTTCTTGCCTTTGCTCGCCAGAATTTTTTCGACCCGGCCCATGAAGTAGCCTTGCAGGTCTTCGACGTGGCGGATGTTGAGCTTTTTCATTAGCGCCTGACAGCCGGGGTCTTGCGCCCAGTAGCCTTTGTAGCACTCGTCGCCACCCGCATGGATGTACGGGTTGGGAAACAGGGCCGCGACTTCCGTGAATACCTTGTCCAGAAACTCGTACACCTTCTCATCCGACGGGTTGAGCGTATTCTCGACTTTCATTTTGAAGGTTCCGTTGCCGTACCAGTCGGCGAAGTTGGTGCCGGGGTTGACACTGACCGGTTGCTTCGTGCAGCTCAATTCGGGGTAAGCGGCAAGGGCGGCCATGCTATGCCCCGGAATATCGACTTCGGGGACAATCGTCACGTTACGGTCCTGCGCGTAGCGGATAATCTCGCGAACATCATCCTGCGTGTAAAAGCCACCGTAGGGCGTTGGTTCGCCGGGTTTCGGATCTTCCCGATCACCAAAGTGCCCCGACCGGGCGACGCGCCAGGCACCGACACTTGTCAGTTTCGGCAGTGACTTGATCTCGATACGCCAGCCGTTGTCGTCGGTCAGGTGCCAGTGCAACGTGTTGTATTTCAGCTTCGCGATCTGATCGATAAACGTTTTAACGTCTTCTTTCGGAAAAAAATGGCGGCTTACGTCGAGCATGATTCCCCGCCAGCCGAAGCGTGGGTAGTCGGTGATCAGTACGGCGGGCACCGTCCAGTTGGCGCTGGTTTTTGTCTTGCTGCCAATTTCTTTGGGCAACAGTTGGGTCAGCGTCTGCGCCCCGTAGAATAAACCAGCGGGTTTGTTGGCCGTAATATGAACCCCCTTGTCGGTAGCGTTCAGGGTGTAGCCTTCGTCGCCAAGTTTAGCATCGGGCGTAGCATTCAGCGTTAGCTGAATCGTACCCGACGTACCGGTTTTAGGCTGGATGGAAAAACCCGTGGGACCATTCAACTGCTTGGCCAGCAGGTCAGCAGCGGTTTTGCCGTCGGCCTGATTGTACTGAATACTGGCCGATCGGGTTAGCGTAAATAGACCTTTCTGTTGTTGCAGGCTAACCGGCTGCGGAATCAGGTGGACGGGTGTCTGCGCCCGGGCGATCGTTACGCCAAGCGCCAGCACCAGTAGGCGGGCAATGTGCATAGTAAAGAAAAGAGTATAGGTAGGATTGCCCCTCGGTGGCGGCACCGTATAGGCTAGTCAAAGGTAGCAGATTTGCGGCAACCTCGGCCCGTAGCAGCACGCCCAGTCCGGCCTCTCGACAAATTCCGCCCCGATCGGACACATTTTGCGGTTTCTGGTGTTAGCTGTCTAATACCAAGCCATCGTTTACAGACGAGTCAATGACTGAATTGCTGAAAAACCTTACCCCCCGGCAGATCGTTGCCGAACTTGATCAATATATCATCGGGCAGCACGACGCCAAGCGGAACGTAGCCATCGCCCTGCGGAACCGCTGGCGCCGGATGAACAGCGCGCCCGATATGCAGCGCGAAATCACGCCCAACAACATTCTGATGATCGGCGCAACGGGCGTCGGCAAGACCGAGATCGCCCGTCGGCTGGCCAAGATTGCCGATGCGCCATTCGTAAAAGTCGAAGCGTCGAAATTTACCGAAGTCGGCTATGTCGGTCGCGACGTGGAAAGCATGGTACGCGACCTGGTCGAACAGGCGGTCAACATGGTGCGGACGGCGAAAAAAGAAGAAGTGAAAGTGCGGGCGCAGCAGAATGTGGAAGACGCCATTCTCGACATTCTGATTCCGCCCGTCAAACCGGCTGCGCCAGCAACGACAGCCGTTGGCTTCGAACAGCACTCCTCCGCTTCATCGGACGCCGAACTAAATGAACGGACCCGTGAGCGGTTCCGGGAGAAAATCCGCTCCGGCGAAATGGACGATCGTAAAATCGACATCGATGTACAGCAGTCAGCGGCCCCCAACATTGGCATCATGGGTGGTGGTATGGATGACCTGTCGATGATGAATATTCAGGAGATGATCGGCAACATGATGCCGAAGAAAGGCAAGAAGCGGAAAGTGACCATCGCCGAAGCCCGCACGATTCTGCTGGAGGAAGAAGCCGCCAAGCTGATCGACATGGACGAGGTGAAGGAAGAAGCCATCCGCAAAGCCGAAGATGCCGGTATCATTTTCATCGATGAGATCGACAAGGTGGCGTCGGCCCGGTCGGGTAACGGCGGGGGTGGTCCTGACGTGAGCCGTGAAGGCGTACAACGCGACCTGCTCCCGATTGTCGAAGGCAGTGCGGTCAACACCAAGTACGGCATGATTCATACCGACCACATTCTGTTCGTTGCCGCCGGGGCGTTCCACGTTGCCAAACCCAGCGACCTGATCCCAGAATTGCAGGGGCGCTTCCCGATCCGGGTGGAGTTGCAAAGTCTGTCGGAAGACGATTTCTACCAGATTCTGAAGGAGCCGAAAAACGCGCTGACCAAGCAATACGAAGCCATGTTACAGGCAGAATCGGTCGCGCTAACGTTCAACGACGATGCCTTGCGGGAACTGGCCCGGATTGCGTTTGAGGTCAACAGCGAAGTCGAAAACATCGGTGCCCGCCGACTGCAAACCGTGCTGAGTCACTTAATGAACGACTTCATGTTCGACATTCCCGACGTGATCGGTGCCAATGCGCAGGTAGTCGTGACGAAAGAACTGGTCAACGAAAAGCTGAACGGACTCGTCAAAAACCGCGACCTGAGTCAGTTCATTCTGTAGAGACGCGATCCTTTGCGTCTCAGTACGCGGTAGCCATAGCCGTTTGGCGGCAAACACCGTCTGGCTGGCGGTATACCATCCGGGTGCTGAGACGCAACGGATTGCGTCTCTACAAAAAACGGTTCTGCTTTGACACAGCTTCGTTCTTTCGCTCAGCTTGCGGGCCGGGCGTTTACCAATCTGGCGGATAACGACCCCATTCGGATGGCGGCAGCGACGGCGTTTTTTAGTTTTTTCGCGCTGCCGCCAATCGTTATCATCCTGACCCAGCTTTATGGCCACGTCCTGACCGACGCGGATCGGCAGGTAAGTACGGAGCTGTTTCGCACCATGGCCGATCTGTTTGGCTGGCAAAGTGCCCGTCAGTTGCAGGATATTTCACAGCGGCTGCAACAGCCCCGGTCGAGCGGATGGCTAACGGCGCTTAGCATCGCCTTGTTGCTGCTGGCATCGACAACCTTGTTTACTATCGTCAAGAACTCGCTCAACCAGCTCTGGCGGGTGAAACACGCGGCTCATCGGCGCTGGTGGGCGTCGGCAGCGGATCGGGCGATAGCCTTTGGGATTATTCTGTTTTCGGGTCTGCTCGTGCTGGCGTCGCTGCTGGTTCAGCAAGTCCTGCTGCGCTTTCAGGTGCGTTTGCCCGATACGTTCGGGCCACCCAACTGGCTGATTGAAGTCGGTCGCTACGTACTATCGACGGCCCTGTCGACGCTTTGGCTGGGCGTTATTTTCAAGTACTTACCCGACATCAAGATTCGCTGGCAGGCCGTCTGGCGCGGAGCCCTCGTAACGGCGCTGCTCTTCGACATCGGTCAGCAAATTCTGGATCGGCTGCTGATCAAGAGTCCGGTGGGGGCGTTGTACGGCCGGTCGGGGGCTATCATCCTGATCCTACTATTTATCTTCTATTCGGCCCTGATCCTGTATTACGGTGCCAGTTTTACCCGTGAATACGCCAACTGGCTTCACCTTGATGCCGAACCGGCTAACGATGCCGTTGCCTACCAGATTCAGGAACTACCGGAGGAAGATAACATCACGGCAACGGCCGACCGTCCCGGCCCCTCAAAACAGCAGTTGCCGGACTAAACCGGTCACCTGTTCGATGGCGCGGTCGGTGTCGCTTCGCTTGCGGTCGGCGGGGTCGAAGCGATTGAAGGGCCGCAAATCCAGCACGAACGTTTCATCGATCTGATCGCCATCGACGGGCGTAAAGCGTTTGTAGCCCCCCACCACGACCGGCATGAGCCCATGCGCTTTCTTGAAGCGCGTCAGTACCGACATCAACAAATGCTCAACCAGCGCAGCCGATACGTCTTCAGCCGGAACAAACTGCACATACGCCAGATTCCGGTCGACCATCGTTTGCTCGTCGGGCCCAAAGTGGCCTTCACAGCTTGAGAAGGTTTGTACCAGTCCGGTTGCGTTCAGCGCGTCGACTAGTGGGCGGATGGTTGGTTCGATCGTGTCGGTTGTATGATTCATGCGTATAAAGTCGGCTCAGGACGTGTTGTCGTATTACGTGGTACGCTGGTTGTCGCGTAGGAAACGCATCACATCCAGCGGGTCTGACTGGCCGACGTACTGGTCGGCAAAGTTAAACTCCAGCCAAATTGCTTCGGTCTGCTTCCGCCGGAATAACTCGCTTTCCCTTGTAACACAGGCGATTCGGCCCCTTGCGTATCGATTTTCAGGCAATCAGTCTGGTCAATCTGATGCGTTCGGCAAACCTAACTGAGCGTACCGACCTGTCCCTGTTCAACAGATACGACTTCTTCCTGCGCAAAAATGTTATTCAACCGATCCAGATTCATCGGCAGTAGTGAACTCAACTCGGAGTGCTGAACGTCGCCGAAGCCGATTCAAATACGGGATTGGTCGGGCACTTGTAGCACGACTGCAACAGCCGAATCGTTTGGCCCCGGCTGGCACCAATGCCGAAGCAGAGCGGGCTATCGGTGTCGAACCGCAGGCTAAAGTCACGCGGCAGCTCATACCCGGTCAGTAGTCCTGAGATTGGTCGGCCGACAAAAAAACCGAGCCAGTTGAGAACAGCGCAAATCAACCGATTCATGCTCTAATCACTAGTATGGATATGGGGCACTAAAGTCCGACGGAAACCGCATCGCCACAACTTATGACAGCACCTTTATCGTTGGCGGGTAGCGAGGTAGCCAACCGCCAGTAGCGCCAGCCCGGCAGCCACACCGAACGACACGTACATGCCCTGCGCCACACCGAAGCGGTTGAGTAACCAGCCCGACACCACAGCTCCAATGCCGATTCCCGCTTCCAGCGCGATGTACATGGTCGCCATCGCCCGGCCACGGGTCGCTTCATCGCTCAGATCGGCCGTCCAGGCGGTAATTGTCGGCGAATTCATCCCCCACGACATACCAAACAACACCGCTGCCGTCCAGAACAAGAGCGTCGAATGCGTAAACATCAGGGTTGCCATAGCCATAACCAGTACCGAGGTAGAGACGAGCAGTACCGGCACCCGCCCGTGCCGGTCCGACGACCGGCTGAAGATGAGCCGTACCGCCAGTGACGCCAGCGTGTACACGCTGAAGAATAGCCCCTTGTTAGTAATGCCCAGCGAACTACTTAGTCCCGACACGACAGTCAGCACCACACCCGATGAAAACGACTGAAGCAGTAATACGACAAACGGTGGAATCGCCTGCCTGTCGAAGATTTCCTCTTTACGCAGCCGGAGCAGCCGAAACCGGAACGGCTGCGTGTTAACCAGCGTCTCCGGCATCTGAATCAGAATCAGAATCGACAGCAGGGCAAAAGCCGACGAGGTCCAGAACATAACGTTCATCGAAAACGATTCGGCCAGCCAGCTGCCGATGGCCGGCCCCAGCGACATGCCCATCGCCGTAAACAAGCCCAGCATGCCCATTGCTTCGCCCCGCCGGTTGGCCGGTACAATGTCGGCTACGTAGGCCGAAGTCGCCGTGGGTTTGGTACCCGTTGAAAAGCCGTGCACCAGTCGCAACGTGAGAAAGCCGCCGACCGTGAGTAGATATGGGTACAGAAAGCCGCAGAGGAAGCAAACGATCGACCCAAAGGCCATGACCGGCACCCGGCCCACCGTATCCGTGATCTTGCCACTGAACGGACGCGACACCCCTGCCGTCAGGGTAAAGAGCGCGATAATCAGCCCTATGTACTCCCGCCCGCCCAGTCGGGTCAGATAGTCGGGCAGTTCGGGAATCATCATCTGAAAACTGGCCGTAAACAGGAAGTTGCTGGCACACAGCAACCAGAAGGAGAGCGTATACAGAGCCGATTGGCCGAAGGGGTGGCGGATGAGCAGCGTTTTCAGTGGAGCGTCGGGGATGATTCGTTGACAAAGATAAGGGGCTGACGGAGTCGACGGGGCGAAATGTGCCCCATTGAGAAGCGGATTCTTTCACGGATTCGCGCGTTCACCTATTTGCTCTTTCGTACCTTTGCCGTCGCTTACTTACTTCTCAGTTATGTCGCGCAATGTTAAGATTGGCCTGTTTCTGACGGTCTCTATCCTGTTTACCACCTTTACCTTTTACTTCTGGCAGATTATTAAAACGCCGAATCTGCAAGCCAAGGAAGGCGACAAAACCTTTGCTCTGTTAATTCCCAGTGGCTCGACGTTCGAGTCGGTCATGGACACGCTTAAGGCGCACGACGTCGTCGACGATGAGGTGTCGTTTCGCTTTCTGGCCAAGCTGATGAAGTATCCCGAACACGTCAAGGTAGGCCGCTACGAAATTCAACCCCGCATGGGCAACCGCGAGGCCCTGGTCAAACTGCGCAACGGGAGTCAGGACCCGCTGCCGGTCACATTCAACAACATTCGGCTCAAAAGCGATTTGATTCAGCGGCTGGGCAGCAAGTTCGAGTTTGGTCCCGAGGCCCTCGGCAAGCGACTCAACGACCCGGCCGTCTGCGAAAAATTCGGGTTCGATACCACAACCATCGTTTGCTTGTTCCTACCCAACACCTACGAATTTTTCTGGACCATCAAGCCCGACGCGTTTCTGGAGCGCATGGGCTCCGAATACAAGAAATTCTGGACACCCGAACGGAAGGCAAAAGCGGAAGCACTGGGCATGACGCAAACGCAGGTGCAGGTACTGGCGTCGATTGTGAAAGCGGAAACCAATAAGGTCGACGAGCAGCCCCGCGTAGCGGGCGTGTACCTGAATCGGCTGAAGCGGGGCATCAAACTCGAAGCCGACCCAACCGTGATCTTTGCCCTGCGTGACTTTGGTATCCGGCGACTGCTCAACAAACAACTTTCGGTTGATTCGCCATACAACACGTACCGCTACGCCGGTCTGCCACCGGGTCCGATCAACCTGCCCCCGCCGGCCACCATCGATGCGGTACTGAACGCCGAGAAGCACGACTACCTGTACTTCGTTGTCGACGCCCGCTTCAACGGCTACCACACGTTCTCCAAAACCCTGTCGGAGCACATCGCCAACGCCCGTCTTTACCAGCAGGCGCTGACGAAAATGCGCATCATGAAGTAAGCCCATGCTGACACACGACGTTACGGGTATCCGCGTCCGCTACTACGATACCGATCAGATGGGGATCGTGTACTACGGCAACTACGCCCGTTTTTACGAAATCGGCCGGGTCGAGCTAATGCGGCATATCGGCATGGACTATAAAGACCTCGAAGCCGACGGCATCGGCATGCCTGTCTACGACATGTCGACCCGCTTCATCCGCCCCGCCCGCTACGATGATCTGCTGACGATCCGGGTAACGGTAGCGCAGATGCCGACCACCCGCATGGTGTTTCAGTACGAGGTATTCAATCAGCACGGCGATCTGCTCAACACGGGCAGCACAACGCTGGTTTTCGTTCGGTCGGCAACGGGTCGCCCCTGCCCTGTACCGCCTGAACTGGCCGTTTTAGCCAAACCTTTTTTCGGCGCGTAGGTTGCTTTGGTAGGTTTGCAGCGCCCGGTCTACAGGTTAATCGTGCCTTTCGGACACCACGGACCGTGCACTGAATACAGTAAACGGAACCCCACAAACGACCATTCATGTTTGATAAGCTATTGGCGTTAAAGCCCATGCGCGGTATTCGTGCATGGCTGTATAACCATCATCCGTTCGGGTCGCGTATCACCTGGTACTCCTTTCTCACGCGACTCGGAAACAAGGTTATCGAGAATGACACGAGTGAGCGGGCAGCCTCGGTTTCCTACAGCCTGATTCTGGCCGTCTTTCCCACCGTTATTTTCCTGTTCACACTTATCCCGTTCATCCCTATCCCTCACTTCGACGACCGGATTATGAGTTTTCTGGGCGAGGTGTTGCCCGGTGATACGTTCAGCACGGTGGGCACCACCATCCGGGACATTGTCAGTCGGCCACGCGGCAACGTGCTGTCCTTTGGCTTTTTACTCGCCCTCTACTCGGCTACAAGCGGACTGGTAGCGCTCATGAACGCCTTTAATTCTTCACACGGCGACGACAGTCGCGGCTTCCTGCGCATGCGACTGGTCGCGGTCGGGCTAACATTCGCGCTGGCGTTTGCCCTGTTCCTGGCGATTCTAACGTTGATCGTCGGCGGCATCGTCAGCGACTACCTGCTCCGGTTCAACGTGTTTAACAATGACCTGACGGTTTATTTGCTTTCTGTGGGCCGTTACCTGATCGTTTTTGCGGTCTTTGTCATGACGATATCGGTCATTTACCGGTTTGGCCCCGACAAGTATCTGCGGTGGTCGTTTATCACGCCGGGCAGCGTGGCCGCATCGGTGCTGATCGTGTTGACGACACTGGGCTTTTCGTACTACGTGTCCAACTTCGGCTCATACAACAAAGTGTATGGCTCGATTGGTACGCTGATCGCCCTGATGATCTGGATCAATCTGATTGCCTTGTTGCTGATTTTGGGCTTTGAGACGAACGCAATCCTCTACGGCGAGAAAGGCGAACGCAAAACCGCAGACTGACTAAAAACAACAAACACCACCTCCAAGTAACCGAAGTGGTGTTTGCAACCCTAACCCATAAATGTAAGTACCTTGTAGCGGACAGTGCCGGCTACAGTCGAAAAAGAGACCAAAACCGTGCCAACTATTTGTGCAACGGCTCTTCTTTACACCTTTTTATTGCTTCTTTCTGCCCTAACAGCCTGGTCCGCTACCCTGCTTCTTAGTAGCCGGTCCCCTTCTATCCGTACGTCACCGGCTGCTGATTAGTCTGGCTGGCAGTCCGTTCTTTCCGTTTACTCAAAACCACGCCAGAAACCTGCCCGGTCCTGGGTATGTTTGCTTATCAGCAGCTCAGGTACCCTGTTTCGCTGCTGACTAGTGGTTTTATTCGGTAGTAAACAACCCCATTCCAGTATGGCTTCTGTAACGGTTCAGACGACAAATCTGCCGATGAGCTCTTTTCTGAATAGTCTCAAACCCTGGGTAAGTATCGTTTGTACCTGTTATAATCACGAAGCATTCGTCGAGGAAGCGTTGCAATCCGTTGTGGAACAAGACTATCCCAATGTCGAACTGATCGTGATTGATAACGGCAGCACCGATCAATCGGCCGATCGGATTGCCCGGTTCGTAGCCAAACACCCAGCGGTGCGCTTTGTCAAAAACCCAACCAACATCGGGTTGAACCGCGCGTTCAATCAGGGGTTTGCCCTGACCACGGGCCGTTATATCATCGATCTTGCGGCCGACGACGTCCTGCTCGCCGACCGAATCCGCCGACAGGTCGATCTGTTCGAGCGACTGCCTACTCACTATGCCGTCGTGTTCTCCAACGCGGCTTTCATCGATTCAGCCGGGCAACGACTGGGTACCCACTACCCCATCGACAGCAATGGACGATCGAAAGTACGGGTGCCGTCGGGCGACGTGTTCAGCGATATTCTCGACCGCTATTTCGTTTGTACCCCTACCATGATGATGCGCCGGGAGATCCTCGATGAACTGGGTGGCTACGACGAGTCGCTGGCGTTTGAAGATTTTGACTTCTGGGTTCGCTCATCCCGCTCGTACCACTACGCGTACCTGGACGACGTTCTGACGTACAAACGGCGGTTACCCAACTCCATGTCGACCCAGGTTACGCACCGGCATAATGAGTTACTGGCGTCTTCGCTGATCGTTTGTCAGCGCGCTTACGATGTTTGTCATTCTGCCGATGAACAGCACATTCTGGCCCGGCGAGTTGGGCGGTTTGTCCGGAAAGCCTTTTACGCCGAACAGTTCGATCTCGCTCTTCGCTTCGGCCATCTGCTAAGCCGGATTCAACCGGTTGGTCCATCGACGCGGCTTTTTCTGGGTATGAGCTACCTGCACCTGCCCGTCAATGGCGTGTACAGGCGCTTCCAGCAGTGGCAACAGGCACGACAGCTGAAACCGGCCGGGGCCGTACCGCGTTAATAGCGGATACGAACCGACCCTGAACAGCGGTTCGGCCATTCTGAATCCGCTTTGCCATGGCTGCTGAATTCCTGAAGTTATATGCTGACAATCCTGACCCGCGCCGAATCGATTATATCGTAGCGGCTTTACGCCGGGGCGCTGTCATCATCTACCCAACCGATACGATCTACGGTATGGGCTGCGACATCCACAACGCCCGAGCCGTCGAGCGGGTGGCGCGGATTAAAGGCGTTAAGCCGACCAAAAACGATTTTTCGTTTATCTGTTACGACCTCAGCCACATCGCCGATTACGCGCGTGTCAGTAACTCCGCCTTCAAACTGATGAAGCGTGTGTTGCCGGGGCCGTATACGTTTTTGCTGGAAGCAAGCGGTAACGTACCGAAACTGCTGAACACCAACAAAAAGACGGTCGGGATTCGGGTGCCCGCCAACGAGGTGCCCCGGCAGATCGTTCACGAATTAGGTAACCCAATCATTACTACCTCGATTCGGGACGAAGACGAAGTAATCGAGTACTCCACTGATCCGGAACTGATTTTTGAAAAATTTCAGCATCAGGTCGACATTGTGATCGACGGGGGGTACGGCGGCAACATACCATCGACCATCGTTGATGCTACGGACGACGACTTCACGGTGATCCGACAGGGGCTGGGCGAGCTAGTGCTTTGAAAACCCGCCCCTTCCTCCTATACTTGTAGGAAAATCGATCCGAAATCTCTCTATGCGCTTACCGCTAGCTGCTCTATCATTGCTGCTGCTGGGACATCTTTCCATCAGTTGTACCTCAACGGAATCCAAAGAAAAAACATCGGCCACTACCGGCGACTCGACGAAAACCGACGAAAAGGATACCACAGCCGCCCGGCCAACTACCCGTCCTGCCGGATCGGTCAGCACCGGCGACTCAACGCTCGACTCCCTCACGTACGCGCCCACCGAAGCCATTCTGCCCAAAAAGCGGATTTTCGCGTACTACGGTAATCCGCATTCCAAAAAAATGGGGATTCTGGGTAAATATCCCAAAGAAGAAATGTTGCAACGGCTGGACCAGGAAATCAAAAACTGGCAGAAAGCCGATCCCGCCACCCCGATTCAGCCCGCGCTTCACCTGGTCGCCATCTCGGCGCAGGGTGCCCCCGGCAAAGACGGTGGCTACCGCCTGCGGATGTCCGACAAGACAATCAAGAAGGTCATCAAGTGGGGGAATGAGCATAACGCCATTGTTTTTCTCGACATTCAGCGCGGTCATGCTCCTCTGGGCCCCGAAATGAAGTATCTGGAGAAATACCTGAAGCTGCCGTTCGTTCACCTGGGTATCGATCCGGAGTTTTCGATGGTAACGGGTGCTCGTCCGGGTACCAAGATTGGCTCCTACGACGCAGCCGACGTCAACCAGGCTGTCAACTTCCTGAGCAACGTAGTAAAGGAAAACAACCTGCCGCCTAAAGTGCTGGTTGTACACCGCTTCACGCAGGGAATGATCAAGAACTACAAAAATATCAAGCTGAACCCGAACGTACAGATCGTTATGGATATGGATGGCTGGGGACCGCCGGTACTGAAGAAAGATTCGTACCACGACTACATCCAGAAGGAGCCGGTTCAGTATACAGGATTCAAGCTGTTTTACGACAACGATTTCCGCAAGCCCGGTTCGCGCATCATGACGCCGGCCGAAGTTCTGGCGCTCGATCCGAAACCGATGTACATTCAGTACCAGTAAGCACGGACTCATCCGTACACGAAAAAAGGTCGCTCATCCGGGCGACCTTTTTTCGTGCAAAAACGCTGCTGTCTACCTAACCCGTGTCCAGGTTTTTGTCCGGCCCAGCAGACTTATACCCATGACGTAGCCGTGAATATCAAGCGAATTAGGATCGCGCAGTGTCAGATCACAGCTGTACGTCTTGCCATCCTCCGGGTTATATACCTGCCCACCGGTCCAGGTATTATCACCTTTGTAGACCAGGTCAGACATCATAATCATGTTCATCAACGGGCGATTGCGTAATGAAACATCCGGATTCTGCATATCTGTTT
Source organism: Spirosoma oryzae (assembly GCF_003002825.1). GTDB lineage: Bacteria > Bacteroidota > Bacteroidia > Cytophagales > Spirosomataceae > Spirosoma > Spirosoma oryzae. The sequence continues at coordinate 210,991 of NZ_PVTE01000010.1, read as the reverse complement.
TGGGCCGCTTCGTAACCGGATCATTTGGTTCGAGCATCCACACCAGCCGACCATAGTATTTGTCACCCTGTCTAAAAATCTGTACCTGATTTCGTTTCTTGCTACTTAACCACCGCCCCACAACAGCGTCGGGGTCGTCGGCGGCTGGAGTCAGGGCCGTAAGCAGAAGGCAGCCAAGTAGCGCAGGAATCAACAGGAAACGGGTCATGTACGAAATAAAAAATCGTGGTTTAGTCTCGTTGTTCATTAGTCAGGTATAAACGACGCAAGGGGGCCGTATGGTTTGCAAATCGCGCTACTTTGATCGTGCAACCCGGCATTTGTCAAGTCAGGCGACAAAAAAAGAGCGGCTCTCCCGTAAGGAAAGCCGCTCTTTCTTGTTGTATCAGGTCGGTGAAGAACTACGCCTGCCGGTTTTCAACCAGCGTTTTGAAGTCGTCAACGGTTATGTCCTGCGACGCAATCGTCATCTGCTCCTTAGCGTAGCCGACCACTTTATCGTCGAACACCCGGTTGAACGTGCTCGTGTAGTTCTGCCCGTTGTTTTTCTCGTCGGTCAGGTAGTTGCGAGCGATCCGGTCGATGGTCTGGTTCATTTCTTCGTTTTCGCCACCGGCAAATCCGAACTGCTCCCGCACCATCTGACGCGTCGCTTCCAGTACTTCTTCCTGATCGACTTTGATGTCAGCCTTGTCAGCAATCTTGTTTTTGATGAGTTGCAGCTTCACTGACTTGGTGAAATCGCCGTACTGCTCATCGATCTGCTCCGGCGTAAACTTGCCTTCGTTGACTTCCAGCAGCCAGTTTTTCAGGAACTCGTCGGGAAGCAGGATCGGTGTTGCGTCGAGGAGCGTTTTTTCGATGTCCAGGCGCAGCAGTTGCTCCGATTCCCGGTTGTAGTTGCTCTTGATGATCTCACCAACTTTCGCCCGGAATTCGGTTTCATCCGAAACGGCACCGGCACCCAGTACTTTGTCGAAGAACGCCTGGTTCAGTTCAGCTGGCTCATGACGGGTGATGTCATCGATAGCAAACGTAAACTCACCGGTCAGGTTGGCCGCTTCGTCTTTCGGCGCACCCGTAGCCGTAGCCCGTGCTTTCTCGTCGGGGAACGCCTGCTCCAGGTTGAACGTGATTACGTCGTCTTTCTTTTTACCGACGAATTGTCCTTTTGCTTCTTCCGCCATCTGATTCAGCGGGAACGCCGTTTTAGCGGTAAAGGCTTCGCCACCGTCCGGCGCGTTCACTTGCTTCAGCTCACCGTAGATGGTATCGCCCTCGCCAACCTCTTCGGCATGCGCATGCTCGTGAAAACGCTTTTGCAGGTCAGCAATCGTGCTGTCTACTTCGGCGTCGCCCGCCTGAATATCATATTGATTAACGGCTGGCAGATCAGCGAAGTCGATGTCGAACTCCGACGCCAGACCCAGCGTGTAGCTGAACGCAAAATCGGTTTGGCTGTCCCAATCGACGGCATCGGCCTGTTCGCGGTTCGGCACCGGATCACCAACAACCTGTAATTTATTTTCCCGGATGTAGTTACTGACGGTTTTGCTCAGCATCGAGTTGATTTCTTCAACCAGAATGCTCTTACCGTACATCTTTTGCACCAGCGACGCCGGTACATGACCCGGCCGGAAACCTTTCAGCGCAACCGTTTTGCTGTACTGCTTCAGTTTTTTATCAACTTCAGGCTTGTAGTCGGCCGGAGTAAGGGTAATGTTCAGCGAGGCATTTGTCTCACTGGCTTTGTCCAGGGTAATCTCCACGTTTGTGTCGGTTTAAAATGATTGAATGACTGATTGACAGAGTGATTGAATAGCTACTGAGAGCCGAACATTCAATCAATCAATCCTTCAGTCATTCAAGTATTTGTACGGGCGGAGGGACTCGAACCCCCATGCCTTGCGGCACCAGATCCTAAGTCTGGCACGTCTACCAATTTCGCCACGCCCGCTGGTAGAGGAGTCGTTGAGCTAGCTCATTAACTCATGTTTGAGGGTGCAAAAGTAACCAAGGTTTTCTACTTACCAAAAAAAATTTCGACTCTTTATATTTTTTGGTCAACGCCACTCATTTTCCCGTTAATTAATTGTTATCTTGGAAGAGCGAGTACAACCACCGGGCCTGTCTTACCCGAAAAATGCAACCTACGATGATGGATACGACCGAACGGCGTCCGGCCCCCACTGCTGAGCCCGTGATTGATCTGGAACTGGAACGACAGGAAATTTTAAAGCGCTATCGTCGGTTACTGCGGGCCGCCAAACCCATGCTCAAAGGCGACGACGCCAAGCTCATCAAGAAAGCGTTTAATACGTCAGCCGAAGCGCATAAGAACATGCGTCGACGGTCAGGGGAGCCGTATATCTACCATCCGATTGCGGTAGCGCAGATTGCCGTCGAGGAGATTGGACTAGGTCCGACCAGCATCGTGGCGGCCCTGCTGCACGACGTAGTGGAAGATACCGAAACAACCATTGCCGACATCGACCGGGTTTTCGGCCCCAAAGTCGCCCGCATCATCGACGGATTGACCAAGATTTCGGGTTACTTCGAGTACGGTACCTCGCAGCAGGCGGAGAATTTCCGAAAAATGCTCCTGACGCTTTCCGACGATGTCCGGGTTATTCTGATCAAACTTGCGGACCGGCTTCACAACATGCGGACGCTGGACTCGATGCCCCGCGATAAGCAATTGAAGATCGCGTCGGAAACGATTTACATCTACGCCCCCCTCGCCCACCGGTTAGGCTTGTACGCTATCAAATCGGAGCTGGAAGATTTGTATCTGAAACACGTCGAGCCGGAAGCGTACAAAGACATCGCCAAGAAACTACGCGAGACCAAGCTGGCCCGCGACCGGTTTATCAGCCGCTTCATCGAACCGATTGACCGCGACCTTACGGAAACAGGTATCAAGTACGTCATAAAAGGACGACCCAAATCGATCTACTCCATCTGGAACAAGCTGGATAAGTCGAAGAAGCCGTTCGAGGAAATTTACGATCTGTTTGCCGTTCGCGTTATCCTCGACGTACCGGCCGATCAGGAGAAAGCAGCCTGCTGGCGGGCTTATTCGATTGTCACCGATCATTATAAGCCGAATCCCGACCGACTGAAAGACTGGATCAGTACGCCACGTACCAACGGCTATGAGTCGCTGCACACGACGGTGATGAGCAAGTCAGGGCAGTGGGTAGAGGTGCAGATCCGCACGGAGCGGATGAACGAGATTGCCGAAAAAGGGTACGCGGCCCACTGGAAATACAAAGGCAACGACACACAAACCGGCGCGGGGATCGAAACCTGGATCAGTCAGGTTCGCGATATGATCGAGTCGGCGGGGAGCGGGGATAAGAAAGCGGCTATCGAATTTGTCGACGACTTCCGCTCGAACCTGTACAGCGAGGAGGTTTTTGTGTTTACGCCGAAAGGCGATCTGAAAGTGCTGCAACGGGGGGCAACGGCGCTCGACTTCGCGTTCGACATTCACACGCAGGTTGGCGCGCATTGCATGGCCGCCAAAGTCAACAATACGCTAGTACCGCTGAGTTACGTGTTGCAAAACGGCGATCAGGTGGAGGTCATCACCTCGAACCGGCAGAAGCCCAGCGAAGACTGGCTGCGCTTCGTGGTGACGTCGAAAGCCAAAACCAAGATCAAAGACCTCATAAAAGAGGAGAACAAGCGCTACGTTACCGACGGTCGCGATCTGGTTCAGAAGAAACTAAAGGTGCTGCGTTTGGAGATGACCAACGAAGTCATCAATCAGATGCGGGCTTATTTCGGCTCGAAAACCACCGACGATTTTTTCTACCGCGTCGGCAAGGGACACATCGATCCGCAGGAAATCCGGAAGTTCAAGGCCGACAAGGAGGCCCGCGAGAACCGCGCAAACAAGATCAACACCGATGCCATTCAGGACGGCAAATCGTTCACTAAAGAACTAAAGCGGATTCACGGCGAACGAGCCGACGCGGATATGCTGCTGATCGGCGAAGACATGGACCGTATCGATTACACGCTGTCAAAATGCTGCAACCCCATTTCGGGCGACGACGTGTTTGGCTTCGTGACGATCAATGACGGCATCAAGATTCACCGCGTTACCTGCCCCAATGCGGTTGAGTTGATGTCGAACCACGGGAACCGGATTATCAAGGCGAAGTGGACGAGTCAGAAAGAACTGGCCTTCCTGGCCGGGCTGCGCATCACCGGTACTGACCGGGTAGGCCTGATCAACGACGTAACGCGGGTCATCAGCAACGAGCTGCACATCAATATGCGGTCAGTAGCGATCGACTCGAAAGACGGGATCTTCGAAGGTAACATCCGGTTGTACGTTCACGATACGGAACACCTGGAAACGCTGATGCGCAAACTCGAACGGGTGCAGGGCGTCTATGAAGTCATCCGGTTCGACTCATAACCGTATTCGATTTACAGTTCACGGTTTTCGGTCGATCTACTGAAAACCGTGAACTGTAAACCGAATACCCCTACCTTTGCAGTTGATTAACCCAATCGGAACGGATATGCCTGCGCCGAAGCAAACGAATCTGGATGCCGCCCGGAGTATTTTCATGGCCTACCTCGAACGGAAAGGCCTGCGAAAAACCCCCGAACGTTTTGCCATCCTTGAAGAGATCTACAACCGCGAAGACCACTTCGACGTCGACGAGTTGTACATTTCCATGAAGAATAAAAAATACCGAGTCAGCCGCGCGACCGTGTACAACACCCTCGACGTGCTGGTCGATTGTGACCTGGTAACGAAGCATCAATTCGGCCGCAACCTGGCGCAATACGAAAAATCGTACGGATACCGGCAGCACGACCACCTGATCTGTACGGACTGCCACAAGGTAATGGAGTTTTGTGATCCGCGTGTGCAGAACATCCAGAACATGGTCGGCGATATGTTGAAATTCAACGTGATGCACCACTCGCTGATTTTTTACGGGTCCTGCACCCGTGACGTCTGTGAAAACCGCCAGCACCCCGCCCCCGCCAGTCATCCCGATGCGCGGCAGGGTACGGTAGACTACCCAGCCGACGTTCAGGAGCATCAGTAAATTCAGGGAAACACCAAAACCTGTTCGGTTATGAATCCATATGCTGACTTAGCTGATTTTTTGCTAGTTCATATGAAGCCCGAAACGGTCCTGTCGTTTCGAGCAACGCAGGAACAGCATGATCGTTTTTACCAGCTTTTGGAAAAAGAAAAAAATGGGTCGGCAACGGCGGAAGAGATAGATCTCATTAGCAAGTTTATGCAGGTCGAACACATCATGCGTTTGGCTAAAGCGAAAGCCCGGCAACATGTCCACCACCAATAACGTGTCCGTCCCAGCAGCGACACGTCGACTAGTTGCCAATCGGGCCCATTACACATGCGAATACTGTTTGGCAGAAGACGCTGATTCGTTTTTAGGCTTTGAAGTAGACCACATCATAAGTCGTAAACATCATGGCTCGAATCACGAGGCCAATCTAGCCTATGCCTGTCCTGACTGTAATCGTAACAAGGGGAGTGATATTGCCTCTATCGATTGGGAAAACCGGGAAATCGTTCGTTTCTACAATCCCCGTACCGATATTTGGGCTGAGCACTTTCGATTAGTGAATGGTTCTATCGAACCGCTGACGACAAATAGGAAAAGTAACCGTTGATATTTTACGATTCAACGATAAAATAAGGCTCTCAGACAGGGGCATCTTTTAATTCTCAGTTCATGGTTGATGTTTTATTAGGCCTCCAGTGGGGCGACGAAGGAAAAGGGAAAATTGTGGACGTACTCGCGCCACAATATCAGGTCGTAGCCCGGTTTCAGGGTGGTCCCAATGCGGGTCACACACTGGAATTCGACGGGTTCAAACACGTACTGCATCAGATTCCGTCGGGTATTTTCCGGAGTGACATCCAGAACATCATCGGCAACGGTGTTGTACTCGACCCGATTATCTTCAAAAAAGAAATCGATGGGCTGGCGAAATACAACCTGCCACTGACCCAGAACCTTCAGATCTCGCGCAAGGCGTCGATCATCATCCCTACGCACCGGCTGCTCGACGCGGCTTACGAACAGGCAAAAGGCGAATCGAAAATTGGCTCGACGCTGCGTGGTATCGGCCCCACGTATCAGGACAAAGTAGCCCGGCAGGGATTGCGCGTCGGCGATATTTTGTCGCCAAAATTCGCCGATAAATACAACAAGCTGGTCGCTATTCACAAAGTCATTCTGGAGCAGAACAACTTCGACTACGCGTCGGTACTGCCCCAGGCGGAAGAAGAATTTTTCGCGGCTGTCGAGTTCATGAAGCAGTTCTCGCTGACCGATAGTGAATACGCCATCAACGACGCCCTGAACGACGGCCGGAAAATACTGGCGGAGGGCGCACAGGGATCGCTGCTCGACATCGACTTCGGTTCGTACCCATTCGTCACGTCGTCGAACACGATGGCTGCCGGTGCCTGTACCGGTCTGGGCGTTGCCCCCCGGCAGATCGGCGACGTGTTTGGCATTTTCAAGGCCTACTGCACCCGCGTTGGGAGCGGTCCGTTCCCAACCGAACTACACGACGAAACTGGTGAACGTATCCGGCAGGAAGGCCGTGAGTTTGGTGCAACGACGGGTCGTCCACGTCGGTGCGGCTGGCTCGACCTGCCCGCGCTTCGCTACACAATCATGATTAGTGGCGTTACGCAACTGATCATGATGAAAGTCGACGTGCTGAATGAGTTCGACGAAATTCAGGTTTGTACGCACTACAAACTACCCGACGGCACGCTATCGGAGCAGATGCCATACGACCTGACCGACACGGATATTACGCCCGTTTATCGTTCGTTTGCCGGCTGGAAAACTGATTTGAAGAACGCCCGCACGTTCGATGATATGCCGGCTGAACTAGCTGCCTATGTATCGTTCCTGGAGGAAACGCTCAACCTACCAATCAGCTTCATCTCGACCAGCCCAGACCGGGAGGCCCTGATTCACCGGCAGGCGGTTACGGCTTAATAACCTGGTTTACGATTTTTTTAAGCCGAATCTGCTTCCGTAGATTCGGCTTTTTCTTGTCGGGCATTGCGGCCCGTAAGCTGTATCTTTGTCGTATGTCCGCAACTGCTTTCTACCAGACGTTTTACCAAACCGACCAGTTGTTTCACCTGCCGAACGAGTCGTGGGGCGACGTATCGGTGAAGCAACCGGAAGCGAAGCTGGTGATCGAAACGGTCGATGAGCCGATACTCGATAAGCCTGACCTGCTGGCTGACCTCGACCGACTGGCCGCTGGTCCTGCGCCCGCCATCGAACTGCCGACGTCCACGCTGGTTGCGCCCCCTGAATCGATCACGGTGTTACCTACGGCTCCACCCCGTCCGTCGACGCCCCCCATGCGTACGCCCGTTCAGCCCACCGCGCGTCCGGCACCACTCAATCATAAAGTGCTGCTGCTGGCTGACGAGGAACTCGACCCCAGCAATCTGCTCTTTCTGGAAAAAATTCTCAAAGCGGTCAACCTCAACATCGACGGAGTTGACATTCTGAACCTGAACGGGGCGCGGGATATTGACTTTGCGGCCATGGTGCAGGACAAGCACATTCATCACTTCATCACGTTTGGAGTACCGTTCAGTCGAATCAAACTCGACATCGCCATGGACCGCTACCATCCGGTTCGTTTCTTCGGCATCAACTTCCTGATGGCCGATTCGCTGCCGACCATCGAAGCCGATCAAAACCTGAAACGGCGGCTATGGGGCGCATTGCAACAGGTATTTCTGGGTCGGGACTAGGTTGCGTCTGATTTTCCCGCTTTCCCAAGGTCTGTGTCTTCACCGCGCCACGGTGGCAGACCCAGTAAGCCCTTTGGATAAGTCAAAGCAGTGCCGACCAGCGGGCTGCCATTGTGGCGCGGTGAAGTAGCCCGAAGAATAAAGAGGATAACCCGTATGGCTTTATTTACCAGTTCCCTGTGCGGCTGCGCGCTGGGCGGGAAACCAGGATGTCAGCACGGTTAGCAAAATAACCAGCGCCCCCGTCAGCACTATGTCGTTCAATTCAAGCCGTACCGGATACGCGTCGATAATCGAACTAGTCATCCCCATGCTGACGAAGCCGTATGTCTGTTGCGCCAGACACAGTCCGATACCCAGAATCAACCCGGCAAAAGCCCCACTGAGGGCAATGATGGCTCCCTCCGTCAGAAAGATGTTACGGATAAGGTTACTGGTGGCACCCAGGGCGTACATGATCTGAATGTCGCTTTTCTTTTCGATGACCAACATCGAGAGCGAGAAGAAGATGTTGATGCTGGCGACAAGAATAATCAGCGCCAGTGTCACAGCCACGAACAGTTTCTCCACGCGAATCGCCCGGTACAGATCCAGGTTCAGGTCGTCACGATTCTGCACCAGCAGTTGCTCGCCAACGACAGTCTGCAAGGCGCGTTTCACCTGATTTTCGTTCGCACCCGGTTTCAACTGAATCTCCAGCGTTGTCACCTCGTCGGGCTTGTAATCGAACAGGTTACGTGCTACGGCCAGCGGGGCCAGTACGTAATTGTCGTAGCGCGATTCGATAAAAAAAATACCGGCGACAGTCAGCCGTTGCTCATTGAAAATGTCGGGGTTGAGCGCGTTGAGCGTTTTACCATTCTGCGGGTACAGGATGTCGAGCGGGGTCAGGATGTCGGCGGGCGAAATCGACAGGTCAGCGCGAACACCGTCGGCCACAATAGCGTAATTGACGCCGTCCTGCCGGAGCAGCAGTCGCCCTTCCAGCAGTGCCGAGTCGAGGGCGGTCTGATTGAGGTAATTGTCGTCTACACCTTTTAGTCGAACCACGGTCTGCCCGTCGGCATAACGCGCCAGCGCATTGTCCTGGGCCACCCGCGTAATCGCCTGCACACCGGCCACTGCCTGCACCTTGTCAAGCAGCGCAGCCGGAGCCGCAAACCGTTTGCCCAGCTTCGGCGACACCGTCAGGTCTGCTTCGAACGTCTTGAAGATTTCCCGGTTCAGTTCCTCCATCCCGTTGAACACCGACAGTACGACCACCAGCGCCATCGTTCCCACGCCCACGCCGAGCATCGAGAGAATAGACAGCCAGCTGATGAAGCTGCGTTTTTTGCGGGAAAAGAAGTACCGTCGGGCAATCCAGGGGGCAAGGTTCATTCACTATAATGAAAGAGCGAAAGAGTGAAAGAGTGAAAGAGCGGCTCTTCCCGTTCGCTCTTTCGCTCTTTCGCTCTTTCACTTTTCGTCCTCGTCCTCTTCTGGCGCGGGGGGGATGTCGAGACCGGCGAAGAGTTTGTCCATTTTATCGGCGTACTCGACCGTGTCGTCGATGAAGAAGTTTAACTCGGGAACGATGCGCAGCTGATGCCGGACACGGTCGCCGAGGTGCTGCCGGATTACTTTACCCTTTTCCTGAATGGTCTCCAGCAGCAGTTGCTTGTTTTTAGTAGCCAGAAAGCTCAGGTATACGCGGGCAACGCTCAGATCGGGCGATACCCGTACGCTGGTTACGGTGATAAAAGCGCCACTGAACAGGTGCGGTACCTCGCGCTGGAAAATTTCGCTGAGGTCTTTTTGTAGCTGCCGGGCTACTTTTTGTTGTCGTTTCGATTCCATAATACTAGGTCGGGTACGTTGATGAACAGTCAGTCGACAAAATCGTTCTTCGCTTCCGCTGAATACGTCGTCACTCTTCCGACCCGACTGCAAATATCCGCACCTTTTTTCGTTCTGCCGAAAATGGCCGTAATTTCGCTGATAGCGTCGGACCGGCGACTTTACTATTAACCGAAACGCTACGCGCTCGTTTTGCTCAGTTTCTTCCGCTCTTATTTTTCCTATCAGTACGTGGCGCTCATTGGGCTACTGTTACTGATTCGGCTACCGCTGCTCCTGCGCCCCATGCCCCTGCTCATCCCTGAACTGAACTGGATGCTGGTGGGTGAACAGATGAGCGCGGGCCACCTGCTCTACCGCGACGTGTGGGATAGCATCAGCCCGCTCTCCGCCACGGTTTACTGGGGTATCCACAGTTTGTTTGGGCGCTCGGTCATTGCCCTGCACCTGGCCGCTACCGTTGTGTCGGTGTTTCAGATCGTGTATTTCAACTACCTGACCAACGCCCGCGACGTGTACTCCGACCGCTCTTTCTGGCCGGGCCTGATTTACATGTTGTTTTTGCACCTGTCGTTCGACTGCCTGACGCTGTCGCCGGTGCTGATGGCTACGTCGTTTCTGTTGCTGGCCTTTGGCACGCTGATCCGGCAGATGGAGCGACGCGGAGCCACCGACGAAGTCTTTGAAGTCGGGTTTTACCTGGGTCTAGCGGCTTTGTTTTACCTGCCCTCAGCCCTCTTTATCGTCTGGGCATCGGTGTCGCTCCTGCTGTATACCGGGGCTACGTTCCGGCAGCATTCGCTGACCTTTTTCGGCTTTCTGTTCCCTTTTGCCGTGATGGCCCTGTTCTACTACATGCGCGACGGACTGGACGACGTCAACCGCAACCTGCTGTCGTCGGTCTTTCGGGTGCGGCAATACGCGCTGTCGGATTTTCAGTCCCTGCTGTTCTCGCTACTCATCCCGATGGGGCTGGGAGTACTGGGGTTCCTGAGCCTGTTCAACACCCGCAATCGATATGTCAACGTACAACAGCGCATTCAGCAGATCATGGTGCTCTGGTTTGTTACGGCAGTGCTGACCATTGCGCTGGTACCTTACCTGGCCCCGATGTCGTTTCTAAGCTTCGTTCCACCGATGGCTTATTTCGCGGTATTTTATTTCGAGAATCAACGCAAAAACTGGCTGGCCGAAACGGCGTTTGGGTTATCGTTCACGCTGATGCTGTTGCTCTTTTATCAGGGACTACTCGGCCTGATTCCGGGACAGTTGGGGCAGCTTACCAACCTGCGGGTGCAGCAGACGTCGCTACCGGCGGCTATTCGCAACGAACCGATTCTGGTGATTGGCGAAGACCTGAGCGCCTACCGCGATAACCGGCCGGCTACCCCTTACCTCAATTGGGACCTCGCCCAGTATGACCTGAAAAACCTGGACAATTACCAGGCGGTGGTACACGTGTTCGACAATTTCCGCAACGACCCGCCGACGTTCATCATCGACCGGGAGCAGGTCGTCGGCAAGCTGTTCCAGCGTATCCCCGCCCTGGCGGCCCGCTACGAAAAGACGGCCTACCCTGATGTGTATAAATTGAAGTGATGTTTACGGTATACTGTAACCTGAACCTATGTCTCCCTCGTTTACCAACAAGCGCACGAACCTGTACATTTTTCTAAGCGCTATTTTTCTGACGAATGCCCTGATTGCCGAAATCATCGGCGTCAAGATTTTTTCGGCCGAAGCGTTGCTGGGCGTGGCACCGGCGCAGATTCACCTGTTCGGTGGCTTTACGCTCGATTTCAACCTGACGGCAGGAGCAGTCATCTGGCCGTTCGTATTCGTCACCTCCGATATTATCAACGAGTATTTCGGCAAGGCCGGCGTTCGGCGCATCTCGTTTCTGACGGCAGGCTTCGTAGCCTACAGCTTCTTCGTTATTTACGCCGTTACCAACCTGCCCCCCGCTCAGTTCTGGCTCGACGTGAACGCGAAAGATGGAGCCGGTAATCCAATCAACATCAACAATGCCTTTCAGCTAATTTTCCGGCAGGGCCTGGGTATCATCATCGGGTCGCTGACGGCGTTTCTGATCGGACAGATTCTCGACGTTTATGTCTTTCATTCGCTACGCCGGATTACGGGTAGTCAGAAAATCTGGCTCCGGGCCACGGGCTCGACGCTGGTTTCGCAACTTGTCGATTCGTTCGTGGTGCTGGGCATCGCCTTTTACATCTTCGGCAACTGGTCGCTGACACAGGTACTGGCGGTGGGCATCATCAACTACATCTACAAAGCAACATCGGCCATTGTGCTGACGCCCCTGCTTTACGTCGCCCACCATTTCATCAACCGGTATCTGGGAAAAGAGCATGCCGAGGAACTGGCCAACGAGTCAGCCATGAGCAGCTTCATGTAAACGAACCGAATTACTGGTTCAGAACCCGTCGCCAGTTGTCGAGCAGCACAGCCGTCGCAATGCCGACGTTGAGCGATTCGGCATCACCGAAACGGGGGATGGTTACGCGCTTTGTCACGAATCGGCCCACCTCCGGCCGAATACCGTTCGATTCGTTACCCATAATCAAATAGCCACCCCGCCCGAACGACAGGCTGTGCACGTCTTCCCCGTCGAGGAAGGCTCCGTACGCGGCAAAGTCAGCCTGTCCGGCAGCGGCTTCCAGTACGGGCTGAATGTCGCCATACCACCACGCGACCCGCGTAAACGAGCCTTTACTGGCCGAAATAACTTTCGGATTATAGACATCGGCGGTCGTGTCGGAGCAGAGAATCTTACGGACACCGTACCAGTCGGCAATGCGCAGGATGGTACCAAGATTTCCCGGATCGCGGATATCATCGAGTACCAATACGATTTCGCCCGCTTCTGCGACTAAAGGACGGTTTTCTTTCGTTCTGACCACAGCAATCGCTGCGTTGTTGCTTTCGAGGGTACCAGCCCGTTCGAGTTCAGCCACGGTCGCGATTTCAACCGGTGTTCGTTGGCGGTCTGTCAGCCGACTGTTTTCTTTGTGGAAGGCTTCGGTAGCCAGTAGCAGTTCGACCGTAAAATCGGCTGCGAGTACTTCCTGCACACTCTTGGCACCTTCGACCAGGAAGGCTCCGTGCTGCTGCCGAAACTTCTTCTGGTGCAGCGACTGAACGTATTTAAGTTGATTTTTAGAAAGCATACATCCTTGATGGTGAATCGGCAACCCAGCCCCCGTACACTACACGCATGCCGTCTGGGTCTGCTCGTACTGAGCCTGTTGCTGGGTCTGACCGGCTGTCTGACAACCCGTAGCCCCCGCAACGGCTACCTGCTGACGTCCCAGAACGTGCGGGGCAACCGCATCGTCGAAACAAGTCAGCTCGAAAGCCTGATTCCGCAAAAACCCAACAGCCGGGTACTGGGGCTGCCCATTACACCCCGACTCTGGTTTTATGAACTGGGGCAGCGCAGCTATAACCGCGAAGCCGCCGTGCGTGCCTTACAGGTCAAAACTAACGAATTTGAGCAGCAAAGCCAGCAACTGTCCGACGACCCGCAAGCCCTGCGCAAACTAAACAGACGATACGAGCGTCAGTTGAAACGGTTACGGATAAAGGCCGAACAGGGGAACTGGCTGATGCGTAATCTGGGCCAGCCACCCTCCTACTTCGCCGAACGAGACGCACAGGCCAATGCCGCGAAGATGCAGCGCTACCTGTTCGACAAAGGATTCTTCAACGCACAAACCAGCTACCGGCTCGACACGCTGCTGGGTCGTCAGATTCGGGTAAACTACCGGATAGCCGAACGAGCCGGCTATTACCTGCGCTCCGTTACGTATAAAATTGACGATCCCCGCGTCGACTCGCTGGTGCGGCAATCGCTCGACCGGGCCGCGCTCAAAGTCGGCGACCGGTTCGATCTGGACGCCATATCGGCAGAGCGTGTCCGTATCGAGTCGCAGCTACGCGATCAGGGCTATTATGCCTTCACCCGGCAATACGTGCAATTCAACGACGTCGATACCATCCGGCGCGCTACCGATCGGCTACAGACCGATTCGCTGCATCGACCAGTCGACGTATCGCTTACCATCCTGAACCCACCAGGCCTGACCGCCCACCCCGTGTATCGCATCGGCGACGTGGAAGTGCGTATCAGCCCCGACGAAACGCAGCCAGCCGCCTTTGTCAGTCGCCCGGATACGGTAACCCGCAACGGCGTACTGTACCTGCTAAACGGCCGGAATTTATCGTCGCGCCTTCTCAACAACAAGATTCTGCTCCGTCCCGGCGAACTGTATAGTCAGACCAAGTACCGCGAGACGCAGCGGCAACTGTTCTTGCTCAACCAGTTCAAGTTCGTCAACCTGAACTTCACCGATACGACGAATCGACGGCTACAGACGCTGGTTACGGCGACCCCACTCGACAAGTACGAAGCCACAGCCGAAGGGGGCGTTACCGGACTGATTTACCAGTCACAGGGGTTTCCGGGTGGGTTTGGTAGCCTGTCGTTCCGCGCCCGAAACTTGCTGGGTGGGCTGGAAACCTTCGAGATAACCGGCCGCTACGGGTTGGAAGCCCAGACCGGTTTCCTGACGGTTCCCGGAGATATAAGGCAAGTTTATACCTCGCAGGAATTGGGTATTAGTTCGTCGATTACTTTCCCACAGATTCTGTTCCCAAGCCAGATTCGCAGCCGGTTCAATCCGTATAATCCGCGTACGCAGGTCAGTATTAGCTTCAACAACACGCTACGACCCGACTTTCGCCGGTCGTTGTTACGTGGAACGATGGCGTACACCTGGCAGACTACCCCTACCAAGCAGTTTAGTTTTTTGATTGCCGACGTCAATCTTATCAACGCCAATTTTGACACGTATCTAGGTAAATTGTTTAAGCAGCAGCTCGATTCGCTCGCCCAGCTAGGCAGTACGATTCTGCTTAGTTTTCGGCGGTCGCTGAGTTCGAGCTTCAGCTTTGCCTACACCTACAACAACAGCGCACCCGGCCTTACGGCGGGGGGACTACGACGACCGACCAATTTTCTGCGCACCGTTGTAGAGTCGGGCGGCACAACACTGAATTTCCTGCCGAACCGCTTTATCGACACGGCGAACACCAATCTACAGTTTTACAAGTTCCTGCGGTTCAACGTCGACTTCCGACACTACATTCCACTGCGAAACCGGGCGATGCTGGCCTTCCGGGTCAATACAGGGGTAGCCTACGGTTATGGTCCTGACGGGGGGCCGGTACCCTACGAAAAACTGTTTTTTGCGGGCGGTAGCAACAGTGTCCGGGCGTGGCTTCCCCGACGGCTTGGGCCGGGTGGTGCCTATCCATTCCGCCCCGGTTCCACGCTGCCCGACCAAACCGGAACCGGGCAGTATATTTACCTCTTCGAACAACCCGGCAACGTACTGCTGGAAGGGTCTGCCGAATTGCGCGGCAGGTTGTTTCACCTGGGGGCCGACATCAACGGGGCCGTATTTGTCGATGCCGGTAACGTCTGGACACTGCGGCAGAACAATGCCACCCGCCCCGGCTCTACGTTTCAGCTCGACACCTTTCTTCCGCAAATCGCCGTCGGCACAGGCGTAGGTTTACGAATTGACTTCTCTTTCTTCGTAATCCGGCTCGACGGGGGCATCAAAGTATGGGACCCCGCCCGCCAAAACGTACTTACGGCCGACGGCACTGTCGAAGACCAGCGTTTCCTGTTGCCCAAGTTTTCGCTTCGTCAGCTAAGTAGTGGTCCCAACCCGCTGGTGATTAACTTCGGTATCGGGTATCCATTCTAAGTTTGCCGTTTACGGTTCTCGGTCTACAGTATTTTGTGACGAGATGATCCACTGTAAACCGTCCAACGCAGTCCGTTATTCACAATTTTTAACGTGGTATTTCCTGACAAAATGACAGCGTTCCAGGCGGTTCTTTGTAAATTTGCCTATCAGCTTTCCAGTTGACAAAGCTGACAGGCTTACGTATGACACTGATTTCGGAATTAACAATATTACAACCGGCTGACAAGGAAGAGGTTGACCTACCCCGTACCTCTGCCGACGAACCGGCCATCGGCAAGAAGCGCCTGTACATCGAAAGCTACGGTTGCCAGATGAACTTCGCCGACAGTGAGATTGTCGCGTCGGTAATGCGCAATGCTGGTTTTGCCACCACTTCCTCTGCTGAAGACGCTGACCTTATTTTCCTGAACACCTGCGCCATCCGCGACAATGCGGAGCAGAAAGTCCGTAACCGGCTCAAGCACCTGACGGGCCTGAAACGGCAAAAGCCCGAACTGCTGGTTGGCATGCTGGGTTGCATGGCCGAGCGCCTGAAAACCAAGCTGCTGGAAGAAGAAAAGGTCGTTGATCTGGTCGCCGGTCCTGACGCATACCGCGACATTCCAAAGCTGGTTGAAGAAGCGGAATCGGGGCAAAAAGCCGTAAACGTATTCCTGTCGCGTGAAGAAACCTACGCCGACATTGCGCCGATTCGACTGAACTCCAACGGTGTAACAGCCTTCGTATCGATCATGCGCGGCTGCGATAATATGTGTTCGTTCTGCGTCGTCCCCTTTACGCGGGGCCGGGAGCGCAGCCGCGATCCGCACAGCATCGTCCGTGAATGTCAGGACCTGCTCGATCAGGGTTACCGCGAGGTCACGCTGCTCGGCCAAAACGTCGACAGCTACAAATGGGCCGAGTCCTCCTCCCTCCCTGACGGAGAGGGGACGGGGGTGGGGTCGACAGCTCCCGTCACGTTTGCGAACCTGCTCGAACTTGTTGCGCTGATTCACCCCGATCTGCGCGTACGCTTCTCGACATCGCACCCCAAAGACATCACCGACGACGTGCTGCACATCATGGCACGCTACGACAACATCTGCAACTACATTCACCTACCCGCCCAAAGTGGCAACAGCCGGGTGTTGAAGCTGATGAACCGTACGTACGACCGCCCGTGGTACGAACAGAAAATTCACAGCATCCGCCGTATTCTGGGCGAAGACTGCGGCATCTCGACAGACATGATTTCGGGTTTTTGCACCGAAACAGAAGAAGAACACCAGGATTCGCTGTCGCTGATGGATTTCGTTCAGTACGATTACGCCTATATGTTCGCTTACTCGGAGCGCCCCGGTACGCTGGCTGCCAAGAAATACGCCGACGACATTCCCGAAGACGTGAAAAAACGGCGGTTAAACGAGATCATCGCCAAGCAGCTGGCGCACTCAGCCGCCCGCAATCAGCGGCACATCGGTCAGGTGCAGCGCGTACTGATCGAAGGGCCTTCGAAGCGTTCGGATGCTGAGTTGTGCGGCCGCAACGATCAAAACAAGATGGTCGTTTTCCCGCGTGGTGACTGGCAAAAAGGACAGTACGTCAACGTGCTGGTCACGGAATGCACCTCGGCCACGCTGCGGGGCGAAGTAGTTTAAGGTATACAGTTTTCAGTTTACGGTTTTCTGACGCAATCTATAGCCCAGATCGGTCCACCGGTGCGACACGGATTGTGGCCAGCCGGAAACCGTATACCGAAAACCGTGTACTGAATACACAGATACGAATGAATAATCAGGAAATACAATCCGTTAAGCAACGGTTCGGCATTATTGGCAACGCGTCCGCTTTGAACTACGCCATCAACGTAGCCATGCAGGTAGCCGCCACCGACCTGACCGTGCTGATAACGGGCGAAAGCGGTAGCGGTAAAGAATCGTTTTCCAAAATCATACACAGCCTGAGTGCCCGCAAACACGGTCAGTTCATTGCCATCAACTGCGGAGCCATCCCGGAAGGCACGATCGACTCCGAACTGTTTGGCCACGAAAAAGGCTCGTTTACCGGTGCCGTCGATTCACGCAAAGGTTATTTTGAGACGACCAACGGCGGGACTATTTTTCTGGACGAGATCGGCGAGATGCCCCTCGGCACACAGGCCCGGCTGCTGCGCGTACTCGAAAATGGCGAGTTTATCCGCGTCGGTTCATCGAAAACGCAGAAAACCGACGTGCGCGTCGTGGCAGCTACCAACGTCAACCTGATGGATGCCGTCGAGAAAGGCAAGTTTCGGGAAGACCTGTACTACCGACTCAACACCGTTCCTATTTTCGTACCGCCCCTGCGCGAACGTGGTGCCGACATCGAGTTGCTGTTTCGCAAGTTCACGACCGACTTCGCCGAACGCTATCGTATCAACCCGCTGCAACTAACCGAGGATGCCAAGCAGACGCTGATGGCGTTTCCGTTTCCGGGCAATATCCGGCAGTTGAAAAACATTGCGGAACAGGTGTCGATCCTTGAGTCCGAGCAGAACAAGCCCATCGATTCACTGACGCTCTCGAAGTACCTGCCGCAGCCCCAACAGGCGCAGCAACCCAACCGCGCGCTGGCCCTGTTCCCACCGGGAACAGCCGGCAACGGCACGGAAAACTTCTCGGAACGTGAGTTACTGTACAAGGTGTTGTTCGACATGCGTCGGGATGTCAATGACCTGAAAAAGCTGGTACGCGACGTGCTGGGTAACGATCAGGTCGATGGGCGACAGGTGCTGAATAACCACAAGGATCTGTTCGATTCGATCCCGAACGACGCAGATGCCTACGCGCCAGCGGAACCGTCGTCGGCCCGTTATTTACCACCAGCCAGTAACACTACCCCCCGGGCGGCTACGCCCCCCCCCTCGGAAACCTACGGCGCGCACCCACCCGTGCAGATTTACAACGACACCGACGGTGACGTCAACGATCTGACGGAGGTAGAGGATGTAACGCACGAAACCGCCGACGACGATTCACTGTCGCTCGAACGCCAGGAGAAAGAGATGATTCTGAAAGCACTACGCCGGAACAATAACAAGCGTAAGTATGCCGCGCAGGCACTGGGCATCTCCGAACGTACCCTCTACCGTAAAATCAAGCAGTATGAAATTGATGAAGAGTAAAGCCGGTTTACGGTTTTTGGGATACGGTTTACGGTTTACGGGTCACGACTCCCCGTCGACAATCGGGTCGGGTGCAGACGCCTGCGAGCTGAAAACCGCGAACCGAAAACCGTATACCCTATACCTGCTGCTACTTATCTGTTCACTGATAACCAGTAGCTGTGGCGTATATTCATTTACGGGTACTACTTTGTCGCCGACAATCAAGACCGTTACTGTCAACAATTTCGTGCTGGCGACGGCCGGGGGCCCCGCCAACCTGCCGCTGACCTTTAACGAACGGCTGAAAGAATACTACCAGCGTTATACGAATCTGAAAGTTGTACCGGCCAATGGCGATCTGGTACTGGAAGGAAACATTACAGGTTATGAACTCATCGCCGTAGCTCCTACCGCCCAGGATCAGGCGGGGGTAAACCGGCTTCAGATCACGATTCTGGTACGGTTTTACAATAACAAAGACGAGACCAAGAACTTCGAACAGCCGTTTTCCTTTTACAAGGATTTCCCACAGAGTCAGACACTGAGCCAGAACGAAAGTCGGCTGGTACCGCAGATTCTGGACCAGATCGTACTCGACATCTTCAATAAAACAGCAGCAGACTGGTAGGTCATATCAACTACTGACTTTGCCTGTTACGTGATTTTTTGCCACTTTCGTGGTGCGCCCGTTCGCGGGACGACAACGCAGCATCTTACTTACCTACCGTGACGCCAATCGACAAAGAAACATTTTCCTACTGGGTTACGCACCCCGACGACCTGACGGCCAACGACTTAGCTCAGCTTCAGGAGAGTCTCGCCGACTATCCCTATTGCCAGTCGCTGCACACGCTGGCAGCGAAGGCAGCCTCTATACACCAGAAAGGGCAAACGATACCACACGTTCGGCAGGCAGCAGCCCATGCCCTGAGCCGGAATGCGCTTCGTAAACTGATCGACAACGAGTTTCAGTGGTCAGATAACCTACTATCGCGGCTAAACGAACTGTCGGCCCGGCACGTACCAATCCCCGACGATTACCAGCAGGAAAGTTATGCTTTCTTCAAGTCGAAAGACGGCCTTGCCGGTGGACTCCCCCGCCTGACCATGCCGAGTATGCGACTGACTGACCAGCCGGAGCAGGCATTTACCGACATCAGGCCGACAACGCCAACCCCGGAAGATCCTACGCTGTCGGAATCGACACTACAGCAGGACCTCGTTCAGATTGCGGAGACGGCACCGGTTCCCGAACCAACAGCAGCCGAGATCGAACGGCAGCGTCAATTTGAGTTGATCGATTCGTTTATCCAGAAAGAACCCAGCATTTCACGGATACAGCGCCGGATTGACGAACCGCAGGAACAGGAAGACCTGGCCAAGCGTACACCCGCCAGCAGTGGCTCACTCGTAACGGAAAGCCTGGCCAAAATTCTGATCAAACAAGGTAAAACCGATAAGGCCCGCGAAATATACCAACAGCTAATGCAGCGAAACCCGCAGAAAAATGCGTACTTTGCGGCAAAAATAGCTGAACTGGACGCAGCCAAGCAGTAACATCCACAACTGCTCTTCTTTCCCCAGCAATACGCGCATTTTAACTCGTAGAATTTACTTTCATGTTAACGGCAACCATTGTCATTATTTGTATTCTTACTGTACTGCTCATCCTGATTGTGCTGATCCAAAACTCGAAAGGGGGCGGTCTGGCCGGCGAATTTGGCGGTCTGGGTTCTAATCAGCTCATGGGTGTCAAGAAAACCACAGACCTGCTGGAACAAATCACCTGGGGGCTGGGCATCGGCGTGATGGTACTTTCACTGGCATCGTATGTTATGATCGATCGGAATCAGTCGGGTATCATCAATAGCATCAACGTTGACCGGGCGCAGAATCAGACGCTGCCATCTACAGCGCCTACACCAGCCGCGTCGGGTGCGGCCCCAAGTCAGGCTGTTCCGGGTGCTGCTACACCGGGCGCGTCAACCTCGGCCCTGACCCCGCAGAAGTAATTTCTCGGTAGCCGGTTTTCCGAACTACAAAGAAACAGCCGCCATTCTCTACCGGGAATGGCGGCTGTTTCTTTGTAGCCCAGACGTCCACGTCTGGAGGGCGCGACAGCGACCTGTCAGCTACCGCCCGCACCAATCGCCCTGACAGGCACCCGGACGTGGACCGGTTCGCCCGCCAGCGTGGCTCCAAGCTACACATGGCTACGCCGTAAACCGAAAACTGTATACCGAATATCGCTACGCCACCGCCTGTACCAGCAGTTGGTTGGCGATGGGTAGCAGCGTTTCGGCAACAGGTAGTGGTTGTTTGCTTTCCAGCCGGAACGTTGCGGGATTGGGCAGCTGCCGATGACGCCGGATAAGGTCTAGCTTTATCTGTTCGAGCGTATACACCAGGCTTTGCTGCACCGATTCGACATACCGAAACCGTACCACTCGCCCACCCGGTAGCTGATCGTCGTAGAGCGTTAGCCGGAAATGGTATACGTCGGTCGATCGCTGTTGGGTGGCGTAAATAAACAGATAACCTTCTTCCGGTTGCAGCGGCAGTAAGCCAACCGGTTCCAGGGTCAACGCACCACTGATGTCGGCCCAGCGCTGTTCGCCGTCAGCGACTGCCTGTCGGAAACGCGGCAAAGCAAATTCCAGTGTCGTCTCTATTTCTGACAGGAATGTGTCGTCCGGAATATCAGATACGTAGTCGATACGGGGGGGCGGCCCTTTGATACCCCGTACCCGCCGGGGGAACGACGCACGCAACGCCCCTTTTCCCTGCATGTACGCTACACCAGCTTTGTAGTGTTCGCGCAAATCAGGTAGCGCGGGGTGCAATTGGTTATTGGAAAAGTGCGTGTTGACGGACTGCAAATATGCCATCACGACATACTGCTGGTATTCGGAATCCAGCCAATTTTGCATAAACCAGTCAGATGATAAGGCTTGCATGCGAGAGAGCAGGAATGGTGTCAAGTTGAATATATCCTATTTACTCCTTTTCTCAAAAGATTGTTGCCAGCTATCGCCTTTACACCAAACAATTAGCCAGTTGCTCAACAAAAACGACAGCCTGTCAGGCAAAAAGCGGTAAATCTGGCAGGATTTTGCTCTGGCACAGTAATTGGCGAACAGAAACCGTCGTACTGATCGAATAGTTCAGTTAACAACCTTAATCAACTCATTATCATGGTAACAGAAACGGAAAGCGTGAAAGTGAACGTGCAACCGCTGGCCGACCGGGTGTTGGTAGAAGCCGCTCCGGCAGAAGAGAAAACCTCGTTCGGGATTATCATTCCTGACACGGCGAAAGAAAAGCCACAACGTGGTACGGTAGTCGCTGTAGGTGCTGGCAAGAAAGATGAGCCGCTGACGGTTCAGGTGGGCGATACGGTTCTTTACGGTAAATATGCCGGTACTGAACTGACCATCGACGGTAAGGAGTACCTCATCATGCGTGAGTCAGACATTTTCGCAATTCTTTAATTCAGTTTACTGTTGATTGGTAATCGGTTTACGACCATGACATCCGTAAGCTGTAACCCGTAAACGATCTTATCTTAACACAATGGCTAAGAAAATATTTTTCGATACAGAAGCCCGTGAGCGCATCAAGAAAGGCGTTGACACGCTGGCTGACGCGGTAAAAGTTACCCTCGGTCCTAAAGGCCGCAACGTTATCCTTGACAAGAAGTTTGGTTCGCCTGCCATCACCAAAGACGGTGTAACGGTAGCGAAAGAAATCGAACTGAAAGACGCCATGGAAAACATGGGCGCGCAGCTGGTAAAAGAAGTAGCGTCGAAAACGGCTGATTCGGCTGGTGACGGTACGACTACGGCTACCGTTCTGGCGCAGGCGATCTACTCGATCGGTGCGAAAAACGTAGCCGCTGGTGCAAACCCGATGGACCTGAAGCGTGGTATCGATAAGGCGGTTGTCGCTGTAACGGCAAATCTGGCCGATCAGGCGCAAACCGTTGGTGATGACTTCGGCAAAATTCAGCAGGTTGCTACCATCTCGGCGAACCATGACGACGAGATCGGGACGATGATCGCTGAGGCTATGAAGAAAGTGGGTAAAGAAGGTGTGATCACGGTTGAAGAAGCGCGTGGTACCGAAACCGAAGTAAAAACGGTAGAAGGTATGCAGTTTGACCGCGGTTACCTGTCGCCTTACTTCGTAACCAACACCGAGAAAATGGAAGCTGAACTGGACCGTCCGTTCATCCTGATCTCGGAGAAGAAAGTATCGTCGATGAAAGAACTGCTGCCGGTGCTGGAGCAGGTGGCTCAGACGGGCCGTCCGCTGCTGATCATCGCAGAAGATGTTGACGGTGAAGCACTGGCTACGCTGGTGGTTAACAAAATCCGGGGTGCGCTGAAAGTTGCCGCCGTGAAGGCTCCGGGCTTTGGCGACCGTCGGAAAGCAATGCTGGAAGATATCGCTATCCTGACAGGTGGTCAGGTAATCTCGGAAGAGCGTGGCTTCAAACTGGAGAACGCATCGATTGAGTACCTGGGTCAGTGTGACAAAGTAACGATCGACAAAGACAACACGACGATCGTAAACGGTGTTGGCGCGAAAGACGATATTCAGGGCCGGGTCAACCAGATCAAAGCCCAGATCGAGAACACGACCTCGGATTACGACCGGGAAAAACTTCAGGAGCGTCTGGCCAAACTGTCGGGTGGTGTTGCCATCCTGTACATCGGTGCCGCTACCGAAGTAGAAATGAAAGAAAAGAAAGACCGCGTTGACGATGCCCTGCACGCTACCCGCGCTGCCGTTGAAGAAGGTATCGTAACCGGTGGTGGTATCGCCCTGATCCGTGCCATCTCGGCACTGGACGGTGTCAGCACCATCAACGAAGACGAGAAGACAGGTGTTGCGATTATCCGCACGGCCCTGGAAGCTCCGCTCCGTACGATCGTTGCCAATGCCGGTGGCGAAGGTTCGGTTGTCGTGAATAAAGTGAAAGACGGTCAGGGTGGTTTTGGCTACAACGCTAAAAACGACTCGTACGAAGACCTGTTTGCCGCTGGTGTTATCGATCCGAAGAAAGTAACCCGTCTGGCACTGGAAAACGCAGCATCGATCGCTGGTCTGCTGCTGACGACCGAATGTGTGATCGCTGACGAGCCTGAAGAGGCTCCAGCCGGTGGCGCAGGCCACGGTCACCCAGGCGGTGGCATGGGCGGCATGATGTAATTCATGGCTTAGCTTACGCTGATTAGCGTGATAAAAAAACCCTCCGACCGTATGGTCGGAGGGTTTTGCTTTTTATAAGCTTATAAACAACGAATAAGCATGGACTGATTAGCCCCGTTCTGGCAAACAAAAACAGCAAACCATTGTTGCCTAACAGCAAACAACGAATGAGGGTAAACGTAATCTGGGAGAAGATTCTTCGGCCTGTGTCTGCTATTGTGGCCGGGCAAAGCGGGGCGCTTTGCGGTATGGACAAACAAAAAAGCCAAGCGAGACTCTCCCCTGGCTTTCTGATTTACTCAACGTTATGAAAAACTTTTCTTTTCGACACAATGATAAAACAAATGTGATGATAATTGGTTCTTATCCGTAAATATTTTTTCGTTCCGTCAATCAACTAGCTACCTATCAACTAGTTAATCCACAATTTATAACCGATAAAAAATAACGATTTAAGTATTACTACTTACACAAGTATGTAAAAAGAACCCTAAGTAGGCTTTCCTCCTTATACCTTAACCACACCGTCTCGTATTGTTATCGTACGGTCGGCAAGGGTGGCCAGGGTCTCGTTATGCGTCACGATGATGAACGTATGGCCTAGTTCGTCGCGCAGGCGGAAGAAAAGCTGATGGAGTTCTTCGGCGTTCTGTGAATCGAGGTTACCACTCGGCTCATCGGCAAAGACAATGGCCGGTTCGTTGATGAGAGCACGCGCCACGGCAGTTCGCTGTTGCTCCCCACCCGACATCTGCGACGGAAAATGATTGAGTCGATGCCCCAGATTAAGTGTCTTCAGCAGCGATTCAGCCCGCTGTCGCGTCGTTTTTTCGTCGCGTTTAGCGATGAAGGCGGGCAGGCAGACGTTTTCGAGCGCCGTAAATTCAGGCAGCAGGTTGTTGAACTGAAAGACAAAGCCGATCGTCTCGTTGCGAAAGCGGGCCAGGTCGCGGTCGTTCAGGGCAAATACATCCTGCCCATCAATTTCCAGCGTACCCGTATCGGGTCGGTCGAGCGTGCCGAGGATTTGGAGGAGTGTAGTTTTACCAGCCCCCGACGCGCCAACAATCGACACGACTTCCCCGGCATCGATGCTGAGGTTGATTCCTTTCAGGACAGGGAGATCGCCGTACTGACGGCGTAGGTTGGTCGTTTGCAGCAGGGGCACTCGGTTTGTGGTTTATAGTGGCAGTCTGTAGTTAGCGCGGCTCCCCGCCGGGATTTGTTGGTAAACGATTCCGGGAATCGGGTTCGGCAATGACAAACTACGAACGACAAACCACAAACTACGAACTCATTTATGCTTAACTTGCCGCACAAAAATACGATTTCCAACACTCCATGTTGCCATTACCATGAATATACACGAGTATCAGGGTAAAGAAATTCTCAAAAAATACGGTGTCCGGATTCAGGAAGGTATCGTAGCCGAGTCGCCCGAGAAAGCCGTTGAAGCGGCCAAGCAGATCATGGCACAGTCGGGTTCGAAGTTCGTTGTCGTGAAGTCGCAGATCCACGCTGGTGGTCGCGGTAAAGGCAAAGTTGTCGGTTCGGAACAGCGGGGCGTTGCGCTGGCCAAATCGGTTGACGACGTTCGGGATATCGCCAAAAATCTGATCGGCAACGTACTGGTTACCCACCAGACGGGTCCGGAAGGCCGTAAAGTCAATAAGGTTCTGGTTGCCCAGGACGTCTTTTACCCCGGCGCTTCGGAGCCTAAAGAGATGTACCTGAGTATCCTGCTCGACCGGTCGAAAGCCTGCAACGTCATCATGGCCAGCACCGAAGGCGGTATGGACATCGAAGAAGTCGCCGAGCATTCACCCGAGAAAATCGTGAAGGAGTGGGTCGATCCGGCCGTTGGTTTGCAGCCGTTCCAGGCGCGTAAAGTAGCCTTCGGTCTGGGTCTGGAAGGCGAAGCGTTTAAAGAGATGGTGAAATTTGTCACCTCGCTTTACAAAGCGTACGTCGAAACCGACGCGTCGATGTTTGAGATCAACCCGGTCCTGAAAACGTCTGACAACAAAATCCTGGCGGTCGATGCCAAAGTAAACCTGGACGACAACGCCCTGTATCGCCACCCTGACCTGGCTAACCTGCGTGACGTTGCCGAGGAAGATCCCCTCGAAGTAGAAGCAACGGCCAGCGACCTGAACTACGTTAAACTCGATGGTAACGTAGGCTGTATGGTGAACGGTGCCGGCCTGGCAATGGCGACGATGGATATCATCAAACTGTCGGGTGGTGAACCGGCGAACTTCCTCGACGTAGGGGGTGGTGCCAACGCCAAGACGGTTGAAGCCGGTTTCCGGATCATTCTGAAAGATCCGAACGTTAAAGCGATCCTGATCAATATCTTCGGTGGTATCGTTCGTTGCGACCGCGTGGCGACGGGCGTTGTTGAAGCCTACAAAGCCATCGGCGACATCAACATTCCGATCATCGTTCGTTTGCAGGGTACCAACGCCGAAGAAGGTGCTCGTATCATCGACGAGTCGGGGCTGAAAGTATACTCGGCTGTATTGCTGAAGGAAGCTGCGGAGAAAGTTGAGCAAGTGCTGAAGGGTCAGCAGGCGTAAGCTTCCACTACATAACAAAGGCAACGGCCCGAATGCATGCGTTCGGGCCGTTGCCTTTATGTCATATTGGAAACCCTTGACTACCTGACGTCGGTCTGGCGGTGTTTCATTTTATACGGCTGATTATCGGGCCAGGTCAGTAAGTGCAAATCAGCCCCGTCGAACGCGGCATAGGTACGAGCCGACACCCACTCCCCCAGGTTGATGTACCGACTGTCGGTCGTTACGTTCAGATCGAGTGGCAGGTGGCGGTGGCCGAAAATGTAGTAGTCGTGGTGGCGCTGCTGCTCGACCTCGCGGCAATACTGCATCAGCCATTCGCGGTCTTCACCCAGGAAACGTTCCTCATCTTTCTTCTCATTGCTCGCCCGGCTACTGCGCGACCATTTATGCGCCAGACCGATGCCAAGGTCCGGGTGAACATAGCGGAACAGGCGTCGGGCCAGGCGATTTTCGAATACTTTCTTCAATTGTTTGTAGACGTGATCGCCCGGTCCGAGTCCGTCACCATGTCCAATCAGAAACGTCTTCTCCCCCAGCTGATACTGCCGTGGTGCCCGGTACACGGGAATGCCCATTTCATCGGTGAAGTAGCTGTCCATCCACATGTCGTGGTTGCCCGTGAAGAGAATGACCGGAAGGCCGGCATCCGTCAGTTCAGCTAGCTTACCCTGTAGGCGGGCAAATCCTTTCGGGATACTGTGCTTGTATTCAAACCAGAAGTCGAAGACGTCGCCCACCAGAAAGATAATGGCGGCATCGGTTTTTACGTGATCGAGCCAGGCAACCACGGCCCGTTCGCGGGCACGACTTTGTTCGGGCGTGGGCGTACCCAGGTGAAAATCGGAAGCAAAATACGCTTTACGGCCGGGCGGCAACAGAATGGTTTCAACGTCGGTCATGACCGGCAAAGCTACGGCTTCTGATAAGATTGTTTTCGACAGGATGACAGGATGAACCGGATTTCTTTACCCTGAGCCAGACTTCAATCTGGTGTTTGTACGTCCGGTGTCGGGCGTTCAGTTCATTTCGGCCGGGAATGAGGTTCAGCACCAGTAGGCGTAAGCCCGTCAATTCGGTAATCCTGGCTGACCCATCACAAACATCTTACTGAAACTGGTAGTATTAGAGCCAACCGTTATTATTTTTGCGCATTATCACTTTTCTATGAAAATCAACTCACTTCTGTTCGCTCTACCCGTGTTGATGCTTACCTCCTGCTACAACACAGGCACTGATGCATCAACGGGTAACACGTCTGATAACGGCAGCGCAATACTGGCTAAGCAAGTCGCTGGCGTGAATATGATCAAGTCCGACGTCATCTATGAGGAGCCTTGCGCCATCATTGACGAAGAATTCATGCGGAAAACGTTTAACCTTGGCGAAGACGTTAAACTCGAAGACGTCAGTGCTGGCAAGGGATGCGAATTTGAGTGGGCAGGCAATAAAGTACTGCTGTCGTTTGGCGGCCGCCGGCCGTATCAGTCGATGTTTACCGCTGCGTATCAGTTCGACAAGATGTTCCAGGGCAAAGCAACGGGTGAGGATGACGTAGCGAAAGCCGATACCATCTCGGGTGCTACGGTCACGGCCGACCCGAAAGCAGGTGCTGGTACGCCCCCTGATTCAGCGGGTGCCAAGCAAGACGACGATAAGCATAAAATCAAGCCGGCCGTTGCGCACGGTGCTTATGAGCCAGTCAAAGACTTCGGCGATAAGGCGGTCTGGAATGCAAGTGAAGGTGCCCTGCACGTGCTGTATATCAATCACATCATTAACGTTCAGGTGGAGACCAAAGACAAAAATGACGTGAAGAAAGAACGCGCCAAGCTAATGGCTGAAGTACTGATGGAACGTATTCTGGACAAAGAATACTTCAGACACATGGAAAGCCACTAAGCTACTCCGTTCATACAACGAGTCAGCATTAACAGAAAGCGGTGCCAGTGCAAACTGGCACCGCTTTCTGCTTGGTATACCCGCCGATACAGTAAACGCTTTCGTTAGGTCCAGAGGTTGCTCAGCTAACAGGTATGGCAACACTGATAACTCTTCTTGTCAGCCTTTCTCTGACTAGGCTCACACGGCCCGATCTGGTACTACTATCGTGCTTCAGACGTATCCATTACCAGATACCAGCAGGCACCAACAAGTCAGAAGATTATTCATTTAGGCTCAGGCATTTATGACAAATGGGTCGACTATGTTGTGCATGTAAAGTGGGACCTACTGGCAACACAGGCATCCTGGAAATCTGGCAGGACGGTAAGCAGATTGTTGACGAACAGAACGTCAATATTGGCTATCGGGAACTGGTCAAGCCTTACTGGGAAATAGGCATCTATGCCTGGACGAGTAAATCAAAATACGCTGAACGCGTGCTTTACTATGACGAAGTGCGGATCGGTAACGCTACAGCTACGTACGAAATTGTGAAACCTGGCCAGACTAACTAAAACACTTTACGATTGAATGAACGAATGATTGAGTGATTGAATACCCATCGCCGTGTCACTGATCTGCTTCAATAACAATAACTTGAGATGATTCAGCATTGTACTGCGTACATTCTATAAGGGGTAATTCGACCCATTGACTGACTTATATAACCAACGAGTCAATCTGATCAACGTATGAAAACGCTTCCCCTTATACTTGCACTATGGGTCATATGTGCGACACACTTGACAGCCCAACACCGTCTGTCAGTTGCACCAACGTATTGGTTTCAATATAATCCTTACAAATATCGCGTTGCCACGGATTTTAATGGTCAACAGACCGACACACAAGTCAGTGGTTATAAGGCTATTTCATCAGTAGGCCTGGTGATACGTTACCAGTTCACCACGCGCTGGGATTTGGCGATAGGTGGACTTTACGCCCGGCCAGCTGACCATGTACAACGTCCTCAGAGTCCCTATGGCGCGCCCTCGGCCTTTACCAGTCAAGCGGTGCAATTCCCATTACTGGTCAGCTACCGACTGACTAACCGGCGGTTATCGCCTTATTTCTCGGCCGGTACGTTTTTTACCAAGAGCATTACATTTACTTCCCCACTACAAACCGACGGCGTCATTGCAGCAGGTATCGACTACCAGTTAGGCCCTGTTATGTCACTACTCGTTCAGCCAACAGCTAGCTATTCCTTTTCCCCGCCTGTTAACGACGTCGTTTATCAGTTCTCAAATTACCAATCGTATAACGTCGGTATACAGGCCCAGTTGCTCTATCGTTTTTGAGCGTTCGATCGACTGGCATTTGTTAAAATAAGTCAAAAACGGCGATGAGTTCCAACCCGTGCATACGGTCGGCTGTCCTCTTGGTGTATCTCAAAACCGTTTGTTACGTATGCGACGTTGTGTAATCCTACTTTTCTGTTTGTGTTTGCTCCCATTCTGGAGTTTTTCTCAATCAACGGCTGATGATAAACAGGACGATCTGTTGGGAAAAGGCCATTGGTCTGTCGGCGTTAGTGGCGGGGGTGGTTATGGTAGCGGACTGGGGGTGGTAACGAACATCACACCACGCATTCAGTATTTCCTGGCCGATGGCTGGGCGTTGCAGGCCGAAGCTCGGTATAGCAGAACGGGACCTGACTTCAGCTATCTGGGGGGTGGCTTATCGACCCGGTATTATTTCCTGCGCCGTAATCGGCTGGCGTTGTTTGGTCAGGTAGGGGCCAGCGTTGGTCAACATGTCTACAGCAAAGTCGAACCGACAGACCCCTACCGCCCCCTTTCTGCCCTTAAAGGAACCACCTGGCAACTGACAGCCGGCGCTGGGGCGCAGTACCGACTCGGGGCTCGCTGGTCTATCGAGGCTAGTGTTGAACGTAGTCAGCTAAAGCAAACGTACCTGATTCCCGATCACAGCGGCTGGCAGGGTAATATCGGCCTTTCGTTTAAGCTGAGGTAGAGCAGATTGTATGAGTGAATGATGGAGTGATTGAATGGTTGTTGAATAAATAGCCAATCACTCAATCACTCAACCACTCAACCACTCAACCACTCCATCATTCAACCATTCAACCGCCGTACGTAAGTAGCACATAGGCCCCCTGCGGGCTTTCCGCTTGTTCAACAAATTGCCATCCCTGCGAATAGTAGAACTGGAGCGCCCGCTGATTGGCTGCTTTACATTTGAGCGTTACCGGACGGCCTATGTCTGCCAGGCAGGTCCGTAGGAGCACTTTGCCTATCCCTCGTCCGATATACGCGGGACTGACGAACAGGGAATGGATAAAATTGTCCGGTGGCCACCAGGCGATAAACCCGACAGGAGTCGCCTGCTCAACCGCGACCAATACGGTTTCTTCCCGAGTGACCGCGTCAAAATCAGTCAGTCGAAAACTGACTGGATCGATCCAGGGAAAAGCTACCTGACGAGCCTGTTGGTAGACAAGCCGGAGCGATTCAGTATGCTCAGTCCGGTACGGAACGATACGCCAGTTCATAGGTTGGTCAATTACGCGTTTTACGTTTCTTTATCTACAGCCAGCCAGTCTGGCTATCACTGTTTCTATATCGTACCCCGTAGTCTGTTCGTTTCTACAATAGCCCTACGCGGTGGCGTGCGTACCGGTAAGCTGCTAAATCCGTTTACAAGCGTTTAGCGCACGGGACTGCGCCATGGTGGTAGCTAGCTATATTTGCAACAATCCGGCACTGTAAACCAACTAATTACAGCCAACTTCTTTTCTCATTTGTTCCGTTATAATGCTGCTTAACAAACAGATTCCGCTCCGCTACCTATTTGGCAATGTAAAGCACGAAATGCTTTATATCCTGGTCATCGGACTCCTGACCCACTACCTGAAAAATCATTTTCGGAACCAGATTCCTGATATGCCCATCAGCATTCCTGCTTTTATCGGTACAGCTATCTCGGTCCTTCTATCCTTCAAACTCAACCAATCGTACGACCGCTGGTGGGAAGCACGAAAAGTATGGGGCGGTATCGTCAACGACAGCCGTACGTTCGTGATTCAGATGCAGTCGTTTGTTCAGGCCGGTAATGAAACCCGCATTCAGGCCATTGCCCATCGACACATTGCCTGGCTGTACAGCCTGGGGCAGGCCCTTCGCGGGCTGGACCCAACCGAGAATCTGGCCCCTTACCTGAGCGAGACCGACCTGGATGCCCTGCAAGCGCATACCAACAAGCCCCTCGCGATTCTGCAACGGAACAGCCTGGACCTGTCGGGTTTGCAGCAGGACGGGCAACTCCCCCTGTTTTCCCTGATTCAGCTCAACGCGACGCTGGTCAATTTCTCCAACCAGATGGGCATGTGCGAGCGTATCAAATCGACGGTATTTCCGGCTACCTACCGGCAATACCTGCACTGGATTATTTACCTGTTTACCATCGTCCTGTCGATTGCACTGGGAAAAATCGACATCATTTTTGAGCTTCCCCTGCTGCTGGCGATCTCGACGGGCTTTTTCCTGCTGGAAAAAACTGCCGACAGCCTACAGGACCCATTCAACAATCAGCCGACCGACACGGCCATGACGGCCATTGCCCGCAACATCGAGATTAATATTCGGCAGTTGCTGGGTGAACATACGATTCCTAAACCCGTTGAACCGACTGACTATTACCTGTCCTGATCGGGTTTAGGTTAGTACCTGAAAAGGGCCAGTCGACGTCGTCAGCTGGCCCTTTTCGCTGGTGAACGGCTCCATTTTCAACCGTTCGTTTTAGTAGACGCGAGGCACTGGAGACTTAGTTGGCCGACGGTGCAAACCGAACATCGAATTCGCCGGACGCGCGCTTCCCCTTGACTACCACCGTGTAGGCAGTTCCTTTCTGATTGACCAGATGGACACTGTTCTTTTCAGTAGCGTCGATCTTTTTGGCAAATACAACCGACGAGGGCGATTTTATGGATGCCTGTAAATCACCCGACGTTTCAGCGA
The DNA here is from genome assembly GCF_003002825.1 of Spirosoma oryzae. GTDB lineage: Bacteria > Bacteroidota > Bacteroidia > Cytophagales > Spirosomataceae > Spirosoma > Spirosoma oryzae. The sequence goes on along the minus strand of NZ_PVTE01000010.1, from coordinate 178,709 downwards.
AACGGTAAGTCAGGTATGTATCATTGTTGGGCACGTGGATTACAAACCGTTGTTCGCCCTGTAACGCATCGAATGTAGCCTGAACGAGATCAGGGTTCGTTGTTCCCTGCCAGTTCTTGACGTATGTACAGGCACTAAACAGTAAGCTAACGGCAACGTATGCGACAAATCGATTCATCAGGATGGTTTTGATAGTAACCGGACAGTCCCTCTGCCGGATAGCCGATAGATGAACAAACAGCCTTGCTGGTTGCGTCGGTAACCCGATAAATTCATCTGTCTTCGGTCGAAACGCGAGCGGTAGTGTCGCGTGTGCTTCGCAAAACACCTTGCCAGCGGATAAACGAATCCGACAGTTATCCGCTAATGGCTCCACCTGGTTGCGGGCGACTCGACAGTACACAGCACCGATCAGCTTACCAACGCTCCTGCTCAATCTCGTTGGCCAGCCGTGGGTTAATGTTTACCCTGGCCGACTCGAAGACGAAAATGGTGGTTCCCCGCTCACGGGCGTAGGTACTTTTGACGGAGTCGGCGATGGACGCTTTCGCGAACAAGGGTCCGGTTTCGGCAAGCTCTTCAGCCGTTTCACCTCCCGTCTTGATTCGGATGAGATGGCGGTATGGCTTACTAAGGTCAAACCAGTTTATGTAATCAGCGTTGAACGTGACAGCTTTGATGGGTTGGCGCGCGTAGTAATTGATGGCACCGGCCTGTCCGTAATTATCGCACAGCACCAGCGTTCGTCCCGGATCAGGTAGGCGCGCATAGGCAGCATCTACTTTAGCCGCCAGTTCCCGCCAGCCCAGCATGTCCGCAAAATCCTGCGGCAGCGCATGGTCTTTGCCATCCTCCCAGCGCAACAGCCCCAACCGTTTGTACCGCTCCGACTGCCGGACAATTTCCGCCGGACTTTTGTTGGGGAAAGCCACCCTGTACAACGGAACAAACAGTAGTACAGGAAGCGCTACCCAGGCCGTTCGCAGCCATACTGCCGTCGTCCTGGCCGCTATGAATACAGCCCCAAAGGCTACATAAATGGGATAGATGCCTATCGCGTAGTAGCCTTTGGCTCTGAAATAGACAAACGCGGCCAGCGTAAACAGCAGCGCAAAAAAGAAAAGCCGATAGGTCGACAACGGTCGGTATACCAGCAGTCCGTACAGGCCAGCGCCAATAAGCAGGATCGACCCCATGAAGAATAGTACCTGTTCCTTGAAGAAGTCGACCCGGCTGACGTTGACCAGTTGGGTCTTGGCCAGCAACTGCATGTGGTGAACAACGGGAAACGCATGCTGGTATTGCCAGAGCAGGTTGGGCAGGATCAGCAGCAGGCTGACGCCCATGGCCAGATACACATGTCGGTTTAGTAACAGTCGACGGTGTTCGGTTAGCAGCAGCGCGGGAACAAGTCCGATGAGCAGAAAAACGACATTGTATTTGTTGAGAAACCCGACGGCAAAGACAACAGCAAATGCGTAGAGCCACCGGTGGCGCTTTGTGTTCAGATACTTGATTAGGGTAAAGTAGAGTGTTGTCCAGCAGAGGACGTCCATCGAATTGGGCTGGAACAGTTGATTCAGTCGCAACAGAACGGAAAACAGCACGCCCGTAGTCGCCAACACGCAGGCAAACAGCTTACCATCCAAGGCCTCTACCGTTTTCCAGACTACCAAAATCGTGAGCGCGCCAAAGAAGGCGGGAAAGAACCGCACGACATTTGTGCTATTACCCAGCCAGCGGATAACCTGCGCAACCCAGGATGTGAACGGTGGCACAGACAGGTACCCCCAAGCCGGATGGCCAGCCTGATCCAGATGCAGGTATTCATCCCGATGCAGATCGTATTCAGGATCGATCAGGACGTATTGAAGCGCAAACTTCAGGACGATAAAGCCAACCAACAGAACCGTTCTTTTCGTCATCGACTGCTATTCGGACTGTAAAACAAACGACTTGTCTGCACATGCGCTTAAGCGACGATCGAGTCGAATTCTACTTCTCGACAAGCTACGCGTCAACAAACGAAAGCCGTTTGGACTCACTAGACGCGCTACTGAGTTCAAACGGCTTTTCATATCATGTCAATCAGCGACTGACTTGCCAGCGAATTGACTTATAACGGAATCTGCTCGAAGACGACGGCCGGCTGATCGTTGTTTTTGAACGCCTTACGAGGTCGGATGTTGAGCGTCTGGAACAGTTGCTGATCGGCGTCTTCGTCGGGGTTGGGCGTGGTCAGGAGTTTGTCGCCGGCGAAGATCGAGTTGGCCCCGGCCAGGAAGCACAGCGCCTGCTCTTCCGTATTCATCCGCACGCGTCCCGCCGACAGCCGCACCATCGTTTTCGGCATGATGATACGCGCCGTCGCAATCATACGCACCATTTCCCAGACCGACACGCGGGGTTGATCTTCCAGCGGTGTACCTTCTACCGGTACCAGCGCATTGACCGGTACTGACTCCGGGTGCTGGGGCAGCGTAGCCAGCGTGTGCAGCATACCGATCCGATCCGTATGCGACTCACCCATGCCGATGATACCACCCGAGCAAACCGAGATTCCGGCTTTACGCGCGTGACCAAGCGTATCGAGCCGGTCGTCGTAGGTGCGGGTGCTGATGATGTCGCCGTAGTATTCTTCGCTGGTGTCGAGGTTGTGGTTGTAGGCGTACAGACCGGCATCCTTCAGTTTCTGCGCCTGACTTTCGGTGAGCATACCGAGCGTACAGCACACTTCAAGGCCCATTTCGTTGACGCCCTGCACCATGTCGAGCACTTTGTCGAAGTCGCGGTTGTCGCGCACTTCACGCCAGGCCGCGCCCATGCAGAAACGCGTGCTGCCCGTGTCTTTCGCCCGTTGTGCCGCCGTCAGTACTTCGTCGACCTCCAGCAGTTTGTGGGTTTTGACGCTGGTATGGTAGCGGGCAGCCTGCGGGCAATAGGCACAATCTTCGGGGCAACCGCCCGTCTTGACCGACAGCAGCGTACATACCTGCACCTCCTGTGGATCGTGGTGTTCGCGGTGTACGGTAGCGGCCCGGTAGATCAGTTCCAGTACGGGCGAATTATAAATATCGGCAATTTCAGCACGGGTCCAGTCGGTACGCAGCATAACGTAGTTTATGGTTTACAGTTTACGGTTCACGGTATTCCGTTTACCGCTGCCATCGCATGACTGTAAACCGAATACTGTAAACCTGGTCAACAAAGATAATCGGCGGGATGGATTTGGCGCGTCGATTGGCATCACTACTTATTTTTGTCGATGCTTCGTTCGATTCATCACTTCCTGAACCGGCCTGTGGCTGAAGATTTTGGCTTTACCAACCAAGTTCGACAGTCGCTGCTCAGTGGCGTTTACGTTTTTGCATTTGTGTACCTGTTCGGGGGTGGTCATACCGACGACTGGTCTCGGGCCGGGCTACTCGCTCTGTTCGGGCTCGGGTGTGTTCTGTCGACGCTGGTAGCCAATTGGCTTGTTCCGTCGCTCCTCCCTGCCCTTTATGACGAAGACCGCTGGACGGTTGGCAGACAGATCGTACAGGTTCTGTTTGTCCTGTTGTGCGTTAGCGTCGGCAATATGATCGTGATGTGGTTACTGCGTATAGGGCACGCTACGTTCTGGGAGATGTATGCCAGCGTTACGCTGATCGGATTCTTTCCCATCAGCGTCGGCGTATTCAGCAACGAGCAACGACGGTTGAAACGGAATCTGGCCCACGCACAATTGCTGAATCAGCAACTGGCCCGCATTGCCATTGATCCGCCTGTGACTGAGTCGGTAATGACCGCCAAACCAGAACCGACAGTAGCGCCCATTGTGCTTAGCTCGGAAAACGGACGCGACAAACTCAGCCTGATACCCGATCAACTGCGCTACGTCGAGTCGGTGGGTAATTATGTCGATGTGTACTGGCTACACACGGGGGCGCTGCACAAGACGGTACTGCGCAGTACGTTGAAGGAAATCGAAGCTACGCTCGCGTCACACCCGGACTTTCTGCGCTGCCACCGGGCGTTTCTCGTCAACCTACGGGCGGTCAGTCATGCCGACGGCAATGCGCGTGGCTATCAGCTTACGCTTACCGACGTTCCTAACCGCATTCCGGTTTCGCGCTCCTTCGTAGACACCTTCGATGCGCGCTTCGACACGGTAGCCCGCTCCCATTGATCCCAACGCAGCCGACCGGTCCCTGATTTATCCCGTTTATCCCTGTAGCAGCCACCCTGTCACTACTGATAGGCGTAACGACTTTGTGACGCCTAGTTTTGACAGATCGACAACGCATCGATCGATCAAGTAACGGCTTACTTATGACTGCTACCTTTCCTTCCTCCATGCTGAACGCCTTTCGGACAGGGCTACTGCTATTGTTTGTCTCCTACCGACTGCTGGCGCAATCCGACAGTTCGTACAATTCAGTCCCCCACCAGCCTGTTCAACTCGACGCAGCGAATCCGTTTCCGCTCTTCGACGATTCGTTTTACAAAAACCAGCTGTTTCTACTGGGCGAATCTCACGGCTTCCAGACACCCCAGGCGGTCGACTTCACCCTGCTCCGGCACCTGAATCAGCGCGTTGGCCTACGCCATTACCTGGCCGAAGTCGATGCCTCACAGGCCCGACTGCTGAATCAATACCTGCAAACTGGCGACACTACCCTGCTTAAGCGAGTGTTCACTCGTTGGGTAAAGCAAAAGGCGCAGTGGGGCAATGCCGATTTCTACCGAAAAATTCAGCGCATCCGGGCGCTGAATCAGACGCTACCCAACCGGCGACAGATTCGATTCGTGGGTATCGACCGGATTCAGGACAATCCCCTTGCCGCCGATCATCTGAGCAGTCTGCTCGCCACCGTCCGCTTATCGAACGACGATCGCGCGGTAGTCGATACGCTGTTGGCCCAGTTGCGCAGTAGTCGCCCCGACAGTATCGTTGGCGCAACGGCACTGCCGCTGCTCGACCGGTTCAAAGCCGATTCAGCGGCTTACCAGCGGCTCCTAAAATCGACGTATACCGAAACGCGGCAGTTACTGACCAACATTGGCTGGCTGCGGACGATACCCAGTCGCGAAGCGACCCTGTTCGCCAATTTCGCGCAGCTACTACCCGGCCTGAACGGTGAAAAACTGTACGGACTCTGGGGCTTCTTTCACGTATTGCAGGAAAAACCCGTCAACAGCGGAAAACCGTTGGCCTGCCGCATTCGGGAATCGAACCTGTACCTGCACGACAAAATTGTGTCGATTACGTTCGCTTACCTCGACAGTTTCATGATGTCACCATCGTCGTACCTACCCATAGAAGCACGAACGCCGGGGCAGCGCTTTTCACCGGTCAGCCTGTTCAACAACGACGGAAAGATGATGCATACCGAAGGCATCGACGTGATGCGGGCACTGACCAGGCCGCGTTCCGTAACCCTGTTTGCCCTCGACCGGCCCGGTTCCTTTGCCCGCACAACCCCACTACGAATTCGTTATTCGTCGGCCATGGCCCAGCGCATCGAGTTTAATCCAGCACTACCAATGACGGCTTACTTCCAGTATGTTATGCTGGTCCGCGACTCCCCGATGACCGAGCCACTAGCCAATTAACACGTTCTCTTCCAGCGCAAAAGGCCAGTTACGGTTTGCCCTGTAGGTGGCCTTTTGTGTTGGTTTTGACGCGACAGAGATACGTACCCGACACGATATACAGCATCGACCCGTCGTCGCCCCAGGCGCAGTTCGAGATCACCTCGCCCGTATCGATCCGCCCAATCAGTTTACCGGTCTTCCCGGCTCCCGAGGGCGCAATGACCAGCAAACCACCCGGTCCGCTCGCCCACAGGTTCCCCGCCTGATCGGCTTTCAGGCCATCGGGTACTTCTTTGTACCGGAGCCGGGGAAGCTTGCTCATATCGAAGTAGACACGGCCTTTACCCAGCGAGCCACCCGCCAGCACGGGATACGCCATAATGATCGGTCTGGCCGAGTCGGATTGCGACACGAACAGCGTTTTTTCGTCCATCGACAGCGCCAGTCCGTTGGGATACGTCAGGTCACTAACGAGCAGCGTAGCGGCACCCCGTCCACCGGCCGGCAAGCGGTAGACACCTTTCACGGGCTGTTCACGCGCCGGATCAGTGTCTTTCTTCGGCAGTCCATAGGTCGGGTCGGTGAAGTAAATACTACCGTCGGTGTGGACGAGTACGTCGTTGGGGCTATTATAGCGTTTGTTCTGGTACGCGTCGCTCACCGTTTCCTTACCCCCGTGACCAATCAGCGGCATGCGGGCAATGCGCCGGTCGCCATGTTCAGCCATCACCAGTCGCCCCTGCGGATCGATCGACATGCCATTCGCTCCCGGCTCTTCGCCATACGGCAGTCGACCAGTATAGCCCGAATGTTCCAGAAACTTTGTCGTCCCTTTCGTTGGCGACCAGCTATAGGTGATCTGCGCTTTCGTGTCGTTGACAAGCAGGTAGCTGCTGTCTTTCGCCCAGACAGGTCCCTCTAAGTGCGCAAACCCCGACCCGACAACTTCGATGACCGTACCCGGAGCGATCAGTTTGTCGAGCTGGGGGTCCATCCGGACGACGGCACCGATGGTGGTGTATTGGGCAGACTGGGCCAGCACGGACCCGGCCAGTAAGCTACTGACGACACAGAAGAAGAGAAATCGCATCATGTTGAGTATTCGGTTTGTAGTTTGTCGTTCGTGGTTGATCGGCAATGGCAGAACTAAGGGCGACAAACTGAAAACTACTCGCAGCATGTTATTGATTTCAATGATGATCATATTGTGACACCCCACCTGTGCCAGCCGGGCTGATTTTGAAACCTTAGCGCACACGCCCGGTTATCTGAGCAGGTTATCTGTTACGCTCAACGCATGAAAACGCAGCTACTAGGTCTGTTTACCCTGATGAGTATTGCATCCACGCAGGCCCAGCCGGGTCAATCGCAAACCCCACTCGAAACGGTCGCCGAATTCGGCAAATTCCAGCCCATCGGTCTTGGCGTTTCCAAAGAGCGCCGAATCTTCGTCACCTTCCCCAAGAAGCCGACGAACTACAACTACGGGCTGGCCGAAATTGTCAATGGCGAACGAAAGCCGTACCCCAATGCCGAATGGAATCAGTGGGATTCGCTAAAACCGAAAGACCGGTTCATGAACGTACAGGCGCTGTACGTCGACAATACCAACGCGCTGTGGGTACTCGACCCCGGCAATCCCGGCGAGGAAGCGACCATTCCCGACGGCGTTAAGCTGATGAAGATCGACCTCGCGACCAATAAAGTCGAGCAGATTTACCGGTTCGAGGATCTGCCCCGCGAACAAACGGCGCTCAACGACGTGCGCATCGACACGGAACATCAGTACGCTTACCTGTCGGACCCCAAGCGGTCGTCGGTGGTCGTACTAAACTTGAAAACGGGCAAAAGCCGGACGGTACTGACCGACGACAAATCGACCAAAGCCGAACCGGGTTTTACGCTACGGCTGGATGGCAAGGTCGTGAAAGACAAGACGGGGAAGCCGTTCAGTAGCAACGTCAACGGCATTGCTCTGACCGACGATAACACGTACTTCTATTACCGGGCCATCAACCAGACCAAGCTGTACCGCATCCCGACCGAAGCCCTGCGCAACGAATCGCTCAGTCCGGCGCAATTGTCGGCAGCGGTCGAAACGATGGGTGAAGTAGGCGTATCGCACGGTATGACATCCGACAAGGCCGGCAACGTCTACCTGACTGATTCACCGAACCAAGCCGTGCGGTATTTTACGCCGAAGCGGGAGCTGAAGACGCTTGTCCGCGACGGGCGGCTGATCTGGCCCGATAGTTTCGCTGTGGGTTGGGACGGCTATTTGTACCTGACCTGTGCGCAGATCAACCGGGGCAAAAAATACAACGACGGGGAAGACAAGACCGATTATCCGTACCGCCTGTACCGGATGAAACTTCCTAACTAGAGTTATAGATTTGGATAGTTGTAGCGTTGTAAAGTTGCGGTTCCCCGCCGGGACTACCGCGTCCAGTACCGCTGGCGTCAGCAACTTTATAACTTTACGACCTTACAACTTTATAACTATCAACTGACCTGTTCGCTCAATTTATTCGCGGTACGCGACCATTTGCGTTAATTCCGGGTTAATCCCGTACCAAGCCACCCCGGTCCGCTGCCGTTGGGTGGCTTCTTATTGGGTTCTATGAAGGCTTATTACGCATCAACAGCACTGCTTATTGGCACGATGACTCTGGCGTCGGCACAAACACCGGGACCAGATTCGCTGACCCGTTCGCTCGACGATACCTTACAGCTCAACGAGGTCATCGTCCGGGGCTACGCGACCAACCGCCGGTTGCTGGAAACACCGGCGTCGATTGGCCTGCTCGGGCGTCGCGACCTGAATCAACGGTTCGGCATCCCGACGCTGGTTCCGGCCCTCAATACCTTGCCCGGTGTTCGGGCCGACGAGCGGTCGCCGGGCAGTTACCGGCTGGCAATTCGGGGCAGCGCCATTCGCTCGCCATTCGGTGTGCGCAACGTGAAGACCTACTGGAATGAAATACCGTTGACCGATGCGGGCGGTAATACCCCGCTGAATGCCCTCGATGTGCGGGCGCTGGGGCGGCTGGAAGTCATCAAAGGCCCGTCGGGTAGTCTGTACGGTGCCGGTACGGGGGGCACGCTGCTGTTTAGTGGCCTGTCGGTACCCAGCGGTAAGACCAGCGTTGAACTGTCGGGGCTGGCAGGCAGCTACGGTCTTTACGGCAACGGGGTGTCGGTGCAGACAGGACGCGAAAACTCCGCTTTATCGGTCAGTTACAATCACCTGCAATCGGACGGGTATCGCGATCACAGTGCCTTAGTCCGGGATAACTTCAGCCTGACCAGCTCATTCGCCGTATCGCCCAAACGCACGATTTCCGTACTGGGCTTATATTCCGACCTGCACTACGAAACGCCGGGCGGTCTGAACGAAAATCAGTATCGGGCCAATCCACGAGCGTCGCGCCCGGCAACGGCGACGCTGCCCGGCAGTGCTCAGCAACAGGCCGGCATCTACCAGAAATTTGGGCTGCTGGGCGTGGCGCAGGAATACCGCTGGACCGACCGCATTCAGAACACAACCGTGCTCTACGGATCGACGACCGACTTTGCCAATCCGTTTATTACCAATTACGAAAAGCGGGCTGACCTGGGGCTGGGCGGGCGCACGATCACGCAGTTCCGGCTACCCGATGGGCCAATACCAACCACGTTTACGGTCGGCGGTGAGTTTCTGCGCAACTTCACGGTCGACCGGAATTTTGGTAACCGGCAGGGTGTACCCGACACCATTCAGACCGACGAGGAGCTGACCGCGCGGCAGCTCACGCTGTTTGCACAGGCCGAGATGAAACTGCCTGCCCAGTTTCGCCTGACGGCGGGCCTGAGCCGCAACAACGTTAGCTACGGGTTTACGCGCTTCCCCGTTCAGGCGACCAATGCCATTCCGGCTCAGTTGCTGACCCGCACTTTCGATCCCGTTTGGCTGCCCCGCGTGGCGTTGCTGCGTACGTTCTGTCAACGACTGTCAGCTTTTGTCAGCATCAGCACCGGCTATTCGGCCCCATCGAGCCAGGAAGTACGGCCGTCGGCGGGCGGGTTCAACACGACACTGGACCCCGAACGAGGAGCAAGCTACGAGGTTGGCCTGCGCGGATCGACCCGCGACGGACGACTTCGCGTCGACCTGGCCCTGTATCAGCTGGGATTACGCCAGACTATTGTGCGTCGATCAAATGCGGCCGGTGCCGAGTTTTTCGTCAACGCGGGTCGTACCGATCAGCGGGGGCTGGAGGGCCAGTTTTCGTACGATCTGTTCCAACCCGGTCTTGCGGCTACCACTCATTCCTTTGTCACGCTGGGTCGGCTCTGGACGAGTCTGACCCTGACCGATTACAGCTTCCGTGATTACCAGCAAGGCAACGCTGACCTGTCGAACAACCGCATACCGGGCGTCGCGCCGGTGACCGTCGTCGCGGGTTTCGACTTCGAGTCGCGGCCGGGCTTATACGCGCACCTGACCTACCAATACCTGAATCCGTTTCCGCTGAACGATGCCGGTACGGTACAGTCTGACCCGACGCGACTTCTTCAGGCCACGCTGGGCTACCGGCGCATTTGGGCGCAGCGCTGGACCGCTGACCTGTACGTGAGTGGCGACAATCTGCTCAATCAGGTGTATTCGCTGGGCTACGATATCAACGCTGTCGGTAACCGGTACTACAATGCTTCTCCGGCCCGGAATGCACTCGCCGGCCTGCGGCTTGGTCTGAAATGGTGATGAGCGGTACAGGTGCAGCAGGCTTACGGGCGTAGTTTTACAGCCGAACCTCTGCCCTAGCCACTACCTGTGCTGACTGTTACCGACCTAAACAAAGCGTACGAAGGGAAAACCGTACTGACCGTTCCTAAACTGACCGTTCCGCCCGGCATTCACTATTTCCGGGGCAGCAACGGCTCGGGCAAAACGACCTTCCTGCGTATCGTAGCGGGGCTGCTGCCCTTCACCGGGACGGTGTTGCTCGACAACACCTACGACAGCCAACGCCAGCCTGTCGACTATCGGCTTCGGGTGAATTACGCGGAAGCAGAGCCGGTTTACCCCGACTTTCTGACTGCCCGCGACCTGACCGCTTTTGTCGCCAAGGCTAAACGAGCGCCTGCCGGGCAAGTTGATCAATTGGCCGATCTGCTGGGCGTTACAGCCTTCTGGACGCAGCCGACCCGAACGTATTCGAGTGGTATGCTCAAGAAACTATCGCTTTTGCTGGCCTGGCTGGGTCGGCCGCAGTTGGTCTTGCTCGACGAGCCCCTGACGACACTCGACGTCGAAACGGCTGCCCGGCTGTTCGACTTTGTGCATCAGCAGGTTCGACGGGGCGTTTCGGTTTGGCTGACCTCCCACCAGGACGTTGCGCTCACCGGATTACCCATCACAGCCACCTGGCAGATCAGTACTGGCACGATACACCTGACATCCGATGCGTTCACTGGTTAGCCGGCTCTTTGTACGCCCATTCTACGCGCAGAACGCCGGTACCCTGCTGATCGGCCTGTTGCTGGCATTTGGCTTTATGCGCGCATCCGACCACGAAGCCCTGATCGACGCGGCCCTCGGCTCACCGATGCTACTCGGTTTCTTCATGTTCCTGTGGGGGCTTTATACCCTGAAGGCAGTCGCTTTCGTCCGGTCACAGCTCGCGGCTCCTGAGCAGCTGTTTTTCAACGCCTTTCGGCTGATCGCGGCCCCGGTTCGCGGACTGATCTGGCTGTGGGTAGTTGTTGACTTGCTTATTCCAATCCTCGGCTATGCGGGCTGGATGCTGTTTCGGGCCGTCCGTTTTGCGCAGTGGCCTGCCGTTTACGCCATCACCACAGCGGTAACGGGGCTGGTTACCGTGAGCGTAATCTGGGTCGATTACCGGCTACGACACCCGTCGCCGACCCGGCTACGGCTTTCGCTACCGTCCCTTCCCATTCCCTATCTGCTTTTTTTTCCGACGTACTGGCTTCGTAAAGAACCCATTTCGCTGGTACTGACGAAGGTTTCCTCGGGCCTATTACTGGTGGGTGTATGCCTACTCTACCCCACCGACGACTATGACGAGCGGTTACTTCTGATTGGCCTATTGCTGGCGGTTCTGTTTCATGCAGCCGTCAGTCGTCAGGTTAGCGCGTTTGACCGGCATTACCTGCTCCTGCTCGACAACATGCCGTATTCGGTCTGGCAACGGATTACGCAGTATCTGGCGCTGTACGCGCTAATCTGGCTACCGGAACTGGCCCTGTTGCTGCGTCATTGTCCCGACGCGGTTGCTGTACAGTACGTGCTACTACTCTGGCTGACTGGACTGGGCTGGCTGCTGCTGCTGCACACGCTGGTCTACGGCCGACAGGTTGATCCCGACCGCTGGCTGGCCTGTCTGTTTGCGGCTTTCGTGCTTGGTTTACTGACGATTATGGCTCATGTGCCTGCGTCAGTCTGGTGCGCCCTGGGCTGGGGTGCAACGATCGTGGTTAGCCGATTCCGACGGCTTCCGCTCAGGGTTGCGCCTTGATAAGCGTTACGGAACGGGCGTCGCCACTGCTGTAAATCAGCCGGAGCACGTACTGCCCGGTCGGTAGTTCCGAACCGAACCGAATCGGCTGTTCGCGCCGGGTCGGACCGATATGCAGGTGTTCGCGCCCCGCCAGGTCGAAAACACGCAGCTGTTGCAGATCACCGTCCGCGACGAACGTAAAGCCCCCCGACGATGGGTTCGGATAGACGGCGTTCAAGATCAGCGGTAAGGTCGGTTCGATATCGGTTACGATGCTGACCGTATCCAGCGAACCACGGGTGACGACTTTGAAGCTGATCCGGGCCATGTCGTTTTCATTGTCGTCCGTTCCCGAATCCGACGAGCTGTTGGGATCAGCATAAGCCGTTTCCGTAACCTGCGCGGCCAGTTGATACGTCCCGGTCTGCGTAGCCCGGACCCGAAAGGTAAAGGTCGTGTCGCGGTCCAGTTTTCGCACCGTACCCATGACGGTGCTGTCACGCCAGACCAGCCCCGGCGCATCCAGCAAAGTCAGACCAGCGGGCAGTCGACACGCCCACTGCACCCGGTTAGCAACCCGACTCACCGCCCCCGCTCCGCTGCGCAGGCGCACCGATACCACCGCCGGTTCATCAATCGGCACCGTTGCCTTCGCCAGTTGCATCGCCAGGCTTACGTCGACGGCTGGTAAGGTATCCCGCAGCAACACAACCGACTGAAAAGGAGACAGTGTAACCTGTCCGGTGTAGGCACGGTTTTGCAGGTCGCGGGCATTACCAGCGAGCGTAAACGTGCTATCGCGAAGACCCGGATTGTTCAGTAACTGCATGTACGCCCCCTGTTCGACGGCATTGACGGTCGCTTCCTGCACCGACACATTGTCGAGCCAGATGGGCTGCCCATTTTCCTGTAGCTGAAACGCCAGCAGCGCATCCGACTCCGAATCCGTAGCCGTAAACGCGATTTCGTAGGATTGGCGTCCCGTCGTGACCAGCCGGGTCGATCGGGAGGTCAGGTCGCTGTACGGGGCGTCGCGCCGGCGGATGTACACGTCGATGCGCTGATCGACGCCCTGCGTGATGGCATCGAACCGCAGTATGTACGATTTCCCTTTGGCCACCGCCTGCATGGATTTGTACAGCAACAGGTACGAGTCACGGGCAGGCGACGGGGGCGAAAACGTCATCCGCAGACTACCGCCATCCAGTGGACTGTTCTTGTCCCAGCCGACCAGGCCGTTCCCGCGCAGGCTCCAGGACTCCCAGCCGTTGACCGCTTGACTGAAGGAATCGGCAATGCGGCTGGACGTACTCAGGTTTTGCAGTGTGTAACCCGTGTAACGCAGCGGACTTGTGTGCGAGAACAAATCGTGCTGAAACTTATCCTGCCACTGCGACAACGACAGGTTAGCCACGACGTTTCCGTTATACACTGTCCTGATCGTCAGTACATCGTCGAAGGGGCGGGCGTAGTAGTTATGATCGATTGCGCCGTAAGCGGGCAGATCGTCCTGACTCGACAGGAAAAGTACCACGGGTTGCGTACTATTCCGCCCAACGAATTTATTGTTCTGGATGACGTTGTCACGGGGCAGACATTCACCCGAATAGGTGTATAGGCTCAGTTGCCCAAGCTGATTATTAAAACTGACGTTGCGCAGCACCTTTACGTTGTTGACCCCATGCAGCGCCAGTCCAGTGCCATTACAGCCAAATACCGTATTGTCCTGAATCGTAATGCCTGCGGTGCAATCGTCCATGAAAATACCGTGGGCACCGCTAAACACCATATCGGACGTACCCGAGGTCGTGCCGATCCCCCCCCAGATCACGTTTTGCTGAAGGGCGATATTGCTCATCGGCAGCTTGTTGCCGTTCCACAGGTAAATCCCGCCCCCGTCGCTCTTGATCGCGCAAAAGTTGCTGATGCTGTTTCGCCGGACGGTCGTGTTGTTCCAGATAGACAGCCCATTATAGCCAACACTGTCAATGACGTTGTTTTCGATCAGCACGTCCTGCCCCAGCGACTGAACGGCGCAAAACTGTCCGTCGCCACTTTTCCCCCGGCCAGGGTTCAGGCCAATAGTGCGGAGGGTATTGTTACGCAGCGTTACGTTCTGATACTGGCCGACGTTGATCCCGTTGTTATTGACGTTGGTCATCCGCACCTGACTGATGGATACGTTTTGTCCCGTCCCAACCAGCGTAATACCATCTTCGCCCGCGTGTATCAGGTCGACGTTCGTCAGTGTCAGGCCAGACACGTTACTGCCATACAGATGGTGACTCCGCGTCTGCATGATCTGCACATTCTGAATGCTGATGTTCGACACGTCGGTGAGTACGACACCATCATCAAACACTGTAGCCGTGACTGACTGCCCATTGGGGTCAGTACGACTCTGGTAGAGCAAGATGACCTTTTTCGCTGGGTCGTAGTACCACTCGCCGTCCTGGTCGAGCGTTGCCGGGTGGTTCTGAATGAAGTAGCCCCAACCATCCGTTAAGGCATAGTTCGATGGGTTAGTCAGGCTGAGTGTGTTACCACGCTGCCCGGTGATGGTGGCGCGGTCGATGATCCAGTGCGTAGGCCTGACGACAACTTCCGCGCCAACCCAATTGGTCGTCAGGGCCTGCCGACTGGTCAACTGATTGTTGCCAACGTGTCCCTGCACTGTCAGAAAACCGGCATCGGCTTCCTGCGGATTCGGGTAGCGGCCCAGCGGTAGGGCTATGTTATTGGCAAACAGTCCCGTTACGCGGCTCCCACAGTCGGGGCAGGCAGCCTGCCATTTGTTGGTGCCCGTCTGCACCCAGCCGGTCAGGGGCAGGCTGCCACTGAGGATCGGTCGCTGCCCGGTACCATACGCGTCGATGCGAATGGGGGCGTTGGCAGTGCCGGCCTGTCGGATGGTGAGCGTACCGCGAAAGGTGTCGCCCCGCCGGAACAGAACAGCGTCGCCGGGCACAAGCTGTAGACTACTGACTTTACTCAGGCTTTGAAACGGCGTCACGACGGACTTACCATCATTGGCGTCTTTCCCGTTGACGGCTACGTAGTACGTTGTCTGCGCCCACGACTGAATGACGACCGACGACACGACCGACAGCATACAGCCCCAAAGCACAGCAAAACGCAACGTATTCATAGGTACTTACGAAACAGACAGCGCTGACAACCATCAGGCAGTAGCTGCAATTGTAGCTGAAGATGTAAACAAGAAGCACTAGCCTGGTGCGAACGCCTGCCTGCGATTATCCCCGGATACCACGCGCCACTTTTCTAATGGTGTCGATAGAACCGGGAATTGCTTTCAGGCACGGTAAATCTGCAAATCTACCTCGATAAAACCCTATTTCTGTAGACTAAGTTGTATCACTGTTCAGTACGCACATTTACCAAATCCATACAATATTCTATCAATCAGTATCTTACCTGATAAGTACTAGTGATTTCGCGCTTTATTTATTTAGTAAGCGTAGTGTTTTTACGGTTGTAGTATCGTAAACAGTGAACGCTGGGGGGAAAGCAAAGTGGCTAACCGGTATACTATAAACGCATGCACGCCCGAAAACGATTACCCTGGTAACAGAGCAGGCCCCAGACGTACGCAGTAGCGCGTCTATCGAGGGACTGTCATTGAAAACCGGGTTTTTGTGGGCTACCGATTCTGGTTGGTACGACCGTTTAATTCACGTTCCAGATCGCTCTCTTCGGTTTCGGCGGCTGGTTTTGCCGGACGAACCGGCTCGAACCGGGGCTTCTCGGCCCGCACCGGCTTGGTGACAACCGAACGAGTAGCCGATTGATTCGCGGCTAGCGAGGGCTTGACTTCGGCGGTCCGGGTGGGCTCAGCTACGCGTGCCGATCGCCGGTCACGCCCCTCCGCGCTGGTACGTACCCGTTTCTGCCGGCTCCGGTCGGCGGCTTCTGGCACGGCACGTTCGGTAATCGGCTCGACCGCTGCCGTTCGTTCTGGAACCGGTACAGGAGCCGTGGTACCTACTGCCGGTAGAGTTGACCGAACCACCGGCTGTGAACCAACGCTCGCGTCCTGCCGGCACAAAGACGGCAGCAACTGGCAACGATAGGTAACGCCCGTATAAAGCAGGGCGACTACGACCGCAGCGCCTGCGATCAGCTTGCCGGTTCGCCGGGTAGTCGAATTCGCTTCCCGCGACGCGACGGTTTGGGTCAGTACCTTGTTGGCGTTGGTATGCGTAGCTGCGATACGGCTGCATCGCCCGGTCAGCGCTACGGTTCGGGTACCGACTGCCGACTGGAGTGTCAGTGTACCTTCATGCAAGCCCGCCCGGTCGGGCTGGTATCGTATATGTATGTACGTTCCCGACGGCTCGTAAGTCAGGGAGAGCATCGCGCCAAAAATCGGGCGCGCGTCACTGGCAAGCTGAAATACCGCAGGCAGGTCAGTCGAGGCTGTCACGCGCCCGTCTTTTTCATCGGTCGTTACTCGCAGCACCAGAAACACAGGTTTGCCTGGTATCGTTTTGGGAAACGTCAGCGACTGCTCACTGCTGGTTAATTCAGAGGTTGTCATAGGCCAATCGCTACATCAGGGGCTGATTGGCTCCGCCGTGTATGCTGTAGCTGGTAACAGATCTTGTTGATTACTTTACGAAGATACGCATCATTCCAACCAGGATTCCACTGTTCCATGAATGATTATCGTATGGCCCCCGGCCTAATTATCTCATTATAAGATCATTAAAAAAGCAGTCATTTTGTAGACTATGATCGTTGACTCTAGAAAACCTGCTTAGATGCCAAAACGGGATAACTGTACTAGTGGGCATTTATCGAATAAGTTTCATAGGAAATAAGAAAAGTACCGTGCTTTTATTTACCTATTTCCAGTTATGGTATCTTGCCTATCTCACCTCCTGCTCTTTCGTGAACAACAGTTCTATCTCCGGTTTACTTACACTATCGGCACGGTAGATAATAATCCCGTTTGCTATTGTGTATATCAATTTTCCCCGCTAAATATTTGTACACCGTTGACGACGTAATTGCTGATTGCCCTTCCCCCGAAGCTAAATACAGTATGCCGTCAAGTAGCCGTAGCTGTCTTTGAAAATTCCTGTATTGCCGTGCATAATGCTACCGCATTGTGCTGCCACAGCGGGTACATTCTGTAATGACCCATATCTTACACAACGAACAAAGAACTATGACTACAGTTCAATTGCCTGCGCACAGGCAGCCTACCCCTGTCGACATGATCGTTTGGCTTGAGGGCGAGGCCAACTATACCCGCGTACATTACCGGGATGGTAGCTTCACGCTGGTCACGCATCCGTTACAGTGGTTCGACCAAAAGCTCGATTTCATCCGGGTTCACCGCTCCGCGATCGTTAACCCGATGTACGTGCGTGAATTCAAACAACGCAAAAGCCGAGCGGGCTGGGTGCAACTGCACAATGGCAAGATTTTACCCGTATCGCGCAGTCGCCTGACCTACACCGATACACAACTTAAAGCTGTTCAATAGCGGTTCGGCCACGTCAGTAACCGTCGCCTGACCCCGTATCCAGTCGTCGTACCGAGTCTGTCCGGCAATCGTAAGCGACCTGTATGTATCCTTTGCTTGTCCAATTATGCCTGCTCCTATTGTTCTGTTCGGCTACAAGCGTCCCACCGAGCTGAAAGCAACGATAAAAGCACTTCAGGCCAATTACCTGGCCCCCGAAAGTGACTTGTTTATTTTCGTCGACGCTCCCAAAAAACCAACCGATGAAGCCGGTGTTGCCGACGTGCATGCCGTGATGGATGGTATCACGGGGTTCAAGTCGATTTACCGGGATTATGCGGAGAAAAACATCGGTTGCGCGGACTCCATTATCCGGGGCATCTCGTATGTGCTGGACCGGTACCCAACGGCGATCATCGTTGAAGACGATCTGATCACGTCCCCCAATTTCCTGGACTACATGAATCAGTGTCTGGTTCATTACGAGTCGCACAAGCGCGTGTATTCGATTGCCGGGTATACCTTTCCCTTCAAACAGCCGGTCGACCATACGACCGATACGTACCTGATTCCACGGCACAGTCCCTGGGGCTGGGCCACCTGGCGCGACCGCTGGCAGGCCATCGACTGGGACATGACCGATTACCCGGCTTTTGCGGGTGATCGGCGGCAGCAGAAAGCGTTTATGCAGGGCGGCTCCGATTTAGTAAAGATGTTACAGGATCAGATGGAAGGCCGTTCGGATGCCTGGGATATTCGGTTCTGCTACAATCGGTTTCGGGCCGACGGACTCAGTGTTTACCCGACCGTGTCGAAGGTTCAAAACATTGGCTTCGGCGACCAGGCAACGCATACCAACATCTACAATCGGTATAAAACCCAGCTTGACGATGGAACACGACGCACGTTTACGTTAACAGACCATATCGATACGACACCCTATTATCATCGGCAGACGCTAAACAAATACAGCATACCAACCCGCATTTTCAATAAGCTGAAGACGTACGCTGGTATGCGCTAATTCCTGCAGTTAGTCTTCAAAAATACCTGTCCCTGCCTACCGGAATGAGTTGATACACATCAACTCGTCCGGTAGGCAGGGCTTTTTATTGACTTATTTTACTATTTTGTGTTACTATTTTTATAATATAGGCAACAGAAAAGCTTAACCAAGTTAGTATATAGAAATTTGGTACACTTAGTGCACAGCGCATTTATACGGCAGCGCTGACCGCTCCTCGCGAACGCTGACCAAGCTAACCCATTCAGAAAATACCGTGACTATACCTACCGACTTTACGCCAGTTAATGGGACTTTTTACTACCCAGTTTTGCCGAATCCATTCGGCGACGATCCGCCGTCGGCTATCTGCGCCCCTGTTCGTCTACCTCCTTCTTATCCGTAGCCTGCTGCTCACCGGTACCTGCACGGCACAAACGACCTACTACATCGCCAATTCAGGCAATGATGCGAACTCGGGTCAGTCGCCCGATGCGCCATTCCTGACGCTGACCAAACTTAACACCCTGACGTTGCGCCCCGGCGACGCTGTTCTGTTCCGGCGGGGCGACACCTTTCGCGGTACGCTCACCATCCGACAGGCCGGCACCACCAACGCCCCCATTCGTATCGACGCGTATGGTACCGGGCAGCGACCGACGCTCAGTGGCAGCCTGCCCCTGACCGGCTGGGTGCAGATGGGCACCAACAAATGGCAGGCTGCCTGCCCCGACTGTGGGAGCCGCGTAACGGGGCTGTTTGCCAATAACATAGCCCTGCCGCTGGGCCGCTACCCGAATCTGACCGACACCAACAAAGGGTACCTGACGGTGCAGGCACACAGCGGCAAAACGCAGCTAACCAGCCAGCAGGCCCTGACAACCAACTGGGTCGGAGCGGAAGTCGTAGTCAGGCCCGTTCAATGGATTCTGGACCGGGCACCGATCACCAGTCAGAATGGGAACACACTTTCACTGACGAACAATACCAACTACACGCTGGCCGACGGTTGGGGCTACTTCATCCAGAATCACCCGGCTACGCTCGATCAGAACGGCGAATGGTACTACGACGCGACCAGCAAAACCGTTCAGCTCTACCAGACTCAGCAACCGGTGTCGAACGCGCTGACCGCCACGGCCTACGACGAAGCGGTCCTTATCAGCAGCAGTTACGTAACGGTGCAGAACCTGCACATAACGCAGGCACGAAAAACCAACCTGCGGGCGGTCAATGCAACTGGCCTGACCCTGACAGAACTCTACGTTAGTAACGCCGGGGAAGATGGTATTCTGCTGGAAGGTAACGGCAGTAACGCCGTCATTCAGAACTCGCAACTCTACAACATCAACAACAACGGTATCACGTCGGCCCCTTACCAGAACGTTACCATCCGCCGGAATACCATCCGTAACGTGGGCGTACTGGCCGGCCGGGGCCGCAGTGGTGATGGGCAGTCGGTCGGGATTCTGTCCAACGGCTCGGGGGGGCTGGTGCTGGAAGACAACGTCCTCGACAGTCTGGGCTTCAACGGCATTTGCTTCGTCAACAATGCATTGGTCCAGCGAAACATCATTTCCAACTTCTGCCTGACCAAAAGCGACGGGGGCGGCATCTACGTCTGGAATGGTAATAAGCTGGCAATGAACAACAACCGGATTCTGTCGAACATTGTCTACGGCGGAATGGGGGCCCCCGAAGGCACACCCGGCGGGGCCTATTCCGGTGCCAACGGTATCTACCTCGACGACTGCACCTACAACATCGAAACCAAGTCGAACACGGTGTTCGGCTGCGCGGGAATTGGTATTTACCTGCACGCCACCAATACGACCATCACCAGCGACAACACCAGCATCGACAACGACGAAGCGCAGTTCCGGATCTCCCATAACAACAACGTGTGTCCGGCGCGCAACAACACGGTACAAAACAACCTGTTCATCGGTAAAACCGCCAGTCAACTCGTTGCGGCCTACGAATCGACGATGGACGACCTCAGCAGCTACGGTACGTTCACGAAGAATACCTACGCCCGTCCGTTCGATGATCTGGTCAAGATCAGAGCCGTCAAAGGGGTCAACGGATCGATTATCGGCAACGACCTGTCGCTGAGTGAATGGCAGGCCCAGTCAGGGCAGGATGCATCCTCGGTCAACAGCCCGGTGCTGTATCGTAACTATACCGTAACCAAGCTTGGTAACGTCCGGCTGAACCAGACATTTGACGTAAACAACGGCGACTGGTCGACCTGGGGTCCGAACAACAACACCCAGGTTGTGCAGGACAAGTCGGGCAAGCTCGACGGCAACAGCCTGCGTATCGGGTTTACCAGCGCGTCGAACCAGCGTGACTCGTACCTGTTTGCCTTCGTCAACGTGGGGGCCGTGACGAAGGGCAAAAACTACCTGCTTCAGTTCGACGCGATTGGGTCGGGTGCGGGGCAGAAGCTGCCGTTCTATCTGCGGCAACGTGACGCCGGCTACCGGGATGTCAGCAATCGGAAAACGATCTGGGTTGGCCCCGACCGGCAGCACGTCGAAATGGCGTTTACAGCCACCGACAGCGAAGCAAATACACTCCTGGTAACGCAGTTGATGGAAAATGGGCAAACGGTCTGGTTCGATAACGTCAACCTGCGGGAAGCTGAACTAACCGTCGCCAGCCCCGCCGATTCGATTCACCTGGCTTACAACCCCACCTCCCGCGACAGCCTGATTCAACTCAGCAACATCTACCGAAACCGCACGATTACAACGGCCTTACAGGCCAACGCCACGACGAATCAGAATACCGACGGCACCATACAGGTCAGCCCGTTCTCATCGGTCGTTCTGATGCGTAATACATCCTTGCTGACGGGACCAGCTTCCATTGATCTATCGCTGACCCTTCGTACCA
This sequence comes from Spirosoma oryzae, assembly GCF_003002825.1. Taxonomy (GTDB): domain Bacteria; phylum Bacteroidota; class Bacteroidia; order Cytophagales; family Spirosomataceae; genus Spirosoma; species Spirosoma oryzae. Next base: position 157,231 of record NZ_PVTE01000010.1, on the reverse strand, counting down.
TGAGCCGGGCTGTCCGGCTGAACGACAAACAGACCGTACTGGTAACGCTGCGGAACGAGGACAGCAGCCCCATGAATGGTCGGGTACAGTGGACGTGTCGGCTCCCGGCGAACCTCGCCGTAGCGTCGGCCCCCGGCCTGCTGTATCAGGATGGCCTGCTAACCGGATCGGCCTATCACCTGGATGCCGGCAGCGACACAACCTTTGTGTTCACCGTCAGTCCGCAACAGGCGGGTCTGTATCGACTGGCAGCTCAGATCAGCAGCGCCCCCCTCCCCGACCCAGACAGTTCGCCGAACTCAGGCACCGCCGACGGGGAGGATGATGCGGCCCAGATCGATATGCGCACCATCGAACCGGCCGACGTTATCTACGCATCAGCCAATCCGAACCAGATTCCCCTGCCGCCTGTGATTACCAATCAGCCGGTCCCGAACAGTACTTACACGGACCTGTCGTTGGCGGGCGTAATCAGTCAACCGGTTGCTGCGGTGGGCGACGTGATCAGTATAAGCCTGACGGTGGCCAATACCGGCGGGAGCGCGTCCGGCCCGGTTCAACTGCGCTACCAGTTACCAACGGGTGCCCAATTTGTCGACGGTGCGAACTGGGCTAGTTCCGGTTCCGTCGTGTCGACAAGTCTGGCAAGTATTTCGGTCGGTAGTCAGCAAACGGTCTGGTTCCGCGTGAAAATCAGTCAGCCAGGAACATGGACCGGCAACGCGGAAATTTCCGGCTGCCAGACGCCCGATATTGACTCAACACCCGGCAATGGATTTACCAACGGTGAGGACGATCAGACACAGCTTTTATTCCGGACACGCTAATGGGCTTTTCTACTCATTATTTATCGACACATTTATAAAAATGCAGTCCATTCTGCTACGCTAAAAAAGTAAAAACCTACCAGGTCACACGATAAAGTACCAGCCCGATAAATTAGTTGCGTATTTATTATATAACGATTTCATTGTTGGATATAATTCGGCATCACCACTCCCTCAAAAAGGACAGTTACGTCAATAAATGTCTTAGATGGTATTACTTGTAAAAGTCATATTAACAACAAGAAAAGGTAAATTCATTTATTTACCTTTTCTTGTATAAGAAAACTTATAATATTACAAACAGCTATAAATCAACGTATTTATAAATTTTTTATTCAATAAATATACCTAGCCAATAGATCACATTAGTATCTGTTAGGCGCATCAAAATCGTCTTATACCTGATATTTGACTAGGAAATCGGCCGCAAAACGGCGCGCTTTTCCTGCTGCTACCGTACTTCCATACTGACCTGAATCAACGCAATTGACGCGTTGACTTTTTCTGACTGCTCACAAGGCTCAGTGCATCCGTTTCTTTTTGGAAAGTTGACGTTAACGATTCGATTGGGGCATAAAAAAACGCAATTCTTCATTCGATAAGTAACCACAGACAAGTACCGAAGACCTTAAAACACGAACAATTGTATTGTTTGTGTTAACGCTACTTTTTTACCCAATAATACAGAAAACTGCCCTTCGTTCAACCACGACCATTACCCATATTTTAAGATTCATAGTAATGCCAGGTACCCCCAAAAATAACAGCAAACGCATCGGAACGTATATGCTTGCCCTGATTGCAGGCATTGTACTGATCAGTAGCTGTACTCCCGTCAAAAAACTAGCCTATTTCCAGTCGGCCGGAACCCGGGAAGACACGTTGACCGTAGCCCCCGCCTACGTACCTACCATTCGTAAAGGCGACATGCTGTCGGTACAGGTCAGCAGCCTGAACGCCGAAGCATCGGGCTATTTCAATCCGGCCGCCGTAGCCGACAACAACACCACGCTCAACGCGACGACCAACCCGCTGGCTCGTCAGACCGGCTATCTGGTAGCGGCCGACGGCACGATCAAACTACCCTTGATCGGGCAGCTGGCGGTCGAAGGGTTGACCAATACGGCAGCCAGCGACCTGATTGCCAGCAAGCTGAAAGTGTACCTTAAGGAACCAACTGTGATTGTGCGGAATACCAACTTCCGGATTTCCGTACTCGGCGAAGTGGCCCGCCCGTCGCTGTTCACGATCCCCAATGAGCAGATAACGCTACCCGAAGCCCTGGGACTAGCCGGCGACCTGACCATTTATGGCCGACGCGACAACGTACTGGTCATTCGCGATGAGGGGAACAAACGCATTTTCGCCCGCCTGGACATGACCCAGCGCGAGACGTTTAAATCACCTTATTACGCCCTGCGCCCCAACGATATCATCTACGTCGAACCGGGTAAGGCACGCGCTACCAGTGTCGACCGAGCTTACATCATTGCCCCAGTCATTACCGGCGTTCTATCCCTCCTTGCCATCATCGCTACCCGGCGCTAATAGCCGTTATGCATCCCTAGCTAACTCAACTTGTTATGGCCAAATCCTCCCAATCATACGTCCCTTACCAGGTGGTTGAACCAACCAATTCATCGGCGATGGCTCATTTACAGCCGTTTTTGCAGCGGTGGCCCTGGTTTGTGGCATCGCTGGTCGTTGCACTGGCCGGTGCCTACGTGTACCTGCTGTATCAGCAACCCATCTACCGTACCAAAGCCAGCCTGATGCTTCAGGACGAAAAGCGGGGGAGCGAACAAAGCAATCCGCTGAAAGAACTGGAAACCTACTCGCCCAAGAAAGTGGTCGAGAACGAGCTGGAAGTACTGAAGTCATCGTCGCTCATGGGCCGGGTTGTCGATAACCTGAACCTGACGTCGAAATACCTGCGGCAAACCTCGTTCGGCAAACGCGAAATCTACGCCAACTCACCGGTAATCGTGACCGTCGTGCAGGGCAACGATGCACTGTACAAGCAGCCGGTTCAACTCGACTTCGTCGATAACAAAACCGTGCGGATCGATGAGAAAAACTATCCGCTGAACCAGTTGGCCAGTACGCCGTACGGTGAACTGCGGATCGTCACCCGCCGGCCCGTCAGCGACACGACCGAAAGCATTTTCCTCCAGGCCATGCCACGGGCTGCTGCCATCGGTAACTACCTGGGCAAACTGAAGGCTGAACCAACCAGCAAGACGTCGACGGTGATTAACCTGACGCTCGACGATGCCGTGCCGGAAAAAGGCGAAGCCGTGCTGACCGGGCTGATTCAGGAATACAACCAAGCGGCTGTTCTCGACAAAAACAAAGTAGCGGCCAGTACGCTCAAGTTCGTGGAAGAACGGCTGCGTATGGTATCGGGCGAACTGTCGTCGGTTGAACGCGACGTAGAATCCTACAAATCGAGTCAGGGTATCACGGACCTGAGTTCGCAAGCGACGGCGCTGGTCGAGACGGCCCGGCAGAACGATGCGCAGCTAAACCAGATCAACATTCAACTGGCGTCGCTGAACGATCTGCAAAAGTTCATCAACAATTCATCGGGGAAACGTAGCAGCACCCCCGCAACGCTCGGCCTGACGGACGCTACCCTGCTTGGTCAGATCAATAAGCTGTCGGACCTGGAACTGGAACGCGAAACCAAAGCGTCGACCACCTCGGAGGAAAACCCGATGCTGGTAACGCTCGACAAGCAGATCCGCAACACGAAGGCCAACATCAGCCAGAACATCGAGACGATGAAAAGCCAGCTGGAAAACTCACAGCGGGAGTATTCGGGCAAGAGTCAGCAAACGGAAACGTCGATTCGGGCCATTCCGCAGCAGGAACGGGCACTGGTCAACATCACGCGGCAGCAGGGTATCAAAAACGACCTTTATACCTACCTGCTGAAAAAGCGGGAAGAACTGGCGGTCCTGTTTGCCGCCACCCAGGCCGACAGCCGGGTAGTCGACCTCCCAGCGGCTGGCAGCGCACCGGTCAAACCCGTCGGCGCGGTGATGTACGCTCTGTTCGGGCTGGTCGGTCTGCTGGTTCCAACGGCGCTGATCGCGGGTAAAAGCGCCGTCAACACAAAGGTGACGCGCCGGCTCGACGTCGAAGATATGACCCACGTCCCGATTCTGGGGGAGGTGATGAACAAACGGAAACGCGACGTAATGGTCGTTGGTCAGAATATGCAGTCGGTAATTGCCGAGCAGATCCGGACCATCCGCACCAACCTGCAAATCGGCAACGTCGACCTCACGGCCAGTCAGGTAATCCTGTTTACGTCGAGCATCAGCGGGGAAGGCAAATCGTTCGTGTCGCTTAACCTGGGTGCCAGCATGGCTATGCTCAAACAGCCCACGGTAATTCTGGAGATGGACCTGCGCATGCCCCGCCTGCACCAGGTATTCGGCATCGACAACAGCGTTGGACTGAGTAACTACCTCAACGGCGACGCGACGCTGGACGAAATCCTGCAACCCGTACCGGGCCACCCAAACTATTTCATCATCCCCAGTGGACCACTGCCACCGAACCCATCCGAGCTGCTGAGCGGTCTGGAAGTGCGGACGCTGATGAGTGAGCTGCGTGAGCGATTCCGCTACATCATGGTCGATGCGCCACCAATCGGTATTGTCACGGACGCGCAGCTGCTCGCTCCGATGGCCGACTCGACCTTGTTCGTCGTTCGGCATGGCCTGACACCCAAGCATTGCCTGAAGATTCTGGACAAGATGCATAAGGAACAGCGTTTCCAGAACCTGAGCATCATTCTCAACGCAGTAGAACGCGGCAATTCGTACCACTACAGCCACCAGTATAAAAACAGTTACTCGTACCGCTAAACCGGTACGAATCAGACGGATTCAGGCTGAATCACGCGCTACTTCTCACGTTATTTTTTGTTAACTACACTAGCTATGTCGACAACGTATACTCATCTGAGCAAACAGACTCAGAAGGAACGAGGGGACGTACTCACCAGCTCACATAAAAAAACCCGGATTCTGAGCCGCAGTGACCTGCGGAACCTGGAGAAACGGGCTTTCGACCTGGCCATAGCCGGTATTGTGTCGGTTACGGTACTGGTTTGGCTTATCCCACTGATTGGCCTGCTGATAAAGCTGTCGTCGCGGGGACCGATTCTGTTTGTGCAGATGCGCACGGGACGCGACGGGAAGCCGTTTCGCTGCTTCAAGTTTCGCACCATGACCCACGCACCCAATGCGGAATTCAAGCAGGTAACGGCGAATGATGTTCGGGTTACGCGGCTGGGACACATGCTGCGCCGGAGCAACCTGGACGAGATGCCTCAGTTTCTGAACGTGCTGCTGGGTCAGATGAGCGTCGTTGGCCCTCGCCCCCACCCGCTCCCCCTCGACGCCAAGTACTGGCACTCGATGCCGGGCTACAAAGACCGGTACGCCGTTCGGCCGGGAATCACCGGACTGGCCCAGGCACGGGGCGCACGGGGCGAAACCGACGTACTCTACAAGATGCAGGGCCGCGTTCGGTACGATCACCTCTACATCCGTCGGCAATCGTCGCGGCTCGATGTAAAAATCTGCTGGTGGACGGTCAAAGCGGCCCTGAACGGCAACAAGAACGCTCGCTAACCCTCAGTGCTTTAACTACCCCAACCCATGAATGTATTAGGTATCAATCTGTACGACACCGGTCTGGATTCGGCCGTACAAACCTGTCTGGACGCCTGCGCCAAAACGCAGCCCCGCCACAGTCACTGCATCAGCGCGACCGACGCGCACGGGCTGGTAACGGCCTATAAAAAGCCGGAGTTCAAGGCATTGCTCGACTCGTTCTACTGGGTATTGCCCGACGGTATGCCGAGCGTATGGCTGGGCCGCTGGAAAGGCGCGGATCAGATGACCCGCTGCTACGGCCCGGACTTCTTCAAACTGGTCCTGTCGCAGGGTGCCAGCCGTGAGGTAACCCACTTCTTCTGCGGTGGCAAGGAAGGCGTCGCGGATGAGTTGAAAACGGCCGTCAGCCGCAAGTTCGGCAACAGCCGGGTGGTGGGCACGTACTGCCCGCCTTTCCGCGAGATGACGGACGACGAACTGCACGCGCTGGCCAAAACCATCAACGAATCGGGTGCCAACATCGTCTGGGTTGGCCTGGGTAGTCCCAAGCAGGAGCGTTTTGCCGCCCGCCTGTCGCAACTGGTAAACGTCAACTTTCTGGTAACGGTCGGTGCCGCGTTCGACTTTCACACGAACCGGGTAGCCCAGGCTCCGCGCTGGATTCAACGGCTGTCGATGGAATGGTTTTTCCGCCTGATGATGGAGCCGAAGCGACTGGCAAGCCGCTACCTGCGCGTCGTGCCCCTGTTTATCCTGTTCAATCTGAAAGAAGCCCTGACCGGCCCGCGTTCGTCACACGCCTGATCCGCATTCTTGCTGTTAATATCCACCAATGGTTAGCGAAGAAATCAAATCTATCGAGGAACCCACGGCTGCTGAGTCTCAGTCGGTCATCAAACGCTTCGTCGTCAACGTGGCCTCGCTGTTCAGCGTGCAACTGGCCAACATGCTGTTACCGCTGCTCACCGTGCCCTACGTCGTCCGCATTATCGGGCCGGAGCGGCTGGGTATGCTCAATTTCTCGCTGGCGTTTATTGCTTACTTCAACCTGGTCATCAACTACGGCTTCGACATGGCTGCGGTTCGGAGTATCGCGGCAAACCGGAGCAACACGGCCGAAATAAATCGGGTGTTCTGCGAAGTGCTGGCCGGTAAAATCCTGCTGTGGCTACTGTCGACGGTGCTGTTTGCGGGTATCGTCATCGCCGTTCCGGAATTCCGGGAACAGTGGGTGCTGCATACCTGCTCGTACCTGACCTGCATCGGGATAGTGCTGTTTCCGCTCTGGCTGTACCAGGGCATGGAAGACCTGAGCCGGGTCGCGCTGTTCAACCTGATTGTCAAGGTACTGTTCTCGCTTTCCGTGTTCGTACTGATCCGGCAGCCAGGCGACTACATCTACCAAAACCTGTCGATGAGCATTGCCCAGGTGCTGGTTAGCGTAGTAGCACTGGTGGTCGCTATTCGGCGCTACAACCTGACGATAACCTGGCCGCTCTGGACCAACCTGAAGCAACGCTTTATCGACGACCGTACGCTGTTCTTCTCATCGATGACGATTACGCTGTATGCGGGTTCCAACGTCTTTTTGCTGGGCCTGCTGAGCAACGCTTACAACGTCGGTATCTTCTCGGCCGGCACCCGGCTGGAAAGCATCAGCCGCGCCTTCGCCGGTATCGCGCTCAACCAGGCCTTTTTCCCCATCGTTGCCAACGCTTTCGGGCGGAGCCGCGAACAGGGGTTGCGGCTGGTCCGAACGACGTTTTTCCCACTGGCAGCTTTCATGGGCCTTATCTCGCTGGGACTCTGGATTATCGCGCCGTTTTTCATCACGCTGTTCTACGGTGAAGCGTTCCGCGATGCCGTTACGATCCTGCGCATCGTGTCGCTGCTGCCGCTGGCAATCGGCCTCAGCAACCTGCTGGGATTGCATACGATGCTGAACCTCCGGATGGACAAAGCTTTTTTTGCCATTACCGCCATGGGCTCGGTCATCGGGCTGAGCCTGAACCTGCTGCTCATCAAAACGGCCGGCCACGTGGGCGCGGCCTGGGCCTGGGTGATTACCGAAGGCTGCATCACGGTAGCCATGTATATCTACTTGCGGTCACAGCAGGTGGACGTCATTCAGCTGTCTGCGTTCAGCGAAGCCGTTGCCTTCACCAAAGCCCGGCTGCGCACCGTAACCAAACTGATTCCTTCGCGGCATTGACCACGGTCGTGCGAATACCCTCACCTGCTCCAACTAACCAACGGCTACAGAACCTGTCCATCAGCCAACCCAATCGTGCTGATGCGCGCTTACGAGTTATGAAAACAATAGCAACGTTAATCGTTACCTACAACCGACTGAGCGACCTGAAGGTGTGCGTATCGTGCATTCGCGAACAAACACTACAGTCGGACGCCATCTATGTCGTCAACAATGGCAGCAACGATGGTACCGCCGAGTGGCTCGCCGAGCAACCGGACCTGACCGTCGTTACGCAGGCGAACCTGGGCGGGGCGGGTGGTTTCGCGACGGGCATCGAGCGGGCGTACAAAGATGGGCACGATGAAATCTGGTGCATGGACGACGACTGCGTACCAACGCCCGACGCACTGCACAACCTGATGACGTCGCCCAACATCGGCCCGGCGATCAAGAACTGCGTGTCGATCAGTAACAAGAATCACGAGGAGCTGGCGTTCTTCGTCCGGCTGAACAACAAGGATTTCCAGAAGGTGTCGGACATGGGCGGTTACGACCTCGTATACGGGGTAGCGTCATTGTTCAACGGAACGCTCATCAGCTCGGAGGTAATCCGGGCCATCGGTATCCCCGACAAGAAGCTGTTTATCTGGGGCGACGAAGTAGAGTACATGACGCGTGCCATCAAGATGAACTTCCCGGTGGTTACGGTGCCCACCGCCCTGCTGTTTCACCCACCGTCCGTCGACCGCGATGGTATCCCCTGGCCGGGTGCGTGGAAGAACTACTATCGCATTCGGAACGAGCGCCGGGTCTTCCAGAACGCGCACGGTAATAAGTACGGCTTCCTCATGTTTATGTTCTGGTCGGTTAAGGCGACGTTCAGTCAGCTGTCGACCGATCGGAAGAACCGGTTCTACAACTTCCTGCTCTACGGCGAAGCAGCTGCCGACAGCCTGCTCAACAACTTCCGCAAGCGCCCCAATACCATCTACACGCTGCGGCTCTATCAATTCATGAATAAATAAGCCCTGTCGATGAACGTACTGATTGCAACCTATCTGGCTACGGATTCGCCCTCGGGCGTGGTCACGTACACCCAAACGCTGACCCGCGATCTCGCGGCCAACGGTGTTGGGGTGCAGGTAGTCGACGCGAGCAGTACGCCCGTTGGCTGGCGTAAGTTTCTTGGGCTGGCCAAACGGCTGATGCGGCCATTGGGCGGCACCTTCGCGGTCACCTACGACGAGTTTGCCTACTTCACCGGGGTATACCTGGCCACCCGTCGGCTGCGGCACACGGGCATCGATTTGATTCACGCGCAGGACCCCCGGTCGGGCGCAGCGGCCCGGCTGGCGCTTGGCACTAACACGCCGGTCGTGCTGACCTGTCACTTCAACGATGACCCGGTCAGCGAACTGACGAACGCCTTTTCGCTGAAGCCGGCGGTGACGCGGCAGCTGACGAAGTGGTACATGCGGTTGTTTTCGCACATCCGCCACTACGTCTTCGTCTCAAACTACGCGTATACGACATCGAAGCACTTTTTACCGGCGGGTATCGACAAGCGGATTCTACGTAACTCGGTTCAGCTCGACAGCGTGGCTCGTCGGCGCAGTATGGACACGGGGCAGCTGACGATCAGCAACGTGGGCTACCTCGACGAGCGCAAGAATCAGCAACTGCTGCTGGCAATCGGTCGGGAATTGCTGCGACGCGGCCGGACAGACTTCAGCATCCAGTTGATCGGCGACGGCCCGAAACGAGCAGACTACGAAGCCCTGGCTACCGAGTGGCAACTGACCGACCACGTCGTTTTCCACGGTCGGCAGTCGGCCCCCTGGACGCTGGTGGCACAGAGCGATCTGTACGTGCACACGGCTCTGAACGACAACTGCCCCTACGCCCTCATCGAAGCAATGGCGGTTGGGGTGCCGGTCGTGGCTCTGCCAACGGGTGGCATCCCGGAAATGGTGCCCAATGGCGTTGGGCTGCTGGCGAGTCAGGAACCGACGGAGCTGGTCGATGAACTGCTGCCTTACTTCGACGTCGATCAGCGGCAGGCGGTGGCCGATCAGCAGGCGGCTCATGCCGCGCAGGTCTTCGACCACCAGCAAAATCTTAGCGAGCTTCTCGCTTACTATCAACAGCTAACCCGTGCCAGTCAACCCGTTGCGCCGGCACCTACCCCTGTACTGTCATGATGATCTGGCTCTTTCGATTCGCGCTCTTCATGATTCTGTTCGGGCTGAGTCCGCTTACCTACGGTGGTGATTCCCTGAACCCGATCCTCGACAAGGTAACGAGCGGTATGGCCCTGGTCGGCCTGGTCTCACTGGTTATCTGCTACTTCGACATGCCCCGGTTTTACAAGGTCATGTCGTGGCCCATCTTTATCGGGGCGCTGCTGCTCTTTCTGGAGTCGAAGTACGAATACGGCGAATACGTATATTCCTACTTCGTCATCAAGCGATTCACCTACTGTGCGCTTACCATCACGGCCTATTACGCAGCCGTACGGGCGGGCCATATCCGGTTCGAGTACATCGGGTATCTGGTGCTGATTCTGTTTTTCGTCAACCAGATTCTGCTCGGTCAGATTTACGCCTACTCGTTCTCGTCGGAAAGCCGCACCACGACAGCCCCCGAATCGCTGTATCTGGTCGTGCCGTTCCTGTATTTTCTGGTGCAGTACTACAAGGAGCACAAGCTGATTCACCTGTTCGCGTCGCTGGCCGTTTTTCTGTTCATCGTCATCCTGCTGCACCGCTCGGTTATCTCGACGGCGGTGTTTTCGGCCGGGCTGGTCACGGGCCTGATGATGATCAGCCGCTCGTCGGTGAACGGCTTTCCCATTGCCCGGACGTTTATGCTGTTCATCATGCTGATCGGCCTGTCGACCCCGCTGGTGGGCATGCTGCCCGAGCATAAGTTCGACGATTTCATGGAAAGCATCAGCGGTATTCTGGACCCCAAGGAAGACAATACCGGCAGCTGGCGGCTCGAACAATCGCAGCACTACATGGCGCTGGTCCCCGAACGGCCGATTCTGGGCTGGCGCTACGAAGGCTACGATCGCGGGGAAGTGATGCGCCACGAAGATTTCCCCGACAAAGGCACGATCATCCACTCGCAATATGTCGACCAGCTGTATAACTACGGCGCAGTTGGTCTGGCTATCAACCTGTTGCTTATCCTGGGCACGCTCTATGTCCTGTACAGCGGCAAACGGTCGTACTCCATCGAGCAACTGGTTCTGTTTGGGTTTCTGGCCGGTGGCCTTGTCTACGGTATCTCGTACCAGCTTCCCGTGTACTACTGGGGCCTGCTCGGGCTGGGCATGTTCTACGGTCGGCAGCGCCCCACGCCCCAGTTCACCATGCCGGAGGAACACGAAGAAGAACACCTGCTCGAACCGATTCATCAATAGTCCGCTACTTAACGTTCTTACCTATGATTAGTGTCGTTATTCCTGTCCACAATCGGCTTGCCTATACCAGACAATGCCTGAACTGCCTATCGGCCCAGACCTACCGCGACTTCCGGGTGATTGTCGTCGACGACGGGTCGACCGATGGTACCGATACCATGATAAAGACCGAGTTTCCCGACGTCGTGCTGATCAAAGGCGATGGGAACCTGTGGTGGACCGAAGCCACCAACGTCGGCATCCGGTACGCGATGAAGCAGCCGGACGGCAATGGGCCGCATTTCGTGCTGACGCTGAACGACGATACGATCGTGCAGCCCGACTACCTGCAAAGCATGCTCAATGCCTACGACGTGCACCACCCCTGCCTGGTTGGATCGGTCAGTGTCGACAGCACCAATCCGGAGCGGCTCGAATACGCCGGCTCGGCCTTTGAACTCTACACGGCCGGTGGTCGCCATCTCGCGGCCGACTACCAGTACAGCTACGCGAACCTGATCGGCAAAACCGACCACGTCGAGTCGCAGTCGCTGCCGGGCCGGGGTACGCTGATCCCGATGGACGTTTTCGCCAAAGCGGGGCTGTTCAACGCGGAAAAGTACGCGCACTACATGGCCGACATCGAGTTTTCGATCCGGGCTAAAAAAGCCGGGTACCGCCTGATCGTCGACGCCAAAAGTATTGTCTACGAAATCGTTCAGGCGACGGGCATCCAGGTCGAGAAGGGCCTGACGTTCAAACAGTTTATCAATAGTTTCACCTCCATAAAATCCCCAACCAACCTAACCGTCCGGTACAACTTCGCACTCGAACATTCGCGCACTAAGCACCTGTATTTCTGCTTCGACATTGGCCGGATCTGCGCGGGCTTCCTGCTGCGTAAACTGCGGACAGTTCGGCTCGGCTAAGCACGCATCGGCAACGGTTGTTAATTCTCCACACACGCACTATGAAAAAAGTACTACTATCGGCCTACGCCTGCATCCCTAACATCGGTTCGGAAGAAGCAACCGGCTGGCTATACGCGACTACGCTGAGTCAGGAACAGATGGACGTTCATTGCCTGACCCAACTAAAAGGGAAAGACGCCATCGACACGGCGCTGGCCAGTGGGCAATGGCCCAACCTGACGGTCCATTACGTAACGATTCCCGACTGGGTCGAGCAATCGTACGGCCGGGGGCTTGCCGGCATGTATTTCCATTACCTCTACTGGCAGTGGGCCGCCAGTCAGGTAGCCCGCCGGCTGGATCGTCGGCGTCCATTCGATCTGGTGCATCACATTACCTACGGCAGCATTCAGCTGGGCAGTTTCATGTACCGCCTGAACAAGCCGTTCATTTTCGGACCGGTCAGTGGTGGGCAGAAATCGCCGGCGTCGCTGAAGCAGTATTTCGGCGGCTACTGGCGTCGCGAACAGATGCGCGACTGGGTCGGCGCGGTGCTGGAGCGAATCAATCCCGCCTTCGTCAACACCATCAAACGAGCGGATCGCGTCATCGTGACCAACTCGGACACCTACGAACTTGCCCGGCGCTACCGCCGGACGGGTGACATCGACAAAGTACTCGACGGCGGCATCGGGCAATCGTTTTTACCGGAAGGGCCGATCAGCCACGAACCCGGTCGCGAACTGAACGCGCTCTGGATCGGCCGGATGCTACCCCGGAAGGCGCTGGAACTCACCATTCACGCACTGAGCAAGGTAGACCCCAGCGTACCGATCAGGCTAACCATCGTTGGCGGTAAGGGCGACATGGTCGATCTCGTTCCGGGGTACATCGAGAAATACGGCGTGCAGGATCGCATCAACTGGGTTGGGCACGTATCGCACAACGAAGTCAAACAGTACCTGCAACAGGCCGATGTTTTTTTCCTGACCAGCCTGCGCGACTCGGGGCCACATCAGCTGCTGGAAGCGATGGCCTATTCGCTACCGGTCGTGACACTGAACCTGCACGGCCAGGGCGAAATCGTCAGCGACGAAACCGGCATCCGCGTGCCGGTCGGGTCGCCCGAGCAGGTCACGACCGATCTGGCAGCGGCCCTGACCTGGATGTGGCACCACCCGACCGAGCGGCAACAGATGGGACAGACCGCCTACCGGTTTGCCCTTACGCAGCTCTGGGACAGGAAAGTAAAGCTCTTCTCCGACAACTGGTACCCGGCCCTGGCAACCGCAGCAGTACAGCAGTCGGTTCGGGAGCCGGAACCGGTCGAACTGGGTCAGTTTTCGGACTACCGGCTCGGCTAACCACAGGTAGTCAACAGTATATCTATCTATCCCACGCATCGACCAACCGCATCATGTTACCCGCTGATTAACTCCGCAACGACAGTTCATCCGACGCCTGCCCGACTGTTTTTCAGGTGTACCCCACCGGTTAGCGCGTCTTATTCCAACGTTATGAAAACTGTATTGATCTCGGCTTACGCGTGCATACCTGGTCAGGGCTCCGAAGAAGGAACCGGCTGGACCTACGCGTCGACATTGAGTCAGAACGGGTATCGGGTGCACTGCCTGACCAAGAAAGACGGTCAGTCGGTAATCGATCCGATCCTGGCTTCCGGTCAGTACCCCAACCTGACGGTCCATTACGTACACGTTCCCGACTGGGTCGATACGTTTTGCGGAAAGGGACTGATCGGCATGTATTTCCATTACCTCTACTGGCAATGGACGGCCTCGAACCTGGCGTTGGCACTGGACAAAACAGACCCGATCGATTTGATTCACCACGTTTCATACGGCAGCATTCAACTGGGCAGTTTCATGTACCGGCTCCATAAACCGTTTGTATTCGGGCCGGTCGGTGGCGGGCAGCGGGCTCCCAAGTCGCTGAAACGCTATTTCGGCAGTTTCTGGACGCGGGAATGGATGCGCGACTGGGTGGGTACGCTGTTGCAATACGTCAATCCCGCCTTTTACCGGACGGTGCGGCAGGCCGATCAGTTAATCGTCACCAATCTCGATACACTCCGGCTGGCCCGTACGCTACGGCCAACAGCGCCGGTCGAGCGCATCTGGGACGCCAGCCTGAGCCGGACGTTTCTGCCCGCCGAACCGATTCAGCACACGCCCGGCGCGACGCTGAAGCTGCTGTGGGTGGGGCGACTCCTGCCGCGCAAAGCGCTCGAACTAACGATTCAGGCACTGGGTCAGGTCGACCCGGCCATCCCCGTCACGCTGACGATTGTCGGCGGCAAGGGCGAGATGGTCGATCACGTACCGGGCTACCTGGAACGCTACGGGGTGGCCGACAGAGTCGACTGGGTGGGGCACGTCACGTTTCAGCAGGTGAAGGCCTACTACGAGCAGTCGGACGTTTTCTTCTTCACCAGCCTGCGCGACTCCTGCCCGCATCAGTTGCTGGAAGCGATGGCCTACTCATTACCGGTCGTGACGCTGATGCTGCACGGACAGGCCGAACTCGTCGACGATTCGACCGGTATCCGCGTGCCGGTCGGTACGGAGGAGCAGGTCGTAGCGGCCCTGGCGCGCGCCATCGAGTGGATGTACCACCACCCGGCCGAGCGGCTCGCGATGGGCCAGGCCGGCTACGACTTTGCCCAGACGCAGTTGTGGGACACCAAAATCCGCCTGTTTACCGACCGTATTTACCCGGCGATACTGAGCGAGCCGGCTGTACTGGCGGAACACGACTAGACACGACACCATGCCTATCCCACCGCTACCATCGGCGATCAGTACCGCAGCCGCTTTACTTCTTCTGTCGATCATCGATACGTATTCAGAAATCGCCGGGCCATCGACGGCTTATGCGCTTTCTTTCTTTACTCCCTCTTGATAACCAGCGTTATGAAAAAGATCCTTATCTCTGCCTATGCCTGCATACCCGACCGAGGGTCTGAGGAAGGCAATGGATGGAACTACTCCTCACTCATCAGCAAACAGGGCTATCAAGTCTGGTGCATCACCCGCGATATCGGCAAACAAGAGATTGAGGAGAAGCTGGCGAAATACCCGAATCCGAACCTGACTTTTGTGTACGTAACGGTACCTAAATGGATCGACAATGCGTACCACAAAGGGCTGTTCGGACTGTATTTTCACTACATCTACTGGCAGTGGACGGCCTCGAAAACAGCGCTGGCGCTCAACAAACAGCATGGCTTCAACCTGGTTCACCACGTCAGTTACACCAGCCTGCAAATGGGCAGCTTCCTGTACCGCCTGAAGAAACCGTTCATCTTCGGGCCGGTGGGTGGCGGGCAGGAAGCGCCGACTACGTTTCGGCACTACTTCAAGGAATTCTGGCTGAAAGAGCAATTACGGTCGGCCGTCAGTAACCTCATGCTGCGTTTTAATCCGGGTTGCTACGAGTCGGTGCGCCGGGCCGATTACGTGCTGTCCTGGAATGAAGACACCAGCCGGATGATCCACAAACTCGGCCGCAAACGGGCAGTCGACAAGGTATTCGGCGGTATCGACAAAAACTTTATTCCGGCCGCCCCCATGCACCGACCCTCACGGGATGTCCTCGAACTGATCTGGGTCGGTCGGCTGATGCCCCGCAAAGGACTAGAACTGACCCTGCACGGTCTGAGTCGCGTCAATCCAACCTGTCACGTGCATTTTACCATCGTGGGCGACGGCGAGATGGGGAAGTACGTGGCGGAATACATCGAGAAATACAAGCTGCAACAGCGGGTAACCTGGGTGGGCAAAGTTCCGTATACGGAGCTGCGGTCGTACTACGCCAATGCCGACGTGTTCTACTTTACCAGCCTGCGCGATACCGGGCCGGGTCAGCTGATGGAAGCAATGGGCTATACGCTGCCCGTCGTGACGTTGATGCTGCACGGACAGGCCGAACTCGTCGACGACTCGACCGGTATCCGCGTGCCGGTTACCGACCCCGAAACCGTAGCCAATGAGCTGGGCAAGGCCATCGAATGGATGTACTATAACGAAGAGAAGCGATTAGCGATGGGGCTCAACGCCTACCACTTTGCCCAGGATCAGTGCTGGGAAAAGAAGATCAACCGACTGCTACACACGTATTACGACGCGCTGCTCAAACTCGAACCTGTGAATTAAGCGGCACCTTACCCGTCCGCTACCCACGTAAACAACAAAGCCGTTCCGGTTATGCACATTGCCATTGCTGCCCCCATTGCCACCGCCGACCTGCTGGTTGATCTGGACCCGGCCGTCAGACGCTCGTTCCCGGAGGGACGGGCCGAAGCGCCTTTGATCAGCCACCTGATTCTGGAATTACTCCGCCAGGGTCACCGGGTACTAGCCATCACGACCGATCGAAACCTGGACGACGATCAGCCACCGTTCGTTTACGAGCAGGGGCAGCTTACGTACGTGGTCGCGCCGAGCCGGCAGCGTATTTTCCGGCCGAACGGCAAACGCCCCGGTCGCACGGCCGACTTTTTCCGCGTCGAGCGGAAGCACATTCTGGCCATTCTCCGCCAGTACAAGCCGGAAGTCGTTCATGCCCACTGGACGTATGAATTTGCGATGGCTGCCATGGCCTACGATCCTGACGCGCTGATTACCGTTCACGACAACGCCCGGCTGATTCTGAAGTACATCCCTACGCTGGAGCGGCTGTTTATGTTAGGCATGGCCCGGTACGTATTCCGCAAAGGGCGTCGGTTTACGGCGGTATCGCCCTACACGGCCCAGTCGGTTCAGCCCTGGACTTCGGCGCGCATTCAGGTCGTACCGAATCCGGTTATGATGCCGAACCTTGACGAAGTGGTTCGTCCGGCGCATCCGGTTATCGCGATGGCGGTCAACGGCTGGGCCTTGCACAAGAATCTGGAAACGGCGTTGCTGGCCTTCAAAACGATTCAGCAGCAGCACCCCGATGCTGTACTAGCGGGTTACGGCACGGCCTTCGAACCCGGCAAGCAGGCCGACGATTTCTGTCAGAAGCACGCGATCACAAACGTTCAGTTCCTGGGTCTTACCCCCCATCAGGCGATGTTACAGGGGATGGCGCAGAGTGATCTGGTGCTGCACACATCGATCGAGGAGTCGTTTGGTATGGTACCCGCTGAAGCGATGGCCTGCGGGGTGCCGGTCGTTGCCGGGCAGCGCAGCGGAGCGGTTCCCTGGGTCGTTGGCGAAGGTGGGCTGCTGGTCGACGTAATGGATGCCAGCGCCATCGCTGCCGCCGTCGACCGCCTGCTGACGAACCGGCCACTGGCGCAGTCGATTGCCCGCAAGGCACAGGCCAGCGTTGCCGACCGGTTCAATCTAACTCAGGTAACTGCGCAGTACATGGCCCTGTACGAACAATCGCTGCACCCGGACCGTCGTCCGGTAGCTGCCTGAGCAAGTCGAAAAGGCCCTGCCCTGTCGATTTGACGCTGACCGGTCCGTACCCACACATACAAGTTAACGCCCGTGTCGTTGCCCTTTCTCCGTTATGACTGAAGCGGGGACGATGACACAGGAACAAACCGATTCGCTACCAACCCCGACAATGCACCGCTGATCCATCAGCCACGTCAATCCGCAGCCGAACGCCTACCGGGTTTTGTCTACCCCTTGTTCACGGCTTTGTATATCCACTAACCAATTACGCATATGAAACCAACCAATTGCAGGCTACTCCTGCTGTCCCTATTCATCGGTCTGGCGGGACTTATCGTCAGTTGCAAAGACCCCAACCCAGTCGTCAACCCCACACCGACGACGGTAACGATCAGTAGCATCGATCCAACGTCAGCGCCGGTCGGTAGTACCATTGCCATCACGGGTACCAACTTCAGTTCCGACCCGGCCAGCAACACGATCACGATTGGGGGCGTCCCGGCCACAATCGTGTCGGCCTCGTCGACCCGCCTGGTCGTGACAGTTCCCACCAGCGCCACTACCGGTCCGGTCAGTGTATCGGCAGGTGGTCAGACGGCCCAGAGCCAGACGTCGCTGACGGTAACCTTACCATCCGTCAAACCAGTTGTTACCTTGCAGGGAACGATCTTCAGCAGCCGCACGCTCAGCCGCGACACGGTGTACCTGTTGCGGGGTATCGTGTATGTGCCACAGACCTACACGCTGACGATTCCGGCGGGAACCGTTATTCGCGGAGCCAGTGCCGACGCCGACCCGTCAGGAGCGAACATGCCCGGCGCGCTGGTGATCGAGCGCGGGGGCTTTATCAACGCCCGGGGTACAGCCAGCCAGCCAATTGTCTTCACCTCAGCAAAAACCGCCGGTCAGCGGGCGACAGGCGACTGGGGTGGCGTGGTGCTGATCGGTCGGTCACCGGTTAACCGGGCCGGTACGACCGCGAACCCACGGGGCATTCGCGGTACGGTAGAAACCTACGGCGAACCCGCCAGTAATTCGGGTGCGATGCAGTACGTCCGAATTGAATACGCGGGTGCACCGATGGCGGGCAACACGGCCGTTCGGCTGGCCGGGCTATCGTTCATCGGCGTAGGCACGGGCACAACCATCGATCACATCCAGGTATCGAACAGCGGTGGCGATGCGTACAGCTGGTTTGGCGGTACGGTCAACGCGAAGAATCTGATGGCCTTCCGCACCACCGACGACGACTGGACGGTCGACTGGGGGTATACGGGGAACGTACAGTTTGCTGCGGCTCTGCGCGACCCAAGCGTGTTCGACGCATCGGGTTCGAACGGACTGGAAGTCGAGAACTACGAAACGGCCGACACCGACGTATCGCTGGTTACGCCAATCAACGGCCAGGCGCAAAACGTACCGGTCTTTGCCAACATCAGCAGTTTCGCCTACAACACAACGCCGACGACAGGTAACGCGCGCGCTGGTTTGTTTGTCCGGCGGAACAGCGCCATTGCGGTCTATAACTCGCTGTTCTACGGCTATCCGGAAGGCGTTCATATCGAGTCGACTACCGGCCCCAGCAGCCTGACCAGTGGCACAGTCGATCTGCGCGGGGTTGTACTGGCGAACACCCTATCGCCGGTGGTGGGTGGTGGAGCCGTCACCAGCGATCAGGTGTCGCAGTATGTTCAGACGGTAGGACGGAACAACCAGATCGTCCCATCGAACAACCTGGCAGCGCTACTGCTGAATGGCAGCAACTTTACGCTGACGTCACCGGCCTTCCTGCCCCAGTCAGGTTCGCCCTTGCTGAGCGACGCGGTAAGCGGCAACCGACTCAACAGTTTCTTCACTGCGGTAACCTATCGCGGAGCCTTCGGCACCGACAACTGGGCCACCAACTGGACGAATTACAATCCGCAGGCCGTCGACTACGACCGATAGGCTGTTTTTGTCAGCAAAATGAGAAGGGGGAGCCAGATCTGGTTCCCCCTTCTCGTTTTGGCACTAGATTTCGCGGCTACGCTTTTATCTCCTGCCCTGAACGAATCGTTACCGGCGCGCCATCGGCCAGAAACACGCTGCTTGGCGGTCCCGTAAAGAAGGGCGCAAATTGGGAGCCGTATAACTGGGCCACGTCGCAACGTACGTCAAACTGGCTGACGGGATAAATTTTCCAGCGGTCGTGAACGACTTCGAATTCCGACGTATGCTTCGCTCCGCGTGCGGTATAGCCCCAGTAATTTTCGGTAATAAACCATTCTTCGCTACCCGGCTGCGCCTGTTCCCCCGCCCGACTAGCCTCAACATCGATGTAATTCCAGTCGTCGCCTACCTTCCATTCGTAGCGAATGTGCTGACTATCATCGCGGAATTGCCAGGTGTGGCGCATGGGTCGGGTTTCGTACGGTTCGCCGTAGAGCGTTCGCGCAACCCATACGATTGCCGGTTTCGGCACGATTTCCTTAACAAACACGACACCCCGCTGCCAGCCCTTCTCCGTTTTGCGTCGGACGTAGAAACGAAGGTTAAACTCTTCAAATTCGGTATGGAACGGCACCGGTACCTCACCCAGCATCCGTACCTTCTCGAAGTTGAACCCAACCAGACTACCGAAACAGACGCCATTATAGTCGTCGAGTTCGGTTCCGTGCGGCACAAGCGGTTGCAGCACCGCCCGATCGATCGGGTAGTTAGCGAAGATCAGGTTGCACCAGTCGGCAGATAAAAACGTGAACGCCATTGTAATTGTGTCTGAACCGATGCCCCCAGGGCTACTCGTGTAGGGCTTTTTGTTGGTGTTAGCTAATTAATTGGCTGAACATGTGGGATCTTTCTACCCCTAAATCCCCTGAAGGGCAGGGCCGTTAAGTTCTGGGTAGCCCCACCCCCCAGCCCCCTAAAGGGGGAGCATTCTGCGGATGAACGGCTCCCCATTTAGGGGGCTGGGGGGTGGTTTAGCCGAAGGAAATTTGGCCAATACCAGCATTCAATCAAGAACTTAACAGCCCTGCCCTGAAGGGGACTTTGTCTATGTATGATCAAAGTCCCCTTCAGGGGATTTAGGGGTAAAAAAGGCATGTAAACAGCGTCGCAGACTCACCTGCGCAACACCCCTACACAAACAGCCCGTTAGGGAAGGGTTATGGCCAGTTGTAGCCGTGGCTTATGAAACCTTACGGGAACTTGGGAAACTTGCTGAAGTCGGGCTTGCGCTTTTCCAGAAAGGCGTCTTTCCCTTCTTTCGCTTCTTCCGACAGGTAATAGAGCAACGTTGCATCGCCGGCCAGCTGCTGAATACCCGCCTGTCCGTCGAGTTCGGCATTGAACGATGCCTTGAGCATCCGCAGCGCAATCGGGCTTTTTTCGAGCATCTTCCGGCACCAGGCTATAGTCGTTTCTTCCAGCTTATCAAGCGGCACAACCTTGTTGACCAGTCCCATATCGAGGGCTTCCTGCGCGTCGTACTGATCGCAGAGGAACCAGATTTCGCGGGCTTTCTTCTGCCCTACGACCCGCGCCAGATACGAAGCACCGAACCCACCGTCGAACGAGCCGACTTTCGGGCCGGTCTGGCCGAAGCGGGCGTTTTCGGCGGCAATGCTCAGGTCACAGACGACGTGCAGTACGTGACCGCCCCCGATCGCATAGCCCGCCACCATCGCCACAACAGGCTTGGGAATCCGGCGAATCTGCATTTGCAGATCGAGCACATTCAGACGCGGCACTTTGTCTTCGCCGACGTAACCACCATGTCCCCGAATCGACTGATCGCCCCCGGAGCAGAACGCTTCGCCCCCCTCGCCGGTCAGAATAACCACGCCCACACGCTCGTCCTGCCGGGCAATTTCCATCGCTTCCGACATCTCCTTCACCGTCTGCGGAGTGAACGCGTTGCGCTTGTGCGGCCGGTTGATGCTTATTTTGGCAATCCCGTCGTAATACGTAAACAGGATTTCCTGATACTCCTTAATAGTCTCCCAAGGGTAATTGCTTGTCATGGCTAGTAGTGATTGAGTGGTGGAATGACTGAATGACAGAATAAGTAAATGAGTCGACAGGTGCAGACCATTCAATCATTCTGTCACTTATTCATTCTATCATTCAGAATATGAAACATCGTGATACTGTACGTCCCAGGTGTGGTCGGCCATCATGCGGACGGTAGCCAGGCAACACTCGAAAGGGAAGGTACGCCCCCACTCCGTCGGGCCAACCATCGACAGCAGATCGGTACCATTTTTGCGCTGGTAAAAGTGATACGTGTGTCCGACTACCGGTTCGAAACTCATCTGTGCCGCGTAAATACGCTCGGAAATTTCGACCCGGTGCCGAATGGCGGTCGCCTGCTCGGCCAGCAGCTGCATCTGCTTATAGAGCTGACTGAGCTGCATGTCGGTCTGTTCGCGCATGGCGGCAACGGCCCGACCGGTGATCTTACCTTTATCTTCGGGCCGAATGACGGCACCGCCCGCCGTGTGGGCGTATTCGAGCAAGCCCGGCGACGCGGCTACCTTGTCGGGCGAGATTGGATTGACAACAACTTTTGCTTCTTCCATACGTATTAGCAAACCGCCGGATGAATGGCTTTGTTTCTCCAGCGTTTGTTGATAAAAAAAAGCATCTTTACGACACTATATCCGCTATTTCGGCAAAAGTACGACAAACCTATGGAAACCGCTTCTACCCCATCGAACCAGCCGCTCCTCTCCCGGCAGTCGTTTTTTCACGTGCTGGGCGCAGCCTTCACAACGCTGCTTTTCTCCGGTAACACCTCGGGCTGTTCCGGCAACGAAGCCGCCCCCGACCCCCAATCCGACGTAATGACGCTGAATCTGACCGATAAAGTCAATCAGGGGCTGATGCAGAAAGGGGGCTATGTGTTGACCAACAACATCGTCGTGGCCCATACCAATGCCGATCAGTACGTAGCCGTCAGTGGTCGCTGCACCCACGACAACACGGCGCTAGTCTTTCGGGCTGCCGAAAATCAGTTTTACTGCCCGCTCGATCTGTCGCGGTATAACCTGAGCGGCAGGGTTATCAGCGGTCCGGCTACGGTTCCACTCAAGGTATACAACGTGTCCAGCCCGAGCGCCGGTGTCTTGCAGATAACTCCTCAGTAATCGATTAGGTGACCCGATCACCGCGACCTGGTCATCGTGACCCGGTCATCGTGACCCGGTCATCGTGACCCGGTCATCGTATTTGTAGTCCATGCTTCTTTTACCCGACCGCCCCTTTCCACCGGCGCAGACCGATTACGAAGCGCACACCCAGCAGTTTTGCCGGGCCTGGCAGAGCGGCCAGGAAACATTCACGCTGCACACCTCCGGCTCGACGGGTACGCCAAAACCCATCGAGCTGACCCGTGCTCAGATGCGGGCCAGCGCACAGCTGACCGGGCAGGCACTGGGATTGCAGGCGGGGGATTCGGCGCTGGTCTGCCTGAACACGCGGTACATTGCCGGAACGATGATGCTCGTGCGGGGGCTGGAACTGGCGCTACCGATGACGGTTGTTGAGCCGGTCAGCAATCCGCTTATCCGCCCGGAAGTGGTGGGTAAGTCATTCGCGTTCACCGCCCTTGTTCCTCTGCAACTGCAAACGATCCTGACCGAAACGCCTGAAAAAAAGGCTGTTCTGGACGGGATGAAAGCCATTCTGGTAGGCGGAGCCGCTACCAGCCCGGCACTCGAAGGGCTTATTCAGTCGATCACCGCGCCGGTCTACGCGACCTACGGCATGACGGAAACGGTTTCGCACATCGCCCTCCACCGACTTAATGGTCCGACCGTATCCGACCTGTTTACAGCACTGCCCGGTGTCGATTTAGGCACCGATGAACGGGGTTGCCTGCACATTACGTCAGCCGCCACCAACTTCGAACGCGTGCAGACCAACGATGTCGTTGACTTACGGGATGCGACGCAGTTCCGACTGCTGGGCCGGGCCGACAGTGTCATCAACAGCGGGGGCGTCAAGGTGCAGCCCGAGCCTGTTGAGCGGCTTATTCAGACCTACCTTGCCGAACACAACCGCAGCCCCCGACTGTTTATCGCCGGCTTACCCGACGACCGGCTGGGACAACGCGTCGTACTCGTGCTGGAAGGATCATCGCTGACGGAGCCCCAATGGACGACGATTCAACAGATTGTTCGTACTGCACTCGGTCCGTATTCCGTGCCGAAAGCCTGGCATTCCGTCGACGTATTCAGCGAAACACCCACCGGCAAGATCGATCGACGGGCGACAATCGACCAAATCCGCTAATTTTGCGCGGCCGACTCTTACGCTATGTCATTTACCAATCTTCGCATTCGTTTCCAGACCGCCCGGTCGCTACCCGCGCCTTACGCTTATTTCTACACACTCGACATGCGGCCGGCCTTCGGCGACTTTTTACAGGTCGATCTGTCGATCACATACCCCGACCGCGACGATATCGAGGACGACGAACTGATCGCGGAAGGATTTACGCGCGACGATGATTTTACCTGGTCGGGCCGACTATCGAAACCCTGGCTACAGGCCGTTGC
Source organism: Spirosoma oryzae (assembly GCF_003002825.1). Classification (GTDB taxonomy): domain Bacteria; phylum Bacteroidota; class Bacteroidia; order Cytophagales; family Spirosomataceae; genus Spirosoma; species Spirosoma oryzae. Next base: position 133,309 of record NZ_PVTE01000010.1, on the reverse strand, counting down.
CAAGCTGGCCGAACAGACAAAACTTCAGCCAGCCGGGGAGGATGATCTGGACGAAGACGACGATTTCTGGGAGCTGACCCTGAAGCAAAACCCCGGCCCCGATCGGCAGGGCCGTCCGGCGGCTACTGGTCCTGGTAGTACCGACAACTGGCAGTATCTGGTGCAGGAATTAACCCAGGCTACGTTCGAAGCCGATGGTCGGGAGCGCCCGTTTGAGTTGACATACCTGCGTATCGGCCCTGAAGATCATGAAGTGCGGCTGATCGCTTCGTTTGCGCAACGGAACGTCAATTTCACGACCATCCGCAATCGGCGCGAACGCAACCGCTCACTGCCCTGGACGGCGTTGCAGGACATTATGACCGCTGTATTTGCCAACGACTATGATCCCGACATGGCGCAACTCAAGCGCCCGAAAGCCCCCGGTCAATGGCTAAACCTCGGCACCGACGAATGGTACAACATCAGTGCGTTTCCTGACCTTACAGAGAAGCTGGAGACTTTATAAACCCGTGTAGCCGGGTCCGTATAGGCGCAGTCGACACGGTTCGGTATGTGCTTCTATACCGTCACCTCAACACCGCGCAGCCGCAGCAGCGACAATTCCTTCATCTTCGACTCGTACATGATGTCGACCTCTTTGCCGTATGTGTTGACGGGCGAGTAAATCCAGTCGGCATGGGCTTCGCGCCGGGCCGTGGTATCTTCGTTGTGCTGCCGCGAATCCGAGAAATGAAACACCGGCCGAACATCCCAGGTATTATAGGCGGCCATAAACGCTTCCTGTTCCGTTTGCAGACCGGGATTGAGCGAATGGTGAAAATAGTCGAAGACGATGGGAGCACCGATCGTTTCCGACAGGGGCACCAGGTCGGCTACGGTGTACAGACTAACACGGTCGTCGTTTTCGACCGTCAGGCGGGCACGCAGGTTCTCCGATAACAAGCCAAAATTCTGCGCAAACCGGATGAGCGTAGCCTCTTTGTCGCCGTAGGTACCGCCCACGTGAATGTTGATTTTGTTCCAGTGCGACGGCGTTAGCCCCATCAGGTCGAACAGCTCGGACTGGTATTCAAGGTCTTTGATCGTATTGTCGAGTACGCTCCCCTGCCCCGCCAGGTGATTGAAGGGGCCGGGGTGAATGGTCAGACGGATGGGGCGTGTACCGATGGCCTCCAGTATTGCCCGGATCTCGGGAAAATCCGGCAATTCAGCCAGTTTATATTCTGATGCCCACGGAAACATATCCGACGACATTCGAAAGATGCGAAAGCCGTTCGCCAGATTCCAGTCGACGATTTTCAGCAGATCAGTGACGTTTTTCAGGGCCAGTTCTGACGCGTAGGCGATTCCCCTGGCCATGAACGTTTTCCGAATCATCCCCCGGTTCGTCGTGATCTTGTCAGCCTGTAGACTCAGGTTGATGCAGGCATAGCCCACGTTTGGCGCTGTCGATTCCATAGGTAGTCAACGATTCGTTGGGAGCGATGGTTTTGCGACCGTTCCGTCAAAAGTAGGCCACTACGCGACCAGCTTTCCTGATTAACCTGGTATATTGATGCTTACCCTCATGCCTTGTCTCCCCTCATGAACGATTTGACCCCACTTCAGCGAGCCACGATTGTCAGCAACTATCAGCTGATGGCCAGGACGCTGGCCGAGTTTCAGCTGGTACGCTGGGCCGAATTTTCCTACGAACAACAGCTCGACCTGAATGCGTATCAGAACAGCCTGCTTGGCAGGGCCCATGACCTGCATACCCGTACCGTAAACCCCGCCGTCGATCAGGGCGAGCAACTGACCGAAGCGATCGAGCAGTTGGTACAGCACGTTCGGGCACGGCTCCAGACAGCCATCAACCTAACGCTGGCCCTCGGTCTGGGGGCCATGATCGTCGCCCTGGCCTCTCACGTTGCCCGGGCCAACCGGAAAGGTATTCACTCAGCCATCAGCGAGCTTCAGCACCTGCTGGAATTGGAAAAGCACTAAAAAAGCGGTCAGGATCGCTCCTAACCGCTTTTTTGTCGACTTCAGGTCAACCCGACGGGTCAACTAAAGGATGATACCAGACGGCGACTTGGTGCTCACCAGCTCGACGTCGAAGGTCAGATCCTGGCCCGCCAGCGGGTGGTTCGCATCGAGCGTAACGTTGGTATCGTCCAGTTTGCGAACGATCACCGGAATGGGCCGGGGGTTGCCATCCTCGTGCATGTTGAGCGTCATGCCTTCCTCAAGTGGAATATCATCGGGAATATCGGTGCGGTTCAGCGTGAAGATCATTTCTTCGTTTGCCGGACCGTACGCATCTTCCACAGGTATATTGATCGTCTTCCGTTCGCCTTCGTTCATGCCCAGCACGCCTTCATCAAACCCTCTGATGACCTGACCGCTGCCGACCGTGAACTCAAGTGGAGAGCGTCCCTCCGATGAATCGAACACGGTTCCGTCGGTCAGTGTACCTTTATAATGCACCTGAACGGTGTCTCCGGATTTTGCTTGTGCCATAGTTAGTAGAACTAGTTTTGCTTAGAAACCCAAAAGACAGATAAGCGTTCAGAGGGCCGGAATGTTTGCCCCTTTTTTACAAAAAAAACGAGGTATTAATCAATTTTCTAGCGCCTACATTTGACCCTATCGGAAACTTATATATGTTTGTTTCCAATCTGTCGTTACAACACTTATGGAATCATCTGGTCAGGAATTTCTGCGCGGTACGCTCAAAACGATTGTACTGAATCTGCTGGCTGAACCCACCCCAACCGGTCCGCGCCGGATGTACGGCTATGAAATCACGCAGGCCGTTCACGACCGGACCCGTGGCGACCTTACGCTTTCGTTCGGCGCGTTGTATCCGGTATTGCACAAGCTGGAGCAGGATGGTCTGCTCCTGACCGACACGGTGGAAGTCGAGGGTCGGCTGCGTAAATACTACGCCCTGACCCCGCAGGGCAATCAGGCTGCCATCCAGAAGACATCCGATTTCGAGCGGTTTGTCCGCTCAGTACGAAGTTTGTTACAATCGCCCGGCGAACTGCTACCGGGCTAATTGCTGTCTCTATCGATCTAAACCCTCGTTACAAACATCCGTTACGGCCATGGAAAAACTCAACGACGGACAGGTAGCCACGCTACGCCGACACCTGCTCAAAACGGGCACCTCCGATGCCCTGATCGACGAATTGATCGACCACCTTGCCTGCGAAGTCGAACACTATGTCTGGATTGGGTTGCCGTTTGACAAGGCGCTGGAAACCGTAACCGATCAGGCAACCCACACGGCCGTCAAACACCTGCGTGAACGGTATCAGGTGGAGCTGACCATGAGCGACGAGCAGTTGCAGAAGGCTAGCCTGGACGACATCGTTTTTCAGTTTCGCAACAAAGCCTACGGTGCTTACGACCTCCGGCAATCGTATCGGCTAACCATGCGCAACGCCATCATTATGGCCGTCAGTTTCTGCCTGATGCTGGTCGCTATTCTGGACGGGCTAAACCGCAAGGAATGGTCGTACGTCAGCCTGACGGGGCTGGCCTGGATTCTGGGCGTCGCCGGGATGACCTACGCCGGTGTCAGCTGGTACCTCGCCCGCGTGCGCGAGCAGCAGTTTTCGGTTTGAGGTTTTCAGGATATAGCTTACGGTTTTCTGTAGTCGGTTTACGGCGCTTCCGCCAGCAAGCGCACGAATAAGTGGAGAACGAATACTTAACAAAAAGAGAGACGCAACAGCTGTTGCGTCTCTCTTTTTGTTGAACGGTAAACCGAATACTGAAACCCGTTAATATGCCCTGGCGAACAGTACCCGGCCGTTCGATGGTTTGCCGGAGAAAACATCGACGCCGTCTTCCGGTTCCTGGTCGAACGGGATGCAGCGAATCGTGGCTTTGGTTGCTTCCTTGATGGCATCTTCGGTTTCGGCCGTACCGTCCCAGTGCGCCAGAATGAAACCGCCTTTCTCGATCTGCTCCTGAAACTGCTCGAACGTATCGACCTTGAACGTGTTCGCTTCCCGGAAGGCTTTCGCCTTGTTGTAGATACTCGCCTGAATGTCGTCGAGCAAGGCTTTGATGCGCTCGGTCAACCCCTCGAACGGAACCGTTTCTTTTGTTTTCAGATCGCGCCGGGCGATTTCGACGGTGCCGTTTTCGAGATCCCGCGCGCCCATGGCCAGCCGGACAGGAACGCCCCGCAGCTCGTACTCGGCAAATTTCCAGCCGGGCTTGTTGGCGTCCGAATCGTCGAACTTAACCGAGATACCCGCTTTTTTCAGTTCCTGCACCAGTGGTTTTACCTTGGCCGAGATACTGTCAAGCTGTTCGTCGGTACGATAGATCGGTACGATCACCACCTGGATGGGAGCCAATTTTGGTGGCAGCACCAGTCCATCGTCGTCGGAGTGCGCCATGATGAGCGCGCCCATCAACCGGGTCGATACCCCCCACGACGTACCCCACACGTGTTCCAGCTGATTCTGTTTGTTCAGGAACTGTACGTCGAAGGCTTTGGCAAAGTTCTGCCCGAGAAAGTGCGACGTACCTGCCTGTAACGCCTTGCCATCCTGCATCATCGCTTCGATACACAGCGTATCGACCGCACCAGCAAAGCGTTCCGATGGTGTTTTCGCGCCCCGAACGACCGGCACCCCCATCCACTCTTCCGCGAAGGTTGCGTACACGTCCAGCATCTGCCGGGTTTCGGCTTCTGCTTCTTCGGCCGTCGCATGGGCGGTGTGCCCTTCCTGCCACAAAAACTCGGCAGTCCGCAGGAAAATACGGGTCCGCATTTCCCAGCGCACGACGTTCGCCCATTGGTTGATCAGCAGCGGCAAATCCCGGTACGACTGAATCCAGTTCTTGTACGTGCTCCAGATCACCGTTTCCGATGTCGGCCGCACAATCAGTTCTTCTTCCAGCTTGGCTTCCGGATCGACAATCACGCCCGAGCCGTCTTCCGCATTCTTCAACCGATAGTGCGTCACGACAGCGCACTCTTTGGCAAACCCTTCAACGTGCGACGCTTCTTTGCTCAGGTACGATTTCGGGATAAAGAGCGGGAAGTAAGCGTTGGTATGGCCCGTTTCCTTGAACATATCGTCGAGGGCACGCTGCATCTTTTCCCAGATCGAAAAGCCGTAGGGCTTGATCACCATGCAGCCCCGGACGGCGGAATTCTCGGCCAGATCGGCTCGTTTGATTAACTCATTGTACCACTCAGAGTAGTTTTCGCTCCGCGACGGAATTGCTTTTGCCATGCGTATATAGCGACCCGGTTTGTCGATAGATAAACCGATTTAATCGCACTTTATTTAAAACTGATTTAAACCAACCGGCAGTGGTTGGAATCTAGTAGATGAACACTTGCAAAGATAGGTTTTAATCCTATTTTTGTAATCAATCGGCCTGTTCTGCTGTTATATATGCAGAAGAGCTATGTGCAGTTCGAACGTCGTGCTTAAAATCCTTGCCAAATGAAAACGCAACCTTTATATCGCTACTTGTCGATGGCTGCGCTGTTGAGTATATGGGGTTGTACCTCATCACTTCAGACAGCTCAGAACACGGGCGAAGTCGATGACCTGTACGGGTCGTCGAGCAACGCGCAGGTGTACGCCAGCGCGTCAAACGATGCGTCGTCGGTGGCGCAGCGCCCAACCCGCCAGCGCGCATTGACACGGGGTCGAAACGCGAACCCTGACTATAACGACGAGCAACAGTACGGTGCTGGCTCCAACGCCGATGAGTACTACTCGGAGTTGACTACCCGTAAGCTGAACCGGGGTCTTTCACCCGACCCAGGCTGGAGCGACAACTCGACCAACAGCTACAACAACGGTTTTGCCAACGGTTACAGTGCCGCTCAGACGTCGGCGCTTAGCTGGAACCGCTGGGGATTTAATAACCTCGGCTTTTACAGCGGCCTTGGTCTAGGAATGGGCCTGGGCTACGGTGGACTAGGCGGTTTCGGCTACAGCCCCTTCTACGGTGGCTTCGGTTCACCATACATGTATGACTCGTTTGCGTACAGCCCCTACGGCTATGGCGGATTCGGTGGGTTTGGCTATAGTTCATTCTATTCGCCGTTTTACTCGCCATTCGGCTATAGTGCTTTCGCATATAGTCCGTTTGGTTATAGCCCCTTCGGCTATGGATTCGGGTCGGGCTTCTACGGTGGCGGTGGCTACTACGGCTATCCGGGGTACGTGAACAACGTAATCGTTACGGGTGCTGATCCATATCGTAACAACCGCGCTTACTACGGCGGCAGTCGCACAGCTGGTCGGTACACGTCTGATTTCGACAATACGAATCGGGGGTACAACGCCGGTGGTCGTCGGGTCGCAACGGGTACGTACGCCAACTCGTCGGGGGCAGCCACAACCGGTAGTACCTCGAACAGCGGTTACTATGCATCACCACGAGGTGGGCGTAACAACTCGTACTACTACGACAATGGTAGCGCAGCCCGGTCGTCGGGTAATAGCGTACCAGCCTACACCGGTAGTGCTAATGCAACGAGTACGTATTCGGCACCGCGCGGTGGTCGGGGCTATTCAAACTCGAACGATTACTACAGCAATGGTAATGGTAACAGCCGCTCAAGCTATCAGCAGCCAAGCTATCAGGCCCCACAACGGACTTATCAGAGTCAGAGCCGTTCGTACCAGCAGCCAAGCTATCAGCAACCCAGCTACCAGCAGCCTTCGTACCAAAGTCAGAGCCGGGGCTTTAGCCAACCCAGTTACAGTGCCCCCTCGGGTGGCGGCTTCTCAGGCGGAGGTAGCAGCGGTGGCGGTAGTGTAGGTGGTGGCGGTGGCCGTGGCCCACGCTAGTCGACAAGATTAGATTTGCTTAAAAAAAACCCGACGATTCTTACAATCGTCGGGTTTTTTCGTTTTGTATGCACAACGAGTAGTCGCGCGGTTAAACGGCGCATCATTCACGCACTCTAAAGGGCACTTAACAATCCCTGAACCAGTACATCTATGAGACACACTATCTTTACGACAGCCCTGCTGCTGTCGGTAGCACAGCTAACCTACGGTCAGGATACACCGGCGGCTTATGCCGATGCCACGTACCAGTATTCAGAAAACACGCTGAATGGAACGGCCCGCTTTCGGGGTCTGGGTGGCAATCAAGCGGCACTTGGCGGTGATGCCAGTAACCTGTTTGGCAACCCCGCTGGTCTCGGCTTCTACAACCGCTCGGAGTTAAGTATCAGCCCATCGTTCAACGGTGTCAACAACCGTAGTTCCTACCTGGGGTCGCAGACGACCGGCACGCAGGGTAACGTCAGCATCGGCCAGTTTAGCGTCGTCTTCTCCGGTCGCGACAACGGTCCCGAAAATCGGCGTGTCCGCCGGTCGAACTTCGGTATCTCGTATTCGCAGGCGCTGAATTTTCAAAACTATATCAACGCCGTTGGCATCAATCAGAACCGGAACTCGTCCATTCTGCAAACGTATGTCAATGAGGCCAACGCGGGTGACAACAACAACCCAAATGGCTATACGGGAGCAGCCATAAACAACCTGTACGATTTCAACTCAAATCAGGCAGCTAACTCGGCCGCTGCGGCTTACCAGCTGTACCTGATTGACCCAACCGGCGTCGTAGGTCAGAACGCGAGTGGGCAGATATTTGGTCCACCGTATGCGCGGGCGGATGCCAACACGGCAAAGCAGCAACAGGCTACGATCAGTCGGTCGGGTGCGAGTTCGCAGTGGACGCTGGCGTATGCGGGTAACTTCGACGACAAATTCTACATCGGCGGTTCGCTGGGTATCACGCGCCTGCGCTTCAATTCGACCTACGCGTTTACCGAAACGCCTATCAATGGCACGGCGTTTAACAACTACGTTCAAACCAACACGCTAACAGTAACCGGTACGGGTATCAATGCCACGCTGGGGATTATTTATAAGCTGGTGCCGGAAGTGCAGGTTGGTGCAACGATTGTCAGTCCGACGTTCAGTAGCGTGCGCGAGCAGTTCCAGCAAAGTCTGTCGGCAAGCCCCAGAGACCCGAACATCATCAACCCGCCGAACGGCCCAACTCCTCCGGGCAGCGTAGCCGTTGTCACCGGCAACGATAACTTTCCGTACTCGATGCAGACGCCTTTCCGGGCAACGGGTGGTGCTACGGTATTCCTCGGAAAAGCCGGTTTTCTAACGGCAACCGCTGAATACGTGGGCTACGGTGGCATGCGGGCGCGCACGACAGCTTTCAACGACGTTCAGACAAACAATCAGTTTCGCTCGGATGTAACACGCGAAGTGCAGGCAACGTACAAAAGCGTCGTAAACCTGCGGGCAGGGGCCGAATTCCGGGCGGGGATCGCGCGTGTTCGGGCCGGTGTCGGTTACTTACCCAGCGCGTACGTATTCGATCTGGATCGGGTACCGCGCGCCGACCGGTCTAAGCTGTTGGTATCAGCCGGACTGGGGGTTCGTAACGACCGCTTCTTCGCCGACCTGTCGGGTTCTTACCTAACCTATTCGTCAGGTTTTACCCCCTACTCGCTACCCAGCGATGCCAACACGCCAACCGTCCTGACCAGCAACCGGGGCACGAACGTGACGCTATCGGTCGGAACGTTCTTTTAACAATGCTTGAGTGATGGAGTGATAGACTGATTGAATAACCGGCTGTTCCCCCTTAATCAATCATTCTATCACTCCATCATTCTATTACAGCCACCGCCCCAATTGGCGCAGGACGTGTTCCGCGTCGGTTTCGCCTGATACGACGATATTGGCTTGTGTGTAGAAGGGCGCTCGGTCGGTACATCGCTTTTGCAGATCGGCCAGCAGCTGCGGATCTGAGGCATCGAACAACGGCCGATCGGCCTGTCCGTGTGCCACCATACGTCGGTGGAGAATCTCGGGCGGCACGTCGAGAAATACGGAAATACCCGTCTCGTTGATGTATGCCATATTGCCGTGGTAGCAGGGCATCCCCCCACCCGTCGACACAACCAGGCTACGACCCGGCTGAATCGTTCGCAGTATTCGGCGCTCAGCCTCCCGGAAATACGCTTCGCCCGACTGGGTAAAGATCTCCGGCACCGACCGACCCTCCTCCCGCACGATCATTCGATCGGTATCCAGGAAATGGTAGTGTAGGGCTTCGGCGATACGCTTCCCCAGCGTACTCTTGCCCGACGACGGCATCCCGACTAGAAAAACGTTCTTCATGCGCGAATGCGCGAATGATTGAGTGGTTGAATGATTGAGTGATTGAATGATTCGTAGCCAACCATTCAGTCACTCAATCATTCAACCACTCAATCATTCACCAATTTTTTGACCTCCTCCGCGCTGGGCGTGGTGTTATAATGCCATTTGCCGCGCACGACGCCGTCCTGCATGAGCCAGGTACCGGGATTCGAGCGCATAATCGTTTTCAGCACCGTCGCGTCGACTTTGTAGTACGGCACGTTCGTTAGCTGAAACTCGTTTTGAAAGGCGTTGATTTCTTTGTCACTGACCGACGTCAGGATGTACGGTTTGACGTCCGACCCTTTCAGGCCATCGACCAGCGCCCGGATAGCAGGCAGGCTTCCGGCGTCGACATCGGTCGTTTTCTTAACGATAATGAACAGTTTCTTGCCGTCGAAAGTCTGTTGGGTGAAATCGCCTTCATCGTTCCAGACGCGGTAGTCCGTAATCTTGGGCTTCGCGCTTTCGTTGACGAGTTGCATCTCCTTGAACTTGTAGGTCGTGTCGGTTGGGTACTGCTCGAACGTTTCGGTCTTCCCGTTCTTTTCCATGACGTACCGATAGCGCAGCGGCTCCGATGGTTTCATCTGCGCCGGAACGCTCTTGCCAACCGCATACGGCAACAGATCGAGGGGCGGCAGGAACGAGATGGCGTAGACACCCAGCCCCAGCGTCAGCAGCGTCGTCAGAAACACGACCCAGCCGGTTTTGCGGGGCGTTATCCGGTTTCGGTGCCCGATGATAAACAGAATCAGTACGGTCAGCACGACGTCTTTCCCGAACGATGTCCACGGCTTTAGCTTGATAGCGTCGCCAAAGCAGCCGCAGTCGGTAACACGGTTGAAATACGCCGAATAGAAGGTTAGAAACGTGAAAAAAGCGATCAGGAAAAACAGCAGCCAAACCGTCAGCTTGGGTTTATACGATACCAGCAAGGCGACCCCCAGAATGATTTCGGCTGCACAGAACAGCACCGACATCGTCAGCGTGAACGGTACCAGCGCCATGAAGAAATCGTGCAGAAACGGTACGTCCTGCGCGAACACTTCGAAATATTCCTCGAATTTGATCTGCGTACCGACCGGGTCGTTCAGTTTGATCAGACCCGAGAAGATAAACACGATTCCGACCAGAAACCGCGCGATCCGGGCAGCCCACAGCATGGGGGGCGTGCCGGTTTTGATTTTAGGCTGCGTCGTTGCAGGGTTCATGTAGTATGTTGATAGGTGAATCGACAGGATTACAGGATTGACAGGATTCTTCGTTTAGCCAATTTGTTGACTACACACTATTCATCCTGTCAATCCTGTAATCCTGTCAATTATTTGTCAGTTTAATCAGACAGAAAACGGCGTAGTTGATCATATCCATATAGTTGGCTTCGACGCCCTCCGATACCAGCGTTGCCCCCTGATTGTCCTCGATCTGCTTCGTACGCAGCAGCTTCATCAGCACAATATCAGTCATCGAGCTAACCCGCATGTCGCGCCAGGCTTCGCCGTAGTCATGGTTCTTGGCAAACAGCAGGTTCATTACCCGGTTAATCTGCGCGTCGTACAGCGTTTCCAGCTCGTCCGTCGGGATATCCATGCGGGCGGGTTCCGAGCCAATAGTAGCCTGAAAATCAAGCTGAATCAGCGCCATCACGCAGTAGTTGATGATGCCGACGAATTCGGGTTCAATACCCTCGCCTACTTTGCTGACGCCCGTTTCCTGTAACGTACGGATGCGCTGGGCTTTGATAAAAATCTGATCGGTAATGCTGGGTAAGCGTAAAATTCGCCAAGCGGTGCCGTAGTCCTGATTTTTTTTCAGGAACAAACTTTTGCAGCGCTCAATCACCTGCCGATATTCGGCCTCTGTCTTGGACATGAAACTGGTTTTCGGTTCACAGTTTTCGGTTTTCGGCATAAAATCCACGGCTACCGAACACAGTAAACCGAAAACCGAAAACCTGAAATGAATGCCGAAAGGTACGAAAAAAACAGCAGCGCGGCATTGCCTGAACTGCCGTGGACGACTGGTCAGACTCGATACGCCGGTGGTTATGGGCATCCTCAACGTCACGCCGGATTCCTTCTTCGCGGGTAGCCGGGTGCTGGATACCGGTGAGACCCTTGACCGGTTACTGGAACGCGCCGGGCAGATGCTTGCCGACGGGGCGACCTTCCTCGACATTGGCGGCTACTCGACCCGCCCCGGTGCCGCCGACATCAGCCCCGACGAAGAAGCAGACCGCGTATTACCGGCCATTGACGCCATCCTTCGTGATTATCCCGACGCCTTACTCTCGGTCGATACTTTTCGGGCGTCGGTCGCCCGGCAGGCGGTAAATGCTGGTGCGCAGCTAATCAATGACGTTGGGGGCGGTACGCTCGACCCGGCGATGTTCGCTACCGTCGCCGAACTAAAGGTACCCTACGTGCTGATGCACACGCGCGGCACTCCGCAGACCATGCAGTCGCTGGCAACTTACACGAACGTGACGACCGAAGTCATCGACGAAATGGCGGTTCAGCTTGCCAGATTACGCAGTTTAGGTGCAGTCGACATTGTATTAGACCCTGGTTTTGGGTTTGCAAAAACACCCGCGCAAAACTTTGATCTACTCAGCCATCTCGATGCATTTGGTTTGTTTGACGAGCCACTGCTCGTTGGCTTGTCCCGTAAGACAACGATCTGGAAAACACTGGGCATAACCGCCGACGAAGCCCTGAACGGTACAACGGTACTGAATACGGTCGCCCTACAAAAGGGCGCATCGATTTTGCGCGTTCATGACGTACGGGAAGCCGTTGAAGCCATTAAATTGACGAAAGAATTAAAATTTTTTTAGGTGATTACTTGCGTTCAATAATTCCAACCCCTACTTTTGCAGTCCCAAATCGGGAAAAACGATCTGGTAGCTCAGCTGGTAGAGCAATACACTTTTAATGTATGGGTCCTGGGTTCGAATCCCAGCCGGATCACCACCAGTAGCAAAAAGCCTCTACAGTCACTGTAGGGGCTTTTTCATTGTATCGACAAGCCCCAGGGCCTTCCTCTCCTTCTGCTTCCCCCCGCGTCAGCAAGCGTCCATACCTGGCATCGTTAAGGCCTGTAGCCCACCACTTCCAGCGTAGTTCTGAGAGACCTTCAGTCATTGGGAGATACCGCCCCGTCTATCATATGCATTGGGGGTATCGACGACGCAATCAAATCCAGTCGACCTAAACAGACTTATGGGGATTCTTAAGCAAGAATCATCTGAGTAAAAACCATTAAATAGCCGTTAATCTTTCCGACTAACCAGCTATCGAAAAGCAAAGACTTTGTGCAATCGCACCGCCCAAATTAGCAATCAACTACCTGATTTTCAATAGAAACAGTCGTCATTAAAAAGCTGACGCGTAACGCCACCCGGCCCATTTAAGCCGGAAACCATTCAAGTCTTACTCAGTATATGTACTGAACTGCAACAAAACTGAGTAAACGTTATGAACACGACAGAAAAAACACTGACACAAGCGAATGGTGTACTCAAGGCATTCAAAAGCAACAAACACGGTGACGTTGATGGCCTTGTCATTACCACCGACAACGGGCCTTTAACGCTTCACTTTCCACCGCATACCGCCAAGTCGGTCATGGCGCAGGTTGCCGCCGGCGAGACAGTTTACGTCGATTATGCTGAAGAAGCCAAGCCAGACAAGAAACCAAAGGCTGTACTGAAAGCCGTCCGGAAAGAACAACACGGCGAATCGATGTTTATCGGTGACAAGAAACCCGAAAAGCCAGCGAAGAACGACACGACTGAAACGATTACACCCGATCAGTTTACGCTGGTTCTCGACAAAAAAGAAAAGCCGATCGCCATTCGCGTGGCCGACAAATACATCCATCTGCCAAAGAATAAACAGATCAGCGATACTATTCGCCCCGATTCGACACTGGTCATTGAAGCCGAACCACGCACCGACTCGGGCTTCGTTCAGGAGCACGGTTTGACGGTGTATCACCTCAAAAGCATCAGCATAAACGGTGAGTCATTTCCTGCCAATGACTAAGTCGCATCCGTCGGATTCTATAAATTAATCATAATCGACAGTCGGTATCACCAGATGCTGACTGTCGATTACCCATGTCGGGAGCCAACTAATCAGATCGCTTTTTCACGGATTTATTGCACACTTAACATTACTTCGTTATGAACCAAGCCTGGCTTTACCCACTCATCATTGCCGCTGGTGCCCTGCAAGCCTGGGGGCCGCCCATGAACGGTGCGCTACTAAAATCGATCAACAATCCCTGGCTGGCCAGCGCGATTTCATTTTTGCCCGTGCTGGCTTTCCTCATTTGTGTCTTTCTGTGCATACCCAAGCCGATGCCCTCGGGCGAAAGCCTGGCGAGTATGCCCTGGTGGGCACCCCTCGGCGGACTCGTCGGGGCCGGGGCCGTTGTCGTTGGGCTAATGTTCGTCAATAAGGTCGGTGCGGGTACATTAGCCGGTCTGACGATTACCGCCAACATTCTAATGTCGATTCTGATCGATAAGTACGGCTGGTTTGGCATGGAACAGCACCCGCTCAGTCTGGGCCGGATTGCCGGGGCCGTGCTGTTGGTTGTTGGTATCTACCTGGTATCTAAATATTGACCAAGTCAGCCCAGCGTACATGACTACCTCCCCCCCGCTGCTCTTCGCGCACATCGGCGACCTGCACATTACCAACGCTGCCAGTCAGAATTACCTCGACTTTCTGTCTATTCTGATTCAACTTGACAGCGAATGCAGTCAGGTTGACTTTCTGGTACTGCCCGGCGACAATGCTGACGATGGCCGTCCGGACCAGTACGCACTGGTATCGACGGCACTCAGGCTGGTCACGAAGCCCGTTTATGTCATCACTGGCGATCACGATATGGCATCGGGGAGTTTGGCTGCGTTCTATTCAATGCCAGCGACTCAACCATTACCGATGGCGGTAACGGTGAAGGGGGTGCGGTGCCTGTTTCTCGACATGTGTGGTACGGGTACCGGAGGCCCTGACTTCAGGCTTGGCGACGAACAACTGGACTGGCTGGCCAATGAGCTGGCTCAGTCGGCGGAGCAGCGAGAAACGGTAGCGCTGTTCATACACACCTATCCCGTCGATTGCACCGACGCGCAGGAAACCCAACGGCTCAATCAACTTATTGCGGACCATTCGGTGGTGTTGGTCGACATGGGGCACACGCACTATAACGAGCTGGCCAATGACGGGCACACTATCTTTGCCGCCACACGGTCGACCGGACAGATTGAAGAAGGGCCTGTTGGGTATTCCTTGGTCAGTATCGATCAGGGTACGGTAAGCTGGCGGTTTAAGGCGTTGCAGGAAGCCTTTCCGTTCGTGCTCATCACCACGCCAGCCGACTATCGACTAGTACGCGAGGATGACCAGAGCCGACCGGTTGGCCTGACGCAGATCCGCGCCGTCGTATTCGGAAGGCAACCAGTCAGCCGCGTTACCTGTCAGTTGAATCAGAACAGTCCGGTTCCAATGGTCGCGTCGGCCGATGGTACGTTCTGGGCGGTCGAACTGCGCATTCCCAGCGATGATTTTCTGTCGCTTACCGTCGAAGCCGTCGATGACCGGGGCCGACCGGGCCGACATACCATCGACCTGGCTGCGCCTTTCACGGCAGGAACACACCGGCACAAGGCGGGCAGCGATGCGGATTCGGTTGGTGCCTGGCCGCAGAACGGCATTCCGGGTACACAGCTCGGCCCAAACCGCAACGGTGGCCCCTCGTAACGCTATTTATTTTCTTACTTGTTTACATGGTTAGTAGTATCTGGATTATCGCCTTTATCGCCATCGCCGGCATCATCATCCGCCCGTTCAATATTCCCGAATTTGTCTGGGCGGTGGCAGGCGCTGTTTTGTTGCTCCTGCTGGGGCTGATTACGCCCGTCGACGCACTGAACGGCGTCCGGAAGGGACTCGACGTGTACCTGTTCCTGACGGGTATGATGTTGCTGGCCGAGACAGCCCGCGATCAGGGCCTGTTCGATTGGCTGGCCGTGCTGGCGACCAACCGGGCCGATGGGTCGGCTGGTCGGCTGTTCGGGCTTGTTTATCTGGTCGGCGTGGTCGTTACCGCTTTTCTGTCGAACGATGCGACGGCCGTTGTGTTGACCCCAGCCGTCGCAGCCGCTGTCAAGACCGCCAATGTCGACCGGCCGCTGCCCTATCTCTTTATCTGCGCGTTCATCGCCAACGCTGCGTCGTTTGTGTTGCCCATCTCCAACCCGGCGAATCTGGTCATTTACGGTACCCACATGCCGTCGCTGTTGCAATGGCTGGCCCAGTATGGTCTCCCTTCTCTGGTGTCGATCGCCGTTACCTACGCTGTTTTGCGGTTCACCCAGCGCGCCGACCTGCAAGGTTCCGTGGCTACGTCTATTCCAGTACCGACTTTATCGGCGGGCGGGCGGATGGCCCTGATCGGCATCATCCTGACGGCACTGGTACTGTTGGGGGCGTCGGCACTGGATGCCGAGCTAGGCCTGCCCACGGCCGTTGCCGGGATACTTACCTCCGTCGCTGTGTTGATAAAGACCCGCACCAACCCGTGGGTTGTCGTCAAACAGGTATCGTGGTCAGTTTTGCCGCTGGTTGCCGGTCTGTTCGTACTGGTGGAAGGACTCGACAAAACGGGACTGGTCGGCTACCTGACAACGTTATTGAAAGAAGGGACGGCTCACTCCATCTCGCAAACAGCCTGGATCAGCGGTACCGGTCTGGCACTGGCCTGCAACCTGATGAACAACCTGCCAGCTGGACTGATCGTAGGATCGGTTATTCAGGCGGGCTCAGTACCGGATATGATCAAAAGCTTTCTGCTGATTGGTATTGATCTAGGGCCCAACCTATCGGTCACCGGTTCGCTGGCGACAATCCTGTGGCTGGTAGCCCTGCGCCGGGAAGGCATCCGCGTCAGTGCCGGAGCCTTCCTGAAACTGGGCATACCGGTTATGCTGATTGCCCTGCTGGCCAGTCTGGCTACGGTATGGGTTCAGTATCAGTTGCACTGATTCGCTGGGCGCGGAGAAGGGCTATTCACCGGAGCGCGGCTAACGAAGTACCGTAACGATTACGATGCTTCGTTAACCGCGCTTATTGTCGCATCGACGCTTGCCGATAGTAAGCTTGTTAATATCCACACCTGGGGAAACTATGCTAAAGCTATTATGCTCGACCGACAAAGCCTGACTGAGTGGCTACCTCGCCTGCTCTTTCTGTAAGTAAGTATTTTTTCTAGGGTAGTCAGGCAGACAAATTAATATAAATTGGCATTTACCAAGAACATCTATAATCAAAGTCATAATAGTCCCCTTCTGCTAAGAAATTCCGGTAAAGACTATTTTTACCAAATTTTTCTATGTAGTATATTGCAAGACTTTGTCGCAAACACTCGATAGTTCGGTTCTGATCGCCAGATACATTGTTTCCTCGAACCGACCGTAATTTAGTATTTCTTAAAAAATTCGATCATTATTTGCCATTCTGATAATCGAACAGCAAATAATGACGGCTCAACCCAACACTGTACGGCCATGTCTGACCAGGTTGACCAACACGCGCAGGTACCTGCGGGCCTATATCGCCCGGAATTTGAGCACGATAACTGCGGTATCGGCTTCGTCGCCCACATCAAAGGGCGGAAATCACACCAGATTGTCTCGGATGCCCTCCAAATGCTTCGGCGGATGGAACACCGGGGGGCGGTTGGTGCAGAAGCCAATTCCGGCGATGGAGCCGGGCTGCTCATTCAAATCCCCCACGAGTTTTTCGTAGACGAAACCCGCAAGTTGGGCGTCCACCTGCCTCCTGCGCTGGAATACGGCGTCGGGATGGTGTATTTTCCAAAGGATGTGTGGCTGCGCGAAGAGTGCCGCGCCATCCTGAACCGGAAAATGAAAAAGCTGGGGCTGGAGTTGCTATGCTACCGGGTTGTGCCGGTCAACAACAGCGATCTGGGTACCGGGTCTCGCTCGGCTGAACCGCAGATGGAACAGGTGTTCATCAAACGGCCAGCCAGCATCACCGACCCCGACGATTTTGAGCGGAAACTGTACATTCTGCGGAACGTCAGTACACGCATCATCAACGAAAGCGTGAAGGGCGTCGATCACTTCTATTTTTCGTCGCTGTCGTGCCGCACCATTACCTACAAAGGTCAGCTGACAACCTTGCAGTTGGAGCCTTATTTCCCCGACCTGCAAAACGAAGACGTCGTGTCGGCGCTGGGCGTGGTTCACTCGCGTTTCTCGACCAACACCTTTCCATCGTGGAAGCTGGCGCAGCCGTTCCGCTATATCGCCCACAATGGCGAGATCAATACGGTACGCGGCAACGTGAACTGGATGAAAGCCGCCGAAGGGCTGCTGGAGTCGAGCAAGTTCACGAAAGACGAGATGGACATGCTGCTGCCGATCTGCGATCCGAAGCAGTCGGACTCGGCCAACCTCGACAATGCCATCGAGCTACTCGTGATGAGCGGTCGGTCGTTGCCGCACGTTATGATGATGCTGGTGCCCGAAGCCTGGGACGGCAACGAGCACATGGACCCGACACGCAAAGCATTCTACGAATTCCATGCGGCCCTGATTGAGCCCTGGGACGGTCCGGCCTCGATTTCGTTCACCGACGGCCGTATCGTTGGTGCGACGCTCGACCGGAACGGCCTGCGTCCGTCGCGCTTCTGGGTAACCAACGAAGACATCGTCATCATGGCGTCGGAAGTGGGCGTACTGGACATCGACCCGGCGAAAGTGGTGTCGAAAGGCCGTCTGCAACCGGGTAAGATGTTCCTGGTCGATATGGAGCAGGGCCGCATCGTCGCCGACGAAGAGATCAAGCAACAGATCAGCAGCCGGCAGCCCTACGGCGACTGGCTGGTAGAGAACAAGATAAAAATTCAGGACCTCGAAGCACCGATTCGGTCGTACAACCACTACGATCCGGCGAAACTGCTGCGGATGCAGCAGGCGTTCGGCTTCACGTCGGAAGATCTGCGGATGATTCTGGCACCGATGGTCGAGACGGGGAAAGAAGCGCTCGGCTCGATGGGCACCGACGTACCGCTCGCGATTCTGTCGGAGCAGAGTCAGCACATGAGCCACTACTTCAAGCAGCTCTTTGCGCAGGTGACCAATCCCCCAATCGATTCGATTCGGGAACGGTCCATCATGTCGCTCATCTCGTTCGTAGGGGCTACCTACAACCTGTTGAGCGAGTCGCCCGAACACTGCCGGCAGGTTGAGCTGGAACAGCCGGTGCTGACGACGCAGGAGTTCGATAAGCTGCGATTCATCGACAAGCCGAAGTTCCAGGCCAAAACAATCAACTGTCTGTTCACGGCCGACGGCAACGGTAAGTCGCTGGAACGCGCACTCGACCGGATCTGCCGGTACGCCGAAGACGCGATTCAGGACGGGTACTCGATTTTGGTCCTGTCGGATCGGGCTATCGATTCGAGCCACGCGCCGATTCCGTCACTGCTGTCTACCGCAGCGATTCACCACTACCTGATCCGGCAGGGGCTGCGCGGTAAGGTGGGTATCGTTGTCGAAGCGGGCGACGTCTGGGAAACGCACCATGTCGCTACGCTAATCGGCTACGGCGCGTCGGGCGTTAACCCATACATGGCGTTCGAGACCATCGCCAGCATGAAAGAAAAAAGCCTGCTCCAGGTCGATTACGACCTCGACAAGCTGTACAAAAACTACGTCAAGGCGGTCAATGGCGAACTGCTGAAGATCTTCTCGAAGATGGGTATATCGACCCTGCAATCGTACCAGGGTGCGATGATCTTCGAGTGTCTGGGACTCAACGCCGACGTCGTAAGCCGTTATTTCACCGGCACCGTATCGCGTATCGGTGGTATGGGTCTGGACGAAATCGCCCGCGAAATTCTAGTGCGCCACTGCATTGCCTTCCCCGACAAGCCAGTTACGGCACCGCGCCTGGAAGTGGGTGGTATCTATCAGTGGAAGCAGCGGGGCGAAAAGCACATTTTCAACCCCGACACCATCCACCTGCTGCAACAGTCGACGCAAAAGAACGACTACAGCATCTTCAAGAAATACTCGAAGCTGATCGACGATCAGACCGCCAAAGCAATCACGCTGCGGGGGCTGCTTAAGTTCAAGAAAGGCACGCCCGTGCCGCTCGATGAAGTCGAACCCATCGAAGCCATCTTCAAACGGTTTGCGACGGGTGCTATGTCGTTCGGGTCGATTTCGTGGGAAGCCCACACGACGCTGGCTATTGCCATGAACCGCATTGGTGGTAAAAGTAACTCTGGTGAAGGTGGCGAAGACGAACTGCGTTATAAGGAGCGGCCTAACGGCGACAGTCTGAACTCGGCCATCAAGCAGGTAGCCTCGGGCCGTTTTGGCGTGACGAGCTACTACCTGACCAACGCCCGCGAACTACAAATCAAGATGGCGCAGGGTGCCAAGCCCGGCGAAGGCGGTCAGCTACCCGGCTTTAAAGTCGACGACTGGATCGGCCGGACCCGGCACTCGACGCCCGGTGTAGGGCTGATTTCGCCCCCTCCTCACCACGACATCTATTCGATTGAGGATCTGGCGCAGCTGATTTCCGACCTTAAAAACGCCAACCGGGATGCCCGCATCAGCGTGAAGCTGGTATCGGAAGCGGGTGTTGGTACGATTGCTGCCGGTGTTGCCAAAGCCCATGCCGACCATATTCTGGTGTCGGGTCACGACGGCGGTACGGGCGCGTCTCCCCTTTCCTCGATTCGTCACGCGGGTCTGCCGTGGGAACTGGGGCTGGCCGAAGCGCATCAGACCCTGGTTCGTAACAAACTCCGTGGCCGCGTGACGGTGCAAACCGACGGGCAGATGCGGACGGGTCGCGACCTGGCGATTGCCGCGCTGCTGGGTGCCGAAGAATTCGGTGTTGCGACGGCGGCACTGGTCGCTACGGGTTGTATCATGATGCGGAAGTGTCACCTGAACACCTGCCCGGTTGGTGTAGCGACGCAGAACAAGGAGCTGCGTGCGCTGTTCACCGGTAAGCCGGAGCATGTGGTCAACATGTTCACGTTCTTGGCAATGGAACTGCGCGAAATCATGGCCGAGCTGGGCTTCCGTACGATCAACGAGATGGTCGGGCAGTCGCAGATGCTGGAGATGCGTCAGAACCTACCGCACTGGAAATATAAAAACCTCAAACTCGACGCGCTGCTGTACAAGGAGCCAACTAACCTGGACGTAGCCCTTTACAAGCAGGAAGAGCAGAATCACTACCTCGACGAGGTGCTCGACCGCAGCCTGATCGAAGTCGCGCAGCCTGCCCTGACGGGCAACTCGCTGGGTTCGGGTGAGTCGATCTACGCGGAGTTCCCCGTACGCAACATCGATCGGAGTATCGGTACGATGCTGTCGAACGAAATTTCGAAAGTCTACGGCGGACCGGGTCTGCCAGCTGGCTCGATCCACGTCAAACTGCGCGGTACGGCCGGACAAAGCTTCGGTGCCTTTGCTACGAGTGGTCTCAAACTCGAACTCGAAGGCGACGCCAACGACTACTTCGGCAAGGGACTTTGCGGTGCGCAACTGATCGTGTACCCCGACCGGGCGGCTACGTTCAAGCCGGAAGCGAACAGCATTGTCGGTAACGTCTCGTTCTACGGAGCAACGGCGGGCGAAGCCTTTATCCGGGGTATGGCCGGTGAACGGTTCTGCGTACGGAACTCCGGCGCGAAAGTCGTAGTGGAGGGCATCGGCGATCACGGGCTGGAATACATGACCGGTGGATTGGCCATCATCCTGGGACAGACGGGGCGCAACTTTGCCGCCGGTATGTCGGGCGGGGTGGCGTACGTTTACGATCAGGACGGTTCGTTCGCGTCGAAGGTAAACGCAGAGATGGTTAGCCTGGAATCACTGACGGACGAAGATCAGGGTATCCTGCGCGAATATGTCGAGAAGCATTTCCAATACACGACGAGCAACGTGGCGCTGAACCTGCTGGAAAACTGGGACGCCCAGATCGGCCAGTTCGTGAAGGTGATGCCAAGCGACTTCCGCAAGGCACTGGCCGGCCGGGGTATTTCGCTGGCGGAGCAGATTCGCGACAAAAACGTGGTCTATCAGGACATCACCGTTGACGTGACGCAGGGGTAAGGGGTGGTGAGACTGAAGCCACCAATTCACATTGCGGAAGAAAAACTGACTCGCTATCTATTAACTCCGCTCCCTACTAATGACAAGTCTACGTACCTAAAACTGGCTGGTTATACACTTGATAACTGGCCAGTTTTAGCGCGGGATTTGCTACTATTAGCTGAGACAGAACCGGCAACGCTCGAGGACGTAACCGAATATGGTGACTCGTTTAGTATCGTAAGCACATTGACAGGCCCGAACGAACGACAGCTACGGGTAAAAACAATCTGGATGCGGGAAATTAGCACCGGTTTGACTAAATTCATCACGTTATATCCTCCTCGATGAATCATGACAATTCCCCTGTATCAGCAAGTTGCGTTACTAAGCGATTTCCCCGAGAAGGGGCTCAAAGCTGGTGATGTAGTAACGACAGTTGAATTTTTACAGTCACCGAAGGCAGGCGTTCCGAACGGGTATTGTGTAGAAGCGTTCAACGCGCTGGGAAATACGATTGCCGTATTTGTTGTGTACGAGCACGACATTGAGTTATTGACCGAACATGATGTACTAAGCAGACGAACGCTGGAAGCAGCGTAATCAGCATACAATGGGAAAACCTACCGGATTTTTAGAATTTACGCGCGAACTGCCGAAGAAGCGCGACCCGCAACAGCGGATTCACGATTATAAAGAAATCGAAATGCCGTTCTCGGAGCAGGACTCCCAACGGCAGGCCGCCCGCTGCATGGACTGCGGTACACCGTTCTGCCATAGCGGCTGTCCACTGGGAAACATTATCCCGGAGTTCAACGATGCGGTATACGAGCAAAACTGGGCGTACGCATACGAGATTCTGGCGAGCACCAACAACTTCCCGGAATTTACGGGTCGTATCTGCCCGGCACCCTGCGAAGCCTCCTGCGTACTGGGTATCAACAAGCCGCCGGTAGCCATCGAGTTCATCGAAAAATCGATCGCCGAAGTAGCGTTTGAGAAGGGCTACGTCGTACCGAAGCCACCGAAAACCCGCACGGGCAA
The DNA here is from genome assembly GCF_003002825.1 of Spirosoma oryzae. GTDB lineage: Bacteria > Bacteroidota > Bacteroidia > Cytophagales > Spirosomataceae > Spirosoma > Spirosoma oryzae. The sequence continues at coordinate 110,887 of NZ_PVTE01000010.1, read as the reverse complement.
GCAGATTGCCATTGTCGGATCAGGACCGGCGGGTCTGGCAGCAGCCGCCCAGCTGAACAAAGCCGGACATACCGTAACGGTATTCGAACGGGCCGATCAGATTGGTGGCCTGTTGCGCTACGGTATCCCCGATTTCAAGCTGGAAAAATGGACGATCGACCGGCGGATTGCCGTTATGGAAGCCGAAGGCGTTCAATTCAAAACGAGTGTCAATGTAGGCGTCGACGTAAAAGCGGCCGACCTGCTCGATCAGTTCGATCTGGTCATGCTGACGGGTGGCTCGACCGTTCCGCGCGATCTGCCCATCCCCGGTCGTGAGCTGAAAGGCATTTACCCGGCCATGGAATTCCTGAGTCAGCAAAACAAACGGAATGCAGGCCTGGCCGTCGAAGTCGATCACCGGGGGGTAGCCTACGGCGATGGGGAGTTGCTGGCTACGGGTAAAAACGTCGTCGTCATTGGTGGCGGTGACACCGGATCTGACTGCGTTGGTACGTCGAACCGGCACGGCGCGAACAGCATCACGCAAATCGAGCTGATGCCGATGCCACCCAAGGATCGGGCCGCTAACACACCCTGGCCCAACTGGCCGATGATGCTGCGCACCTCGACCTCACACGAGGAAGGTTGCGAGCGGCAATGGTCGATCAACACGAAAGCGTTTATCGGCGACGAAAACGGCAATCTGAAAGCACTGCGGCTGGTCGATCTGACATGGAAGAACGAAAACGGTCGGATGCAGATGGTTGAAATGCCGGGTACCGAGCGCGACGTTCCCTGCGAACTGGCCCTGCTGGCTGCCGGCTTCCTGAACCCGCAGCATGAAGGCCTGCTGGACGATCTGGGGCTGGAATACGACGAGCGCGGCAATGTCAAAGCGACGAAGTACCAGACCAATAACCCGAAAGTATTTGTTGCCGGCGACATGCGCCGGGGCCAGTCGCTGGTGGTCTGGGCAATCTCGGAAGGTCGTGAGGCCGCCCGTGCCGCCGACTGCTACCTGATGGGTGAAACCATCCTGGAAGCGAAAGCGGTCTCGATGATTGAAGTAGCCTAGACGGCTGAATTCGTATAAACGAAAGCGGGCATTCTCCACGGAGGATACCCGCTTTCGTTATTTCGCAGCGATCACTTCGATCTCAATCAGTATGTCATCATTTACAATCTTGGGAATCGACTTTTGCGACTGAATCGGCGTATCGTTACTAGCCTGCGCAACGTAATCGTTTGTTGCCGCGTCGAGCAGTTGCGTTGTTGCCGGGTCGATCTGCCCCGTTTCGCCTTTCACGTGGTAGGTGATCTGCTTTACGTTGGCGAGCGTCATACCGAATTCAGCGAGGGCAACTTTGAGGTTCTCAAACACCTGCGTTGTCTGCCGCGCCAGATTCCCCGGACCAACCAGTTGCCCATTGGCGTTGAACGGGCGCTGCCCACTGATGTAGACCGTCTGACCGGGGACAGCCGTTTCTACTTTGTAGGTATAGCCCGGCTTGTAGGGCGGGGTTGTAGTCGTCTGCGCATGCGCCAGGCCACCCGCCAGCAGCAAAGCCAGTAAATAAAGACGTCGGTTCATAATCGATTACCGGATAACGTTCGTTGTCAGATAGCCCGAAAAAATCGGGCCAGCGTTAAAGTTCGACGGATTCTTCTTTTTCGTCGTAGAACAGATAATTCAGAAAATCGCAGTAGGGCTTCACAATCTGACAGCCCCGCACCAGTTCGTCGACGAAGTTGGCCTTGAGGACTTCTTTGTCCGTGTAGCGATGCATGAAAAACAATTCCTTCCGACGTAGCAGTTCGATTTCAGGGTGATCGGCGGGATAGCCTTTCGGCGTTGTTTTCATCACCTCGCCCGCAGCTTCGGGGAAATACGCCTTGAACGCATCAGCTTCGATGATGTCTTTCAATTCCTGCGCATTGTAATCGACCTCCTGCCGGAATTTGGCGAGGTTGGCGGGCGTAGGCTGCCACATACCCGCCCCCAGAAATGATTGATTGCCAGGCTGAATGTGTACGTAGTAGTCGATCCGGCCGGAATGCCGCCCACCGGGGCCAATGGCAAACGCCAGGTTTGATTTATACGGTTTCTTGTCTTTCGAAAACCGGATGTCGCGGTTGATGCGGAAGATACAATCCTTCGAACTCGTGTTCGCCAGTGGTTCAAAAGCACTCATCCGCAGCAGCACCTGATCGACCAGGCGGATCAGTTCGGTTTTGGCCGCATCGTACCGACTGCGATTCACCTGAAACCATTCCCGGTTGTTGTTTTCGACGAGGTCGCTCATGAAACGGAGCGTGTCAGTCGTCAATGTTGCATTAGGTTCTTTCTTAGTTGGCATACACTCAAAGATAACACTTCCGAACGGCTCGGTCGACACTATCCGTCAACAGCTTTTTTAAACACCAGCCACGACTCGCCGGTTATGAGTGGACTAACAACCAGTCAATAATCACTCAACGTCATGGCAGACAAAACACTCGAAAAAGTAGAGGAAGAATACAAAGACCAGAAGGTCGGTGGTGGCGACAACGGCACCGGACATGGTAGCACGGGAACGGGCGGCAGCTCGACCTCGCACAAGAGTAGCAAGAAGTCGAAAGGCGGCAGCAGTGCCGGTGGCTCGACGGGCGGCTCTAAAGGTGGCCACAGCAACTAAATTCGATTGACAAAAACGACTACCTCCGTTGGAGGTAGTCGTTTTTGTTTTTATTACCGCTTTCCAATCCGCTCCTGCCATGAACTCCCTCATCTCCACCCGCTATACCACTGCCATGGTCGACGGGGCCTTACTACTGTTGCGTATCGGCACTGCCGTGCTCATGATTCCCCACGGTTTGCAGAAGCTCAACGGATTCGACAAGATGCAGAACGAGTTCGTCAGTTTCCTGGGACTTAGCCCAAAACTGTCGCTGGTACTGGCCATGTCGGCCGAACTGGGCTGTTCTCTCCTGTTGCTGGTCGGTTTATTCACGCGATTCGCCACCGTTCCGCTAATCATCACGATGCTGACAGCCTTGTTCGTGGCCCATCAGGGTGCGCTTTTCGGCGATGGGGAGAAAAACGGCTTGTTCATTACGATGCTTCTGGTGCTGCTTATCCTGGGGCCGGGTGAATACAGTCTGGACGCCCGGCTGGGTAAGCGTCGTTTTTAGAAACTGTACCGTACCTGACACCAGGGGATTTCTTCCGCCAGCAATCGTTCAAATACGGCGATCATCTTGCTTTTCAGCTGGTGCTGGTACCGGATGTTCCAACCGCCAAACTGACTGACTTTGTTTTCCTGCAATTCGGGTACCCACAGTAATTCTTCCGCTTTCGGATTAATCGCCAGATTCGCCTGATGCTGTTGTTGATTGTGCGTTAGAAAGATGATCTCGCACTTAAGTTGCGCCTTTACGGCAGGATGCAGGGCCACATCGAGTTGCTGAAACAGTCGTCGGTAGTCGGTTCGCCATTGCTTACCCCCGTAGACGATTACCGGCGAAAAGTTGACGTGTACTTCGTAGCCCGCTTCGTAGAAATCATTGATAGCCGCGATACGCTTCTCGATACTATCGGTCCGCACGTCGACCAGCTTGCTGATCTCGGCGGGCATCAGGCTGAATCGAATTCGTACTTTACGCTGCGGATCAAACGATAGCATAGCCGGATTGACAAACTTGGTGGCGAACGTCGCTTTGGCACGCGGATGATCGCGGTAGAACGCAAAGGCCTGCTGAATCCCATCGCTTAGGTCATAATCGACCGAAATGTCGGAGTTACAGCCGATGTCGTAGGTGTAAAACTGCGGATCGGTCTGGTTCGCGGGCTTGGGCCACGGTTGGCTCATCACATGCTGATCGACGGCAGTTAGTATCTCGTCGGTATTGGTGAAGAGCGTAATCGGGTTGACTTTCTTGTGCCGATCGACGTAACAATAAGCACAGCCCCCGAAACAACCGTTGGCCAGACTCGGCGCGATATAGTCCGAGCTGCGCCCGCTCCAGCGAATCTCCTTCGATTTGAGCGTTCCCAGCACCAGCACGTCCGACTTGATCTTGAAATGGTTCATCCCCAGTTCCGGTAGACGGTTGTGCTGCCGGACGACCATCGTTTCGGCTTCGGGAAAACGCGTCAGTACGTTGGCACCATGCTGGTTAATGGCATCGGCCGTGTACAGAATCAGACTGGGATTGAAGTCGGGCATAGAAGCAGCGATGGTCTGTTTATAGAACGTCTTATCACCTGTAATCGTTCGCCATTATTTATATACAAAATCCTGTATTACAGATAGTTAAGAATCATTTTTTACCGACTAATCAGGATACTAATGCCCCGACTGATTGTGCCACTAAACGGGATTTTAAATCACTTTTTTACCCGATTAGTTTAGTAGAACAACTTAATACTCGACGTTACTTATGACTGACAACGACAACTATATGGTTGACGGTGCCGGACGACGGTGGTTTTTAAAGCAATCCACGGCCTTGGCCGGCACCCTGCTGTTACCCCCACTCGCTACCCCATCGTCGGCGCTTCCGGGGACCGTACCAGCCGCAAGCTCAACTGCCCGACCGATTACCCTGCGCGTCAACCGAAAGACGTACAAACTGACGGCCGAACCACGTGAGACACTCCTCGATCTGATGCGGAATCGACTCAATCTGACCGGCTCCAAGAAAGGTTGCGACCACGGTCAGTGCGGTGCCTGTACGGTACATATCGACGGGCGACGGGCGTACTCGTGCCTGACGCTGGCGGTTATGCAACAGGGCCGCGACATCACGACCATCGAAGGGCTGGGCACGGAATCGGCGTTGCATCCGCTACAGGCTGCGTTCATCGAGCACGATGGCTTCCAGTGCGGCTTCTGCACCCCCGGTCAGCTGATGGCGGGTGCTGCGCTGCTCAGGGAAGGACATACCGGCTCGGCCGACGAGATTCGCGAGTGGATGAGTGGCAACATCTGTCGGTGCGGAGCTTATCCAGGCATTGTAGCCGCTATTCAATCGGTGAAGAAAGGAGGTACGCCGGGATGAAAAACTTTCAGTATACCGAAGCCAGTCAACCCGCACAGGCTGTGCAGCAGATCGGCGCGGGCCGGGACACGAAATTCGTCGCGGGCGGTACCAACCTGGTCGACCTGATGAAATACGGCATTGAGCAGCCCGACACGCTAATTGACATTAGTCGGCTGGAACTGGCTAAAATCGAGAAGACAGCCACGGGCATACGCATTGGTGCGCTGGCCCGCAACAGCGACATGGCGGAACATCCGCTCGTCACCAGTCAGTTTCCCCTACTGGCGGAAGCACTGCTGGCGGGTGCATCGCCCCAGTTGCGGAACATGGCAACGCTGGGCGGCAACCTGATGCAGCGTACCCGTTGTAACTACTTCTACGACATCAGCCAGCCCTGCAACAAACGACAGGGGCCAACCGCGCAGGCCGGATGCGGGGCACTGGAGGGTTACAATCGTATTCATGCCATTCTGGGGCTTGAATCGGGCGATCTGAATCAGTCGTGTATTGCGACCAATCCCAGCGACATGAACGTGGCGCTGGCTGCCCTCGACGCGGTGGTGAACGTAAGTGGACCAGCCGGTCAGCGCGCGATTCCAATCCGGGATTTTCACCGGTTGGCAGGCAAAAAACCGCAGCAGGATACGACACTGGCCCCCAACGAACTGATTACGTCGATTGATCTCACGACTCCCCAACGGGCAGGTAAGTCTCACTACCTGAAAGTACGCGACCGGGCGTCGTATGCGTTTGCGCTGGTATCGGTGGCAGCCCGGCTGGTTGTCGAGAGCGGCCGAATTCAGGACGTACGACTGGCCCTGGGTGGCGTGGCCCACAAGCCCTGGCGGCTGACCAGCGTCGAACAGCAGTTGATCGGCAAACCCGCGACAGAAGCCTCGTTCCGCGAAGCCGCTCGCCAGTTGGTGGCCGGGGCGAAAGGCTTCGAACACAATGCGTTTAAAATAGAGCTGGCTCAGTCAGCGATCGTCCGGGCCCTGCAAACGGTAGCCGCCTAGCCGGTAATCCATCCAACAAGCTACTCATGGAACCAAAACTCATTGGCGACCCCGTCGATCGTATCGACGGGAAGCAAAAAGTAACCGGTGGGGCGCATTACGCCGGGGATATAAAACAGCCGGAAATGGCCTATGCCGTGCTGGTGATGAGCACCATCGCCAACGGTACCATCCGAGACATCGACACCGCCGACGCCGAGAAGCTACCCGGTGTGCTGGCCATCATGACGCACAAAAACACGCCCAGGCTACCGGGCTACGACGCCAACAAACCCGGCGCGACGGCTCTCGGACGAGTGTTGCATTTGCTGCACGACGACCGGGTCGATTACAGCAATCAGCCCATTGCCATGGCCATCGCCGATTCGTTCGAGCACGCGGTCGATGCGGCCAACCACGTACGGGTTACCTACCAGGCGAAAACACCCGCACCGGGCCTGCCGACCAGCAAAGCCGAACCATTCCGACCGCAGAAGCTACCCCGCCCCGACGATCCGGTCGATACGCAACGGGGCGACCTAAACAAAGCGATGGCAGCGGCCGAAGTTTCGTTTAAGCAGACGTATCACACGCCGACGCAGGTCCACAACGCGCTCGAACCCCACACATCGGTAGCGATATGGGAGGGGAAACAACTGACAATTTACCAGGCGACGCAGGGTATCTTCCCGTCGCGGGAACGCATCGCCGAGTACTTTGCTCTGCCCCCCGAAAACGTACGGGTCATTGCTCAGTTCGTCGGTGGCGGGTTTGGCAGCAAAGGCCCCGTCTGGGCCGATGGCGTCCTGGCCGCGATGGCCGCTCAATATGTCAAACGCCCCGTGAAGCTCGAACTTCGGCGCAGCGATATGTTTGGTATGGTCGGCTCCCGGTCAGCAACCAGCCAGCAGCTTGACATCGGGGCGTCGCGCAGTGGCGACTTCCTGGGTATGGCTCACCGGTCACTGAATCAGACATCAGTATTCGACGATTTTTCCGAGCCTGCCGGTATCCTGACCCGGGTGCTGTACAAGTGCCCGAACCAGGAAGTGACCCACCGGTCGATCCGGGCCAATATCGGTTCGCCGTCGCCGATGCGCGCGCCGGGGGAAGCACCGGGTATGTTTGCCCTCGAATCGGCCATCGACGAACTGGCGTACCAGCTCAACATGGACCCAATTGCGCTGCGGTTGAAAAACTACGCGGAAACCGATCAGCAGAAAGAGCTGCCGTTTTCCAGCAAATCGCTGCGGGAATGCTACCAGCAGGCGGCCGACCGTTTTGGCTGGTCGAAACGGTTGGCCGCTCCCCGTTCCATGCGCGACGGCAACATCCTGATCGGTATGGGCATGGCATCGGCCATCTACCCAACCATCCGCGACGAAGCATCGGCCAAAATCAAACTCAACGCCGACGGGACGGTGCTGCTTAGCATTGGTACGCAGGACATCGGTACCGGTTCGTACACGGCCATGACGCAACTGGCGGCCGATGCGTTCGGCATTTCGCCAGACCGGGTAACGCTACGAGCGGGCGACACCCGTCAGCCCAAAACCCCCGTGTCGGGCGGTTCGCGTACGACCGCCAGTGCGGGCTCGGCGGTCGTGCAGGCAGCGGAAGCTGTCATTCTCAAAGCCAAACAACTCGCCCTCAATGATCTCAAATCGCCACTGAACGGGCAGAAAGAAAGCGACATGGCCGTTGAAAAAGGCCGGCTTTTCCTGAAAAGTGATCCCAAAAAAGGAGAAGCGTTGACGGCACTGCTCAAGCGCAACGGCGGTAACGCGCTGGAAGCGTCGACCAGTTCGAAATCGGGTGAGGAAAAGGAAAAGTATTCGATGTATGCCCACGGCGCGCAGTTTGCCGAAGTGCGTATCGATGAAGCGCTGGGGGAAATTCGGGTGTCGAAACTAACGGGGGCGTACGCAGCCGGCCGAATCGTCAATGCGAAAACGGCCCACAGCCAACTCGTCGGCGGCATCGTCTGGGGCGTAAGCATGGCGTTGCTGGAACATGCCATTCACGACCCGCGCACCAACCGAATCATGAACGCCAACCTGGCTGAATACCACGTGCCGGTGAACGCCGACATTCCCGACATCGACGCGTTTTTCATCGATGAGAAAGACGAGATCGTCAACCCGGCGGGGGTCAAAGGAATCGGCGAAATCGGCATTACGGGTTCGGTAGCGGCTATCGCCAATGCCATTTACCACGCCACGGGCAAACGTATCCGGGAACTGCCCATTACCCCCGACAAGATTCTATCGTTTACCGCCTGACGACAGGCTGTTGTCTCCACAAGCCGACTGGTATGCCTGTGCATAGTGGTCGGCTTTTTTGTTTGGACCGGCATCAACCAGGTAGTACCGAGACCGTTCGGGCGTGTTTTTAGCGGTACCCGGCCAAACCGCGTATCTTCACATAATTTCTGGTTTTTCGGGCCGTTGGCTTGTTATACCGACACCGAAAGGCCGTTTTTGTGCCTACTCCCTATTGTTAATTTGACTGCTGAATGATTCTACTTGTCGATGATAGATCGGAAAATATTCTTCCGCTGAAGAAGATCCTTGATCTGCATCACTTCACCGTCGACACGGCCTATTCGGGTGAAGAAGCGCTGAAAAAAGTACTAAAAACGGACTATTCTGTCATCATCCTCGATGTACAGATGCCCGATATGGACGGCTTCGAGGTAGCCAATGCCATTGCCGGGTTTGGTCGGGCCAAACACACCTCGATCATGTTCCTGTCGGCGGTCAACACCGACAAGAAATTTATCACCCAGGGCTACACCTCGGGGGGCGTCGACTACCTGACAAAGCCCGTTGACCCCGATATTCTGGTACTGAAAGTCAAGATGCTGCATAAACTCTACGAGCAGCAGCAGGCATTACGGGCAACGCAGGCATCGCTACAGCAGGAAATCGAAGTGCGAAAACAGGCCGAACAGGCGCTGACCATGCGCATGCAGGAGTTGCAGACTGTACTGGCCACCTTGCCGCAGCTGGCGTTTACGGCGGGCCCCGACGGACGGCTGGAATACGTCAATCAGCACTGGTTTCGCTTCGCCCGCAGCCCGGTAGCTCTTCCCGATACGCACCCCGACGACGATATGGCCGTGATCTGGCGCGAGGCCCTACAGGCCCCCGACACGGGCTACAGTCGGGAGGTGCTACTCCACGATCGGGAAGCCGACACCTACGTCTGTCACCTGCTGCACGTTATGCCCGTTCGGCAACAGGGCCAGCTGATTCGCTGGATTGGTACGTTTACCAACATTCAGGACCAAAAGCAGACCGCCGAATCGCTTGAAAAAGAAGTGGCCCTGCGCACGAGTGAGCTACAGCGCAAGAACAGCGCGCTGGAACGCAGCAACCAGGAAATGCAGCAGTTTACCTGGGTCGTTTCGCACGATCTGAAAGAGCCGCTCCGCAAAATTCAGCTGATGAGCGATCTGGTCAAACAGAAATACCTCGCCGACAATCCCGAAGCGACGGCGTACCTCGACCGATCCATTCAGTCGTCGGCCCGACTATCGACGATGATTAACGACCTGCTGGCCTACTCGCAGCTATCGGCCCCCGAAACGTTCCAGCAGACAGACCTGAACGACTTACTGACAACCCTTCGGATTGATTATGAAGTGATTATCCGGCAGAAAGAAGCCATCGTCACGATTGAGCCAATGCCGGTGATCGAGGCCATGCCAACCCGTATCAGGCAGGTGTTCCAGAACCTGCTGTCCAATGCGCTGAAGTTTGTCCGACCCGGCGTTCCGCCCCGTATCGCCATCCGTGCCGAGCGAATCAGCGAATGCGCCACCGATGCACCACTCGACCCAACCGGCGATTTCTACCGGTTCACGGTCAGCGACAACGGCATTGGTTTCGACGAAAAGTTCTCGAATCGTATTTTCGTCATTTTCCAGCGACTCAACAACCGCGACAGCTACGAAGGCACCGGCATTGGCCTGGCCATTGCCCACAAGAACGTAAGCGCCCATCACGGTTTGTTTTCGGTTCGCAGTAAGGCCAATGAAGGCAGTTGTTTCACATTCGTACTACCAATCACCCAACGAGTGATTGAATGATTGAGTGATTGAGTGATCTGACCGGATAGGTTTCACTCATTCACTCAATCATTCAATCACTCATTTACTCATGTCCCGATCTACCGCCGTCATAAAGCAGCTTCGGCTCATCTTCATTGCCTCTACCATCCTGCTGCTCATCAGTCTGGTAGCCTCGTATTATAGCATTCAGCAACTGATCGAGAACTCGCAGCGCATCAATCACACCAACCTCGTACTGACCCAGGCCGACAATATCCTGGCGGCTATGAAAGATGCCGAAACGGGCCACCGTGGCTACCTGGTCACGCGCAATCCGGTTTTCCTGCAACCGTACAACGGCGCTTACGAGAAAACCGACTACTTCTACGATCAAATCAGTCAGCTGACCGTCGACAACCCCAATCAACGGCAGAATATGATCGAGCTGAAGCAGTTGTACGAAGCCAAGTTTCAGCAGATGCAGCGCATCATCCGGCTGTTCCAGCGCGGGGGGAGTATGTCGCTGGAAACGCTTGAGCAGGAAATGCAGCGGGGCAAGCAGGTCATGGACCGGGCCCGGATCGTACTCGACCGGATCAAGCGGCAGGAGAATGCGTTGCTAAACGAGCAGATTTCGCAGCAGCAGGTCTACATCGGCTACACACCTTTCCTACTCCTGATAACCGGTATACTGTCGATACTCATTACGGCGTTTGCCTACGTACGTATCAAACGAGACATCGACGCCCGCATCCTGAAACAACAGCACGACGAAGCCGAATACGCGCAGACGACCCACCGCATCGGTGTTATGGAAGGCATCACCCGCCTGATTTCAGCCGGCGACTACACGAAACGCAACCCCGACACGACCGACGACAATCTGGGCCGTATTGCCCGGGCGATGAACGACATGACCGATTCGCTGGAGCATACGTTCACCGACCTCAACCAGATGAACTGGCTTCGCACAGGTCGGGCGGTAATCGGCGACGCGCTCCGGGGGCAACGCAACCTGCCCACCCTGGCGAATCGCCTGCTCACAACACTGGCCGAATACGTGCAGGCTCCGCTGGCAACGATCTACCTGACCCAGCCGGGTGGTAGCCATGAGTTGCTGGCCCAATATGCTACAAAGCAGGCCCCGCCCGCACTCGCTTTGGGCGATGGCCTGGTCGGGCAAGCCATGCAGCAGCAGAAAACGCTGCTCGTCGACAACCTCCCCCCCGACTTCCTCCGCATCAGCTCGTCGCTGGGCGAAACCATACCGGGGGCACTGCTGGTCGTTCCACTGCTGGTGGGCGAAACCAGCGTGGGTGTTATCGAACTGGCTTTTTTCAGAAAGCCCGACGATCGGGTTCTGGAACTACTGGAATCCAGCCGGGAGTCGGTGGCCATTGGGCTGAATGCGGCCCTGTCGTTCAACCGGTTACAGCAGCTACTGGAAGAGTCGCAGGCGCAGGCCACCGAGCTACAGGCGCAGCAGGGCGAACTGGAAAACCTGAACGCCGAACTGGAAATGCAGACGCAGAAACTACAGGCGTCGGAGGAAGAATTGCGCGTGCAGCAGGAAGAATTACAGCAGGCCAACACTGAGCTGGAAGAACGGGGCATGCTGCTGGAGGAACGGAACGACGAGATTCGGAAGAAAGCCGACGAACTGGAGCTGAGTACGCGCTACAAGTCGGAGTTTCTGGCCAATATGTCGCACGAACTACGCACCCCGCTCAATTCGATCCTGCTACTGAGTCGACTGCTGGCCGAAAACGCGGAAGAAACGCTCAACACCGATCAGGTCGAATACGCCCGCGTCATCCAGGCATCGGGGAATGGACTGTTGGGGCTGATCGACGAAATTCTGGATCTGTCGAAGATCGAAGCTGGTCAGATGACGCTCGAATACCTGACGGTATCGGTGCAGGACATTACCGCCGAGTTGCAAAGCCTGTTCGGTCTGCTGGCCCGGGAGAAAGGCCTGGCCTTCATCGTCGACGTCGCGCCCGACGTTCCGCTGACGTTCGAAACCGACCGCGTCCGGCTGGGGCAGATCCTGAAAAACCTGATTTCCAACGCGCTCAAATTTACGCAACAGGGCAACATTACGCTGGCCATCAGCCGGGCGACAGACCCGGTCGGGGGGCTTTGTTTCAGCGTGAAAGACACTGGTATCGGTATCGCGCCCGAGAAGCAGGCCCTCGTCTTCGAAGCCTTCCAGCAAGCCGACGGGTCGACCAAACGTAAATACGGTGGCACGGGACTTGGTCTTTCGATCAGTCGCGAACTGGCCCGGCTTCTGGGGGGCGACATTACCCTTAGCAGTCAGGTCGGGCAGGGCAGCACGTTTACGCTCTGCATACCCGCCACTGCCAATCGGTCATCGATACCGGTTACCAGATCCGTCGTTCAACCGGTAACGCAACCTGTAGCCGATCCACCGGCAGCTACGCCCCCGGTCGCCCCCCGGCGTGCCGATCCGCTAATCAGCACGGTCATTCCCGACGATATTCCTGACGACCGGCACAGCGTCGGGACCGGCGACAAAGTCATGCTGATCGTGGAAGACGACCCGTATTTCGCCCGGTCGCTGCTCGACTACACCCGGCAGAAAGGGTACAAAGGCATCGTGGCGGTTCGGGGTGACGAAGGTATCCGGCTGGCCACGGAGTTTCAGCCAACTGGCATTCTGCTCGACGTTCAACTGCCCGTTATGAGCGGCTGGGACGTGATGGACGCGTTGAAAGCGAATCCGCAGACGCGCCCTATCCCGGTCCATATCATGTCGTCGATGCAGGTGAAGAAGGAAAGCCTGCTGAAAGGCGCGATCGATTTTGTCGACAAACCCGTCGCTTTCGAACAGCTTAGCGAGGTCTTCAGTAAGATCGAATATGTCCTGAGTCGCGACAGCCGGAAAGTGCTGATCATTGAGGACAACCCTAAACACGCCAAGGCGCTGGCTTACTATCTATCGACATTCGACATCCATTCGGAGCTGAAAAGCGATATATCGGCGGGCTTGAACGCGCTGAAACGTGAGGAGATCGACTGCGTCATTCTGGACATGGGCATTCCCGACCACAACGCATATAGCCTGCTCGATGAAGCCCGCAAAGACCCGAATCTGGAGAAGCTGCCCATCATCATTTTCACCGGCAAAAGCCTGTCGATGACGGAAGAAATGCGGATTCGCCAGTATGCCGATTCGATCATCGTCAAGACGGCCCACTCCTATCAACGAATGCTCGATGAGGTGTCGCTGTTTCTCCACCTGGTCGAGGAGCAGAAGCAGCCAGCCAATAACGCATCGACCAACCGGCGACTGGGCGAATTAAGTCAGATACTGTCTGGCAAAACCGTACTGGTTGCCGACGACGACGTGCGGAATATTTTCTCGCTCACCAAAGCACTGGAGCAGTACAACATGACGATCATTCCGGCGCTCGACGGCAAGGAAGCCCTGCAAAAGCTGACCGAAAATCCGGCTATCGACATCGTGTTGCTGGATATGATGATGCCGCAGATGGACGGGTATGAAACGGCTACCCGCATTCGGGACAATCCGCAGTGGCGTAAGCTACCCGTCATCGCCGTGACGGCCAAAGCCATGACCGGCGACCGCGACAAGTGCATTCAGGCGGGTGCGTCCGATTACATCACCAAACCGGTCGACATCGATCAGCTTATTTCGCTGCTGCGCGTATGGTTGTACGAGCGGTAGGCGTCTTTAGACGAAAGAGGTAAGAAGAAAGAAAAAAGAGATGAGAACCTGTCTTTCTTCTTTCGTCTTTCTTCTCACATCTCGCTTCTTTCTTCTCACATCTCACCTCTTTCTTCTTTTCTCCAACAAACCCATGGTTAAGAAACGCCTGCTACTCGTCGACGACGACTCCCGCAATATCTTTGCGCTGACGGCACTGCTGAAAAGTCGTTCGTTCGACTGCGTGTCGTGTACGAGTGCGCCGGATGCGCTTACGCTATTGCAGGCCGACGCCGGTATCGACGCTATTCTGCTCGACATGATGATGCCCGACATGGACGGCTACGAAGCCATTCCCCGCATGCGCGCCATTCCCGCCTATGCCGATGCCCCTATTTTCGCCGTCACGGCGCAGGCCATGGTTGGCGACCGGGAGAAATGCCTACGTGCCGGCGCGACCGACTACATTGCCAAACCGATCGATGTCGATCGCCTGATTACCTTACTGTCGACGCTTTGACAGCTACTTATGATTAGCACTGAGGAACTGAATTTGCTGCTCACCGACTTGCTGGACTGGTATGGCTACGATTTCACCCACTATTCGCGTGCATCGCTAACACGCCGGGTCGATCGGCTGTGGAATCTGGAGAAATTCCCCAGCTTCGCCGAACTACGCTACCGGGTCCGATCCGATGCTACTTACGCGCAGCGATTTGTCGAGGGCATCACAGTAAATGTCACGGAGATGTTTCGTGATCCGTCGTTCTATCTGGCGCTGCGCAACGACGTGCTGCCAACATTAACGGCTAAACCCTTTATTCGTATCTGGCACGCGGGCTGCTCGACGGGTGAAGAAGTGTACTCGATGGCGATCCTGCTGCGCGAAACGGGCCTGCTGTATAAATCGCTGCTGTACGCAACGGACCTCAACCCGGAGGTACTGGACCGGGCCCGCAGCGGCATTTTTCCCATGGCCCCCTTGCGGCAATACGCCGAAAGCTACCGGCTTGCGGGTGGTACGCGGGACTTTTCCGATTACTATACGGCCCACTACGGCTACGCCAAATTCAGCGAAGACCTCGGCGAAAAAATGGTTTTTTCGACCCATAATCTCGTCTCCGACAGTTCGTTCAACGAGTTCGACCTGATCCTGTGCCGGAACGTACTGATCTACTTCGATAAGCTGTTGCAGGAACACGTGCTTACGCTTTTCGACCGGAGTGTGGGACCGCTCGGCTATCTGGCCCTCGGCTCCAAAGAGACGTTGAAATTCTCGTCGTTACAGCCACGCTACAAACAACTGAACAACGAAAAAATATGGCGCAAGATTGGCTGACGCAACCCCATCCCGTTGTGGTGATTGGCGGTTCGAGCGGTAGTATCGAGGTCCTGTTGACACTACTGCCCGGCCTGCGCAGTCCGCTACGGTCGGCACTGATCGTTGTCGTACATCGCCGGAACACCGCCGACTCCACGCTGAGTGAACTGCTCGCTCTGCGCACCCGTATCCCGCTGAAAGAAGTCGATGAAAAGGAACCGGTTGAAGCGGGCGTCATCTACCTCGCTCCGGCTGATTACCACTTATTGATCGAAACCGACTTTACGTTCTCACTCGACGATTCCGAAAAAATAAACTATACCCGCCCAGCCATCGACGTCACCTTCGAGTCGGCAGCCGCCGTCTACGGTCCGTGGCTGACGGGCATTCTGGTATCGGGTGCCAACGCCGACGGTGTCAACGGATTGCTGGCTATTCGACAGGCGGGTGGGCGGGCACTGGTCCAGAAACCCGAAACGGCCCTTGTCGATTTTATGCCGCAGCAGGCTGTTCAGCAGCAGGCGTTCGATCAGTTGGTTGACGTTGACGACATGATTGCCTACATCAACAGTTTATGACCGTTCGTCGTTGGTCGATACAGCCAGCACGCCCAGCAGGGGGCCCGGCAGCAGCAGCCAGAACAGCCAGACCGATGCACCAAACTGCGCTACCAGCCCAGCCATAGTCTGAATGGAAATGACGGTAATCAGAAAGCCGATACTGGTCACGAGCGTCAGCGTACTGCCCCGGCTTTCGGCTGGTGCATAACTGGCCACGAGCGTCGAAAACTGGGGCGAATCACCGGAGGCAGCAGCACCCCAGATGGCTAAAAACAGGGCGAACCACAGCGGGGGTAAACCCATCAGCAACGGCAGTAGCAGTAAGCAAAGCCCCGAGGTAATCAGCAGGTAGCGGGCAACCCGACGGCTACCAATCTGTAACGCGCCGTACCCGCCCAGCACACAACCCAGCATACCGGCGGCAATGGTTAGAAACGACGTGAGCGACACATTCAGCGGTTCGGCTAGGTGAAGCGTATTGTACGAACCGATCAGCAACGGTAGAAACGCCCAGACGGTGTACAGCTCCCACATATGCCCAAAATAGCCGAGCATGGCCGGCCGAAATGCCGACGGTTGAACGAGCGTGCGCAGGGCATCCAACTGGAAACGAGTACGTTGCGTTGGCAGTGGTTTCGATGGCACAACCAGATACAGGAGTATGCCTCCGCCAATGGCCAGTCCGCTCACCGCCAGCATCAGATTCCGGTACGGCAGGCTTGTCCCTAGTCCACGCAGTAGATGCGGGAAGGCGGTTCCGAGCACTAGTGCCCCCACCAGAAAACCCATTGCCCGGCCCAACACCGGCCGAAACCAGTCGGCAGCCAGCTTCATACCGACGGGGTAGACACCCGCCAGAAAAAAACCCGTCAGTGCCCGGCTTACCAACACCGTCGATGCCTGAAGCGGCAGAAACAGCCAGCCCACATTGGCCGCAGCCGCCAGTAGTACCGATACCAGAAACACCCTGGTTGTCGGAAAGCGGTCGGGAATAGCCAGCAACGCGTAAAGCAGCGTACCGCCGATGAAGCCAAGCTGTACCGCCGACGTAATCCAGCCGTTCAGAGCCGGGTTATTCAATAGCGGCTGTATGTCAGGTAAAATCGCGTTTCCGGCAAACCACAGCGACGTGCCCGCAAACTGCGCCAGCACAATCACCGGCAGACGAACACGACCAAGCAACGAATCGGGCATGACCAAAGATAAGAAATACGGTATCGACCATGGCGTTTTAGTTGTAGCCTGGACCTCCAGGTCCGGGTGGCCGTCAGGCCAACTATGTAAGGCGGCAGCGTTGTTGGTCGCTATCGCGCCCACCCGGACCTGGAGGTCCAGGCTACATATGCAACAGGCTACAGACCAAAAACACCAATTCTACCCCCAATAAATAAATTAAATCACCAATTAATACAAAAAGATGACAATCTCGTTACCTTTTCGGACCTATACATATCACATCTGCCATGAACCGATTTCTGCCATTCTGCGCTCTGCTAGCCGTATTATCTGTCCTCTCAGCCTGTACGTCCAATGATGCGCAGCCGCAGGAGAATAACCTGCTCAGGAACGGGAGCGTTGAACAACAGTCGCAGAACTGGTTTTTCAATTACGACGCATCGCATACAGCCAACCCCAACGGATTTGCGTTCGGCCACACCGACGAAGCCGCATCGTCGCCCCGGTATTCGCTAAAAATCAATTGTAATACGGTCAAAAACGATTCGGCTTTCTGCTTCTACGGACAGAACAACATACCCGTTAGCGCTATTCCAGTTGGTGCCAAACTCACGCTGACGGCGAAAATAAAGCCGGTTAACCTGACCGGACAGGGCGTGGCAATTGCGATTCGGGGCGACAAGGGAAGCCAGGTTATGTTTTTCCAGACAACACAAGGAACAACGTCAATTACGGGTACCAGCGAGTTTAAACAGTATTCGGTCACGCTGGATAATTACCCCGGCAACATCGACAATCTGCTCGTATTCATGGTGTACCTGCCCAGAACGACAGGCCACGTGTATTTTGACGATCTGACGTTGACAGTCGACAACTAATGACCTATACAAGCAAAACACCCTGACCAGCTCATGCTGATTAGGGTGTTCGACAATCACTGCGGAAAAATCGCAGCGCGTCGTTACGGCTGATCAGTATCGCTATCCGGTCGACCCATACCGCCCCGGCCTCCCCGCATCCGGCCGCGCATGCTCTCAAACTTCGTAAACTGGTCGGGCGTCAACATGCTTTTCAGCTGCGCTTTGAAATCGTCAGCATTAGCTTTGAGTGCTTTCGCCTTTGTCCGATTATCGTCGGGGCTAGCCTGAATATTGTCAATCTTCTGCGCGCGGGCTAGCGCTGCCGTATATACCTTCTGCGACGTGGCCTGATCCAGCCCTAATTCCTTTGTCAGCCGGTCGGCCATGCGCTGGGCACGGATCGTGGGATCGGCCATTTTCTGACCCTGCTTTGTCCCCTGCTGATGCGGCACGGTCGACATAGGAGCCTGCTGAGCCAGTAGCGGCAGTGAAAGCAGCGAGCAAAGCAGCCCGGTATAGGCAAGTTTAGTAAACATGATTGTAAGGCGTTGTTTGCTCTGTAAGACGAACAATGGCAACGGTAGTTTACCCGGCGTTGTTGATTTAATTGACTGTTAATAGTTTATGTAGCCCAGACCTCCCGGTCTGGATGGGCGCGAAGCGACCAATAAAGCTTCCACCTTGCTTGGTTGGCCTGATACAGTTAGTAGATTCTCGTTAGTACCATCTGAGGTATTGCTGCCGCCTTACATAGTTGGCCTGACGTCCACCCGGACGTGGACGTCCAGGCTACATACTACAAAAAACGCCCTGACCAGTTGGACTAGTCAGGGCGTTTTAGTTGGCGCACGAACCGCTACTTGTCAACCATCTGTGGTTGCTCTTCCGGTTTTTCTTCCTGTTTCTTTTTCTCCGCGTTCTTCTTCAGCTCTTCCAGTCCTTTCTTACCGTAGGCCAGTCGCGTAATGGCTACGTAGAGCACTGGTACAACGAAGATCGCCAGCGACGTTGCCGCCAACATACCACCCAGCACGGTCCGGCCGATAGTTGCACGGGCCACGCCACCAGCACCACTGGCAATAGCCAGCGGTACCACACCAAGGATGAACGCAAGCGACGTCATCAGAATTGGGCGCAGGCGCAGGCGGACGGCTTCTAGTGTCGACTCCAGCAGGTCTTCGCCCTTGTCGACCCGTTCCTTGGCAAATTCCACGATCAGAATGGCGTTTTTGGCCGCCAGACCAATCAGCGTAATCAGACCGATCTGCGCGTAGACGTTGTTGGTCAGGTAGGGAAACAGCACCAGCGCCAGGATGGCCCCGAACGCACCGATCGGCACGGAGAGCAGGACGGAGAACGGTACCGACCAGCTTTCGTATAGAGCCGCCAGGAACAGAAATACGAAGCCAACACTAAGCGCGAAAATGTAGACAGAACTGTTACCAGCACTAATCTCTTCCCGGCTCAGGCCTGAGAAGTCGTACGAATACCCCTCGGGCAATACCTGAGCCGCCACTTCACGCAGGGCATCGTTAGCCTGCGAACTACTGTAGCCCGGTGCCGCCTGCCCGTTAACTTCGACCGACCGGAACAGGTTAAAGTGCGAGATCAGCGGAGCGTTTTCGATCACGGACGTCGATGCGACCGCCGTCATCGGCAGCAACCGGCCCGCCTGATTCCGAACGTAGAACTGACTGATGTCCCGCACGTCGGTACGGAACGAGGTGTCCGCCTGCGCGACAACCCGAAACTTACGCCCGTAAATGATGAAGTCGTTGACATACTGACTACCCAGATAGGTCTGCAACGTTCGGTACACGTCGGACACGCTAACCCCTAATTTCTTTGCTTTCTCCCGGTCGACGTTGACACGATAGGCGGGTGATTTAGCCGTGAAGTACGAGTAGGCCCGGCCTATTTCGGGTCGCTTGCTGGCCGCAGCCAGGAAGTTCTGCACCACGCCGTCGAACGCCTGCACATCGTCGTTGGTCTGCCGTTGCTGAATCTCGAACGTAAACCCGGACGATTGTCCCAGACCCGGAATAGCCGGGGGTTGCAGCACCTGCACACGGGCGTCGTTGATACCGGCAAAGATCTTCTGCAACTTCACCACCAGCGAGTCAGCCTGCATATTTCGCTCCTTCCGGTCTTCCCACGGCTTCAGCTGCATAAACACTGTACCGCTGTTCGACTTCGACGCGAACGTGATGGCGTTCAGGCCACCCAGTGCGGCAAAGTGATTGACGAAGGGCTGCTTTTTCAGCGTGGTCATCATCTCGTTGAGCACCTGCAAGCTACGCGTTGTCGAAGCCGCTTCCGGAATCTCGTAGGTAACGATTAGCCGGCCTTCATCTTCCGTCGGAATAAAGCCCGTCGGTTTGGCGCGGAACAAAAGCCCGGTACCGATATACAGTACCACCAGGCCGATGATAACCAGTGGCGTTGACTTGATCAGGCGTTTGACTATGCCGGAGTACGAGTTCGTAACCCGCTCGAACCATTGGTTGAATTTGTAAAAGAACTTGTTCAGCCCTTTCGCGTTCTCGTCGATGTGTTCTTCGCGCAACAGCAATGTACAGAGCGCGGGCGTCAGCGAGAGCGCCACAAAAGCCGAAATCAACACGGATACGGCAATCGTGATGGCAAACTGCTGGTATAAACGGCCGACGATACCGGGAATAAAACCAACCGGCACGAACACGGCCGCCAGAATCAGCGCGATGGCAATAACCGGGGCCGAAATCTCGCGCATGGCCTCCACAGTAGCTTCCTTCGGCGACTTCCCCTTGTCGATGTTGGCCTGCACGGCCTCTACCACCACGATGGCATCATCGACCACAATACCGATGGCGAGTACGAACGCAAAGAGTGTCAGCGTATTGATCGTAAAGCCGAGCGGCACAAACAGCGCGAACGTACCGATGATCGACACCGGAACCGCGAGCAGGGTAATCAGCGTAGCTCGCCAGCTTTGCAGGAACAGGAATACCACCAGTACGACCAGTACGAGTGCTTCAAGCAGCGTTTCGACCACCTCGCTGATCGATACCTGAATAACCGATACCGATTCAAACGGCACTACGTAATCAATGTCTTTGGGGAAGGTCTTTTTCAGCTCGTTCATCGCTGCGTAAACGCCTTCGGCCGTTTGGAGCGCATTACTGCCCGGCAGCTGATACACCAGTAGGTACGATGCGCGCTTCCCGTCGACAAACGAGTTGCTGGCGTATGAGAACTTACCGAGTTGTACGCGGGCCACGTCGCTTAGTCGAACCAGTGCCCCTTTCGTCGGGTCGCTCCGCACGATGATTTTCCGGAATTCGTCTTCCTTGCTCAGTCGGCTGTTCGTGAAGACGGTGTATTCAAAAGCCTGCGACGTCGGTTGTGGCGGCCCACCGACCGAGCCACCCGCGACCTGTAGGTTTTGCTCCTGTAGGGCGTTTGTCACATCAGTCGGCGTCATACCCAGCTGCGCCAGCTTGTCGGGTTGCAGCCAGATTCGCATACTGAAATCGTCGGCCCGGCTGAAAATATCCCCTACCCCCGGCACCCGCAGCAGGGCGTCGCGGATATAGATGTTGACGTAGTTGTCAAGAAACGAGACGTTGTGCGTACCGTTGGGCGAGTACAAGGCCACCAGCATAAACAGCGATGGGTTCCGCTTCCGAACGGTTACCCCCAGCCGGGTCACTTCTTCCGGAATCTGGGGCGTCGCGATACCAACCCGGTTCTGCACATCGAGAGCGGCAATGTTGACGTCGGTACCAACTTTGAACGTGACGTTCATCGTCATCCGGCCGTCGTTGGTCGCATTGGTTTGCAGGTAGTCCATACCGGGCGTACCGTTGACCTGCGTTTCGATGGGCGTCGCCACCGTTTGCTCTACCGTCTGCGCATCGGCCCCGGTATAGCTACTCGACACCTGCACCACCGGTGGCGTAATGTCCGGGTACTGACTGACGGGCAATGTCAGCAGCGCCAGTATGCCCAGGGCTACGATGACGATCGACGTCACAATGGCCGTAACGGGTCGGTTGATGAATACTTCAAACATGGTTTATCTAATGATTGAGTAGTAGAATGATTGAATGATCGAGTAAGTGACATGTGAGCCTATTCAATCACTCAATCAGTCAATCATTCTACTATTTCGCTTGGTTCGTGACCTTTACCTTCGCGCCTTCCTTCACTTTCTGCGTACCCTCTGTCACTACCAGTTCGCCTTCGCTCAAGCCATTCTTCACAACAACCTTGTCGTTGATACGAGCGCCGAGCGTCACCTTCTTCTGGGTTACCTTGCTGCTATCGCCCACGACGTAGACGAAGTATTCGCTCATCTGTTCTGTTATGGCCTTATACGGAATCAGCAGTTGCGCACCGGGCGTCTGATTGCGGACGCGCAGGTTACCATTCTGCCCGACTTTCAACTGATTTTTCGGATTCGGGAATGCAACCCGGACACGCAGCGTACCCGTTTGTGGATCGACAGCCCGATCGACGATGCGAATCGAGCCGGGGTACGGATACTGAGCGCCGTTCGGCAGCATGAGCAGGAATGTCGAATCGTTTCCTTTTCCGGCGCTGTTCTGTAAAGCTGTGAAGCGCGGGATCTGCGACTCATCGATCTGCACATCGGCCGACAGCGGATTATCGGCTGAAATGGTGTTAAGCGGAACACCGCCACCGGGTGCCACGGCTGCCCCTAGTCGCACCTGCGAAATACCAATCGTGCCGTCGAGGGGCGCGTAGATCATCGTGTATTTCAGGTTGGTAGCCACCTGCTGAATGTTGGCCTGGGCTGCGGCCACCTGCATGCGGGTAGCCTCCAGGGTTGCATTGGCATTGTCGACAACCTGCCGGGCAATAGCATCCTGCTTTTCCAGCGTTGTGTACCGGTCGGCATCTTTCTGCGCCCGGTTGAGGTTGGCTTTCTGCACGTTCAGGTTAGCGACGGCCTGATCGTAGGAAGCCCGGTATTGCTGCGGATCGATCGTGTACAGCTTCTGCCCACGCGTTACGTGCTGCCCGTCTTCGAAGAAAATACCGGTAATGTTTCCCGACACCTGCGGCTGAATTTCCACCTCGCGGAACGCCGTGATCGTGGCGGGAAACTCGTCGTAATAGGTCGCACTACCTTTCTCCGCCCGCACGGCAGATACCGCCGTCGGCGGAGGGGCCTGCTGCTTTTTATCGTCTTTACTACCCCCGCAGCCGGCCAGCGTTACCAGCCCACCCAGCAGCAGCAGTCGATAGTTTACCGTTGTCATAACGTCACTCGTGTTTGTAGTTCTTGGTATACAGTTCTCGGTTTACGGTTTACGGTGATTACCTGATCTGTTAGCTATCAATCGACAGACCATGCATGACGGAGAACTGTAAACCGTATACAGTAAACCGAATACCGCACTTAAAATCTATACTCGCCCAGCGCGCGGAGCACATCGACACGACTCACCAGCACCTGATACAAGGCATTGAACACGTTGAGCCGGGCCGTACGCAGGTCTGCTTCGGCAACCGTCACGTCCAGATAAGCCCGGACGCCGGAGCGGTATTGCAGGTTGATGATGCGGTAGTTATCCTGCGCCAGCTGCTGATTCGCCACCAGCGCGTAATAGTTGGCCAGGTTACCCTTGTAGACCGACAGCGCCTGCGCGTATTCCGCATCGACGCTGTTGGTTAGCGAGACGAAGTCCCAGTCGAGTCGTTTCACCTGCAACTCAGCAATACGCAACTGCTGCACCCGTCGGCCACCCTGAAAAATGGGCAGCGCCACCGACAAACCGATCAGCGAGTTGGGAAATACCTGCGAGTAGAGTTGTGTGAAGGTGTTGTTTTGATACTGAAAGTTGTAGTTGGCAATGGCCGAGACCGACGGCAGGTAAGCCCAGCGGGCGTAGCGTACATTCGCATCAAGCAGTTCACGCTGCGTTCGCAGTTGCTGGTACTCGACCCGGCTGGCCGGATTGGCTAGTTGCAGGGTATCCAGGGCCGTGTCGCGGACAAGTTGCAGCGTGTCGTACGCCACCCCCAGCCGGGTCGTTGGCGGATAGCCCATATACTGCTTGAGCACCTGAATCTTCGCGCCCACCAGATCGGTGTATTGTTTTCGCTGCGCCAGTGCATTGTTGAGCGCTACCTGCGCCCGCTGCGGGTCGGTTTTGTCGACGACCCCACTCTGGTACTGATTCGACGCATCCTGCAAGCTGCGTTGTAAGCGAACGATGTCTTCGGTAAGGATGTCGGCCTGCCGCTGCGTCAGCACCACGTCATAGTAGGCCTTGCTGACGTTGACAACCACGTCGATTTTGTTCAGCGTCGTCGTTTGTGCGGCCTGTACCCGGTAAGCATCAGCGGTTCGGTTAGCCAGCAGCAGATCGCGGTTCAGGATATTCTGCGACAGGGAAAACGACGCGACCGACGTGTTCTGTGCGCCCAGCGTCACGTTCCGCCGTTCCCCGGTATTCACGTCAGGGATCTGCGTGACAGGAAGTTTCAGGTAATGAATCAGCGAGTACCCGCCCGTAAGCTGTGGGTACCAGGTCGATTGCGCAACTTTAATGTTCCGGTCTGTGATTTCCTGATCAATCAGCGACTGACGAACGACCGGATAATTGTTCAGCGCGTACACCAGGCAGTCATTCAGGTACGCTTGCCTGGTTAATGAATCCGCTGGCTTTTGTGCCAGTAGTGGGCTTCCCAAGCTGCTCAAAAGAACGCAGAGAAGGCCAATAACCCCTTTTTTCATAACATTGTGAATGGCGGTACCAGTCATTGACCCAAATAGTCAATCTTGTGTACTATCCATCAACTACCAGACCGCTGCTTTTTGTTCAGCCAAGGACTAAATTCTAGCGAATTGCCCAGGCTATCGGCGCGGAGCCAATTTGCCAAAACCACCCGATCGCCGTACATTTCGGACTATTTACCAGTTATCCTGCCTCATGACGGAAGCGCCCCGCGACTCAGACGAACGCACTGAACGTTCCCTGAATTTTATCGAACAGATTGTTGACGAAGACATTGCCGCCGGCAAAAACGGTGGGCGCGTGCATACGCGTTTTCCACCCGAACCGAACGGCTACCTCCATATCGGTCATGCCAAATCGATCTGCCTGAACTTCGGACTGGCTGACGAATACGGCGGACAAACGAACCTCCGCTTCGACGATACCAACCCCGTAACGGAAGATACCGAGTATGTTGATTCGATCAAGAACGACGTACGCTGGCTGGGCTTCGACTGGGAAAACGAGTTCTACGCGTCGGATTATTTCGAGCAGATTTACCAGTTCGCCGAAACCCTGATTCAGAAAGGACTGGCCTACGTCGACGATTCGACGGCGGAAGAAATTTCGGCGCAGAAAGGCACGCCAACCGAGCCGGGTCGGCTGAATCAGTACCGCGATCGAAGCGTTGCCGAAAACCTCGACCTGTTCCGACGGATGCGTGCCGGCGACTACCCCGACAGCGCTAAAGTACTGCGGGCGAAGGTCGATATGGCGTCGCCGAACATGCAGTTGCGCGACCCGATCATCTACCGCATCAAACACGCGCATCACCACCGCACGGGCGACGCCTGGTGCATCTACCCGATGTACGACTTCGCCCACGGCCAGTCGGACGCCATCGAGCACATCACGCATTCGCTCTGTACGCTGGAATTTGAAGTACACCGCCCGCTCTACGAGTGGTTCATTCAGCAACTGGAGCTGTTCCCGTCGCGGCAAATTGAGTTTGCGCGGCTCAACCTGACTTATACGGTCATGAGCAAGCGGAAACTCAAACAGCTGGTCGAAGAGAAGCACGTCAGCGGCTGGGACGATCCGCGTATGCCGACCATCGCCGGTATTCGTCGGCGCGGCTACACGCCTGCCAGTATACGTGAGTTCTGCGACCGGATCGGCATTGCCAAACGCGACAACCTGATCGACGTAGGTTTGCTAGAGTTCTGCATTCGCGAAGAGCTAAACCGGACGGCCCCCCGCCTGATGGCTGTGCTTGACGAGAAACCGCTCAAGCTGGTCATTACCAACTACGACCTCGGTCGGGAGGAGATCATGCACATCGAAAACAACCCCGAAGATCCGTCGGCGGGCGTACGCGACGTGCCGTTTAGCCGGGAAGTGTACATCGAGCGCGACGACTTCATGGAAAACCCGCCGAAGAAATTCTTCCGCTTATTTCCGGGGGGAATGGTTCGCCTGAAAGGGGCTTACATCATCAAGTGTGAGGAAGTCGTGAAAGACAATGCCGGCGAGATCATCGAATTGCGCTGTACGTACATTCCTGAAAGCCGGAGCGGTTCCGATACGTCGGGCATCAACGTCAAAGGCACGATTCACTGGGTATCGGTCCCGCATGCGGTCGAAGCCGAAGTGCGCCTGTACGATCGGCTGTTCTCCGTCGAGAACCCAGCCGCCGACGAACGGGATTTTAAAGAGCTTATCAATCCCAACTCGCTCGAAACGGTCCGCGCCTTTGTCGAACCCGCCCTGGTTGCGGCCACCCGGTCTGGCTCACTGACCAACGTACAGTTCATGCGTAAAGGCTATTTCATCCTCGACGCCGACTCCACCGACGCGCTGCCCGTCTTCAACCGCACCGCCACCCTCAAAGACGGCTGGGCGAAAGAGCAAAAGAAGGGATGACGTTCGAATTGTCTTGAACTGTGATTCGTTTGATTTACTGATTTCGTTGATTTAAATAATCACAGTCTATCAGCGTAATCACAAGAATCACAGTTCAAGACAATCAGACTCAAGCCAATTTCTCCAGCGCCTGCTTCATACCGGCAAACTGCCGCTTCTTCTGGAGTACGGTAGGCGCGGCCACCCGTTCGCGGCAGTCGAAAATACCGCAGCGCTCGCAGGCTTCGTTGACCAGCCGGGCCGGAATGTCGGGGGTGGGCTTCTGCATGAACTTCATCCGGCTCCGCAGCGCATCGTTGACGGCAAAACACATCGACACACTCATGTTCTGCTGCACGTCGGGCCGGTGCGAATGGGCTACCGAGACGATCAGGTATTGCACGCCCGAATCGGCGTATTCCGATAGCTGCGCCCGGCACAGGGTACTGTCGACGCCTTTGTTCTGCTGGAGGAAATGCAGTTCCTGCAAGATCGTCAGCGCAATCCAGCGACGGCAGTAGTGTTCGTCGATGATACCGCGTGGCCCACCCTGACTACCCTGTAATCGCGACAGGTGCATTTCTTTCGACAGGTGAAAATCCGTTTCGCCAGCCGTATGGTTGAACCGGTAAAAAAACAGCTGATCGATGCCGAACTGACTGGGCAACACATTGCTGAGCCGGTAGAAGAAACGTTCGGGCGTTGAGTTGAAATCCCGGATCAGGTCGAGGAAAGCGTCGTTGCTCCAGGTATCGCGGTCGAATAGTTCCGTCAACCGGGCGACGAGTACGTCGCGACGGATCAGGATAGCACCGGCGAAATACGAAGCCCGGTAGTTGTTCAGAATCTGCTCAAACGATTCGGCTTCGACCCACGAATAGGTATAAGGCCGAATTTTCAGTCCCATGTACTGAAACGCGACTTCCCGCGCCAGAATAAACGTCCGCTGGGCCGTATTCAGGCTGGCGTTCAGGTGCAACGTACGCCGTTCGGGACGGTACACCGAGCGCAGCGCCGTCAGTTCGGGCTGCTCGGCCGGATCGAACGGCACGATCTGCACGTCGTATTTTATCTTGAGTAGATTGACCAGCAGATTCTCCGACACGGCCTGCCCCGACGCCGTGTACTCCGCCAGAAATCGGTCGGCGTCGGCTTCGATCTCCGGGAAATAGTTGTCGTGCATCTCCTGATACGACCGCAGCATGGTCATGTACAACCGTTCGACGCTCATGTTGTACGTCAGAGCAATATCCATGAACGTGCGGATCATGGCGCTGACCTTGGCGGGTGCTTCGGCCAGCAGTTCCAGCAGATCCGACGGGTCGATGCCGAACAGTTCGAGTGGAATCTCGGTCAGGAATTTGGACCGGAGCAGATCGGATATGGGTTCCAGCTTCTTGCTCAGTTTCAGCGACACCAGCGAGTCGTAGTCGACCTGCATGGCGTTGGCGAGGGCCGCAATCTTGTCGGCTTTCGGGTACTTCCGCCCCTTTTCGATTTCGGTGATGTACGACACCGACATACCAGACTGCTGCGCCAGATCGCTGGCCGACAGCCCCTTGTCGAGTCGAAGCTGCCTTAATTTCAAGCCAAACAGCAGGCGAATATGATCAGCAGGAAGGGTCAAAATTGGATCGGTTTACAGTATACGGTTTACGGTATGCAGTTTACGGCCGCCGGGACCGATCGTGCGATAGCCACCGAAAACTGTATACTGTATACCGTAAACTGACTTCACAAAGTTACGCCGGTTTTTCGCGTTCTGCCAGAAAGTCGTTGAAGGCTGCGCTAAGTGCGTCGAGCGCATCGGATAACCCACTGGTATCGGCCACTTTCAGCTTCCCCTCGGCCGTACGGGCAATGTCGGCCACGCGGGAGACACCAATCGTACCGGCAGAGCCTTTCAGCGTGTGCAGGTGGCTCTTTACGGTCGGAATATCGCCCAGTTTGTACGCGTCGATCGCGCCGTTGACCAGCTCGGCCGCTTCCGTGACAAATTCGTCCAGAATACTGTCGACCAGTTCCTGCCCGCCGATGTCGCGCAGTTGCCCGATGATTTCCGGGTCGATGATGGGGAGCGCTGGGTCACTTTGCACTACTACCGGTATCGGAGCCGCCACGGGCGCGTCGGTTTTCTGCCGGGCCCGGTTCGCATCCGATAATTCCTTGACTTTCGCTATCAGGCTCTGCGCCCGAATCGGCTTGGCAATGTAATCGTCCAGTCCCTGCTGAATGAAGCGTTCGCGGTCTTCGCGCATCGAGTACGCCGTCATGGCCACGATCGTCGGCAGGCGCTTACCGAACTGCTCGCGCAGATTCCGGGTCGTTTCAACACCGTCCATGTCGGGCATCTGAATGTCCATGAAGATTACGTCAAACGAGTCCGATTCACCCTTCTCGATCGCCTGGAATCGCTCGCTTACCTGCGCGATAGCCGCCGGTCCACTATCGGCCGTCGTCACCACGCAGCCCGCTTTCCGCAGAATTTCGCTGGCGACTTTCCGGTTGACAGCATTATCGTCGACCAGCAACACCTGCGGGTGGTAGGTGCTGAAGAAGTTGGCCAGCGTAATCTCGGCGGCTTCAGTGGTTTGCTGCGACGGACTGATAGCCGTTTCCTTTAGTTCGATGATAAACCAGAACGTGCTCCCCTTCCCTACCACTGACTCGACGCCAACCTCGCCTTTCATCAGGTGCGCCAGTTCTTTCGAGATGGACAGCCCAAGCCCCGTACCACCAAACGACTTGCGCGACGAGGTATCGACCTGACTGAACGAGTTGAACAGCAGATTGATGTTCTGGGGAGAAATGCCAATACCCGAATCTTCGACAGCTACCCGAATCCGGTTGAACTTACCCCGTTTGCTGACAAGCGACGCCTTGACCTGCACCGTACCATTCTCCGTAAACTTGATGGCGTTGGACGTCAGGTTCGACAGAATCTGAAGCAATCGCGTCTGATCGGCGATCACGAACGTAGGCAGATCGGGTGCGAGGTGATAGGTCAGATCGTTGTTTTTCGAATGCGCCTGCTGCCCGAACAGGGCGATAAGCTTCTCGAAAATTTCGCGGAAGGCAATCGGGGCTTCGTGCAGCACCATCTTGCCCGCTTCGATCTTCGACAGGTCGAGAATATCGTTGAGAATATTGAGCAGCGTTTCCGACGACCGCTTGATCGTCTTGACGTAACTGCGCTGTTCGTCGTCGAGTTGGGTGTCGTTGAGCAGGTCGATCATGCCAATTACCCCGTTCATCGGCGTCCGGATTTCGTGGCTCATATTGGCCAGGAACTGCTCTTTCACTTTCAGCGACCGTTCGGCTTCATCGCGGGCTTTCACCAGTTCGGCCGACTGCCGCTTCAACTCGGTAATATCGCGGGCCAATACGGCAACAACCGAGTAATGGCCGGCATCGTCCTGAAGCAGCAGCATGTTGAACATAAACTGCCGCTCCGTACCGTCTTTTCGGCGCATGCTCACCTCGAAGTTGCGCAGGCTGTGCGTCCGGCCGAGTTTGATCATGGCCCGGTGAATCACGCTCTTGTCGACAAAATACTGGGTAACGTCCTGCCCCAGCACCTCGTCGGGCGTGTAGCCCAGCCGTTTAAACACCGACGGACTGACCATCGTAATCTTCCCCTTCCGGTCGACACGGGCGTAGATGTCCTGTAGGTTTTCGAAGATTCCCCGGAATTTTTCCTCACTGCGCAGCGTCGCAATTTCGGCCCGTTTCCGGTTAGTGATGTCCCGCGCAATGCCCGACACCTCTTCGATAACGCCCCCTGTCAGCAGAATCGGGTTGAGGTGAATTTCCAGGTAGGTTTCGCCTTTACCAGTCGTAAAATGGAGTTCAAAACTTTGGGCAGCCCCCTTGAAAGCCAGCCGGTAATGATCTTCCATCATCCGGCGGCTATCGGCGTTGAGCATGCGCCAGCCATTCTGGAGCACACTGGTATGCAGCCGTGGCTGATCGCCGGTTTGGTTTTCGATCAGCCGCAGGTAGTTTTTATTAAACGACGTCAGTAGCAGCCCCTTGTTGACCGACCAGATCAGGTACGTGCTGCTGTCGAAGATGGCGTTGAGTCGGGCGTTCTGCTTATCGAGTACCAGTTCCGACTGCTTGCGGGCAATCGCCAGCGCCACCTGCCCCGAAATAAATTCAAGCAGTTCGAGGTCGCGGGGGCCATAGGTGCGGGCATCGTTGTACGACTTCACCCCGATAATCCCCGTAATCTCGTCGCCAATGCGCAGCGGAGCCGTCAGCATCACCTGCGGTTGCCGCTGATTGTACAGGTCAATTTTGTGCTGCTCGGCCAGTTGGCGAATATCTTTTTCGTACAGAAACAGCGGTTTGTTGGCCCGGATCGTGTATTCCGTCAGGCCGTTTCCCAGCCGGCGCTTCGTAAACCGCATGCTGTTGCCGAAATATTCATCGACGTAGTAGGGAAACGACAGGTACGTCTTGCTTGAATCGTAGAGCGCGATAAAGAAATTGCGCGCGTCGATGATGTTGCCCAGTTCGTGGTGAATTTTCTGGTACAGATCATCCAGATTGGGCGTGTTGATGGTCCAGTTGGCGATGCTGTAGTACAGTTTCTGCGACTTTTCCGCCCGTATCCGGCTGGTCGTATCGTGCAGAATACAGCGGAACGCCGTTGGCCGTCCGTTGTCGAACCGGCAGTTGACGCTTCCCGACAGAAAGATCGTTTTGCCGGATTTGTCGCGGAATACCGTTTCGAAATACGGCAGCATCGACCCCGACTCGATACGTTTCAGCAGGGCAATCGTACTGTCGGCGTAGTCGGGGTGCAGCACGTCGCGCAGGTTGAGCGACGCAATCTCACTCGACGCGTAGCCCAGCACTTCGCGCCACGCCCGGTTAACGAAGATAAACTTACCGTCGAGCGTCAGCAGTTGAATCAGATCGGAGGTGTTGTCGACCAGATCCTGCAATTGCGCGTTGGTATTCGACAGCGCCGACGCGACCCGGCGTTTGTTGGTAATATCCTCACCGATCAGCGTGATCGCCGTAATGACTTCGCTGGCGTGTTCGTCACGATCAACGAGCAGCGAGTTAAGCTGCACGTTTCGCAGTGAGCCGCTCCGGGTCAGCAGGGCGATTTCCCGGTTCTCAGGCAGCTTACCGCGCAACAGCAGGTCGTCGAAATCCAGTTCAAGCCGGGCGCGGTCGGTGGCCGGAACA
Source organism: Spirosoma oryzae (assembly GCF_003002825.1). GTDB lineage: Bacteria > Bacteroidota > Bacteroidia > Cytophagales > Spirosomataceae > Spirosoma > Spirosoma oryzae. The sequence goes on along the minus strand of NZ_PVTE01000010.1, from coordinate 79,391 downwards.
AATATATCGAAGAAGTTTTTGCCCACGATTTCGTCCGCCTGCCAGGCCGTCACCCGTACCGTGTAGGGGTTGGCGTAGCTGAGCGTTCCGTCGCGATCAATGGTGATACCGATCAGGTTTAATTGGTCGACCGTTTGCCGGGTATGCTGCCGCATGGCCTCGTCGGCCATCAGTCCGGCGTCGGGCTGTGCAGTAGCGGGTTTACTATCCGAAATCGGTTCACGTTTGGTTTTTACAGACCTTTGCATAGTGGGGTGGCACGGAGGTGTGACCGTCAAACCATTAAATTTACAAAAAATTACTGCTTTCGGGCAAAATCAGCGGGTAACGGGGTCGTATTCGGGCCGCACCTCGCGCTGGCATCGCCTACATAACGATCCGATCCTCCCCAATGCGCAACTGTTACGTGTTATTTCTCGCTATGCTGCTGCTAACCGGCTGCGAACCATACAACCTAGAACGGAAGTCGTTTCCTAGCTGTGCCAGTCCTGCGGCTACGATCGGCGTATCCGGTACCGGCCTCGACCTCGCTTTTTTCGTCGACAACCCACAAGGCGACATCGGACTGGCAGGCTGGGACTTTGGCGATGATTCCGGCGTCAACCGGGTCGGCCTGCGGGTGATTTACAATTACGCAAAGGCGGGTACGTATACCGTCCGGCTCACCCTTGTCAATACCTGCGACGATACGTTTACCACTACTCGCCAGATTACCGTCCGCTAACCACCGACCATGCGTTTTTTTTACCTGCTCATTTTTTGCTGTTTCTACCTGTCGGCAACAGCGCAAAACCGGGTCAGCAACATCCGCTTTCGCAGTATCGATTCGGCACGGCTGGAAATCCAGTACGACCTGCTCAATACCCGTCCCGGCGATTCCGTTTATGTTCAGATTCGTAGTCGGATTCGGGGACTACTCCGCATTCGACCCGAGCTGATTCAGGGCGACATCGGGATGAACGTCCCCGCCGGATCAGACCGGCGCGTAGTCTGGAATGCCCGCGCCAACGGCTACACACTGAACGAAGAAATCAAAGTATCGGTGCTGATTCGCACGCACGTGCCGATTGCGGCTGCGCGCCGAACGTCCCGCCCCAGCCAGCCGACAGCGCCTGAACCGTCAGTAACGCCTAAACCGGCGGCTACACCTGTACCGACGGAAGCCGTACAGACGCCCCCCACCCCTACAACAGCGATCGCGGCAGCACCAGCAACGTCACCTGATTTGGCCGATACGGAGACTGTTCCCGCTAGTACGCGGTCTTCGAACCGGTATGTGGGGCCGGCCTGGGCGTTGTTATCGGCTGTGGCACCGGGCATCGGAAATATTTTCGTCCAGACACCCCGTCCGCGCGTTGGCTTTCGTCCGATCGTGTTTGCTACGACGTACAGCCTGATTCTCTACGGGTTAAAGGAAAAGCGTGATGCTGATGCAGCCTATGCGCTTTATGAGCAACAACGAAATAGTACGGTTGCCGAACCCTACTATCAGACAGCAAATACCCATTACCATCGTTATTATGTGGCGACACGGGGCGCGATTGCCATTGCAGCGGCCGATGTCGTGCTAACGTTTCTGCGCGGCCTTAACAACAATCGGCAAAAGCGGTCGCTACGGGTAGAGGGTGTTACGCTCCGGCCCGGTTTGCAGGCCGGGCAACCGACGGCGCAACTTCGGTATACATTCTAACCTAATTCGTCTATGCGCTATCTGGCTGTTTTCGTGCTTTTATCCGGACTAGTTGGTTCGGTGGTAAGCTACGCGCAAACGCAGCCGGACTCCACGCAAACCGTAGAAGAAACCGAATCGACCAGCAGCGAGTGGCAACAGGTATCGCTGTCCCGACATGCGACGCATGCCTCCCCCGCCCCGACCAACGTTCCTAACCCAACCCGGCCAACACCAGCACCCACTACGGCTGTTGCTACAGTTACAGTACCCGCTTCCGCGCCTACCGCATCGACGCTGCCAACCCGTCCGGCACCGGCAATCGGGCGCGTGCCAGCACGGCCCCAGAGCTACCGCCCTGCCTTCTCGGGCGACTTTGCCACGAACCGCAGTGGCTGGCGCGGTGGCCGGAAGGGCGGTTACCACTATCAGATTGGCTTCGGCAAGTACAACATCCGGCGACTAAGCCCGGCACCCGGCGAAGTAGCCTACAGCGTCGTGCCGCTACCCACGGAGATGAACCTCAACCTGGCCCCCTATTTCACGATCCGAATCGACGTGGTGGCGGATTCGGGCCGGGTACCGTCGGGTGGGCTACTATTCGGGGTTCGTGACTCGCTGAATCTGTGCGCCTTCCGCCTGCGCAGCGACGGCACGATGGCGCTCACCCGACTGATTGACGGGCAGGCTACCGATTCGGTAATGACCGACGATTTCTTTCGACCGGGCGTACCTGTCGAGCCAAACCGGAATCAGCTGGTAATCCGGCGCGTCGAGAAAGCGTTGCATGTGTACATCAATCAGCGGGAGGTGCGGGGCAGTCCATTCGTGTTCGAGCCCTTGCCCGGCAATCGCATTGGCGTGACAAGTTCGGGCGACTGGACATCCTTCCAGAAGTTACTTGTCACACTCGGCCCCGACGACTGGATCGATCGGTGAGGGATTTTCAGGGACGAACAGGCTCGCCCGAGCGGTCGATTTTTAGCAGTTGACCGTCGAGGAAAGCCGATGCGATGTCGTTGCGGAAGGGCGTGATGGCTTCGAAGCGGGGCTCGATAACCCAGTTGTCGTGCTGATCGATGTACCCCCACCGGCCATTTTTGCGGGCCCGACGCCAGCCGTGATCGTCGACACCCAACTCCACTTTGTCGTACGGGCTGTTACCAAACGATTCTTCGTAGCGTCCCTGCCGGGCGTCGCTGGGGGTAGTCGGTGTGTTATCAGTCGAGGCTGTCCGCGTATCGGTAGTCTGCTCGACGGCGGGTTCCGACTCCTTCGTCGTTTTTTCCGGGCTGGCTTCGGTTGCTACAGGTGCTTCCGCAACAGACGTGGCCACCGTATCCGTACTGGCGGGTACCGGCTCATCAGCAGCGGATGTCACCGGTTCACGCTCGGTGTAGGGCAGTTGCCGGTTCAGGGTTTCTTCCTGCCGCGTTTCTTCCCGTTTGGGCGGTTGCCGCGTGTTGCTCGATCGGACAAACCAGTAGATAATCACCAGTAGTGCCAGGGCGAACAGCACACCGTAGAGGCCACTTCTATCCGGCTTTATCACCTCGACACGCACCGTGCTGAGCGGATTGTTGTTGGCATCGAACAAGGTATAATCAGTCGATTTGGACGGTTTCACCCAGCCGCGATTTTTCGGTGAAAGTCCTTCGCCCAGGTCATCGATCGTGACGGCCAGCACATTGACAACATCCCAGTCGAGCGTTACCGGTTGCCCCCGCTTCACGCGGGCCGGCGTAGCCGTGAACGAACGAACGACCGGCGGGGGGCCGACAGTGGGTTCGGGTTCCCGACGGGATATCGGCGCTGGCTCCGGCGGCAAAACCGGCTCGGACCGCGTGATAACTGGCTCGGGAACAACGACGGGCGCTGGCGGCTCCTCAACGGGAGGGAGAACTACCACGGGCGGTACGACAACGGGCTTGACCGGTTCGTCGACAACGCGCGGTTCAGGTGTCGGTTGCACCATGTCCATAGGTGGCTGAACCGGCGGGGTTGGCATCAGACGCGCCTTCTCGGCCGGAATCCAGCGCGAACGGACAAAATCGGGGGAGAGACCCAGCGAGCCGGCGGCATTGATGATCTTGCTCAGATCCTGCTCGTAGAGGTGTACCCGCGACGGTTCGATCAGCCGCGCGATACGGGCCCGAATCTGATCCAGCAGCAGGCTGTTGGCCAGCACCTCGTCGCGCACAACCATTGCCCGCTTCCGGGCGTCTTCATCCGACAGGCCCAGTTGAGCGGCCTGGTATGGGTAATCGCCCGTCTGCCACGCATCGGGTCCGTTCAGTATAAGCTGTTCACGCAGTCGGTCGGTGAGTTCCGTTTCGGTCATGATTGAGTGGGGCCAACGAGCCGACCCGTTGGGTAATTTGCACTAGTGATGACGGCAAAGTTCGGCCTATACCAGCAAAACACCCAACGTCAGTCAAACGTCACGATGTTCCGCCGATAATCGAGCGAAATCCGTCCGAACTTCGACAGCGCCGACTGCCCCAGCAGTAGTGGGGCTTTCGTATTGCCAACCACATTGGCGCTGACATTCTCCAGCACCCGGTCACCGATCTGAACGGAACGCAGCCGAACGATAGAACCGGGGGAAATATCGCCGTTGGCATCCTGAAATCGTGACTGCCCGATAATATCACGGCTCGTGATCGTTCCCTGTTTGAATAAGGTTTCAGCTTCCGTCGTCGACATGGAAATCAGGCTGGCCCCCGTATCGAGAATGAAGTGCATCGGTTGCCCGTTGATCGTGACGGGGACAACGTAGACGCCGTTTCGCTTTTCCATCGCCACTTCCGTGGGGCCATCGCCGATCTGTTTCAATACCGGCGGAGCCGTCGTCCGGGTGCTGACCGTATCCGGAGCTGGCTTTCGTTTTGTCCGTCGTGGCTGATGGCTACCCGAACGCGAACAGCCGGAGCAGCCCGCCAGCTGACTCAGTACGAGCAGGCAAAACCAGACGATGTATCGCGTTCCTGTTGGCATAATTTCGTTCGTTGTTCGTAGTTTGGTAAATGGATTACCCGTTACACATGCTTCCATCGACCTGTACCGTAGATCGAAAAAGGCGGCTGACGTTTAAACGACCCTGGGCCACCTGGCTGAATCTGATTGCACTTAGTCTTCTGTTTGTATCGGCCCGACCAAAGCCGGATGCAGCCCCACTGCGAGTGCTTATTTTTCTGGAAACGGAATGTCCGATTTGCCAGAAAACGACGGGACGGACGCAGCAGTTAGCAGACACGTATGCGGGTCAGGTACGCTTCGAGGCCGTGTTTCCAGCCGAAACGGTAACGCAGGCAGAAGCACAGGCGTTCGCAACAGCCTACTCGCTACGCCTGCCCTACCAGCTCGACCCACGCCATAAGCTGGTCAAGCGATACCGCGTCACGACAACGCCCGAGGTGGTTCTGTTGTCGGCCGATGGAAAGGTTCTTTATCAGGGCAGTGTCGACGATCAGTTCTACCGCCTTGGCCGCGCCCGACCGGCTCCCACGGCTTTCTATCTCCGTGATGCGATCGATGCAACGCTGACGAATCAGCCCGTCGCCATACCCCGCACAACGCCAGTCGGCTGTTTAATCAATTAGGGTTTACGGTATTCGGTTGACGGTTGACGGCGGCTATCGCATGCTGACGACCGTCAACCGTAGACTGAATACCATAAACCGTTATTCATAGCGGATCAGCGCCTTTGTCTTGACTCGCCAGACGCCATTTTCCTGTACGGCTACGCCATCGCGACGCATGGCCACACGCGTGTGTCCGTTCGCGTAAGTGTTCTCGCTCTCGCAGGCCGGCTCGATCATGTAATTACGATAAGTCAACAGGCGGGCTAGCCGACCCGGCTCGGCTTCAAACCGGAAGGTTGCCGTAGTGGGCTGGGTCGCATCGACACTGAAGCGATAAGCGGATTCGGGTGATAGCATGTCGGTCTGCTGACTGGGGTCGAACTGACCACTCGGATCGGGGGGCGGACAGTAAAACACCTGACTACGGGGTGGTGTAGGCGTAGCAATCGGCCCACTCCCCTGCGACTGCACCTGCCCGGACGATTCCGGTACGACAGTCACAGGTGCTGGTTCGCTGCTCGTGCTGATATCGCCCGTTCGTATTGGTTTCGACGGCCCAACGGCTGGCTCAACCGTAGCCGACTCCGCGACCGTCGTGGAGTCGGTAGAAACCGGCGGTGCAGTAGCTGGCGTTGGAGCTGGTGCAGGTTTGGGCGTTACGCGCTCGGTCTCCGTTGCCTGGACGGGTGTCGGCTTGGCCGGAGTGCTCGTTGCCGCCTTCGCTTTTCGGCTTTCGCTATCCAGTTGAGCAGCTAGCCGCTCAATCTGCCGCTGGTAATCGTCAGCATCGTTGTTTCGCTGCTTTCTGGCTAATGCCCACATGCCGCCAGCGCCAACGATCAAACCTGCCAGTAAGCCCCCAAGCAATAGCCACATCTGTTTGTCTTTTGCGTCGTTAAGACCCCGTTCCAGTTTGCTTAGTTGCAGCGCCGACCCTGAGATGTTGTCGCCTTCAGCAGCACCGCCTGTAATACCTGGTGACTGGGCGTCGGCATCTTCTACCGCCGGATCATCACTGGGTGGTACGTCGTCCGTCGACGCCGTTGCGTTGGGCGGCAGCATCGCGTCGATCTTGGCCAAAATGCCCTGTTGCACTGCGGGTGGCAGCGCCTTGGCATAACTGGCGTAGGCCCGGTTCTTCTGGTAGAACTGCGCCAGTTGCTGCCGAATGGCCACATTGGCATCGGCGGGACTCATGCTCACGAAATTCTTCGTATTCTTCAGCGTAGCCAGTTCTTCGATGCGCTGCCCTACCTGATCCCAGCTGCCCACCGTTCGGATGATATCGCGGGCATCACAGCCGTCGTCACAGGTCAACAACTGGGCGTAGATGGCCTGTGCTTTTGGCTGATCGATCGTCCTGAAGACAGCTTTAGCCACTTCCTTCGTCAGCGTATCGACAGCCGCCTGGTTATCGTTGGCGGTTTGGCCTATCGCTGGTACTGTCCCAACCCCGACCAGCAGGGTCAGGAAAAGAATGTTTGTTCGCATACAGCCATTGTTTTTTTATGTAGAGACGCAACCCCTTGCGTCTCAGCACGCGTCAGCAACACCATCCGGCAGGCGACACCATCCGGTCAGTGAGACGCAAAGGGTTGCGTCTCTACTATGCCAGCGCATTAGCCAGTTTATTGATCGCGCCGATCAGCGGGTAGAAAAACAGCGTTTCCTCGATGGGTGACGACAGCGCATCGGCCATACCGCTGAATTCAGCCGCTACTTCGTTTTCTTTCCGTTGAATACCATCCATGAGCGACGTGTCCAGATGCGTCCGTAGTTCCTGTTGCGCAATCGCCAGTGACCGGGCCGATACGTTCAGATTCCGGGCAAAACTGAACTCCTGATTTAGCGCAAAGAAAAAGTCGATGAACGCAGCGGTTTCTTTCAGGAGCGAGTTCGTCACCTCCGGTTTCCGCAGATCAGCATAGGTCAGCGCCGAATACTCATCCTGGAAGGTGGCCGGATACACATAGCTGATCGCTTCAGTATCGACCGGACGGCTGTTGGTCGGCTGCATCAGCGCCCCTTTGCAAGTCACTTCCTTCGGCCCTTTCCGTTCGTAGAAAAGCGTCAGGCCGCTGGCGTCGTAGGTTTGTTCGTACACCTTCTCGAAAATGATCCGGGCCAGTTTGCCCAGCATCTGATCGTCGGTACTGATGATGGTGAGCAGTTTCGAGCCGGTACCGCTGAACGTGATGGCCCCCGGCAACCCGATTCCCTTATGCTTCATCAACTGCGCGATGTGGTAAATCAGCGCGGTGTAGAACAGCACGAACACCACCTTCAGGTCCTCGTCCTTGGCCAGCATGCCGTTGAACGACAGCATGTTCTTCGCCTTCACGTCATTGCTCTTCTCAATCGAGAACCAGAACGCCAGAATATCCTCCGACCGGTTGGTGTCAAGCATCCGGCGATTGTTATCGCTTAGGTTACCCAGGCTTTGACTATCGAGCAGCGTCTGTATCCGATCGGCGTATTTGCGAACGAAGCCGTTATGACTGGCAGCTCCGTATTCGCTAAAGGCATCGCCGTAGATGGCGTTACCGGCAAAGCGGAACGACGTCAGCAGACGCGGTTCGTTGCGTTCGTAGACCACCACATCCGACGTTCCCCCGCCGATGTCGACGTTAATAACCGGCCGGGCCGACGCGCTGAGCGTAGGGTTCTGCTTGTAATAGTAAAACGGTGCGACCGACTCCGATACTTCGCGTAGTCGCCCCGGTGCTCCGCCGATGTAGCGGTCATAGAGGGTTTGCCAGTCGGCCCGGAGCTGACTGACGCGGCCGGGCGTCATACTGGCCGGGAAAAACCAGAACACAGTCGTCTGCGACAGGTTGCCCCCTTCGGTCAGCACCTTGTTTTTGATCAGCATCAGCAGTTCTTCCAGAAAAGCCTCGACCCGCCGTTCGGTCTGATCGTTGTTCTTGGCCCATTTCAGGTTCGTCGTGATACGGTTCGACCCGGCCGGTTGCCGCTCGACGTAGAACGGAATATTGAAGTCGGCCAGGGCCTGCGTCTGCTGGTTAAAGCTCAGGTTCAGCGGCTCGGCAATAGCCGTACGCGTTGGGAAACTATCGGGTTTGCCGGGGCCAATCGTGGGCGGCACAAACTCCAGATCGTACAGCAGAAACAGCTCAAACAGGGCCGGGTTGTACTGCGCCGGGGCCACCAGCGTCGCGACCTGTGGCGTAATCTCCGCAACGTCGAACGGCCGGGGCGTCCCACCGTCGACACTGTATTCGATGTGCGTGTTGGTCGTACCGAAATCGACCGAGAAGGCGAACTGCTTACTGCCGCCGTTGTAGAGTTGCCAGCGGGGAATGAGCAATCCGTTCAGTTCCCGCCCGTCGGCCCGGATGTTGGTCTGCATGTAATCGAACTCCTGCCGAAGCACGTCGTACACGCTCGACCCGTCGGTGTTTTGCTGCCGGACCGTACGCTGATGCGTCGATTCGGGCACCACGTCCGCGTTATCCTGCTGCTTGTAGTAGGTCAGCTTGTACTGATTCTGGCTGTCGAAGCCCGATTCGATCAACTGCACGCGGTAGTCGGCCGGAACAGTAACCGAGCCAGACCGCACGAATGGATAGACATTGACAGTGAACGAGTTTTCGAGAATAATGCCCTCATTGGTTGTTTCGTTTGGCGCGGCCGACTGCCCAATGGCGGGGCTGTACTGACGCTCGAACGTCACAAACTGGTTGCCGGGCTGACCGGGTGCCGTAACAGGAATGTCGAGCGAGACCTGAATGCCGCTGCCCTGCGGGACCATCTTCAATCGCACGCGTCCCGTCAACAGATCGTCGACATCGAAGAAATCGAAGAAGTCGCGTTTCAGCGGAATCAGAAAGCCTTTGTCAGTGGCGGGCGTTTGCAGATTTCCGTCGTAGAAGCGCCCCCGGTCGGTGGGGTACGGCAACCGAATCAGGTACGGCTCCAGAAAGTCGCTGACCGTCAGCCAGGGGTAGTTGCCGGGCTGACCGGGTAATGACCGCTGGTTGTCGCGCCACGATTCCCGGACATAGTACGGCACGGGCGTGTTGGGGTTCCACTGCGCCTGCGGCACGTAGGTAAACTGCCGAAAAAAGCGGTTCTGCAAGACCATCGGGCGCGGCAGACTGCTGCCGTAAATCCGGTTGTACTTGTCAGACTTGATGATAAAATCACTGACCTGACTGATAGCCCGCGAGTCCGACTTTTTCTTGCGCAGCGGAAAGCCCAACACCTCGACGATGTCACCGGGGCCGGTCATCAGCTCTTCGAATTCGTTATCGAACTGTTCGCGGGTCAGCAGCGATTGCCCGTTCTGCGCTTCAATGTGCTGGTAGAACAGCGTCGGATTCTGCTGTTGCAGCAGCGTCCGACTCCGGTTCAGGTAATCGTCCACTTCCCGGAACCGCTCCCGGAAGTTGGGCATGAACAGTTTGATGGCGTACCAGAATTTCTGATACTCGATATCACGCTGGTACAGCGGTGTTGTCGACGGATCGAACAACCGGTCGTTACCAATGGATACATCGACCCAGCTCAGATCATTTCCACCACTGAAAAACAGCGTCTTGGGCGACGTACCACCGACCACACGGCCCCGATAGCTGAGGATAAACAACCGGTTGATCTCGTTGAAGTTATACTCGGCAGCGTCCTGATCGAGAAACAGTTTAAGCGCATCGCCCAGCCGCCGGTGCCCCGTGTTCATCGAGCTTCGCAGCCGGTCGAGGTCGGTGCGTACGTCGAAGGGCGTAATCGTGACGTAGGTTTTGAGCTTGTCGTAGTTGAAAAACAGTTCACCTACGTCGAGCGCATCGGAGACAACACGCTGATCGTTGATTGTGCCGTTAAGGTCGGGACGCAGGGCCAGGTTCAGAAAGGCCGACCGCACCAGGTCGATGCGCGCAAACGGACTCGGTATCGACGTCGGCTGCTTGACGGTCTGTCCGCCCTGCGGGTCGCGGATGGCGGCAATCTGATCCGTACCGAGCGGTTTGCTGACGTACCAGTGCAGCCCCGGCGTCGGGTTATGTAAGCTGAATGTTGTGGGCATAATGTCGGTGTACAGTTTTCGGGATACGGTTTTTAGTATTCGGTTTGCGGTGGGAGGCATACGTCAGTTGGCGCAGGCTACAAACCGTAAACTGAATACCGTAAACCACAAACTGATTTAGTAATCCAGCACCTTGGGGAGTCGTTCGCGGGCGAAACGCTCGGTACCTTCCGAGAACAGTTGGACGAATTTATCGGGTTCGCTGGGGTACGCTTTCCCCTCGGCTGTCTTGTTAAGCGTCTGATCGAAGTCGTCGACAATGTCGAGCTTGACGTCGGACTCTCCACCGAACAGGCCGCGCTTTTTGGGTTCGAAACCCCGGACGGTATGCCCCAGATTGCCCGCGTCGAGCACGAACGGATCGAAGGCGCGTTTGTTGGCCCCCATCTCCGACAACCACTGCCGGAAGCCGATGTCGAAATTTTTGACGCTGTTGAAAAAACCGGAATTCAGGAACGAACTCGAAATGGGCGGGTTCGCCTTGGCCCACTGCACGGTACCGGCCGCTGCCTTGATTCGCTGACTGAGGTACGTACTGAACAGCGCCATTTTCGTCAGGGGCAGATTGATCTGCTCCTTCGTGGCACTGGCCAGATTACCCAGTTGCAGCGTCGTACCGTCCTGCTCCACGCCAAACTCCTTGTAAACCGGGCTCGTCGGCCGACCGTTCGACACGCTCAGGCTACTGTCGTCAATGTTCATGAAGTCGACAATCGCCAGCGCCGACGCCAGTTCAACGAAGTGGGCTTCATTTTTCTGCCCACCCGCGCCGGGGTCGTAGGTGTATGCCTTCGTCTGATCGTCGCCGATGTAGTACAGCGCATTCACCGACGGGTTGACTCCTTTCTGGTAGTAGTTGAGTGCCGCCTTGGTTTTAGCTATGAACGAAGCCGGGTCGATCAGCTTGTTATCGTTCGTTGTCAGGCTGAAATACGGCATCACCGTCACGGCCCCGATTTTGGCATCGCGCAGGAAAGCCGGGTTCGGAATCTGCCCGATGGCCTGCGCCCCCCGGATATTTTTCAGCAGAATCGGGAAGCCTGCCGCCCCCGTCCCGCCGAAGATCGAACTGACGATGAAGATGCGGTCGTTGGCTCCGAAATTCTCCGCAAACGCCTGGAACACGTCGGAATACCGGAACTGATTGAGCACCGTGCTGCCAATATTCGGATTGCCGACGAAGCCAATGTCCATCTTGGTTTCCAGATTCTCCTCCGAAAACAACAGACTGGCAAAAGCCTTACTTGGCGTATCGAGTCCTTCGTAGTTGATATAGTCGCGGAATTTCTCCTGCTGAACACCCTGCAACTCGAACACGTAGGTGTCGGCAATGGTCGCGTTACCGCCGATCGACCGGTTCAGCGTTTTGATTTCGGTACCAAAGAAGCCTGACGACGGCTTGGTTTGCAACCCTGCCCGAATGTTGCCGTATTCGCGCAGCAATTCTTTCGTTCGCAGCAGATCATCGTTCGTCGCGTGCGGGTCGAGTACGATCGGGATCACCTCGTCGGTATTCCTGAGCGTGACGCCCGACGCCAGCAGCATCGTCAGCGACTTCAGCACCCGCGACCCCGTTCCGCCAATCGCAAAGACAAATAGTTTAGCCATAAGTTCGGTTTTCAGTTTTCAGTATACGGTTTACAGTTTCCTGTCAGCGCCAGTATCGGTAAGCAATGCACCGTAAACCGAAAACTGTAAGCCGTATACCCTTATTTCGAAGGCCAGAGCATGGGGCGGTGCTTGGCGTTTTTGCTGAAATTTTTGAGAATGAGTGAGATGATAAAGAAGATGACGGCCGCCAGCAGCGCCATCGTGAAGGAATAGCTCAGGAATACACTAACGCCCTCGTCGAACAGATTCCCCTGCTCCAGATCCGATTCGTCGCGCGGAATTTCCTGACCAGCTTTCTGATAGAGCGTTACCAGCGAGATCACAAACATCGACAGGGCGCTGATACCCATCATGAGCAGCCAGTGCCCCATCCCGCTAAAACTGACCTTGTTCAATGGCCAGATGTAAAACGCGAACGCCACGACGAAAGCGATCCCGATGGCTGTCCAGGTCAACGGCGACAGCAGTTCTTCCTGATACAGATCTTCCAGCAAATTGCTGTTAACAAACAGGTTGTAAAAATTATAGAGTGATTCTTCCATAGTCAAAGAGCGAAAGAGCGAAAGAGTGAATGAGCGAAAGTTACTGGCGGCAGCCACTCTTTCGCTCATTCGCTCTTTCACTCTTTCAATTCAATTGTTAGCGTGAAATACTCGGGTTGGTTGTTGGGGTTGTAGGCACGGTCGACGCCCTGAAGCAGGTTTTGCAGGCCGAACGTCGAGTTCGCGTCGGGTTGTTGATCGTTGGTCGTGGTCGTGTTGGCAATCCAGCGGGGCGGAAACTGACGACGCAGCCGGATGCTGGCCGTGCGGTCGCCCCGCGCCGGCCGGTCGGACGTCAGCAGCAGCTTGTGCGTCATGCCGTTAGCCCCCTGATACGGCTGTACCGCCGTCACCTTGAAATTATCTTTCCCATCAACAACGTACTGGCTGGGATCGGTCAGCACGGACGTAGGCAGGTGCAGCGCCGACAGATCGACCGCCACGGGGATGGTCAGGTTTTTATCGGCAACGTCGGGCTGTACATCCGTCAGGGCATGAACAACTTTAGCCCGTTCCCGTACTTCGTCAGCTGATCGTTTGAAACGGCCTTTCTTCGTGGGGTCGTTTACCAGGACCGTAAATGCGGGCGCGGCTGCCCCGTCGGTTCTCCCGAAGAACCACGAGTCGGCGAAACCCGGCAGTTGCTCGAACCGCCGAATCTGCGCGTAGGTCGGGCTGGCGTACAACTGCTGCATCACCTCGTTGCGACCAATCAGGCAGAGGTAGTAGGGCCGCTCCCCCTTGTACGTCCGCTTGACATTGTTCCAGCTGTAGTACGTACCGTCGAAGTCAGCGTCGAGTTTGAGCACCAGCATTGAGTGGGTGTTGACGTAGGGATTGAATACCGTCGTCAGCAGCGAACTAGCCGCATCGAGTGTTTTCTGCGCGCTCATGCCCGTCAGGGCCGGGTCGGAATAAATCAGGTCCGAGACCAGGACGCTCAGGTTATTCCCCGACGTTTCCGATAGTATCGTTTTGAAGATCTTCTCGAAGTCGGTACTCGTCGTTTTTCCCTTCGTTTTGGCAACGGTGAAAATATTGCGCTCTTTAAAAAACTGCGACAGCGACAAGCCCAACGGATTTACCTCGGTATTCACGACGTAGATTTTCCCCTGCCCGGCGTTGGTCGCGTCGAAGCCGGTGAGCAGGTCGTTGAGCGTCCGCTTGAACGTTCCGTTGCCGCTTGGCGCGTCGTAGGGAAACATGCTACCGCTGGCTTCCAGGTACAGGTTCAGGCTGATCGGCTTCGTGGCGGCAGTGGCTCCACCCGACAGCGCAACGCTGGGTGTCTTCCCTTCTTTGGCCAGCTTTCGGTAGGTGCGGTTGCGCTTGACGAACGCCAGCAGCGCCGACTCGTCGATCTTACCATCGGGTAGAATGATGGCTTTGGTTTTGTCGTCTTTACCGAGTTCGCGGTTCTCGCGGCCGATGTACACGCGCAGGGCGTCGGCTTCCGATACGTCGATGGCGTTGTCGCTGAGGGCGTCGGACACCTGCGAATCGAGGTCGTCGGCGGGACTGGAGCAGCCACTCAATGTGCAGACCGACGCCAGCAGCAGCGCCGACAGGTAAACAGAATTACGGGTCATTCGTAGCTAATTAGGTGGGATTGGTACTAGGTTCCGTACTGGCAAAACTAACGGCTTACCCGCACGGCTACCGACAATGCCTAAATTTTCTTAAATTTCTAGTAAACGTAACGAAGCAGGTACCCATTTTATGTCGGCCGGTACGGTTTAACGATGAACGGGCGTTTACCTTTGTAGACGTAACTAATGTGCGAAAGAGTGAAAGAGCGAACGAGCGAAAGTCTGATTCCATATCCCTTTTCTACGGCTGGGTCCGTACATAGAGCGCTTCGCTGGCTGGTTCTTTTTCTTCTGACAACGCTTCCTTTCCTGCTTCAGAACTGCGCACAGGTTGCTCAGCCGCCGGGTGGCAAGAAAGATTCGCTGGCCCCGAAAGTCGTCGCTACCGTTCCCACCATGCGGCAGTTGAATTACGAAGGCAAGACGGTAGAGTTGTACTTCGACGAATACGTCAAGACGGAAAATATTCAGCAAAAGATTACGGTTACCCCCCAGGACAGCAACACGTACATCGTCAAATCGCTGCCGGAAGGGGTGCGGCTGACCTTCGCCCGGCCTTTCCAGCCCAACACAACCTACACCATCGATTTTTCGGATGGGATCAAGGACATCTCGGAAGGCAACATTGCCAAAGACGCGAAAATCGTGTTCAGCACCGGCCCGACAATCGATTCGCTCTACCTGTCGGGAACGGTTATCGACGATGAAACCCGCCAGCCGATTCTGGGTTTTGTGGTCGGCCTGTTTGCGCCTACCGACACGCTGCCCATCAATCGCAAACGGCCGCAGTATTTCGACCGGACCGACAGTAGCGGCAACTTCCGCATCGAAAACGTCCGGGCCGGCCGCTACAAAGTATACGGGTTTGACGACAAAGACCTGAATCTGGTCAACAACACGCCGGGTGAGCGGGTAGCCTTCCGCGACAGTGTACTCAATCTGACCCGCGATTATACGGGTATCGACCTGGTAGCTTTTCGGGGATATGGCAAGCCACGCGTCAGCCGGCGCGAGCGTACCGATGAAACGCTTGGTCTCGAACTAAGCAGCGGTATTGCCAGCTACACCCTGCGCGTGACGAAACCCGCATCGACAACGGCCAGTGACAGCCTGATTTCGTTTCTGGAATCGCCCAAACTCATTCGTATCTACCGACCGGCTAACCGGGCTGCCGGCGATACGATCAACGTCGGCATAACGGCCGTCGACTCCGTCGGTAATACCACGGATTTGAAGGAACGCGTGTATTTCTCACCGCTGAAGACCCGCGCCCGTGATCGTAAACCGTTGGCGGTGCAGATAACGCCCACGAGTGGCGACCCCATCGACAACGACCTTGACTTCACGCTGACGTTCAACAAACCCGTCTTGCGGTACGCGCTCCCATCGATTATTATTGGCCCCGACACAACCAAGCCCATCAAGCTGGACACCAGCATGCTGCGCTGGAGCAACAGCTATTCCCGGCTGAACATCAAGCAGAAAACGAACCTGCGTGATAGTCTGGTCGTGTTGCTGGAAAAAGGCTCATTCATCAGTGTACAGGGCGACACCTTGCCTCGCTTTTTCTCGAAGTACCGACTGGCCGATGACGAGAGCTTCGGCCTGATTGCCGGACGCGTCAACCGCCCGGACGACAAGTTTATTGTCGAGTTGCTGGACGACAAGTATACCGTTATTCGAACAGCGTATGGCACGAAGTCGTACAGCTTTGCCCGACTGAAACCCGGTCGCTATCGGGTTCGGCTGGTCATCGACGCCAACGGCAACCGACGACGCGACATCGGTAATGTGCAGAAGGGCATTCAACCCGAAACCATTATTTATCACCCCGGTGCCGAGGAGGGCGGCCTGATACCCCTCAAACAGAATTTCGAGTTGACTGATATCGATTTTCAGTAGAGACGCGACCCTTCGCGTCTCAGCGCCGGATGGTTTTGCTAACGCATGCTGAGACGCGAAGGGTCGCGTCTCTACAAGTACTACCATGAAAAAACTACTTCTACTGACTACCCTGCTTATCGGCTGTAAGACGGAGCCGAAGCAGGCGGCTGACCAGGGTCAGGACAAACTACCCATCGTCGGGACCTGGAAACTGCTGTCGGGGACGCTTATCGAAAAAGGCGATACGGCCGTGACCGACTACACAAAAGGCGCGTCGTTCATCAAAATCATTAACGACACCCACTTCGCCTTTTTCAACCACGACCTGACCAACGGCAAAGGCCCGTCGCCCAGCTACAATTCCGGCGGAGGGCGTTATACCCTGACCGACAGCACCTACACCGAACAACTGGAATACTGCACGGATCGGCAGTGGGAAGGACATACCTTTCCGTTTACCATCACGATCAAAAACGATACCCTCGTTCAGCAGGGCGTCGAGAAAATCCCGGCTGCCGGGATCGACCGGCTGAATAGCGAACGGTACGTTCGGATAAAGTAATCGTTGTTCCCAAAACGTCTCCAACACCATAGCGCCAACTGGTATCCTATCGTTTTAGCCAGTCATTATAACCTGCTTATATGTCCCAGTCCACGCCCCTCTTCTGCCAGAAACAGTTCTTCCGCCTGCCTGATGGTGTCCATTATTTAAACTGCGCCACGCGTTCGCCATTCAGCCTATCGGTTGAACAGGCCGGGCACGATGCGCTGACACGGCATGCTAATCCGTTCGGATTACGACCCGATGACTTTTTTGACGGTAGCAACGCTGTCCGGACGAAGTTTGCGCAACTAATCAACCTGCCGGACCCGGAGCGGGTGGCCCTGATTCCGTCCGTTTCGTATGGTATGGCGATCGTTGCCCGTAACCTACCCCACAAGCCGGGTATCCGGGCGGGGCAGCACATTCTGCTGGTGGGTGATGAATTCCCAAGCGATGTGTATGCCTGGGACCGGGTCGTGGCTGAGCTGGGTCTGACCATCCGCACGGTGCCGATGCCGCAGGGATTCCCTAAAGGGTCACGCTGGAACGAGCAGTTGCTCGATGCTATCACAACCGATACGGCCCTGGTCGTAGCGCCACCGGCCCACTGGATGTACGGCACCCGCTTCGACCTGGTGGCGATTGGCCAACGGGCGCGGGAAGTCGGGGCCTGGCTGGCCGTCGACGGTACGCAGTCGGTCGGGGCGTTGCCGTTTGATTGGCAGCAAGTACAGCCCGACGTGCTGATCTGCGCCGGCTACAAATGGCTGATGGGCCCTTATTCGATGGGGCTGGCCTGCTTCGGCCCCGCCTTCGACGGCGGTGTCCCACTGGAAGAAGGCTGGATGAACCGACTCGATAGCAATCAGTTTCACCGACTCATGGACTACCAGCCGCTGTATCGCCCGAAGGCGTACCGCTACAATGTCGGCGAACAGACACACTTTATTCAGATGCCAATGCTCGACGCGGCTCTGACGCAGTTGCTCGACTGGCAACCCGCTCGTATTCAAGCCTATACCGAAGCCTTGATGGCCCCTGTCTGGGCCGAACTGGAGCCGCTGGGTTGCCATGTCGACGCTATCGACGGGACGGTCGGCCGGAGTCATCACCTGGTTGGGGTGTGGCTACCGGAACGGGCTGACCCGATGGCTGTAGCACAGGTGCTGCACGAACGAAACGTGTCGATTTCAGCCCGGTCGGGTGTGCTGCGAATTGCACCACACCTCTACAACACCCCCGACGATGCGCAGGCATTGGTCGACGCACTGCGCGTTGCGCTCCGTTAAGTCACGACTTACCCGAATACGGCCATCGTTTTGCTCAGCTGATTTTCAAGCAAAGCAAACCGATGGCCGTGTTTCATTATACCGCATAAAGTTCAAGCGGCAACCCGTCGGGGTCGGCAAAAAACGTAAAGCGTTTGCCGGTCAGGTCGTCGATACGAACGGGTTCCGTTTCCACGCCTTTGCTGTTCAGGTCGGCAATAGCAGCATCGATATCGGTAACGGCGAACGCCAGATGCCGCAGTCCCAAAGCCTCCGGTTTCGACGGGCGAGCGGGCGGGTTCGGGAACGAAAACAGCTCGATCTGATAGTGTCCGTTGACGGCCAGGTCAAGCTTGTACGACTGTCGTTCGGCACGGTACGTTTCCTGCACGATGGTCAGCCCCAGCGTCTCGGTGTAGAATTGCTTCGATCGCTCGTAGTCAGCGCAGATAATGGCGACGTGGTGAATGGCTTTCAGTAATGACATACGTTAGGGAGTCAGTAAGGTATCGCCCAGGGTATCGACCTTCGTACCGTCCTTCTTTGTTTTGTTGGTCCCGTCGAAAGCGCGTTCGGCTTCCCGTCGCCGGTTCCAGGGGGCCGTCGTCCGTCGCCCCATATCGATCGCCAGTAAGGCAACAACGGTCGTGAAGACAATAAAAACGACGATAAAGATGCGTCGGTTGCGGTTCATAATCGATGTACGGTTTTCGGTTTACGGTATTCAGTTTACGGGAAGTAGGTTGTTGATTCAGTTGCCCCACCGTATACCGTAACCTTTTTTTTAGCTATTGCGCAGTTCCTTTGGCGCGATGGTGAACAGAATCGAGCCGGTACGACCGGAGATTTCGGCCCAGCTTAGCCCCTCGAATTGTACGGCCACCACCGCTCCTTTACTCATCGAGCCAACCGACTGATGCGTCAGAAACTCAGCAAAGTACGACACATCGGGATTATGCCCCACGATCATGGCCGACTGCGCCGAAGCCGGCAGACGGTTGACGGCTGCGAGGTACGCTTTGGGGCCACCCTCGAACAGCGCATCGTCGAGTTGAATCTGCTCCCGGTCGAAGCCAATCTGTTCCGCGACAACCTTTGCCGTGTCGCGGGCGCGGGGAGCGGTGCTGCTGACGATCTGATCGGGTTGAACGGTTTTCTCCCGCAGAAATCGCCCGATGCGGGCAGCGGCCATAATGCCTTCCGAAATCAATTCGCGGTCGTGATCGCTCATGAACGTGGCCCGATCTTCGGCCTTCGCGTGACGAACGATATAAAGGGTAAGCGCCATACTATCTGATTCTGTGTCTCGTGCACCCGATGAACAGGCAGTCAACGGTTGTTTTTTTTGTTTTAACTAAGTTTATGCGCCGATTTTTGTTTGGATGGTCCTAAACAGAAATCGGCTTTTTTTGTAGTATCTGTTACAGAACGACTAGTTTTACCGGTAAACAAACCGCCCTGAAACGGGTGACAGCGACATGCACTTTGAAGGCGATACCTGTACGCTGTCTTTCGGCCTCCACCCCCGCCAGAACCAGGTACAGCTGCTGGGCACCTTGTGGCCCCAAGACTCGGCAAACCCATATTACGATGCCATACGCCCCGCTGTTCGGTTCAGCACACTGTTTCGCGAAACTGATCTCGACCTATTGCAGCAGTGGCTGCTGACGGGTGCCGACGGCGACATCAGACTCCCCGAGCCCCTTCAACTAGCCCGTCGCCTTTCTCCCGCTGGCAGCGATCCGCTTCTGTTTGAAATTCAGTTCGATCTGTCCGAAATACCGGCCTGGTGGCACTGGGACACATCTTTTCCCTTGTCCGTTCGTCTCGACGTTCGGCAGCGCGAAGTTAGTTTTTTAGCGGAGTCGCTCAACAAACAACACTGGTTTGCGAATTGACAGTGTCGGACAAGCGTCGATAGGGCCGCCTGTCCGTCAGCCGACTGATTCATAACGATCTGTTTAATAGAAGGTCGTGTATCGTGACACAAACGGGCCTATACCAAGCGTATATAGTACGAGTTACGCTTATACGTCAATAAGTGCCATTTTGTGGAAGCAACCTTCAACTTAGCCCTAGACTCGGCGGTTCGGCCGACAATGCCTATTTTTGCGCTCCGAACGCAAGCCGGTATCTTTCGAGTCTATGCCTTATCAATCCATACAGCAGTTGTTGAAAACCGCCCCCGTCGGCACGGTCGTTACCGTAAAGGGATGGGTGCGCACCAAGCGGGAAAGCAAAAACGCCGTCTTCATCGCCCTGAACGATGGCTCAACCATCAATACAATTCAGGCCGTAGCGCAGCCAGATCAGCTCGCTGATGACGTGCTGCGGCTGATTACGACCGGAGCCTGCCTGTCGGTAACGGGCGAACTGGTCGAATCGCAGGGATCTGGTCAGGCCGTCGAACTGAAAATCAGCGACGTACTCGTCTACGGTCCCGCCGATCCGGACAAATACCCCCTCCAACCCAAGCGGCATTCACTGGAGTTTCTGCGCGAGATTGCGCACCTGCGGCCCCGTACCAATACGTTCAGTGCCGTGTTGCGCATTCGGCATGCGCTGGCGTTTGCCGTACACAAGTACTTCAACGACAACGGTTTCTACTACCTCAACACACCGATTATTACGGCATCCGATGCCGAAGGAGCCGGCGAGATGTTTCGCGTGACGACGCTCGACGCTACCAAACCGCCCCTCACTGATGACGGAGCCGTCGACTACAGTCAGGACTTTTTCGGGCGCGAAACCAACCTGACCGTTTCCGGGCAGTTGGAAGGTGAACTGGGCGCGATGGCGCTGGGCAAAATCTACACCTTCGGGCCAACGTTCCGCGCCGAAAACTCCAACACGACCCGTCACCTCGCCGAGTTCTGGATGATCGAGCCGGAAATAGCCTTTTACGAACTGGACGACAACATGGCACTGGCCGAAGATTTCGTCAAGACCGTAATTCGCTACGCCCTCGATCACTGCGCTGATGATCTGGCCTTCCTCGATAACCGGCTTAAAGAGGAAGAGAAAACCAAAAAGAAAGAAGAGCAAAGCGAACTCAGCCTACTCGAAAAGCTGCGTTTCGTTGTCGACAACGAGTTTCAGAAGCTGACCTACACCGAAGCGATCGAGATTCTTCTCAATTCGAAACCAGCCAAGAAAGGGCAGTTTCAGTACGAAGTGAGCTGGGGGGTCGACCTCCAGTCGGAGCACGAGCGCTACCTGGTCGAGAAGCATTTCAAGAAGCCGGTAATCCTGACCAACTACCCCCGGGCAATCAAGGCGTTCTACATGAAGCAGGACGACGAGCCGGCTACCAACGGGCGGGGCGACGTGTTCGGGCCTACCGTCCGGGCGATGGACGTACTCTTTCCGGGTATCGGCGAAATCATCGGCGGATCGCAACGGGAAGACAACTACGACAAGCTGGTAGCCCGCATGGAAGAAGTCGGTATCGAGCCCGACGCCCTGTGGTGGTACCTTGACACGCGTCGGTTTGGCTCGGCCCCACACGCCGGCTTCGGCTTAGGGTTCGAGCGGCTGGTGCTGTTCGTCACGGGCATGGGCAACATCCGCGACGTTATCCCCTTCCCCCGCGCCCCCAAGCAGGCAGAATTTTAAGTCGGTTTACGGTTTTCAGTGTACGGTTTACGGCGGTCCGTCGCACGGCGGCCACCGTGGCGCGGTCCGTCGCACGGTGAGCGTCCCTTTATACGTCTTATGTGCAAAACCAACACGCGCACCCCGCACACTGAAAACCGCATACCGTAAACCGTAAACCGTCATGCTCCTCGCCCTTCCTATCTTTCTTGCGTTGTCGTCTGGGTTTGTCGTCGTCGGCGTGTATACCGAGCGGAAAATCTCGGCGTTTATGCAGGACCGTTTGGGCCCGATGGAGACGGGGAAATGGGGACTGTTGCAGCTATTTGCCGATTTGCTGAAGCTGTTGCAAAAAGAGGACATCGTTCCGACGGCCGCCGACCGGCGGTTGTTCCTGCTGGCTCCGGCGGTCATCTTTGCCTCGGTCTTCGCCGGTTTTGCCGTACTGCCGCTCACCCCCGACCTACAGGCGTCCGGCGCGGCTGTGGGTGTGTTTTACCTGATGGCCATCGTCTCGTTCGACGTTGTCGGTATTCTGATGGCGGGCTGGGGATCAAACAACAAGTACTCGCTGTTTGGCGCGATGCGGTCGGTCGCGCAGATTATTTCCTACGAAATACCGCTGGGGCTAACGATTTTGTGCGCTGTAATGATCTGCCAAACGCTTGATCTGCAAGAAATTAGCAGACAGCAGGGTATCTTCACGACGGATGCGAACTACCTGTTCGGTCTGAAAGCGCTAAACATCAATGTGACGGACTGGGGCGGTATTTTCAGTTGGAACATCGTTCGTAACCCCTTTCTGATCATTGCCTACGTCATCTTTTTTATCTGCACGCTGGCCGAAAGCAACCGCGCTCCCTTCGACTTGCCTGAAGGTGAATCGGAGATCGTGGCCGGTTTTCACACGGAATACTCCGGCATGCGCTTCGCCCTGCTGTATCTGTCCGAATACGCCATGATGTTACTGGTGTCGTTTCTCGGCGCGGTACTCTTCCTGGGTAGCTGGAACACTCCCCTACCGAACATAGGACCGGTTCGGCTGGCCGACTGGACAAGCGGTGCACCCGGTACCGTTTGGGGCAATGTCACGGGTGCTTTCTGGCTGCTGAGCAAGGCTTTCCTGGCGGTTCTGGTTCAGATGTGGGTTCGCTGGACTTTTCCGCGCGTCCGCGTCGATCAGATGATGTTTCTATGCTGGAAAGTGCTTACTCCCATCGGCCTGCTACTACTGCTGCTCTCCGGCATCTGGCGGCTGTTAATGGTCTGACGGACTGTCTCGATCAGCCTGCTGCTGTTCAAACCAACGCCCGCTTAAGCACCGGCAAAGCCAATACGTACCCGCGTGAGCCGGATATCATCCTGCTTGAATTGACGTTGCATTTCGTCAAAGGCCATATCGACGGCTTCGTCGGGATCGGCGGCTGCCATAGACCGGTCTACGTTAAGTAAAACATGCTGGTTCATGCCATCCAGAACGTCGAAGATGATCCGGATTAACTGTTTTTTGCGGTTAGCCATGGTATCGTGTCGTTTACCTGTGTGGCAAAAATAGAAAACGACTACTACATTTATATTATACCTAACCAACAAATATCACATACACTTTATCGAGCAACCATTGATAAGGATATACGGCCGTTTGTAGATTAACTAGCTTCGTCACGCGTCCGTTTGTACCTTTGCGCCCCTTTTGTACTAGCATTACATGGGCATACTCACACCTGACCCGACGGGTGATTTAGCCTGGCGAGT
This sequence comes from Spirosoma oryzae, assembly GCF_003002825.1. Lineage (GTDB taxonomy): Bacteria > Bacteroidota > Bacteroidia > Cytophagales > Spirosomataceae > Spirosoma > Spirosoma oryzae. The sequence goes on along the minus strand of NZ_PVTE01000010.1, from coordinate 56,307 downwards.
CGCCTGGCAGTCATCGATATTCCGCTGGAAATTCATTCTTGGAGTCATCGGCGTTATCACGCTCTTGTTGACGTTTCCGCTTTTCTTTCAAACAATTGAAAAGCATACCGGCCCCGTACTAAACGACTGGGTACTCAATCAGTTGCCCCCGCACGACGTGTCGATCGCCATCTTTCTGCTGATCTGGGCCACTGCCATCATACTCGTTATCCGCGCCCGACGCAGCCCAGCCATTTTTATGCTGTTTATTTACGGCTATCTGATTGTCAGTCTGTCGCGCATGTTGAGTATCAACCTGGTACCGCTGAATCCGCCAGTCGGGTTAATCCCACTAATCGACCCGATCAGTAACGCGTTTTACGGCAAATCGTATATCACGAAAGATCTGTTTTACTCCGGTCACACATCGACGCTGTTTCTGATGTTTCTGTGCCTGCGCCGACCCGGCGACCGGCTGTTCGGCCTCATTGGCTCACTGATCGTTGGGGGACTACTGCTGGTACAGCATGTGCATTATACGATCGACGTAATCGGTGCTTTTGTCTTCACCTATCCGCTCTACTGGTTGGGCAAGAAAATAGCCCTGTCGGGCTGGAATCAGGTGGATACGCGACCGGACTGATTGAAAACAATTGAAAATTTACGGGTTACGCATCGATTTTGGACAAATTGTATAAAACAACCATTTCGCCAAAAAGCACCAACAACCCGTTGATTGATAGTAAATTATACGTATGACGGGTCTAAATGAGTGCTCTATGGACCAAAAAAAATCGTTAAACGTGTATTAATTAAATTGAGTCCAGGTATTCCTAAAATTGTAAATTTTGTAGATTTGGGGCTTTATAAAACCATTGAACTGCGCCTGCATGGCAGTGCGCAGTAACGGTTGGCATCGAACGCGGAGACCCCGAATTGTAAACCACCGATATGAGCAAAATTGACTTACCGCCCTTCACATTGGGCGAATCGATCACCCCTGAACAACGTCAGTTTTTCAATAAGCACGGTGTGATCGTTTTCCGGAATTTCATTAACCCCGAAACGGTAAACTTATTTATCAGTGAAACCGAGCGCATTGAAAAGGAGTGGCTGGCTGAAGGTCGCGACAAAGTCAATGGCGTTCCGCTGAAGTTTGGTCAGGATGAGGACGGCAATGCGATGATTCAGCGGATGTGCTTCCTCTCGCAGCACAGTTCTGCACTGCATGAATTTTTGCAGGACCCCCGTCTACAGGCAGCCGTTGACCTGCTGCAACCCTATGAAGGACGCATCGCCGAGATCGAGAAAGACGGGCTGATTCTGAACCACTACGTTCGGACCCCCAACAGCAAGTTCTCGCAGATGGGCTGGCACACAGACAGCCCGCGCGACATCTTCCTGGGTCAGCGCATCATGCCGATGCTGAACGTGGGTATCCACCTCAACGCGACGCCTTACGAAAACGGTGGGCTGCGCGTGATTCCGGGTACGCACAAGCAGGGCATTCTGAAAATGCTGTTCCGCAAAAAGTATTTTGTCGACAATGATCCCGACAAGAACGAGATCGGCTTCGACATCAATGCGGGTGACCTGTCGGTACACGATGGCCGGCTTTGGCACCGGGCGCAGCAGTCGCCTTATGTCGGCGAAGCAAGCCGTCGGCGGGTGATGTATGTGCCGGTTGTGACGGGTAAGTACATGCCGAAAAACGAGCACAGCAAAACGCCGTTCTACCACCGCTTTATTTCGAAGGTTAATATTTAATTGAGTTGCAAAGTCATAGAGTTGTAAGGTTGTAAAGTTGCCTCCGGTGTAACGTACAGCCTTGCAACTCTTTGCTTTTAACGCCTTGCAACACTAGCCGGTCAGACGCGTCAGCAACTTTATAACGCTACAACTCTCCAACCCTACAACTCAACCATGCCTTACGCCCTTATTACCGGTGCCAGCAAGGGAATCGGTCTGGCCATCGCCAACGAACTGGCCCGGCGCAAGTTCGACCTGCTATTGGTCGCCCGGTCGGCTGACCTGCTGACGAAAGAAGCACAGCAACTGGCGTCGACTTACGGCGTCAAAACGGACACGCTGCCGGTCGATCTGGCCCAAGCTGGTGCAGCCCAGCAGGTATTCGACTGGTGTCGGCAAAAGCAGTATACCGTTCAATTACTGGTCAACAACGCGGGGTATGGCCTGAGTGGCCTGTTCGAGCAGCATACGCTAAGCGAGCACCTCGCCATGATGCAGGTCAACATGAACGCCCTTGTCGAGCTTACGTATCTGTTTTTACCACAGCTCAGGCAGCAGTCCCGCGCGTATATTCTTAATATCGGTAGTTCAGCCGCTTATCAGGCCATTCCCCGGCTGAGTCTATATGCAGCATCCAAATCGTTTGTGCTGCAATTCAGCCGTGGCTTGCGGCTGGAACTAAAGAAGACGGGCGTCAGCGTTACCTGTGTCTGTCCGGGTGCCACCGACACCAACTTTGTCGACCGGGCGCAGATTGGCGAAAAAGGTCGTAAAGCGGCCGAGAAAGTAAACATGACACCAACGGAAGTCGCTCAGCAGGCTGTCGCAGCAACGCTGTCGGGTCAGGCTGAGCTGGTCACGGGCGTTTTGAACAAGCTGGGCAAGTTCATGGCCTGGCTGATGCCCAAGGGTCTGGTCGAATCGACGGCAGGCAGCATTTACGAGTAGAGACGCGATCGCACTGGCGACCACCATGGTCCAACCCAGCCGTTGCGTCTCAGCAAGCATCAGCAAAAGCTATTTAGTAGCCTAACCGTCCGGCGGGGAGACGCAACGGATTGCGTCTCTACAAAAATCGGTCATCGACCATTGTGGCACTTTCTTTGCCCCCACCGGGTTATACACTCATAATTCATCTTCCCGACGTTGGATGCCGATGATGTTTAGTACCCAAAGCGGGTATGTCACCCAGCCTGCCGACGTCCAATTTTTTCATGCAATTTTCTGACTTATCACTTGTTGATCCCATTCTGAAGGCACTGGCCGAAGAAGGGTATTCATCGCCCACACCCATTCAGCAGCAGGCAATCCCCCTGTTGCTCAACCGCCGGGATTTACTCGGCTGCGCACAGACCGGCACGGGTAAAACGGCCGCATTTGCCATTCCCATTCTTCAACTGCTTGCCGCCGACAAGGCTAAACAACCGAACGGGCCGCGTCGCATCAAAACGCTGGTACTGACCCCGACGCGGGAGCTGGCGATTCAAATCGACGAAAGCTTTGCCGCGTACGGTCGCCACCTAAACATGAAACACACCGTCATCTTCGGTGGTGTCTCGCAACATAGTCAGGTCAACACGCTGCGGTCGGGTATCGACATTCTGATTGCGACACCGGGTCGGTTACTCGACCTGATGAATCAGGGCATCGTCAACCTGCGCGACGTGCAGTATTTCGTTCTCGATGAGGCTGACCGGATGCTCGACATGGGCTTTATCCACGACGTAAAACGAGTCATTGCCAAATTACCGGAACGGCGGCAGTCACTGTTTTTCTCGGCCACCATGCCACCCGACGTAGCCAAACTGGCGGATACGATCCTGAACAACCCCGCGAAAGTGGAGGTAACGCCCGTTTCGTCGACCGCCGATACGATTCAGCAGGCGATGTACTTTGTCAGCAAAGACGATAAACGCAAACTGCTGACGCACATTCTGGCCGACCAGGCTATCAAATCGGTGTTGGTGTTTGCCCGGACAAAGCACGGAGCCGACCGCGTCGCAAAAGATCTGGTCAAAGCCGGTATTCAGGCGGAAGCCATTCACGGCAACAAGTCGCAGAACGCCCGGCAACGCGCCCTGACGAACTTCAAAAGCCGCGACACCCGCGTGTTGGTGGCTACCGACATTGCGGCACGCGGTATCGACGTCGACGAACTGTCGCACGTAATCAACTACGAACTGCCAAACATTCCCGAAACCTACGTTCACCGCATTGGACGGACGGGCCGGGCGGGACATGATGGTATCGCACTGTCGTTCTGCGACGCCGAAGAAACCGAATACCTGCGCGATATTCACAAGCTGATTGGCAAAACCGTTCCTGTGATTGGCGATCATCCGTACGTGCTGGAGATCGATGCATCGACGGTTACGCCGAAAGCGCCACAGCAGCGGGGACAAGGCGGCCGAAATGGCGGTCAGCGCCCGCAGCAGTCTCGGAATGGTAACCGACCCAACGGTCAACAGAGCCGGGGACAGGAAAACCGGTCAGGAAACGCAGCCGGGCCACGCGCGCAGTCGAACAACCGGCCGTCGGGTCAGGGTCGCTCGGAACAGGGTCGCCCAGATCAGGGTCGCCCGGAGCGTGCTAACCGGAACAGCCAGTCGAACGATCGGCGCGATAGTCGTTCCGGCGGTCAGCCGCAGGGCAGCAATCGGCGTGACAGCCGACCCGCTCAGTCGGAACGTCCGAGTCGTGATGGTGCCGAAAAGCAAAGCCGGGGTACGGGCAACAGCCGCTATCTCGACTTCAGCAACGATAAAAATTACTAATGTCAGGCCCCGGCTCTTAGAGCCGGGGCTTCTTACTGATAAATCGGCACCAGTGCGTACTCGTCGTACCGGTGTTTTTGTTGGCAACATCTGTGTCTGTGTCTTCACAGACACCTCCCCGGCAGGTTACGGATAGCTGACGCATGGGTGGCGGTGAAGACACAGACACAGGGTATCAAAGGAAGACGCGGGTGACAGAGATTGGCTTTCAAGATTCACATCAGGCGTAAACTAATTACTTTGTCGAGAGAAATCCTGTCTAGCTGCGTCGATGGAGCCTGTGTTTATATCGCTTACTAGTCTCGCTGTTCTCATTCGGATCGTCGCCAATCCACTGGCTAACGTCTTTCAGAAACAGCTTACCCACCGCGCCGTCGACCCACTGTTTGTCACCGGCGCAACGTTTGGCCTGTTGACAGTAGCCTGCCTGCTAGGTTGGCCGCAGCTCCGGTTTATCGATCTGCCGACGTCATTCTGGCTGAACATGGTCCTGACCAGCCTGTTCGCCGTTTTGGGCAACGTGTTTCTTGTGCGGGCGCTGCGTATTGGCGATCTGTCGGTCTTAGGGCCCATCAACGCTTACAAATCAGTCGTTGGCTTACTACTGGGCGTCGTGGTGTTGCACGAGATTCCCCGTTGGTGGGGCATTGTCGGCGTAGTGCTGCTTATCGTGGGTAGTTATGTCGTTGTAGCCAATCGGCAGGAGCGTCTGTCGTGGACCGTTGTGCAGCAACCGGCGGTCAGATTGCGTTTGATGGCATTGGTTTTTTCAGCGGCTGACGGAGTTTTCCTGAAAAAAGCGATACTCACCTCGACGCCGTTCATCGCTTTCTTCTACTGGTGCGGGTTGAGTTTTCTAGTTACGCTTGGCTGGATTACCCTGACGATACGCCACAACTGGCGATCCCAGCTGACCACGTTAGCCAGCCATAAGCGTCTGTTTTTAGGCTTGTGTGCTATGGTTGGACTAACACAGTTTACCAGTAATCTTGTGTTGTCGCGAGTGCCCGTTGGCTATGCGCTGGCCTTGTTTCAGTTATCGGCACTAGTCAGTGTGGGGCTCGGCTACCATTTTTTTCAGGAACAGCATATACTACGCAAACTGCTCGGTGCCCTTGTTATGGTCGGTGGAGCTGCGCTCATTACGCTACTGGGCTGATTAGTCGTTCGACCAGCATTCGCCCGCCAGCGTCGTGATTCGAAGCAAAACCACGTTCGGATCGTCTTTGCCTTCGGGAAACCACTGCTGTACGTTTTCATCCCACAGTTCATCGACTTTCGCCTGATCTTTCACGACTTCTGCCGTTCCCGACGTACTGACCGTCACCTGTTTTTCCGCGCTGGCGTAACCCAGGGCAACGGCCGGATGCTGCCGGATCTGGGCGACCTTATCGGAGTTCTCGCGGGTATAAAACCACATCGTTCCGTCGGGGTCGAGCTGCCGGGTTAGCATGGGTCGGCTGCGCAGGCTTCCATCGGGCAATTGCGTGGTCAGCAACGCCAGTTTGATGTCCTGAATGTTTTGTTTGATTTTGTTAAATTCGTCGGGACTAAGCTTTTCCTTCGTTTCCATACAGGTGTTTATCGAGCCCGTATAAGTAGCTGTAGCACCATATGGTTTGATAAACGATCAATTTTCGATAAGTTGGTCTGGCCCGACTTAGCTTTACAATCCGTTATACAATCATGGACAGGATTTACAAAGCCAGTAATCCCGACGATATTCCGAAGTACGATAAGGAATACTGGTGGTCGAAAACACCGCAGGAACGACTTGATGCAGCCTTGAAGCTCATCCGTCGGGCTAAAGCTATTTATTACGCCAACCCAGCTAATCCATCACTCGGAGATGGACGACAAATACATAAGTCTGATAAGCCTATTCAACGTCCAAACCCTTTGCGAACCCGGCCCGACAAACCATGACTCCTGATCTGCGGTTGTGATAACGTCATTTCCTTGTTCGGTCACGATATACCTATGTCCCGCAGCTTTTTACTAGTTTTTGCCTGCCTTGTACTCGTTCAGCTTCCGGGTTGTGCCCCTCGGTACAGTGGTCCCAAAACAGACCATTTCAATGGCAAAAAATTTATCAATCCCGGTCAGAAAGAGCGGTCGACGGGGAGTGTGCTGGAATGGTTACTGCACCGCGACAAGGGACCGTGGCCCGAACAGCCCGACGCGTATGTGGGCAGCAAGCCCAAAAACCGCGTCGAAGGGGACAGTCTGGTGCTGACGTTTGTCAATCACTCTACTTTCCTGATTCAGACCAATGGGCTGAACATTCTGACCGATCCCGTTTGGTCGGAACGCGTAGGGCCGACAGCCTGGCTGGGTATCAAACGCAAACGCCCGGCGGGACTACGATTCGAGGAGTTACCGCCGATCGACGTTGTCCTGCTTAGCCATGCTCATTACGACCACCTCGACTTACCGACGATCAAGAAGCTGGTCAAGGCGCATAATCCGCTGTTCGTGACGCCATTGGGGGTATCCTACCTCCCGAAAAGAGCGGGTGGACGCATTAGCAAAGAACTCGACTGGAATGACACGCTACGTGTTAACGATAAGCTGTCGCTGACCTGCACGCAGGCCCAGCACTTCAGCAACCGGGGTCTGTTCGACCGCGACCGGACGCTCTGGGCCGGCTACCTGCTTCATACCTCGTTTGGTACAACCTTCTTTTGTGGCGACAGTGGCTACGGACCGCATTACAAGCGAATCGGTGAGCAGGCCGGCCCGGCGGGTACGATCAAGCTGGCGCTGCTGCCCATCGGCTCATACCGACCGGAGTGGTTCATGGCTCCGGTACATATGTCGCCGGCAGGGGCCGTACAAACGATGCTCGACCTGAAAACTCCACAGGCCGTCGGCATTCACTTCGGTACATTCCAACAGGGTGACGATGGTTTATACGAACCGGCGACCGACCTGAAGCAGGCGTTACAGAATCGCAACATCCCGCCGAATCGGTTCATCGTGCCGCAGGAAGGTCGGCCGCTGGTGTTTAAGTAAGGCTTTCCGTAGTTTTGCGGCATGGAACGCACCGACCGGGAAATACGCAAGAGTGAACGACTGACGCATCTGAAATACGACATACGCGGCCCGGTCTACGAGAAAGCGCTGGAGCTGGAGAGTCAGGGTTACAAGATCATCAGTCTGAACATTGGCAACCCGGCACCGTTTGGCTTCGACGCGCCCGACGAGATCGTTCACGACATCATCCTGAACATCCGCAACGCGCAGGGTTATTCCGACTCGCGGGGTCTGTTCGCGGCCCGGAAAGCGGTCATGCACTATACGCAGACGCTGGGCCTGCCGGGCGTAACCATCAACGACGTATACATCGGCAATGGGGTCAGCGAACTGATTCTGCTGTCGATGCAGGCGCTCATTAACGAGGGCGACGAAGTACTGGTCCCCTCCCCCGACTACCCACTCTGGACAACGTCGGTCGCGCTTTGCGGTGGTAAACCCGTCCATTACCGTTGCGATGAATCGGCCGACTGGAACCCCGATCTTGCCGATATCGAAAGCAAGATTACGGATCGTACGCGGGCCGTCGTTGTTATTAACCCGAATAACCCGACGGGGGCCGTCTACACACCAGCCGTATTGGAAGGCATTGCCCGTATCGCCGAACAAAACCGGCTGATTGTCTTCGCCGACGAGATTTACGACCGGATTCTATACGACGGAGCCACGCATCACCACATGGCCCGTTTCGTGCACGACACCTTGTGTATTTCGATGGGTGGCCTGTCGAAGAACTACCGCGCTGCCGGTTTCCGGGGCGGCTGGCTGATTCTGAGCGGGGCGCGGCAACAGGCTAAATCCTATATCGAAGGACTGACGCTACTGGCCAGTCTACGGCTCTGCGCCAACGTTCCGACGCAGTACGCTATTCAGACGGCCCTGGGTGGGTATCAGAGTATCAACGATCTGGTGATGCCCGCCGGACGGCTTCACAAACAGATCATGCTGGCGTATAACCGGCTGATCGCCATTCCGGGGGTGTCGTGCGTCAAACCCAAGGGCGCCCTGTACGTCTTCCCCAAAATCGACCTGAGCCAGTTCCGCATTGCCGACGACAACGAGTTTGTTTACGATCTACTGACGGAACAGAAAGTGCTGGTTGTCGCCGGAACGGGCTTTAATTTTCCCAACGACGGTCACTTCCGCATCGTCTGCCTGCCCTCCGTCGATGAGCTGACGATTGCGATGGATCGCATCGAAGCATTTCTGGAAAGCAGACGGTTGTAACGGACAGTGTAGAGACCGATGCGCCGGTCTCTACAGTACTAACAGCTCATTTTGTCGACCCGGCGTTGGTGGCGACCGCCTTCAAATTCGGTGTTCAGGAAAGCCTCAACGCAGGCGAATGCGGTGTCAAGGTCGACGAACCGTTCGGGCAGGCATAGCACATTGGCGTCGTTGTGCTGCCGGGTTACCTGGGCCAGATCGGCGCGCCAGACGAGTGCCGCCCGTATACCCTGATGCTTATTGGCCGTCATCGACACGCCCTCCCCGCTTCCGCAGACCAAAATACCCCGCTCCGCCGTTCCGGTTTCCACCGCCGTAGCAACGGGGTGCGCGAAGTCAGCATAGTCGGCAGAATCGGCGGAATAGGTACCGAAATCCTCTACCGTATAGTCGTGATCGATTAGCCAGGTCTTGATGGCTTCCTTGTACGCAAATCCGGCGTGATCGGCACCGATAGCAATGGATGTAGGCATGGGCAACAGACTCGTATTAGAGCGCGAAAACAAAACGTTTTCACAAAATTATTCGTTATTACGATCCCCTTTGCAATAAATCTGACTGGCATGGCTGACAGACAGACCTCATACGTTGCAAAGGATACTAGTTTTCAATTGATTACGTGCCAGTCAGTCACTCCACTGCCTTTTAGAATAAGTATGGAAGGAACGAAAGAAAATGTGCATCGCTCAGAAACACAGAGCACAGAACGCATAACCCAGGATTTACCCAAACGCGACGAACTACTACTCACCGCCGACGAGCAACGGATCAAGGAAGCGTTTCAGGACCATAACTGGAACGAAATCAAAACAGCTGACTCGTGGGTCATCTTCAAAGTGATGGCCGAGTTCGTCGAGGGCTTCGACAAATTGGCAAAGATTGGCCCCTGTGTGTCGATTTTTGGATCGGCCCGCACCAAGCCCGACAACCCGTATTACAAAATGACCGAAGACATTGCTGCCAAACTGGTACGGCACGGCTACGGTGTTATAACGGGCGGTGGCCCCGGCATCATGGAAGCCGGCAACAAAGGGGCCTACGAGCAGGGCGGCAAGTCAGTCGGGCTGAATATCAAGCTTCCGTTCGAGCAGCATAGCAACATCTACATCGACGCCGACAAGAGCATTAATTTCGACTTTTTCTTTGTCCGTAAAGTGATGTTCGTCAAGTACGCGCAGGGCTTCGTCGTGATGCCCGGTGGTATGGGAACACTCGATGAACTGTTTGAAGCCATCACGCTCATTCAGACCAAGAAAATCGCTCGCTTCCCGATCGTGCTTGTCGGCCGGTCGTACTGGCAGGGGCTGATCGACTGGATCACTGACGTCATGCTGGCTCAGGAGCACAACATCAACCCGGAAGACATGAAGCTCATCACAATTGTCGACAACCCGGAAGACGCCGTGAAAGCCATCGACGACTTCTACAGCAAATACATGCTGAAGCCGAATTTCTAATTCAAAGAGCGAAAGAATGAAAGAGCGATTAGACTAGCCAATCGCTCTTTCACTCTTTCACTCTTTCATTCTTTCGCTCTTTAAAACTCCAGATACGGTGCGATTTTCTCGATCGTCTGGGCATCGAGAATGCGGATCGGCTTCAGGGATTCAGCGGAGGTGAAAGCCCCGTGTTGCTCCCGGTAGCGGACAATGACTTCTGCCTGCCGACGCGAGAGGAACGGGTGGCGGTCGAGGTCGGCTGCACTCGCCGTGTTGATCGGAATACGGCGTGGAGCCGATCGAATCTGCCCCAGCCGCATCAGCTCGACCCGCCCCACCGAATCCAGCCCGTATATATCGGCAAATTGATTCGTTGATACGAACCCGCCCAAGGCATTTCGAAATTTCAGGATTCGGCCGGCCGACGTGGGGCCAATACCATTGAGCGCCACCAGTTGACTACTATCGGCCGTATTGATGTCGAACGGTTGCAGGACGGGACGTTCCACATGTGGTCGTTCGGGATACCGATTCCCCGACGTATAACTATAAGCGGCAGGTCGGTCGGCAAACGGACGCCTGCCATTTTCCGGTGCGCTGGCGGGCAGCGTAATGTAGGGCTCCAGTTCCGAATACAACGCCGGTGGAAAATTGTAAATCTTCAGCAGATCCGCTTTCTGCCGAAACTGTCCGCCCTTGCTGCGGTATTTATCGATCCGTTCGGCCAACCATTGAGGAAGCCCCAGCCGCTGCCAGTCGGCAACACTGACTGTGTTTGGGTTGAAGGCAAATCGCTCACCCGTTCGTCGTTTGGGCTCGTTGAATCGTTCAGCGTCGGTACGGTCGCGGGTGTCGTTTTTACCGTACTGCGGCTTATTAGCCTCCTCGTCCTGCATTAGACGTAGCAGACTATCCAGTTTTTTTTGATCGGTAACGGACGTGTCGACTGGTCGGACAGGCACGAACCGCTTGTAGAGAACACCCGTGAGCAGTGCAATAACAACGAAAGCGATAAGGACAAGAATGCCGCGCCCCTCATGGTAGGAAACGCGGAAATAGTCGCTGACAAGCGACTGCAATTTACGAAGCATGGTGTGAACGGTATTATGTAGCTAACAACTAGTTAGGAACATACGAATGTAAACACGATCATGCATTTATTTTCTAGTGAGCGGCCGTCGTCTGAACTGTAACTGTCTTGAACTGTAACTGTAACTGTCTTGAACTGTGATTTGTACTGATTATGTTGATAGACTATGATTCTGTGAAATCAGAACGATAACGCCGATCAATGATCAGGCTATCCGAACTGTGATACACTGTGATTGCGCTGATCTCAATCACAGTGTATCACATCTATAACAAAAAAATCACAGTTCAAGACTGTCTAAACTGTGATTCACGCTGATTACGCTGATAGACTATGATTCTATGAAATCAGCGCAATCAAGTCAATCACAAAAATTACAGTTCAGGACAATCAGCGCAATCAAAATAAATCACAGTTCAGGACAATCAGCGCAATCATGTCGATCAAAAAAATCACAGTTCAAGACAATCAGCGTAATCATACCGATCATCATAAATCACAGTTCAGACGATAGCTTCAGGATTTTACCGGCAGCTAAATCGCAGAGATAGAGTTCTTTTTTCTGGTCCTCGCCGAATGCGGAGATCGACCCGGCGCGGGGAATAATCTCTCTGTTCGTCGCTCTTTTCCCGTCGGCATCCAGCGCCCAGACACGACCACTAGCGTAGTCAGCGTAGATGTACTTGCCTTTCAGCGACGGGACAGCGCTCCCCCGATATACATTCCCGCCCGTGACTGACACGTTACCATTATCATGTTTGTACTGCCAGATTGGTTCAATCAAATCAACGGGCTTTTTCCCATCCGGCTCCTTGTACGGCTCACGGCCTTCCTCGATACGCCAGCCATAGTTTCCACCCTTCGTAATAATATCGATTTCTTCGATCTCGTTCTGTCCGACGTCACCCGCCCACAGCCGGTTCCGATCGTCGAAGCTAATGCGCCACGGGTTCCGTAGTCCGTACGCAAATACCTCCGGGCGACCATTGCCGTCCTGCGCAAATGGGTTGTCGGCCGGAATTCCGTAGTGGCCTTTTTCGGTGCCGTTAACGTCGATGCGCAGCACTTTCCCCAGCCAGCTGTTGCGGTTCTGTCCGTTGTTTTGCGGGTCGCCCCCGCTGCCGCCATCGCCCGTTGCGATGTACAGATAGCCATCGGGTCCAAACAGCACTTTTCCCCCGTTGTGATTCGAGTAAGGTTGGTTGAAACGAAGTAACACGACTTCGGTAGCCGGGTCGACACTCGTGGCGGACGGCGACGAAGCCTTAAAACGGCTGACGATGGTTTCGCGTGGGTTACTTTTCGTGTAGTTGACGTAGAAATAGCCGTTTTCGCGAAATTTCGGGTGAAACGCCAGCCCTAACAGGCCCATCTCTCCACCGTAGGCTACTTTTTTGCGAATGTCCAGATAGACCGGTGCCGACGTTGCATTGGCGCTGTTATCAAACGTACGGATACGACCGGCCTGTTCGACAACGAACACCCGGTTGGTACCATCCTGCGCGTACGTATATTCAACAGGTGCGTCGAACGTGAGTTTCGGATAAGCGTCAACGGCTTTTATGGCGGAGGGCGCACTTTCTTTTCTAAATGAAGGCAGCAGGGATGCCTGCTCGACCTGCTCCGAGCCGGTCGCTTCGGCTGGACTGATAAATTTATTCGCCAACCAGGCAAAGCCGGCGGTGGCCAATAAACAAACTACTAGGGAGGTAATTGCTTTACTAAACATGATCGATAACGATGAGTTGTCGTAACACTTGCAAAGCCAAAGCCAAACTGGGGGGCCGAACTTAACGTGGGCATATAGAGTTGAAAAAGCATGACAATTACCGGCTCGACCGCCCGGTAGACGCAGCAGCACCCTTCTCCGGTGTTGGTTGCGTTCCTCAGGGCGGGGTAGGTTTTCCACTATTCATCTTAGCTCTTCCGGATTCAGACATGACGGTTGCCAACGCCCCTTTCCTCGATCATTTACTGGCTCAGCGTTCTCAATACCGCTACAAACTCCCTTCCCGGCCGGCTGCCGGTCAGTTTATCGACCAACTGATGCGCCTGCTGTTTCCCGTCACGCAGGACTGTCAGGCACTGTCACAGCACATCGAGGAATCCTATCAATCGCTCAACGACCAGCTCGTCAATCTGCTATGCCCGTTGGCGAACCACTTGCCCAACACGCCGGAATCGCTGACTGCACAGTTATTCGATAAGCTACCCGCCATCTACGACAACCTGCTGTTTGATGCCCACGCCATTGCCGACAACGACCCGGCAGCCGTTGGCGTCGAAGAAGTAGTGGCTGTTTATCCCGGCTTCTACGCCATTGCCGTCTATCGGATTGCGCACGAGCTGCTACGACTGAACGTACCACTGTTGCCGCGTATGCTTACCGAATACGCGCACGGTCAGACGGGCATCGACATCCACCCCGGCGCGCAAATTGGCCGGTCGTTTTTTATCGACCACGGCACGGGGGTCGTTATCGGCGAAACGACGGTTATTGGCGACAATGTCAAGATTTATCAGGGTGTGACGCTGGGCGCTACCTATGTGGCCAAGTCGATGGCGCAGAAAAAGCGGCATCCGACGATTGAAAACAACGTGGTGATTTACGCCAACGCGACTATTCTGGGCGGCTACACCATCGTCGGCCACGATTCGATCATCGGCGGTAACGTTTGGCTAACCCAGAGCGTAGAACCTCATTCGCTGGTTTTTCACCAGCATCAGACCGACATTCGGCTCAAGTCGCTGGACTCCCCCGAACCGATCAATTTTGTTATTTAGCTTCGCTGGTTTACGGTATTCGGTTTTCCGTTTACGGTGGCTACCGAACAGCAATTAGTTATGTGCCAACCACCTTGCGACGGACCGCGCCACGGTGGCGACCACCGCGTGGCCGCCGTAAACCGCACACTGAAAACCGTAGACCGACATTCTTATGAAAGTAAACAGTATCCTCGACACAATCGGGCAGACGCCCCATGTACGGCTAAGCCGATTATTTCCCAATCACGACGTCTGGATGAAGCTGGAACGGGCCAATCCCGGTGCCAGCATCAAAGACCGCATTGCCCTGGCAATGATCGAAGATGCCGAAGCAAAGGGCTTGCTGAAGCCGGGTAGTACGATCATCGAACCAACGTCGGGCAACACCGGCATTGGTCTGGCGATGGTCGCAGCCGTCAAAGGCTATAAACTGATTCTGGTCATGCCGGAGTCGATGAGTATCGAACGACGTAAGATCATGGCGGCCTATGGTGCGCAGTTCGACCTCAGCCCCCGCGAACAGGGTATGAAGGGAGCCATCGAGCGGGCGCATGCGTTACTGGCTGCAACGTCAAACGCGTGGATGCCACAGCAGTTCGACAATGCGGCCAATATCGCAGTTCACCGGGCAACAACCGCCCGCGAGATTCTGGCTGACTTCCCACAGGGTTTCGACGCCCTCATTACCGGTGTCGGAACGGGTGGCCATATCACGGGCGTGTCGGAAGTGTTGAAAGAGCATTTTCCCAGCATGCACACCTTTGCCGTCGAGCCGGAACTGTCGCCCGTCATCAGTGGCGGGATGCCCGGCCCACACCCCATCCAGGGGATCGGTGCCGGCTTCATTCCGAAAAACCTGCACACCGACACCATCGACGGAACCATCAGTGTCAGCAAAGAGGAAGCCTTCACCTGGGCCGGACGCGCAGCGCGCGAAGAAGGTATTTTCGTCGGCATATCGTCGGGCGCGTCGCTGGCGGCCGTGGCTAAAAAGCTGTCGCAGTTCCGCCTTGGCAGCCGCATTCTGACCTTCTGCTACGACACGGGCGAGCGGTACCTGTCGGTCGACGGCCTGTACTAGCCCATTGTTTTGTTCGCGGTCCCGTTTGAACAGGACCGCGAAAAATTGTATACTGTGCATTAACGATTACCCTTCCTCTCTATGTCTAAAAACAGTGCAGCCTTTCGACTCGTTAAAGACACCCTTTTCATCGTTGCCGGTGTACTCAGTGCCGGCATGGGGCTGAAAGGCTTTCTGTTGTCGAGTCACTTCATCGATGGGGGCGTCACGGGCATTTCGATGCTACTCGCCCAGCTATTACACATTCCGCTCGCCATCCTGCTACTGATCATCAACTTACCCTTCATTGCACTGGGGTACCGACGATTCGGGCGGCTATTTGCCATACGCAGCACACTGGCCATTGCCGGACTGTCGCTGTCATTACTCGTCATTCCTTATCCTGACGTAACCCGCGACTTACTGCTGACTTCGGTCTTCGGTGGTTTTTTCATCGGGGCTGGTATCGGCATGGCGATTCGCGGGGGGGCCGTGCTGGACGGCACTGAGATTGCCGCCCTGCTTATCAGCCGCAGCCGCCCCATCCTGAAAGTCAGCGACGTGATTCTGGTGATGAACGTGTTGATTTTCGGTGCCGCAGCGTTTTTCCTGAGCATCAATCTGGCACTGTATTCGATGATTACGTACTTCGCAGCGTCGAAAACCATCGATTTTATTCTGCACGGGGTGGAAGAATACACGGCCGTACTGATCGTATCTGCGGAACACGAAGCTGTTCAGCGACAAATCATTGACAATGGCTGGGGACTGACGGTGCTGACCGGCCAGCAGGGATACGGGAAGAAAGGACCGAGTGCCCAGGAAACCTGCGTCCTGTACGTCGTCTTGACCCGACTGGAAATCAGTCGACTACGGACGCTCGTGTATGGTATCGACGAGAAAGCCTTCATCATTCAGCACAGCGTCGACGACGTAACCGGGGGAAAAATCAAGATGCTGCCGATGCACTAATAAGCGGGCGACCTGGGTGACCCAAACCCAGCCAAACTGACTCATTCGACGGGCCGAAGATACAGCTTGTTGTTGATCACTCGGTCGAGTACTAGTTGGTAGGCATCGGTCGAGACGCTGACTTCGCCCCAGTAGGGATGGTCGAGCGCAGCGATGAGAAAAACCAGCAGGCCCACCATACCGGCCAGGATTCCGGTCAGTATGGCGTGAAGCCGGTAACTGCCAACGACGAACAGATACGAGAAAACGATCGTTGCTATAGCTCCCAGTAATACGACGCTCCACAATACGCTGGGTACGCTGCCCTTCACCGATTCGATACGTAGCCGCCGGGTTTCGACCAGCCGGTTGAACGTGGCTATCGTTTCGCCGTGTAATGTCTGTTGCGCGTTCGTACGCGGTTCAAACGGCAACAGCTTGGCCTGAAAGTGCGTCAGCAAGTCAGTTTCGTAGATGTAGCCCTTCTTCTGCGCAGGCCAGGCTTTCTCGATGATAAACGTTGTGTACTGCTTGATATCGCCCTGTAGTGCCTGACGCTCCGGCTGCGGATAACCCGACAGATCGCGGTAGAGTACCGCAATGATCGAGGCTTCCTGCGACGCCAGGCTGCTCGCCTGCGTGAAGCTGGTCCAGGTAGCCACCGTCAGCAAGCCCAGCAGCAGACCATATAGCAACGAAACGCCGGAAAAGAACCAGCCCACCGTTCCGTTGTCGATCAGCGTAGCCATCGAACTATGGCTTAATCGGTTGTGGGTAAGACGCAGGCCGATCAAGGCCAGAACAACAAAAATGCCTACTGTAAGCAATCCAAACAGCCAGGTTGGTAAATCATATACCCAACGCATAAATAAGAGATCGTCATTGACCAGATGAACCGCGCTGGCATCCGTTGACTGTTGCATGACACAAAAAAAACAGCGACGACCAAAGTGGCCGTCGCTGTTTTACTACCAACATTACGAGTAAACTGTTTTGAAAAAAAGTGACACCTTAGCGAAGACGACGCACGAACTGCCGCATCGACTCGCGGTAGGTTTGTTCGGACTGTTCCAGCGGTTGCACATCCTGCATGGTCATTGCCAGCGCGATCATCCCGTGCGACAACGCCCACCATTCGAAATACAGCCGGCGGATGCTCTCTTTCGCCTTGGGAATAAAGGAAAAGATAATCTCGCAAATCGTATCACTGACGGCCTGTAGCGCATCCGACTGGTAAACGGGTACCGAACAGTACGCGCCCTCCAGGTTATACATCACCTGGTATAGTTCGGGCTGATGCAGGGCAAAATCCCACTGAATGAGCGAGATTTCGTAGAGCCGCTTTTCCGGGTCCCGATACAGCTTCATAATTCGGTGATACTGCTCGTTCAGGTACGTAAACCCTTCGTCGCGAATGGCATTGAGCAGCACCTCTTTACCATCGAAATACTCGTACACGACAGGCGCGCTGTATTCGATTGCGTCGGCAATCTTGCGAATCGATACCGCCTGCCAGCCTTCCTGACGCGCTATTTTCCTCGCCGTGCTGATAATTCCCGCCCTGACATGCTCATGCGAGCGCGGTTTACGTTCCAGAGTTTCCATATCAGTAGGTTTTCCGTGTACGGTTAACGGTGTTAATGTGCCTGAAAACTACGCATTTACGAAACCAATACCTACGTACGTTCCCACTTTCTACGAAAAGTTAAACCACGGCTACACTTGCCACCATAAATCGGTACACATGAGTTGGGTGAAGATGACAATAACCGCTTACCCCGGTTAATCCGCTACTTTCTCGGCAAGCAGCCAGGCATCTGCATCACCAACCGTGTACGGGTCGCCCTGCTCGGTGCCGAATGCGTCGATCAGTGGCAGACCGGCCGCATTGAATAGCTGACTTAAATCCGCCAGGGTGTAGACATAGTGCTGCGCGGTCCGGACCTGGGTTTCGGTGCCGTACACATAAGTCAACTGCGAGTCGATACGGCCATCGAGCGGATGATACGTATTCTCCACCATAAACAGTAGCGTCGACCCGTCGGCCAGTTCGATGGGTTGCCAGTTGCGCGGCTGATAGTCTGGCAGTACTGACTCGGCCACCATCTGCGAGTGCACCAGCAACCGGCCACCGGGTCGCAGTACCGTCGCCAGTCGGCCCAGAAAATTTTGCAGATCAGGACGGGGGAAAAAGCTGAAGCTGTTGCCCAGACAGTAAGCCGCGTCGAACTGTCCGGCCGGGCCTGCGCCTGCCTGAATATCGGTGAGCGGCACCGTCAGTACATCGCCTTCTACCGCAACGACGGGCAGTTTTTGCTGCCGGGCCGCGCTTTGTAGTTCTGCAATATAGTCGGGTGCGATGTCGATGCCTGTCAGGTGCGCGCCCATTCGCGCCAGTGGCAGGGCATGACGGCCATAGCCACAGAATACGTCGAGCAGCCGGTCGCCGGGGCCAAAATCAAGCGTCTCGACAATAAGCTCCAGGTCGAGCTGTGTCTGCTCGTCGGTTTGCGCGGCTTTCCAGGCCAGTTGCGGCAACCCATGAAAAAAATCGTGATACCAGGCCAAAGGTTGAGTGGTTGAGTGGTTGAGTGATAGAATGATAGAATGATTGAATGATTGAATACTGGATGCGCCAGCTTATTCAATCATTCAATCATTCTATCACTCAATCAATGTGTTTAATGTCGTCTGGATATTGGTGAAGTTGGGGACGTCTTTTGCGTTGTCGAGCACTTCAGCGTAGCGAACGATTCCCTGCCCGTCGATAACAAATGCCGACCGCTTGCTAACCCCCTTCAGACCGAGCGCGTAGGTTTCGTAGATCGTGTCGTAAGCCCGTGATGCCTCCTTGTTGAAGTCCGACAGCAGATCGAACGGCAGGCGCTGCTCATCACGAAACTTAGCCAGTGTATAGGGCGAGTCGACCGAAATGCCCACGACTTCGGCGTTCATTCCAGCGTAAGTAGCAATATCGTCGCGCATCTGGCATAGTTCGGCCGTGCAGGTACTGGTAAATGCCATCGGAAAGAACAACATAATCAGGTTTTTACCGGCGAAATCACCGAGCGAAACCAGCTGTTTTTCGGTATTGTAGAGTGAAAATGACGGAGCGGGCTGGCCGGGGGTAAGCATACTCACGAGTACATTTTAAATGAAAAATCAATTATTTATGGCCGCAAAAGTACGTTCATTGGTTAATTAAATCGTACTTCGTGGTCCCTTACTACCCATTCCCGTTTATGCAGTCTTACTGGGGCATTGATCTGGGCGGCACCAAAATTGAGTGTGCCGTTCTCCAAACCGAAACCGGCACACTTCCCTCACTCGATAGTGTAGTTATTCGCAAACGCATCGACACCGAAGCCAGCAAGGGCTACGACCATATTCTGAATCAGGCAAAAACGCTGATCGAGCAGGTAAAAGCCGAAACGGGTCTGCAACCAGACCGCATCGGCTTCGGTACGCCCGGCACGTTCGACCCGGTTCGGAAGACGATGAAAAATTGCAATACGACCGTACTGAATGGCAAGCCGATGAAGCAGGACCTTGCCAGACTGCTGGGCATACCGGTCGAAGTAGCGAACGACGCCAACTGTTTTGTGCTGTCTGAAGCCACCATGGGCATCGTTCCCGACGTCGTACCCGATTACGAAACCATATTCGGTGTCATCATGGGTACGGGCGTAGGTGGTGGTATCGTCGTACGCGGGCGCGATGGGCAACCCGTTGTGCTCAATGGCCTGCAAGGCATCGGGGGCGAGTGGGGCCACAACGTCATCGAAGAAAACGGTTACCCCTGCTACTGTGGCAAGCGCGGTTGTGTCGAACAGGTTATTTCGGGCCCGGCGCTGCAACGGTACTACCATCAGATCAGTGGCGTCGAGCGACTGCTGCCCGAAATCATGGAGCGCTACCATACCGGTTCCGATCTGTTCGCCAGTCAGACCGTCAACCGGCTGCTGGAATATTTCGCCAAGTCGATGTCTATGATCATCAACGTCCTCGACCCCGACGCGATCGTGCTGGGGGGTGGACTTGGCAACATCGACCTGCTGTATACCGAAGGCGTCGAGCGTATCAAGAAATACATCTTCAACAGTGGCGAAGTAAACACCCGTTTCCTGAAACCGAAACTTGGCGACAGCGCCGGCGTATTCGGCGCGTCGATGCTGTAAAACGGCATACGGTTTTCGGTATTCGGTTTACAGTTTTCTGTATCAAACGAAGAGCCCCGGACCAGCACAGGTCCGGGGCTCTTCGTTTGAATGTGTAGCCTGGACCTCCAGGTCCGGGCTACACCCTACTTCGGTCGAGCACCTCCTGCCGGACGGCTTCCACCACCAGCGGGTGCCGGCTGCCCTCCGCCACCACCGTTGGCGTCGTTACCACCTTCGTCCTTCAGGTCGTCGTTACCGCCCCGGTTGCGCTGCCGTTGCGGCTGCTGGTCGAAGCTGAGTTTGCCGAACTTGTAGCTGAAGTTAACCCGGATACCAGCGTTGTACAGGCTCGTTACGCTCTGTTGGGCAAACAGCACCGAACTCGACTCCGACCGGATGTTGAGTGGGTAGTTGAAGAAGTTTTCGCCAGCAATGCCGAAGCTCGCCCGCTTGTTTTTCAGGTCTTTCTTCACGCCCAGGCTGTAAAAGCCGAAGCCCCCCTGATACCCCTGCAACTGCACCTGCTTGCCCCGTGCGAAAGCAAAGCCCTGTACACCCCAGCCGTTCTTCAGCGTCAGGTTGGTAAACAGCCGGCCGGAGATGACAAAGCCGGAGTTGGTAGCCCGGTAGACGTCGTTCGCACTGTTGTTAGTCAGGTACGAATAGTAGGCGTCGACGCCACCGCCGATCTGCCATTTCGAAAACAGGGTCGCGTTACCGAACAGGTTAATCCCGTAGGCGTCTTCCTTACCAATGTTGAAATACGTTGTCCGCAGCGCCTGCCCGAGAGCCGGGCTAACGACGGTACCGATGGCCGTAATATTGGTATCCCGTACGCTCGTGATCGAGTTGTTGGTCGTACGGGCGAACAGGGTTGCGTTGATGTACACCGACTTGATGTAGGTGCTGCTACCCAGTTCGAAATTATCGGTCAGTTCGGGCGACAGCAGCGGGTTGCCCTGCACGATGTTCAGCGGGTTCGACGCGTTGGGGTTGGGGTTCAGAAACTGAATACCCGGCCGCTGCAACCGGCGGTTATACGCCAGTTTGATCGTTTTACCCCCTTTCAGCTGCTTCGATATGTTGATGCTGGGTACCAGATTCCCGTAGTCAGGGATAGGCAGTTGCTGGCCGGCCTGTTCCCCCCCCTGCGACTGGTCGAAGAACGCCCGGATGGTCGTGTATTCGTAGCGTGTACCGGCTTTGATCGTGTACTTGTTTTTGGTCGTCAGCGTGTACGACACGTAGCCGGCGGCAATGTTCTGATCGTAGTTCAGCGTGTTGGCCGGGCGGCTTAGATCGGTGACGAAACCACCCGTCGGTCCCGTAGCCAGGTTATACTGGTACGCACTTTCGACCTGCCGGAAGATACCTTTCCCGCCGAACTCCAGCAGTTGATTGGTACCGATCGGGGTCTGGTAATCGGCCCGGATGGTTGTCTCCTGGTTGTGGCTCTGGTTAAGATTCTGCTGCCGGGCGGCAATGCTGCCGAAGTTGTCGGACGGATTCAGAATGTCGGCCGTAAAGTCGTTGGTGCGGTTGTTCCGGCTGTACTGCACCGACGTACTGAATTCCTGTTGGGGTCGGCCGTCGCTACGGTTGTATGTCTTCGTGTAATCGAGGTTCGCGTCGACCGTACCCGACAGATCGGACGTCAGTACGTTGCGGGAATTGAGCGATGGGAAATACCCCTGACTACTGACCGTACGCGTGATGAAATTGTCCTGGTACTGGTAGTTGTTACGGGCACCGTAGCGCAGGCTGGCCGTAATGGCGCTGGTCTTGCTGATGTCGTAATCCCAGCCCAGCGTGTATTGCCCGAACAGACCGTTGTTACGCGTATCGGCGGTCTGCTGCGTCGTGGTGCCGTTGGTGCCGAACGTCTGCTGCCTATTGTCGAACTTGCCCCGCACGTTGTAATTACCCCGGCCGAAACCACTCAGGCTGAAGCCCATTTTCCCCGTTCTGAGGTTACCGTTCAGCCCCAGGTTAGCGCCCCGGTTGCCCACGCCCGAATCGAGATTGAGTGTAAACCCGGCCAGGTTCGATTTTTTGGTGACGATGTTGATAATCCCGGCCGAGCCTTCAGCATCATATTTTGCCGACGGGCTGGTAATCACCTCAACGGTTTTGATCATATCGGCAGGGATCTGCTTCAACGCGTCGGCGACACTGCTGGCAACGATGGTGCTGGGCTTGTTGTTAATCAGCACCCGCACGTTGCTGCTGCCACGCAGACTGACGTTTCCATCCATGTCGACCGTCAGCAGAGGCACCTTACGCATCACGTCGCTGGCATCGCCCCCCTTGTTCGTAATGTCCCGGTCAGCGTTGTAAACAATCCGATCGACTTTTTCTTCGACGATAGCGGCCTGCCCGACGACGTTGACTTCCTTCAGCGTACGCACATCAGCCATCAGCCGGATCAGGCCCAGGTTCGTGTCGCCCTGGCGGTCGGCCCGGACATTGGCGATGGTTTTGTTGCGATAGCCGACAAACGAAATCAGCAGGTTGAACGGTCCCGAGGGTAACTTTTCAATCGTAAACTGGCCCTTTTCGTTGGCCACCGTCCCATCGAGCGGCTTCTTCGTCTGCGGATCGATCAGCGCGATACTGGCAAATTCAACGGGTTTTCCCGACGTAGAATCGACGATGGTGCCGGTCAGGCGGGCAGTGCTGCGGGGAGCCGTGCTGGTAGCCGGTGCCGGACTGGCGGTTGTGGGTTGTTGCGCCTGCGCCCCGACGGCCAGACAAACTCCCGTAAGCAGGAGCGGTAAAACGTGTTTCATTGCGTTGATAGCGGTTGTATCGTTGCCTGTCAAAAAGACATACATGGAGGTCATGTCTGAAAAATGACAGCAAAGCGACCTCAAAGGTCGCTTAAATCGGCGTTCCGGCTTGAATACTACACAAGCGGAAACAGACCCGGACGAACGGACAACGCGGGTTACGCAAACAGATTGGCTTGCCTAGCCAGTTCAGGATAAGTGTACGGTTCCAGCACAGCCGGCACATCGGTGGGTTCGGAGCGCGAGGTAATGCGTTTGCTGATGCTGTAGCTGTGCAGCTTCGTGTCGGTATACTGATCCGCCAGTAGGGTCAGTGCCTGCTTCTCGGTCAGTCCGTCGTGCAGCCACTTCTGCTCATCGCCGGGCGTCAGCAGACAGGGCATTCGCTTTTTACTGTTGTGAATGGCGGCCAGCAGCGGGTTGGCATCGGTCGTCAACAGTGTATAAGTTCGGGTTACTTCACCCGTATCAGGGTCGGCCCACTCGTCCCATAGCCCCGCAATTGAAATGATTTTCCGATCAGTGGGGGTAATATAAAACGGGTATTTTGCCCGTCCTTCAGTATGCCATTCAAAAAAACCCGTTACGGGAATCAGGCAGCGGTTACCAGCCCGCGCAGCCGACCGGAACGAGGGCTTTTCGTAGATCGTCTCGGAGCGGGCATTGATCGTCACGGCCCGCAGTTCAGCTGCACTATCGCTGGTTTTCGCCCAATGCGGAACCAGTCCCCAGCGCATCATCTCGAATCGATCAGGGTGCTGATGAGTCAGAATGGGCCAGTGCGGTAACTGATAGGCGTTGGTATGGTAGACGGGTTTGAAATCGGCCGATTCCGGGACGGTGGCGCTAAACCGCTCTTCCAGTTCCGGTGCCGTGACGGCCAGTGATTTATGAAAGCACATACAGGTTTCGGGTTGTCACAGGGTAAACAAACAAAACAGACGGGCGGTTATGGCAGCGTCGGTCACAAACCCGTCCCCTCATGTCATCTACCCATTCGACGCCTACCAACGTCACTACACCGAGTCTGTCTGAACTGGAAAAAACCTGCTGGCAACAACTCGATCAAAGCATTCACACCCACGATTCGGCCACAGCTGCGTTTCGCAACATGACCGTTGCCACCTGTACGAACCGGGGTGCCGACGCCCGTATCGTGGTATTACGTGACGTTGATGTCGCGCACAAATACGTCTGGTTTCACACGGATGCCCGCACGGAGAAAGTGTTGCAACTCGAAGAGTTTCCGCAGGCGATGCTCCTGTTCTGGAATGAGCAGGAACAAACCCAGTTTCGGCTAACCGTTGAAACCCGCCTGCACACCGACGACTATCTGGCGGACGAACAGTGGCAGAAGGTACACGATGGTAGCGTCCGTCTGTATCTGTCGGAGCCTATGCCCGGCAGCGTGCAGGAGCATCCTTACCCCGGCTTCCCCGACCATATCAACGAAGGCGACATCAACGCCGACGACCGAGCAGCGGCCCGGCTGAATTTTGCCGCCATCGAATGCCGGGTGTTGTGCATGGAATATCTGAAACTGAGCAAACAGGGGCAAACCCGCGCCCGCTTCCAGTACGAACCCGTATCGAAAATGGTGTGGCTGGCCCCCTAGCTTTTCCGGCTTTTTACGTACAGCGTTTCGACCTGCTGCCGGGCCCAGGGGGTCCGGCGCAGAAATACCAGACTCGATTTAATGCTGGGATCGTTTTTGAAGCAGTTGATGGCGATACGCTTACTCAGTTCAGCCCAGCCATACTGCTCGACCAGTTCGGTCAATATGGCCTCCAGCGTTTTACCGTGCAGCGGATTGTTTACTTGTTCACTCATTGTCAGTTTGCTCGTTTGGCTTTTTTCTGGCGTTGTTTCTTACGCCAGATCTCATAGTCAGCGTAGATACGATCCAGAAAAATAGCAGGACTTATCGAATAATACAGCCCGTTCAGGGTCGTAAGTTGTGTCGGGGCTTCGTCATACAGGGTGTAGCGATAACCCGTGATCAAATTTACGCCAAACCAGCGCAGGGGCTTGAATCCGAAAAAAGCCGGCGACTTCAGCGACACCGATACGCCTACGCTGAGCGGTACGATAGTCGTCCGCGCCGTTCGTGTCGGGGTATCATCTTCTCCGAAAAACTGATAGGTCACGGAGCCGATACCGACTTCGATCGGGGCACTCAGCTCCCAGTATTTTCGCCGATAGAAATACGGCTCAACATACGCCGTTCCGTAATGAAAGCGTCGGCGAATGGATTGAAGGCCGTCCCAGGGCTCGTCAACGTCATGGTTGGAAAAATAATAGCCAGCGCCGACTTTGATATTACTCGGCAATAGAAACCCGGCCCGGCCACCCCATACATTCGTCGAATTGGAAAATAAAGGTTGCCGACGGTCTTTAAAATAGAAAAATCGCTGATCGAGTTCGGCAATGAAGCGGGCTTTTTGGGGTCGTTCGTTTTTGCTGCTATCCGCCGACCCCTGCGCCATTCCCTGTTCAGGCACGCCAAACAGACTTAGCAAACAGCCACTTAAGACGAGTACAGAACGGATCATTCGGAATACAGATTGGGACTTGATCGGGGTATCGGCCAGCGACGGCCTTGTTTGGTACCGTACTGATTAACCACATTCAGCGCCGTCAGTTTAGTACGTACAATCACCTCGACCCGATTCCCGTATGCCAACCCCCTTCGACTACACCCTTGACTACCGCATGTTAAATCTGCGGGAGCAACCCGAACTGTACCGCGTCGGGAAAGGCGAGCAGGGCGTTTTACTTGTTCAGCCATATAAGTCCGAAATCGTTCCGCACTGGCGTTTCCGGACGCCCGACATTGCCCGCGAATCGTCGGAGAAAATTTACCAGCTATTTCTGGAGTACAAAGAGCAGGGGGACTTCGTCGGTATGGACATGGCTCGCAAGTTTTTGCAAATGGGCTTTACCCGAGCAAGGCGTTACGCCAATCACCGAACCGGCCAAAAATACGACGGCCCCGTCCCCGACGATCAAAAAGGCCGCTCGGGTGCTCACGGTCGCGATCAGTTGCCCCGCGAGGAAGACCCGGTCAAGGCGGAGTCGGCACGGATTTTTTACGGCGTTTACCTGCGGGCCCGCGAAGACCCGGATTACAAACGGATGAAAAAAGACTGGCAGACACAGTACGGCTGATCTTTCCGTAATTTTGCCCTGGATCGAGGTTTTTTAGCTTTGAACCTCAAACGACAAACTTTAAACTGATTTTATGCAACTCCTCGACGGGAAGGTTCTTTCGGCACAAATCAAACAGGAAATCGCGGCAGAGGTCGCACAGATCCGGGAGCAGGGCGGCAAAATTCCGCACCTCGTGGCCATTCTGGTCGGTACCAACGGCGCGTCGGAAACATATGTCGCGTCGAAGATGAAAAACTGCGAAGAGGTAGGCATGAAATCGACGCTGATCCGGTTCGAGCCAACCGTTACCGAAGACGAACTACTGGCAGCCGTGCAGAATGTCAACAACGATCCGGATATGGATGGCCTGATCGTGCAGTTACCCCTCCCCGGCCACATCAACCCCGATCGCGTCATGGAAACCATTGCACCGGCAAAAGACGTCGACGGTTTCCACCCGATCAACATCGGCCGGATGGCGAAGGGTCTGCCCGCTTACGTATCGGCAACCCCACAGGGCGTCCTCGAAATGCTGAAACGGTACAATATCGAAACGAGTGGTAAGCACTGCGTCGTTGTCGGCCGGAGTCAGATCGTGGGCCTGCCCATGTCGATTCTGATGCAGCGCAACACCTACCCCGGCAACTGCACCGTAACGCTCACCCACTCGCGTACGACAAACCTGGCCGAGATCTGCCGCACGGCCGATATCCTGGTAGCCGCCCTCGGTAAGCCCGAATTTGTCACCGGTGACATGGTGAAGGCTGGTGCCGTTGTGATCGACGTAGGTCTGGAGCGCGTACCCGATGCCAGCAAGAAAAGCGGCTTCTCGCTGAAAGGAGACGTTAAGTTCGACGAAGTGGCACCCAAAGCCAGCTACATCACACCCGTTCCCGGTGGCGTCGGCCTGATGACGATCTGCTCCCTGATGCAGAATACGCTCAAGGCCGCACGGGGCGAAGTGTATTGATACTACCTCTTAAACTAGTTGACTAAACGGCGGTGCTCAGTGCGAGTCCCACCGTCTGTAGCAGTTTCACTATATGCGTAGACAAGTCAGCCAATACGATAAAATATTCAAGGAAAATATCGAAGCCGTAATTCCGAGTTTAATGCAAAACATTCTCGGAATTACGGCTATAGAATCTGAGGAGTTACCTGACGACATCCAGCACACTAAAGAGCGAAAGCCTGACGTACTAAAGAAACTAACCGATGATAAAGGTAAAACGTATGTCCTACAGATGAGTTTCAGGTTGCTGACGAACCTAAGATGGTCTATCGCATGGCAGAATATTACATTATGCTTGAACGCAGGTATGCTCTACCCGTTGAACAGTACCTCATCTACTTAGGAACAACTAAGCCACAAATGGCTACTCGACTGAACAGCACGCGGATGAAATTCGACTTTCCATTGATTTCGTTTGCCGAGTTGGATTATAACCTCTTCTTGAGATCAACACGTCCTGAGGAAGTAGTACTGGGGGTATTGGCTAATTTCAAAGACGATAATCCAGAAAAAGCACTTCAAAAAATTGTTCAGCGCATCGAGGTAACAGCTACTGGTAGTTTTTCATTGGAGAAGCACTTCAGACAATTGCGGGTATTAGCACAGTTGCGTAAATTAGAGAAAAAACTGAAAGACCTTACTATGGACAGCATCAGCAAATTTGTAAGTCAGGAGCGAGATGTAGCTTACATGGTTGCTCAGGAAAAAGAACAAATCAAGTTCGTTACGAACTTATTATCTAAAAGCGATTTTAGCGCTGATAAAATTGCCGATATAGCTGGCGTTTCGATTGACTTTGTAAAAGCCATGCAGCAAAAACTTTCTTCTGGTAATCAGTAGGGCTGCTCTTCGGCAACCGGCTTCCTGTTCCGCTTTTAAGATCGGACAGTTTAATGCTACCTTTTTACATGTAGATAGTCTGTGGCTAAATAGCTACATAGTCACATTGCTAAGCCCACCTGTTCTTACCATATACTGTGAGCGAACAACCTAAACGTCAGAAAGCGTTCGATTATTACGTCGAAGAAGTTACGGATACCGTCACCCGGTATCTCCTTAATGCAAACGGAGCGTTGTTTGTCTTTGAAAACGTACCGGCTCGTGTGAATCGGGTTACAGGGGAGCAATTGTTTGCCCCGGCAACTGTCCGACGCATCCAGCAAATCGCTATGTCGACCCAGAAGCCGGATAGAATCGTTCAGGCAAAGGTGTACGACTGGCAACGCGCGGCCTGACGACAATCGGCCCCCCGATGCAGAATACGCTCAAGGCCGCACGGGGCGAAATACGTTGATTCTGACGGGCCGGCTGGAGCAGCCGGCCCGTCGCCGTTATGATACTGTCGGGATGATTTAATCGACAGTTCATTCGATGAACAGCCGTAGACAATACTTTGCCGCGTTGTATTTTCGATCTATCTACATGCTGATTCCACTCGCCAACGGCCGACACTCAGGCTACAAACGTGTACTACCTGCGCTGGTCTTTCTACTTACCACTGTGGCTTGCCGACCGGCTACGTCGACCGTCACCCCTGCCCCACCGGCGGGTACGCTGACGCTGATCGGCGACGGCACTACCAATCAGACGAAGCCGCTGCAACGGGCTATCGACTCCTGCGGAGCGGCCGGGGGCGGTACGCTAATCATACCCGCTGGTACGTACCTCATCAGCCCGATCACGCTTCGCAGCCGGGTTACGCTTCAGCTATCGGCCGGGGCCACGCTGCTGGCCAGCACCGACGCGGCCGACTACAGCGGTAAGTTTAGCAACCTGATCAATGGCGACTCGCTGACGAACGTATCCCTGACCGGACAGGGTACTATCGACGGCAACGGGGCCGTCTGGTGGCAGCGCTATCTGGACAGCGGCAAGACGCTGAATCGCCCACGCCTGATTTACATCACCCGCTCGACCGATCTCACCGTCGACGGGCTGACGTTGACCAACTCGCCCTCGTTTCACCTTGTCCCCTACTTGTGCCAGAACGTCACCCTCAAAAACCTGACGATCACCGCCCCCGCGACTTCACCCAATACCGACGGCATCGACCCAGCCAACTGTACGCACGTCGTTATTGACAACTGCACCATCGACACCGGCGACGATAACATCGCCATCAAAGGCGGACGCAGCAACGGGCAACTCGTACAGTCCTGCCGGGATATTCAGATCAGCAACTGCCGGTTTCTGCACGGGCATGGCCTATCAGTGGGTAGCGAAACGTCAAGCGGGGTGGCCGACGTGGCGGTAAGCAACTGCACGTTTACCGGTACGACCAACGGCATTCGGATCAAGTCCCAAACCGGACTCGGCGGGTCTGTTCAGAATCTGGCGTACAGCAAGATCACGATGACCGACGTGACCAGTCCGTTGGTTATCGACCTGGCGTATGCGTTAAACGCCAACGACAACTACCCAACGGATATCCCCGCCATTGGCAACGTTACGATTAGTCAGCTGACGGCGACCGGGGCAAAAAGCGCCGGCAGTCTGGTTGGACTGACCAACAGCCTGCTGCAAAACCTGACGTTTTCCTCGGTTCAGATCAGCGCACAAACAGGGCTTATCCTGCAAAACGCCCGTAATGTGACGATGAGTGCCTGCCGGATTCAGGCAGCAAGCGGACAACCGGTCATTACCCAGAATGTTACGGGGACGGGGTTCTAACAGCTAAGAACTCAGGTATGTTTGTCAATGGTACGTGCGTAAGATTCAGTAAATCGCGTCAAATTATCCGCTGACTTCGTAACGCTTCAAACGCCAGACAAGCCCCCCAGTCGTCTCTCGTCAGACCCGAGTATTCCTGTGCCAATTGATCGAACTTCACACCGTCCCCTAATCGGCGCATGAGAGTCTCTACATAAACGCCCACTTTGTCAACGTAAGTTGTATCATCGGCCCGAATCACAAGCCTGCTCTGCTCTACCTTTTCCAAGAACCATTCGTTTAATTGACGTTCCAGTTCACGTTCGTCGCAACTTCGCCGGATCGATGACATAGTTTCTTTACAATCAAGTGCTAAACTATTAGTTTCCAACAGTTTACAAAATCACAAAAGCAGCTACTTGCGCCGAAGAATGTATATTCTCTACTAAACTATCGTACGATATGCCCCGGCAGTGCATCGGCCATGGCTTCCGACCAGCGGTTCCAGATTTTACCGTCCAGCCCACGGCTGAAACCCGGCTCGTACCAGACCGTTGGGCCGTTCCGATTATTTTTACTCCGATAAATTCCGTATTCAACCCAGGTATCGTTGTAGCGCGTTACCCGGCACAAATCGTTTTTGTAGACCCGCCAGATGGCGTTTGTACTATCGGCAAAGCCCCATACGCTACTCTTGCGTACCAGCGCGCGTTTGCTATGTGCGTACCGGACAATCAGGTACTTGCTTAGTTCGCCACGCGGCTCGATCAGCGTGATCGGGTTGGCAAGTGCGTCGGGAGCAGTTGGTTCAGACAGCTTAAAGACGTCCTGGCTTTTGACCAGCAAACGCCATTGGGCGCACACGGGGCCCTCCGGCAGCGCCCAGATCAGAACGGCGAGTAATAGCACTATTTTCATGACTGAACTGGAGCAGATACCTCGACCAATATACGCGTTTACGGTTTTACAAGCGGTATCAAAGCGTTGCAACCTTAACAAACTTTAACAGCCTACCCTGTCCCGGCAGGGCCGTCTTTTCGTATTTTTGAGGCTACTTACACAAAAGCATCGTCACCTCTATGCAATCATTTAAACGCCTGAACACCCTCACCGGCTGGTTCACGTTTGTCGTCGCGCTCATTACGTTTGCGATGACTGTCGAGCGGACTGCCAGCTTCTGGGACTGCGGTGAATTCATTGCGTGTGCCTTCAAACTACAGGTTCCTCACCCACCCGGTGCCCCGTTCTTCCTCCTCACCGGCCGCATTTTCTCCCTGCTCTCGCTGGGCGACCTGACCAACGTGGCCTACTGGATCAACATGGTCTCGGTAACGGCCAGTGCTGCGACAATCCTGTTTCTGTGCTGGACCATTACGATGCTCGCGCAGAAGCTGCTGGGCAAACCCGAAAGCGAGTACACCACGGCCGACACGCTGCTGGTGCTGGGTTCAGGCGCCGTCGGCGCACTGGCCTATACCTTCTCCGACACCTTCTGGTACTCAGCCGTTGAAGCCGAAGTCTACGGCACATCGTCGTTCTTTACCGCGATTGTCGTGTGGGCCGCTTTCCGCTGGGAACGCGTGGAAGACCCTGCTGCGGCCAACCGCTGGCTAATTTTCATTGCCTATCTGACGGGTCTGTCAATCGGTGTCCACTTGCTGAACCTCGTTACGCTGCCTGCGCTGGCGCTGATTTACTACTTCAAGAAGACGGCTAAACCAACGTTCTGGGGCGGGACTATCGCGTTCGGTATCGGGATGGTGGTGCTGGGTATCATCAACTCGGGGATCATTCCGGGTCTGCCGGGAATGGCGTTTGTCGTTGAACGGTTCTTCGTCAACACGCTGGGGCTACCCTTCAACTCGGGTACCATTGCCTTCACGGTTATCTTTATTGGGGCCGTCGTGTACGGTATCATCTGGTCGGCACGGCAGAAACGCGTCATGCTCAACACCTCGCTGCTGGCGCTGGCGTTCGTACTGATCGGTTATGCCTCGTACATGCAGGTGCTGGTCCGGGCAGACTTCAACCCGCCCATCAACGAAAACGATCCCAGCGACGCGCTGAACTTCCTGTCGTACCTGCGCCGGGAACAGTACGGTAGCCGTTCACTGCTCTACGGTCCGGTCTTTACGTCGCGACCCATCGACAGCAAGAAAGGCGCGCCCGTCTGGAAAAAAGAAGGTAATAAATACGTGATCTTCGACTACCAGCCGGAGTACGTATACGCCCCCGGCGATGAGATGCTGTTTCCCCGCGTGTACAGCTCGCAGCAGAATCACCCACAGTTGTATCGGCAGATGCTCGGCCTGGCCGAAGGGCAGAAACCAACGATGGGCGACAACCTGAAATTTCTGTTCGACTACCAGTTGGGGCATATGTGGTGGCGCTACCTGATGTGGAACTTCACCGGCCGGGAAAGTGACGAAGAGGGCGCGGGCTATCTGCTCCCCTGGTCGACAAACGATGGTGCCCCCGACCTGCTGGTCAAGAACAAGGCGCGCGACAACTTCTACATGCTGCCGTTTTTGCTGGGCCTGTTCGGTATCGTGTTCCAGTATTTCCGCCGTCGGCGCGACTTCCTGATCGTGCTGCTGCTGTTCGTTTTCACAGGTATTGCACTACAGGTGTTCCTGAACTCACCCCCGTCGGAGCCCCGCGAACGGGATTACATCTACGTCGGTTCGTTCTATTTCTTCGCGATCTGGCTGGGGCTGGGCGTGATGGGTATTGCCGAAGGACTGCGTCAGTACGTCAAGTCCGACACCACCCGTAACGGACTCGTTGCGGGTCTATGTCTGCTGGTGCCGCTGATGATGGGGGCCAAAAGCTGGGACAACCACGACCGGAACAACCGCTACCAGTCGGTCGATTTCGCCAAAAACCTGCTCAACTCCTGCGCACCCAACGCGATTCTGTTTACCGGTGGCGACAACGATACGTTCCCACTCTGGTACGTCCAGGAAGTCGAAGGGTTCCGGCGCGACGTGCGGGTGTGTAACCTCAGCCTGCTTGGTACGGAGTGGTACATTCAGCAGATGAAGCGTAAGACCTACGAATCGGACGCGCTGCCAATCTCGCTGACGTTCGACAACTTCAACAAAGGCAAAAACGACGTCATTCCGTTCTACGAAGTGCCGGGCGTGAAAAACGGCATCGACCTGAAACAGTACATCAGCCTGGTGCAGACCAACAGTCCCGCCATTCAGGTACCCCTGTCGACGGGTGATCTGACGAGTGTGCTACCCTCGTCGGTACTGTTCCTGCCCATCAACAAGGCCGAAGTCGACAAAGCCAATTTCGTTCCGGCTATGCTGAAACCGATGATTGGTGACACGCTGCAATGGACGATCGGCAAGAAGGACCTGTACAAGCCAGACCTGATTATGCTCGACATGATCGCCACCAACAACTGGAAACGGCCGATCTACTTCTCCAGCACGCTGGCGAACGACAACTACCTGAACCTGAAAGACCACATGCAGCTGGAAGGCTATGCCTACCGCCTGATGCCGGTTGGCGTACCGGGTGCGTCGGATGGGTATGTCAACTCCGACATTATGTACACCAACATGATGAAGAAGTCGTTCTTCCGCGAGTTCGACAACCCGAACGTTTATTACGATGAAACGTACCGCACGCCGATCATATCGGCCCGGATCGCGTTCTTCCGTCTGGCCGATCAGTTGCTACGGGAAGGCAAGAAAGCTAAGGCGCTGGAAGTCATTAATTATTCGCTGAAGACGATCCCGGACAAGAGCATTCCGTACGATCAGATCTCGTCGAACTACGTCCGGTTCCTGTTTGAGCTGGGTGAGCCAAAGCGGGCGCTGGAAATTGCCGACACGATGGCAACGCGGGCCGATCAGGTGCTGACCTACGCCAAGAGTGGTCATCAGTTCGGCAGTGCCAACTCGGAACTGTACACGCTGCAAACGATTATCGAAGCCTGTAAGGAAGCCAAGCAAACGGCCGCTGCCAGCAAATTCGAAGCGATCTTCCAGAAGCACATCAACGCCTTCGGTTGATTTTGAATTAACGAGTGCAAACGGCCCGAATCATGGAGATTCGGGCCGTTTGCGTTTGGTGGCTGGTCGATTCGTAGTGCCGACTTTACCGCAGCGTTGTTGCCGATAAAAAAGAACTCAACACAGAGTCACAGAGAACACAGATTTTCCAATCAACTGATAACTAACGAATTGCCACTAACTCGTCTCTGCGTTCTTCGTGACGCTGTGTTGACCTATTTTTTGCCCTGGTGCTCAAATCCATTTGCCTCCACAACCAGTTTATCGGTTCTATGGCAAACGAACTCGGTCTGGATATACTGTGGTTTAAACGCGATCTGCGCTTGCGGGATCATGCACCCCTCCAGGCGGCTATAACGGCCGGGCGGACTGCACCGGCGCGCCCGTTGCTGTTGATCTACTGCTTCGAACCATCACTGATTGCCGATCCGAACTACGATACCCGGCACTGGCGTTTCGTGTATGAGTCGCTGGTCGACCTGAATCAGCAGCTTGCCAGCATTCCCCCCAAACCAGCTATTGAAGCCCTGGTCCACGAATGGCTACCGTTCAGCTTCGACGATGAGCCCGTTCTGGTCCCGCCGACCGGAGCCCCGGTTATCTGGATTTTTCAGCGCGAAGTCATCGACGTACTGACGGCGCTGCACACGCAGTTTACCATTCGTACGCTCTATTCGCACGAAGAAACCGGCATTCGGCTAACCTACGACCGCGACAAAGCCGTGACCCGATTCTGTCAGCAACGGGGTATCGACTGGCAGGAGTTTCAAAGCAATGGGGTGATTCGGGGGCTGCAAAATCGGGACACCTGGACGGCCGACTGGCAGCAGACCATGCAGGCTCCCCAGCAACAGCCCGACCTGACGAACTGGTATCCCGCCCCCATCGACACGGACTGGTACGACCGCGAACGCGGCCCTGATCTACCCACCGACTGGCAACAACCAAACCCGTTCTTTCAACCCGGTGGCGAACGCAATGCACACCGTTACCTGACCAGTTTCCTGAACGAACGCATTGCCCTGTACGCGCAGTCGATCTCCAAGCCCCTTGAAAGTCGCCGGGGTTGCAGCCGCCTGTCGCCGTACCTGGCCTGGGGTTGCCTAAGTATCCGGCAGGCTTATCAGGCCCAGCATGGATATGCCCAGCGTGGAGTCGCCCAGCATGGATATGCCCAGTACCCACCCCTGCCCGGTATTGGTCGGCAGTTGACAGCCTTCGCGTCGCGGCTGCGCTGGCACTGCCACTTCATCCAGAAGTTTGAGAATGAAGACCGGATGGAGTTTGCCAACATTAACCGGGCGTTCGACGCTATCGAGAAAAACGTCAATGCCGCGCACTATGCCGCCTGGCGGGATGGTCGAACGGGGTACCCACTTGTCGATGCCTGCATGCGCTGCTTGCAGGCAACGGGCTATATCAACTTTCGGATGCGGGCCATGCTCACCTCCTTTCTGACCCACCATCTGTTTCAGCACTGGCAGGCGGGCGGCTGGCACCTGGCGCAGCTATACACCGATTTCGAACCGGGTATTCACTACGCGCAGATTCAGATGCAGTCGGGTATGACGGGGACCAACACGGTTCGGATTTACAACCCCGTCAAGCAGTCACAAGAGCATGACCCCGACGGCATTTTTATCCGGCAGTGGGTACCGGAACTGGCCAATTGTCCGCAGGCCTACATCCACCAGCCCTGGACAATGCCGCCCCTGGAGCAGGCAATGGCGCATTTTCAGGTCGGTGCCGATTACCCCGCACCGATTATCGACACGGTACAAACAGCCCGTCACGCCCGGCAGTTGCTGCATCAGCCCCGCCATACGGAAACCGGCCAGGCGGAGCAGGAGCGTATCCTGAGCAAACATACCTTGCCCGCATCACGCCAGGCGAAGCCGACGAAACGGAAACCAAGTAAGGTTAAACAGTCAGCCGTTGAGCCGAAGGGCCATCGGAACCAGCCCGATCTTCTACTCTCGCTCGCAGACACGACCCCTGTCCCCGGCAAACCCTAAACCGTACCTCACCCCAGTTGGTTAATCAGTTAATAAACTAGCCAACTACATGGAATACGTACGATTTGGGAATACGGGTATAACCGTGTCGAAACTGTGTCTGGGTTGCATGACATACGGCAAACCCACCGAGCGCTGGCCCTGGGCGCTGGAAGAAGACGCCAGCCGTCCGTTTTTCAAGAAAGCGCTGGATTTGGGTATCACGTTCTTCGACACGGCCGACATCTACGCCAACGGAGCCAGCGAAGAAGTAACCGGCCGCGCCCTGCGCGACTTTGCGAGCCGCGACGAGATTGTGCTGGCAACCAAGGTGTTCAACCCGATGGGACCCGGCCCCAACGACAAAGGTCTGTCGCGAAAGCACATAATGAGCGCTATCGACGCGAGCCTGAAACGACTGGGCACCGACTACGTCGACCTCTACCAGATTCACCGCTGGGATACCAACACCCCCATCGAGGAAACGATGGAGGCACTGCACGATGTCGTGAAGGCGGGGAAGGCGCGGTACATTGGTGCGTCGTCGATGGCTGCGTGGCAGTTTGCCAAAGCGCAGTACACCGCCGACCTGCACGGCTGGACGCGCTTCGTGTCGATGCAGCCGCAGTATAACCTGGTGTACCGGGAGGAGGAGCGCGAGATGCTGCCGTTCTGCGAAGATCAGAAGATCGCCGTTATTCCGTGGTCGCCACTGGCGCGGGGCCTGCTAACAGGCAAGCGGACCAAAGACCGAAACGAAACCAAACGGGCCGAGACCGACGCTTTCGGCAGATCGATGTACAGCGACGAGGACTTTGCCATTGCCGACCGCGTTACTCAACTGGCCGAAGCGCGCGGGGTTCCGGCGTCACAAATTGCGTTGGCGTGGATGCTACAGAAGCCGGTCATTACGGCCCCGATTATCGGTGCCAGCAAACCCGGTCACCTCGAAGACGCCGTCGGGGCGCTGTCAGTCAGACTTTCCGACGACGAGGTGCAGCAACTGGAAGAACTGTATAAGCCGCATGCCGTTGCGGGGATTTGATTCTTTTGAGGAAAGAGAAAAGAAGAAAGACGCTAGATTTTTGTCATTCCGACCGTAGGAGGAATCTTCGATAAAGTAATAGTCCTTAGTTCCTACCGCACTAGCGGCCCGGCGAAGATTCCTCCTGCCGTCGGAATGACAAAAACTGAATAGAAAAGAATAGCTATCAATTCAGCCCCAATTCGGCAGCCCGGCGGTATTTGTTCGGCGAATGACCGACCCGCTGTTTGAATACCCGGCTGAAGTGTTGCGGGTACTTAAATCCTAATTCGTACGCAATCTCGTTGACCGTTTTGCTCCGGTCGAAAATTTTCTCCTTGGCGACGTCAATCAGTTTCGATTGAATGTAGTCGTGCGCCGATCGACCTGTTTCTCGCTTGACCAGATCCCCCAGGTAGTTAGGCGATAGATTCAACTGATCGGCGCAGTACGCCACCGACGGCAAGCCAACGGTTTGGGGCGCATCCGACACGAAATAACGGCTAAGCAGCGTTTCGAGACGGGTCAGAATCCCCTGATGCACATGGTCGCGGGTGATGAACTGTCGGTCGTAGAAACGCATGCAGTACTCCAGAAACAGTTCGATGTTGGCAACGATCAGTTTCTTGCTATGCTTATCGATGGCTTGCTGTAGTTCATACTCAATCTTGGCGAAGCAATCCAGCACAAGTTGCCGCTCACGTTCCGATAAGTGGAGTGCTTCATTCGACTGGTACCCGAAAAACGAGTAGTCATGAATCGCCGATTTAAGTGGCGTACCCAGCAGTAAGTCCGGGTGAAATACCAGCACATATCCTTTGGGCTGATATAACTCGCCATTGCTGTTTACCCCCGCTACCTGCCCCGGTGCCATAAACACCAGCGTACCTTCCTGATAATCGTACGTGTGTCGGCCATAGACCAGGTCTCCACATTTTACCTCCTTCAGAAAAACGGTATAGCAGCCGAAATACATACGGCTTCCCTGTCGCGGAGCTGCCTTCGACAGGTCGACGATGTTCACCAGCGGATGCCGCGTTTCGTTGTTGTTGAATGCACTGTACTGCCCCACCGACTCAAACCGAATCATCGTTTCCATATGCCTATCTGCCTAAACCGATACGAAGGTACCGGCTTCACCCTGGTTCTGAGCGATAAACGAGCCGAATCGGTAATAGTGGTAGACAGTCCCGTAATTCGTATACGACCCGGCCGACGCGCAGTGCTGACCTTTGTATCGTATTCACCTGGTTAGGGTGACGAACATTCACCAAAAGCAGTACGTAATGCAAACGCGCATACTAGGAAACAGTGGTTTGGAAGTATCGGCCATCGGGCTGGGCTGCATGGGCATGAGCTTTGGCTACGGGCCCGCTAAATCGGCTGCCGATATGGTTCCGGTTATTCAGGCAGCCGTCGAGCAGGGCGTCACCTTCTTTGACACCGCCGAAGTTTACGGCCCTTTTATCAACGAAGAATTGGTCGGCGAAGCCTTGGCTCCCTACAAAGACAAGGTCGTGATCGCCACCAAATTTGGGTTTAACATTCAGGATGGGAAAATGATGGGTGTCAACAGCCGGCCCGACAACATCCGCCGGGTGGCCGACGCTTCCTTGAAACGGCTTCGGGTCGACGCGATCGACTTGTTTTATCAGCACCGCGTCGACCCGAACGTGCCGATCGAAGAGGTTGCGGGTACGGTCAACGATCTGATCGCTGAGGGGAAAGTCAAGCATTTCGGACTCTCGGAAGCGGGGGCGCAAACCATTCGTAAAGCGCATGCCGTGCAACCGGTAACGGCCCTGCAAAGCGAATACTCCATCTGGACCCGGCAGCATGAACGGGACATCATCCCGACTATCGAAGAGTTGGGTATCGGACTAGTAGCTTACAGCCCGCTGGGGAGAGGATTCCTGACGGGTAAAATCGACCAGGCTACCCAGTTTGCCGAGGGCGATATCCGCAACACATTGCCCCGTTACACCGAAGAAGCCCGTGCCGCCAATCAGGCTCTGCTCGACCTGCTGAATCGGTTTGCCGAAGCGCACAACGCTACCACGGCCCAGATTGCCCTGGCCTGGATACTGGCTCAGAAGCCCTGGATCGTACCCATTCCCGGCACCACCAAAATCAGTCGACTTACCGAAAACAACGGTGCCGCTGCCATCAACCTAAGCGCCGACGAACTGCGCGACATCGAAGAAGCGTCGAGCAACATCCAGGTCGCTGGCACGCGGTACACTAAGCAGATGGAACAGGCAACCGGTCTGTAACGGGCTAGACTTATACTGTTTCGTATTATGAATTTCGCATTACCCTCAACCCCCTAAAGGGCAGGGCTGTTAAGTTCTTAAATTGACGCTGACGGTAGCCAAATTACCTTCGGTCCATCTACCCCCCAGCCCCGAAACGTCGGCCCGGCCTAAAGGGGGTGAACTTCATTTGTGGAATGCTCCCCCTTTAGGGGGCTGGGGGGTAGGGCGGAACAGAACTTAACAGCCCAACCCCCTAAAGGGGGCTAAGATTGAGAATCCACAAGCTTTAGCCCCCTTTAGGGGGTTGGGGGTAATCAGTATTTCCTACGGCCTAACGACTTATAAAACAAGGACAAACCCTAACGCTAATGGCTACGTACAATCTAAAAATAAACGGTAAAGTCAGGCAGGTAAGCGCCGATCCGACAACGCCGATGTTGTGGGTGTTGCGCGACCATCTGAACCTGACCGGCACCAAATATGGCTGTGGCATTGCTCAGTGCGGGGCCTGCACGATTCACCTCGATGGCACGGCAGTACGCTCCTGCCAGCTACCGGTATCGGTCGTCGGCAAACAGGCCGTCACGACCATCGAAGGTTTATCCACGGCTGCCGGTTCGGGTAACCTGCATCCCGTACAGCAGGCCTGGCTCGACCACGACGTAGCTCAGTGCGGCTATTGTCAGGCGGGGCAGATCATGAGCGCGGCCTCGCTGCTGAAGACGAATCCTAAACCCACCGACGGCGACATCGACGCGGCTATGAGCGGCAACATCTGCCGCTGCGGAACGTACCTGCGCATCAAAGAAGCCATCAAGACAGCCGCGACGAAGTAAACACCCTCCTCGACCATGAAAAGTACGAAGACTACATACGACCGGCGCTCCTTTCTAAAAACATCGCTGCTCTCCGGTGGTGGCCTGATGCTCAGTGTAAGCTGGTTATCGAGTGTCAACGCAGCCGATAAACTTCAGGCGCTGAACGTACCCGAGCAATGGGCGCAACTCAACGGCTACATTCAGATCACCGCCGATAACGTGGTGAAACTCCTGTGTCCCAATCCCGAATTCGGTCAGAACGTAATGACGTCGCTGCCAATGATGGTCGCCGAGGAACTGGACGTCGACTGGAAAAACGTAGTCGTAGAAATGGGTCCGCACGACAACGCGAAGTTGGGTCCGCAGTTTACCGGCGGCAGCAACTCGGTCAGGATGTACTGGAAACCGCTCCGCGAAGCCGGAGCCACCGCCCGGCAGCTATTGCGCGACGCAGCTGCCCAGACCTGGAACGTACCAGCCGAAGAAATCACGACCAAAGCGGGGGTTCTGCATCATACGAGTGGAAAATCGGCGACTTACGGGGAGATGGCGGGCAAGGCGGCTACGCTTCCCATCCCAAAAGGGGTGAAACTGAAAGCGCCGAAGGATTTCACGATCGTACGCCAGTCGAAGCGGAACGTCGAGGGCAAGAAGATCGTCACGGGAAAACCGCTATTCGGTCTGGATTACAAACCGGCCGGTACGCTCGTCGCCATGATTCAGCACCCGCCCGCCTTTGGCATGAAACTGAAATCGTTCGATGCGGCACAGGCGCTCAAGATGCCGGGAATTACCAATGTGTTCAACCTGAATCTGTACGAAAACGGCTTTGAGCAGGGTGGTTTCGACACCCGCACGTTCAACGATCTGCTGGTTGTGGTGGGCAAAACCACCTGGGAAGTGATGAATGCCCGTAAAAAGCTCGTAGCGCAGTGGGAACCTGCCGGCGACACGACCGATACGATGGCCGGGCGGAGCGGCAAACGGGCGGTTACCGTGCCGGGTGGCCTGGAGAGTACCACGGCGCAGCTTGATAAAATGGCCCAATACGCCAACCAACCGGCGCAGCAACTCCGCAAAGACGGCGACCCCGAAACGGCTTTCAAAAACGCGGCTCAGGTGATTGAGCGGACGTACAACGCCCCCTTCCTGGCCCACAACTGCATGGAGCCGATGAATTTTTTCGCGCACGTTACGGCTGAAAAAGCGTTGCTGGTTGGGCCGTTGCAGGCACCGGGCTGGGTAGAACCAACGCTGTCTAAACTCCTGAATCTCCCCGCCGACAAAATCGACATTCAGATGACGCGCATGGGCGGTGGCTTTGGTCGCCGGGCGTATGGTCAGTACCTCTACGAAGCCGCGCTTGTCTCGAAAAAGGCCAACGCCCCGGTCAAACTGATCTACACCCGTGAGGACGACATGACCTACGGCATCTACCGACCGATGTACACGGCCACCTACCGCGCAGCGCTGGATGCCGACAAAAGTCTGATCGCCTTTCACGTAAAGGGGGGCGGTATTCCCGAGCATCCGATACACGCCAACCGGTTTCCGGCCGGGGCCATCGACAACTACCTGGCCGAAGGCTGGGAAATCCCCTCCAACATTACCATCGGTGCGTTCCGGGCTCCGCGCTCCAACTTCAACGCAGCCGCCGAACAGTCGTTTCTGGACGAGGTGGCCGAAGCCATGGGGAAAGACCCTATTGCCTTCCGGCTCGACCTGTTAAAACGGGCCAAAGAAAAGCCGGTCGGCACCAACAACGAGTACGATCCTGACCGCTACGCGGGTGTGCTGGAACTGGTGCGCGACAAGTCGAACTGGGGAAAAGCGGGCGTCGCCACGCCGGGTCACGAGCAATACAGCCGGGGTGTCGCGGCTTATTTCTGCCATAACTCCTACGCAGCCCACGTCGTCGACATGGTGACACGGGACGGGCAACCCTACGTCGAACGCGTGTTCAGTGCGATGGACTGCGGTATCGTCGTCAACCCCGACGCGGCTAAAAATATGGTGCAGGGCGCGGTTGTCGACGGCATCGGCAATGCGTTCTACGGTGCCCTGACCCTCAAAAACGGGGCACCCGAGCAAACCAACTTCGATACGTACCGGATGATCCGGCACAACGAAGCGCCCAAAACGGTCGATGTTCACTTTGTCGAAAACGACCTCGACCCAACCGGACTGGGCGAACCACCGTTCCCACCGGTATTCGGAGCCGTCGCCAATGCCCTGTACAAAAACACCGGCAGGCGTCACTACAACCAACCGTTCAAACCCGATCCAGAGAAGCGTACCCAGGGTTAATCGGTGCAAACCAGTTGCTGCACGCTATCGTTTGTTTCACCCGATCACAGCGGGTCGTCCAACCGACGGCCCTTCCATAAACATGCTTATTCGTAACCTGGTCATACTATTGACAGGAACCGCCCTGTCGATTTCCGTCATGGGACAAAATGCACCTTTATTTTCCAGGGGTGAGCAAGCCAAAACCGATCATCAGGTCGGCACAATCTGGCTCAACGAGTTAAGTCCGGCCGATAGCTCGTTCAGCTTCAGCACGACGATGGCGACGTTCGCTCCGGACGCCCGGTTGCACTGGCATTCCCATCCGGGTGGTCAGATTCTACTTTACACCAACGGCGTTGGCTATTATCAGGAGCGGGGCAAGCCCCGGCAGATCGTGCGAAAAGGAGATGTCATCCGGTGCCAGCCGGGTGTCGAGCACTGGCATGGTGCTACCCCCACGAGTGGCGTTACGTACATCGCCACCACCCCTATGCAGAAGGGCAAAACCAGCTGGTTCGGGCGGGTAACGGATGCCGACTATTCGGGCAAACCATAACTGGTCACGACAAAAACCCACCCATCATGGACCGTTTCCGTAGCCGTATGAGCGCAATCAAACCAATTCTTCCTTTCTTGACCCTGCCGTTACTACTGATCGGTCAAGGCACCGCGTCGGCCCAGCAGCCGGACAGGATGGTACGTATCGCTGAAATCGAAATTGTTCCGGCGGAGCTGGAAAACTACAAAGCCATTCTGACGGAAGAAGCGGCCGCGTCGGTACGGCTGGAGCCGGGCGTCATTTGTATCTTCCCCATGTACCGGAAAGACAGTCCGACCAGTATACGGCTACTGGAGATCTACGCCAGCCGGGCCGCGTACGAAGCGCACATCAAGTCGCCCCACTTTCAACACTACAAAACCGCGACGCTGCCCATGGTCAAGTCGCTGAAACTGGTGGAGATGACCGCACTCGACCCAGCCACGATGCCGCTACTCTTCAAAAAGCTGGACGACAAAAAATGAGCGATCAACTCAACGAAGACGCTGTTCTTCAGCAGTTACGGACAGGTGAACCCTTTCGTAAGGATGACCCGCTGTACGCCCACTTTAGCACACTCGTAGCGCGCACAATCCGGCTTTGCGTTGCGATGAACGCGCAGGCCACCGAACTCGATCAGGTACGAAGCCGACTGAGCGACATAATCGGTACAGCGATCGACCCATCGACGACCATCTTCCCACCCTTCCATACCAACTTCGGTCGCTTTATCCGGCTGGGCAAAAACGTATTCATCAACCACGCCTGTTCGTTCCTCGACATTGGCGGCATCACCATCGAGGACGACGTACAGATTGGGCCCCACGTCAATCTGACGTCGGAAAATCATCCGCTGGACCCCGCCGACCGCAAGACACTGCTGCTGCAACCCGTTGTCATCAGGCGCAACGCATGGATTGGTGCCGGAGCGACCATCCTGCCGGGCATTACCATCGGCGAGAACGCCATCGTAGCCGCCGGGTCCGTCGTTAGCCGCGACGTACCACCCAATACCGTGGTGGCTGGTGTCCCGGCCAGGGTAGTCAAAACATTGTAAGGGCCAATGCGCAAGGGGCATCAGCTAAACCCACGTACGCAGAACCATCGGGAACACACGGCAAGGGCCAGTAACTACGTTTCCTCGACTACGGTTAACCGACCTGTTCAACAATTCGTTACACCAGCAGACTATTCTGACGAATCGATTGGTACAAACACAACACTATGGCTGATCAACAACACCCTGACGAATCAGCGGAACATTCGGGCGCATCACGCCGGGATTTCCTCAAGCAGTCGTCGATCATGGCGGCTTTCGCCATAACGCCCCCGGCCGCCGTAACGGCCGTTGAGAAGGGACTGCACGAAACAATAGCGACCCGCTTCGAGCAAATGCCGCTTCGGGTTACGATCAACGGCGCGGCCCAGCAGCTGAACATCGAACCCCGCGTTACGCTGCTCGATCTACTTCGCGAACAGCTCAACCTGACTGGCACCAAGAAAGGCTGCGATCACGGGCAGTGTGGTGCCTGCACCGTCCACGTCGACGGCACACGCGTCAACGCGTGCCTGACGCTGGCCATGACGACCGAAGGCTGCAAAGTAACGACGATCGAAGGCCTGGCCGACGGGGATCAGTTGCACCCGATGCAGGAAGCATTCATTAAACACGACGGCTTTCAATGCGGCTACTGTACCCCCGGCCAGATCATGTCGGCGGTAGCCTGCATCCGCGAAGGACATGCCGACAGTCC
Organism: Spirosoma oryzae; assembly: GCF_003002825.1. GTDB lineage: Bacteria > Bacteroidota > Bacteroidia > Cytophagales > Spirosomataceae > Spirosoma > Spirosoma oryzae. Next base: position 11,776 of record NZ_PVTE01000010.1, on the reverse strand, counting down.
CGATGAAATTCGGGAGTACATGAGCGGCAACATCTGCCGCTGTGGTGCGTATTCCAACATTGTCGACGCGATTATGGACGTAAAACAGGGAGGGCAAAAGGTATGAATCCGTTTCAATTTACGCGGGTTACGACCCCCAAGGCCGCGATTTCAGCCGTCACCAAGGAGAGCGGCACCTACTTCCTGGCGGGCGGCACCAACCTCATCGACCTGATGAAACGGGAAGTTATCATCCCGGAACGCCTTGTCGACATCAACAAGCTACCGCTGGCAACGATTGAGAAAACGTCGACCGGTCTGCGGATCGGCGCGATGGCGAAGAACTCGGCCGTAGCCGAGCATGAGCTGGTCAAGAAAAACTTCCCGCTGTTGTCGCAGGCGTTGAATGCGGGGGCATCGGCCCAGTTGCGAAACATGGCGACGGTAGGCGGCAATATGATGCAGCGTACCCGTTGCTCCTATTTCTACGACAACTCGATGCCCTGCAACAAGCGTAGCCCCGTGCAGGCTGGCCCTGAAAAAGGACAGCCCAACGGCCCTAACGGCTGCGGGGCTATCGGTGGGTACAACCGCATGCACGCTATTTTCGGCACGTCAGAAAAATGTATCGCCGTACACCCCAGCGATATGTGCATCGCCCTCGTCGCATTGGACGCGACGGTAAACGTATCCGGCCCGAAAGGTGACCGCACGATTCCGTTCGTCGACTTTCACCGCCTGCCGGGCGATATGCCGCAGAAAGACAATACGCTGCAACCGGGCGAACTGATTATGTCGATCGATTTGCCGATGAACAACTTCGCCAAAAACTCGCACTACCTCAAAGTCCGTGACCGGGCGTCGTATGCCTTCGCGCTGGTGTCGGTCGGAGCTGGCGTCGACATGAAGGGGAAAACGATGCAGAACGTTCGGCTGGCGATGGGTGGCGTGGCCCACAAACCCTGGCGACTTACCGAAGCCGAGCAGTTCCTCAAAGGCAAACCAGCTACGGAGGACAATTTCAAACAGGCGGCAGCACTAGCCATGAAGGGAGCGAAAGGCCATGGCGAAAATGACTTCAAGCTGACGCTGGCCCCCAACTCGATTGTAGAAGCCTTGAAAATCGCCACTAAAACCGCCTGACCATGACAAAAGACACGAAAAACCCGCCCATAGACCGGGTCGACGGGCGGATGAAAGTGACCGGCGGGGCCAAGTATTTCGCGGAATTCACCATGCCCAGCATGACCTACTGCGTCATCGTCAGCAGCGACATTGCCAAAGGTTCGATCGCGAGCATCGACACCAAAAAGGCGGAAAACGCGCCGGGCGTCGTCGGTGTGTTCACGCATCAGAATATGCCCCCAATTCCCGGCTGGGACGCTCCGGCGCAGGGAAACGGCAACGGTCCCCCACCGGGTCCGCCATCGGGTGGCGAAAAATATCGAATTCTGCACACGAACGCGATTCTGTTCGACGGACAACCCATTGCGATGGTCGTGGCCGACACGTTTGAGCGGGCCACCTACGCGGCTTCGCTGGTCAAGGCGACGTACAAGAAGCAAACAGCCCGCACCGATCTGGCAAAGCATCTGGCAGACGGCGTAACGCCCAAAGGCGAACGCGCTGCCGACTACGTACGGGGTACCGCCGATGGTTACAAAACGGCCCCGATAACCCTGGAAGCCAATTACACCATTCCGATTGAGGTGCATAACCCCATGGAAATGCACGGTATTCTGGCAAACTGGGAGAGCGACGACAAGCTGATGATTTACGCCAAAACGCAAGGCGTAAAAGCCACGCAGCGGGCTATTGCGCAGGCGTTCAAAATCAGTCCCGACAACATCCACGTTCATACCGAATTCATGGGCGGGGGCTTTGGCATGGCCCTGCGCACGTGGCCCCAGGAAACCGCCGTCGTCGCCATTGCGCGGAAGATCGGTCGGCCGGTGAAACTGGTCATGACGCGCTCGCAGATGTTTACGCTGGTGGGACACCGCCCCCGCACGGTGCAGACGATCAATATGGGGGCGGATTCGAACGGCAAACTGATCGGTATTGCGCACGCGGCCACCGGCGAAACGGCCAGTTACGAAGACTTTACGGAAGGTACCGTCAACATGACGAAGTTCATGTACGACTGTCCCAACGTGAGCACACGTTACAAAATCGTCCCGCTCGACCGGGGGGTACCCATCTGGATGCGCGGACCGGGCGAAGCAACGGGTGCTTTTGCGCTCGAATCAGCTATGGACGAGATGGCCCACAAGCTCAACCTAGACCCAATCGAGTTCCGCCTGCGTAACTATACCGAAACCGACCCCGAACACAACCGGCCTTACTCGGACAAAAACCTGAAAGAAGCGTACCAGCGGGGGGCTGACGCCATCGGCTGGAACAAACGCAGCAATCAGCCCGGCAGCAACCGCGACGGCGAATGGCTCGTTGGCTACGGCATGAGTTCGGGCACGTTCAACGCCAGTCGTGGACAGGCAACGGCCCGCGCCATTCTAAACGCCGACGGTTCGCTAACGGTACAATGTGGCGTCACCGACATTGGGCCGGGTACGGGTACAGCGATGGCAATGATCGCCCACAACGTATTGGGCGTTCCGGTCGACCGCATCAAGGTCGACTATGGCGATACGTCGCTGCCCAACGCACCGATGCAGGGTGGCTCGACCATTACATCGACGGTTGGTTCGGCTGTCTATGACGTCTGTACGACGGTCAAAAATACCCTGGCCGACCTGGCGACTAAGTCCGGCTCTCCCCTAGCCGGTAGTAAAGCCGACGACCTGACTCTCGCCGACGGCATGCTCTACCTGGAAACCGACCGCAGCAAGAAAGTGGCCGTGGCCGATCTGATGCGCAGCAACAACCTGACAACGATCGACAAAACGCAGCAGTCGAAAGGCGGCTCGGAGGGTGAGAAATACTCGATGTATTCGTTCTCCGTGCATTTCGTACAGGTACGCGTTCACCCTGTTACGGGCGTCGTTCGCGTGTCGAAAGCCGTCAGCGTGGCCGACTCCGGCCGGATCGTCAGCCCAAAGACGGCGGCTAGTCAGATGATCGGGGGCGTAGCCGGCGGCATCGGCATGGCGCTGACCGAAGAAGCTGTCATCGACCACCGTTTTGGCCGCTACGTCAACAACAACCTCGGCGACTACCACGTAGCCACCAGCGCCGACGTACCGCATACGGAAACCATCGTCATCGACAAACCCGATCCGTACATCAATCCGATGGGTGCCAAAGGGATGGGGGAGATTGCCCTGATCGGTTTTGCGGCTGCCGTCTCCAACGCAGTCTTCAACGCCACCGGCCAACGTATCCGCGACCTGCCCATCACCCCCGATAAAGTGATGCAGAAGCTGGTGTAACCTGCATTGTTTCGATTTTACTCCGCTGTAGCTATCTTTACGTAGGTGCAGCGGAGTTTTTCATATCGCCAATATCAGGAAAAGAGGTATATTTAAGTTATGACAACGCTCCAGATTGACATCTTGAATCCGAAAGCTACCCAGCTACTGGAAGACTTGGCGGCACTCGATTTAATCGCCATCCGTCAGGCTGGCAGTGATAATTTTCAGCACATTGTCAATAAACTGCGTGCCCATTCTGACGAAGCGCCGTCGCTCGAGGAGATCACGGCGGAAGTAGAATCCGTTAGAACTGAATGGCATGCCAGGAAATAAAGCCAGACTTATTGTTGACACGAATCTCTGGATTAGCTTCCTGCTGACAAACAACTACGTAAAACTCGATCAGTTGCTGAACAAGCAGTTGGCTACGCTGCTCTTCAGCGATCGACTATTCGCAGAATTTATAGACGTTGCGTGTCGCCCCAAATTCAGAAAATTCTTTTCACTAGACGACCTCAACGAGCTAACATACCAACTTCGCAACCGGGCAGAGTTTATTGATGTCAGTAGCGTCGTAGTTGAATGCCGTGATGAGAAAGATGACTTTCTGCTGGCGCTTGCTGTTGATGGTCGAGCCACCCATCTTATAACAGGTGACAAAGACTTGCTCGATATGCAGCAATTTCGGGAAACCCGAATTTTAACAATTGCAGAATATCTTGTAGGCGGTCCCGAGTAAATCGACAATCAACGCCACTGGCCAACGCATCCGCGACCTGCCCATCACTCCCGATAAAGTGATGCAAAAACTGGTCTAGCTTGTGCTGTTTCAACTTACTCCTGCCCGGAACCTTCAAAAATGGTATTGGGCAGGAGTTTTGTTTTTCGTCGCTCTTCAGGCGATAAGTTTTCAGCGAGAAAACGACCAGTTTCACGAAACAGAACGGATTATTGATCGCCTGACCCCTAAATCCCCTAAAGGGCAGGGCTGTTAAGTTCTTGATTTGATACTACTAGAAGCCAAATTTCCTTCGGCTAACAATACCCCCCGCCCCCTGAAGGGGGTGAAATTCATTGGCGGAATACTCCCCCTTTGGGGGGCTGGGGGGTAGACGGTCTAGAACTTAACAGCCCTGCCCTGAAGGGGACTTTTTCAACGTATGAGCAAAGTCCCCTTCAGGGGATTTAGGGGTTGGTTCAATTCAAGTTCAAGCGCTTACTTTTTCTATGAGTTTAGACACGTGCCCTATCACTGGTTCCGTGCGCCGTGAAACAGGTTTTGAAAGGAGAAATCAGGGTGGCGCAGGGCCAGTTCATTCTGACTTGACTCAAGTTGAGCCGCTGTGGCGTAGATCAACATTTCCTGCTCGTACGCGCTGATCGCTGCCTCTATCGTATCCGACTTCCCGTTCGTGAGTTTGTCGGCTAGTGTCAGCGCATCGACCAGTCCGGTGTTGACGCCCTGACCGGCAAACGGGGGCATCAAATGAGCCGCGTCGCCGATAACGGTTATGGGGAGCGGGCGATCCTGCCGCCAAGGTGTAGTCAGCGGTAGTTTCCTGATCGGCAATGCCCGGAACCGGTCGGTGGCCTGGAACAGTTGCTTGTAGACGGCATTCCAGTCAGCAAACCGATCGGCAAGAAACGGAACAATACGGTCCCCATCCTGAAAATTGAGGTGCTCATTTACCCACGCTTCGGACTCGCCTAGAATGACGTTATAGGTCAGCAGATCGTTGTTATTCGGATTCGCGACAAACAGATTTCCCTCGTGCGACGCCATCAGAATATGCCCCTGACACAGCTGGTAAAACGCCGGACAAACCCGTTGCGGATCGGCGACTTCTCCCTGAATGAACACCGTGCCGGTGTACTCGACAGTGGCATTGGTGATGTATTGCCGCACCGCCGACATACCACCGTTTGCGCCGATAACCAGGTCAGCTGTAGCGCGTTGGCCGTCGGCAAACTGCAGTTGCCACTTTCCGTCGTGGACGGCGAGTTCGGTGAATTTGCAGTCCCACACCACCGTACCCTCCGCCAGACTATGCAGCAGTAACGTCCGCAACTCATTACGGTTGATCTCGGGGCTATCGGTAGCCGGACCGCGTGAAAACAGTACGGTCCCCTGTTCGTCGGTAACGATCCGGCCCATCGGTATCGCCCTGGCGAAATAATGATCGAGCAGCCCGGCCCTGGCAAGCGCCCTCTGACCGGAACTTTCATGCAGGTCGAGAGTACCACCCCAGATGCGGGCCTGCGCGTCTTTGTCGCGTTCGTACACAGTTACGGTTACGCCTGCCTGTTGCAGCAGTTTGGCGAATGTCAGGCCAACGGGCCCGGCCCCCAGAATGGCGACTTCCTTATCGGTTAACAGCATGATTGTGTGCTGGCTAGTACGTTGATTACAGCACAAAATTCCGACATGCGGCTGGGTCAGGCTTGTACAAACACGACAAAATCGTCGCCGATGGTCTGCTTCACCTTCTTCGTTCGGCGCGCGAAGGCGGCAGGTGTCGTGCCGCTGTATCGCTTGAATTCGCGGCTCAGATGCGCCTGATCCGTATAGCCCAGTTCGTGGGCCAGCCCGGCCAGGCTGACGTTTGGATCGATCCAAATTTGGTCGCGTACCTGCTCGAAACGCATCAGCGCCGACACATCTTTCACCGTGTGCCCCGCCGATTGTTTAAACTTGCGTTCCAGCGTGCGCACCGTCGCGTGGGCTGCTGCCGCAACCTGACTGACCGGCAGGGTTCCGTTGGCGTTCCGCATCGCAGCGCCCGCTTTTTGCAACACCGCGTTTGGGTCAACCGGCGATTGTGCAGCCAGAAAATAGGCGGCTACCGTAGCCAGGGCTTCGTTGATCTGACCAGCCTGAATCAACTCGGTCAGTGCAGCCTGAAGATGGGCAACCGGATGCTCGATCGTGCGGACGCCGTCCTTGTCCGATGGCAGGCCCAGCAACGCAAATACGGTCCAGGGGAAGCAGCGCACACCGATGATTTCCAGCCGGCCTGTCGAATGAAAGCAAACCGGCTGGTTGAGCAGCCCTACCAGAAACGGGGACGGCAGGGGCTGCAAGCCGTTACTGGTAGCGATACTGCAATGACTGCCAAAATGAAAGATCAGTTCAGCGTAGCCATCCGGTATAACCTCGAAATTCGACTGATTTTTGGCAAAGTCGATGCTGGTGTACCAGAAGCACTTGATAACGCTTCGCAACGATTCAGGCGATTCAACTTCCAGATGCTGCATGGTGACTAATAGCCATGTAAATGAGTGAGCCACAGACGGCTGCGTACCTCTCGCATTAAAAAAGTCGCTAACCTTGCTTCAGTGGCGCAAGTTCAGCGACTTCTCGGTTAATTCCCGAATACACCGGGCCAATCTTGTGCTCACCAGACGATTAGTCCGCAGCGCTATCCGGCTCGAAGTCGAGCGAGATCGAGTTCATGCAGTAACGCTGACCAGTTGGCGCGGGTCCATCGTTGAAAATGTGGCCCAGGTGTGAGTCACAACGCCCACAGACAACCTCGACCCGGCGCATACCGTATGAATTATCCGTATGGTATTGTACACTCTCTGGTCGGTCGGCTTCGAAAAAGCTGGGCCACCCACAACTGCTGGCAAACTTGGCGTCGGACCGGAACAGCTTGTTGCCACATACGGCACAGTAATAGGTTCCTTTCGTGTCGCTGTTCCAGAATTTTCCGGTGAAGGGCCGTTCCGTCGCCTGCTCACGCGCGACGGCGTACAGGTCGGGCGGTAGTATTTTTTGCCACGCTTCGTTCGGCACGTCCAGGTGGTGGTGATCCGTACGGGAGTAGTACGGGTTGGCGCTTTGATCAGCCATTTGTTCCTTTGGGTCAGTTGCGTTCATCGCAGTACGTTGTTTATTTATAAACCCAAAACCCCCTCTGAAAGTTAGGTGAGCCAACGCAACGCTTGCTGCTCCGGTTAACCAACGAAGCGCCCTGTAACACAGGGAATCGGCTGTGTTACAGGGCGTAGCAGTAGACAAACTTGCTTACTTACCAGCGAAGTAGGTAGCTTGCAGGTAGTCTTTCAGCGACGTCGGTTTGCGGCCAAGGAGTTGCTCCAGCGTCGTACCGGGCATGTCGAAATCGTTTTTACCGATGGCGTTGGCAAACCCGATCACGAAGCCGATCCCTCCTTCGGGTACACCCGCTTTCTTCATCACGTCGGTAAACACCTCGTTAGGCGCATCGGTGTAGGCCACATCCTCACCCGCCAGTTCCGATAGTATAACGGCAGCATCGGCCATCGACCAGCTTTCCGTATTGACCAGTTCGTAGATCTGGTTATCGTGGCCCTCACCCGCCAGTACGTTGGCAGCTGCTTCAGCCATGTTCAGCCGCGTGGCAAACGGCACCCGTCCCTGACCAGCCGGCAGGAAAATACCCGTTTCCAGTACGTGCGGTCCGAAGAATTGGGGCAGAACGTCGCTGTATAGCCCGTCGCGCAGGAAAATGTAGGTCAAACCCGAGTTCTTCAGGTTTTCTTCCGTCGTGAAGTGGTCACCCATGAAGTCCTTCAACGGCGACTGATCGAGGTGCTGCATAGTTACGCCCGTATACGCAAACCGCGTTACGCCCGCTTCTTTGGCGGCATTGATGACGTTCAGGTGCTGCCCCACGCGATCGTTAAGGTCATTTGTCGACACTAACAATACGGTATCGACGCCCTGAAACGCCTGTACCAGCGACGCGTAATCGTGGTAGTCGCCCACCCGCACGCTAACCCCTTTATGTTGCAGATCGGTGGCTTTGCTGGCGTCGCGCACCAATACGGCAACCTGATCGGCCGCTACTTTTTTCAGGAGAAACTCAACGACGGCACCGCCTAGCTGGCCAGTGGCTCCAGTTACAAGAATCATAGTTATTGCAGTTAAATCAGTTGACGATACGACGATGAAGCTTTTATCGGTGTTGGTCCGAGACCGTTCAGTCCGAGACCGTTCCGCCGATCAGCAACGCGTCGCTTTATTTAGTGACGCAAAGGACTTATCTTTGGTTTACTTTTGAAACTACTTTCCAAAAGTAAAGTAGTTTCCCCTGAGAAAGTACCCCGCACATGAGCCAGAAAAATCCCGACGAATTTCGCTTCACCCCTCACTGCCACGAGCAGTTGCGTGCTATCTACGACACGCTTGACCTGGTCAGCGGTAAATGGCGTATTGCCGTCATCAGTTCGCTGAACTTCCTGGGCGAATGTCGCTTTGGCGAGTTGCAGCGCATTGTCGACGGCATCGGGGCCAAGATGTTGTCACAGGTACTGAAAGAACTAGAAGACAATGAGTTGGTAATCCGCACGGTACACGACACCAAGCCCGTAACGGTTTCCTACAAGCTAACGGATTACGGGCGAACCCTAGAAAAGATTATCGAAGAAATGGCAAGTTGGGGCCTCAACCATCGTCGGCGCATCCTGAGCGATCGACCCGCTGAAACGGCACCCGAAGCCGAAACGCTGTCAGTCTGACAATCAGCCAGTTAATCCTCTATAACATTGCTATTCTAAACGCTTACCCGTAAAGTCTGGTTGACTATATGATTTCAGCATAAATACCCAACCAGCTATGATTGCCGCAAAAGGCTATGCCGCTCAGGACCCGAAAACACCACTGGGTCCGTTTTCTTTCGACCGGCGCGAACCCGGTCCGCACGATGTGCAGTTCGACATTTTATACTGTGGTGTCTGCCACTCCGATCTTCATCAGGTCCGCGACGAATGGGGCGGGTCGATTTTTCCGATGGTACCCGGCCATGAGATCGTCGGTCGCGTAACGGCTGTCGGTAGCGATGTCAGCAAATTCAAAGTAGGTGATCTGGCGGGCGTCGGCTGTCTGGTCGACTCGTGCCGGCACTGCGAAAACTGCGAAGACGGTCTGGAGCAGTACTGTCTCAACGGCCACTCACAGACTTACAACAGTCTGGAGCAGGACCACAAAACGCCGACCTACGGGGGCTATTCCAACGTCATCGTTGTCGACGAAGCCTTTGTGCTGCACGTCGATGAGCGGCTCGATCTGGCCGCCGTTGCCCCGCTGCTGTGTGCCGGCATCACGACCTATTCACCCCTGCGTCACTGGAACGTCGGTGAAGGCCACAAGGTAGCCGTGCTTGGTCTGGGCGGTCTGGGCCATATGGCCGTGAAATTCGCGGCTTCGTTCGGTGCCGAAGTAACGGTACTGAGCACGTCACCCGGCAAAGAAGAAGATGCCAAGCGACTGGGGGCGCACAAGTTTGTCGTGACCAAAGATCCGGAACAACTCAAGGGTGTACAGGGCTATTTCAACTTTATCATCGACTCCGTATCGGCTCCCCACGACTACAACCTGTACCTGGGTATGCTAAAAACAGACGGCGTACACATCTGCGTCGGTGCACCGCCAACCCCTTCGGAGATTGCGGCTTTCAGCCTGATTCCGGGCCGCAAGAGCCTGGCCGGTTCGATGATCGGCGGACTACCCGAAACGCAGGAAATGCTCGACTACTGCGCCGAACACAACATCACATCCGACATCGAACTGATCGACATGAAGGACATCGAAACCGCCTACGAACGCATGCTGAAGGGCGACGTTCGCTACCGGTTCGTTATCGATATGAAGACGTTGTAGCAGGGAGGAAAGATGAGAGACGAAAGAGAAAAGACGATATACGGTCTTGACTCTTTCGTCTCTCATCTTTCTTCCTTGTTCTCATATTTCTCTTCCTTCTCTTCTGCAAGGAAATGACATAATCTATCTCCAGCGCACATGCTAATGAAGCTCGACGGCACCTATAGTGAAAGACACAGTTTGTCCATTACATGCATCTTCGAAGCCGATCTATCTGACAATTAGAGCATTCTACTAGACAGTTAGCAATAGCGATGTTCAGCTAAAACCGACAGGCGAGTCAAAAAACTGCGTACTTTAATCATTCCAAGCAAGCTTATACCAGTATCGAACAGCTTTCATGAGTATCTGCCCGAGAGACAGGCCTTCAGTGCACTAAGTCGTTTTCGTTGCATGACAAACTCCTTTGAACTATTGCTCAAACGTATGATAAATTTGTCGTACTCCCAGTGAGAATAATTTGCGATAAATGAGGTATTTACAATCACACCACGGCTGATTCGAAAAAATACTTTCGAATCTAATTCTTGCTCCAGCTCCAGAATTGTCTTCCTTAGCTTGTACTCTTTGCGCTCCGTGTACGCTCGGTAAACCTTACCCTGTACATCGAAATAGACAATAGTGTCGACAGGTAAAACAATACTACCCTTTCCATCATAAACCTCTACGATCTGAAGGACAGGTAGTTTCGACGACTCAGTATCGGAATTAATAGTTCCTTTTTCTATCCCGTTTTTCTGGTCTTCGGTCAGAGCCAATACAGGTAACTTCTCCTCACGTTCAGTATCGTTAACGCGGGTAGACTCATTTGAACCAGTACCAGCAGCCGGATCAATCGCCTGGTGCCAGTCAATGTAGTCTAGCATTAGATTCGCATTTAAGTACGCATAGCTAAAAAATAAAACGGATAACAAATAGTTAAAATACATCCTCCACGTAAAAAAGAAGTCAGGATAATAGGAGCGCCAGCTGTAGTGGTTGACGTATAAAAAGGCGTATCTCACAGCATTAGTAATCGGGCACACAAATATTATTGATCCCAGAATAGCCGGTAAAAATATAATCTCGTATTTCAGTAAGCTGACCGCCGTAGGATAAAGCGAGTCAAGCCGTAGCCATTTTTTATATAGTACTAATACAACCAGAATAACACAGACTGTGATGAATTCGACGGGTATATAATATAGTAACCCTTTCGCATAAGCCCCAATATCTCCCTGAACAAGGCTAGTGAACGCATTATTACTTGAATTATGTCGAATCGACACGAATTGAAAGACCAAAATACATAAAAGCAGCAGCAAGGCAATGTATGGCCAGCTACCACGTGTTCGAAACGTGAGCGGTAAAGGAGACATAACGGAGCGGACAATAGGGACGAGCAACTAAACCAGCCTACAAACTAGTAGTATTTCGAGCACATAAAATCGTATCTGACGCCTTTTTACTCTATCAAGTTTATTAAATTATAATAAAGTTACTGAATATTAACTCGTGGTTGCTGAGTGTATTGGGGAATAACCTGAGCAGCTGGTCAGCATCTACAAAGTGCATTGATGGCGCGTCTATAAGATACTCGCTGTTTACTCTTTCTCGCATATTAATTGACTGTCAAATATTTACAATTCAATTAAATAGTTTACAAACTGATTCACTCGACTAGCTATGACCCAACCTTTCCGATCCCGGCCCCCGCTACGCTGGCTGGCGAGCCTGCTGCTGCTGGGCTCCCTCTGTAGCCTCATCAGCCTGGCCCCGCCAAGACTGGTAAAACTCCTGCCAG
>NZ_PVTE01000009.1 GCF_003002825.1 Spirosoma oryzae | reverse complement strand
TGAGATTTGGCAAGGCTATATCAACAAAGGAATCGCAACTAAAGTCTCCGGCTAAAGCCGGGGGTTTCCCTCTCCCTCCCCGAAAAAGACAATGAAAACCCGTGAGCTATCGGAAGACGAAATCCGGTATGCCCTGAGTCTGCCCGAACCCAATGACCGGAAGAGCTACACCCAGACGTTAGCTATTGATTACTTTGCCGAGAATAAAAAGGTAATCTGGGCCTGTCATACCCGCTGGGGCAAGTTATTCGGTATAAAAAGCCTGCTCAACCGGTATAGACGGGTAAGTTCTGGTAAGGTCAATATTCTCTTACCGACCAATCCAATCCGGAACGAGTTTGAAACTTATCTGGCCGGGATTTCCAATATTCACTTTTACCTGTTAGCTTCGTATGCCGGATCAAATCTGCCTGACGAGGTCTATGATTGTGACATTCTGATCGTTGACGAAGTTCAACATGCCCTGAATAAGGCAGCTACCAAGTATTCCCAGGTCATTCCCAAAACACGAACCAATCGGATACTTGGCTTATCGGCTACACTGGATGAAGATAAGTTATCCTATCTGGATGAACTTGGTATCCATCACCAGTTTTCGGTACCCTTAAAAACCGGTGTTCGGCTGGGTATCGTTCCGGCTTATCAGTCCCTGAATATTCCGGTCGATCTGACTCCAACAGAAGCCCGGGAGTACCTTGTCCAGCAGGATAAAATCGATCAGTACGTCCGGTTCTTTCAGCAGGTATCTCCCGAAAAAGCCCACGGGCTGGCCTTTATCTGTGCCAATAACTCCGAAGTAGCTGCTGACACAGCCCGTCGAATGGGTGGAATCACTCCGGGCCAGGTAACCGGCTCAGCCATTAACTACCGGAAGGCCATCGGGAAACGAGCGGATATCCTGTACACAGCCCGAAATAAGGAAATCCTGGCTCTGGAGCTGCTGGACCGGCTGCCCGAGCAACCCATCATCGTCTTTGGCTCCCGGTTGGCAGTAGGGGATCGAATGGCTAAACTGAACCCGAAACTACAGGTATACCGAACTGGTAAAACCAAACAGGACCGGGTTCAGACGACTCAGTTGCTAGCTAATTTCTACGGGGGACAGAAACCCTACCTCTATGGTTGTATAAATCTCAATGAGGGCTTTACAGTCAATAACTGTTCGATAGCTATTAACATCGGAGTCAAATCCACAGAATTAATGGATAACCAGCGTATTGGGCGAATATTAGGACTAGATCTGGATAACCCGGCCAAATCGGCAACCAAAATTAATCTGTATGTCCAGGATGGGGTGTATCAGGGACGTTCCTATGTCTCTCAAGAAGCCAAGTGGCTCCGCTCAGCCCAGAAAAGGCAGCTGTTTATTCATTACCTGGACTCGGTCGATGAACTCTCCGAGTACGTTCTGCTCAACGAACCTGTATAATCCTAGTTAGTATCAACGCGTCTCAATGATTCAATCAAATGAAATAAGTCACCTGATTGGCTACCTCCTGAAAACCGAACTGACAGTCGAGGAAGCCATGCTGCTCTATACCATTTACATCCAGAAGGAATCGCCCGATCCGGCCCTGATCAAGCAGCTTACCCAGTACTACGGCCGATTCATGTATTATGACCAGAAGGGTCAGCCAATCGGCATTCCCTGGAGCCGGATTATCCATAAACTAGCGGATGAAGGATACTTGATTACGTATCCGGGCTATAACCGACCGGGACCAACGGGCAACTTCAAACTTCACCTGGAATGCCTGGATGTTACGGAGAAGTTTAAGAGTACGATTCTGGATTCCGACCGGGAAAAATGGTGGGATTACTTTGTCAAACTCTATGGATACGACATGATCATCAATGGTCAATCGATTATGACAACCTTACCTGAAAAGGGTCAGACCCTGGATGACGTTAAAGAGTTGTTCTGGAATGTCTGCGGGCAAGGTAGTATGTACAAGATCGGAGAACTCATGGAGATTACCGACAAGTGGCTGGAATACTTTCCCAAGAACATCAAAATTAATCGGTATCTGGAAAGCTTTGACGCCATTAAAATGGCCGTGCTTCAAAAGGAATCCGAAGCAGATAAGTCCTGGACGGGCAGTTACTAATATGGAAAAACGATATGTGATTACCTGGCAAATTGTGGAAGAAGGGGAAACTCCCCAGGAAGCGGCTGAACAAGCTCTGTCTTATTTCCACGACAATTCAACCATTTGTTTTTCGGTAGAAGAAGATATGCCAAATTCCGAGGCTACAGAGGTAATACTTGACCTGTAGTTTATCCCTGTAGTTTTTTTGTTCAGCTGTATGGCTCAATCAATTTCGGAGTACATCCTGGCTCAGCAGGACAAAAAGTTTGTCGGGATTCCCCTGCCCCTGGAACGGCTGAATAAGCTGATAAACGGGATGGACAAGGGAGACTTCTGGATTATCACCGGACCCACGGGAACCTTCAAGTCCAGTTTTCTAATGGGTGCCATGGTGATTCCGGCGGTAGAATGGGTACTCGATCACCTGGCCGATGGGCTGGACATCAAAGTGTTCTATTACCTGCTGGAAGAATCGGTTCAGGACCTGTTGATTCGGATTACATCGTACCTGTTCCAGCGGGAATATGGTATGACCGTTTCGGAAGACAAGCTTCACGGCCGGGGAGAAAACAAGCTTTCCGACGAGGAACGGGCTAAACTACCAGGGATTCAGGTGCTGATCGATCGACTGCTGACTAAAATCGAGATCATCGACACGATCCGTTATCCGTACGGCATGTATCTTCACACCGGAGAATGGTTATTGACCCAAGGTAAACTGGTTAAAGATAGCAAGGGGCACGAAACCTACGTCCCCAACAATCCGAATCAGTACTGCCTGTTCGTAGTGGATCACGTACTGGACCTGCAGCCCGAAACCGAGAAAGGTACCGGTAAGCAGAAAAGCCTGTTTCAGGCTATCGAGGATCTGGCGGTGAAGTACTGCATGAGCCTGAAAAACAAGTACCGGGCCATTCCGATCCTGGTTCAGCACCAGACCAACATCGGTGATAGTATCCAGCTCAACCTGAAAGGGGAGACCATGGATGCCAAGCTGTCCCCGTCCCTGGCCGAACTGGCTGAAAACAAAGGAACGGCCCGGCGGGCTACCCATGTGATTTCTCTGTTCAACCCGGCTACCTACGAGCTGGGTAAATACCGGAAGTACGCGGGTCTGCAGGAACTGAAGGATAACTTCTTGTACCTGGAGATCCTCAAGAACCGCCGGGGACCCAAGAAAGTCGGGGGTGGGCTCTGGGTCGAGCCGGTGAGCAAGAACTTTGAGGAGTTTCCCCGGGCTGACGAGATCACCGAAATTCAGCAGTTCATTTCCCGGAAACGAAATGTGTTTGGTCCAACAAACGGTCCCCAGGGTGGACGTCATACGGGTCCCAGACCTATACCCCCGAATCTGTTTGATTTAGTTGATTTGAAAAATGCCGGTTGATCCGGTAAGTAATTACCTTTTTTCACCTATATTTGATGCAACTACGAAAAGCCAGCCGGCAAGCCGTAAAACTACGGGTCGGCTTCTCCGGGGTTTCCGGAGCCGGAAAGACTTTATCCGCACTCAGAGTCGCTTATGGACTGGTCAATGACTGGGATAAAATTGCTGTTATTGATACAGAAAGTGGATCGGCGGAACTCTATTGTGACCAAACCTTCTCAGATGGTAACGGTAGTGAGTTCTACATCGGAACGTTCAATTACATAAACCTAACCAACCCGGCTCCCGAGAAATACATTGAAGCCATTGTTGCCTGTGAAAAGGCCGGGATGGAAGTCATCATCATTGATTCGATGACCCATGCCTGGGAATTTATCCTGAACGTTCAGGCCCAGATGACGGGGAACTCGTACACTAACTGGGGGATCGTTAAACCCCGGCACGAGAAACTCCGAAACAAAATCCTCAAATCCACCGCCCACGTATTTACGACGTCCCGCCGGAAGCAGGATTACGAGATGACTAAAGACGGCAACGGTCGGAATACAGTTCAAAAGCTGGGACTCAAGGAGATTAACGTCGAGGGTTGGGAGTACGAACTGACCCTGAACTTTGAGATTGAGCAAAACCATTTGGCTAAAGCTGCTAAAGACCGAACCAGTCTGTTTGTCAGCCGGGACCCGTTCATGTTAACCGAAGAAACCGGCCAGGACATGAAAAACTGGGCTACTTCGGGTGAATCTGATACCGAAGCCCTGCTCCAGATTGCCACCATTGAAGTGAGCAACGCGTCTTCGGCTGGTGAGCTGAATGCTATCTGGCTTAAATTCCCGGCCCTGCAGCAGTCGGACGACTTTGTTGCCCTGCTGAAAGACAAGAAAAATCAGGTTCCCGCTCCGGCAACCGCCTAGTACCCTTCTGAATTTCCCTTCTTCGGGTATCCCATTCCTAGTAGCTGAATCCAGCTCCGGCCGTCGCCACGGCGGGACACCCTTTTTTCTTCTTTTCTTACTTACCCCTTAGTATGCTACAGTTTTCGTTTGACGGCATTGAATCAGCTCCCATTGGTATTACCCCGGTGTTTGGTGGTACCGATCACATCTATATGACCGGTTTCAGCTACGAGAAGCCCGCTGGTAAAGATCCCCGGCTGGAAATCAAGCTGGAACGCCGGGAACCCGGTAAAAAGGTAGAAAAAAGTACATTCTGGTTGGGTGACTGGACCCTGCGGGAAACTCCGCTGTATCCCAATCAGCCCGAAGACGAGCCTCGTCGGATGATGAATATCTTTTCAACCTATCGATCAGATCTGACCGACGAACAGTTGAAGGATTATCTTCGGGGATTAACTACCTGGGAAGCCGTTTGTGAAAAGGTGAAATCACTGTTACCTCCTAATTATGACCAGCTGGCAACCACCTGGTATCTACGATACCGGAAAGGTCAGGACATTCTGGAAATTCCTTCGAACTGGACGGTAGTTCGGATGGGCAACGGCAAGTCCTTCAAGATGGATCCGAAGTACGACTTTATGGTTCCCCAGAAACAGGATATCAAACCAACTCCAGCTCATGAATTCTCCGGTGAAGCTCCGGTAGAAGCTCCTGACGATCTACCGTTCTAGGCTAATCCGTTTTCGCTGATAGTAACCCGGATCGATCGTCTGATTGGTCCGGGTTTTTCTTCCCTACCCACTCGCTTCCTAGCCTGATCCGGCATGTTCAGTTTCGATCTGATCGTTTCCAAGGAGTTTATTCTCAGTCGTATCACCGAAGAGCAGATCTTCGAGCGGTACCTGGGTCATTATCCCCGGTTGGGGGAGAAATACACCAATACGTTGCCCGGCCGGCCCAAACTGGACCGATCACCGGGTTGTTCCTATTTCGAACGAAGTGACGGCCGGCTGGTTTTCAAGGACTGGGCCTGGACCCCACCGGATAGTTTATCCCGAGCCTGGGACTGCTTTGCCGTGGCCCGGCAGTATATGGGTTGTGGTTATCAGGCCGCCCTGGACGGGATTGCCAAAGACTTTGGTCTGATCGACGGAACCACCAATACATCGGTACCGGCTATTTACGATCAGCAGATTACCCACCGGGACCAGAAACCCCGGGAAGGTTACACGCCGATTCAGGTCCACCGGACTCACTGGAAAGACAGTAACCTGGCCTTTTGGCAGCTACCGGATCTCCAATTTACCCCGGACAAACTGGAATCCCACCGGGTATTTCCCATCGATGCTTACTGGCAGGATGGCTGGCTGGCCCAGAGTGGGCTTACCCGGAGTTACGGCTATCAGCTGGGGCCCGTTGATAAATGGCAGATCTACCGGCCGTACGTCAAAAACAAACGGTACAAGTTCCGACAGTCGTCGTCTAGCTGGGTAATCGGTACCTCGGAGTTACGGAAAGAAGACTACGTTCTGATGACAAAGTCGAAGAAGGATTTGGTCTTGCTGAAAGAACTGGGCTATAATGCCTGCTGCGTCCTGTCGGAAACCATCTGGCTGACTCCCCAGCAGATCAACCAGGTGGAAGGGTTTGGTAAACCGATTCTACTGTTTGACAACGATCAGCCGGGGCTGGTAGCTGCCCAGGAACGAGCCGAAGCTTGGGACTGGTCGTACATGACTTATCCGGTTGACTGGGGTAAGGATTCCTGGGACGTGGCAAAAGCCCGGGGAACGGCTGCCGTACGGGATTTTCTGGATGAAACCCTCGATCATTAATAAAACCTTACCTGTGATCTTATGAGAGCTACCGTTAATACTAATACCTCTTCGGACAATCCTTTCCCAAAAATTCCAGAAAACACACCTGGGATTTACAAAATTACCAGTCCTTCAGGTCGAGTCTACATCGGACAGAGTATTAATATACCATCTAGGTGGGTTGCTTACCGGTATTATTATAAAAAGGATCGAAGCTTAATTTTGTATCACTCCTTTGAAAAATACGGGTATAAAAAACACAAGTTTGAGGTTTTGGAATTCTGTGATGCTTCCGAGTTAAATAATAGAGAACGTTACTGGATTGAATATTTCAAAAGTAACTTCCGTAAGTATCCACAAAATAGAGGGTTGAATTTACAAGACGGAGGTAATGTTCCGCCTATTTTTGAAGGTGTGCCGAAATCAGAAGAAACAAGAAAAAAGATTGCCGAAAAACTCAGGAAAAGTCATTTTGAAGGAAAGTATTTAGAAAAAAGAGCAATTCGGTTGGGATACCCTTTTTGTGTAATTCCTGAAAATAAAAACAGTTTTTTGGGTAATGTTTCAGAAGGAATAAATGATTTAGCTCTGGTTACTCCTCATAAGTCATTACAGTTGGGTTTGAGTAGAAGAGAGATTCTTTCTAAAATTAAAGGTGAAAAAAAGGTAGTTACACAAGCCATTATTGATGGTAACCTAAGAAAAGGACTGAAAACACGTAAAGTAGTTTATCAGTATTCTTTAGATGGGACATTATTAAATACTTTTAACGGGTTAGTAGAAGTGAAGTCTGAACTAGGCTTAAATCCAAGTGCTATTTCACGGTGTTGTAAAGGTCTTCAAAGACAAGCCTTTGGTTTTATCTGGAAGTATAAACAAAAAGTTTGACTGTGAATCCTTGGCTATACGATAACCAAACCGTTAAAAATCCTCCTGAAGGATCAGTAGGATTTTGTTATAAAATAACGTTTAAGCCTAATTCTAATTCCGAAGAAGGAATCAGACATTATATAGGTCGAAAAACTTTATTTTTTAAAACGTGTAAACGGGCTCCCAAAGCTCAGCAGCTCAAGATCGACGGAACTCCCAGGAAGAACGTGGTCAAGATCCGGGGAACCAAGGCTTCGGACTGGGAAACCTACATGGGTTCCAACAAAACCCTGATTGAGCTGGCTAAAAATTATCCGGCCAGTTGCTTTACCCGGGTGATCCTGCAGTGGGCCTATTCGAGCCGGGAGCTATCCTATCTGGAAGACAAGTATCTCCACCAGGAAAACGTTCTGGAAAATCCGGTGTATCTGAATGATAACGTAGCCGGCCGGCATTTCCGATCCAAGCTTTTTCCCTTACTCAATGACACTTGAATACACAGATAAATCAAAGGTAGAAGCTAGAGGACATTTGTATTTAGTTTTCCCGAATTACCTGTACATAACACCGGAAGAACCAGACTTATCCGCTGACTTTTTTAGTCCAGATAATTACATAGGCTTCGGATCATTCGACCAGTGTGTACTCTTTTCTCAGCAGATGAAAGACGAAACAACCTTGAGCACCCTTCGATTCCTCTGGAAAATCTTCATAACTAAACAACACCTCGATGGACAATCCACCGTACTATCTGTACCATCTGTCCCACTCCTATAACGAGTTCTGTGAGATCTGGGTAGTCAAAAACGCTCCCAAGTCCGGTTTGAAGAATTTCAACCCGAACCACTACATCGGATCAGCTACCCAGGAACAGTTACGGGGGTTCAAACGGGGGTTACGAAAACAGTACGGTAGTCACGTTTCAGATCGTCAGACACTTCAGTTTTTGTTCAAGGTATACTCAGCTAAACTAAAACTAGATGGAAACCAATCAACTCACGGTGGAAATTGATACGTATCACCAGTACAAGGAAAAACTAGCCGAGTACCAGCGGCAACCCATGAAGTACCAGACTGAAATCCAGCTTATCACCAAGGCTATTCAAACGTATGAATCAAGCAAGTCAAACACTTAGTCTATTTACCAGCCAGGCTTTATCCAAAGCCGAAATCGAACAGGTAGCCGGTAACTACATTGCCGCCCGGATTGCTTCCGAACCGACCCTGGGTTTGCTGGAGCAGATCGAGCGGGCCGAGATTGCCCTGAACGTGATGAAAGCCCGGGTTCGGGAAACGGTTCGGACCGAGTACCGGAATCAGGGAGGTAGCTACGGCGGGATTCAGCTCCGCTTCAGTCCGGGCCGCAAGACGTATGATTTTTCCAACGATCCTGAATGGGTCCAGTTGGACGAAGCCAAAAAGCAGCGGGAAACGTATCTGAAAGCCCTGAAAACACCTCAGACTTTGGTCGATGAAGAAACGGGGGAAACAACCCGAATTTGTCCACCGATCATCAAACAGGGAGACGACATTTTATCGGTTAGTCTGCTATGATCTCAAAATCCTATCTCCGTAGCTGGCTTTACGACTGGGAACAGACCAATGGATTTGAGCTGGGATTTACCGTTCACGATCAGTTACTGGATTACCTCTGGGAGCAAACCAAAATCCACGGGAAGTTGGAGGATACTGTTTGTGGGGAAGAAATTTATCAGTTGAACTACGGTCATGGACCCGTTGAAATGTTAAGTGAGTTGTTCTCCGATCTGTTCGGTAACCCGGACAGGACCATTCAGAGCCTGGTCGAATCGATGGTACTCGATGAACCCGTAGAAGGAGCTGACTGATGAAACCACTAGCCGATAAAATCGGAAAAACCAGTTCAACCATCTATCTGGATACCCGGTGGATGGAACAGAGCAATCCTGCTTTAGGACCCAACATTCGTCTTTGTCAGGATAATCCGCAGGGAACCAGTACCGAAACAATTGCCGCTCCTGAACCCTACCGAACCTGGATCAAACAGGCCTATCAGATTGGCCGGGCTTCGGTTAGCCGACCCCTTAACCAAGCGGTACAGCAGATTCTGGATATGGCTGATATTTACATTCCAAACGAATGAATCTGTTTCTGCCCCAACCAGCCTGTGAACTTGGGCTCAACGAGCTGGATATCCTGCTGGCTACCCAGGTAAATGACGAGGACCCTGATGCCATATCGAAACATATTGCTAACTTAGCCGGCGTACAGGGCTACTCGGCCAAACTACTGGCTTCCTGCGAATACCTGAAGTTATCGGGACCTTCGCCTACCACCAAAGCCCTTTATACCCTGGCCGAACGGCTCAACGCCGGACTCGGTAAATCACTGCTGGCTCACCAATCTATCCTGGGTAAGCTAAAGGCAGAACTCACTTTGGCTTCCTACCAGAAATAGACGGAGCCTGCTCGTTTATTCCCTTTTACTTCATGGAAAACTCCACCTGGAAGAGCTGGTTTATACCCGGTTTTTTGCTTGGGCTTTTTGTGTATCTGATCTATCTGAACGTCCGGTTTAACCTGGGTACCCGGGAAAAAGATCAACAACTCAGCAGTCTTCGAGAATACGTAGACAGTCTGAACCGTCATCAGATCAATGACTGGACCAATCGGCTCGACCGAACCAATCAGCGGCTCAAAACCGATCAGGCCCGGGGTGATTCCGCCCTGCTGGTTATTATAGGCCAGTATGATACCAAAAAGACCCAGGCTCTTCAAACCCGTTACGACCAATGGCTCCGGCAATACCAGTCCACTATCAAATAGATACGCTACAGGTTCCCCACGAAACGGGGGATACCCTGGTGTATCCGGGGGCTCAGGTCACTATACCCGTTCGGGAATACAACCGACTGGTCCAACGGGATCAGTTAGCCGATCAGGCCGCCGGTATCCTGGCTGATTACCAGAAGCAACTGGCTGATTGTGAGACCAACCGGGTTCAGATGAATCAGATTGT
This sequence comes from Spirosoma oryzae, assembly GCF_003002825.1. Lineage (GTDB taxonomy): Bacteria > Bacteroidota > Bacteroidia > Cytophagales > Spirosomataceae > Spirosoma > Spirosoma oryzae. Next base: position 218,808 of record NZ_PVTE01000009.1, on the reverse strand, counting down.
CCGGCAAACCAGCTACACGATTCAACGGGGACTGGACGAACAACAGTATACCCTATCGGGACGACCGATTATCATCCAACCCTGCCCGTCTCCACCCGTTGTTAAACCCAAAGTACCCTGGTACAGCTGGGTGTTGACGGGTTTTGCGGGTGGGGTAGGGATACTACTCGGATCCCGGTTATGAGCAAGGAAAAATCTGGTAAGAAAGAACCTTGGTGGAAGCAACTGATTGAGTTTATCACCGATTTACTCGAAGACATTTTTGATGACTGAAACACTGCCTTCAGCCCGGGGAATATATACTTACCTGGACTGCTCGGATAGCCATTTGACCCCGGAAGACATTGAACTGATCAAGTCGATCATGTGGGATGAAAACCCTGATCCGCCGGTACTCTTACTGGCTCCGTCAACCCGAGAATACAATTTTGGCTACGGATATTTTCTGTACTCGGATACCGATGGAGAAACTCCCCAGGAAATGGGTATCTCCGAGAATCTGCACCGGGTTATGGAATTTGCTAAAAGTTTGGGCTGTAACTGGATCAAACTCGATCCCGACGGACTGATTCACGAAGAACTACCCCAGTATGACCATTGAGCCAAAGCCGTATTTCCACGAGTTAAGCCAGACCGAGGTTGACCAGCTTATTCAGGAAAAAACGACCTGGGAAATGGTAATGGATCGGTACGCTCAACCCGACTGGTGTGTTTATCAGGATGCTTTATCTGGTATCTACGGCTGCTGGACGTTGACCGATCTAAGTCCGACCAGTAACCGAAGCCAGGTAAGCCCTACGGGTATCTGTAAGCTTTGTGACGATTGTAAACCCAAGTATGAATCCAGACCTGAAATTTCACAATAAAACCATTGACCAACGGGCTGAAAAGATCGAAGCCATCTTGCAGGAGTTCTACGATTTTGAACCCGAAGATTTGACCCAGGCTCCGGGTGATCTGCTGGCCGACGTCTTTCATTACCTGGCTCACCACAATCAGTCAATTATGGAAACCCTGGACCGGGCTAAAATGCATTTTACCGGAGAACGATTCGATCAGGATTTACCCGACTACCAAGACTCAGTCAATCAGATGGGCTGGGTAATGCTTTCCTAGTTTTTATTTATCCCTACCGGCCAACCTGATTCCAGGTCCGCCTTTTTCTTTTCCATTTTCTCACTTTTAACTCCAAGTCCCGATCCAGTCCTGCTGGGTAAGGGTATACTATATCTATATGCGTCCTGCTGCATTTGCCGACCTGGTTAAATTCTGTCTGCTTAATAACCATAACCTACTAGTTAAAGGGGCTCCGGGTATCGGAAAGACCTCGATTATCGAAGCCGTCTGCCGGGAAACCCTGTGGACCGACGGGCTGCCCTACGAGCTGATGGTGATGCACCCGGTTGTCAGTGACCCGACTGATTTCAAGGGACTACCTGTTTTCCAGGATGGTAAAGCCCGGTTCGAGCCCTATGGAGATCTGCTTCGGCTCATCAATGCCGACCGGCCCCTGCTTTGCTTCATAGACGATATCGGTCAGGCGGCTCCGGCCGTTCAGGCGTCATTGATGCAGTTGTTACTAGCTAGATCGATTGGTGAACATAAAGTATCCAATCATGTCATTTTCATGGCCGCTACCAACCGGAAATCGGATAATGCCGGGGTATCGGGTATTCTGGCTCCGGTGATGTCCCGCTTCAAGGTGGTAGCCGATCTGGAAGTCAATGCCGAAGACTGGACCAAATGGGCCATCGGAGCCGGTATGCCGACGACGCTGATTCAGTTTATCCGGTTCCGTCCGGCCGTGCTGGAAGACGAGGAGAAAAACCGGGCTACCCGGGATATGACCAACGTGGTCAACCCCCGTACCCTGGCCGCCGTGGGTATACTGCAGAACGATAACCTGCCCCATCACCTCGAACACGAATCCTTCAAGGGGGCGGCCGGAGAAGCCTTTGCCAGTGAGTACGGTGGGTTCCTGCGAATCTACCGTACTCTGCCTGACGTGGACCGGATCATGACCCATCCCGATGAAGTAGCTGTACCTGATGAAGCCATGACCCAGTTTGCCCTGTCAGGGGCTTTGATCGACCGGGCTACTAAGGATACCATTGACAATATCCTTCGGTTTATCGGCCGGTTGCCCAAGGATATTGAAGTAATGACTATGAAACTACTCGACGAGCGGAAACCTGAGCTATTGAGTACGGAATCTCCAGCTTTTCTGAAGTGGGTGCTGGAAAACGCTGAGGTAACCCTGGGCGATATGGTCCTGAACTAAGCTAATCCGGGTCCGGCTGGTCTATACTAGCCGGACTCTTTCTGTATGGCAAACCGAACCGTTTACCTGAACCCGGTAACTGGTGAATTAACCAGAACTGAAGAATCGTCGAATGAGCTGATTCCCATTAACCTGCCGGACTGGGCTTCCAACACGGAATTAACGTATAGACAGGATCGGCATCTCTGGGTGATTCGATCAGAAGGTGTCCGGTGGGGTGACGACCACGGTCATCTGGACCGTATCGAACAGACCCGGCCGGTTCCCGAACATCTGTGGATTCGGGCTCAGGCTCACTGGGTCAAACGGCGGCTCGGAAATCAGCCGATTCCCTACGAAGTCTTCAACGGCTCTCTGGGATTACTTACCTACAACTACGTTCACAAACGATGATCAAATACACTGATAAAAAAGCTTATGACAAACTGATAGGCCAGCGGATACAGCTGCTCTTCCATCAGCCGTTTTTTGCCCAAGTCTGTATGTACCTGACTCTGATCGAAGATCCAGCTATACCTACAGCCTGTACGAATGGAAAATACATTAAGTACAACCCGACCTGGATCAACGGGATGACCAAAGAAGCCGCTCAAGGATTAATTTTACACGAAGTTGGACACGTTATCCTACTCCATCAGTTTCGGAAGCAGGGTCGGGAACACCATCGCTGGAATATAGCCTGTGACCATTTTATCAATCTATGGTTACTTGATGCCGGGTTCAAATTACCCGAAGGGGGCTACCACGACGAACAGTACAAGGGAATGTCGTCGGAAAAAATCTACGATCTACTCAGGGATGACCCGAATATGCCGAAGTACATGGAAATCCAGCTGGCCGGGGGAATCGGGGACGTTGAGCAGGCTACCCAGGAAGTGGATGGAAAATCCGTTTCCGAGCAGGAAAACGAGATCAAGGAAATTATTCGGCAAGCCGCCGTATCGGCCAAGAAAGCCGGGAAATTGCCGGGTAGTCTGGCCCGGTTGATCGACGAGACCCTGGAGCCCCAGGTAGACTGGCGAAATGAGCTAGCTGCTTTCGTCTCTATTGCCGATAAAGCCGACTACTGTTTTACCCGGCCATCCCGTCGGTATAGTGGGGGATCGGTAGTCATGCCCAGTCTTTACAGTCAGACCATTGGTCAGATCTATTTGTTCGTGGATACGTCGGGTTCGATCGGAGCCCGGGAGTTAAACGTATTCGGAGCTGAGCTGCGGGGTATAGCCGGTCAGTTCGGTAAGCCGATTGAGGTACTCTATGTAGACCATCACCTGGCAGGTATGCAAACGGTTGAACCCGACGAAACAGCTGATTTAGTCCCCGTCGGCGGTGGGGGTACCTCCTTCGAACCACCATTTTCTTACTTACGTGACGAAGGAATCCAACCGGCCTGTGCTGTATACTTTACAGACGGAATATGTGACGATTACCCGGACTTTGACCCGACCGAGCAGTACCCGGTTCTCTGGGTAATTCTGGGGGATAATAAAAACTTCAGCCCGCCATTTGGCCGGGTATTACACATTGCTGAACTATGAGCTTTTCAAAAGAAAACGACCAGTATATACAACTAGTCCAGAAACACTTTGGTAATAAAAGGGAAGCTCCTTATGCTACTACACTGGGACTGCTTTTTTTGAATGCCATGCGGATAGCCCGGGCTACCGATCCGGAAGCGTTCCATACCCTTTGGAGTAGTGTTCAGGGAGAAGAACAGATAAATTACTTTCACAAGGGATTTCGTCAGGTCGATGTATTCAAAACGGCTTCAGGATCACTGGATTTTTTGTGTTACGGCTTACTTGATTTATTCCAGGATCTGGAATGGCAACGATTCAATGAACTGATGAAAGCTGTAGTTTCCTACAACACGAATACCCCCGAAGACAATTCTATTCCCGACTTAGCATAACCCAATCAGGACTGTTCAGCCGAACCATCCTGTTCATTTTTCTTGAACACTTTCCAACAATAAACACCATGGAACGTAAACTCACCGAACAGGCCCTGCTGGCTAACCTGATTATTTCCCAGTGGCGGGGTTACAAATATGACCGGACCGTTACGGCCGAGATTGAAACCAAACACGAAGTCAAGGAAGCCGGTAACTTCAACAAGCAGCTCATCACCTCGGAAGAACTAAAAGCCGTTCGGCAGGCCAAGGACAAAATCCGGGATTTTCATCTCAAGAATACCCTCCCCTGGGAAGATGGGGGAGCCCGGCTGCTACCGGCCAGTAACTACTTTACCTACGTGGGTGAGCTGGGCCGGCTCCGTAACGAGTACGAAACCGAAGTAGACCGTTTCATCCGGGATTATCCCCGGCTAATGGATAATGCCCGGATTCGGCTCAACGGACTGTTTCGGGAATCCGAGTATCCCAAACCCGATCAGCTGAAGGACAAGTTCTCGGTCAAGATCAAATTTGACAATGTCCCGACCACCACGTTTGCCATTCCGGTGGGAATCCAGCACCAGGAGCAACTCAAACGAGATGCCGAAGCTGATCTGACCAATCGGATTCAGGCGGCCCAGCAGGAGAACTGGCACCGGATCAAGGCTCAGATCGACCGGATGAGCTACATCTTCAAAAACGAACAGGCTCCGGTGAAAGGCTCCCTGTTTACCTCGCTGGAAGAATTGATCACCACCATCCCCAAGCTTAACCTGGCTGAAGACGTAGCCCTGAATCAGGCCTGTGAAGCTTTGTCGGGTATTTTGGTACCGGCTGACAGCATCCGTAAATCGGATACCCTGCGGAGCCAGAAAGCCAAGGAACTGGAACAGATTGAAAAGAGCTTCGGAGCCTATTTTTAAATCAACGTATATATCTAACCGTTAGTTATGACGATACCTGATTTTATCGAACTAGGTAAAGCGTTGGAATTCCAGCAGCAGGAAAACGAATCGTTGAAATATGAACTGCTGAAAACCCGAATGCTTCTGTTACTGGCAACGGCTGCTACTGAAAATTGTCAGTTACCAATCGTTTTTCCCCAGGACTTAGGTTTTACCAAAGAGCAACTGGAATCACTACTAAAATGCTACGACTTACAGACGGTTCAATGGGATAGACACATAAGTGTTATTTACTGGGAAAAAGGAGTAGCATCAGATAACTCAAAAGAGTTGGTTAGTCTGTGTGAAATTGATTTAACCAAATACCATGGAACTAACATTCACCCTGACTCTGGTACTGTCGGATAAATTGGATAAGTACGAGATACCTGATGTGATGATGAACGTCCTCGACGGGCTGGAAAACTGGACGAACGGAGCCGGTTTGACGCCGAAGATGAGTACCAGTTATGTAAACAAGCTGTATCTGGACGGGCCGGATAATCAGCAATTTATGCGGATACTTTGATTACACAAGCAGATACCCAGCAGCGGCTCATGGAACTGTTGCTGGGTAAAAAACGATTGCTTCAGCCAGGATCGAATAACAAAAAGTTGGCTTCCAACGATACGGAAACCTGGATTCTCAACCTGGCCCCGCATACCCAGAACAGTAAAGGGAAATCACTCTGCGGTCATGCTTCCCCATCCTGCATCAAAGCCTGCCTGTTTAAAGCCGGTCACGGAAAGATGCCGGCCGTTGAGAGAACCCGTCGATTAAATACCGAGGTATTCATCCACCACCGGGAAACGTTTATCCAACTACTCCATCAGGAACTCTGGGGACTTCACCTGAAAGCTACCCAGGAAGGTTCTGTAATAGCCGTCCGAACAAATGGTACTTCCGATATTGACTTTTACCAGCTTATCCTGAATCAGACGGGAGTAGACGTCCTGAAAGAGTACACCGGTTTAGTAGCCTACGATTACACAAAAGACTACAAAAAGTGGGAGAAGTACCGGGGAACTCCGTACCACCTCACATTTTCCCGATCGGAAATCAACTGGTTGCAGGCAAGGTGGGTTCTTGAGCAAGGGGGTAATACAGCAGTTGTGTTTTACCCGAAAGTACCTAAAACCTGGCAGGGGTTTCCCGTACACGACGGGAGTTTTTCAGATGAACGTTGGCTTGATCCACCGGGCTATATCATTGGTCTGATCTACAAAAAGGTTCCGGGGGATGATCCCCTAACTAATCCGTTTGTAGTTAAGGTATAAAAACCGAATTGATCCCGCTGGTAATCCGGCGGGATCTTTTTAACTTTGACTAAATCAATGAGTTATGAGCTATCAGGACTATAACTATTTATTTATCAGCCTGCTCGGTAGTCGCTACGGGCTGGATCTGAGTGATATTGGTCGAGATGAATACGAGCTTAGTTTTACCAGTATTGAAGCCGTGGAAGCCGAGCTAACCTGGTTGGAAGAAAAATACGATTTAACCCGGATTGATCAGGATCATCCGTATTCACTTTTATACTAAACATATCGGGGTACACCTATGGGTATACCCGTTAACTTATGAAGCCACGAGAAATAATTGAAAAAGCCAAGGTAATTGCTGACTGGATGGGCTACCAGTACTACGGTCATAACGATCTCCATCCACCGGGTAAGAAACCGCAGCCCGGCTGGTGGAAACGGGGTTGTTACGGCTGTCACGGCAAGACCAATGAGTACCTGGGTCGAAACGTCTATGAGCTGGGATTCCATGATAACTGGCTTCGGATTATGTGGATTATCAGCCGGATCGAAAATCATTTGGACAGCCACAACAAGCTGGTTCAGACAGTAATCGGTTCGGACTACGTTCACATCGACGATCTATACCTGGAAGGGAATGCTACCCACCAGACCAAAAAAGAGATGGTCTTTGATCTGATCTACCGGTTCTGCAAACGGGAGCTGGCTAAACCAGTGGAAGACCGGTACAAACGGAAACCGATCAAGTTTACCACAGTGGTTCACACACCGAATAACCGACCGGATTATTTGTGATGGATCAACGGTCATACATCTACCGATTTGATACATTTATCACAGTTAATGAGATAGAACCCGGTGATGAAACTGAACAATATGCCCCAAAAAGACTGGTCGGATCTGGAATAGAATCGATTTGTGTGGCCTTTGAAACTATGATAGATGAAAAGTACGGACGTTTTTCTGAGGATAAACCGTGTATTGAATCATTACGATTCCTCTGGAAAGTATTTGAAGCAAAACAGAAATTAACCGATGAACGATACGGAACTGGTCAAAACAGCTTTACAGGACTGGATCAAAAAGAATAGTCCAGAAGCTCGGGGAAGACCCTATTTAACTATCAAAGGGAAAGACAATCGATCTTACACACTGAATGACATTCTAAACGAGATCGAAAACAACACACCGTTTGGTCGGGAAATGGTACAGGGAATGGTTCATTTAACCATCGATCTAATTGCCCGGGGTAAAGAAGTACTACCATGAAAGATTATTATTCCACCAGTTTATCCACCTTACGAAGTCGGGCTTGGGCATCTATTGAAGATTCCCTACAAAATGGTCCGATCGAATTAATTTCAGAAGAGGCTCAGGAGTTGTACAAGAAAGGAGACGAGACTCTTTTTGAAGACGAACGACTGGATCAACCAACGATTGAAGTACATGGTAACCTGGGCAATACCCAATACATGAATATCGTGGCTTTACGATTGAAGAAAGTCAAAAATCAGGGAATCATTTATTGTACAGCCTATAATCCGGAAAATGAAAAGTTCGGTGATTATGAACTTCGAGGTCGTATGGATGATACTGAATTAATGGATCTGGCTGATTTATTAACCCAACGTTCACTGAGTAATGCCAACGTTTAATCTGATTAGAGACGAAAAAGTAGAAGTCTGGCTCCGATACCGAGTAGCCGTTGAAGCTGAAACCGAAGAAGAGGCTGTAGCCAAGTTAAGCAGCTCGGACAATCCTGATAATTGGGACTGTCAGGACGGGATAGATACGGCTGCTGCTGAAACACTCTTTGATACATCAGTAGTACTAGAGCCGATTCCGGGGAGTCCTTTCGGTACAATTGAAATAACAAATGAAAATGAGGATGAACTCTGGAGCAATGCAGTACCCGAGACAGTGGTATCTATACCGGCATTATAAATGGGTGCGGTGTCTTTCTGGCTCTCCAAGAAAGCCAGGAGATTTACTGTATGATCCTACTAGGTTAATAGCTACCACAACCAAAGAACTAGGGCATTTATTTGAGGAACAGATCAATAGTCAATACTCTGAAGGAACTCTCCCTGATTTAGATTCCCTTCAATTCCTGTTCAAAGTCTTCTCAGCACACTACCATGCTAAACAGACTGAATCTGTCCCGCAAGCTGACAGCGGGATATAATGGCCGGGATGGTTACGGAACCATTTCCGCCGTTGATCTGATCGAATCCCACCCGGATTCTCCCCGTAGCCGGGTTATGCTGATTCCAGTGAATCCAAACGGGCCGGTCAAGGATTGTAAACTGGAAATTCCTACCGAGGACCTTCCGGGCTTTATCGACCGGCTCACGGCTTTTATCAAACCGCAATGACTGATAACAAACTCCGGGTTAAATGGAGTAAACGGGAGAAAGACTTCATGGGCTATTACCCCTTGGGTATTTCGACCAAATCTGATTTACATTATCTCTTCTGGAAGGTAATCAATGATGACCTTAGGAAAGAACTGGAAGAGCGGGGATATGACCTGACTACCCTGAAATTTGAAGTTACCGTCGATCCAACCAAACGACCCGATCGTTTCCCCACCTTATTAGCCCAATCAACCAATGGCTCTAACCGCTGATAATCCCGTTGAAAGTTTAGCTCAGGCAGTGTATACCGCCCTGGCTGTTGACCTATTACCCAATGACCAGGGACGTCGTCCGTACCAGGGAGACATCAACTGTTACCATTTCCAACAAACCTGGGGTTCTACAGCCCTTGGCTTTGGTGGTATGGGTGGATCAGCAATTACACAGGCTTACACCACAGTTATTGTTTGTAAACAACAAGCCGTGGTATACTTTGGTGGTCGAAAGGCTTACCGAGTGGATCAGATGAATCAGAACTTTGCCGATGACCTGAAAAACCATCGAATGGCTTCCTGTAAACGGGCTGCTGAACGGTACACCGAAGAACAACTAACTGAAGTTTGATGGAAGTACAGATTGAACGGGAGAACTATACCAGCTACGAAGAACAGGATTACGTTGTACTGGTTTTCGGGGAACAAAAGCTAAAGACTCAGTTCAACCCGGACCATTTCCTGGAGGTCTTTGATTTGACAAAGGTTGAACACCGATTTGACCGAAGCTGGTTACCATTAATCAATTGTACCTGTGGTCAATTTGATTGTGATGGAGAATACGTCGAAGTAATCCAATACGATACCTACCTGGTATTAGAAGGTTTACTGCCTGTATTCGACTTCGATGAACTAGAACTAGATCAATCGGCAATAAAACCGTTCAAGCAAACCATGTCTTTATCGGACTACGACCGAATGAGAACGTACCTACAATCATTTCACAAATGAGTTCCGGTCAAATCAAACTGACTGAGAGCTATTTACTGGGAGCTGATTGCTTCGATAGCCGCTGGAACCGGTTGCCGGTACCCGAATTACTGAAAGCCATCGAGCTGGAAAAGAATCTGCTGTTGTTCGATCCCACCGGTCATCGGTATGAGCTAGTGGCTCCATTCGTGCTGGAAGGTTACGTAAAACAGGTGAATGACCCGGATTACCTGTTTGTCAGTATCCAGGCCGAAAAAGAAAATCCCAACTGGGAAATCTCTCCCTACCAGCGGGAAATTCTCAAACGGTTTCATTACAGCTGGCTCAACGAACTGGGAGAGTATCTCTACTCAGACTCCTTCAAGCTCATTCTTTCCCAGGTCAAACGGCAACGGGCTACCCAGACCATTTATCCCGAAAGTCCTCAATTGTTCCGAGCTTTTCTTCAACCCCTGTCCAGTCTCCGTTCCATCTGGATCAACACGGCTCCGTACCCATCTTCTCAGGCCTGTGGGTTATCCTTTGCCGTCGAGCAGGGTAGTTTACCCGAGGAGTTACTGGTCCTGCAACAGGGAATCCGGGATGATCTGGGGCTGGAGACTGGGTTTAGTCTGGAAAAATCGTTAGTTTCACTGCGGAAATCCGGGGTCATGCTGCTCTCGGCGGCCCTTACCAGTCCGGATTCCGATCCCAACGGCCACGTACTGTTGTGGTCTTCGTTTATAGCCCAGGTAATCCCCGTGCTCAACCGGCAGGTTCAGCTCAGTTGGGTACTCTGGGGTCCGGTAGCTGGTAAGCTGGCTACTCAGATCAACCCAGCTCATACGATTCACTGCCTGAATCATTCCTCCTGGTTTAGCCAGAACAATACACCGCTGGTTACCAATGTCTTCTCCCGGCTACAGGCCGAGCAATCCATTCAATTTGCCTGATTTTTAGTTCATGGCCACGCTAGTTACACCCCAGCAGTTTACCCAGCAGTTTGCTCCGTTATTCACCCGAAGTCAGATTCCGTTTAAACTTATCGACAACCGGAAAAGCTTTTCCAAGACTCATCAGGTAGTCACTATCTTCGAGAAAGAATACCAACCGGAAAACACGTTTGTCTGTATTCAGGAAACAGTATACCGGCTGAATCATCGACCCGTCAAATCCGACTTTAAAGTCATTCAGAATTTCTCACCCTGCGTCAAATACAAGTTTGAGCCCGAGAACTTCACCCCATTTACCGGTCTGAACAGTTTACCTCAGGATCAGCAGGATAAACTATGGAGCAATCCCATGACTACAGTACCGGTAAGCCAGGCTCACACGGTTGTTTCTGGTTTACCCGACTGGTTATCTGATGAAACCCGTCTGCAGGACCCGGACGATGTTAGTTTGATACCCGTTACTGAAGATGAGTATCCTCAGATCTTCAACGAAGAACCGGAAACTCCGATAGTGGTACTAAACTCACTGGCTCCCGAACCCATCTCGATGGAAGGACTGGATCTATCGACTGCTGAAGGTTTTGGCCGGTTCCTGGAAAACCGCTTTGAGCGGGTTCGATTGAGCATGGTTCAGAAAGGGGTCGAGTACCGGAAGGGTGGGAATGTGTTCCACAACTTCGATTCGACGGGCCGGATGAATGATCAGTTACCCGAACGGGCTCTGTGGGGTATGGTCAGCAAGCAGATTACCTCGATGAAGGATATGATCGTCGATCTGGAGAACGGGGTATTACCACCAGTTGATCTGCTACAGGAACGGAGTAAGGACCTGGTTAATTACTTTCTACTACTGGAAGCCCTGATGTTCCGGACGATTCAGGAACACACCGGTTTTAAACAGGCTGCCTGATGAAGATCGTTTGTATTTCCGATACCCACGGATTTCATAACCAGTTTACTCAGGTTATCAATGAACTAGAAGCCGACGTACTGATTCATGCCGGTGACTTTACTCGGCATGGAACCGTTCAGGACTGTAGCTCCTTTTTAAACTGGTATGCCGGGTTTACTCATATTCCCAATAAGCTGTTTATCTGCGGTAACCACGATGAATTCCCCGAGAAATATCCGGTTCTGTTCGATAACCTGGTAGCCGAGTTTCCCGAAGTAACTTATCTACACCACCGGCAGGTAACGATCGATGGGGTAAAGTTCTGGGGATCAAATTACAGCCCGGCTTTCTGGAACTGGTTCTGGATGGTTAGGCGAGGAGAACCGTCCAGAATTCTCTGGGACATGATTCCCGAAGAAACAAACATACTGGTTACTCACGGGCCGGTGCACGACATACTGGACGAAACGGTTGATGGAATTCGGGCTGGTTGTGAAGCCCTTCACGAACGAATAGCCGATATGAATCAACTCAAGCTCCATGTCTGCGGTCATATCCACGAAGCCCGGGGTGAAGGATGCTGGGAAATTGGGAACACTGTTTGGAAACGATTCGTCAATGCCAGTCTGATTAACGAGCAGTATCGACCCGTTCACAAACCAATAATAGTCGAATTATGAACCGGATACCACCAACAACGGGAGGAACGGGTAAACCTCTGGTAACAATTAATCCCCGTAAAGCCCTGAGCAAGGTCAATTACTCCCCGGCTGTGATCAAAGCATACGGAGTTGCTGTACTCTGCTCGTATTTGCTGGATTACGTCAGCCGGATGTTTAAGACGGATAACCAGTTCTATACCAAACGGAACCGATTTCTGATCCGGGAACTGGTCGAAGCCAATAAACCAATTCTGGCCCAGGCGGAACAGATTCGTACCCTGACCCATCCTAAACTGGTTGATCTGGCGGATGATAACCGGGCCAATACGGATGCCGTAACGGAAGAAATTGATACGGAATTCGAAATTTTTCGTAACTTTAGTCAGATCTACCTGCAGTCATCTCCCGTGGAGCTAACTGATCTGTGGATTATTCTGAACAACCTGCTACAGGGTAAAAAAGTCTATACCCAGGACGAGGTTGATTCCCTGCTTGCTCAAGCAGCTTCCAGCCCTGATTCAGCGGCCTGATTCTTCCACTGGTTCACTCCACTCACACTATGGCCACTACGGTTCATCCCGTTACCCATATCCGCCGGGCAATCCGGTCCATGTATCAGCTAACGCCTGTCAAAGAGACTTACCACTACCGGGGGCCTGAACTGCAATATACTGATCTGCAATTTGCTGATTCGATCCGAACTACGTTGAGTAGTCCCCAGGCCGATCCCCTGGAGTTTCTGCTACAGGTCGTCTACCGGCTGGGTCAGGAAGATGGTCGCTGGCAGGAAGTCATCCGGAATGCCCGCCGGGGAGCCGAGCAGCTGGAAACCCTTAAAGCCCAGAATCCCGAACTGGCCCGGCAACTCACGGTTCATAACCAAACGCAGTATGTCCCTGCTGCCTGAACAGCCGCTTTATTTGCGGAAACGAATCCCCGGTCAGCCGATTCAGTACCGAACCTATCTGGTAGGTACGGTTAGCTCTGAGTACTGCCTGGCCTGGCGGAATAAACACAAAATCCGGATTCCCCTACCGTTGCAACCCAACATGACCATTCGGGTCAATACCGACTATTGGGAAGTCAGTACCCAGCCGTATTCGGTCCATCAGGGTCAAGTTCGTCAGTTGCTCGACCAACTGGAAGCTGTCTACCTGATTATTCCGTCCACCCAGGACAAGGGTGAATTTACCCACGAGCTGCTCCAGTTTTTAGCTGAGCAACAGGCCCGTATCCACTTACCTGTTTTAGATTAATGGAACAATTACTAGCTGACGTAGCCGCTTTCCGGGCGGCTATGGGCTTACCTATTGGTGATAAGCCCCGTTTACCCCATCAGATCGATCACCGTTTACACGTGGGCTTACTCCAGGAAGAGCTGGACGAGTTGAATCAGGCGGCCCAAAGCAATGATCTGGTAGAAACCTTCGATGGCCTGCTGGATCTGATTTACGTGGCCTGCGGAACCATTCTAGACCTGGGACTGGGTGAGCTGGCTCAAACGGGCTGGAACGAAGTACAGCGGTCGAATATGAGTAAGACGGTTACCAGTGAAGCCGAGGGAGTTATCAGCCAGAACGGATATTATCTGAAAGGGATTACCAGTGAGTTGCTTCCGGTTGGTAACCGCTGGGTACTGCGACGGTCTTCTGACGGTAAAGTCCTTAAACCTTATACGTATTCAGCTCCTGACTTAGCCACTATTTTACCTGAACCCCTATGATTCCTACTGCTTCTATCAATCCCGGAGCCCTGCTCAACAATACCCTGACGGCCAAAGTAACTGCTCTGCCGGTTTCCGGGGAATCGAATTCTCGTCAGAAACGGGGATCGGTAAACTACGAGCGGTTTATGAAGACGATTCGAACCGAACTCAACGAGTTTACCTATAAGCCACTAGTGGTCAGTGAGCTACTTAAATCCTGTTCGATGGACGGGTCGTTTTTTAAGTTATTGGTTAACAAAAAGTTTATCGAGGTACACGGAACCAGTACCCGTAACCGGGAATATCGGCTGACTACGCTGGCCGGACACCTGACCCAGGAACGAATCAAACGGTTGTATACTGAAATGCTGGAAGAACGGTATATCCGGTTGGGGTATTCCGGGGGGAGTGGTTGTAAGAAAAAGGGGGATATTATTGCTGAACAACCGGCTGCAAACGTTGAACCGTTTGTAACCAATACCCATCTACCCGAAATCCGGCAAAAGCTGGGCCTAGAAAGCAAACCAACACCAGAAGAGTTTGAACTTGCTTTGGGTATCCAGGACACAAAAGATCAACTGGATAAACTTCGGGATATAGTGGTAACTGAACAAACAACATCGTCTAACTATGCCAGGACTGATTGGTCTTCGTTTACAGTTCCGACGACAACCACTGAATTAGCTCCAGCTGATCCGAATATGGGTTCCTACGTTAAGTTTGTTCCGAACGGTCCAACTCCCAATGGAATGAATATGGGAACCGTTGAACCCCAAGCCGATGTAGAATTGCTCAAGTCGGTCGATCTGGACTGGACTATCGACGGGCAGAGCTGTGGGATAACGATCAAGGTAACGGGTCCGGAGGGGAGTGATTACCAAACTATTCTACAGAAGGGACTGACGCTGTTGGGTATCTGAAAAAAGTGAAGCCTGGTTCAATCGACCAGGCTTCGTCCCGTAATTTATCCACCCGGAACTTACTGTACCGGTTATAACAAAGATACTTATTCACACTGGATTTAACCCATGAAAGCTTTTTTAACGGCTGTAGCCTACCGATTTGCCTGTCTTTACCAGGAAGCCTTGTTTATTGGGATACTACTAAGCTTAGGATTAATGTTCTGGTATGGCTGTGAGTTCCGATTAGGACCTGAACATGAACCCGTAGTCCGATTCTACCTTAATCCTCTCCGGGATTATTTCGTACCGAAACCACCTAAATATCATTTAGTCGATGACTGCAGAAGAAGAACAAAAATGGTTACTGGCCTTTCTGAATACAACCGATCCTGACCAGTTACTTAAACTAATCCGAGATTTTCACTTCAATAGCTGGAAAAAGGGATACGAAGAGTGTGAAATAGATCAGGCTGAAACCGATTATTAACTGTTCTCATCAATGAATGACTACGAAATCTGGATCGGATACTACCACCTGGGACAAGGGTATGATCCACCGACGAAGCCCGAAAAGGTAGCCCAGGTAAACGCTCTTTCGTTTAAAATAGCCTGTGTTCTTTATGAACACCAGCGGTCGATTGACTACCTGATTCAGATGATGGAAGAAGGTAAACCTCTCTCATACATCGATAATCTTCACCTGGGTAGCTGGAACTATAACCCGAAAACCAACAGCAATTCCTGGACCGGGCGTTATTACGAATCAGAAATCGAAGCCTTGAAAAGCTTTCCTATTCAATCATGATCAATGGAGGAACAACCCTGCAACAACCGGGAGCTGAGCATTAACCAGCTCTCGCTGACCGACCAGAACCTGTTCTATATCCGCCACAACCGGTATTTGCTTCATCAGGTAGCCGGCCTGAAAGAACAGCTCCAGAATCAGCACCGACTGGAGATGAAACTGGCCGAACTACGGACGCTGGTAAACACTCACACGGCAAAGATCATCAGCCTGAAAGCCGAACGAGCCGATTTACGGGAACAGCTTCAGGCAAAACAGTTCAACTCTTTATCCCATTTACTCCTTGTCGGATGAATACAGAAGCAGCAGATTTTGACGACGGAGACTGGACCGAATACATTCTCGACGAAGCTAAACGACTGGTCCAGCTACAACAGGATCCCGACTACCAATTATATCTGAATCAGTTGAAAAACCTGTACGAACGGTACAGGATTCCATTTCTAATCTAGTTTTGGTTTGCTAGGAATGCCGAAAGCCAGCGGGGGACAATCCTCGCTGGCCTTTTTTTTATAATCCGTTAGTTAGGCAATTACCAACCAGTCCAGACCGACGTTGTTGGTACCGGCTCCGGGAGCTGCCGTGTAGTTGACGATGAACTGGGTAGCCGTTTTGTTGGTGACAAACCGGGCTCCGGAAGCGGCTGCCGTGGTAGCCGAGAGGAATACAGTGGACGGTACAACCCCCAGGTTGTGGGTAATACCAAATGTGGTCTGCAGGGCTCCCCCTGACATCAGCACCGAACCGGTTTTCTGGATGGATCCTGGAATCAGCACCCGTTTCCAGCGGCCGGTGGATTGCCCCGTTACCTGGATGGTATTCATAGCATCGTCACTGGTCGTACTATCCGTACTATCCCAGTAAAAGATCCCACCCATTCCGTCTCCGGCGGTGGTTTTGCCCAGCGTCAGAATATTGCTGGCCGGGGTTCCCGTTCGGGTACGTAAATCGGTAACCAGGTTAACAGTAATCATAGGCGGGCCATCCAGCTCCAGGATAGGTTGTTAGTACCAATCGCTGGTGCTACTTTATAATTGATAATCAAACTGGTTGCCGTTGCGGTCACCTTTCGAATGTTGGTGTTATCGGCGTCGTCCGAACTGGCCATCACCTGAAAGAAACTGGGTGTGCCCGTCAGGCCGTGCGGAATCGAAAAACTAGTACTTCCCGTGCCCGACTGGATATTGGTTCCGCTGACGAAACTGGCGGGGGCAAACAGACTCGAATCAAAAATGTTGATCGAAGGGCTACTTAGCAGGGAGATAGTCACCGTACCACCCTCCATTCGGTAGAGGTAAGGAGGAATGTTGTAGGTCATACCTAACTTAACAGAAGAGCCTGGTTAACCAGGTGATCATTCATAATTTCGACGCGTCCGTAAAAATTGACAGCTTCCCCGGTTCCGCTGCCCGAGGTATTTACACTCATTTTCAATACCGGGTAGGGAGTCGCACTCATGTCCAGGGAGATACTCACACTGGCAATCTGCAGGTAGTTACCGTTTAAACTGCTAGCCGTATGAACACTGATTTCTGAACTGACCGGTACCATGGCCCCATTTACGTTCTGGGCTACCGACAGATACCCTTCAACCCGGTACATGGCGATCCCGTTATTGGTGTTGTAGTCACCGAGGCTAACCGTTCCGTTGACGTAAAATGAGTAGTAACCGCCGTTTCCTGTCGTAGTATCGGTCTTGGCTGCGCTGGTAAACTGAGCAATAACGCCGGTTACCGTACCGTTACCCCCGGGCGTTACCCCGAGTCCTTTTTTTACGTTATAGGTTGAACGAATGGCCGGCCCCATTTTTTCAATCGGAGTAGCCACGTTAAATCGGGTGTTCTGGGTGTTTTTCAACAGGTTTCCCATGACTACCTTACCCATGTCCGTCCACTGGGGAACGTCGAACGTGACGTTGGAAAGGAACGCATTGGTCGGTGAATTACCCGAATTAATAACCGGGGTCGTCATCAGCCAGCGACCTGTACCCAACTCGGTTCCGGGGTTACCGAAACTGATTCCAATCCGGCCCCCCTGAATACCCCCATAGTTATCGATGGTTAATAAGGGTGAACTGGTGGATGTCACGTTGGCCGATACCAGGTTGATGTCCGGATTGACCAGTGTGTTCTGAATAGCCAGCAGGGTACTCGAGCCTTCCACGGTACCTTGAAGCTTTAAGCCGTAGGTCGGCTGACAAACCCGGACAGCTGCCTGGTAGGTGCCGTTCTGAGTATTGTTTAGCCGGGTCATGTAGCCGTGAAAATTGTAGCTGTTGACCCCGTTCAGTAACTGCGTCGGCGTCTGGTATTCCCAGCTATAAAGACTGTTCTGACCGCTCCAGTTGACGACTCCCATCGATCCGGAGTTGTTGTCCTGGATATACGTACCCGCGTTGGGAGAGGTGATGGTGTAGTTATAGCCGGTAGTAGCCTGAATCGTGTTGGTCGTCGTAAACAGAACCGGAGTGTTGGCCTGAATCGTAACGTTGTGCAGACAGAACTCTTCCGAACGGCAGTTGATCAGACCAATGAACCCAAGACCTCCGTTGATACTGACGAAGTCGCCGCCTTTAATAGAAACGTTACTAACCGAACAGTTCAACCCTCCTTTCTGATTACCGGCCGTCGCCTGACTGGTTGAGTCCTTGGAGAGGGCAAACTGAAGACCGACCAGGGCCGGATTGCTCAGCCCGTTGTAAATGGAAAGACTCAAATTAGCCAGGGTAGATTCCGATGAACCGGAGAAATCAACCGCAATGGTACCGGAGTTACCAATCAATACCGTGTTCTGGGTCCGACCCGTTGCCCCCGTCAGCGTCAGACCACTCCGGTTGGAACAGTTGATCGAACTGTTACAGAGGTAATTCCCTTCCGGGATAAACACCGTCTTTAGTTTGTAAACACCAATCTGGGCTACTGCGTAGTTGATGGCCGCGTTGATGGCCGGAGCATCATCGGTCGTTCCGTCTCCTTTGGCATTGAACCAGCGGACGTTGACAAAGCCGTCGACGATTCGTTTATAACGGAGCCCCGTACTGGTAACCAGGGTCATGGCTCCGTCATCGGCCGTGCTGGTATCCGCTGAATCATACCGGAATAAACCCCCGATGATCGAATCTCCCAGGCTGATTACCGACGGAGCCAGTCCGGCCGGAGCCGTCATGGCCCGGCAAGTGGCTACCGTCAGGGTTGCTGTATTAGCTCCGGTATTGTTTAACAGGTACCGCCCCGACCCTTTTCCCGTAGCGGCAACTACGTAGTAATTATCGGTTGTCAGGCTACTGCTGCTATTGTAGGTGTAACTCCGGCCATCAGCCAGTAACAGCTGGGTCTGGGTTCCGGTGTAGGCCGTCAGCTCGGTAACGGTAGCAAACGTCGGCTGGATAAGTACCAGACTGACGTCTCCTGTTCCTGAATCAATCCCCGTTGAGGTTTGGCTCAGCCCAGCACTACTTGTCAGCCGGGTTAGTAGGGCCGATCCGGGCTGGGTAACGTTCAGGTGCGTACGGGTAATGGTTCCGGGCCCGAGCTGGGTTCCGGTAAACTGGGTTTTAGCCATGAAAAAGGCAGGAATTACTTGAAGTAGGTAGCCACCAGACTGTCACCAGCCAGCGGAGCGAAGGTGAAGGTAACGTTGGCCCCGGAGATGGTGTAGTCCAGGGAACTGCCCTGGGCCATGAGCTGGCCGTTGAGAAAAATCATCTCCGTACCCGTCTGGGGAACCGACCCCAGGGCAAAGGCCGTGTTGGATCCGTTCGTAGTTCCTGTCAGGGTTTGCCGGACGACGTAGTTAGCCAGTAGCAGGGTACCTGTAGGCAGGTCAGCGGTGGTCAGTAAACCTCCGGAACTAACCCGACCATAGGAATCCGTGGTAACTTTGGTATAGGTACCGGCCGTCCCGGTTTGAACCAGATCCAGTACCGGAGTCGTACCACCCGTCGAGCTGATCCGGCCACTGGTACCGGTAACACTGGTTACCGGAGGAGTTCCCGAACTGGCTGCCATCAGCCGGCCATAGGTATCAACCGTCAGACTGGTGTTGGTATACGTTCCCGGACTGACGGCCGTAGTCGCCAGATCGATTCCCGATGCGGTCGTCGTGATCCGGGCTGAGCTGGCCGTCAGGACCGAGAGCGTATTACCCGATTTACTCAGTCCGTTACCCGCCTGAATCTGGCCGGCTCCTGACGTTTGTGTAAAGGTCAGACTGGTCGTACCGAGCGTAATCGGTCCGTTGGTCACCAGACTCCAGCCGGTATTGTCGTACTGGGTACCTTCCGAGATAAAGACGAAAGCTCCCGGCTGCATTTTAGCCGAGGTATCCTCGTTGGTAGCCCGGGTTAGCGGGGCTCCCGACCCGTTGAAGACGTAGAGTCCGTTCTGGGTTGCGTCGGTCTGAAAAGCCAGCAGGAGTACATCCCCCGGATTGGCCGTAACTCCGTCGAAGCTGCTGGTTGCCGGATTGCTGATCGATACGTTACCGGTAGCTGCCAGTCGGGCGGTTCCCTTGTTGGTACCCACCTGCAGGGCCAGGTCCACGTAGTTTTTAGTGGCGGGCTGCTGGGCGGCCGTCGGATCCGCCAGACCGGTGATCGTAAACCCCCCGGCTGACAGGTTCCCCGTCAGGGCAACCGAACCGTCCCGTTTGAGAAAACTCAGTCCCTCGGCCAGTTTAGCCGTTTGGATACCAGCTCCGACCAGAATATCGGAATCGTTGATTAAAAGTGGACCCAGTTGAGCCCGGGAAATCGAGGTACGGGGCATGAAAAAACGGTAGGCTAAATAAGATAGGCTGGTTAAACCAGCAGGGTGTACTCGGCAATCAGTTCGGAGTTTAGTTCGGGAGCGTCGATAAGCTGAAAGCCGGTAGTTCCCACTTCCGAAAAGTCGATACCCGGAAACAGCCGCTGACCGTTCAGGTAGACTTTAAGACTATCTGCTTTGAATGCCTTACTAGTACTAAAGGACTGGTTGTTCCCCGTGATTCCGTCAATGGTTCCGGCCAGGTAATCGACTTGCAGGCTTCCGTCCGTAATGACAATCGGAGCGGCTCCCGAGCAGTCGGGTACGATATACTGAACGGTAGAACCCGGCGGTTTACTGATCTGAACACCCAACCGGGTGTCGTTGTACCAGCTCTCGCTGAGTACCTGACCCGTTTGCTGACACAGAACCTGAATCTGTCGCAGGATATCCCCGGCCGTTACGGAAGGAGTACTGGTCAATCCTTTGTAGGAACGACTCAGGGTAGGATGCTGGCAGGGGCCGGGCGTCCAGATCAGGGGAGCCGATAATTGACCACCCGCCAAGTTGTAGTAGTAAGCCAGTCCCGTAGGAGCCCCCGTCAGCCGATCATAGGAAGCTACCCGGCTCATCGACTGACAGGACGCACAGATGGTTTCGGTTTTCCAGACCGGGGTGGTATCGATTAAAACCGGTGATTTCCCCCCGCAGCAGGGATCACCCGGACAGGGAGTATCGTGGAGGTACATACAGGGAAGGCCGAGATAAAGCAAGATACATCCGCTCTATCCCGGCCCCTCAGACCCTGACCCGTTTAGGGCAGTACTATAGCCCCGTAGTCGATTAACCAATTACACAATCTTTCGGAGAATTCCCCGATTTATCCGATCTTACCGTCAACTTCTGGCGGAGTGAGTTAGTAACTAGTAACCACACAAACAACTGACATAATGAAGACTCTGTTTTTTGCCACCCAGGGATTAGCGACCGATAATGCGTTTTCCACCCGGGATGGGTATCCGGTACGTTCATTACGGGTATTCACCAGTGAGCAGGCTTTACTAGATAACCAAGAAAAAATCTGGAACGACTCGGATCACCGGTCTAATTTGATACCCTGTTCCCATCAAACCGTAGCCAGCAACTACGGAGAAGGACTTGTTTTTGCCGATGGACACGTTGAATCCATTTCGGATTATCTGGATTGGATTCACGGGGAAGGGGATGAACCGTATGATGCCCGGTTGCCCAAACCTGAATTTGTGCTTCGGTTTAACGAATTTGCGTATTATACCCAACCCGTCGATCTGGTTAAGCTAGCTAAAACTGAAATCTGGGTAGGTAACCAATACTAACACTAATCTCCCAATGGCTACACCCATTGAACCGTTAGAGAATACTCCCATCAACCGGTTATTCCTGGCTATCAACCACTACATTAGTACCGGTGATCATATCGGGGAAGGAATGGCTGTACCCGAAGGCCCTCAAAAAGTTCGTCGGGGAGAACCGGACGCCCAGGATAAAATTCGAATCCTGGTTCCCTACAACATTACCAACGATACGGACCTGGATGATCTGGCTTGTTTTACCAGTCGGTTCAACGAATTAGCCAGTCAGTTCTCAACCCGGTTGGAACCCTTGCAAGGTAACGGTCAATTCGGATTAACCTCGTTTGTTATCCGCTACCAACAGGCTCATTTACTATCCAGTAAACTAATGGAAAAACCAGGTCCGGCTGGATGGGGTAGTAATAAAGCATTAATTGATCAATATCGTTTTCACTATTAACTAATTCAAAAAATGGCTGTACTACAAACCATCTTCGTTAAAGCTGCTAAGAGTACCAAACCTGACTGTGTAAAAAATGGGATTGGTTGTATTATGCTCAAAGGCTGGGCTGGCCCACTTGACGGTACCGAAGCTGGTGCTTTGGAAGTATCTGCCAAAATCATGGGTAACGTAACCGGTTTTAAGCAGGGAGATGTTGTTGCTGTCGAGCAGTATAGAAACGGTCAAATTACCGGTTCTTATTTGTTTGATGATCCCATGTTGGTATTAGCTAAAAAATAATTAGGTTAATGAAAAAGCTGAGGCAACCCGTATTAACCGAATTCGTGGATACCATAGACCGAGTAATAAAGGTCTGTGACTATCAGGAATACGAATACAAGGGATATACTATAAAACGGTTGGACTACCTTAGTCGAAGTGAGGAATCTACTCTTCAGTTTTACCCGACCCGTAAATGGATGTATTTTTTCGAAGGTATGTATCAACCCAAAGCTCAGGAACCTGGACAAACTAACGAGTTAAAACCACAGAAGATGAAATCAGGTGATTTCCGACTTGGTTATTGGGATGGTAAGGTTAAACAAATGGTAATTTTGGTTGACTTTGTTCCGGACTGTGGTGTGTTCCTATCAGACGAAGATCGTGGCCAAATGGCTGCTGAACTGAATTTACCTATGTACTGGCGAAAATATGAGTACAACGAAGCCGACTGGGATGTAGATTAATGAATAACAAGCCCCCGATGCTGTTACCAGGTCGGGGGCTTTTTTACTGGCTGTTCCGCCGACTCAGGTTCAGGTACTGCAGCTGGGCTTCGGGGTTCATCAACCGGTTCAGCTGAGCCAGGGGACCCAGCA
Source organism: Spirosoma oryzae (assembly GCF_003002825.1). GTDB lineage: Bacteria > Bacteroidota > Bacteroidia > Cytophagales > Spirosomataceae > Spirosoma > Spirosoma oryzae. Next base: position 195,792 of record NZ_PVTE01000009.1, on the reverse strand, counting down.
AACTTTTTTCCACTTTGTGGTACAGCTTGCTTTCTCCCTTCTCATAACCTGCTCCATCCCGGCTGTAGGTATCGTTCCAGCTCATGTCCCAGCCATCCTCGGTATGTTCCACGCCCGTCAGCTGGGAAAGCAGGTTGACCGTACCATCGTAGGCCCGCAGTTGAGCCAGTGGAGACTTGACCAGCTGCCAGGCTTTGTCGTAAGACGAGAACAGGGTTTTACCCCCGGTACCCAGGTAAAACGGCAGGTACATTCCCAGGTCCCCTTCCATCCGCCGGGCAAAGGCTTCCATGTTCTGCAGGGCTACTCCGTTGGGATCATCGTCCTCATCCAGCCCGTGGATAAAGCCCGCCATCAGAATCATCAGGGAATACCACAACACGTCGAATCCTGTTTGCCGGGCCGCACTATTCCGGAGCTGGCTCTCATCTCCGTACAGGTAGTTACCCAGGCCCGGACTCAGCTTACCCAGTTGTCCCCCGACCAGTTGATCGACGGCGGACAGACTGGGCCGGAGCAGCATCCCGTTACCCAGAACGGCCGCTTTCCGAAACGCTCCTTTTTGATCCCCCAGTTCCGAGACGATCTGTTTCCAGTAAGCCCGCAGGTGTCCCTCGGTTTCATCCCCGGCTTCCCAGTCGAAACGGCTGTCCCCGAACCGGTAACGAATGGAGGAGTAGATGTACTTTTTGAACATCATCAGCATCTGACCCAGCCAATGCCGCTGGAGCATTGATTTGTCAAACTGGCTGTAGTGGCCATGAAGCTGCTTGTTGACCGAGTGAAGCTGCTGCTGGAACTTGCGGATTTCCTGGGGACTGGCCCGGATTTCTACTTTACCATTCGGTAGTTGCTCGATGGCTTCGTAGAAGGTCTTACCGGATTCTAGTTTAAAACCCCGGATCTGGGCAATCATCGATTTCATCTGAATCATGTGCTCGGCTCCCGACTGGGTCCAGAACAGAGCCCGGTTCATTAGTTTGTCAACCGTCTGAACCCGGCTGTAGCTGCCCGATTCATCCAGAATTTCTCCCTGAATGGCGTCGAGCTGGGAAGCTACCTGGGTCCACTTGCTTCGTTTCTCGGGATTGATCTCCGAGAGGTCCCGGATGAACTCCCCCTGACCCATGCTTAGCCAGTAGTCTTTCCCCGCCGACAGCCAATCTTCGGGTCGGTAGTATTTCCCTTTGACCGCTTCGGAGTAGTTCGATAAAAAGCCGACCCCGATGTTTCCCATCATCGAGGAAACGTTCCAGGCCAGGTTGGAAAAGGCGGTAAAACCCGACATCTTTTTGGCCAGTACCTGGGGATCGACGGGTTTGTTGAATAGGGTATATACCTGGCCGTAATCGGATTCCCCGTAGACGACGTCATCCAGAAAGCTGGTCAGCTTTTTGTTCAGCCGGCTGGCTACCTTACTCTGCTGGCGTTCCAGGAGTTCCCCGGCTTTTTTCTCCCAGACCGGTTTATCCAGGGCTTCCCGGGGATCCAGAGACAGGCTGGTATCTCCGGTAATCAGGGTTCTTAGGGCCTGAACCTGGGGATCGAGTCGAGTCAGCTCCCGGTAACTACTGGCCATCGACTGGTACATAAGGACCGATCGAAACAGATCGCCTTCCAGCTGTCCATCCGGAATAAAGCTGGTATAGCGAGCCCGGATCTGGTGAACCGGTGAATTATCCAGGTAAATTGGTTTTCGGCCTACCTGCTGATCTTCCGTCGCTTCCCCCGTCAGCCAGTGGTAGCTGTCGCGTACCCAGCTGAGTAGGGTGTGCTGTTTGATCCAGTCCCAGAGCCGTTCCCAGTGACCCTTGGGTCCTTCGGTTAAGGACTGAAGCCGTTCGACCTGGGGTAGTACCCCGTGAGCTAAAGCAGGAGTACCCAGCTGCCGATTGGCTCGCTCGTAACCATCCCAGAGTCCGTCGAAGTAAGTCTTCCGGACTGAATCACCGGTTTGCAGGTCAGCCCATTGCTGCTGGACCTGGATACCAAAGCTGCCCCGGTCGGTGCGGTACCGATCGGCCGGCCGGATCAGTTCCCCTTTGGCGTAGTAGAGCCGGGTAACGTTCGTAAGTGAACCGGGCTGATAGATATTCACCCAGCTCCAGCGGGATTCAGGTTTACCGGTCGTTTTGTTGATTACCAGCTTCCGTACGTACAGGTAGTGTTCGGTATCCGATACCCGGTAGCCGACAAAGTTATTCAGCCAGGATTCATTCTTTTTGCCCGTTAGCTTACCCTGTAGTTCGGGATCCGTCAGCCGGTACTCCTGACTGTTCTGTTGCAGGTCCGAGTTGATACTGGTTTGTTCATCCCGGTTAGGCTTGCCCGTTTGATCCAGCAGGTTCCACCGGGTAAACAGGCTGGCTTTACTCATCTGATCCAGGGGCTGCTGGTGCAGACTGAAAAACGTTTGGATCAGACCCGAACGGAGTTTACCCCGGACGTAGTTCTGATCCGTTGGTCCCGTCGGATTGGTCCGGAGTTGCCAGCTACCCATCGATCGGTCGTAGCTGAAGAGCTTACTTAGCAGCGGACCCAGGTATTCGTCTTGGGAGCTGGTCTGAAGCAGGGCCTTCAGGTCCGATACATCCAGGTAACCGTCCTGAACCGTAACCAGACTCATCAGCTCATCGAGTTTACCCGGTAGCTGACCGAAGAATTCTTTCTGGTGGGCCTGTTGCAGGGCCGTGTTGTACTCGGTCAGAAAGGCCCGTTTGGTATACCCTTTGATTCGTTTGGTTTGTCCGAAGACGGAAACGGTCAGTACCGGTCCATCCCAGTCTTCACCGGCTTCCCCAGAGTCAGGGCCTTCCAGGGGCAGGATGGTATCATGGGTCATCGCCCGGTGGTAGGCTTCGATCTGGGCCGGCGACATGGTTTTTTCCAGCCCCAGTGGTTCCCGAACCGAAAGAAGCCTACTCAAATTCAGCCGGCTTTCCTCGGCCGAGCGGTACAGGGCATCCGAGGTCAGACTGGCGACAATAGCCGTCACGGGATCGGATGACTGAATGGGAGCATCCAGCCCATACTGAAAGATACCTTCGTCCTCTTTTGCCGTCTTTAGCAAACTCTTCAGCTGATCCCGGTCGAGCTTGTCCGGGCCGGTGTAGCGTTGCTGCTTGGCCTGGATATGTGGCCAGAGCCAGCTGGTCACCAGTTCGTAGTGGTGCTCGACCAGGCTTTGCTTGAGTCGAACGGCTTTAGACAGGGCTTCGTCCAGAACCGATTCCACGGTCTTGCCCGGATAGCTTTTCAACACCTGCTCCAGGTAGTCTTCTACGGTCCGGTGGATAGTAAGCCCCGGCTGGTCAGAATGGGTAACGGACAGTACCCGGAACAGCTCGGCCCGTAGAGCTCCTTCGGTAAACTGTTCGGAACGTAAGACGTCCAGTACCGATTCGGTATTACCCGGACTCACGCCGAGTTGGCCCAGAATATCCCGGGTTTCAGATTGTAAACGTTCACCCCGGTCGTAAACGGGCTGGGTAGCAGAGACGTAGCCGAGCTCCTGAAGCTGCTGTTTGAAGCGGCCCAGCTCGTCGAACAGGTACAGGTAGTGTTTCTGCTTGGCTAGTTGCCGGGCAACCCAGTTGATTCTGGTATCCCGTTCGGCTGGCGTGAGTAGTTGTCCGGTCTTTCGGTTGATACCCGTCTGCAGCTCCCGCTGGGTGGAGCGGACCGAGTCTTCGTCGAGAAAAAACGTGTTGTAAAGCCCGTCCAGCCAACCCGAAGCCTGGACGATAAAATCGGAGACGGCTTCGATCTGGGCCAGACTATCCGGATTCTCCAAGGCTTGTAGCTGCTCCCGAAGTTGCTGGATAGTCACCTGCTGGCCAGGCCGTTCGACCGATCCTCCTTCCAGCAGATCCAGGTAATTCCGGAGCTTTTTGGTCACCTGCTCGGCCGTCTTTTGAAACAGCTCGTGGTGGGCTTCGGTCACAAACCGGAGATCGCCCGACCCGTCGGGATCCTGGATGGGATCCAGTACAAAATCCTTGAGACCCCGGGCCAGATCAGCCTGAACTACAGTCTCCGCTGGATTCCCACCGATCCCCGTCAGGGTCGATTCTTCGGGGCTGGTCAGTTCTCCAATCTGGTCCCGGTAGCTGGGGTTCAGCAGGGGCCGAACGTCAACGCCCACAACCGAAATGGGTCGGTAGGTCAGTTCACCGTCTCCCGGATCGTAGGCTTCCTGAATGGTCTCGATTCGCACCACAGGTTCGGGGTACTGGCTGTTGATCGAGTCCAGCAAAGCTTCCTGCTCAGTCCGGGCGGCAGAACCCGGGGAGTTGAGCCGGAGATAGCCACCTTTCAGGATAAACGTAGAGCCGTCGGCCGACTGATGGGCCCGCAGCTGCTGACCGATCTGAAAGTGTAGGTCTTCCAGCCGAGTTTTCTCGGAAGACGGAACGGAGAGTTTCTGGATGTAGGGAAGGGTACAGGCCATCAGGCGGTGGGTTTGGCGCAGGGTTGGTCGAGCCGTAAATCAGTATCGGTCTGCTCATCCAGGGATTCTCCCGGGGTACCGATGTCAAATAGGGAAGGTTTAACGGTAATGGGCTGGGAAACGGATTCAGCTTTGGGGGTCAGTACGTAATCGATGCCAGTAGCCCGGGACAAGGCTACGTACCGAATCCGGTTTACTTCTTTGGGATTGGCTAGCCGTCTCCGGTCGTTATTACCGTCAATGTCTTCCAGGTTAATCAGCGTGTTGACGTAGGTTTTTCCCTGAGCTTTATGGGCTGTAATCGCATAGCCATAATCGTAGGTCTTGTCCACGATATTACCCCGGCTAAGAATCTGTTCAATCTGGTCCGGGCTTTGTCCAGCAGTCTGGAGAATCAACACCAGCTGCTTCTGGGGGTAGAACTGGTTCTGGTACTGAATGATTGGCTGGTTAAAGTTAATCATTTCCAGACTTTGTCGAACGCCTTCCAGCTCCTGAATCAGGCCGAATAAACTCCGGTTTTTGGTTCGGTTGTACTCCGACCAGGTAGCGTTGATCTTTGTTCGTACGGCTCCTACCAGATTCAGATGCTCCCGGATGTAATCGATATCGGACTCGTTCTTGACGTCCAGCAGATAACTAGTCTGCCGGGGTGATTCGTCGAATTCAGCCTTGATCGAGTTAACTTCTTCGAGTTCTACCTTGTAGCCAATGGGCGGATTAGCCCGTAGCTGCTGAACCTGCCGGGGAAATTCATCGGTTAGTAACTGGAGCTGCCGTTGACCCGTAGCCGTACTGCTGTTGAGTAGTTCGTCCAGCTGGATCGGATGATTCTCAGTGATAGAGCGGACCTCATACTCCTGTCCGTTGATAATATCGGTATTGGCGTAGCCCATCACGACATCCCCAATTTCCAGAAATTTCGGCAGGTCTCCGAACCGGTACCGACGGACTAGCTGGTTAAACCGCTGTACGGCCTGGTTGGTGTAGGAAATAACCTTGGTAAAATCTTTGTTGGCTGCGTAACCGTCCGAGGTAAACTGATCCCGTACCTGTTCCATAAAGGCAGCGGAAGACCCGGTATATACAATCCCTTCCCCGTTATGGATGGCTGATTTGTAATCCAGCGGATCCGTCGGTTGATCAATCTTCTCCCGGATCCGGGTCAGCGTTCGAATGACCGGATTCTGCATCGACTGCCTGAATACCTGCGTCAGCCGATGAAGGTTATTCCGGTACAGACTAAAAACAACACTTTCTTTTCCATTCACCGGAGGTATCTGGTTCGGATCCCCGATGTACAGAATTTTCAGGTTCGGTAGTTCGTCCTGTAAACCCTGAAGCCCTTCCAACATACTAACCGTTGCTCCCTTTTCCCGAACATTGGAAATCATGGACGCTTCGTCGATAATCAGCAACCGGATATCCAGCAGTTTTTCCTTGGTGGTCTTGCTGATAGAAAACTGAAGTTCCCCGTTCTGATTGACCCGACGAACGGCTCCCAGCAGGGATTGAACTGTTTTTACGTTGTTTTTGTAAAAACGGGCCGTATTCATCGGATTTCGGTTTCGATGCCTTACTCCCCGAACGGACCGGAACAAGGTCTTCAGAGCCGTGTGCGTAGGAGCTGACAGCATAATCTGTTCAGGGTAAACTCGGCCGGATTCCAGTAGCTGCTGCAGGGCTACTTTTACCGACGTTGTTTTACCAGTACCCGCCGACCCTTCCAGTACCAGTACCGACTCGGCATCCCGGGGATTAAACGAATCAGTCAGCACAAATGACTGGAGCTTATCCACAAACTGCTTCTGCTCGGTTCCCAGCTGCTCGTAGCTCAGCGGCTTCTCAACCCCAAACTTCGTAGTGGTTTCTGCCCGCTTACCCTTTTCGGTCGTTTCCGGTAAAACAGAAATGACCAATTCTTTGTTGGTAACGACAGGTTTTTCGACAATAGTTATCGGTGACTGACTTACACCCGTTACTAGAGCAGGTAGCATTGGATTCCCCGCTAATCCATAGTAGTTAGCCGTAGCCGAACCGGGCTTAACCTGACTACTCAAGGCATCCCGTTTGGTCTTGGCTGCCGGGCTGTAGTGGGCCGGTAAGCCGGTAGCCCCCGAGATTCCTTTGGCTCCCGATGGAATGACTTCGACGTAGCGGGCTTTACTTCCGGATACTTCCGGACTGGCTTCGATTTGTGACAGGGGAATCACCTTTCCATCGGTACCGATAACACTCACCAGCTCGTAGGTTTTAGCCTGTTTGTAGCTGGGTAGTTCCTCGCCGTACTCACCCGTACCCCCGTTCATCCATTCTTCAACCCGAATAAAGCGGGGGAAATCAACCGATCCGGTTTTGGGTGAATACCCCAGACCCATACTGGGATACAGCTCCTGGGATTTATCAGCGGGAATCCGGGTGCTATCTAGTACCAGGTCGGTAGTCAGGGCTTGTTTACTCACTTGCTCGTCGGCCGTCTGGTACTGCCAGAATCCGGATTGTTTAACCAGACTGGCTAATGAGTTTTTACCAGTTGGTCTGCGTAAGGGCTTAACATACGTCTGGTAGTTCACGTCCCGACCCAGACTGGTCAGTAGGTCAGCGGACCACTGATTTACCGTATTTCCGGATACGTCCGGATTAGCCTGGATTTGATCGAGTTGCTGGCTGAGCTGGGCAAAGACGGCCGGGGGAAACAGCCGGCTGATGCTGTTGACCGTAAACTGAAACCCTTCCTTGACCAGGTGGTAATTCACCAGCCGGGTAGCCATCAGTTGTCCAACCGTTTGTCCGTCGATCACTGGCTGGTTCGGCCGGGTGTAGAGATCCTGGAACGCATCCAGCAGATTCTCCTGCTGGGATGGACTGAGCTTGAGAGCTCCGCCGAGTCGGAGGGTACTGGTTCCATCAGTACCCGTTACCGGCTGAAGCAGCTCGAAGATCGGGTTATCGGCAAAGATACTTTTTTCCAGGATCAGTCCGTTCTCATCTTTTCGGACAAACGCGTAATCCCGCTGAAAGGCCTGAAGTTGCCGGGTGATTCGTTCGTCCCCGCCGTCCTGGTATACACTGGCCGGATCCAGCTGGAAGCCCTGCTGCTGGTAGAGTTTGGTTAACAAAAAGGTTTCCACCGCCCGGGCCAGAATCTCCTGATCGGCCGCCGAGACCATGTTTAGCTGATTACTGACCTGTTGCTGGAGTCCGGTAAACAGGGGGTGCCGGCGGAGAATCACCTGCTGTTGCAGGGCCTGGGAGCGGGGGACGATCTGGTTGATCAGGTTCAAATACTGGGCGGCCAGTCTGGGTTTGGCTTCCAGCTTGGCTTTGATATCGATCGGAGCGGCTTCGGGTTCTACGGCTCCAAACCCCAGTCGTTCACCGGCTTTGACCAGCTGATCGAAGGCGGGCAGCTCCCGACCAAACCCTTTTTTGAGCTTGATGAACCGGACGAAGTTACTGGCGTACTCGTTCAATTCGACCAGGTTCTGAAAATCGGTCAGCAGTTGTCCATCAATTGAGGACCGTTGATACGTTCCGGTTTTGCGGTAACCAGCCAACTGGTTCCGCAGGGCTTCGACGGTGTAGCTTCCGGATAGGTCCAGTTTGTCGGTATCCGATAAGCCCAGCGCCTGCCGGACCAGTTTATCCTTGCTGGCAAACCGAAGTCCTTCTTCTTCCTTGCTGATAACCCCAATACCTCGTTTGACCCGGCGGGCCTGTTCGGTCAGGGCCACGTAGCGTTGAATCACCGGCTGGTTGACCAGTGTCAGTCCGTCGAGCAGACTGTAGCCAATCCCCGTCAGGTGGAGTACCACAGCCTGGGTATCGCTGTTGAGCTGGTAGTAGGCGTTCAGGGCTTCCTTGGCTTCGTCGGTATCGGCCGTAATGATCGTCGAGTTGATATCAAAGCTCCGAACTGCCTCGCCGTTTTTCCCCACCGTCTGGGCCCGGTAGATCCCGTCATGGGAACGGTTGTCGTCCAGTTTAGGCAGGTAGTCGGGATGGACTTGAAAGCCCAGCCGGACGGCATTGATTAGAAACAAGTTGGTATTCACCCCGATACCGATCAGGGCTTTACCCACTCCGTTTTTCTGATGAACCCTGCTGTGGGTCAGCTGCCAGTGGGTCGAAATCGGAGCCACCGATTCACCAAACAGCCGGGTGCCGTCCTGGGTTTCTCCCTTCAGCTCGTTCAGTTTATCCAGAGCCGCCGGCTGGTTGTACTGACCACCCGTCGGATTACTGTCATTGATGGTCGTATCGTTGGCCAGGAGTCCCTGTTGGAGCGAGAGCATCCGGTTCTGGATGATCCCCACGTGCAGGGCTTCCTGTTCCGCCCTGGGCAGACTGGTATAGGTGTTCTGACTGGCCGGCAGGCCGAACTGAGAGAGGACTTCTGACAGGGCCTGCTGGTACTGGCTGTCCAGCCCGGCTTTCAAACCAGCTAGATCGCCGGCAAAGTATAGCTGGAGACTGGCGGCCGTCCAGTCCGACAACTGTTCGTCATCCAGTAACTGTTCCGATTGATCGGCCTGCAGAGCCCGGACTACTACAGCTAAATCCTGATAAGTCGGATCCTGGAGTTTCTGACGAAGCTCCCGTTTGATGGCCGGGTAATGATCCAGCAGGTAATGGACGTAACTTTCCCACCGGGCTTCGTCGGTTTGCTCCGATCCGTAAGCTACGAACTGATTCCGGTTGTTCCGATCTTTCTTCCAGTATCCATCAAAGCGGGTCAAATAGAGTTTGTCGATGTCAAAATCGGAACCCGACAGCTCGACGACTTCCTTGGGCAGAATCACACTGGAACCCATGAAAACCGGCAGCGTATCCACCCACTCCACATTCATGGCCGAGTGCTTGTCCTGGGAAGGAATCCGGACCCCAAAGCTATACCGCAGGTCCGGCGTCAGCTCCCGAATCTGATCGTCGTGTACCGGCATCAGGGCTTCGGAGAAATACCCCGTCTGCCGGTACACATTGGAGCCGGGAGCGGTTTCTTCCAGCCGGGGTTTAAGGTGCCGAAGACTGTCCAGTACGTAGACCGAGTCCTGATCACCCAGTAGCGTAGTAGCCTGACTAAACCAGCTGGAGTTGGTATTCCCTTTTGAATCGGTGTAACCAGTTGGCTCGATCCGCCTTTTACCGTCGAACTCGTGCTTGTAGCGGAATGGGGCCAAACTACCCGAGAGACCCTGCCCAAGGGCCAGCTGGTATTCCCGGGAGCCGTCCCGGATAACGTCCCAGGTGATATTGGTCGAACCGTCGTCGAGCTTGACCCGGCGGAGCTTTTTAATGACCTGGTGACCAAACGAAGACACGTGGGCCAGTGAATCCCCCGCCCGTTTGTGGGATAGTACTCCTTTGGAGAAATGGGAAAAGAACTGGCTGATGAACTGATCCCTGGTCAGGGGCAGGTTCAGATTCAGGTTATGCTGGGGATCGAACAGATCAACTGTCTGTTTGTCTTTACCCGAGCGAATAACCGCTTCGAAGGCCTGCTGACGGAACCGGTGGAGCGTCAGATTACCCGATTCGTCCTGGAAGACTTTCTCTGCCAGCTGGTAGTTGGTCGAATCCCGCTGCTGAAGGTAGCTTTGCCAGAGGGTTTCGATCTGGTTCTTGCCGATAAATTCCTGTTCGAACCAGACCCTAGCATCGTCTCCCAACTCGTTGGCAATGATCTCCAGCATCTGGGTCGGATCGACAATCTTGGTTTTACCCGAAGGGTTTTCCGTCTGCAGCCCGTAAAAGCTGAAATCCAGCTGGTGAATGCTCCGGTCATCGACCTGCCCCCAGTCGGGCTGACCAGCGTCAGTTCTCGTTTCGTGAACATTCACGTTCAGGGTTTTACTGGCCGAGAGGGGTGTTACCAGATCGATACGGTGTTCATAACCCCGAAACTGCCAGTTGTCCCCGACCCGCTCAAAGCCGTCCATTTTCAACCGAAGCTCGTTCAGACTCCGGCGGCCGGGCTTGGGGACCCACTGCCGGTAGACCCGCTGACCAGATTTGTCGTCGATATAGGAGCTTACTTCGGGAGATCCGGGATTCAGCCGGGTCCGGTTGTAGCTGTCCAGACTGGCCCACTGATCAAACTGTTCTTTGGTGATCGGGTAGGGATCGGCCGTAAGTTCTTTGGAGAGAATCGTCTCCGAGAGCTTTTTGTACTGCTGCCCGTCGGCTCCCACGGTCTTCTCCGAGTTGTACATAATCCCTGATTCCCGCAACCGGGCCAGCAGTTTGCCCCGGACAGGTTTGCCTTCCTGTATGGCGTCGAGCACTTCGACCTGCAGACTGTCCAGCCGGCCCGCTCCGTAGAGGTGTTTTCGACGGGCCTGAACACTCTGGTAGCCCTGAGCATCGGCCAGATCGATCGAGCCCCCGGAGACGTCACTGACAGCCGTCGGTTCTCCGATGGTCAAAGCTTTCAGATACGTAGCCGGTTCATCAATTCCCTGGGCCGGGGAGCTGAAGGGTATTTTAAAGTTAATGATAGCCGCGTTGAGCCCCTTGAGTCGTTTGAAGACGTCTACCCCGTCGTTTTTGTAGAGCAGAGCCGCATCCCCGTAGGCCAGCTGCCCCATGGCGATGTTATTCAGCAGGTCCGATACCAGCTTGTTTTCCACCCGGGCTTTGCTCAGCCGGAGATTCAGCAGGGTCGTGGGACCTGAAAGATCGGCTTTCCAGAGTCCTTCCTGGGCAAAACGGTCCAGGTGCTCGTCCAGGTTAGCCCGGATCTGCTGCTTGATCGGAGCCAGTAGTTTCTGGCGGGGAAAGTCATAACCAGCCAGGGCCGATAGTATCAGGTTACCGGCTTCGGTATCACCCGGCTGGGGTAGTGTTTGCCAGTTACCGGGGAGTAAGCCCCGGAGTCCGTCGGTGAACTGCAGCCCCCGAAAATCTTTACCGGCGCTCGGTACGTGAACCGTCACCGATAAGCGGGTCGGATCCTTGACCACCACGGGTTTCAGGGATTTCCCGGTGTGGTAGTTCTGGGCCTTTTCAAGTTCAGCTGAATACCTAGGCTTCCCGTTCTCGTCCGGGTTTATTTCTTTGTAGGTTTGCTGAATTCGTTCGTATTCTTTCTGGATCTCGTCCAGTAGCAGATTGGCTCCCTTATCGGTCAGCTGATCGTTTTCGATAAGACCCGTAAGTAACGGAAGATTCATGTACTCCCCCGTCTTACTGGTTTCCCGGTTGCCCAGGAACACCGGGCTGATGGTCAGACTGCCCACCGTGGTCGAACGAGACACCAGGCTGTTGAGGTTGAACTGGTCGAACTCCCGGGGGGACATCCCTCCGTAGGTAACCCCTTCCCCGGCCTGGGCATCGGGTCTTGAACGGGCGTTGTCCGGGGTTCCTTCCAGCTGGGTCTGGGTCGTACCGTCCACGGTAAAGGCCGTGAGTTTACCCTGCTGGGCCCGTACGGCCGGATCGGTCAGGATGGCTTTGAGCAGCCGGTTTTTCTGCAAAGCCCAGCTATCGAGCTGAAGGTAAACCGGATTACCGGACGGATCATCCCGGAGCCGGGTCCGGTTACCGGTCCGGTACAGGTCTTCCAGTTTAGTCAAACCGGTCTGCCCAAACCAGTTGAAAAATTCCAGGCTGTAGGTTTTCTGCTGGTAGCTGTAGATGGTTTTGCCTTCTGCGTTCTGGTAGGAGCTGTCCACGGCCGACTCGTCGAAACGGGCGGCTCCCTCGGCCAGTTTCTGCAGCCGTGTCCGCATCCCGGCTTCGAGTCCTTTGGAGCCGGTTGCCTGGTAGGGAGACACGGCTGGGTTCTGGACGTATTTATCCAGTAAACCCAGATCATCCGGGGTCAACAACAAACTATCCGGTATCGGGTATAAATCCTTTAACCGGGCTGAACGAGTCTGGTTAATGCCGGGTAATGCAGGATACCGTTGTTCGGCAAACCATTGAAGCCGGTAGTATAGATAAGCCGACGGTACCTGAATGCCGAACCGGTTTAAAAAGCGAAGCTGTTTATCAACTTCCCGATCAAATACGGATTCGATGTAAGCCGTTTGTTCGGGTAAAGCTAGGGCTTCCAGCTGAACCAGCGGAAAATCCTTTGTTTCCAAGGTTACTCGACTGTTGACAACATCCGGTCCAGTGGGTAGCTGATCTGGTGTTTCAGTAGTCCGTCGGTTCCAGTTACTCTCCCAGCGGGCCAGGAGCTGTTTGCTGGCCCGTTCCACGTTGGCTTCACTGATTACCGAGAGTCCGTTGGATGGATCTACCCGCATATTCAGCATGTCCCGTTTCCAGAGATCGAATCCTTTTAGAATTCGGATCAGTACGTTTTTACCGGCCGAAGACAGATAACTATCCAGCGTATCCGTCCGGATAGCCGCCAGCAGTTCTTCTCGTAACACCCGAGGACTGGTTTCCTGCAAACGGGTAAAGGCCTGCTGGGTAATAGCGGAACGATCCCTGGCCGTCAACCGGGCATCCGCTATTTGTAAAGCCCGATCCAGCTGCTGGGGTGTTCGGATACCATCCGTCAGCGTGAAGCGTTCCTGGATGGCTTGCAGGGCCGGGGTAGCCTGGTAGCGAACCGGGGCCATATCCCGAAGGAGCTGATCGGTCACGGCCCGGGTAGCCGGGTTACCGTCGAACTGGGTCAGGACCAGCAGTTTTTCCAATCGGTCGTTGACCCCGGTAGTATTTGATAAACTCCGGGCCAGACCGGTATACACCTGCTGGGGATCGACTACATCCAGGATCGGAAGTTCGATGACTCCATTGCCCGTATCTACCGTATGAACCTGGGGAAGGCCGTTACTATCCAGGCGGGGAATACCCGTCCGGGCAATGAACTGCTTGACCCAGGTAGACAGCCCGGCAAACCCGCCGATCTCGTTGGCTTCCTTGTCGTAGCCGGCAAACTCGTTTATGCCGCCCCCAATCTCGTCTTCTTCCGATTCATCCAGCAGGGTCGATACGCTCCGCAGCTCACCCAGGTAAGCTTCCAGATCCGCTTTGATCAACTGGTACTCTGGGTTGACTTCTTTCTGCTTTGATACCTTATCAAAATAGGTAGGTTTTAAAACCAGTGACACTTGTTTTCCACCAGGTGTCCTTCCATACTGGCTGCTCATTAATTCCAGGGCTTTCTCGATTCGTTCGGGTTCGGATAGGTAACTGAATAAATCGTGATCCCCTAACTGGAGCACCAGGGCTCCCAGATTTCGCAGCAGCTGGGTGGATTCCCGAACCGATACGGTCTGTCCGTTACCCAGTCGGATGAGCCGGGTCGTGGGGACGGTATTAAGGTTTCCCGCTTCGGTTACCTTAGCCGTCTGGTAGACACCTGAGCGAAGACGGGAAAAGAACAGATCGGCTTTAAGCCGGTTTTTGTCGTATAACCCCATAACGGCTTTCAACCGGGTAAACAGCCGGCTGATTAGACCACTGATCCGGCTGGCCGATTTAGCTCCAAGGTACGGAGCCAATCGTTTCGTCCAGTCAGCTTCCCAGGCTGCCTGTTTACCGTAGGTGTTCCAGCGGACAAACTCAGTAGCCAGTTTCTCCTCGTAGAGCCGGTTTAGTCCCGCTTCCTTCGAGAGATTTTCGTAGGTCTGGGGAGCCGATTGGAGCATGGTCTGGTAGTAGCCGTTCAGACTGGTATGACCCAGTACTTTCAGATCCGCTTGTAGCAGCTGTTTACCCGTGTCCAGCAGGTCCTGTTGTTCAGTACCTGGAATTACTCGTTGAAAGACGGCGTGAAAGGCTTCTTCCGAAAGGGCTCCCCGGCTGATACTGTCTCCGAAATAAAACGTATCCCGCCAGAAAGCCGCTTCAGTACCCTGGGGCAGTTCGACTCCGATGTTTGCCAGGTTGTCCGTGTTGAACTGATCCAGACTGACCATCGACTGCAGGTAATCCATAGCTCCCTGAGTAGGCAGGACGTCCGCCTGGGTCCGGTTCTGATACGCCGTGAAGTCCGGCAACCAGTACTGGTGCTGGGTGTAGATCCGGTACGTTTCCCGCATACCGTACTGGTTGATAAACTGCTTGACGGTTGGGTCCTGGGGATTCAGACAAAGAGGCTGGTAGGGCATAATGAGCAAAGGTAACCGAACTGCTTCACCGGGTCAGGAGCCTGAATGGACGAGTTTGGTCCGTAATTCAATTCGGATTTATTCAGGTTTAATCCGGAAAAGAATCCAAGCTTCCCGTTTTTCCGTGGGTTCCCGTGTTAGTATAAAGTTAACATAAAAATGTGTTATAGATTATTGATTACCAATTAAATAGCATAGGGTGTTTCTAACTTAACCTGTTATAGTTATACTGGATCAATGAAGGGTTATATGTTTTACGGTAGAAAAATAGGGGTATGGTAAAGAATATTAACTTTTAAGAGTATCAAAAATGTTAACCAAATCGAACCAAAAATGTGTTAGAAATCTTTACTACTTGCGGATCAATCAGACTTTTATGAATCCTTTTATCTACTCGTACCGACTGCCGGTAATACGAGTCATTCAGTCGTCAACCATTAAAACTGTTTTTGAAGAAGATGTAACCCTCGATTATGAAGAACTACGGAAAGGGTATTACAGTGATCAACGATTAAGCTGTAAGCTCTACTATGATAAGACAACCGAAGACCTGGTATTTGGGGTACTGAGTCCATCCTCCCGGGATCTACTCTTACACATAACGTATACCCTGAAGAAGAACCAGGATATTGTCAAACTACGAGCGGTTGACGTCTGTAAAGCCGTACGATTCAGCCGCCCCACTTTTTATGCTTCGATTGAGCAGTTAATCAAAAATGGATTCTTGGCTCGGCGGTGTATGAATGAATACTGGATCAATCCCCATTACCTGTTTAACGGTAACCGGATAGAATATTTCAAAAAACATAACCCGGCTGCTTTACAGATTGTGGCTCACCAGAAGCGTGGTGCTACCCAGCCTCCCAAATCACCCATAGTTGAAGTTCAACCTAAATTCAGTTTCGATTCACTCTAACGATGATTCAAATTTTCACCACCGCTCATTGCTACCCGAATCCAGGCGGACCAATTCATACGGCGTATACCGTTCGGGAGAATAACCTTCTGGTTGATTCTAAGGTAAACCTGATCGATATAGCTGATTCAACAAACATTATTGGTGGTTTTCTGGCTGTCAAAGACGGTTTACAGTGGTTATCAGATCATCAACCTGCCGACAAAAAGATTCAGGTCTTCACTGATCAACAGTTCATTCGAAAGTATTTGGAATGGGGTTATACCGAACAAGTAGAAAAATTATACCAACGGTATAGCAATGAAACACTGGAACTTAGGTACGCGCTCAAACGGGAGCAGGGATACACCATTCAACTCCATTGGATTAACGGACAGGAAAATGAGGAAGTCAAGTCAATCCTGGCGGATTACCGCCGGGTCCACGTCCTTCATTAAGAGCTGATCAACCGGTAAAATCAAATCAATATAGGAATTTGTCTAGTAATTTGGTATACTTGAGACGTATACCAATAAGTAATTTTTGTATATTTGAGTTATAGTATAATCCTATTTGGGTTGTACAAATGTCGAACCATTTATACGAACGGATACTTACCTTTGTGGTATCGATTGTTAATCGTGTCCAAATTACGCCAAACAAATCCCTAACATGAAAAAGGTTGATGTCGAATTCTTTCACCGAAAAGATTTTCAGTTAAAGCGTCCCCAAACGTCCCCCGTTTTAGAAGGCAACGTAACCAAACGGGGTGAGATCGTACTGCACACTAAAGTAATTGAAGAACTGGATACGCCATTGGATGGCTACTTCAAAGTCGGTAAAGCACCGGGAAAAGGTCGGGCCAAAGAACTGATCGTAATGCCTGTTGAAGCTAACGAAGAAGACGACCAAATTTTGAAGCTTCAACGAGTAGGTAAAGGGTATGGTTTTAAAATCCCAGGTATTCTGCAGCAATTGAACATTGCTGATTTTCTGGATAAACAGTACCAGTACATGGTCGAGCTGTTTCAGTTCGAAGACGACCCGGAAAATCCGGCTTACAAATTCACCATCAAAGAAGGACACGTTCGACTGTAAATAGTCAATCCGTAAAACGTACGTATAGTATTAGCCGTTCGGTAATCCATTTTACCGAAAAAGCCCTCCGGAAGGTCCGGAGGGCTTTTTTATTTCCAAACATTTAATCCAAAACAAGCCATGAGCCAGGCTCATGGTGATTTGATAGTTAAAGTTATGAAACGAATCAATGGTTTACAATCTCCCCGTAATTATACGATTAACGGGCATTCGGCTAACCCCGCTATCTGGTCAGATGAAGAACTGTATTTTTTAGTAGACACGGTGTTTCCAAATGGTGACACTAGTAAAGTAGACACTTGCTTGGTCAAGGAAGCCTGTTGCAAGCTGAACCGGACGTTCAAAGCCTGTGAGCACTGGGCTTACCAGATCAAAAAAGAAGGCTGGTTACAGGACGTAACCGGTGTAACCGACAAACGGTATGCTTTGGAAAAAGCAGCCCGGAAAAAGAACACCATGGATTTTACCATCGAGTTTTTTACCCGGGCTGAGTGTGAAAAGGTAGGTTTGTATACTCCCGAAAAACATACATTTGTAACTTATCAGATTGCCGCTTAATCAATAGGAGTTGACTTCGTGAGTAAGTAGTACTACCATTGATCCTGAGATCAGGAGAACAATGGTTACTTACTTATCAACCCAATGAACGAAGATATCAACCAATACCTGGGTACGTATACCGTCAGGTGTTCAAAAAAGACCTTATTTCCGGTAAATATCAATTATGTTACACGATCGGTCTCACAGTTAACTATCAAACGGGGATCATCTAAAAACAGATTACTCATGATTCCTGATAATGAAGAACTATTTGAGGTTGTATTAACAGGTAATGAATTTGTACACGATCCTGAAATTCCTAATCCGAGTATTGTTGGAACCTTTACCGATGAAGGTTTACGATTTACAAGTGTAATCAGTCTTATAGATCAAAACCAGAAAAACATTCCCGAATCCCAATATGAATATATAGGTTACAAACAAACCACTTAACTATGAAAAAGCTGTATTATCTGCTATTACCCGTTGTGCTGGGTAGTAGCTGTAAATCCACTGAAGCTACGCCGGATTATACGGGTACGTATTCCATACGTTATCAACAGGTTGTATCAATCAATAGTACTATTTATAACACCCAACAAGGGGTTAGTTCGGTTGATATAAAGAAAGGCTCTTCTCAGGATCGTCTTTTATTAACTAGTTCACAACTGGGTGGACAAGAACTTATTATGAATGGTAAAACATTTACTGGAGATCCCAGTTATACCAATCAAAAATTGACAGGAGAATTTACCGAAAATGGTTTTAGCTACACAGCCGTTACTGGTAGTATAGCTAATACAGATAGTGATAAAGCGTATACAACAACGACTGTCACAGGAAATAAACAATAACGTTATTTAACTGGTGAAAACCAGTTGAAAAAAGGTAAATATTTATTTCGGCTATTATCCTTAGCCATTTGAATGGCTTCTTGTAGTGTCCACTGTGGTTCTACGGTTACAGTAATACTCGGGTCAGCCCAATCATAGATAGGTTTGATCTGATTAACTACACGAGCTATTTCATGGCAACAAGCCGTTGGTGACCCGTAAACCTGTTTTTCGGTAAAACGAACGACAATCCAATTGTTTTCTATAAAACAGGCATCCCGTACTTGATCAGAAGATTCTATAAAATGGATGGGCTCTCCGGTACGGCCAACGTAGGGCTCATCTATTTCTATGTCGATATACAGATTAAGTTCTTTTTCAAATAGAATAAAGTCGGGTGTATATAAATAATCTTCCCCCGCCACAGGTATACTAAAACCGGTTAATATTTTTCCTGGAAAATGTGTATTTAATGAATATAAAAATAATTCCTCAGAAGTTCCTTTAATTATTCTCTTTTTATTTTTAATAAGTGTTTTTGAACCTTTTAGTAGAATTGTAATTAATTCAGTTTTCAAACTTGCTTTATATTTTTCATCTTCTCTTTTTGTTAACTCTTCTTCCCATCTCTTTTTGGTAATTTTGTATGAATCGTATAACGTACGATAGTGTTGAACGTTTTTTTGATATTGGGGTAATTCAAAGGTTTTATAATTCTCAACGTCTGATTCGTAATTACTTTCTAAGTATTGGTTGTCTATAATGACATCTAATTTCTTGTTGGTTATATAGCGAGATAATCTCCAGCCAAAGAATATAAATAATAGGGTAGGTAGTAAAGTAAAGCGTCCAGTTCTTTCTAAATTTAATAAATTGATGACAAAAATAATGAATGAAGCAAATCCTGTAATGAAGGATCCATACTTCATCAAAACCAATAATGGAAAATCAGCTATAGGCTTTAAATCCGGTTTCTTCGGTTCGGTTGGTATAGTTGGTTTAGTAGGAAGTCGTGGAGGAGGGTTAATTGGTATATCACCTAGAATGATTTTGTTGATTACTGAAGGAATTACAATCAAAGGATATGTGCCCATAACAGTCGTATTTATTCTAGTATGTATTGCTTAAAAATAAGCCTACCAGATAGTTACATCGGTAGGCTCTTTTATCGAACGGTAAAAAATCAACAGACTCAGTGGCACTGCTTTATTAAACGGTCAACGATCTGATCCAGGTTGTCCGGACTCTGTTGCAGCCGGGTTGTCGGAGTTGGGTGCCAGCTACCTGTTTGTACACTGGTCATATCGTTATATACAGCAGCTACTTGATCTTCGTCTGTTGGATCAAGCTCCAATAAATCGTCTACCGTAAATGTCATTCCCGAAAGATTAACAATATCCGTTGGATTCTCATTTATCCATTCCGATACTGCTTTCAATAGATCGAGACTTACACCCTGATCCAATAATGATTGTAGACTTGAATGAATAAACGAGTTCTCCGGAGAAGACCCTGATACGGCAGGTAGCTGTTCCATACCCGTCTGAACAACCGGCTTTACCGGCAGATTCAACACGATTTCGTCCCCGGCCGGCTGCAACAGGTTCCACCGAAGATCGGCCCGGCGGAATACGGCCGGAGAGCTGATCTGAACCATGCGTTTATACCGATCGGCTTCGTCCAGCTGAACCTGACTGATTATCGGTTTGATGGGCGTAGCTTTCCCGTCTTTCTGTTTTAGTTCACCGGCTACCCGGTTTAGCTCGTCCAGCAGTTTTTTCTGACCCGACCGAACCCCGGCTACGTCGATCGAGGGGGAATACCAGGTCTGCTGCTGCTTTTCAGTCTTACTTAGTTTCCCATCCAGATCGGCCGGTTGCAGCTGTAGACTCAGTTTACCTTCATTCAGTTTATCCCCCCGGACTTCCAGCCGGTACTCTTTTTGCCCGATTGATAGATAGAACGACTGCTCCTGAGGACTAAACGATTCACCCCGCTGAATCAGTTGTTCCAGCTTAGCCATCCCGTCGGGCGATACTACCCGAAAGCCGTACACGTAGTTACTGCTCGATGAGGGGCTGCTGATGTAGTAATACCCGTCGTAGAGATCATTGACCCGGGCCGCCTGGTAATTCTGCAGGCTCTGCTGGATCACTGGTTGCCAGCTGGCAAACGCTTCTTCATCAATAGTAACATCGTTATCCAAAGTGGAAGCTACCTGTTTAATTTCAACAACTCCCGATTCGGTTCGGCTCTTACGGACGATCAGGTGTTTTCCATCGATTCCAAAACCCATCTCCGTTACCGGTACCAGGCCCTGATCGGTAAAGGGTTTACTGGCGGCCAGTTCCAGCTGCAGCCGGTCCAGCTGATGAACCAGCTCCGGACTAACCTGTCCATTATCCAGCAAACCCGTCAATTGCCCGGTATCCCGGTTGAATCGTTCGGCAGCGGCCATGTACTCCCCGAAGCTTTCCACGGCATTGACTAGCCGGGCCTTCTGTAAGAATCGGTAACCTGGCTCTCCCGTAATCGATAGAACCTGGGTCAATAGCGGATTTTCCGGTCCCAGTTCCCGTAGCTGACTTAGCTGGGCCGGCGAGAAGCCAGGCTGTTCCAGTAGCATCGGCAGGACAAACGAATTAACCCGTAAACTCTCCGATAAGGGAATCACCAGACTGCCGACCCCGGACTGCTTGTCCCGGCCCACCAGGTAGTAGGGAACCGAACTTCGCTGCAGGCCTGGATCCATCGACAGCGTCGTAGCTTCGTCCGATAGTCCCGCCTGCTGCCGGTCCAGTACTGACCAGTCCAACAGTTGCGATAGGGGTGTACCTGCCGATTGAGCCCGTATCAGATTCTGCCGGCTGTTTACCACTTTTTCCCATTCAGCCCGCAGAACCGGATCCGTTTCCAGCTTGTCCGGGTCGGCGTAGATGGGCTTACCGTCGAAGAGCAGCATTCCGGTCGTGTTGAACTTGTTGGCCAGACTACCGGGCTTCATAGCCGGACGTCCCAGCCGGGTGTAGAGTTCCTCGATTGCCGGATTGATGGTCTTAGCTTTATCCAGTACTGTCAATTGCTCGGGATTCAGCCGTTCCCGTTCGATTGGGGTGATACCCAGCTTCAATCCGTGTTTGATCGGATCGAATACCGGATTAGCTTCATCCTCGACTTCTCCGGGTGTTCCCAGATCGAACAGACTACGAATCGGCTTAACCGGTTGAGCTTCAGCGGATGTGACGAGGTCTGATGTCGTATTTTTGTCAACCGGTTTGGGAATGGATTCAACTTTCTCTGAGTCATCTTCGGTACTCGCTGTACCCAGATCAAACAGGGATGGAGCCTTGGGTTTTTCAGCCGCCTGTTTTAGAGCTGCTTCTACCTGTTTGGCAATAGCCGGTTCTCCGTACAGGGAGGTTTCCCGCTGATCCAGCGGTTGACCCAGTTTAATTTTCTGAATTAGTTTGTCAACTACGGTTGAACCAACCGGTAATTTTCCGGTATCGACGAACTGATTCCAGTCCGTATCGGAAACCGTCTCTGACGTTACCGGGAATTTTGTCTCGTACTGCCGGACAATTGTCTGGGATAGGGTCAAGGGATCTTCGCCCGGTTTACCCGTCTGGGCCTCGATAAGTTTTGTCAGTTCGGCTCCGGTCTGATCGGCCCGGCTCTGAACGGCAGCCACCCGGGGATCCCCTTTAACCAGTTCGGATAGAATCCGGATCTCGTCATCCCGCCGGGCTTTTTCGTCCGCTTTTTCGGCTTTCTTTTCGGTAATCAGTTGCCCCAGCTCCGTACGAACCGAGTCCGGATTCTGGTTGTAGTCGGATCCGTAGCGGGCCGTCAGCTCATCCAGGGAACCCAGGTGCAATTCGGCATCGGCTACTGAATCGAACTGACCCACGATTTCATCCCGCAGGGCCGTCCGGCTGGACAGGAGTTTTTCCAGTTCCTTTTGAACCTGTTTAGCCCGGTACCGATCCGTAGTTACCCGGTAATCCTCGAAGCCCTTCCGGCTGCTCAATCCGTTGAATAACTCGGTCAGCTTATCGATCGAAGCCTGAAGCTCCCCGACGTCGTAGCGGTCCTGTAGCAGCTGGGCCAGTTCGGTATGGGTGATCGTTTTCGGTAGACCCGTACCCATGTCCGGATGGGTCAGCTCGGCCTTGATCGTATCCAGTACGGCGTCATAGTCGGTAAAGTTACCCGTTTGAATCTGCTCGATGGCCGACAGCCGGGCTTCCAGCTCTTCCCGTTCAGCCCGTTGCTGAGAACGAAGCTGCCGGTCCACCCGGGCTACTTCCTCATCCGTCGGGTTGGTTCGGTCACCAGTAGGAGCCAGGCTTTGCTTGGCCAGACTGATCAAGCTGTCCAGCTCGGTCAGCCGGTTACTGATTTGTCCCTTCCGGGCTTTCCAGCCAGCAGGGGACGTCCAGTCGGTTTCCCCCAGCAGGCTGGTTTTACCCTGAAGCTTGGCTATCCGCTCCCCGTAGCTCTGCCGGAGGTAATCGTTGTGGAGCAGCTCGGCCCGGTAGGCTTCAAAGTCACGGTAGTCTTCCGACGAGGGGTCCTTCTTATACGGGTTGATAAACAGCGGAGCGTAACGATCATGGGCCCGCTGAAGGCTTTCCAGTTTGGTACCCAGGTGATCGATGATTCCCCGGAGTTTATCGGTTGGTACCGAGCCGTCAATACCGTAGGCCTGCCGGAATTCGTCGGGCCGTTTTTCGATGTCCTGTTTAAAGGAATCCAGTTGTTCTTTCAGTACCGAATCAGCTCCCTGCCGGACGAAGGGATACAGAAACGAAAACTCGGCCGAGTTTTTCTGGTTCTGAAAAATCCGCTGCTGGCCCTGGCTGGCCGCCTGGGCTCCCACGGAACTGGCTCCCAACACCGCGTTGGTCTCGGCTCCTTTGGTCAACAGATCGGCTCCGGCCAGACTACCCGTCAGCTGCTGCTGAATAACCCGCTGAAAGTCCGGCATCGACAGGTTGAACTGTTGGGCCAGGGCTTCGGCCCGTTTCTGCTGGCCGGGAGCCGACCGCCAGTCGAAGAGGGCCTTACTGCCCCCACCAAAGAGAGAACCAATCAGCATTCCGCCGATGAACTCGGTCCAGCCTGAGCTGGTCCCGAAAGCTTCCGACAGCCCATGGGTGGCCGCATCGAGTCCGTTCTGCAAATCAGCTTTACCACCGTGGTTGTATTTGTACTGGTAGTAGCTCTGGGTTCCGTCGGTAACGGCTTTCTGCAGGCTTTCTTCCAGACCTTCGGACAGACTCAGCAGGCCCTGGGTACCCACGGCTTTACCGGCTCCTAAACCCCGGCTGAACCAGCTGGCTCCTTCGGGAGCCGAACTGATCAGTGGTTTACTACCTTGCCGAACGGCTTCGAATACATTGGTACCTGTCTTTCGTTCGGCCCGGTACAGATCACCTTCCAGTCCGGAAAACAATTGTTTGGTGGCCGAGAAGTTTTTCAGGATCGAATCGATCTGAAACTTGTTGCTCACTCCCAGTAAGGCGTGATTCCACAGGTAGGTACTGTTACCGGCCTGCTGAGCCACCGACTGAATCCGGCTCCGGGCTTCTCCCGTGGCTTCCTGCCCCGTCTGCTGGTAGTATTGATCCAGCAGGGTCCGCTCCAGTTCCTTCTCGGCTCCGTAGCCTTCCAGACTGGCTTCGGAATTAGCCAGCAAGAAACCGTGCAGGGCCGATCGGGTGGAGAGATTACCCAGTGGCGTATCAATTCCACTCCAGAGCTTACCCAACCCCTGAATGGTGTCTACCCCGTGGAGAACTCCTTCGGCTTCCCGTTTGAGCCGTAGCGCATCATCCAGCTTATCCAGACTTTTTCCGATGGTTGATAAAGCCTTGAAACCCCGGACGAGTTTACCCGTCAGATCGACACCAACGGCAGCCAGAGAAATTCCGCCGGTTACCGGAGCTAAAGCCGCCCCCAGGGCTCCCTCGGCCAGACTGGTAGCAATGCCTGACAGCACAAACCCACCCGAGCGAACCAAGCTACCAAAGTCCGTACCGCCTTCTCCGCCGTAACCGGGAATTAAATTCTTCCAGGGATTCTCCCGGGCCCAGCTGGAGCTGTAGTTAGTCGTATCCTGGTTCAGCTGATCCTGCCAGTCCGATAGACCCCGCATCCAGGAACCTTCTTCACCCCGAGCGTAGTCCAGGGCTTTGTCGATTCCTTCTCCCTGCAAAAGACTCACCCCGGCTTTAACCAGCTGGGGGATGGCTAGGGGAGCCTGCAGGATCGAGGAGCCGGTAATACCCACCAGAGCTTTGGTATCGTTCCAGGTCCGGCTCCAGAACCCCTGCCCGGCGGCAGCCACGGCTTCGTTATCCCGGCCCCGCAGGTAGGTGTTACCTCCGTCGGTGTACCGGCTGGCTTCCTGGGCTTCCCGGCCGGTGAGCATTTCCGACTGACCCAGCTTCAGCAGGGTATCCGCCGGACTGGGTTTCCGGGCGGCTTCCTTAATCAGCGGAGCCGAAATGCTGCTGGCAATCTCCAGGGGAGACAGGGGCAGGGGTTTTGGCTCACCGGCTCCTTCGAATGGAACCCTGTTCGGATCAAATACAGGGTTAGGTGGTGTTGGGGCCTGGGGATTCATTAAGCGGCTTTACGGATGTGGAGAAATACCTGACCACCGGCCTTGATAACAGGGAAGGTCAGGGCTTCGACTTTTTCCAGGGCTTTACCGGAGTTCCAGCCCACGCCGGGCCGACCACCCGTCTCGGTATCCAGCTGGGTCACCGGGGCAATGCAGCCCAGCAGCTGCGGGGTTTTACCGGTACCGTCTTTTCCCATGGCCCAGTTGGCCGAATGGACTTCGATCATCGAGCGGCCGGGTACTTTCTTCAGCAGCAGGCTCGGACCGTGTTTGGGTGAATTATAGATCACTACCGGGTAGGTTCCTTCCGGTATACAGCTGATGCGGGGCTGGTTATCCTTCCAGGGTAGTTCGATGGTTTTACTGATTTCCCGCATTCCGTCGGTTAATGATCCGTTGGTACCGGTTGGATAGTAGGTCCGGTTCAGGTACAGGTTTAGTTCCTGTTTTTCAACTTGTGAATCGATCATGGCTTAGGGGAAGAGTTCGGGATCGGTGATGAAGCGGTAAAAATCGTGAATGGTCGGTTTGTAGGCCGGGTCAGTAGCTCCGTAGCGGGCTTTAAGCTGCCGTTCGATGTTGGTCGATGACCAGTTATCCAAACCGCCCGAGACGAACTGGATGGGTTTCTGCTGGAACACGGTTGGAATAAAGGGAACCCCGTTTTTAAAGTAGGGTGGAATCGGAATCTGTTTACCCTGGTAGAGTAGACCCAGTCCGTAGCCACTACTCGTTTTAACCGGTGATACCGAGAAGGCCAGCTGACTCTGAACCGGAGCAAAGGCTACGGCCCGTTTACCAGCCAGCAGGGCCCCTTTTTTATCCAGCTCGGATAGCAGGGCTTTCTGTCCGCCACCCTGTTCCGTACGGAGTTTATCGGACAGTACCGCATTCCAGTCGGCGGAGCCCATGAAATCGACCCGGGCCTTAAAGGGTACTTTCTCCTCTCCGTTTTTGGTAAAGCCCGATACTTCGATCTGCTGGGAATCTTTCAGTACCACCATCTGGGTAATCTCCCCGTTTTCCAGCTGAGACTGAATGGCCCGGAGCTGGCTGTTGGTGGCTCCCGCCGGGTCAACGGCCTGCTGGTCGATCCGGTGTTTGACGATTCGGTAGAGATCGGAGTCTTTTTTGGCCGCGTCTCCCGTCACCAGAAACCCCCGGTTATAAATACCTGATTTACCCAGTTGCTCGATTACCGTCTGCTGGGCGGGTTTGAAGCGGGCTTCCAGACTGGCCAGTTCCTGGGCTTTAGCCGAGCTGGTTATGGCCAGTCCACCCCCGCCGGGTACGGGTGTAGCCGTTGAAAACAGCTGGGGGTTACGGGCTTTTTCCAGCCGGAGCTGGTTCATCCGGTTTAGCTCAGCCTGGGTCATACCGGATTCCCGAATGGCCTGCTGTTCGATGTCTTTGTACTGCTGCTGGGCAATCCGGTTTTGGGCGGCTCCGACTTCGATCTGCTGGAGCATGGCTCGCTGCTCGGGTTTGAGCTGCCGAATCAGGTCCGGGTTATGACCGTTACCCTGCAGATACTGGTGGTAATCATCCACGATCTGCCGGGCGGCAACGGCTACGTTGGGAGCCACCGATTTGGGGTATTTGATCCCATTGATATTGCCGTCACTATCCGTACTGACCGTTAGCTGGGCCCGGAGTCCGGCCATCTTCTGCAGGTCTCCGTTACCTACGTAACTAACCACCAGATCCAGAATCCGGCCGTTCTGGGCCCGGGCGTCCGACTGACTCTGGGCCTGCATGGCTTCCAGACTGGTCGTCGTTACCTGGGAAGCTCCCAGGTCCACGGCTTTAAAGGCTGTATCCGGGGTAGAATACGAACCATCTCCGTTAGCCTGTAGACCCGTTTTAGCTTCCAGGTCCAGGAGTTTCTGTTCCCGCTGAAAGGCCTGCTGTTTGTCCAGGTGTTCGTCCTGTTTTTTCCAGCCGTAGAGAAACCGGTCGTTTTCGTTCTGCTCCCGGATTCGGAACTGACTACCCGCCTGCTCAAGGGCGGCCTGCCGGTCCTGGTGGGCCAGCTCCACCCCGTAAATCGGGTTAGCCTGAAGTTTCCGACTTTCAAAGCCGTACTCGGCTTGAAGGCCCGTTACGTAGCTGTCCAGGTGCATCCCCAGCACGGCTTCGTCCCGACTCTGGGAGCCAACGGCCCGGATCTGTTCTTCATAAGCCCGCATCTGCCGGCTGATCTGTTTGAGCTGCTGCTGGTGCTCAGTCCGGGCGGCTTCCTGCTGGGCGGGAGATCCCGTCGTCAGAGCCAATAATCCCTCTGAGTTATAGTCATCGGCCTGTTTGGCCAATCGGTCCCGGGCCGAGGTCAGCTGAGCCAGACGGGCCCGCTGGTAGCTGGGTGTATCGGTCGGCAGGTTCCGGGCTTCGTACTGGGCATCGATCTGGAGCTGGTTCATCAGAGCAGGATCTCCGGCCAATTCTCCCTGAACGATCTGCTGGATCTGCAGCGGGGTTAGGGCTTTGGTGGTCTGGATAAACTGCTGCTTGCCACCGACCAGTGTATCGTAGCCCCCCGTCTGAGCAATCTGTTTCTGAATCTGCAGCACCCGGTCCCCGATGATTTTCCGGTGGTTGACGTAGGGGGTAGCCCCGCCCTGAAAACGGGCTCCCTCGGATGAATCGGTACTGTAGGCCTGAATCTGCTGGCCCAGCAGCCACTCGTTCTGGGGAGCGTACTGCCCGGGATACTTTTTGGGGTCGGCTTTCCAGGTATCGATCTGCTGGCGGGCCTGCTGAATTCGTTTACCGTCTTCGATGGCTGACAAAATCCGCCCGTCCCGGCTGACTAGTCCCGAGAGTTGTCCGATCTGCTGCAGGGTGGTTCGGTCGGAAAAGTCGGCTCCCCCCAATCGGTTGAGCTGGTCGGTGAGCTGTCCTACCTTCTGCTCGTAGTAGGCTTTGTGACCCTGGTTGTAGATGGGCTGGGAAGACAGATTCTCCAGTAGACTATCCACCTGCTGTACCCCCTTATCGTAGGCCTGCTGGCGGGTGATCAGACTTTGGAATACCAGGTTCTGATCCAGCGGAGCAATGTAGTCGGGGGAAGAAAGGGTTCGGGAAATAAACGAAACGGCCATAGAAAAATAAAGAAAACCGGCAGACCCGTTAAGGTAAGCCGGTTTTAGTGGGCAGCAGGAAACCTGAATCGTTTAGGTTATACAGATTCTAGTCAGATTAAGTAAATATCAGAGCATCAACATAAAAGCTTCGATTCGGTCAGCCAACATTCCGTGACCCACGGGGCCTGGATGTTGAACATCGTCACCTATACCATCATTGTTACTATCGAACATCACGGTACCCCTTTGTACCGAGTTGATTGGTAGAACGCCACCACGACGATATAGATCGAGCACAGGGATTGCCCACAAACCACATATTTCGATGGTCGCGTCTACATAATTCAAGACAGACAGCCCTCCTGAATTGTTGGTCGTTCTATGGTTTAAAGGGCTAATGAATCCAATTTTCTTAGTCGGATATTTCTCAATCAACCCCTTGCAGAGTACGTTTAAAGCTCCTTTAAACGTATCCACTGGCGTGTCTGTATTCACTCCTATAGGAATTGCTGCCGACCAGTCGTTTGTGCCGCCAAACACAGTAATATAGTCCGCGTCGTTGTCCATATCATTATACCGGGTTGCCATACTCGCCCCGAAGCTGTTACTCGTACCAGCCAAGCAGGTACCCGAAATTCCGTAGTTTCGAGCTGTCATGCCCCAACGTTGTGCGAGTATTGCCCGGTAGGTCCCGTTCACACCGACCCCATGTCCATAGGTGATACTATCACCCAGTGCGTTCCACTTTTTCCCCTTCAGCTTGCTAGAGATCAGGCTATCCGCGTAGGTTTTTGCGGCATCTCGCTGCGTATTTACGTAGCCGACATTGGCTAACTGATTATCGAAATAGGAAAACGAAGTAACAGTATCGTTCGCGTTAGCCATATAGAGGGCCGATCCCGCTACCCGCACGGTTGAAATACCTTTAACCGTCAGGGCTGCATCGTAGATGTCGAACGTAGTTGGAGTCGTCGGAGCGGTTAGTGTCACGTCGATATAGACGTGGATGTAACGAGCCTTCACCGCTGCTGCCCTGGTTGCCGTGTAGACTAATGCTGTATCCGTCCCCGGACTGGCGGAAGCCGATCCCATGTTGCCAGAGCTTCCACCCGTACTGTCCAGTGCGGCTACGTCATTCACGAACACGCGGGTAGTGGCGATGTTGGTGATGTTGCCACTACGGGAGATTAGCTTACAGGTGAACGCAATAGCATCGTTGACTGCCCAGTTGATCCCCTGAGTATCGAAGACGATGATCGGCTGCATTAAGGTAGGATTGACCGTGTTCGCCACTCCGGTGTATCGACTCCCGACGACAGGGTTAGACTTCAAGGGTCCAACCACTGCATCGGTATAGGCCAGTGCCTCTACCTTTTTCTGGTCCACGTACGTTTTCGTAGCTGCCGCTTCGGTCAGGGTCGTGACAGCCGTTATCGTGTCGGTTCCGTTCGCTCGGTAGAGGTCCGATCCCGGTAGCTTTGGGCCGGGCATACCCGAAACCGTGAATGCTACATCGTAGATTAACAGGTCGCTCGACACTGTTCCGTCGGTTAGTGACACGTCCAGAAACACATGCACGTAGCTGGTTTTGGAGAAATTGCTAGTGCCGCTTACTGCATAACTGATGGTCTGGTTAGCTGGTAATGTCGTGGACTTCGATATGTTAAGTGACGGTCCCGTAATGTCGTTGATTGTAGAAACACCATTCCAGAACGTGCGAATCTGGGGAGTAGAGACGATGTTGCCCGACTTGGAAACAATTTTGCAGGAAAACGTGAAACTGGCCCCTGATGACCAGGCGATTGCAGACAGGTCGAAAGCGAAGCAGGGTTGTACTAGGTTCAGGTTGTTGTTCTTTGCCCGGTAGAGATACCCGTCGATTGCAGGAGGAGAAAACACCCCCGATATGGCGGAGTCAAGAGTAGCTTTCGTAATTTCACCCGTGTCCCCCTTCGCGGCCAGTAGTTCCCACATCGCCGGGTCGAAACTAGCTCCTGATGTGCCCGCTACCAATCGTCGATAGGTGTTTCCGTTGTTTGTTACCGTATCATTCACCGCGTATACCGTATGGGCCGTCCAAACTCCCCGCCACGTCAAACTATTAGAAACAACAGTATTGAGTTTGGCCCGGTCTTCTGCCGTAAACCGGTACTGTGTACCATCTTGACCCAGAATATCGGATTCCCGCATGGTTTCCTGAATTTCCCGTTCCAGTCCATAGCCGTTGGGGTTATTGAATAAAGCAGCCATAAAAGCTAAAAATAAAGCCTGGGTGAAGTAGGTGAGATAGACTGAATCAATTGAGCAGTCCGGTTTCTAAAACTGAATCCGCAGCGTATCGGGGGGTAAGAGGGCGTACTGACCAGGACTACTCAGGGAATCCAGCTGCTCGAAGCTGGGAGCAATCGGTTGAACCGGGTAGCTGAGTTTTCCGGACCGTCTGGGTTTTATGCTGCCCAGCTTCGGCCGGTCTCCCAACTTTTGCTGCTGGTCCAGGTGCTGAAGGTGAATCCGGTAGTAGAGCATTCCGTTCAAAATAACCGTATCGGTTTGTCGGAGGGAATCCACCGCCTGGGCAATGGCCGAACGGGTCCGGGCTCCCTGCTGACTGACGACGGATTTAACGACCTGGGAGCTTTCCCGTTTAGCGGCAATCACTTCGTTATCCTTGTAGGCCAGGGCCGTCATGACCCGGTCGAAGCCGAAGACGATCAGAAAAAAGCAGATACCCCAGCTGACTTCAGCCCTCGAAAACGGCCGCTGCCAGAAGGGTTTGGGTCGGATCGGATCCGGGTTGGCTTCGACCAGATCGGCTACCCAGTGTAACCGGGGTTTGTAAGCCGGAATAGTGTCGATCTTGACGACTTTAACCGGGTACTTACCAAAGTACCAGTACTCGTAACCCAGACTCAGCCCCAGAAAGCCAAGTCCCAGCCAGATAAACAGGTAGGCCAGACTGGGCGTCAGGGCACAGATCAGCAGACACAGCCCGCTGCCAAAACAACTGATAAGCCCCACCCGGTCGTGACCGGTAGATAGCTCATGGGTCCGGTCCCAGCGGATGTAGAGGAAAAATACGTTGACAAGGCCCAGCAGGACAGTAAGCCAGATAAAGGCTTCTTCAGTACCGTAGATCATCGGTAATGGACGGATTAGGGTTTGTGTAAGTAATCATCCTGCTTTTTGGGTAGCAGGGTGGTGGCGATCCAGTGGCCCGAAGCCCCCGAAACAAAGGAGGAACAGTAGCCCGGCAGGTTGGTGACCGAACCGATCATGGGAGCAATCAGAGCCCCGCAGAAGCCGCCGGTTACCGTACCGATAAAGATCGTTTCCACCAGCTCCTTCGGGGTCTTGATGATACCCCGCTGTTTCTGGATGAGTCCGAAAATCAGGGCCCCGGCCGGGACGGCCAGCAGACTCAGAATCACGGGGGGAAAGTTATCCAGCAGGATACCCAGGGTTTTGACGAATTCAATCACGTTGAGAAAAGAGAAAAAAGGAAAGGGACTGAATTCAGAAGAACTGGCTGGGAAATCAGTAGATAGCTTTCAGGGCTCCCAGCTGACCGAGTCGTTGCAGGATGCCCCGGTTCTGGGTAAGAAAGTCCAGTTCTTTTTTGGTGATCCGGGTCTTGACCGGTTTACCGTCTTTGTCCAGGGTGGTCTCCGTCGTTGTCAGTTCATTCGGACTGGCTGGAACGGCTTTCTGACCGAATTGAACCGGAGGAGCCGAGCTGTCCAGGACCAGCTTGCCGTCCCCGTTGACTTTATACCGGGGAGCAAAAGCCGACTTAAACAGGTCGTAGTTGGCCATCTGCTGACGGGCCTGACTTAGCTTACCGGTAATACTGTTCAGACTGGCCGAGGTCTGCTGCCGGCGGGCTTCTTCGGTCTGCAAGTCCCGGACGTAGAACTGATCCCGCAGCTGGGCATTCTGACTCTCGATCTGCTGCCGGGCGGCCTGGTTGTACTGGTTCTCCTGGTTGCCGATCTGTACGTTCTGCCCGTCGATCTGTCCGTTGAGCTGATTCAGACTGTCCAGGTAGCTACTGTACTGGGCTACCTGCTGGGCCCGGCCGATTTGGGTACCCGGATCCGGTATCGACTGATTAGCCGCCTGGTAGGCATCCTGTATTGCTTGCCGGCTGGCCGTAGGGTTTACCCGGTCCAGGTGCAGGGGTACGTAGTCCATTTGTTGAAGGTATCCCGGCTGACGGGTCTGGGCATCCAGCAGGTTGTACAGATCCCCCATGAACTGCTCGGACCGGGGCCGGAATGGATTCAGCTCATCCACGTATTTTTGACCGGGCCGACGTTCGGCTACCCGGCTATCCAGACTGGAAATAATTGGTTCACCGGCTACGATCGACTGGACGGGTACACCCGACTCGGTACGAACCGGAGTCATGGTCCGTTCCAGGGAATCGGCTTGAATCTGACCTGGAGCGTAGGTTTGGGGAGCTACCAGCGGAACTGTGGGATCACCTGATGGATCGGGCAGAAAAGCCGAATAATCGGTTTTGGACAGACCGGCTGCCTGAGCCTGCCGGGTTACCGGACGGGTAGGGGTAGGCCGGTTGACTCCCCTAGTTTTCGGGTTTAGTTTACCAGCTGTTTTTTTGACAGGAGCCGGTTTAACCGGAGCCGGCAGGGTTCCAGTGGCCCACTGATCGATGGCTGACTGGGAATAATCGAACTGGCCCGGTTTACCAATTACTGGCAGGGGTCCATCCGCAGGAAACAATACCCGGCCCGTCACCGGATCTCGTTGTCCGTTGCTCACCGAGGGTCGGTGGTAACCCTGCTGCCCTAATGGGATCTCCAGCACCTGACTGGAGTTGGGTAGGTAGTAATCTTTGTCCGGAGTAGCGTGAATCACCTCACCTCCGTCCCCGTAGAGCAGGATATCGTGATCGACTCCGTCCATCGTGATCTGGTTGGAAGGGATCACCAGAGCCGGTTCGTGCTTATCCGGTGAATTTCGTTTGTAGCCCTGGGTAGATAACTTGACCCGGCCACCCTGCTGCATAACGGCCGTAGCTACCGGTTCCGGTTTTTTCATGGCTTCCTGCATCCCGAACACCAGATTATAAAGGGCCTGATCGTCCGGTAGCTGCTGCTGCTGAAGGGCATTCACGTGCTGACTGGTCTGAAAGGCTTTACCCGAGAGTTGCTGGTGTTTTGGTTTCAACACGTATTTTTTAGCCATTTTATCCCGGGCCGTCTGCAGGCTAAGAAATAGTTTACTGGGGGATATCGAACCACGGATCTTGACAGGTAACCCCAGTTCTTTACCTAGCTGGTTAGCTTGTTTACCCGAAATGGCAATCTGAGCATCGGCCGGATTCTGACTCCGCTCACCCCGGTTGATCTGAGTTTGGGAATCAGAGAGTATCGATTTGAGCTGATCGGTCAGTACGCCACCCTTACCCGGCCGTGCGTAATTAACCCCACCGGAATGAATCAGCCTAGGATCGTCATGGGACGGAGCCTGAGAATCGATCTGAACCAGATTACCCTGCAAATCCCGGCCGATTTCACCGGCTTCCACGATTACCTGATTGGTAGCTGGACCGCCCGACTGTTTTAGTTTCAGCTTCATAACTTTTTGAGCAGTTCCATAATTTTCTGCTGTACCAGCCCCCGGTCGATCTCATCGGGCAGGATATACGTGTACTCGGTCTGAAACTCGGAACCCGTCCGAACCCCGGCCGAGAGTAGTTCCCGAAGACAGCTGATGCTCTGCCGGAGATCGTCGTTGTAGAGCTTGACCATCCGGACCTGCTCCTCGGAGACTTCCGTAACAATCGGTTTGATACTAGCAGTCATAGGAATTATACCCGTACCGGGCGTAAAGGGGTTGTGCCGTACCGGTAATGGGCTGGGCCGCCCGTACTTTCTGGTACGGAAGATCCTTGAGTTTATTCCACTCCAGGGCCCGCTGCTGCTGAGCCTGTCCGTTCAGGGCCAGGGCCGAAGCCGCCTGAACAGCTACCGGAATACCCGGATTGAGTAGCGCATCCAGCCAGCCCGTGGGGGCCTTGATAACCGGAGCCTGTTGCTGGGGAGCCGCCGGTTGAACGGGCTGCAGACCAGTAGCCGGTTTCAATGGATCATTCCCGTAGGCTTTACCGGTCACGTTGTTACCCAGGGTCTTCATCGAGTAGTTGATCAGCTCCCGGCCCGTGTTATCCTGGTTATAGGAAAAGCCAAACTTCTGCAACTGGCTCGTTTTCCAGTCTGTTGCTCCGGCTGCTGACAGGGGAATACCACCCACCAGCTGGGGTTTGTAGGCCCGGAGCTGGTTAAAGCCGGGAGACATCCCGCCCTGCTGGTAGGTGGCCGGGTTACTCAGCTCGTCTTCCTGCTGATTTCGGTAAGCCCGGAGTTGCTGGTCCTGTACATTACCCTGTCCCAGCTGCTGCTGAATAAACCCGTTGATGGCCGGAACCGAAGATGCCGTCGGGTTGAATATCTTTTCCAGTCCGTAGTTTACTACCTGGCCGGCTACCTGACCGATCAGTCCCGTAATCAACCCACCGTCCTGGTAGGTTTCCCGACTGGAAGGTTCTCCGTGGAGCCGGCGGGCATAGGCCGCCCGACCCGCTTCGTTGGCCTGGACCGGATTGTACCGTTCGTAGCTCCGGCCGAAAACCCGGGCTGCTTCCGAAGCCGTCCGTGTCTGGTTTAACTTGTTTAAGACCGAAGCCGATTCCCCCGGTTCCGAGAGAACGTGGTCCAGCTGGAAATATGGATCGTAGGGATCCCGGCCCTGCTGTCGGGCTGCCTGCTGCAGTCCCTGCCACCGCTCGTTATGCCACTGGGCCAGCCCGTGAGACGTCCCCGAATCACCCACCGCCCGGGGATTAAAACCTGATTCCTGCTGAAGATTACCCACGATACCGGCGGCTACGTGGGGAGCCAGGCCCTTCTGCTCGGTGTAGTATCGAAACGCATCCAAAGCCGATAGATTCCTCGTAGTCCGATAAAATTGACCAGTCTTGTTCCCCGGCATTCCGGAATAATCCGATTGGTTGTCCGGGCTCGCCGGCCGGATTGATAAAGCCCGGGACCGGTACGTCGGCTGATACAGCAGCTGCCGGACAAACTCGTCGTCGTCCGTCGGATCGTAGTCCCAGACGGGCTGTTCGGCCTGCTGGAAATACGCGTCGTCCGAATCGCCGTCCGGTTCTGCCGAAAGATCCCGGCCGGTATCGATTGAGACCGGTTGTTGCCCGGCCGAATCAAATCCGTAGCCCGACAGATCGATTCCGTCATTGGCCGGTGCCAGGGAAAGAAGCTGGGTAAAATCGATCATACCGGTTTAAACTCGGGGGTAACGAACTGATGAATGAATTGCCGGTCGAACCGGCTGTTCTGGATGAAACTGAAACTAAAACCCGATCCGATCAGGGCTGATTTGTCGAACGAACGGATCGGATTGCGAACCGCTGCATCGTTGACGAACCGAACCGTACCCGACGGATCCGTCAGCCACAGGGGCTGCCCGGCTACGGTTTTGTCCAGGATACCGTTGATGTTCCAGATGCCGCTCTGAACCTGCACCAGCCGGGGACCCGGATTGATCAAAGCCCGCATGGATCCACCGGTAGCCGGAGCCAGCGAGATGATACCCGATGTCTGCCGGTCAGTGGTAACTACCAGTTGATCATAGGTTTGCCCGTCGAGCTGCTGGTAAGCATCCGTCCCCGCCCGGTAAAGCCGAACGTCGTGTCCGTAGCTCAGACTGGCCAGCCGAACCGAAGAAACCTGCTGACCGGTATGGATGGTCAGCATGAACGGATAAGGTTTACCCCCGAACCGCTGGTACTTCAGCCGGCTGTTGCGGTGAATCCAGCCCCCTTTCCCGCCGGTCATACCCGGCTCGTAGTAGGAAACAAAACCACCCGGCCAGCCCAGATATCGACTGGGGCTGAAACTGTAGTAGGCCCAGGTTTTGGTCGGAAAATGATAACCGATCGTCCAGCTCCGGTTCTCGAACTTTGTCGAATCGGATAAGCGAACCGGGGGACCATTCAGGGAAAATACGCCCTGATCCGCCCGGTACACCATACCTGAAACGATTGGGTAGTAGTCGGCCCGGCTCAGTAGCAGCCGGTGGTTGACGTCATCATAGACCAGCCGGATCGGCAGGGCTTCTTCCGGCAGGGCCGGATAAAGCGTTTTGAGTTTGGCCGGTAGGTGTTCCCGCAGCCAGAATTCCAGGGGACCCTGGGCCAGATTCTGGGGAATATCCCCCGGAGCCAGCAAATACAAAGCTCCCCGGCTGCTGTCGGCCCAGACCACTCCGTAGGGAGTACGGATCAGCTCCCGGTGCTGGGCCCCAATGGCTCCCCCGTCCACGGCAATAAACTGCTGGGGCCGGGTAGCAAACATGCCCCCGTTGCCCAGCTCGACGGTTTTGGCTCCGACGGGCAGCGTATCGTAGGCATTGTAAACCGAACTACCTCCCGTAAAGCGGGCCAGGATTTTACCGGCTTCCAGGGCCGTCAGCCCGATGAGCTTTCCCTGCTCGAGACCAAAATCGTAACTGTTGAGGGCTTTGCTGTAACGGAACTCGTCGGGTTCAGAGTAGATCGTCCGGTTGGGATGAAACTGGTCGTAGTACTGGTTGTACAGCTGAAAATCCGGGTAAGTCAGTAGCCGGTTCTGCCGCAGTGGAGCCGAGTAGGCTTTATCATAGAGGTAGGTGTTGTCCCGATCGATGGGAACCTGGTTTTCCTGGGTCCACTGGAAGGGATCGGTCAGTGGATAAAACCCGCCTTCCAGCAAATCATCCGCCCGCCGAAGATCCAGGTTGACCGATGATTCACAGAGAAAGTACGGGATACCGTAACTGTAGAGATGGACGTATCCCCGTTGGTAGAGCCCTTTGTTGACCGGTTGATCCAGCCGGGTAACGACCTGCCCAAATGAAGCTTCGACAGCTGTACGGACTAAACTACCTATACCTCCTAAATCGGGTACACTGGTTGGTAGACCGCTTGTATTGAATACATACGTTGGATACGCTACGTTGGCTAAATCGGTATAATTGACGGATGAGCCGGCTGGCAGTTTATACCAGGTCTGGGTAAAAAAGGAATGTTTCCGCTTCAGGCTGAATCGGTTGATAAATGTATCCCCACCGAAGTAATTCACCAGTCCCGTTGCGGATAGTTCCACCGGTGCATCCCCCATCTCCAGGTAGTTCATGCTCGACAGGTTCCCGTACTGAGCATCTTTTCGAACCCGGAGTGTAGCATATTGTAGCGAAACAGGTTCGGTTATTTCGATGTTCAGCCCGCCGGCTTCGTAGATGGTCCGCCGGCTGGTATCGGCTACAGTAGGTAACGGTAACGTAGAAAACCGGGGTTTGGGAATGGTAAACGTAGCTCCCCCGATGGTTACCTGAATAGTCTGTCCGCTGGCTCCGCCGTCACTTGTTTTCAAATAGACCGAGCGTTCCCGAAAACGATTGTTAATCAGATCGGGTCCTACCTGCTGAACAGCCGGTTCCAGATAGACCTGTTGTTCCAGGGGTCGGATACTGCTACCCGGACTGGTATTGAGTTTGTAGCCATTGTAATACCCAACTCCCGTAAACTGGGTTGATTGGTTCTCGTACGGAATGGCTGATTTTAGTAAGGTTTTGTAGGTTTCCGATTCCGCCAGGATTCGTAGAATTAGCAGAACCGGGTCACCATCCCGACTGATGGAAGTAGCCGTCAGATCAAAAGCAATTTGACCCAGTAGCCGGTTGAACAGTTTCTGTTCAGCC
Source organism: Spirosoma oryzae (assembly GCF_003002825.1). GTDB lineage: Bacteria > Bacteroidota > Bacteroidia > Cytophagales > Spirosomataceae > Spirosoma > Spirosoma oryzae. The sequence goes on along the minus strand of NZ_PVTE01000009.1, from coordinate 158,412 downwards.
TGTCCCTCGGCCAGCCGAAACTCACCCTGCATCTGACCGACTTCCTCGGTTTCAATCTGCAAATAGTCCGCCCGACCAGCGGTGGTAAAATGAGTATCCGGTGAATGAAACGTATATCGGTTCGACGGTGTAAATGGTAGCGGGGTCTGGGCCGCCAGAGTTCCCTGAACCGAATCTCCGTACGAATAATCTTCCACGCTCAGCAGGGGATCGGTCCTCCGGTCGTTGAAGGGATAGTTCGGATAATAAACCGTTTTGGCTTTGTGTTGGTAAGAATTCAGATTGAACAGAGCTCCTCGGGCCACCACCGAAGCCTGTCCCGTCCGGTCGGCCCGAACGATGCGGAACCGGCTGATCAGACCGGGTTTGACCACCCCGTCCGCTTCGGCCCGCTGTACGGCCTGCCGAATCAAGGCCGGATCAATCTGGATACCCAGTGGATAAATGTAGTTGGCTCCTTTGGTCAGAGCCGGGGCCGTATTCCCCGTTACCAGCCCGTCGTGAATGTGGGTGACGGCCGAGGAGGGTAGCTTGTGGTGACGAATCGGAGTCCCGCACAGCTCTCCCCACACCTCGGGCCGGTTGGGATACCTCAGACTGGATTCCCAGTATCCCATCGAGCCGGATTCCCACAACGCTCCCGGTTCGGGATTACGGGGGGCAAAGTTCAGCGTAGCCGTCGAACGTACTTTCCAGCGGGGTACGCCCGAACCAGTAGTATCCAGACTTAGTCCGTCCGCCGAGATGTCCGTTGTCCAGTCCGTGGATACCGACGGGCGGCCCGGTAGATGAAACACGCCCGTCTCGTCCCCGTCGTTGTACTCGAAAACGATCCCCAGCCCGATTACCTCGTCCCGGGGGTAGGTTTTGAATTGGGCCGCTACCAGCGGATCTCCGTACGCTCCTTCCCTGAGCCGGGTGGTCTGCCATTGAACCGGGATAGTAAGCAGGTATTTCTGCAGATTCGAAATGGCTTTTTCAGCCAGCCCCCACCGCAGCAGCCGGTTAGCCCCAATAGTCAGCCCATCACTGTGATCGTAATGGGTCCTCACTTCCAGCAGCTCGGCAAGACTCAGCGGAAACCGGGTTTCGTTGCCCTGCAGAACGATCTGCTGACCAGTAATCGGATACACGTCCGTTTGGTAGGTGGTTACCTGCCCGCCGATGTTCAGCAGGACCCCCAGGACCACGTGGGTATAGATCGTATCCGAGGGAGCCAATAGCTGACAGGTAATACTCTTGGATGAGACTATGCCGGGTTTACTGATAAGCGGTCCGTCGAAAAGCGGAATCAACCGGCTACCCGAACCAAATTCGGTTAATCGTTCTCCCTGGGCGGTAGCGTAGGCAGCCCGTACCTGAACCGCTCCCGTCTCAAAACTACCTCCGGTATTGACCGAACCGATACTGACATGGGGTAGACTGGCCAGTGGATCGAGTCGGCAGCGATCACAGTCCAGTGAGTTTCCGTACTGAGGCTCCTGACAGGGACCTCTACCCGTAATCGTTCGGCTGTCCGTATGCAGACTCAGCTGACCGGCTACATTGACGGCTAGCCGAATCCGGCGGTCCGGGTTACGACCATCGGCCAGGTAAATAAATAAGGAATCGTTTTTAAGCTGGTAGGCCAGGGATAGTTCCGAGCTGAAGTCCAGACAGGCCGAGCTTAATAGATTTATCACCGTACCGACGGGTACCGATTCGTCACTGACTTCAGGGCCCAGGTTGTGGCCCACCTGATCGATTCGGGACAGATTACCGTTACCGGTAAACAGTAACGTCCGGGCCAGTTCGGCAATCCGCAGGGTACCGTAGAGGGTATACCCATCGGGTAACAAAAAAGCCAGCTCGGAGGCTGGCTCATTACTCCACTGGTAGGAACCGGTAGGGTGGGATTCCGCCCGGCCGTTGAGCACGTAGGTAACGCCGGGCTTCTGCTGAATGGGATGGGTATCGGGCGAAAGGCCCTGGTCCGAGGACGAACGGATGGGTTCCATAACTTACCGGTAAAGCCGGCGTTTTTGCCGGTGAAAAAAAGTGGCTACCTGCTGGGGAGACGGGAGTTTGACGGCAAACTGGGCATTCCGGTAGGCTACTTCGTACTCCTGGGCGGCCTGTTGGAGCTTACGTTCCAGGTTCAGTTCTTCCCCGTTAAATTGCCAGTCATGAATCAGCTCGTACACCAGCTTTTTCTCCAGAAACGTCTGAATGATCGGATTGTCCGGAATGGCCGGCAGCTCACCGGGTTCACTATCTCCCACGTATTGCAGCCAGATCTCCTGATCGTCCAGCGGCAGATGAAGCCAGCCGGCTTCCAGTTTATAGCCGTGACGGCTGCGGGGGTATGGTTCGTAGTACCGGGTCTGATCGCCCGTCTGGGTCGATACCGAATGAACCGACTGGAATCCGTCAGGCAACCGGGCTTTCCCCCGGATCAGGGCTAAGGGGGTTTCCAGCTCGTAGCCGGGCAGCAGGCCCAGATCGTGCAGACCGGCCCGGAGAAGCCGGGGAAAATCCACCGGATCAATCATTCCCGTTTCGTCGTAGGATCGCAGGACCCGTCGAACCCGTCGAATCAGTGTATCGGCGTTGACAAAGGTGTAGGACATTACCGGTGGGGAATAGCTTGTTTAGCCAGGGGCAGGTAATCCTGGCCAGCAAAGATCCGCTGGGCCAGCTGACGATTGAGGGCCCGGCTGGCTTTGAATCGCCACAGGGTTCGGGTGGGCAGCCGGGTGTTGCTTAGCGGGGCCCAGACGATCCGGTAGGTGTGCTGAAAGGTATGCCGGTTGTAGTTGATTCGTTTTTCTCCGGTCTTGCAGAAATGAATCCGGTCGATGAAGGGTTTTTTGGCATCAGACCGTCGTTTGATCTTTTCTACCACCAGCAGACCCAGCTGGGCCGGCAGAGTAAATCCCGTACGGTTGCTGAGGATTTCTTCCCCGATCAGGGCCATCATCCGTAGCATAATCTGCTTCCAGACCATAAACGGTACCGGGGGAGCCAGCTCCTGGTAAAGCCCTTTGTTAAAACGGGGGGTTCCCCTACGCAGTGGGTCGTGGAGCGGTAGTCTGGGCATTCTGGTTGGGAAAGGAATCTTCGGGTATGGGTAGGGGAGCAGCGGCCAGGTTCTTGCAGACACTCGTCAGCAGGTCTTCTTCCAGGTGGTCCGGTACGGGCAGCAGCACGTCCAGTTCCGACTGGCAGCTACCCGGCTGCCGGTACGGCTTACCGAAATACCGAACCTCGATCTGGGTAATACCCGGCCGGGTCAGTACCAGGTAATTCTCGTTATCCAGCCAGCCATAAAAACCACAGCTACCCGCCTGCTGCAACGGCGTCGATAAGGTCCAGCTGGTCCCGTCACTCCCCAGAATCTGCAGGTACGGGTTCAGACTTCCCTGAAAAATCGGTGGTAAGGGATTTACCGAGCGGCTCCGACCGTCTACGGTGGTCAGTTCGATGAGTTGCCGGGTAAACAGGTTGGTCTGCTTCCAGGTCTTGCGGCTGTCGGAATCCCGCCGGATCAACAGGGTCAGCATTTTTTCCAGTTCGAAGCTGATCATCCGATTGGACAACCGGCTGTCTACCGTATCGGCCCGAAACCGGCTGCGTACCTGATAAATCCAGTCCCGTCGGGTATTCACTTGGCCAGCAGGGTTACCGTGTAGAGAACCCCCATCACAATCAGCAGGATTCGGGTATAATCAGTCTGGACGGGGAGCAGCCAGGGTTTATCCGTTGCTGACGGCCGGGTATTCAGCAGGTTGAAATGCTCGAAGGCGTACCGGATTATCCGGTCACCGATCCGGGCCAGCGTGAGCAGAACCAGTCCGTTCAGAAACAGATAAACCAGCTGATGACCGGTAGCCCCGATTTTCAACAGGTCCAGAAAGCCGATGCCGGCAAAGCCTAGTACCAGCAGCACCAATGGAGCGGCCACGGCCAGCAGGGGAGCCACGTACGTACTGAAAAACGGGGTTTCCGAAAGCCAGCTTTTGAACCGATCCAGGTATGAAGGTTTAGGCGGTTCGATCTCCCGGGTGACTGTATAGGAAACCCGGACCTGTTCCCATTGAATCAAACTGGCAAACAACTCCTGAGTATCAGCTGACGGTACTCCCTCCTGGGTTTTAGCTACCCAACCCAAAGCCGGTATTAGTTTCTCGTAGTTAAAACCATCTACCAGCTCATCGACGGCTGGTATACGGTATTCGGTTTCCTGAACAATCATAAGGCGAGATTTTTTAGTCTTTCCCGTTCCATAATAGAAGCCCGAACGGCTATTACGGGTTTACTGGTGGCTACCCGTTCGGTTAACGTTATCAAGGATACGACTTCACTGAGGTGGTTAGCCTGGATCGTTACCAGGCCAAACGTTTGATGAAAATTCTCCAGTTTGTCCAAAGGGTAAGTAAACATCAACTCTTTCGTGTCATAGAGTATAACCTGGATATAGTCCGGGTTAAACCCGGTAAAGTCGGCATAATGCTGCTTCAACGTACCGGTGTCATATCCATTCCAACGAATTTGATTCACAGGCTCCAAAGGCTCAGTTGATACTGTAGTGAAGAAAGTACTGCCAGTCGGTCTGAGCGGCTTTTCCGATTTCCAGAGTTTCCTGGGCGGGTCCGAAATAAAGGTGACCCGTCTGCAGATCGATCACGGCCTGGGAGCCAAAGCTGGTGGAAAACTGGGGTTGGGGATCGCCCGGTGGTACGGCCCGGTAAAACTGACCGTGGACCCGGCAGGAACAGCCCAGACCAGTCGCTACGGCCAGTTGACCCTTGATCGACTGCATCCGTAGCTGCAGGTCCGGAGTCAGACTTTCGGCCGGCAGCTGACCGGGTGATTTATACGGGTAAAGCCGGAAGGGAACCCGCTCGGATTCGGCCAGCCAGTTAGCTTCTAGGGGCGTTGGATTCATAAGGCAAACTTACCCGTCCGGTTCGAACCGGTCAGGGTCCTGAACGAACGGGTAAGGATTGGGTTTACCGGTTGACGGGCGTATACTCCTGTCCGAATACCCCCTGTTTACTCGACATCACCAGCTGCCAGAGCGTACCAGAATTACCCGAACAGGTTCCGTCTACTTCGACCCGGAGCGTTTCCCCGTGGTGGAGCAGGACCGTTTTACCGGTTCGCACGTCATCCCCCAGACAGCCCGAGGTAAATACCTGACGGCCGTCGATAAACAAACTGATCTTGTCGGGTATACTAAAGGGGTTGAAGGCTACGTAAACCGTCTGATCGACGCAGTTGGTATTCTGATAGCTATAGTTTTTAATCTCCGCTTTACCGTCATACCGCTCGGATACATTGGCTTCCGAAGGCGTACAGGGGACGTTACAGGCCGGTACCGAAAAGGTCAGGGTCGTATCGGTAAACGACGAACAGTCTCCCTTGTAAACCCGGATGGTTACGTCCTGATTGTAGCCCGATGAGCGGCTATTGAAAGATAAACCGTAATCGACAGAACCGTTCTGCAGATACCCGTCGGGAGCCGAGCAGTCACTGGTACAACCAAAGCTGCTACCGTAACAGTACCGGAATTTTCCCGATCTATCCCCGTTCCGAATCGAAAAGCCGCCCCCCGTAATTTGCCCGTTCTGGCAGCTTGGCTGAAAAGCCGTCACGGTCATCGGAGCCGGTCCCGTCTGACAGACCGGAGCCGTAACGGTAACCGTCTGATCCCACCACTGACCGCAGTTGGCCGTATTCCAGCCCCGTACCGTATAGGTGTTTGAGTTGCCCGGAGCCGGGGCCGGAATGTCGATCAGAAACGAGCCGTTGGCCGACGTTAGCGGAGTACCCTGCTGGCAGTCGATGGGACCCGTGTAGCTGGTACCACTCGTGTACCGGTACCGATCCACCCGTTGAATACCTGTTAGCAGTAAGCCGCTCGAAATCGAGCCGTCACAGGTCGGGTTGCGGGCGGACAATGTAAAGCTGGGCTGGGTATCGTTGTTTCCGCACGGGCAGCTTTGCAGGGCCTGAATAATCCCGTTCTGAACCTGAACGATCTGGGTAAACGGATCCCCCGGGTTCTGGTGAACGGGAAACCAGCCGGTATTATTCCAGGCGGTACAGTTGACGAAGTTATCGAAGATTTTACCACCCACTCCCAGGTAATCGACCGGATGCCCGCCTTCGTTCCCGGTCGTTCCGCTACAGACTCCCTGACAGGCTTCATCGGCCGTATTGTAACGAACCTCGCCCGGTGGAACGGCAAACCGGTACACGTTATTGGGTGGGGAACAGGTCTGAGGAGCTCCGCAATAGAGCGAAAAAGTCTGGGCCGTCTGACAGGAACCCGCGTTGACCTGAAGGGTATAGGTGTGGGTCTGGGCGTCCTGGGGAGCATTGAAATAGCAGTACCCGTCGGTATAGCCGGTATACCTTTCGGTGGCATCGCCGGCCAGCTTGACCGAGATCGTAGCCGGTCCGGGTGCGTTCTGGATACTCAACGGGATTTTACCCATATCAGGAGCAGGTCGGGGTTCCCAGCGAAATAGTCAGGTTACAGCTGGAACCAGGCTGGCAGGTCGGTGAATTGACGGTAACGATGGCATCGGCGTAACTGGAACAGTCCGAACCACCCCAGATTCGGATGGCGTAGGGCTGGGACTGTCCCTGGGCCGGAGCATTGACGGGAATACTTACCGAAGAACCGGTAAAGGAAATGGCTCCCCCGCAGTCGTTACCCGAAATGCTGTTGTTCTGGTAGATGTGGTAGCGGTTTCCGTTGGCAATGTTACTCAGCTGAACGGTAGCCGACGAGCTTAGGGTAGACCCCGAACAGGTGGGCTGGATTACGTTGGCCGTAAAACTGACGGTCGATCCGGACTGACAGGTCAACGCACCGGTCAGCTGCTCGGAAACGCAGACGGGTGAGGACGAATCCTCGATCCGCATCCGGTAGTTGTAAGTCCCCGTCAGGGCCGAAAAAACGATGTTCCGGCTTCGGTCGTTGCTACTGCCGCAGCCCGAGCTACAGGGAATCTGGTTACCCGAAGCGGCTTCGGTGATGGTAACTTTAAAAGGGGGCGTTCCCCCCGAAATGGATAAGGTTGTTGCCGCCATTAGCTGAGCAGAAGTTTGAGCTGGGCCACAACGGCCGGGTTAGCCTTCAGGTAGGTAATCAGATCGAGCTGGTTGTTACTGACCAGCGGTTTAAGCTGGTAAAGCAGCCCGCCGGCTTTGGTTCCGTCGGGGAACTGGAGACAGTCGGCGGGCAGGGTATCCACGCAGCCGGCAACGGGTGGGTCCTGGCAGGATGAACAGGCCATAAAAGAGAGGTTTAGAACTGGGGAGCCTGGTTGACGGTATTGATCCAGCCGGGTTTGAGGTATTCCGAGCCGTTGAGACCACTCCGGTTGGCACCGGGAATACCGAACTGAAAGCGGGAGATGATCCCGTTCCAGGGACTACCCGCCATCGAGAAGGTATAGGTCTGAAAGCTGTCGGTGGCGCTGACGTCGAATTCCTTGTACTGACCGGCCTGAGCCGCCTGGATCTCGGTCTGACCGGGTTTAAGCCAGCTGATATAGAGCCGGGACAAGCCTTTGATGGCCGCGTTGAGATACAACGTCTGCAGGCTGTCTACCTGCCAGCTGCCCGACGGAGAAACGAATACGGTCTCACCCCGGGATCCGTCCTGCTTACGGGGTTCCCCCATGAACAGCGTACTCACGCCCCCGATCTTCTGGAACTTACCCGACAGACTGGCCCAGCCCTGGAAGTCTCCTCCCGAGAAATTCCATTTCAGGGGCAGCGTCGGAATCATCTGAGCCGCCCGCCAGGTCTTGAACTCGGCATTGCTACCCACGTGGGTAAAGCCCTGAACCATCCATTTACCGATACTGTCGGCATCTTTAAAGTCAGCAATATCGATGTAACCACTGGAGTTGGAGTACTCGTCACCCGCCTGACCGATAAACTGTTTACCCCGGACCCGGGAGCAGTGAGGAGCGAACAGCGTAAGCCCCCGGCCCGACGTCGGGTTGTAGGAACCGATGTAGTTACCCGTCGTATAGTAGATCCCCGTATCGTTCTGACCGCCCGGGAAATCACTTTTCTGAATCTGGGTAGTCGTACCATCGGTTCCCAGCTCGACCAGGTACTGGTAGTTGTTACCGATGGTATAAATAAACGGACCTTCCTGTTCTCGACCTTCGAACGTACGCTGGGAATCAGTTCGGTTACACTCGATCAGATAGGTCCAGCAGTAGCTGCTGCCCAGCAGATAGTACCAGGCGTGACGAACGTACTGGGTATCGATGTTCTGGATGCTCCATTGTTTGGGTGTCGTTCGGACGTAATCGACCAGACCCAGTCCTTCCACGTTTTTCCGCTGGTAAAAGGTAATCGTTGAGCGGTCCAGGTAGCGGGAACCACCGGGAACCCCGTTGTAGCCCGTATCGTCCCCGGTCTGGTTGGTGTTTTGTCCGGCTTCGTAGTAGGAATCTCCTGACCCGATCGGCGTTCCGTAGATCGAGTAGTCACCCGATCGTCCCGTATCCCAGGCATCAGGATTGCTGGGCTGACCGATCGCGTAGGTATTGACCAGGTTGATTCCGTCCCGTTTATCCTTGATGATGGTAATCGAACCGCCAATCGATTTATGAATCCCCAGTACGATCTGGTCGTTTTCCAGAATTTTAGCCGTAGCATTGGGCCAGTCGGAAAGCTGGTTCTGATCGGGAACGAACGGAGCCCGACTGAACATATCCGCCAGCGAAGGAGACTCGTAGAAACCCCCGCTGATTCGGGTAGCGTTACCGGCCGAGGGTGGAATCGTCGAGTTTTTAACCGGAATAGCTGCATAAACCCCTTCGGCAATTTTTGCCATCCCCGTGTTGTTGGGGTGGGCTTTGACCCCATCGGTCGGTTCGGTCGTCTGTCCGGCCGGCTTATCGAAGCCAAAGTTGGCCGGATCACCAATCAGGGCCGAACCCGTCCAGAACGGAATACCCTGTTCCTGGGCAATCTGGATCAGATTTCCCGTTACGGTCGGTTTGTTCCAGACCGGCGTTCGAATCACGATCTGAATAGTCGGGTTGACGGCTTTGAAGCGGGCAAACAGATCGAGGACTTTTTGCTTAAAGCCCCGGCCCGTAACCCCGTCGTCATCCACGTTTTCCCCGATGGCAAATATCAGCAGATCGGCTCCTACGTTATAGGCATCCGCGTAACTGTCCAGACTACGGGTATCGTAATTGGCTTCCCAGTCGGGTACCGATGCTACGGTTACGCCACTGGTCAGGCCGTTGATGCCGTTGGCATTGTTTTCACCTCCCAGGGCATAAGCCTGCAGGGCCGGGTTACTCAGCCGGAGCTTGTCGATTAACCGGTGGCGGTAATCCTTGCTGGCTTCGGTAGCCGCCATCCCCCAGTTGTAGGGCCAGCCGATACCGGGAACCGCTGGGTGGAAACCGATCGAGTTGTCCCAGAAGAGTACCTTGTTGTAAGCCTTTACCGACGGATCGACCGGCGTCGTTGAACTGGGTTCGAACAGGACCAGATTCGTTACTTCCGTGGGGGTCCAGAAAAAATCGAAAGTAACGCCGTTATCGAGCTTCCCCGTAATCTGGATCGGTAACTGGGGAATTCCGCCCGACCCATCGGCTTTCTGCCGGAAATCCCACTGCCGGGTATATATTCCCTGCCCTGACAGGGGACCGGCTCCGTAGAAAACCCCGGACGACAGATTCGGATTATCCGGGTTAGCCATGACAAATACGGCCCCGTCCTGCCGCAGAATCCGAATTTGGATGTTGTCCCCGGCCTGGTTGATGTACAGCCGTTTGGTAGCCGCCTGGTAGGTAACCCGCAGACTCATACCCGAAGGGTAACTGGGACGGCTGTAGCTCAGCGACTGGGGCGGCAGGGTAACCCCGGCGGCATCCTGAATGCTCAGCTGAAAGCTCCCACTCGCTAATGTCGAGGGGAGCTGAATGTTTCGGACGTAGCTCATAAACTGCCGCTGGCCTGGGTCGTACCGGCCTGGTCTTTGAGAGTATAGGTGTAGGGGGGCGTCAGACCGGTATCGTCAAAGCTGACGGTGTACTGACCGGCCGAGTTGGTGGGTTGTACGGTAGCCGGACTCTGACACGATGGCAGGGCGGCAAAGCTGCTGGAGTTAGTTAGGGTCAGTAGCTTGCTGCCGATGGTCTGACCGCCCTGTTTAAGCACAAGGGCCCCGCTGTAGCTGCCCGTACCGCTAAGCTGGGTATACACCAGTTGGCCAACGGCCGTAGTAGATGACTGGTTGAAATCCAGTACGGTCAGACTGGCTCCGCTGGCCGACGCTGTTTCCAGTTCGGCACTGTAGCCCAGATTCGGCTGTAAGCCGCTGAAGCTGACCAGGTGACGAACGCTGCAAAGTCCGTTATCGTTACAGGACCCACTGATCCGGCAGCTGGCACTCAGCTCCCCGATCTGCTCGGTGGTCAATTGCTGGGGAGCAACCGAGAGCTGGGTGGTTTTGGCCGAGCCCGAACAGTCATTGACCGACAGGCTGAGTACGCCCGGAATACCGTTGCCCGTCCAGGTAACCGTCACCGATTCGCCCGAAGCCGAACCGGTAATGATACCACCCGAGATGGTCCAGCTGTGGCTGAGTACCGTACCGGCCGTTACGGCCCGCTGGTAGGTAACGCTGGTACCCGGAATCGGCTTGATCTGACCGGTGATGGTCAGGCCGCTTACCGGTATGCAGGCCGGGCCGATACTGGTTTGTTTGCTGACGGGGTAGTTATTCCCGTCGCAGCCCGTCACCGTGGCCGTCAGACTACCTGACTGGCTGAAGCGAACGGTGGCCGCTGTATCCGTCTGGGACTGAATCTGACCCCCGGCAATGCTCCAGCTGACGTGGCCCGGCGTTCCGGCGTAGCTCAGCTGGTAGGTCAGATCGGTGTCTGGGGAACCCGTAGCCGGCCCCGTCAGCAGCAGACTCGTCGGAGCCTGGCAGGAACAGATAACCTGGGGAACTCCGCCGACGATCATTGTCTGGCAGGGGGACGAGCCCCCCGTATCGCAGCAGAACTGCTCTTTCAGGGTTGGATCCGTGGTGATCTTCTGCACCAGGCTGGAGACAAAGTGGGAATCATTTACCAGCTTGGTACCGACCTGGGTAATAAAGCTGGGATTGTTGGCCAGCTGGGAAACGAAGTACTCACTGGCGGCCAGTTGAGAGAGAAAACTCTGGTTGGCCAGCAGCGTGGAAATAAAGCTGGGGTTGGTGGCAATCAGTGTGGCCAGCCCCGAGACAAATACCGAACTGGCCAGCAGTTGCTGAATCAGATTACCGATGTCGGTGGCCGTCCGCAGGTTACAGATAGCCTGGCCAATAGCTTCCAGCAACCCCCCCATCGTAGCCGGAGCCGGTTTGTTCTGCAGAAAGCAGGCCAGATTTAGCTTGGCCGGTTCGGGCAGACTACGGGCGCACAGGGCCTGATCGATCCGTTCCAGAATCGTCTCCAGACTAACCCCGTTGGCCAGCGCCAGGCAAATCAGCTTACTGGTCTGGCCGGGGGTCAGGTGGTAGATAACCTGGCTTGAATCGATAATCAGACCCGTCCCCGAACCCGGAGTGGTTGAACCTGTTCCCTGGCAGCGGGTACAGGTTGGTTTTTGGCAGGGATTAGCAGGCTGACAGGCCACGGGATAAACAGGTTAACCGGCGGCTCCGACTAGCCCAGTAGGCCAGCCAGATTGCCGAGGAGGAAAGGTGGGAGCGGGCTCCCAGGGTTTCGGACAAGATGGAATCAGCCGTTTGCTGAACCGCCGAAAGCCCGGGTGAGAAGCTCGATTTCAGGTTGATACGGCCGGCGGTCTGGTCGCAGCAGGGCGGTCTCCAGGACTGTTCGGTAGATGTCATGCTTTTTGGGGCAGCTCAGCCGGGGTAGCTGGGTGAGCAGATACCGCAGGTGCGGGGTAGAGAGGTTCACGGACAGGTGGTTTGTAACCCCTGAAAATACCGCTGCCCCCCGGCTAAATCCCCGGCCTGAACCGATGAGGTAGCCGCCAGCAGCAGGGCCGTGACTTTTTGCAGGGTCTGGTAGTTACGGCTGGTCACCGGTTCCTGCAACCAGTCGATGGTCTGAATCCAGCGGTTAAGCCGGCATTCCAGCTGGTAGGTTCTCAGAAAGGGGTAACAAAGCTGGATCTGGTCGTGCGGGGTTACCGAGTAATCAGCCGTGTAGATACCGTCGGGCAGTAGTTCTCCCGGGTTCAGGGGCCGGATGACGGTGGTTTCTCCGGGTTTGATGGGAACCGAGCAGCTATTTCGGCCCGGAACCGTAAGTACGAGCCGAGGGTATTCGGGGTAGCCGTTATAAACCGACAGGTCCTGCAGCAGGATGGTCTCGTCGGTGGCCGGCAGCGAAAGCAGTTCGAGGTGATGACGGGTCATGGGAAAAAGAAAAAAACGGGAGCCATAAAAAATGGGGTGGTATCATCGACACCACCCCATCCGCATCACAACCACCTTAGAGGGTTACCAGGGACAGGTCAGAGTCTACCGAAGCCACCAGCGAGTTGATGGCTGCTTCGAACTCCTTACCCTGCCCGACCGGGAAGAAAAACCGGTACATAATCTTAAAGCCCGTTTCCCCGAAGAAGCCCATGTTGTTCGACTTCGTGTTTACCGTCAGCTGGTACTCGTCGTAGTACAGCTCCGGCTTGGCAATGAACCGATCCCCGTAGAGTTCCCGAACGATCGGGTGATAGGTGTACTCCTTCAGAAAATAACCCAGGCTGTCCCGTTCGGTCTCAATGACGTCCCGGCCAAAACCAACCGGATAATCCGAGTTCTGCAGGATCGTGAAGGGAACCGACGTTGTCTGACAGACCGGCCCCGTATAATCGTGGGAGAACGCCGATACCCGGATCTGAACGGGTTCCAGATCACGCCGGTCGTAGCCGATCAGCGGGAACGTTACCTCGTTTACCGGCCGGATAAACCGGGCTCCTTCCAGGATAATACCGCACGAGCAACCCGTTGTACCCGAACCCGTCAGCACTACCGGTACCCAGGGAATGCTGTCGTAGGCATCGGGGGCCACGAACTTGTAGCGTTCCAGCCCGCAGCTGTCGTCGAAAACTGCATCCGAGTAAGTCGTCAGTTTATACCGGCGGGTACACTGACCATCCACGTCTTCGGATACCCCCGAACCGTAGCGGGCCTGCAATTCGACCAGCCGGGACGTACCGCAGGTCGTATCCTGCAGGGTAATCGTGTAGTCGGCGGGAGCCTTCGAGAAGGTTTTACCGGTTGCCGTCCAGGATAATGTCTGGGCCGCCGGGGGCGTACACAGACCCCGCTGGAGTCCCTGAAACTTCACTTCGGCCGAAGCGGTACCCGTACCGGCTTTGATGTTGGTCTCGAACTGGGCCGGATCCTGGGCGGCCGGCATAACGTACTGGAAGACGGCTTCTTCGGGCTGTCCGCCAATTTTGGTTTTGCTGATCTGACCGGGCTGGTCGGCCGGAGTCGTGTCGTTGGGTACCGTAACCTCAAAGACCGAACCCTGAGCCACCAGTGTGTAGCCACTCGGACAGGTCGAACAGTTGGGCAACACGGGGTTCTTGCTTACCGATAGCTGAGCCGGGGCGTTACCGGCTCCCGAAGGCGTCTGAACTAGGTAAGTCGAGATCTGGTCGGCGTAGCTTTTCCGGGTAACGACTTTACCGGGGTACTGGGCCTGAACCCGGCCCAGGGCCGCTTCCGAGCCCGTATCGGTAACGTCGATGCTGTATTCACTGAACTGAACCAGACCCGACGGCGGGGTATCACAGGTCGAAACACCCGTGGCTTTGACCAGAGTTTTGAGCGGAATGGTACCAAAGGTTTTCCGTTCGAACTGGTCGAGGAAGGCCTTCTGGATTTTCGCGCAGGCCTGTTGGGTACCGGGTTCGGCATCGCCCAGACAGTCGGGTTCGATGTTGAATTCCTGGTGGAGCCAGCCCCGCTGGTTGGTCAGCTTATGGATGGGTGATCCCGTCAGGTGCAAATGGAACTGAACCGATTCTCCTTTTTTAACCGAAAGGGTTTTGGCCGCATCCGAACCGTCGTAACCCACGGCTACCATCGGCTCTTTGGTAAAGGGTTTGGCGGCAATCCCGTTCCAGCCCACGATCTGTTCGGCCTTGAATTCGACCGTCTGGTGGGGGAAGGAGGGCAGCTGAGCCCGGGACGTCAGGGCCGAATACCGATTCGGGAAACCCTGCATGATTTTAAACTTGCGGCCTTTGTTTTTGACCGGTGTACGGGTCCCTTTGAAGCGGGTCTTACCGTCCTGCTGAAACACACCAATCTGCTCGGTTGCCAGGTCTTCAGGACCAGTCCCGGCGAACAACTTGGTGTTGTTTGTGACCATCGAGATTCGCTGGCCGTTGTAAAGTTTTCCTTCGTTCATAAAGGGATCCGGTGCGTACCGGAAAAAAGGGTAGGGGTAAAAAAGAAAAGGTTAGGCTTGTAGCTGGGGCAAAAGCAGCTGAAGGATCTCCTGTTGCAGCTCGGCCGGCATGTCCGAATTGATTGCCTGGCTAATCGACCCGTCGAGTTTCTGGTAACCGGGTAGCTCCAGATCGATGGGCCGTTGGTAGTAGCTGATACGGGCCTGGTTTACCTGAAAGTTTCGCTGGTAAACCAGTAGCTTGCCCCGGGCCTGGCTGTAGATCGTTTCCCGCCAGTCGAAGTCCGGCCGCAGCATCGGGTCTTCCCACTGCTCGGCTACTAGCTGGGGCATCTGGGGTGTGGCCAGCAGCTCGGCTTCGCAGCTGTCACGGATAGCCCGTACTCGGATGCTGGTCAGCTGGTAGAGGGTATCGGGTAGGTTAAACGAGCGGAACCGGTCGGGGGTTTCTCCCTGTACAGGGGTCAGCAGTTCGTCGGGAACGTAGAGGTAGCTGAGCTGATCCCGGAGTACTGAATCCGACCGGCTTTCCAGGGACTTACCGAACCAGCTGGCCTGAGCCGCGTTCCAGAGGGCAACCCAGATGTCGGGTTCGATCTTCTGACCAACCCCCGTACCCAGCCGGCTTAGCTGGGCCAGGCTCTGGTAGTACAGCTGTTCGGTGGTCATCTAGCGGGCCAGATCCATCAGCGAATCCAGCAGGTGAGTGTTTTCCGGCAGCAGCAGGGTATCGATGGCTTCCGAATCGGTTTTACCCAGTTCGTGTTCCAGCAGCGTGTACTGACTACCGACTTTGACGATCCGTTTTTTCTGACGGGCCTGCCGGAACAAATAAGCGGCCTGTAGTTCTTCGGAATCTTTGTTGAGCACCAGTTCGAGGGCTTCGAACTCTTCCACCGTTTTTTTGGTGTCCCGGTAGTTGTTCAGCTTTTCGTACAACTCTTCCCGGCTCATGTGAATGTTGGGCTGCATGTTCAGATAAGCCACCCAGTAAAACAGCCGGTCGGGGTTGTTCCGCTGCGCGTGAATCAGTGAACCGACTTCGTCCTTTAGCTCCCGCAGGCGGGCCCGGCGGCTGATGTGCAGTTTGGGATCGTAGACGTAGAGAAACGTGTTTTCGTAAGCCGGTTCGTCCAGGTCTTCTTCCGACGGGGCCAGCCGCCGGTTGGCAATGGCTACGTAGTACTGCAGGGCTTCCTCTGGCTTTTCCAGATCCAGCGTGTACTCCAGCAAATCCCGTCGAACCAGATCCAGCCGGTAATCACTCCAGAAGTCCGAGGTTGCCGACAGATCCTGGTTAAAATGTTTGGTGAAAAAATCAAGCCGGTCACTAGCTTCTTTCTGAGCCGCTTCCTTGAG
Source organism: Spirosoma oryzae (assembly GCF_003002825.1). Taxonomy (GTDB): domain Bacteria; phylum Bacteroidota; class Bacteroidia; order Cytophagales; family Spirosomataceae; genus Spirosoma; species Spirosoma oryzae. The sequence goes on along the minus strand of NZ_PVTE01000009.1, from coordinate 142,633 downwards.
CTTTGGATTTTTGATGGCCCGGATGCTGGCCGCATCCGCGTTGAGTCCCGTTACCCAGGTCCGGTTATCGGTTTCCAGCCGGACTCCGTAGGTCTGGTGGACACCCGGCCAGACCGAGCGGTTATTGTGCCGGCTTTCGGTATCGTAGTACCGGGCGACTTTGCTCGGCCGCTGCCGGATAAATTTTAGATCAGCCATAGGCTTGTCAGTACGTTCTCAGGGGTGGTTAAAAGGCCCCGACCGGAATTACCCGGCCGGGGGTAATCAAACTAGGCCGTTTCCAGCAGGTCTTCCAGCTCGATGAGGATTGTGCGGCTGGGGTCTTTTACCCAGACTTCACCTGCCCACTGCATCTGAACCGAGAACTTGTTGTCGTCATCCGACCGCATGTGGGCATTGGCTCCGGCTCCGACGTAGGTTTTGAGCATATCCGGACAGTAGGTACCGACCCGGTAGGAACTATAAACCTTATCGTAGTTTTTGGGCTTGACCAGTACCACGTTGGCTCCGTTGTTGAAACCTTCCCGGACGTCGTAATTGGCCGCCGGGGGCATAGCATTCGAGAAGGCTCCCTCGGTGAGATCCTCGACAAACACCCGGTAGGATTTTGTCGAGTAGCGGCCCCGGAACCCGTTGGTTTCCTTGGTGCCGATCTGGTCCAGGGCCGGATCGTGTTCGATCTCGACGAACCCTACTTCGGGGAACAAAAACGAAGTAAACCGGTAGCCCTTGTAGGATAGATCCAGGTTGGTCCCCGTCAGCATTCCATCGAGGGCTTTGTGTTGGGCCCAGACGGTGAAGGCGATGTCCTGACCGAACTCCCGTTTAAAGTATTTCTGGGTTTCGATCAACGCACCCATACCCATCCGGAATTTAACCTTCCGCTGGTCGTAGGGCAGATCCACCCGGCCAAAAAACAGATCCCCCGTGATTTCTTTCAGCAGCGGGCCGATCTGCTCGGGTTTCTGGTAGGTGTGGTAGTTACCCGACGATTTGATCTGGGGATAATACCCCATCCCGATACGGGTTGCCGTACCCCGGCCGTCCCAGACGACACCACCCTGGGAGTACATATAAAAGTCGTTCTGCATCCGGGCGGTCTCCTTCATGAGCATCATGATGATGACTGGCATCCAGCGGCCCGAATTCGGGATCGGATTCTTTTGAATATCCGGGTTGTTCGGATCGTTGGGATCACCCAGGGTCTCGAAGAAATACATCACGGCCGCCTTGTGGGGATCGGCAAACTGACCCATGACGGATTTTGTCTGGGCCAGGTTCGTACCACCACCCCGGCTATCGACGTTGTATTCGAGCATGTCGGCGTGACCCGTCATCCAGTGCTCGACCGACTGAAGGGCATTACCCGTCTTGAACATCAGCGTCTCGGTACCGTCCGAATCCTGGGTGATGGCCGAGTTTTCCCGGCTCCATTCCGATTTGACGTTACCGATTTTAACCCAGCTGATCCCGGCGGCCGTAAACCGGCGGGACACGAAATCTTTTGGATCGTCCGAGGTTAGTTTAACCCCGTAGAGCCAGGCTCCGCCCCCGTAGGGAGCCGGGTTTTCCTCGACCGAGAAATCGACGACGACCTGCTTACCGTTTTCCCTGTCGTAGGTCAGCAAATCACCCTTGGTGTAGTTGGGCGTGTTGAGCAGCAGCCAGAAAACTTCCCGGTTCAGACCCGGTTTGGCTTCCTCGTTGATGTCGTCGGTGGTAAAGGGCAGGGCAAACTTGACGGGTACCGAATAGCTCAGGGACGCCCCCAGGCCGTTGGTATACATCACGTTGTTGCTCAGCTCGGTAGCCGACAGCAGCGGAGTCGAAATGATCTGGTATTGGTTCCAGAGTTTCAACAGACCCAGGTACTGCTCGGAGGGACCCATCAGCTGGGTGAGTGAGTTTTTCTCGGTGTGCTTGGTACCCAGCTCCAGCTTGGTCGTGTGAATGGCAACACCCCGGTTCATCCCGTTATTCGGGCTCCCAGTTTGAATCATTGGTTAAGAAAGGAAGGGTTTATAGAGATTCTCCGGTGTATCGGTCCGGGGACGGCCCGGTCCCGATTGGCCGGGAGCGGGGGTTGTTGCCGTGGGTTTCGGCTTGAACTTGAGTTTCTGGTAGTTCTGCTCGACGACCTGGTTGGTCGCCTGGGTGGTGAGTTCCTTGACGAACTTGTCCCGGTTCAAAACGAAGCGGGCCAATTCCAGACTTTTCTGGGGATCGTTTCGGATCTGCAGCAGCTGGTAATCGAATTCGGAAAGTACTTCTCCCGTATCGGGCATTTTCCACTTCGGGGTGTAGATAGCTCCCAGCTGGGAACGAATCTCACTATCGGCTACTTTCTGGCTCCGTAGGTGGGCCACCGATGCTTCGAGCTTCTGCCGTTTGCGGGCTTCGATAGCCGCCAGCCGGTCGGTTTCGGCCTGGGTGATCCGGTCTTTTTCCTTCTGAAAATGCTCCCCGTACTTCTGGTTGGCAATGCTGAACTCGGCTTCGATTTCGGCTTCCCCGTCCAGATCCAGCTTTTTCAGCCGGCGGTTGACTTCAGTTTTGGGAAAGCCGACTACGTCTTCGTAGTAGCGGGCAATCAGCTCTTTTTTCCCCTCCAGCGTATCGGTGTTGATGGCCGCCAGCTGCTGGTGATCCCGGTGGAGTTCCAGAATCTGCTCGGGATTACCCCCGGCTTCGATAATCGAAAAAATATCGTTGACCAGCGGAGAAGCCTGTTTGACCGACTGCCAGCCCTGCTCGATGCGGTACTCGTCCTGCATCCGGGCCAGCTCGTCGAAACTGTCTTCGTCCAGAACCATTTCGTCCAGGCCTTCCACGTCCTGCCAAAGCCCCTTATCGATCAGCTTTTGAACCTGACGCTTGAAGACTTGGCTGGTGAATTCTTTTTCCTGTTCGGCTTCATCCACCGTATCACTGGTGGGTTGAGCGGGATCTGAAACCGGAGTAGTTACCGGAGCAGTCGTAGCCGGAGTTGCCGGTGGATTGACCGATTCTTCGGGAAACACCGAATCCATAATCTCCTGTTCGGATAATAGCCGGTCTGGAGTGACCCGGGCGGGCTGGGTAGGAGTCGGAGGTGTTGCGGAAGAAGTGGGCTGAGCCGGGTTGGAGTCCGCCGGAGCAGTAGAAACTGCTGCAGGAGCCGGACTGGAGGGTCCCGCCGTGGCGACGGCCGGACTGGGAGAAGGAGAGCTAACCGGATCAGGAGCTGGTGTAGGGGTTGCTCCGGAAAAAATGGTGTCGTACAGACTCTCGTCCAGGGTACTGGTGAGCGTTGGCATAAAAGTATAGGGGTCGAAGGGGGTTTGATGCGGAGGGGGCCGCTGAAAGGGGGACTGCTATAGCCTTACCTGGATTTATCCCCCTGGATCTGGGCCTGGGAGATTTTCATACGGGCAATCTTTTCCCGGCTGGCCCGCTCGGCCTGGGCTTCCCGGAGTCCATCCTGGTGCTGCTGATTATCGACCAGTAGCTTGGTCCGGGCCAGTTCATTCTTCTGCTGATCAGCCTGCTGTTTCTGGAGCTGGGCCTGCTGGGCCTGGCTGAGTTTGGCAAACTGTAAGGAATCCGGAGTACCATCATTATTGGTATCTCCCATTGTTGTATTGTTCTTACCGCCAAAGGTTCGGATGTAAGCTTCTTCTTTGCGGGCTTCCCGGTCCAGCTCGTTCTGCTCGGCTTCGAAGCTTTGCCGGTCGTCCTGGAGTTTTTGGGCGGCTGCCAGTTTCTGCTGTTCGAGTTGCTGGCTCTGCTGGACGAGCTGATCGTTTTTCAGTTCCGAGTTTTTGACGATCTGCTTGATTTTCTCCAGTGAATTGCCCGTACCCATCTCGATTCGATCGGAAGCCGACAGCGTCGAGGTGTTGTTTTCCAGGGCCAGTTGACGGGCAATTTCCAGATTCCGCCGTTCGGCCTGGGCATCAGTTACGTACACGTGGAGCTGGGCCAGTAGCAGCTCGGTTCCGTTCAGGGTCAGCAAGCTGTTGGAATAATCCGAATGAATCGTACTGACGGTAATATCCCGGTCGGTAGCCTGGCAGAACTGGGCAAAGTCCAGCGTTTTTTTGTTGACCCGGCGGATGTAATCGAAAAACCGGGTGAACAGCGGGGCTGTCTGGATGTAACTCCGGGCCGCTGCCGTATTGACCCCGGTGGCCGTTTCGGTAGGTTTAACGTCGCCCAGCCGCTGGGGAGAAAAACCCACCTGCTCCAAAGCCATCTGTTTGAAGCTCATGGCCAGGTTCACCCGGGCAATCATCCGGGACGTGGCATCCAGGTTGATTACTTGGGGTAGCTGTCCGCCCAGGTTAGCTCCCTGGGTAACCGAAGGCCGGGTATCGGCCAAGCCCAGCCGGGTATCCCGGATACTCTGCAGCCAGTTCAGAAAGCCCCCGTTTTCCCGGTCGTTCCAGCCGTTGATGGTTGGAATCAGGTTGGGATCCATCAGCAGAAACGGCAGAATTTCTTCCTCGGCCATCGTCAGAGCCTGGTTCATAAACAGGTTATAGGCGATCTGATAGGGTTTCATCAGATCGACCAGCGACTGGGACGGGGCATTCCGGGCCGTAAAGACCGAGCCCACTACGGGCAGTTCCGGCTCATAAAGAAACGCATCCGGCTTACCCTGAAAATCCAGTGGTTTGACGGCCAGGTAGAGGGGTTTATGATTGGCAGTAGCTCCCGGCTGGGAACCCATCGGCATCAGCTTGATACCGCCCCAGACTTCGTTGATCCAGGTCCATTCGATGGTCGGCTCGAAGGCCTTACCGGTGAACACCGAATCCTCGTCCGGGTCATTCCTGGTCAGATTCCCCTTTTTCTCTTTGGTACCCTGGGGCAAGACGACCGTTTCATCAACGATGACTTTTTCGATCTGCCCTGTTTCGGGATTCAGCCAGGTCAGCCGGCCCACCCGTTTCTGGGATTTCCAGTAGGCTTCGGTCACCTGGTAGAGATTACCGTAATAAAACCGCTGATCCCCGTACCGGTTACCGGTACCGAACAGCACCTCGTGGGCCGGGTAACCACCCCCCGTCTGAGATACCTGGGGCAGGTAGTGGAGCAGGTCCGGATTGGTCGTGGGAACCTTGACGCCGTAGGGCATTCCTTCGATCGACAGGTAATCGATCGGGTTACCGTACCAGTCCTTAACCGTCTGGTAACCCCCGCTGAGTGCCAGTTTACCGTAGAGATCCTCCAGCTCGGAGCCGTCCATCAAATGACCATACCGGTCGATGATGTCGGGTAGAGAGAGGAACGTTACCCGGCCGGCGTAGTTTCCTTTTTCGACGTCGGTAACGTCGGGAGAGGTATGGAAAAAGGTTTCCAGCGGATTCCAGCTTTCCTGGGTAAACCCCGTACCCGTCAGGTAGAAATGCCGAAAACACCGGTCTACCTTGAGCATGTCCCCGAACTCCAGGCTGGCTTTGGGTTTCATCTGGTAGCGTTCCTGGGCATCTTCCAGGGTAATGTTTCCCCAGATCTCGGCTACGTGCTGCCAGTTACTGGACATATACCGCTGAATTTCTTCGGGGGTCAGGGCCTTACGGGCTTCCTCGACCTGCTGGCTGTAGGCCTGCTGCTGCTCTGGAGATTGAAAATCAGACTTCTGGGGATCCAGGCCCTGCTCGATGAGGGCCGCGTTGATCTCGGCATCGATCTGCTGGTGAACGTATTCGGACAACAGACGGGCTTTTTCCCGGCTCCGGGCCGAATCGATACTGTCTCCTTTGGCCACGACCCGCTGCTCGGCCGGGTGGGATTCCAGCTCCCCCGTCAGCGTGTTGATCACCTGCCGGGTAAAATCGAAATGCCGCATCCGGCCCATCGGCTGGTCTTCCTTACTGTACTGGGCGGCCAGCTGAATCAGACTGGCGTACTCGTTGGGTTCTTCGTCCTGGTACTGGTAAAGCAGAAACTCCCCCGATGCCATCCGGTAATTCTCCCGTAGCTTCTGGTTGTCCCAGTACTGCCGAAAACCCAGTCCTTCCAGGGCATCCATACAGGCTTTTCGCCAGTGTTCGGTTTTCTGGTCGAGGGGAAGCAGCTGGGGCGGGAGGGTTCCACCGGCCGACTGGGCGGCCAGAAACGGGTGGGGGGACAGATACATAGCCCGAAACTAGACCCATTTCTACGGGCTTCTCGGTTCCTGAACGGGTGGGTCAAGTAAGCTGAATACCCCGTTCAGGGAAGCTGAACAGACGGATAAACTAACTAACGGTAGGATATATACGTTTAGTTAAAAACAAAAAACCCCGGCCGGAATCCAGTCGAGGTTTCGGTATCCACCGTAACGTCCCTGGTACCAACAGGGCAATGTCTTTCCAGGTAGTGTAACTAGGGTGCGTTCCTGGTAACCCACCGATACCACCAGAGTAACCCAATAAGAGCTACCGAAAGAATCAGTTCAAAAGGAGGAGAAACCATGTTGTTAAATTAGAGTCGGGATTCAGGACCAAAGTAGTAGTCTCGTATTAAACCTCGTGCCAAGGTCTGGATAAATCCGTCCCCTTTTTCAAGCAAATACTGTCTGATTTCATCCGGGGTTTTCCCCTCGAATCCACCAGCATTTTCAATAATGTATTGAATAGTCTGTTCGCGTTCAAGACCGTTCATCGATTAACTGGTTAGTTTTGAAGAAAATCGGGTAGTTCACCAGGTTCGGGTAAATCCGAGAAATCCCGGAAGGAGATTAGACAAACCCGATCTTTCAGACCCGGTACGTCGTACACCCCGGCTACTTTAACCGTAGCCAGGTTAAACAGTCCCCGGGCCTGAATCTCCGGGGTCGTTTTGTCCAAGTAGACGGGTAAATCCCGATCGACGCCGTACAAGGCATCCTGTAAATCACCAACAGTCAGGTTCATTTGGAATTGGGTTTACGGTCATTACGAATCATCCACCAATCCAGTAGCGGAGGGAGCCAGATTTCAGCACACATTAACAGCATTCCTAGCACGATCATTACAAGGGCCATTTGTCAGTAGGGTTACGGACAGATTTCCCAATCATCTCGAAACAGGTAATGGCTGTCCGGGGTATCCAGGATTTTTCCGTCGTGGGTGAAGACAAGAATGTGCAGCCGGCCGTGGGTATCCTCGACACCTTTCCAGTAGCCCTTCCATTCCGGCAGCCGGACTTTCAGACCCTGTTCAATAGCAGTTAGTATTTCGGCTCCGGTCATGGGTTGGTCTGAGAATAAAAATAAATTGGATTTGGCCAAGGAGGTAGAAACGGTCGTCTCGGATGGATTGGTGGCCAGGTACATAACTTTGTTCCCTGTTTCAGGTCTTTGTCGATTGATTCCTCAATGACCGGTCCTAGTTGCTCCTTAATCAATTGATTTGGATCAACGTCGCTAATAGTTGAAGCTGGTTCCAAGATGTTCTGTAAATACCTGATGGCTTCCTCGTATTCTGAATAGCTCAGGTTGTCAGATAGCAGGATTGATTCCCGCATCCCATTCTTGGTAATTTCAATCTTTGTCATCGATAGCAGTTGATTTAGGGTCCAGCCATTCACTGGGTACAATCATTTTGTCTTCCGGTACGTTGGGATTGGCCAGTATCCGAACGTCGGAGAATCCGAGACTATCCAGGTAAGCCGGAAGTCCACCGTGTCCCTGGTCGGTCATCAACCGGGCCAGAGTTTTGGGATGAAGCTGCAGGACGTTTCTCACTAGTCAGTGGTTGACGATGCCGGACTGGAGGGTTCCGGACTGGATGGTTCTTCTGCCGGAGGAGTCGAGCTATCCGTCGGAGTAGCTGTTTCTTCCGGGCTTACCCAGAATCCGGCATCCTGCCAGGCCTGGGCGGTATACGTCTGGTAATGACCCGATGCGTTTCGGCTTATCCAGCCCCCGATTTCCACGAAGCTGATCGGTGGGTTTATCGGGATGGCTACCCACTTGGGGACAAAATTCCGGTACACTTCGGTGGGACAGTGTTCACAGTTGTCCTGTAACCGAAGGTTTACCCCCAGAAAACTTTCCAGTTCCGACTGGTTATCGGTCGTAGCCTGAATGGCATCGACGTTTTGGCAGTAACGGCTCATTGGTTCAGATCGGTTGACGCGGCTTTAACGGCCCACATGACCGATTCTTCCAGCTTGGTAGTGGCAATCGAGAGGGCCCGGCCGTACTCGGCTTTGCTTTTGTCACTCTTGGATTCCAGGTTCGAATAGGTCTGAACCTGGCTAAGCAGGCTTTCCAGTTCGGTCGCTTTCTTTTTGATTTCGATCATGAACCCCTTTTGCTGGTCAGTGACCGGGGTGTACTGCTGTCGGAAACGATCCGTCATGGTTTCTTTTTGTTGGTTAGTAGGGTGGATACCAGATTGGAAAACCGGTACTGGCGGGGAATCATTTTTCGGTACTGGATACGGGTAGGAACCGGCTTGGGCTCGTACGTCATCTCAAGGGGAATCCGGTCGTCGTCGGCTCTCATCAGTTCAGATTGGTTAGTTGCTCTTCGGTGGGGCCCAGAACGGGAGCCGCCAGTTTTTCCTGGTGTAGCTCGAAGAGCTCATCAAATACCCCTTTGTAGAGATCCCATTCGGCCGGACTCAAGTGAACCCCCATCGGAATGATGCCCAGAATGGCTTCGGTGTCATTGAGGTAAGTCGGATTGGGATCGGTGATTTTTCCTTTGTACCAGGCTTTGGTATGGTCGGGATTCAGCTCATAGCGGTGCATGGTCAGGAGCTTGTTGATCACCAGCAGTTCCTGATTGAACCGGAGCATAACCGGAGCCGGCGTCGTCATCGGGTTCAGGGCATTCATTCGGTAGGCCACCGGGTGGAGATTATCGGTGAAAAACACCATCCCGTTTACAAAGGCCTTCAGCTCCTGGGGACCCGAAAACGAGAGAGGAATGTCTTCCAGCTTAAAGTCCAGGGTGTCACTGAAGGCTGCCCGTTCAGCATCGGTCAGGGTAAGCTCCTGGTAGAACTCGGAGTCTTTGATATCGGTCATAGGGAAAAGATGGCCCGCAGGCGGTCGGTATGAAAGTAAAGGTCTTCCCCGGCCAAATACCGTTTCTGTTCGTCAGGGGTCAGCAGGGGCTGGAGTTTCTGGAAGTCTTCCCGGAGAATAATCTTGAGGAGTTCGTTATCCAGATTCGCGTAGGTATTGGGCTTTTTGATTTCCCGGAGCGCGATGATCAGGGTAGATTCATGAATCATTCCCATACAGTCCCGAAGCAGCCGCTTTTCACCCGGAAAATTCAGGAAAACGACAAACCCGTTGGAAAACAACTTATAAGCTCCGATCAGGATAATGCTGTCGGCCCAGTCGGCCAGAAATTCGGAGAGGATTTCCTCGGCGTAACAATCACCACCGTGGGAAGAAAAGAAGAGCTTGATCAGATCACCCGCCAGCAGATCAGGTTGAATCTGATCGATTAACCCACGGACGGTTGCGACCGTAATCTCGTCTTCAAATATAACCGTTTTCGTCATTTAATCCCAAAGGGTTTACGGGTTTGTTTTACGGAAGTAGTCCGTCTGCTGGTTTTCTGACTGATCCCCCAGACAGACCGGGTTTTTGGTTGAGCCGGTTGATCCGATTCGGTCCGGTTGATGACGACGGGTTTGTCATTTTTCTCCAGACTGTCCCGGTAAAGTAGCATATGTCCGAATGAGACCACTCTATCAACATTGAGGTCTTCTTTCCACTGGAGCATTTCCTCGATCAGCAGTGGATCCAGAATCCGGGTGTAGCCCAGAATCGGTTTTCCCGTATCGGTTTCCCCGATGACTTCGGAGATATAATCGATGATTTTGTTCATCCAGGCTTTCTGGAAGGCCGGGGTGGGGGGTACTCCGTAGGTTCCCTTGTAGCTGGTGTTGGGCTGGATTTCCTGCTTCAGATTCCAGGTCTTGGCCAGGTAGGTTTCCGCTCCGTAATCCTTGTCGAAGTAATCCAGGACGGCATCGGTACTGGACTCGTGGAGCATACTGGCTTCGAAGTAATCCAGAAGTTCCTTGATCTTTTTCAGAAACATCGGAATCCGTTCGGGCCGGGCTACGTAGCTGGCCACCATCGTATCCTGAAAGGCATCGTCGAGTCCTCCGTAATGCCGGCGCATCAGGTAGAGGGCCCCCAGGGAGGATGATGTACCCGTTTGCCCAATGTTATAGGGGTCAAGCCCACCCACGTGAAGCTTATAACTGCCTTTGTGGACCGGTTCATCATAAAGCATGATCGGGGCATCCTCAATCAGATCGGTATCCTTGTGGGGAAAATTGGCAATGGGTAGTTTCTCCGAGAGGGTGTATTTGACTTCTCCGCCGGGTAATGTATATAGCTCAACAGCTTTTCCGGGCTTTGTTTCGTACAGCCAGTCCTGGTGACGTTTGAGTCCTTCCCGGTAGCGTTGGAACGGGGATTCCGTAACGGAAAGGGACATTTCGTCCAATGTACGGGGATTGTACATTTTATGTTTGGCCAACGTCCCCGGCTTTTTACTTTCCTTGGCTACCGTCTGTTCCTGATCCAGGATTGTATTAGCTCGTTCAAAATCAGTCACCTGAATCTGGAGCTTGGCTAGTTCTCCCGTGACGGGTTTATTTAGGTACTGAGCCAGTGGAATCGTGTTTTTGAAATCTGCCCGGTACCACCCCCCCATAAACTTGCCCGTTTGTTTTCCTTCCGTATCAAAGCTGAGAAGCTCGTTTACGTCAGGATTCATGAACAAATCAATGGCATCTTTGGATTTTTCTACGTTTCCACCTGTGAATGCAAATAGGGGTGGGTTTCGGTAACCACCAAATGAAGAACGGAGGGCTGGTTTAACCGCATCCCAGGCTCCCTGCATTTCTTCCTTGGCAATCTCGTCGAAGAAAAAGAATGTGGTCGATTTACCAGCCCCCACTTCGGTGGCTTTACCCGCCTTGGTTAGGTAAGTAAACAGCTGGGAAAGAATGATCGGCTCGTTATTTTTCCGGGTTACTCCGAACCGAATCAAGGTCTGGGATAAGTCCTTGTCGATACTGGGAACAATCAGAAAGTTATCCTTATCCGAAATAGCTACCCCAAACTTTTTGTTGAAGGTATCCTTGTCCTGGGAAATTGAGAACAAACCAAGAACCTCGGCGTTATCAAAACAGAACAACTCCCGGCAGGTAAGCGAGACGATAAAGTCCGAGTTGTGGGTAACCGTAAACCCATCGGTCAAAAACAGGTGGTCTTGATTGTCAACCGTAATACAGGTAGTCAGAGCATTGTAGACGTACTGGATATCAACGATACTGGATTTGTACGGATTTAGCTGCTCAGATTTATCAGCTAACTCACTTAGTTTATAATCAAGTCGAAAAAGAGGGAATATGGAATGAATGGTAATAACCGTTGGTGTACTGGTTGAGTTTTTTAGTTCTGCAAAATTAGACCGCTGTTTAACGCTCATTCCCAGGCTTCGACAAACCCATTCCATATCAGCCATCAACTGAGTTATATCCGTTGAAAACTCAACATTGTTAGAAGCATTGAACGAGCCTTTCCCATCCAGTATTCCCTGGACTAAAGCTAGTCGTTGTGAAACAGACGCTTTCTTGTAGAGTTCCGGGATATGCTTATTACAAAGTAGACCAAGTTCTGTCAGCTGTTTTCGAAGTGGGTTACAGTGAAGGCAATTCTTTGGTCCTTTGATAATTACTTCTTCAGGATGCCCAACCCACTTCTTTTTCCAGCGATTACAAGTTAAACCTGATTGCTTGGCAAAATCACACCATACCTTTTCCAATTGTCGATCTGACGTTATCAGAGCTGTATGACGGTCATCTCCACAGCTTAGCCAGATACCTAGAATGTACGGATCAACTGGCAGGTTTTTTTCACTATACTCGACGGGTTTAGCCGTTGGAATAGCATATTTACTATGCTGAGTTTCGTACCGATTTGGTCGTTGATCAATTTCTTTTTTATAATCGACCAACAATTCCCGGGTAGTTTTGACTTCATAAACCCCCCGTCCACTGAATTTTCGATTATTCCAGACATACCAGTTGTGATTCAAACCACAATATAGTTTTCGACCATCCCGTAAGGTCATCTGGTAAACAGGTTGAACCCCTTGGGGATATACCCCGGTGATCGTGGTTAGTTTACCATCAGCTCCATAGATCTGTTGACCTACCTGGGCATCTCCGATCTGGATTTCACCCGTCGGGGTGTACAACAGGGATGTATTTAGCAGGTCCTTGCCAATCTGGCGGGCACCCCCCACCACATAGCCTTTCTTTTCTTTCTTAGCCTGGTAGTAATCGTTATGAAGAATCCAGCCGTTATCCCGGAGTTGGGGACGACCCTTTACTCGGATTTCATTACCCTGTTCATCCAGGGCATCATAAAGGATGGTGTGAAAGTTCAGATCATAGTACAGACTGGGAACGACGTATTGTCCGTTGATGTTTACCCCGTTTTTACACTTGTCCCGTTCGTGGGCCGCCAGCTGTAAAAACTCCGGGTGATTCTTGGGGGGAAGTTTGGCCGGGTCCATGTTGATAAACATCTCAGGTGAATCAACATTGAAAAAATCCCGGGGAGCCTGTGAAGCGGAATTAGGCAAGTCCACGAATTTGAAGGGAAATGGGTACTTCGTAATCACCCTTGACGTCAAGGGCTTCAGTCGCTTCTTCGAGTTTTTCCAGCAAGGGTAAGGTCTTGAGTACCTTGTCGTTAATGATGTTCCGGTTGGCTATCTGCTGGTACTTGGTAGCCACAACAAAGGTAATTTCCCGGGAAGCTCCGGTCTTGGTTTTACCGGACACTTTCGTAATCTTCCGGCTTTCAATGCTGGATACCGGCCGCTTCTGGTAGTACTGCTGAATCTGTTCGAGGGTATTCCGGAAGATCTCCGTTTTTTCCTCGACATAACTGGTCAATCCATCCTTCTCCAGAATAGCTGTCAACATTCCAATCTGGATATGGATGACATTAACAATGCCCTTCAGCTTGTCTTCTATTCGGTCTGAAATTAGCGGGGCTATGCCTCCGGTCTGGGTAACCTTGTACTCAATGTCATCGAACAGATCCTCGATTACCTGAAGACTTAACCAGTCGGCTGTGGAGTCGAGCTCAGCCCGAACCTGGTCATAACCGATCCGAGTGTAAATGTTTTTCTTTTTAGCCATTGTACTCCATTTTGGCTGAACATACTCTGGAGTAAGAAGTACCTGGTACCAGAGTTATGGTCTTTTTATCTCCCCAATTTCCTACTACCTGTACCGTGTGCAGATAAACACCTGGCATTGTTTCGTGGCTGTTACTAACAAATAAGTAGTACGATTTATCATTGTCCGGGCAGATCAAATCGTTTTTTGAGAAATAGCCATTTGTTAGAGGAAGTACAAATGATTCTCCATCTGCAACATACAACTTAGTAGAATCTATAACAGCATCTACCGGTATGTACGGCTTTGTCCAACTACTCCGATCAACACCATCTTTAAAAGCTGAATCACCTTTAGCTTTAGATGATAAACTTAATAGGGCTGGAACAGCCAGAAGTGATTTTATGAAATCAGCTCTGTTCATTTTTTAATTCGGTTACCTGGGTGGTTATCAATTTGATAATCTGTCGAACTCCTTCAGCAGTGGAAGAACCTGATTCGAGTGTTTCTAGTAAGCCGTTGTAGTGTTCAAGAAGGGCTTCTCTGTGTTTCAGACGCTCTTCATCGGATTGTTCGACATGGCTCAGGGCCTGTTTCAATTTTTCGGAAATCATATGAATACGGTTATGATTCCAGGAAACGGGCTCCCCACTGCGGAATACTATAGCTCTGATCGGTTGTGTCAACCGGTAGTACCGTGGTCATCAGCTTCGTTTCCGTAGGACAGGGGTTTACCGGACAGGGTTTGGTGGTAGCCAGGTACTGCATGGCTTTTTTACCCTTGTTGTAAGCTGTACCTGTCAGTACCCGTTTGAGGGTGAACAGATCGTCGGGCATAGCCGTCTTGTATAGGGTTACTCCGTATTCATCAGTCCAGGTGGCTTCACCTTCCTGGAAACCCAGGGCCTGGAGTAGTTCGGTAGTCAGTGTCATTGGAAATAACGGTCTAAGTTGGAATCAGTCAGTATCGTGGTAATTGTTGGTGGTTCATCGGTACTTCGGATCAATCCTGTCTCGTTTAGGGGCCGCTGCCAGAGCAGCTCTTCCAGGGCCGGCCGGACCCAGTCCTGTAGCAGGAACTCAATCCGGCTTTTGGTTACCCGGTAATCTCTTTGGAGCTGTTTATCGGGGGTTCCCGCAGCCCGGCGGTCCAATAGGGCCAGGTAATTCAGTATTCGACCCGTTGACAGCTGGGCCCGCTGCTGTTTGGTAAACTCTGTTTGTTTCATGGTATCTGTTTATTCTATTACTAACGGTTAACTGTATACGTCAGGTAGTCGGTGGGTAAGTGAACCACTTCGGCTGGACGTACTTACCCGGATTCGCATTGTTCCACTCGTTGGCTCCGCAGGCCGTTCCCATCGAGAGGACCTTGTAATGAATCGGACAGGAGCAGAGGGAACAATGCAATTCATCCCGGGTAGTGCTATAGGATTGCCCCGTGAGGGCCTTGTATTCGGGAGAAGTTCGGGCATTGACCGAGTTGAACGGACAGTCCAGACAGATCTCTAGCCTACGATCAGCTTCGGCTTCAATCTCGGGAGACAGACCGACGGTAGCCCGTTTGACCTGGTTGTAGCGGGATTCCAGAACCCCGTCGATGTGTTTGATGCCGGCAATCAGCAACCGGGCTCGTTCAGAGAAGTAGTTCATTCTACAGGTGTTTGAGTGAATTCATACCAGTCCTCAGCCAATACCGAAGCGGCTGACAGTTTGACAAGTTGATTGTCCTGATTAAAAAACTGAGGCTCTAACGATGTACGGCCAATGAACCCAACTTCGAAGTATTTTACAGGAACTCCCGCAATCGGTTCATCATCGTCCCGGTATGGATCAAGAAATACTCCCGGACAGAAATAGATATAATCGGAAGGCTTCCAGTAATACCGTCTCATTTTATGCCCTGTTACCAGCTTTTGTAGGGCTTCAGAAAAGTTCATTATGCAGCCTGGAGGTAGTGAATCATGGAATGGAGAATGACGACGTTGTCCCGGACTTTGCCCAGGGCCGTGTTGCAGTTGGAGCAGAGTAGCCCCCGGATTTTACCGGAGCTGTGGCAGTGATCGACGGCCAGAGACTTTCCCTCCAGATCTTCGTGAGTACCACAAATTCGGCAGCATCGGTTCTGCCGGTGTAAAAGCTGGTTGTACTGATCCAGCGTTATACCATACCGGTTACGTAAATTTCTGGACTTTTTTAAATCCGGATTTTTCTGATAAATCCGTTTGTAACTAGCTGAAGCCCGTTTACTATTACACAGTTTACAGTACGACTGAAGACGATTACCTGTACCTGATTTATAGAACTCCGTGACTGGTTTAGTCTCTTTACAGTCTCTACACGTCTTTGTCTGACACATTGGCTTTCTGTTGGATAAGGGCTTCGACCTGGGCTTTGGGAGCGGGACGGTTCAGTCCGTCGGTTCGTTTGAGCAGCCGCCAACTCAGGGCCTGTTTCAGTCTCCAGAGCATCCGGATCTGCTGGTGGTGTTCCTCGATATCCCGGGGAGCCAGCGGGAACAGACCTGCGCGGTTTTGCCGAAGCCGGATCAGCAGCATGGCCAGGAGTTTGAATAACCGGTTCCCGTTCATTCGGTAGGAACCAAGCCCTTCCAGCCGGTAGATCCAGTCCTGAGGATTCCGCAGCTTCTGGCGGATGAGCTGCCAGTAGGGATCAGTCGTTAGCTGGATCGTCTTCAGGGGCAGGTTGAATTCGGTGGCCAGCTGGGCCTGAATCTGTTTCCAGCTCTTCATAACGGAAGTTGATTAAATAGCCCAGTTTGGTTTTTTCTTCGAAGGCCGCCAGCAGCTCGGGCTTCACCGACAGCTCCAGGGTGTAGACGTTCTGAATCAGCAGGCCCAGTTTTTTCAGCTTACTCCTCGTTTTCCAGATCGAATAGCAGGCATTCTTTTTTTCCAGCCGGGGATAGTACTCCTGCTGAATCCGCAGGTTGGTGGTTTTGGTCGGCCCGAACAGGCAGTAGTAAGCCAGCAGGTTCAGATCCGAGTCGTGGTAGCCGATGTCGTTGCAGACCAGGTAAACTTCGATCAGCTTTTTGGCGGCTCCCAGCTGCTGACGACGGGTAACGGTAGAATGAAGGATGCTCACAGGGGGGAAACTATAGCGGTAGGAGGGGAAGAAGCTGTTTGCCGGGTAGCCTGGTAGTGACTGAGCATGGCTTCGACCAGGGGCTTGTAGGCTTTGTAGTCGAACTCGTAGGGAATCTCGGTCTGGACCGGCTCACCCAGAAAGTCCAGCTCATCCTTGATGTGGGTAAACCGGGTAGAGCGGACCTTATAACCGAACTGCTCCAGCATCCAGCCGTAGGTCGAGATCTGCATCCGGTAGTGATTCAGAGAACAGTCATCCAGCATCTGCAGCGGGTACTGCATTTTCTGGTACTTATTACTGGTCTTGATCTGCTCATTGGACTTATAGTCATCGATGTCTACGTACCGGATTCCCGTAGTTCGATCAGTAGTAATCCAGACTTTATCAATCTGCCCGGCCAGATAGTTGTTATGATTGTAGACCAGTAGTTCGGCATAATAACCGTCAGGTAATTCTGTCAGATCAAAGCTGTATACTGACTGGGTAGTAGAAATAACTTTTTCAGTAGGTAAAGACGGGTGTAGCTCGAAGCCGTTCTGATAAGCCTGGTGTTCTCGTTTGAGGTGGTAAGCCGTTCCTTTCTCACAGGCCTTGTCCTTTTTTTCTTCCCACTGAGCCAGGATCAACCGGCGGACTGCCTGGATGTAGAGCTCATGCTCTTTCAGATGCTCAGAAATGGCCCAGGTTAAACGATCTTCCCGCTTGGGTAGTGATTGTATCACCTGTCGTTTGAACGTCAGCCAGAAGACTTCTGAGACGTTATCAGTGAGATACTGCTCGATGGCCTTGTATAGACTCCAGTAAGCTCCGTCGAAGGGTTGCTTAAAAACAGACAGTAAACTGGTTACCGAGATGTAGGAATGACCCGATCGGGAGGTGTAGGAGTGATCGGATTCCCGGAACGAGACGTAGTCGATCACTGGGATAGCAGAAGAAGAGAGGGGAGAAGAAATCTACCGTCGATCCGGTAGTAGGTCCGAAACGGGATTCGGAAGAAGGAACTGGAGAGGTTCCCGGGAAGGGTTACGTGTAGTAACCGTATCAAAGATAACAGAACTTCGGATATACCGCTATACGAGTAGGCAACTTTTTACCAAAAAAGTTCAGGAATACTAAATTTTAATACGGGTGTGTATCCGGTAGGGATTCCCGGTATATATCCCCCGGTTGATCCGGCTGGTGAGAAGTACCCCCGGGGGTAAAGTATCTGGAATGGGTAGCGGGGAGAAACTCATAGGAGATAAGTAGTTGATATAGAGGGGAGTGAGAACGTGGATTATGAACCCCGCCCAGCTCCCCACCGGCTTCCCCCTACCCCCGGTCTGTTTCCGAGGGTTTTTCAAACGGGCTGGAGTCGGGTAAAACTCATCGACCGGTAACGGATGGGTATCACCTGCTAATCTTCGTAGAGCCATGTCTTACGTTCTGATTAACGGAGTCGTTGTATCTCCCGCTGATGCCCGGGATTACGACAAGAAGTGAGCAGTGACCATCTTGAACAGATAGTCTTTGCCCAGTAGTACCAATCATTTCCAAACAAACAAACCAAACAAAAGCCATGAACACAGTAGCCATTGCCAAGCCAGTAGTAGAAGTATTCGACATCCGTCCAACCAGTGAGAAGAACGGGGTCCAGAACGTATCGGTGGGTCTTCGTCAGATCATCGAGGACAGCACCACCAACAGCCTGATGAGTCTGGCTTTCCGTCGAAAGGGGGATGAATCTGTCAGTGGTGGTCCCAAGAAGCTGGTGTTCTACGTGAACATGACCCAGCAGGCCGTCGATGAAGGTGGGTTTTCCATCGGGGTTGACATCAACAGTCTGGGTCACGGTGGCGTCTATTCGATCCGGGAGACGTACCGGGCTAAGCTGGACAACAAGCAGGCTTACACGGTGAACGGGGTCTCGATCATGTGCCGGCCAGGTCTGGACGGAGACAAAAACGTGACCATCGATCCGATGAGCAATCCAAAAACGGGTGAAATCATGCTGGTGGAGGACCAGCTGGTGTTCCGTAACACGGAGCTTTGCTTCGGTAAGCTGGAAGACCTGCCAGCTTCGGAGACCAAGCCGACTTACGACGAGTACAAGCTGGAACCCTTCGAGGGGGAAACCAAGGTTGAGGGAGCCGATGGCAAGAAGCACAAGACTCCGGAGTATCAGGCCTGGCTCAACCAGCAGTACAATGAGCGGAACGAGCCGGGTGTAACCATTCCGGTGGCTCCAGAGCTGGCCGTAGCAGCCTAGTCTGATTCGACAATTGATTCCACCGGTGATCCAGGCCTTGATGGGGCTTGGTGATCCGGTGGAATCGTTGTTTCTTTGCTCACCTGATTCCACAACTAACTACTGACCAATGATCTACCAAGGTATAAGTGCTCGTCAAACCTACCTGCGGTTCAATTCAGCCAGTGATCTGATGAACATGCTGGATTACCTGAACCGGGAATCAATCAGTTATCACCGGGCTCCGTCGAGAACCCAGACGGTGATCCTGGTACTAGGTGGTATGTATCCTGAAGAGGTATTGAATCAGGCCATCAGTTCACATAACTAACTACAGGCTATGACGGATCCCATGCTTATCTACAAAGCAGCAGACTTTACGAAAGCCGCTAACCGGTTGATCCAGTTTATTCAGGAGAATCCGGCTACCGAGATCATCGAGTGTGGGCTGACCCTGTACAGTTCTCCGTTCTTCGAGGACCAACCTGAAGCCGATCACGTACTTCTGTCAATCAACTATGTCAAGTGAACTAACTACTGATTCCTTGTGAGCTCCGACAAACGCTGTTACACCTGTGTCCACTGTGCTCTTTTCGACGAAGGGTATTCTAACTGGACCGTAGAATCCACCCGAATGGATTGCCTGCTGGACAAGAACCCAAACTTCCCCGTCGATGAATCTGAATCCTGGAAGGATCTGGGAACGGCTGACCACGATGTCTTCCGGGTAGCCGAGAGCTGTGGGTTTTACCTATACACACCCCAGATACAACACCGAATCGATGTGGACGGAGAGGCTCTGGAAGACTACAAAGACCAACCGGAGCTTTATGATCTGATACAAACTCATTACTAACTACGAGACCTATTATGGAACTGAACTATCACCTGATGGAGTCACACCTGGGCAAACAATTTGGAACAGGCTGGGGAAACGGCTACGTTGAATTACCGGAAGGACATCCGTGGTTCAACGTTCATTACGAGCATATACCAGTGGATATTCACGGAGGTCTGACCTATGCTAACTTCGAGGAAGGAAAGGGATGGGTTATCGGATTCGACACAGCTCACTACGGAGATTCACCTGATAACTGGTCTGAAGAAGCCGTACTGGCTAACTGGAAGACCGAACTGGATGAAGAACGGTTGAAACGAGATCAATTGGAAGAATCGGGGAATATCGAACGGTACCTGTTTCGAGTCGGAGTTATCTATCAGCTCCAGGAATCGATCAACACCCTTGAACAACTGTTACTGTAAGCTCTACCAACCATGAACCAGACTACTGAAGCACCGGAAGAACGATTTAAACGGAGAGCCGGACTGCTGGGCCAGGACTGCTTTGATTTCGACAGGTATCCGGAACTGAACGGATATCCACACAAAAACCACAAACGGGATGTACCGGCCGAGCTCGATCAACAGCCAGGAGAGGACGTCAATGACTGGAACAACCGGTACATGGATTACTACCTGGAACGGATGCGAATCGATTTCCCACACCTGGCCTTCCTGTTTAACCCTGAACTAGACCAATGAACCCAGGTAATAGACTACGGAAACAACTGGTCGATCTGATCCAGGGACGGATGGCTGATAACCTGGTGCAGGCTGAGTCCGCCGTTCAACAGAGCCGCTACGAAGAGGTCGTCAACCTAGGCAGCCGGAATCAGGAACTACAGTGGGTACTCCAGCAACTCCGTCGAATCCCTAAACCAAACCAGGTATGAATCCAGACAACCAATACCCGGTTACACCGGTAAACCAATCGAATCACTCATGGAAACACCAGACGACCGTCCTGCCCTTGTCAACCAGTTGAACCAATACCTGGAACAACGGGATGAATTAACCACCATGATCTCCGAATTAACCGGTAAACATGACCAGGTATCCAGTGAATCTCTTCCGGTATTACAGGCTGACCTGGCTTCCCTGAATGCCAGTATCGAAGGCCTGCAGGGAGTACTGGGTGGAGATGGACGGTCCGCCGCTGCGGTTGAAACGGATTACAGACGAAGATTTGAATCCGTTGAATATCCCGGAATAATCCAGTGTTTATCGGAATAAACCCGCACATATTCCAGATGAATTCCCGGAATAACACAATACCTGGGAAGCGGTGGAATACGGACGGGATTAACGGGACTGAGGACGTAACTGCTTGATAGTCAAGGAATAACCACCCTTTCGCCCTTCATTCCAAACCCTCAAAAACCCGTTGATTCCTGAGTTATAGCCGTATAAACCTGTTTGACTCATGTCTTCCATCCCTTGTCCACGTTGCTTTTCCAGTATTCCCGTTGAATCCGTTGATTTCCATCCTGGTGAAAAAGACGGGAAACCCTGGGTTATCATCGCAACCACCTGTCCTGTTTGTGATCATCAGATGGTTCTGGGCCGCTGGACTACCGTATATACCCGGGAAGAAGCCATGAATGTCCTACGGACTGAATACCGGGATCCCGATTGAGCCAATTTTTACCCGTCTGAACCCGTTGAAAACCCGGGATGAATCCGTTGGAATACGGGTTGAATATATTCAAAAAGGAACGAGACGTAACTCACTGATTACTAATACCAAGTACTATCACCAGATGATACTACTTACTACACTACTTCGATACTACTCAGTACTGGTTTCCAGTGAGTTCTGCGGTCTCCGTTAAAGAATCGGTTGCCATTGATAAAGAAATGGGTATCACCACCAGTCTTCTTGGCAATGTAGTTTTTGTTTAGTAATTCAACTACGGCTGTGTAATACGGAATCCGGTTTACCTGCCCTCGTTTATTGGGAATCGTGGAGTATCCGGCAGTCCGGAGAAAGTCTTCGATATCCATCTGAATAAAATCCTGCCGTGGTTTCAGCCGGTACATGATATAGCATAACAGTTTAAGACCGGGTACACCCAAATCACCAAACTTCATCATTTCCGGTTGGAATAGCTTGATGTACGGAGTTGAGTCGTGAGCTATCGTTTTGGTTTTCCCATAAATGCTGCCTTTGATGACTTCTCCAGTATCCGCATTGACTCCGTCGAAGGTTTCGGCTGGTTCATGAACAACTTTCAGATTGATACCAAAGAGATCGAACGGGTTTTTGAAGTAAGCCCCGTGTTCCTTGATTGAGGTCTTGTTCTGGTCAGGGAGAAAAGATTGATTCTTGGTTTGATTCATTAATTGATCCGGTAAAGTATCCATAGATTAAAGATACGACAATCCCCATTTTAATACTACAGTTAATCAGTAATAGTGTATCTTTGGTGTATTAATAGGACTCCTGATACTACGGGACTCCTTCCTCACTCGTACCGAATACACCAACCTTCATGACGGCTGATCAAACCCCGGAAACTACTCCGGAAGCTCCGTTTATTGTCTATTCAGACTGGTACAATGCTCCTCAGAGAAACCACAAGGAAATTGGATACATCTATTATCTGTATCACGATAATATTCTGATCTACATTGGACAGACAACCAATCTACAGGGAAGGATAGGGGCTCATTCGACCAATAAACACTTTACCCGGTACCGGTATGAAGAAGTGTTTTTATCAGACTTGACGGCTGTCGAACGAAAACGAATCGAATATTTCAAACCCATTCTGAACATTCAGTACAAACCTCGTGGTGGAGACTTGTATCAGATAATTGGAGACTATATCCATATTGAAGATAAAGGAAGCTACCTGTTAAACGGTGTAAACAAGTCTCCATTGAGTTACACCCACTATGATCCTTCAACAAATACGTTTGACATTGTAACCAGAGATTACTCAAAATTATACACTTGGCTTCAGTACAAACTAGATACGATGAAGAGTGAATTCATACATGGGGAATGGGGGCAACAATATCAGATTGGTAGGCTTCGATTAAAAACGTATAACCGAAAAGAAGCTACATTCTGTAAACCAGATCAACCCGATAACTTACACAGAATCAATCTTTTAACCGTAAAGGATAGTGTAGTTATTCCATTTGGTAAACATCGGATGAAAAGCTTAGCTGAAATAAAAAAGATTGATCCAAACTATGTCGAATGGGCATTGGAAAACCTTGATTTTTCAACGTTCATGAGTAAAACTGATTATTACCGGAAAAATGGGAAGAAACCCATTATCAAAGACGAAACGATACGAGTGAATATGCCTTCAAGAGGGTACCACAACTAATCCGTAACCCATGGATTACCTGCCCATTACCTATTACCACATCGGTCAACCCATCGAGATCAACGGGATGGGCGTGACTAATGAACGATCCACTATCACCGAGTTAACCCGTCATCACATTACGTACCGGGTGACTGAACCAGGCAAAACGGATTATACCACTACGGTACATCCCAACTTTGTCAAGCCGGTTCTTCGACCACTCTCCCAGATCCGAATCAGCCACGTTATCGAGCTGTTCCGGTTGACTCATCCAGAATCAGCTCATACGGACGATTTCATCATTGACTACTTTAATCAGGACCCTGGACGAATTGAGTACCTGAGTGACTCTACCGAAGCCGTACTCTGGCTTCAGTCGTTGTACTACGACGTCGGTAACCTGATTCCAAAAGGACTGGCTGTAACCGATGAATAAGCCTGTTTGATCCATTATTCAATCCACCAAACAATCCGTATGATTCAACACCCAATCAATGAGTTAAACTTCAATCTGGAGCTGGAAACCACTGATCTACTGAATACCTCACTTGATAAGCCGGCTGCCAGCTTAACCTTCTCTGACTTTGTTCTGGGTAATAACCTGAAATACCGGGCTCTGAAAATCTACTACCGAACAGTTGAGGGTGAACGAGTACTCAAGAACCGGTACGGACGTAGCGGCTTCTTCCCAGCTAAACAGTAATCCACAACTAAATCCCCGTTACACCATGGCTAATCCGTTCAAACCGGGTGACAAGGTCATCTGTATTGATGCTAAATCTCCATCCAATTGTTCCGAGCCGTTAACTAAGTTGGTCGAAGGAAAAGAGTATCAGGTAGACCAAATTACTAACAATGGCTATTCCAACAAAGCCAATGATTTCATCACGCTCATTGGTGATACAGACATAAATACCTGGAATTTCCGTTACACCCGTTTCAAACTCGTTAAACCCATGAACAAACCCTTTGTTTCGGCTTTAATCGATGATGATCAGCTCCCAGAAGCCGTCAAGTACAAGGCTGGTATTTTTATTCCAGCTGAACCCGGCGGTAATATGATTGTCCAGCAATACCGTTCAGTTGAAACGTTATTGAGTGAAGGATTGGGTAGTCGTTGGGGTGGAAGGAATCAGAAAGATACCTACCGGTACAAAATGAGCAGAGCAATCTTTGATACCCCCGAAGAAGCCAAGGCCTACGGAAAAGCCGAGCTACAACGAGTGTTCGGTAAACCGGAGCCTGAATCCACCAACGTCATCGAATTTGTCAACTTGTAATCCGGGATAGTTATGAAAAAGCCATTTGTTACCTATCAAATCAGCCGGGAAATACTTCCCGAAATTAAGTATATACCTGTAATCGGTTTACCCGTAAATTCAATTAGTCAGATAGAGGAGAGATTTCAGAAACCCAACACTAAACTACTGGGAGAAAGCTTGTATAATGTCTGGGGGACTTTCACTAATAAAGAGTATAGAAACCGTGTTGATGTTAATCAACTCTTCGACACACCCCAGGAAGCCATCGAGTACGGTAAACAACAACTCCTGACCATCTTCGGTACACCCCAGCCAGCCCAGCAATCATCGGTAATCGAATACGTAGACCTGTAAACCAACCCGTTATGCCACCTGTTGACAATCAATTTACTGGATTGAAGCCGTTTGTTCATGCGCTGCTGGATACAGCTAAATTACCGGAACTGAATTACCAGTGTCGGATCTATCTGCCGATAAAATCAGGTAGCCTTATAGACGATCGATTCGTTAAAAAAGATCAATACCTACTGGAAGAAACCCTGACCAGTGACTGGGGGTATGTAAATGGTCCGGCAAACTACCGATACCAGGATTCGGATACCTGGTTTAAGTCCGCCGAAGAAGCCATCAGGTATGGAAAGGCTGAATTGATTCGTCTCTTTGATACCAAAACTCCGGAATCAACGGGTTCAGTCATTGAGTACATCGACCTGTAGTCCCTAAATACCTTTTAAACAGTGAAGCCGGATCTGATCCTTAAAGGACAACAGATCCGGCTTTTTAGTCTCGTGATAGACCAGGATAACCCACGGGGTATTCCTGACCGGCTCTTCCGGCAGCATCACAGTGTAAAGCTACGTAATCAACTCGGTAACCCCATCAACTGTTTATCCAATGGCAACTTCCTGGCTTATTTTCTTTGTGGCTTTACTTATGGGTGAATCGGCTCTCATTGGCTATACCCGGCTCGACGGATCGCTTTTGGCCTGTGGCGGAGTAACCAGTATCATCCTGACCCTGCTGGCCATGTCCCAGGTAAACCTATACTACCGGGACCGGCAACGGGAACTTACCCAGAAAGAAGCCGAGTGGCTGTCCATCCGAAAAGTCAAAACCTATCAACTCAACTAAAACCAGCTAGCTATGTACCAGATTCTTGTTGATGGTATCCCGTATACCTTCGAGGACTACCAGCAGGCGATGTGTTTTCAGAATAGTCTGCCGAAGTAACGGTAAACGAACCGCTGGTTTACAACCGGCCGGGGTACCCCTGGGGTAGGGGGAAGTACGGATTAAAAGTCGGATCGGTCAGGGGATTAAATGGGGTATCAAAAACCGTTTACTAACAATGTAAACTATTTGTTAATCGATGTAACTGTACCAGTTGGTAGTTTCATCGAACCCGATTTTCTTTGTAGACCATTCGCTCAGTTTTTATTCCCAATCAACCAAATTCTACCTAACCAATGAATTCTGACCAGTATATCAGCGTAAAACAGAATGAAGCCGTAACCGTTCTGGAGTTCAACCGTAGTTTATTTGCCCGCCGGGAAGCCCTGGATCTGTTGCCGGATCAACTCAAGGGTAAAACCGTTCGAATGGAAATCGATCTGACTACCCAGACCTTCGAGAGTTGTCTGGATAATGCCAGTGTTGTTCAGGAGCTACTGGATGAGCAGCTGAAGAAAGTAACTGATATGGAAGAGCGGACCCAGAATGCCCGCAACAAGGCTATCGCTCTGAAACTGCTGCGGGATCAGCTTACCCAGAAATCCGAGGATCTGGCTCCGATGAAAACGATCTACCTGATTGCCAATCCGGGCTTTTCCCAAAACCTGAACCGGGAACTGGCCCAGGGACTCATCGACAGTGGTTACTGGACGGATTCACTGGACAAGGTAACCGAAGTTGACCTGGTTAGTCTGGGTCTGGAACCTATGCTGCTGGCGGCTTAATACCGATTTGCTTTATCTGACTTTCGGGCCGGTTGGTTATGCTGACCGGCTCGTTTTACGTTTAAACCAAACCTAATTGATTTATGACTTCCCGTTTAAAAGGAATGATGGCTATGATGGGAGCTATGGCCGCTATGAGTTCAGTAACCCACGGAACCTATACTGGATCAAATGGTAATCCGTATAGCCCGCCACCGATGACTCCGGATCAATCGGATATGTACAAAAATGATAATTCGAACCAGCTTCACCCATTTGTTATCCGGGGTAAAACGATTATGGCTCGGAACAAAAAACAGGCTCTTAAAAAAGCAAATAGCCATTAATGGTAGACGAAGAAACAACCCAAAACCAGTCCAGATATAACTGATGAAGCAATACCTGTTCCTTGATTTTGACGGAGTCCTAAACCACGAACTGTTCAATCATGACTGGTACACCAGGATACAAGCTGGTGAAGCCGTAGCAGCTGATAAACCTGATTTTGACCAGCGGACCATTGATAACCTTAATCTGCTACTGAGTCAGTTTCCCGAGCTTCAAGTGGTTATCAGTTCTACCTGGCGGGCCAGCGGAAAAGAACGGTGTTTACAGGTTCTGAGAGATTCCGGGTTTGCCTATGACGAACGGGTTATTGGCTGTACACCGTTGACCGATCACCGGGTTCGGGGAGTAGAGGTCCTTATGTGGCTCAGAACCAATACTCAGTACGGTATTGAACCGGTTGACTACGTGATTTTCGATGATGATTCTGACTTTCTACTCTGGCAGGCCGATCGATTTATTCAGATCGATCCGTATGCCGGTTTGACCCATAATCATGTTTATCGGGCCGGTCGAATTCTAAATCGATTATGAGAGATAAACTCAGGTATCTCTACTACGATGCTGATGCAGATGTTGACCGGTACTGGATTGGTACACAGGGTTATTACATTCTGGAATCAATTCTGGTAAGTGATGATCATCTAAATATCTGGAAATTCAAGCATTACCTGAACGAACATCACTTTCAAGCCGTACCCGATTCGATTGAGTTTCTGTGGAAAGTATTCCTGACCAAACAACAGTTGGAAACCGATGGAAACTCCGGAATATAGTCTTTTTTACAGTTTGACTTGGTTTAACGGTTACGCTGTTTTCAACAGTGCTAGTCGGATTGCAAGTCCGGTATTACTAAAGAGTTCAGACAAACAAAATCTGAAGTTATTTCGGGACTACCTACGAGTTAGATATAGAAACGGACCACCTGCTAACATCGATTTTCTATGGAAGATATTTCTGATCCGGGAAACCAAACTGAAACAACCGTAGAAAAACCCACTACCTGGTATCTGTACTATGATGACTTTCCGGGTAACTTGGCTTCGTACTGGACTGATTGTGTCAAACATGATTACAAAGTAGATAGCCGACGTAAACTGATTCTTCAATCTGAAGATTCTTCGTTGATTCAATTTTCCTACTGGTTAAAAGATCATCACTTACACGCTATACCAGACTCACTTGAATTCCTGTGGAAGATCTTTCAGACTAAAGC
This sequence comes from Spirosoma oryzae, assembly GCF_003002825.1. GTDB lineage: Bacteria > Bacteroidota > Bacteroidia > Cytophagales > Spirosomataceae > Spirosoma > Spirosoma oryzae. The sequence continues at coordinate 115,251 of NZ_PVTE01000009.1, read as the reverse complement.
TAAACTTGACAACCCATGAATTACACGCTGAAACGGCTGGATAATTACCCGGACTCCGATGATTACCAAGAAGTAGTCTGGGAGGGTTTTATGCCCTTTGATATTCTGAAAGGCCACGATAATGTTCCAAGGGATACTGGAATAAAAACAATCCGAAAGAAACATTGGTGGGTATGTCCTCGAACAAAATCATCTCAATGGGATGTCCAATCGGTTTCTGCCTGGATCAAAGATATTCCAACCAAAGAATTCAAAAAACTGGATCAGGCCGTGGAGTTCTGCCATACCTGGTACCGGGCTTATCTACAGGAACAACTAAGCAAACTATGAATCTATTTCCACTGCCCGATTGGGCCGATAAAACCGTCTCGGTTGACAAACGGGATGAAATTAACCAGGCTCTTGATTTGATGACAGAAGCTTACGTAGACTGGTTTCCAACGGATAACGAAAATGCTACCTACCTGGCTTATCGGATGTTGAAAGCCTTGGAAGCGGATGGTTACCAACTTACTCGTATTCAATCAGACGAGGAAACCTACGTCTACTCGGTTTTAATTACCAACACCTATCTGGGTCGGGACGATACCAATTATGACCTGATCCGATATTCATTAAGTAAAAGACATCTGATTGATTGGTTACTGGAAGAAGCTGCTGTAGAATTTACGTCTGAAGAAATCTGGGAAGCCGTGATGGGAGAGAAGTCTATCGAGCCAAAACATGGCTGGGGTGGGTATGGAATCAAGTTTGACAAAATCAAGGTATCATGAGAAAAGACGAGGTAGCCAAAAATGTAATTGTCCGGCTCCGGGAAGGTTTTCAACCCAGTAGTCTGCTGGAAGAGTACATGATGAAACTGGAATTTTACCTGTTCATCCGGGAGAAACATATCTACGACGATGGTCGGGCTTATGTCTGGGTTAGTGGAGCTTCCGAAATGCAGAGCAGTCCGTTTTACCTGGACGATTTGGAAGTCGTATACGGCCATCACCGGGATTCCTATCTGGGTATCTTCACTAATGATGACCGGGCTCAGCAACTGACCAAACCGTATTATATCCAGGCTGAGGTTGTGAATCTGATGGAACAATACCTGGAGCAGCACGTGAGTGATCTACCCTTTACGTTCCGAGAGCAGGTTGAATCATTCCTGTTGACTAAAAGCCAGGAAGAGAATAAACAGAAACTAACCGGACCATCCGCATGGACGAGCTTTTTAAGTGGGCAGTAATCAATTGTTTGCTACTGGGGGCTTTGGGATACGGCTGGTACAGATCGGTTGTCCTAAAGCCCCGTAGAGCCCAGAAAGATCAGTTTGTCAACGACTGGCTGGCTCTACAGAATCAAATCTGGAAAGCCGGGACAATTCCCGAGATTCTGGCCTGCTACGAAAAGCTGAACCGGATTGGCTTAATGACCAGAACGGTGTATCAGAACGATCTGGTCTGGGGGTTATGGGAAAAACTGGATAAACAAGGAAGGGAAATACTCGATGAGAAAAAAAGAAGCCTTGCAACTGAAAAAAGGAGATTGGGTTGTTTTAACTAATCCCGAAAATCAGGAAGTTCCCGATATAACGGATCTGTTAGGGCAGGTATTTCAAGTAGAGGAAGTTACTTTATTTGGTACATTTATTCGATGTAAAGGACTTATAATAGGTCATAAAACGTTTCATAATTCTTTCCTATTTGAAGCGGAAGATCCCTTCAAAACCAAAGTCCGCCTAGCCCGGAATAAACTACTGAACCATGACTGATTTCGAAGTAGGTGACTGGATTGTTTGTGTCAATCTGGATGATCCGTATTCAAAAGCCGTAGGACTTGAAATTGGAAACCGATATCAGGTAACTGATCTTAATTGGGGATTAGGATATACACAGTGTGTTCGTTGTAGACAGTTTAAAAAGCATCCTAACATGGACTTTGATTTCTGGATTTATTCCTACTGTTTTATCAAGGAAGATCCGTTTCAGACAAAGGTTCGACAAGTCCGGGATCAACTCAATCAACCATGACTGATCCAGTTGAAAAATGGGCAGTCCTGCTGAATGATAAGGATCAGGTACTGCGGAAATATTACCCAGGACGATACCAGATTGGTAAAGCCTACAAAATCAGTCATGTAGAGCCAGCGGCAAACTACATTTTGGTAGAGGGTATCAATTCAACCAAAGATCCATTACCCAGCCTGTCTCACGGTCATTATTACCTATTAGCTTCCAACTTTCGAATCGAGGATCCATTCCAAACCAAGGTTCGGGAAGCCTTACAAACTATGAAAACTGATAAATAATCTAATGTTGCCCGAAGAAGGAGAACTGGTACTATGCACAGCTTTACCTGAAGAGGGAGAAGAGGATGACGATTACTTTAAACAGGATTCCATCCAGCTTGGTCAAATTTACCAGGTAGTATCTATTACTGTTGGTATAAAAAGCTGGTATGAGTTTACCGAGAAAAACTTTTATCACCCAACCAGTTATTTCCGTCCAATCACACCGTTTCAGCTCAAGGTACTCGAAGCTCACCGGTTAAATTCATCCAACCAACATGGCTAATTTTCAAGTCGGAGACTGGGTTCGTTGTGTATCCCTGACAGATTCACTAGCTATAATGGCAGGTCTTAGCATTGGTTCCTATCATCAGATCGAAAAGGTAGCTACTCTTGTCTCGTCCCAGTATCTAACGGTAACTAACACAAAACCGGGATTTCAAAATACCCGGATTCCGTTACTGGCTGCTTGTTTTGAACCCGTTGATTCGTTTCTAATCAAAATCTACCAAACCCGTCAGCAGCATGGACAATCCGTTTAAGAAAGGAGATTGGGTAGTCTGTATAGATTTTATGTACACGGGGGATTTTAAAAAGTCCCAGGTTCAGCAAGGTAAAGCCTACCGGGTAACTGATGTGATCGATGATTCTATAGAAGGAACCTGGGAAAAAGATCACAACGGGGATGGGATTTGGTTGGCCGCTTCCCGTTTTCAACTGGAAGACCCCTTTCAAACCAAAATAAGGAACACACTTTCTCAAATCCAGAGGTATAATGAATAATCGGTTTAAGGTAAGAGACTGGGTTATACTGGTGGCTGACGATGATTTTATATTAAAAAAGTACTATCCTAGTTACCAACTTAAAAATGTTTATCAGATAACTGAATTAGACAAAGACTCTAAATGGCATTTAGCTGTAAAGGGCCTTAATTCAGAAACTGATTTAAAGCCAAGTAATGGATATACTCATTTTTGGTTAGAGTCAAAGAATTTTGAGCTGGAAGATCCATTCCAGACGAAAGTCAGGTTAACCCTTCAACAACTACAGGAAAATGGATAGACCCTTTGAAGTCGGTGATTGGGTGGTGTGTGAGTCAGCTTTATACACTAAAGGATTAGTTACCACTGGTTTAAGTTACCGGATAAGTAACTCAAGTAATTTGTTAATCCAAGCCGAATGGGACGACGGAATCAGTTCGGTCTGGTTACCTAAATCCTGGTTCCGGCTCGAGGACCCGTTTCAAACGAAAGTTAGACTAACCCGCGACAAACTCTTAACTACCAAAACCAATGGATAATATTCAGGTAGGGGATTGGGTACAACTGGTGAGTATGGATGATCGAGATTTGAACGGTTCTACAGGTAGATTGAATGAAGTTTACCAGGTATCCGAATTGGGCCCGGTAATGGGAAGACCGTACAGTTTTATCCGATGTAAAGATCTGATTTCAGTTTTTAGTAATGGTACCGGTGAACCTGGAATTTATGTTCATTGCTTTCGAAAACTAGACCCATTCCAGCTTAAAGTCTTCCAGGCCCGTAATCAACTCCTGACCAATGTACAATGATTTAACCGATCTACAGGTGGGTGAATTTGTCAGACTAGTCGATACAACGGATGAGGAATTAGAAAAAACCAACTATCAAATCGGGCGGATTTACCGGGTAAAGAAAATCCCTGAAATAGGGGCTACGGGACCCACCTTTTTCTGGTTCAATCATTACATCGAATTAGATGGTCTTGTATGGCTCGACGGAGTAACCAGTTATCACACCCATCCCCGGATTTATAGCCGTTGTTTTGAACGGATTCACCCGTTTCAGGCCCGGGTTGCCCAGGCTCTTCACCAGTTAAACCAACCGACTTATGAGTGACTTTGCCATTGGTGACTGGGTTCAACTAGTCAATGACGATGATAATTGGTTAAATAAAGCTCATTCTTATCAAATCGGAACGATTTATCGGGTCGTTGAAGTTGAATCTGAATTTATCAAGGTAGACGGAATTAGTTATAGACACAGTAGACGTCCAATCTTACTATTTGATCGGTGTTTCAGAAAGCTCGATCCCTTTCAAGCCAAAGTACTTCAAATTCGTCAGCAACAAACCCAGTCCAATCATGACCCAGTTTAAGACCGGTGATAAAGTACGATTGGTTCGGGAAGAGGATAACCAACTGTTCGATACTGACTACCAGTTAAATCGTATATACACGGTTGGAAAAGTAGTTCAACCTGACTGGTTTGAAGTACTCGGACTACCGTTCAAAAAAGATCTTGATCCCTGGAAAACCTATAGAAAATTCCCCAGGATTTATAACTGCTGTTTTGAAAAACTGGACCCGTTCCAGGTAAAAGTTCTGGAAGCTCGTAATCAACTGAAAGCTAATGATAAATGCTCAAACCTTGAAACCTGGTGATTTTATTCAGCTTATCACCGATGATGATAACGATCTGAAAGCCACCAATTATGAAATGGGTAAGATTTACAAAGTGATTCGGGTATATGCTCCAACAGCTCCTCGTCCAATTGTTAGCTGTGAGGGTCTTCTATTTACCAAGGCAATCTCCACAACCGTAGACGGTAACCTCGCTCAGATATACCTGGATTGTTTTCGGCTAATAGATCTGTTTCAACTCAAGGTTTTAGAAGCCCGTAACCGATTAAATCATGAATCCTGAAGATCTAAAAGTAGGTGACTGGGTCCAGTTGGTTAAAGCTGAGGATGACTATTTGGATGGAACTGGTTATGAAATTGGTAAACTTTATCAGGTAACAAAACTAGGACCTTATATGGGTATCCCGTCCTCTTGGATTAACTGTATAGACCCATATTCAAATCCTTCTGTTACATTGACAGCTGTTTATCTTCGGAATTTCAGATTACTCGATCCATTTCAGGTTAAAGTTCTTCAGGCACGTAACCAGTTGACACATGGAAGTTAACAGATTAAAACCCGGTGATTGGGTTCAGCTAGTCAATACGGATAGTCAATGGCTTCAACTATATACTAATTGGACTCGGCTGGCTCATTACAGAATAACCCAAATTTATACCTCAAACGATTCGGCTAATGGAGAATGGATAAAAGTAGCCGGAATAAACTCCAATGATGATCCGAAAACAAAGAGATATGGTAACCAGGTTTGGATTGAAAAAAACTGTTTTATACCCATTGATCCTTTCCAAGCCAAAATACTAGAAGCCAAAAAGAAACTGAAAAACCATGAATCTTAAAGAGCTAAACATAGGAGATTTGGTTCAACTGATTAATCGACAAGATCCAGATTTACTTGGTTCTAATTACCGAATCGGTAAAATTTACAGGATTGTTGAATTAGGTCCTATTAACAACGTTTCAAGTCCTTGGATTAAGTGTGAAAACCTTTATTATATAGACGATCGGTTCGATCGTAAAAGACCTATCTCGGTTTATCTTAAATGTTTTCAGTTGCTAGATCCATTCCAGTTAAAGGTTTATGAAGCCAAAAAGATTATTCAGTTACAGTAGCTTTCGAACGGCTTCGTTGAGGGTCTCGTCCGAGAAACTCTCCAGGTAAATCCGGGTCGTTTCTACCGAGTCATGACCTAGTAGCTCCGAGATCTGATCCGTGGGAATACCCAGGTGTTTCAGACTGGAAGCAAACGAATGCCGGGCTACGTAGGTCGTCAGGTGGGTTTCAATCCCAACCTGACTAGCCAGTTTCCGTAGTAGTTTGTTGATCTGTTTGAGTACCGTCTGCATCCGGGTTCGTTGTAGTTCCGGTGTATTATGCCTGGGCCAGAAGATAAACCAGAAGACCGTTTGCTGACCTTTCTTCATCCGTTCCAGGTAATAGTTCCAGATATCCTTGGCCGGATCTAGCATAAACACCCGTTGCCACTGATGAGTCTTGGCCCGGCGGTATTCCAAATAGTCCCCGACTTTCTGCTTGGGTTCCAGCCGGGCAATGTCGATCAGGTTCATGCCCCGGGTGAAAAAGGAAAACATAAAAAAGTTACGGGCGTGAAACTCCGGACTATCTTCTTCCAGCTCCAGTTGGTGGAGTAGCTCGATCTTGTCCCGTTCAATAGCCCGTTTGGCCGTCTTGATACTGCCGTATGGACTCATATTGAATTTATCCTCCCCGGAAAAGGGATTAACCGTGGTCAGCTTTTCCAACCGGGCGTAACCGATCATCGTCCGGAAAGCCCGGAAATAAGCTGAGATAGTCGTGTCTTTACATCCTTTCTGGCGGAGACTGCTTTCCCAGGCCCGGATGAACTGGGGGCTTAGCTGGGAAAACTGGAAATCCGTCTGTCGTTTGGTTAACTGCTTTTCCAGACTCAGCTCCATTCCCCGGAAAGCATTGGCATAACCATGCCGGTTCTCGGCTTTGAGCCGCTTGATCGTTTCCCGGGTGTATTCCAGTACCCCGGTCTGGCTTCCCGTTGAAGCCTTATTGACGGCTTTTTCCAGTATCTGCCGGCTGGATTGACCCGTCTGACTGTTGGTTAAGCCCTTGGCTACCGATAGTTCCAGTTCGGGCAGCTTGAGCATCATTTCCTCGAATAACGGATGAGACTTCTTCGGCCGGCCTTTCTTCTGATCCCAGTCGGTCAGTTTACTGGTAAAGCCAGTAGAAATAAGCTGTTCCTTTCCCTCGGGCCGGATCCGTAGCATGATCGGATAAAGTCCGGTGGCCCGTTTTTTCTTCTGTAGAATCGATTTTACCTGCTGTAACATTAGATACTCCCTGTAGTGGATCAGCAGCGAAACTAAGCCGGTTTAACTCGGTTGTCAATCAGGCAGAGCGTAAACCGGGTACGGAATAGGTAGAATTTTATAGTCTAAAATCACTTAGTTTGACCCCGTAAAAACCCCGTTTAAACCATTTGTAGAGCAATCCATATGCCTTCTAAGCAGACGGTCAAGCGTTCGAATCGCTTCGGGGTCACAACTGATAAGGAAGGGGTTATGCCGAAAATGGCGTGACCCCTTTTTAGTTGCGCGTAATTCAATGTACAGATAGCCGTTTCTATTGTCGGGGTAAAACCGTCCGTAGCCGGTGGTTTCGCCAGGAGGCATGGTGTGCACCACCAAGTAAACAGTTTATTCAAAACGCTTCCGCAACAGAGGTCGATATATAGACGCTTTACCAGCGCATTTGAGAATGCCTACTGAGACCGATGGGACACGCATATCACCTACTTTTGCTGGCACACGCTCAACTGACCACCGGAAAAACCAGACCTACTATATGAGTCAGTCACATCTTCTCCCGGCATGAAGCTACTTCGGCTAATTCACGTACTCACTTCACTGGCAGTAGCCTATTCAGGCTTTCTGATTATGAGATTTGGTGATGTGGTGCCGGCCAAATGGGCGCTTCCTCTAACCACTATGCTGATTGGTTTCCCGACTATGCTGATTGGTATCGGAGCTGGGGTAGTCTATCTGCTTTCTCTGCTCTGGCTAATTGTAGCGTACGAGCCACAACTCGATGCGGTCGAACCTAAAAAGATAAAGGCAAGATTCACTATACTGCTTTCATTGATAGCCTTCGATGGTACCGCCCATTGTTTACTGCGTCCTCATCCTCGACCAACTCGGCTCACGTTTACAGACCCGGTCATCGCAGTCAGGGACTCTATGCGTGTACTACGACAGCTTTGTGAGTCAGTCGACAAAAAGCACTTTTATGGCTATTACGTAGGACCAGATAGTACCTTAGTTTTCAGTAGGTATCTGACTCACCATCGTCAAGATAGCCTTTCGCTGCACAATGTGCCCAGAACACGGTTGACGGCATCATTGGGAGTATATCTGGGTCGAATCGATACGGTTACATCAGCAAACAGTGGCTTTGATTCGATTAAAAAAGACACTGTAATACGAATGCTGTCACTGCTGAAATTTCTAAACCGTAATCAGGTTAGAGGTGTCATACATGATGGCCCTGACTGGAAATATCCGTACGGTATGGATGATTACAGGGATAGTAGTCGCTGGTTTAACAGAGACAAAGAGGAGGAGCAATATTTGTTCATTTACAATACCCCCAAAGACACCATTGGTTACAGTACATATTCCTTCATAAGAAATCGCAATAACCATATGATCCTTTATGAAGGCAGGAGAAACCGATAGGACGATAGCCGATAAAGGTGATTTGCTTGCGCTATCGCCGAACTGGTCAGCTATGCCCACACCTAATTGCAAGCTGTGTTCGAGTTTGGCTACAAGTATCAGTAGGTGCATGTCATGCTTAGTAGTCTGGTGCTCGACACGCACTCACAACGGCATTTGTTCGCCAATAATCCCGATGGGGTCAGGGTAAACTAATAGCGGTGATCGATGCAGTCAACCACGGATCAAAAGGAGATTCTGATGGTCCGCTGACCGGGGATATCCTTACTAAGTCGCTTACTCGTTGCGTAGGCTATCCACCGGATTTGCCAGAGCGGCCCGTAGGCTTTGATAGCTGACAGTCAACAGGGCTACTAACAGGGCCAGTAAGCCAGTCAGCATGAATACCCACCAGTCGACATCAATTTTGTAGACGAAGTCAGCTAACCACTGCTCCATCAAGTACCAAGCAATCGGTGAGCCTAACAGAATGGCCAGCAGCACCAGCTTGATAAATTCACTGGATAGTAATAGCAAGATGCTGCTCACCGACGCCCCCAACACTTTACGTACTCCAATCTCGCGGGTTCGTTGCTGACTGGTCAGCATCGCCAAGCCAAACAGGCCCAGGCAGGAGATGAGTACGGCGATACCGGTAGCCAAGTTGATGATGCGCGACAGCGCTCGTTCCTGCTCATAGAAGGCCTGCACTGATTCGTCATAAAACAGGGAATTAAACGGTTCATCAGGATAAAAGCGACGCCATAAGTTGCCGATGTTGGCTAAGGTTGATGCCCAATCGTCGGGCCGGCCAGCCGCCAGTCGAATGCTGATGTAAGACGCATGGTACTGATAACTGATCAGCGCTAGTGGCTCGATCGCGTGGCGTACTGAGTTAGTCTGAAAGTCACGTACCACCCCTACGATTGGGTAGCTGACAGTCCCTGTACTGAGCTGCTTCCCAATGGCGTCCTGGGGCCGCTTGAAGCCTAACCGGCGAACGGCCGTTTCGTTCAGGACGAAATCCCGCATCGTGTCCGTGGGTTGCAGGTTACGGCCGGCCAAGATGGGAAGTTTGTAGAGGTGAATGTAATTGGAGTCCACAAATTTGAACTGCACACCAAGGGTCACTTCACCACTATCGCGGGGAAGGCTCAGTTCACTTCGCGATATGGACTGATTGGCCGGCAGACTCCCCAGGCTAACCAAGGCCACCCCCGGTAGTTGATTAATCGCCTGTCGCAGGGCCACCCGCTTGCCTATCTGCTCCGGCGGGGTCTGGTTATTGATGGGTAGTAGAGCAACGACGACCGCCTGTCGTTCAAAACCCATGTCTTTGTGCAGAGCGTAGCGTAACTGTTGGCCTAACAGCCAGGCGCAGACGATGAAGACTTGAGCCAGCCCAAACTGGAAGACGATTAATCCCTTCCGCAGGGTTAGTCCCCTCAAGAGCGGATGAGCCGTCTCCAGGGGTGCACCCTTTAGGGTTCCGATGGTCTGTGAACGGGTCGCCAGCCAGCCCGGGTAGAGTCCCGCCAGCAAACTTACGCTAACAAGCAGACCGATGACAAACAAGCTGGCTGACGACCAGTCTAAATACTGCTCAGCTCCAGCGGGCACCCAGTCGCCAAATTGGGTGAAGAACAGCGGAGCCAGTGCAAATGATAATCCTAAAGCCAATAGCGTGACTAGAACTGTTTCGCCCAGAAACTGACCAATGATGGCTCCCGATCGACTCCCCAGCGTACGGCGGATGCCGATCTCCCGGGCCCGGCCCGGCGTCAGGGCGGTGGTTAGGTTGATATAGTTGATGATGGCCAGCAACAGAATAAACGCGGCCAGACCCATCAATTTGTATAGTACCGCCTTGTCGACAGGATGGCTGCTGTCGGCGTACTCGGTGTCGAAGTGTACGTCTGCCAGCGGTTGCAGCAAATGCCATCGTTCCCGTTGACCGTTCTTCAACCGGACACCGCTCGAGTGTACGGCAGCTAGGCGATTGATCTGCTCGGCCAGGCGGGCTGGATTAGCCTGAGGGGTTAACCAGACGAAGAGCTGATCGGCGGAGTTGATGTTATCCCATTGGTCCCGGTTCGGATCGCGAGCGGACACGGTAGCCAGCGATAGAAACTCCTGGGCACCCAAGCTAGAGGGGCGGGTAGGGTTGGCCACTACACCAACGACTTGAACCGAGAGCGTATCGAAGTAGATCAATCGACGACCCAGCACCTGTTGGGGCGACAGGCGTGGGAAATAGCGAGCCGCCCGGGCCTGGGTCAGCACGACTTGGTTGGGTTCTTCCAACGCCCGCCGTTGATGACCGGCTAGCCATTGATAAGGGATTCGCTCGAAGTAATCAGGGTTAGTGGCCACCAGTTGATCATTGGCTCGGAAGCGTTCGGGTTTACCCGCTGGCTGTGGCACGTACACTGACTCATTCCATTGCGTACGAATCGGAACGGCGTGTTCTATGCCGGGTACCTGTTTGGGAATAGCCGCAAGCAAGGGCACGGGCAGTCCTGGTGAGGTGGGCATAAATGAGCCGGGCTTGAAGTGAGTAACAACCCGGTAGATCTGTTCCTTGGCCGGTATGTGTTGATCGAAGGCCAACTCGTAACTGACAATGCGGTAAATGATCCAGCTGGTACATAGGCCGATCGACAAGCCAACGACGTTCAGTAGGGTGAACACTCGATTACGCCAAAGTTGGCGCCGGGCAACCGTGAGATAATTACGAATCATAGCGGGACGTAGTAAGGAGTGAGATGAATCAGCGTGGGCGCGAAACCTGGCCCGGGGTCGTAGTAGCCGTAGCGCGTTGAGCCCGTAGCGCCAGTTGGCCCGGCGTCGCCCAATGGTCTGGAACCAGTGTGCGTACAGTTCGAGCATGTCTCCCTCGACTTCTTCTTGGGTGTCGGGATGACTAAATGTGGTCAATAGCCAAGTTGCCCAGCGGGGTGGCGTCTCCATACGTACAAGGGTCATTGGGTTGGTTGAAACGGACGTGATGATACGGCTGGCAACTATCCCCCGCTCAAGTGCCAGGTCTGGGGTGGAATAGCGTTCCAAAGCTGTTCCCGCACCCGCCGTACTTCCAGTATAACCTGTTGGCCCAGCGCGGTAAGGCTGAAAAACCGTTTGCGCCGGCCACCACGCTCAGCCGTTGCCCCGCCCATGTGTGAGGTTAGGTAGCCTTTTTCGGCTAGCCGCTGCAAAGTGGTGTGAACCGAGCTGAAGCCGACGGCTCGCCCAGCCTTTACTTCGATGGTCTGGGTGATCGTTACGCCGTAGGCCTGCTCTCCCAGCCCGGCAACCGTCAGCAGTACGATTTCTTCAAACTCTCCTAAAAACGCTCGTTTCATGACCGGTGCATTTAATGTGATTTTGTCGATCAAATTATCGGCCAGAGTGTCGATAGGGTCCTAGCAGCTCTCTAGCGTGGCTTTATAATACTAGGGGAGTGGAAGCTCGTCCGCAATCGGACAGGTGCCGTACCGAAGCGGACAAGCTGCTAGAAGCTTTATTTATTCAAAAATCGGCATGGAACGCTCGAAAGTTACCCAACAAAAGCCCTAACACTGGTGGTCTTGCTGACGAACGTAGCTGGCAACTGCACTCAGGGGCCGTAGTCGGTAGGTAGGGTTGAATGCTTTATGACTAAAGACCAGCTAGAGTTGGTGAAGAAGCTACGTGGTCGATCCGATTCGTCGGCCGAGTGCATCGATTCAACCAGTGGAAAATAACCGCTAACGTTATCGGCTGAGCCAACTGGGAATCCCTTCTTAGCTGGAAACTTCTGGATTCGGGCTGATACGCTACACGTCATTCCTGGCTGTTACAAAGGATGTCACTACGGTCTGATCAGAATGCGATGAACAGGCTACGACTTTGTAGTGAGTTGGTTGCCTGATTGCTGTACGGCCTGATACCCGTTAATACCCTTACCTGCCCGACTGGACGTCTGCTGGGCAGGTAGATAAGATTTGGTGATGCGCGGGTGGGCAGATCATTAGTCCGCATTACTTTCTGGCTTATTTTAGGCGAATTGTATTGTCTAATACGAATACCTGGTGCGTACCAATTCTGAGTTTCCTGCGTCGTTCTGGCCTACTGATAGTGAAATGAGCGGGTTGATTCGCCAGTTCGACTGGTCCGATACATCCGTTGGCGATCTGGCGGAATGGCCCCTTAGCCTGCGTACGCTTGTGCGGATGATGCTTACCTCCCGTTTCCCCTCGCTTATCTTCTGGGGCGACGAGTTGATCACGTTCTACAACGACGCCTTCCGGCCCAGTTTGGGGAATGATGGGAAGCATCCAGCCTCACTGGGGCAGCCTGGTCCGGTGAGCTGGGCCGAATCCTGGCCCGTTATCGGTCCCATGATCGGTGCTATCATGCAGGGCGGGGATGCTGTCTGGTTTGAGGATCAAAAGCTACCTATCTACCGGGAGGGGCAGATGGGCTATGCCTACTGGACATACTGCTTCAGCCCGATTACAAACGATGAGGGGGCCGTCAATGGCGTGCTGGTAACCTGTAGCGAAACCACGAAAACCGTTGAGGGTATCCAGCAACTGAAGGCCAGTCAGGAGTTTACGGAAAGTTTATTTTATCACTCGCCCATCTCCAACGCCGTCTTCGTGGAGAACGATATGACGGTCCGGATGGCCAATGACGCTATGCTGGCGATATGGGGACGGGATGAGTCGGCCATCGGTAAACCGTTCCTGGAGGTACTTCCTGAACTGATCGAAACCGGAGAAATCGAGCGGTTACGCGCGGTAATGGCAACCGGCGCGCCGTTTCGACGTACCGAAGCGCGTTTCGACCTGATCCGGTACGGACAGCCGTACACAGGCTACTACAACTACATCTACGAAGCGATGCGTAGTAGTAGTGGCGACATAACGGGCGTCGTTAGTGTGGCCTACGAAGTGACGGAGCAGGTGCTGGCCCGCCGGGCCGTTGAAGATAGCGAGGCCCGTTTTCGGAGTCTGATCGAAGAAGCGCCCGTAGCCACGGCCCTGTACGTAGGGAAAGACATGCGCGTGCAGGTCGCCAACGAAACGATGCTTCGCTACTGGGGTAAAGATGCCTCTGTTATCGGGATGCCGCTGGCGGAAGCCTTGCCTGAGCTGGAAGGACAGCCTTTTCTGGGTTTGCTGGACGACTTATTTGCGACCGGAAGGCTGCACGAAATGCGGGAGGCTCCGGCCGATCTGAAAGTCGACGGCGTACTGAGTACCTACTATTTCGACTACACGTATAAGCCCCTGCGTAATGCGGCCGGTGAGGTGTATGCGATTATGAACATGGCCATCGATGTTACGCCGACCGTAAAGTCGAACCGGCAGGTGCAGCGGGCGCGGGAGTCGTTGCAACAGGCTGTCGATCTGGCGCAACTCGGCATCTGGCAGATCGACCTCCCAACGCAGTCCGCTACATTTTCCGGGCGGATGCATAGCTGGATCGAGTACAAAGAGCCGCTGACGCTGGACGATGTTGTCGACGCGATTATTCCCGCCGACCTGCCCGTCTTTGTCGAAGCCTACCAACGGGCGCAGCAGGTAGATTCGGGTGGTCGGCTGGAAGTGGAATACCGGCTCAAAAACGTGAGTACCGGGCAGGTCCGGCTGATTCACTCCATTGGTCAGACGCATTTCGACGCGCAGGGTAAGCCGGTCAACATGAGTGGATTCAGTCGTGATGTTACGCACGAACGAGCGGCCCAACTCGCGCTACGTCAACAGGTCGACGAGCGAACCGAAGAATTGGCTGCGACCAATGAGGAACTGGCGGCCAGTAATGAAGAACTGGAGGAAGCAAACCAGTTGCTGATTCGCTCGAACGATAACCTGCAACAGTTTGCGTACGTCGCCAGCCACGACCTCCAGGAGCCCCTGCGTAAGATTCAACAGTTTGGCAACCTGCTGCAATTACGGCAGGGGGCCAACCGACTGGACGACGAATCGAACAACTACATCGAGCGCATGCAACTGGCCGCCAGTCGCATGTCGACGCTGATTCGCGACCTGCTGACGTATTCCCGCATCGATACGCACCGCGAAGCCAGTCAGCCCATTCCGCTCAACGACGTGATTGCGGACGTGCGTACCAACCTGGAATTGCTACTGACCGAAACCGACACGCAACTGGAGGTCGCCGACCTGCCAACGGTAACGGGGGACTTCTCGCAACTGGCTCAGTTAGTTCAGAACCTGCTCAGTAACGCCATCAAGTTCCGGCAAAAAGACGTGACTCCCCGAATTCGAATACAGGTGCAAACCGTGCGCGCCGAGCAATTGCCGGCCGACGTTCGCCCCGGCCGATTTACGCCCGTTTTTCACCGCATCGATGTGGTCGACAACGGGATCGGTTTCGATGAGAAGTATGTCGACCGTATCTTTCAGGTCTTTCAGCGCCTGCACGGGAAAGGTGAATACGTCGGGACGGGCATCGGGCTCGCTATCTGTCAGAAGGTCGTTGCGAACCATGGCGGGGCCATTACCGCCCACAGTCAGCCGGGGCAGGGCGCTACGTTCAGCGTGTATTTGCCGGCCTGACGACACGCCATCAACCGTTAACATCGGCGTAGACCTGACCAGTTTTCAAAACCTGCCAGGCTCCCCAAAAAAAACCAGTGCCAGAAAGTATGGTGTAGTCTTCAAATGCAAGATTGTGCCGAAATAGGAAGGGGGCCTTTGGGCCAAAGGTTAACCAAGTCAAACGGTCAACATATGTGGTGGATTTATGCGCTACTCTCGGCCCTGTTTGCTGCACTGACGGCCATTTTGGCGAAAGTGGGTATTCGGGGCGTCAACACGGATCTGGCCACTGCTATCCGTACGGTCGTAATCCTGGTAGTGGCGTGGGGGCTGGTTTTCTGGCGTGGCGGTATCGAAACGGTGCCTAATCTAACGCGTCAGAACTGGCTGTTTCTGGTGCTGTCGGGTATCGCGACGGGGTTTTCCTGGATCTTTTATTTCAAGGCATTACAACGGGGAACCGTGTCGCAGGTAGCACCGGTCGACAAGCTCAGCGTCGCCATTGCCATTGTGCTGTCGGTACTGTTTTTGGGTGAAGTACTGACCTGGAAGGTGGCTCTGGGTGCAACGCTAATCATCGGCGGTACGCTTGTGCTGATTTTGTGAGTATCGTGAGTGCAGGGTAAGCAATCCGGTCCTGCCCAAGTCTTCTACCGCAAGTACGTTATCGGAAAAGAGCAGAGAAATCATGAAGCAGAACGAGTGGAAGGCATTGGCGGCTGAGTGCGTAGGTACGGCGCTGTTGCTATTTGGCGGGCTGTCGGCGGTGATTTATGATTTTGGGACCGGAAGTCCCGTCGCCGATTGGTTACCCGATCCGGTCTGGCGTCGGGTGCTCACGGGCTTTCTATTCGGGTCAACCGGTTGCCTGATCACGCTGTCACCGCTGGGCCGGATCAGTGGGGCACACCTGAACCCGGCCGTGACACTGGCCTTCTTCTGTCGTCGGCTGATGCCGTGGCGCGGGTTGCTGGGTTACGTACTGGCGCAACTGATCGGGGCGGTAGTGGGTGCGTGGGTACTGACGGCCGTCTGGGGCGCAATGGGCGCGAGTCAGCGGGAGGGGGTTACGGTGCCCGGCGATAACATCGTAGCTGCCTTTGCCGGTGAGGTGCTGTCGACGTTTCTGCTGGTCTGCACCATTCTGCTATTTACGGCGCACGATCGGCTCAAACCGTACACCCCATACACGATTCCGATTTTGTTTGCCGGGCTGGTTGGACTGGAAGCGCCCTTGTCGGGGTGTAGCGCCAACCCGGCCCGTAGTTTCGGTCCTGCCCTTGTCACCGGCATCTGGACCGATCACTGGCTGTACTGGCTGGCTCCATTTACGGGTACGGGCCTGGCGCTGCTGCTGTTTGCCTCGCCGATTCTCAACTGGCTCCGCAACGACGTCGCCAAGCTCTATCATTTCGCTCACGACGAAACGGGTTTCCTGCGCGGGCAGGCGCGTGTGTGATGGCATCTATGTGTCATTTTACATTGTTCGCCAGCCTGATAACCATCCGGTAGGTGAGACGCGAAGGATCGCGTCTCTACACATTAATCACTTTTAAACCCGGTCAAAACCGCGCGTAGAACGGTGGGGGAAGCCATTCCCCATTGGCGTAGAACCGCTGACCGGGTGCCGGACCAACAAGTCGGTGTGTTGCCTGTTTTACGATGAGAACTGGTTTGTGATGACTACCAAACCGACTTTGACGAATGTAACGCACGACGACGATGGCTAAAACAGGAGCTGACCTATTGGTCGAACGATTAGTGGAATGGGGAGTCGATACGGTGTTTAGCCTGCCCGGCGACGGTATCAACGGAATTTACGAATCGCTGCGGACGCACGAAGACAAAATCAGGCTGATACAGGTTCGGCACGAGGAAGCGGCTGCGTTTATGGCCTGCGGCTATGCCAAGTTTACCGGCAAGCTGGGGGTTTGTATCGCGACGTCGGGTTGTGGTGGCATTCACCTGATGAACGGTCTGTACGACGCCAAGTACGACGGACAGCCGGTGCTGGCGATCACGGGAAGTGCCGCGCACGACATCAGTGGTACGTTCTACCAGCAGGACCTCGATCTGGTGAAAGTATTTACCGATCTGGCTGCGTACAATGAGCGGGTGATGGGGCCCGATCATGTGGTCAATGTGCTCGATCAGGCCGTTCGGACGGCGTTAGGGCAGCGGACGGTGACCCATATTTCGTTTCCAAAAGATTACCAGGACTGGACTGTCAGCGACGATACACGTTCGTCGTCGAACGTCGCCGATCACAGCAGCGTGACGAAAACGGCGTATTCAGTGGCACCTTCAGTCGATCAGCTACGGAAGGCGGCTGATGTAATCAACGCTGGCGAGAAAGTCGTGGTCATGGTAGGCCGGGGGGCGCTGGGTGCTCGTGATGAGGTCATTCAACTGGCTGAAGCGGTAGGTGGCCCCATCGTAAAAGCGCTACTGGGTAAAGCCGTGCTACCCGACGATAATCCGTATACGACGGGTGGACTGGGTCTGCTCGGCACGGCACCGTCGCAGGATGCCATGGAAGAATGCGACACGCTGATTATGGTCGGCACGAACTTCCCGTATTTCGAATTTTACCCTAAGCCGGGACAGGCCCGAACCATACAGATCGACCTCGACGCGGCCCACATCGGGTTGCGTACCCCCGTCGAAGTGGGCCTGCTGGGCGACGGCAAAACGGTGTTGCAAGCGCTGTTACCACTGATTCAGCGTAAAGAAGACCGAAGTTTTCTGAAAAAAGCGCAGGAGCGAATGGGTTACTGGCGTGAGCTGCTGACGCAGCGGGGAACGCAGGATACCATGCCCATGAAACCGCAGGTGATTCCGCACCTAGTCAGTCCGATGCTGGCCGACAATGCCATCGTTACCTGCGACTGCGGCAACAACACGACCTGGGTAGCCCGGCATATTCAGATGAAAGAGAACATGCTCTTTTCAACGTCCGGCCTGCTGGCGACCATGGCCTCTGGTTTTCCGTATGCCATTGCTGCATCGGTGGCGTACCCGAATCGGCAGGTCGTTGCTATGGTCGGCGATGGCGGCTTTACGATGCTGATGGGCGAACTGGCAACGGCGGTCAAGTACAAGCTGCCAATCAAGCTGTTTATCTTCCACAATAACTCCTACGGGCAAATCAAGTGGGAGCAGATCGTGATGGAAGGTAATCCCGAATACGGCGTCGAACTGGAATCGATCGACTATGCCCAATTTGCCCGTGCCTGTGGGGCTACCGGCTTTACGATCAGCGAACCGAAAGACGCCGAGCGTATCATTCGCGAAGTCATGGCCCACGATGGTCCCGTTCTGGTTGATTGTATCGTCGATCAGAACGAGCCGCCGATGCCGGGAAAAATCACGACGGAACAGGCGCTGGAGTTCACGAAAGCCATGATTCGTGGCGAAGCCGACCGGGGTAGTATCATCAAAAATTTCATCCGCAACCAGGTGAAGGAAGCCGTCGCCACCAAGGGCCGCAGCCTGATCGACCTTATTCCGGGCACGTAGACGAGGCATCGCAATCGCGTCGACAGGCAATGCCCTTCCGTAAACGGGAGCGGCATTGCCTGTATCTGGCTGATGCTACATAGTCGCCATTTTTCGTTTGTTCTTGGGAAGAACCGGCGTAGTGGCGGGCGGATGCCGGTGGTGCGTAGCCTGCTCGTAGGCATAGCAAAGCCGAACGAGTGTCGGTTCGCTAAACGGACGTCCGAAGAACTGTAAGCCTGCGGGTAAATCGTTGTACGTGAAGCCCATCGGTACCGTAAATGCAGGAAAGCCAGTAGGGGGCGACAGCGCATTATTATTCGTACCGGAGGGCGTATTCAGGTCGCCGATCAGCCGGGGCGGGTAGCTGAATGACGGGTATACCAGTGCATCGACGCCCGTCGAGTCCATGGCGCGCAGCAGTAGCTGCCGCAGTCGCGCCCGTAAGGCCATGTTTTTAGCCCAGCCTTTGTGCGCTTCAGGAGACAGGGTATCGGCGTCGGCATCGAGTAGTGTCTTCTCGATAGACGGGTGAAACTGCCGTGATTTGATAATCGAACGCAGCGACTTATGCGGTGCATTAGGCCCCAGGTTAGCCAGGTACACGTTGAAATCGCGCCGGAGTTGCGGAATGGTGTCGAACGACTTATTGATCGTGTCCAGCTCCGGAACCCGCACGGAGTCGATAACGATAGCGCCGGCCATTCGCAGTTCATCCAGTGCCTTGTTGAAAAGCGCATACACCTGCGGATCAGCATTTTTCGGGGTAACTAACTGGCGAAATACACCGATTCTGGCCCCTTTCAGCCCGTTTTTATCCAGGAACTGCCGATACGACACGGGACTGTTTCCTTTACTCCGCTGGGTAACGGTATCAGCTTCGTCCTGACCTGCGATGACGTCGAGCAGTCGAACGGCATCCTCGACGGTCCGGCAGATTGGTCCACCGGTGTCGTTTGTCATGGCAAGCGGGGCAATGCCATCCCGGCTGACCAGACCCAGCGTCGGCCGAAATCCGACCAGGCTCTGATGCGACGAAGGTCCCCGGATAGAACTGCCCGTATCGGTGCCTAGCCCGATGGTGCCAAAATCGGCAGCCACTGCTGCTGCCGTTCCCCCGCTCGACCCGGCCGTCGTTCGGCGGGTGTCATACGGATTACGGGAATAGCCCGGCAGAATCGAACTCACGGAAAAGTGTCCCGATGTAGCAAACTCGGCCAGATTTGATTTGGCAATGATGATGGCTCCTGCATCCCGAATCCGCTTGATGACAAATGCATCGCGGGGTGGTATCGATGTCTTCATCGCCAGTGTCCCGTTGGTAGTGGGCATGTCGGCGGTATTGTAATTGTCTTTCACGATCACCGGAATACCGTGGAGCGGCCCCACAAACGTGCCCGTCGCTTTGTACAGTGAGTCGAGCCGTCGGGCTTCGGTCAGTGCCTTCGGATTGACCATAATCAGCGCGTTGATGAAAGGCCCCTGTTTGTCGTAAGCTTCGATCCGGTCGAGATAAAGCTGAACCAATTGAACGGCCGTGAGCTTACCCGCCCGCATGGCTGTGTGCAACTGGTCGACGGTGGCTTCGCGCAGTTGTTTCGGCTTAAATGATTGCCCGTACGTGGTGACGACCAGGGCGGTAAACAGAACAAGTAGTAGTCGTCTTTTCATCAAGTCGGCAAGTATAGGCGGTAGGCGATCCGACACAGTGGTCGAAAACGGATTGTATCAGCCTAATCTAAGGGTCTATGCCAACGAATAGATGGTGTTATGTGAAAAATGCAATAGAATAATTGTTTTTTAGCTTATCTGGCAATTCGTTTCTCGTAAAACAACGCAGCCAACTTATCGTCCAGCGCGTGACTGGGTAAATCCCTAGCAATGATTTTTCCCTGCGGATCGAGTAGCACGGACGTCGGAAAGCCGGAAACGCGGTATTTTTGGTAGTAATTGTTTTTGTCGGTCGACAGAATTTGCGGCCATTTCACCTGCTTTTTCTGTAGGAAAGTACGCAGTCGTTCGGGGGAGTCGCCACAATTGATGCCGATGAATGCAAGCTTACGCTTGTCGGCACGCTGGTAGATCGCATTCAGGTTGGGCATATCTTCGACGCAGCCTCGACAGCCGGTATGCCAGAAGTCGATAAAGACGTACTTACCCCGTTGCTTCTGCAAATCGATTGGTTTACCGCTGATAAACTCGGTGTCAGTAAATGGCTGAAATACCCGTCCGTTCTGTAGTGGATTTGTCTGAGCTGACACAGCGCTGACTGGCTCAAGTTCCAACGTATTATCACTGGGTGAAATACCATTGTTACGGTAAGCGATACCACCCAATTCAATTTCATCACCGATCTCGACCATCTTCTGTCCGTCGATCCGGCCGTTGCTCCCGATGGATGATGCCAGTGCAATTTTTGATGCTTCGAAATCAAGGCGTGATAAATGAGGGTCAATAAGGAGGTCATACTGCTTACCAGCTACCTGGGCTATAGCCGTTGCGTAACGGGGGAAACTATACAAAAAATGAGTGTTGGTGTACCGAAAAACTACGGGCGTGCGAGCCGTTTCTACCCGTCCGTTCTTGTATAGTTCGTACTGGATAATGCGTTGATCCTTGATTTTATAATCGATTTCCTTCGGGTGAAGAAACTCAGGATAGACAGGTGCTTCGTCAGCGAAATCGAGGTCATTGTCTGTGTCGACTAGAATGGCCCATTTACCAATGTGCTCATCGAAGCCGCGTACAACGTTCACGTAGCATTTTATGGGCTTCGTCGACAGAGAATTCGTATTGGACGTCCAGCCAGGTGCTTTGCTGTACGTATCGTAAAGGGCCTGCTCTAAATTCCCCGTTTTGACATGCTGATAAACGAACTGCTGGAAATTTACGATAACTCTGGTCCGTACCGGGCTGCTCCAGTGACGGGGAATCCCACGAACAGGATAGTATGTTTTGCCCCATATTGGATCGGTTGGCCAATCTGCGCTAAGGATGCCAAATCCGGGGTAAAACGGTCCGTAGCCTTCTTTGATTGTGATGGGTAATCGGATTGTGGTTGGCGCTTGTTCCGGCTGCCTGTTGCAACTCGCCAGGACTAGTACTGTGCAGAATAGACGTAGGGCGTTTTTCATCGGTGTGGTCGGGTTGATGGGCTGATTATCAGCTGCTGGCGCTAATTCGTTAGGCGCTGTACATACGGGTAATGATACGGAAAAGGCCCTGAACTTTCGTGCATGTTCAGGGCCTTTTCTGGCATTAAATTTTAGGACGTAACGGTTTAGCGGGTATGCCAGCGGGGCGGGTCGAGGGGGAGTCGGCGACCGTCGAACTGGATGGGAAGGGGGCCGTAGTTTTTTACCAGATAATCGAGAATCGGCTTTTCGGTTTCACCCAGGTCCCACAGCTTCTGCGTCCGCTGCATCCACCGAATCCGCTCGACCCACTTGTCGCGGTCGAAATGGCTTTGCAGAATCAGCTTACTGGTATGGCAGACGGTGCATTGCCCTTTCACCAGCACCATGTTATCGTCGACCGTCAGGCCCGTCTCCGCATCGACCACCACGCCCTGCGGGTTGACGACTGTAGCGGCCATAGGTACTGTTTCGGCAACGGCTGTAGTTGCCTTGACCGGCTTTACGGCTTTTGGAGCTGTGCTGTGCGTTGTGCGGGCTTTTGGTGCGCCTTTTCGGCCCGGTACAGGTTGCTGGGCCACCGAGTGTCGGGTCACCCACGCGCACAGCAACCACACACATAAACTGGCGATCAGCCAGTGGTACTTCGTTGGTCTGTTCATTGAATAAAGTCGTATTCGCGAATCATTTCACATTCGAGTACTCTCAACACCTTGAAGGACAGGACTGTTAAGTTCTAGCCTGTTTACCCCCCCCCAACTCCCTAAAGGGGGAGCTGTTCTTGTGCAAATTTCATCCCCTTTAGGGCAGGGCTGTTAAGTTCTAGTCTATCTACCCCCAGCCCCCTGAAGGGGGAGTTATTTCTTCGCGGAACGCTCCCCCTTCAGGGGGCTGGGGGGTAGATGGGCCGAAGTGAATTTGGCTACCGTCAGCGTCAATTCAAGAACTTAATAGCCCTGCCCTGAAGGGGGGGGGGACGGTCGGCTGCTGCCCGGTAATTCACACCACCTTCACCGCGATACGGTGGCAGGCGTTGTTGATATATCCTTCGGGGTTCCATTGGGGCATCACCATCGGCTGCGATACGCCTTTGTCGTCGGTGGCCCGCGCCCATACTTCGTAATAGCCCTGCGTCGGGAAGCTTACGTCGGCGGCCCAGTGTTGCCAGGCTAGCCGGTTTTTGGGTGCTTTCAGATCGGCTTTCTGCCAGGTTTCGCCAAAGTCGATCGAGACGTGCAGTTCCTTCGCCACTCGGTCGCCCGCCCAGGCATGCCCCCGCAGCGATAGCTGCTGACCCATCGGCAGTTCCAGCCCCGACTGGGGAAAGGTAATCACCGATTTGATGGGCATCGACTCGATGATCCTGAACTCACTCGCCGGTGGGTCGACGCCCGGTTGTACCGGATGAATCGGGACGCGGTAGCTTTTGCCGGTCATCTTGGCCCCGTCGTGGACTTTGTTGCGGACCGCAATCGTGTGCAGCCACTTGCCCGATACCGACGCGGGCCAGCCGCCAACGACCAGCCGCAGCGGATAGCCGTGAACGAGTGGGATGTCCTGCCCGTTCATAGCCCAGGCGATGAGGGTTTCGTCTTCGAGGGCTTTGGTAATGGGGACACCCCGTGAGATAACTGGTTGTTTGGGGTCGCGACTGAGGTGCAGGTCCTGGCCGTAATAGCCGATGTAGACGGCGGTGTCGGTGATGCCAGCGTCGGCCAGGATGTCTTTCAGCCGGACACCCGTCCACTCGGCGCAGCTAACGCCCCCTTCGGTCCATTGGTTGCCCGATGTTTTGGGGAAGTAGCCCGCCCGACCGTTGCCCCCGCATTCCAGCACAAGCTGGTAGGTGTAAGGTTTGAACTTGGTTTTGAGGTCGTTGAGCGTATACGTTTTCGGCGCTTTCACCGACTCGCCGTTGATCGTCAGTTTCCAGTTGGCTACGTCGATCGATTCGGGAATCAGACCGTTGTTCCGGATAAACATTTTGTCGGCAGGAGTAACGGCGTCGTCGAGCAGATAAGCGGGCGTCTCGACGTTCCAGGGTTTGTCGTTCAGCACCACCATGTTTTTATGCTTGCTTGCCATCGGGTCGATCTGTCCGTCGAACACCAGCGGCAGGTAATTCTTCGGCATCCGGTCGGCGAAAACGATGTTCGTGCCTAGCAGACTTGTCAACGTTGCCAGCGATGATGTTTTCAAAAAGCCCCGCCGGTTAAACAGCGAAGACGTGGGTTGCGTACTATCCATGCAAAATGAAGCGAAAGGTCTATGCAATTTACTTTCTTATGAAGAAAGATGCGAGAAGAAAGAGGAGAGGTGCGAGAAGAAAGAGAATAGAGAAAAGAAGAAAGATGGTTCACTCAATCCATTCCCGTTCATCGTACCTGTCTTTCTTCTTTCCTCTCACATCTTTCTTCTATTAAATCAGACCGCCAGAATCGCCCAGAGCGATGCGGCCGAGATCAGCAGCCAGAGCAGAATGCCCTGCGCCAGCGGTTGCCAGCCCACCGCCCGGATTACGTTGCCCGACAGCCCTGCGCCGATCAGAAACAGCGTCAACGTCAGGCCACGGTGTGCCAGCGTTACGGCTACGTCGGCAATGGGCTGACTGGCGGGGACGTAGGTGTGCACGAGCATGGCCAGTACGAACAGACCGATAAAATAAGGTATGGTAATCCTGCCGCTGCCGGTGTTGAACAGGGCCGCCGTGCCGAGCGAAACGGGAATAATCCAGAGAGCCCGCGCCAGCTTGACGGTCGTAGCCACCTGTAACGCTTCGGGCCCGAACCGGGTTGCTGCCCCAACTACCGAACTCGTATCGTGAATTGCCAGCGCGCACCACAGACCGAACTGATGCTGCGTCAGCTGCAATCCCTGACCGATAGCCGGAAAAACCAGCAGGGCGACAGCGTTGAGGATAAAGACCGTGCCCAGCGCGACAGATACCTGCTTTTCGTCGGCCTTCACGACCGGCGACAGTGCGGCAATGGCGCTCCCGCCACAAATCGCCGTACCGGCCGCGATCAGGTGGGCCGTTACGGCATCGATCTTCAACCATTTCCCCAGCAGCACGCCGACCGTGAGCACTCCGGCAATCGACGCGACGGTTAGTAAGATACCTTCCTTGCCCGCCTGCATGGCACTGTGGGCATTCATGCCGAAGCCCAGCCCAACCACCGACGCCTGTAACAGCCAATGGGTAGCCTTGCTGTTGAGGTGCAGATACGGATGACCGATAAACTGCGCGACAAGCAGCCCCAGCAGCAGCGCCAGCGGGGGCGACAGAAAGGGCGTCAGGCAGAGAAGTGAAGCCCCGATAAACAGCAGTTGGCGCGTGGTAAAGCGATAAGCGAGCAGCCGTTGTGCCGGGTGCTGCCGGGAACGTAGTTGGGGGGGCGTGGTAGTCGGATGCGCGGTGTTCATAGCCTGTGTTGCTTTGCGTAGAACAAAGGTACCGGCCGCCCTCCGCCGGGACCAATCACCGCTACTGATGCCCAATTACCGGCGGTAATGCGTAGCGTAGTCTAAACGGCGAACCGCCCGGTACCAACAGCGACCTAAGTCGGTGCCAGACCGGGCGGTTCGGGAAAGATTGAACGTAGTTGTGGTTGACGGAAAAATAAAGAGGAGTAATGCGGTAACGGCAGCAATAAGGCAACCTGATCTCAGGCAATCTACTGGCAACCGGTGTATTCAAAGGTGGTCGTACTGGTCCGGGTGCCACCGCTGGTTGTGGAGGTCGCCACGCGCTGCGTCTGCATGCCACTCTGGTTGGCGGTTCGCTGGTAAACGTCTTCGGATTGTTTACTCAACGTTCCGGTGTAGTTGCCGTTAAGGTCGATCGCTGAGTACAGTTCCACTTTATTGGGGGACGTATTCGGGAATTTGTACAGCAGCGCGTACTGCAAATTCTCGGTGATCGTGGCCGTGTATGGGTTGATGAACTGATTCTTGAACTTTGTTACGTGGGACCGTACCGCCACAAAATTGCTGTATACGGTCCGGCTCAATACACGGCCTTGCGTATCCTTTAACTCGACCAGCGTGCAGTTGCCTTGCCCATCGTAGGTAAAGGTCGAATTATACCCCGCGTACGTGTCGAAGGGGGATTGGGCATTTTGTACCTTGAGGTTGCTGATTCGGCCCGAACCGTCAACGGTAACGGCGTATTCACCCAGCACGACACCGCTGTCTACCAGCTGAATCTTGGTCAGCGTGCTGCCGGAGTATACGTATTGGACCGTGAACCCGTTCAGATTCTGACCAGTGAGCTTACCGTCGGCGTCGTACGTATTCGTATAGAGACCGGATTTTGCATTATTCTGATACGACTGAATGGAGGTAATCAGGCCCCGCGAATCGTACGTAAACTCGTCGTACTCACCCTGTCCGTAGACAGCCTTGGTGAGCACGCAATCGTCGGGATTGGTCGACGATGCGTCCGGTCCGGGGCCTTCGCTAAATTTGCAGGATAGCAAAAAGGTCAGTGAAATCAGGCAGTAATAGGCAATGAGCTTCATTCGCGTCTGGTTAAATAACGAGGGTATGTCTACTGATAACTAGTTGTAGAACAAACCTATGAACAGACGTCTGTCAAGCGATAAAACTGGGATGGACAAAAAATGGACAATTAATTAAGTATTTGATAAGTAGCTGTTTATATCTTCCGTGTTAATCTTCTTGCGCAGTCGGTACCGGTTCTTGGTCGCGCTGTCGGCCGAAATGCCCAGCATCCCCGCAATCTGACTTGTCGAGAAATTCAGCCGGATCATGCAGGCCATCTTCAATTCCGTATCGGTCAGGTTGGGCACCGACTGGCGCAGGCGGTCGATAAATTGAGGATGGAGCTGCTCGAACTTCAGCCGGAAATCATTCCACTGCGCATCGGTCAGCAGCCGGGCCTGGTTGAGCTGTTCGATGAGTTGCTGGCTACCGGCCGACTGCTGTCCTTTCAGACTATCGAGTTCATTTTGTATCTGGTCGATAAATGCATTTTTCCGTACTACGGAGTCGGCAAATACGGCCAGCTGATCGGTGGCGGTCTGTAGTTGTACCCTAGCCAACTGCGCCTGTACTTCGAGTAGTTGATTGCGCTGGGCCAGTTGAATGCGTTGTAGATAGATGGCTACGACAATCAGCAACAGCAATAAGGCTCCCCCTGCAAACAACCACCGCTGATACGTCAGATCACGTTGTAGTCGGGCTTTTTCCTGCTCGCTCTCCCGGGTCCGGTAGCGAATTTCCAACTCGGCTACATGCTCTTTGTTTTGCTGATTGGCTAGTAGCGTGTCGAGTGTGAAATAAGCTTTCTGGTACTGAAAAGCCGCCCGATAGTCGCCCTGTCGTTCGGCCCATTCGGTACGGGTAAGTGCCATTTCCCGGTCGTAATAGCGCGACCCAACTATGGGCAGATACGCTTCTGCCCGTTTGTAGTATTGATCCGCTTCGGCGAACCGGTTTAGTTTGGTCAGCGCAGCACCGATGATCGCATCGGCCCGAAATACCGCATCCCTGTCACCTAGCCGACCGGCAATAGGTAGCGCTCGCTGAGCACGGCTGATCGTTTGCAGGTAGTCGCCTTTTTCAATCAGAATACTGGCCATGTTCAGATTTGCCAGCATAAGGTTATTCGTGTCGTTGAGCCGGTTTGCCAGCTGAATGGCATCATCAAAATAGGCCAGTGAAGGGCCGAATTGGCGGTTCTCGCCCAGAATCATGGCGTAGTCGTGCATGGTCAGGCAAAGCTTGCTACTGTCACCTGCCAATCGGGCATAGTCGAGCGCCTGTTTGCTGTATTCGACCGATTTGGGCAGATTATGCTGGAACTGAAACAGCTGCGCCAGACTGACGTAAGCCTGTCGTAGATCGTTGTAACGCCGGTATTTCCTGAAAACGTCGATTGCCGTTAGCAGGAGATTCGCTGCGCGTTCCGTTTCGCCAGCCGAGGTGAGGTGCCAGGCCAGTGCTACCTGCGTCCGGGCCCGCGCCAGTGGTTGCTGCTGTTCAGCCAGCTGGGTGTTATACCATTGAATAGAATCCTGCGTAACCGATTGGGCCGACGTTCGTTGGCTGTAACCTAACAGGCCAAGAATCAGTAGCCAGCTTAAACGACGGGTGAGCAGAAAAGTAGGCACGGGCAGAGCGAAAGCGAGATGCAAACCAGTAGCGGTGACTGTACCGGAGTACGAGAAAGTGGCTACAAAGTACCGACTAAACAGCGATATAGTCGCACGGCTGTTTATTAACTGGATGAGTAAATCTGTCGACTTAGTAGTTCGCCATGTTCACTAACCGGGCTATCCAGATCGACAGGTCCGCGAGACTATCAGCGCGCGCATGGGTATACGTGCCGTGGTAAACGCAAAGCCGGATTCGGCAAGTATGGCTAATTCAGATCATTCATCACCGGCGATTGTACTGCTGCCGGGCGAAGCGCATGAACGTGTCGGCCAGGCCTTCACTGACACCCTGTAGCTGCACCGAATAGAAGTCACGCTGAATCGTCAGGCCTGCTACGTCGAGCACGCGCAGGATGCCGTTTTTCAGTTCGTTCTGTACGGCAAAAATGGAGATGAACGCGATGCTGGCGGAGTTGGTCAGGTACGACTTGATCCCCTCCGTACTGCCTAGCTGCATGGCCAGGTTCAGGTCGTTCAGGCGCAGACCGGCTCCGCGCAGGGCATGTTCGACCACTTCCAGCGAGCCGGACCCCCGTTCCCGTAGCGCAATGGGTACCGTCTTGAGTTCGTCGAGCGTGATTTCATCGCGCCCGGCCAGCGGGTGATCGGCCCGGCAAACCAGCACCAGCTCATCTTTCACAAAAGGCGTGTAGCGGATGTCGCTGTGGTGCGTGCGCCCTTCGACCAGTCCCAGGTCGATGTCGTTGTTGAGCAGCGCCTGCTCAATCTGATCGGTATTGCCGCTCAGGAGCGACAGGCTCACCTCCGGCGAATGGTCCTGAAACCGGGCCAGTACGGCCGGAATCACATACTGCGCAATGGTCGAACTGGCACCCAGCCGCAATCGTCCACCGGGTTGTCCCTTCAGCGCATTCAGGTCGAACTCGATCTGCCTGTACACGCCCATAATCGTTTCGGCATGGCGCAGCAACACGTTCCCCGCCGTGGTCAGGCTGATCTGATTCCCCCGCCGGTCGAACAGCGCCATGCCGAGCTGACTTTCCAGTTCCTGAACATGCTTGGTGATGGCAGGCTGCGTCACAAACAGTTCGGCGGCTGCTTTGGTGAAACTCAGCCGCTTGGCAACGGTATAAAAAACGGTCAGTCGAAAATCGAACATGGGGGAGGGGGAATACAGACCCGATGAAGTAGTACACAATACCGGTAGCGACTGGTGGGGTAGAGCAGTACTACTAGTCTAACAGCGTGGTCTATGGAACCGGTTGTTGACAATGGGTACAAAGAAATCAGAAAGTAATCAATAAGCCGCCAGTAAAACAGACTCGCTTTTACCTGAACCAAGCCGATAATAGTATGCGCTTGTATACCTTATCGGGTATAGTATTGCCCGGTATTGTGATAAATATACCCGATAAGGTATATATTTGTTTGTAGACACTTATTTATACCTGTTTGGGTATAGTTATGCACAGCACGTTAAGTCAATTTATCAAACAACGTCGTAAGCAGACGGGCCTGACGCAGGAGGAACTGGCGTACAAAGCGGGTGTTGGGCTGCGATTTATACGTGATCTGGAGCAGGGAAAAGCGACCTTACGACTCGATAAAGTCAATCAGGTGTTGCGTCTGTTTAATCATGAAGCCGGTCCGGTTCCAATTGCTGAACGCGACCATAGTCTGAGTGAACTGGAATAACATGCACCGTATAATTCGATCACCACTGGTGACGCAATCGCGTAATTCGAATTATCCGCGCGTGTCGTTGGTTACAGGTACGAATTACAAAACCTATGACTATGATAGAGGCTGTAAACGCGTCGGAGCTGCCGTGGGAGACGGTGACGGAGGGGGTAGAAAAATGCATGCTGCGTAGCCTGCCGGGTGAAAAACGAACACTGATCCGTATCGGGGCCGGGAAAGCGTTTCCCGTTCATGCACATGCCGTTCCCGACGAGGTATTTGTGGTCGACGGGGTGTATGTCGATCCGCAGGTCGAAAATGGGAAAGCGTTCGGGCCGGGTGCTTATGTCTATTATCCGGTCGGTACGGAGCACCACGCTACCAGCCCCAGCGGTTGTACCATTCTGGTCTGGAACGCAAATCGGTAGGTCGACTTCGCGATCGTTGCTGTGGTATCGAGCTACTTCGCAATCATGAATAAGCCGGCGGCTCCGACCAGATAAACGATCAGCGCGACAAAGGAGTCGATGCCCATGCGTGCTAGCTGACGTTTGGGCCGAAACAGCATACCGTAGATGTACGGAATCGTAACGAGTATGCCCAGCCCCGTCAGGTAGATGTCGCTTTTTTGCGCGTTGGGCAATACCGGCTTGCCGGATATTGTTGTTGCCAGCGCCAGCAGTACCGGCAAAAAGGCGTTACCTCCGAAAATGTCGCTG
The DNA here is from genome assembly GCF_003002825.1 of Spirosoma oryzae. GTDB lineage: Bacteria > Bacteroidota > Bacteroidia > Cytophagales > Spirosomataceae > Spirosoma > Spirosoma oryzae. The sequence goes on along the minus strand of NZ_PVTE01000009.1, from coordinate 85,145 downwards.
ACAGCCAGCGTATAATCCTTTAGTTTAACCGAAGTCAGGCCAGTCGATACTTCGGGTAACGACGTAGCTGCAGCCAGGATGGTAGCTCCGAAGATGACCCCATCCATTCCCAGCAGCTTCGACATGGCATCGCCACTTTCTTCCAGGGCGACCCCGCCCAGCAGCGTCGCCAGCGCAGCGACGCCGAAAATAAGCAGCGTCTTGCCCGTGCTTCGCTTCTCATCGTCCGACTTCCCTTGGTTAGTTGACTGCGGAGTGCTAGCCGTGTGCCAGGGTAAGGCGTTGTGCGATTTTCCGATGAGCCATACGCCCACCAGCCACACACCGATCAGTGCAATACTCGCGGGTGTCGTTCGAGCGAAGAGCATGGTTTCGGGAAGCTGATGCCCCATGACAACTATTGTCAGCATGGCGATAACCAGCGTTGCTTCCAGGACAGGTGTCAGCGACGATTGGCGGGAGGTCAGTGTGTCCTGCTTGCCGACACCGAAGGCATCGAGCAGCACCAGCACGATCGTTTGCAGGGCAATACCTCCCAGAATGTTACCGACGGCCAGGCCGATCTTGTTGCCAAGGGCAGCACTGACAGTGATCGCGATCTCCGGCAAGTTGGTCACGATAGCGAGTACGATGGTACCACCCAGCGCTTCGCCAAGCTTGAAACGCTTGTCGAGGCTATCGGTTGTATTGGAGAGCGCCGTGCCCGCCCGCCAGACAACGGCTGCTGCTACGCCAAAAATGAGAAGAAGAACGGGTAGTGATAACGAAGCAAACATGATGAAGCCGGAAAGACATTGGCCGACAGTAACGACGGAGCCAATGTCATCAGCCGTCGCGCTGGTACGTAGCCAATAACCCTGACCGGTGTCGATAAGTTATCGCTATGTCATCCGCGTTGCACAACCATGAACATCAAGAAATACCTGCATTCCTGCCTGCTGCTCGAAAAAGAAGGCGAACAGCTTTTATTCGATCCCGGTACGTTTTCGTTTGTTGAAGGACTGGTCAAACCTGAGACGTTCAGTCAGGTTGCGAACATCGTCATCACACACAGTCATCCCGATCATCTGGACATCGATGCGCTGACGAAAATTGTGGCCCTGAGTAAGGCTACCGTTTGGTCGACGCAGGAAGTGGTGGAGAAACTGGCACCTGTTGGTATCAAGGTGCAGGAAATTGCGGAGGGTAGCTTACAGGTGGGACGCTTTGCGTTGCAGGCGATCGCGGTGGCGCACGAACCCATCCTGGCCGATCACATTCCCGGCATGTTTGCGTTTCTGATCGACGGGAAGGTGCTGAACACCGTCGATTCGTTCTCCGATAAGCTGCTGGCGTTCCGTGGCGTCGACCTGCTGATGCTGCCCGTCATGGCACCGTTCCTGACGGAGTTGATCGTTGCCCGATTTGTCGAAAAGATGCAGCCGAAGGCAATTCTACCGCTGCATGACGGGTACGCGAAGCCGTTTTTTGTTACCCAGCGCTATACCAACTACGAGCAGTATTTCGGCAAGCGCGGTATCAACTTCCACCGACCCGAACAGCCGGGGGACGGGGTAAGCTTGTAGCTATCTGGTTTTCGGTTTTCCGTATACGGTTTACGGCCACGCAACTGTAAACCGTATACGGAAAACCGAAAACTACACTGACAACGTCTTCATGTACTCAGCATCGTTTTTCATGCTCGTCAGCACGTCGGTTGGGTACTCTTCCTGCTCGACGATGTAGTATTTCATGCCGTTTTCCATGGCAACACGCAACGTCTTTTTAAAGTCGACGGCCCCTTTGCCAAGGTCGTTCTGCACAGGTTTACCATCTACTTTCTTGTAATCCTTGATGTGGCAGAGTTCGTAGCGCTTGCCGTATTTTTTCAGGTGCGCTTCGGTGTCCTGACCCGCTACGTCGATCCAGCACAGGTCCAGCTCGAACATCACGTTTTTAGGGTCGGTGTTAGCCAACAGGTACTCCTGCGGAATCTGACCGTCGAGGGGTTTGAACGAATAATCGTGGTTGTGGTAGCCGAACTTCATCCCGCTTTTCTTAGCCTGCTCACCCGCTTTGTTGAAGCGATCGGCGATCCGTTTCCAGTCGTCCATCGACTTCTGGGGGCCGATATACGGGCACAGAATATAGGTCAGGCCAGCGCCCTTCGCCATATCGAAGCTTTTTTGCAGCTCGTCGGGCTTGTCCATCTGCTGCCCGAAGTTGAAGTGCGTGCTGACCATCTTCACGCCGATGCCGTTCAGAAACGACTTCATTTCGGCGGGTGTCATGCCCCACAAAAAGCCCTGCTGGCCACTGTAGCTTTCAAACTGTTTGTACCCCATTTGCGCCAGCTGCGTCATCACCCCCTTGGGGTCTTTACCGATAACGTCGCGTACGCTGTATAGCTGAACGCCAAATGGGCTAATGGTTTTGGCGGGAGCATTGGCCAGTAAGTTGGTCTGGCTGAGGGCAAAAGCACCGGCTGTCAGGAGGGCCGACTGCCGGATAAAATCGCGTCGTTGCATGATAAAAGTTGGGAATACTAGGGTAAAACGCGAAAGTACGGCTTTTCTACCGCTATGCGTTATCGCAGAAATTCGCCGAAGCGGTTGAGTACATTCATCGCGCAATTGCCTTTAATCAGGCAAAAAACCAATAACACACCGCGTACCGGTGCGTTCTTAACGCAAGTTCGTATGTTTGTTTCAACCCGATTGGCGTTTGCCGTACTGGCCGGCGGCTTACTGATGATGAATAGCTGTTCTCCGAAAAAAGAAACCGAGCAGAAAGCCGGTATTGAAAAAGCGGCCTACGGAACGCTGTCCGATGGACAGGCCGTCGACCTCTACACCCTCCACAATGCGGCCGGTATGACCGCTAAAATCACCAACTACGGCGGTACGATCGTGTCGCTGACCGCCCCCGACAAAGACGGTAAGTTCGAAGAAGTGACGCTGGGAATGGATTCGCTGGCGGGCTACGAAAAAGGCGTTCCGTTTTTTGGCGCGCTGATTGGCCGCTACGGTAACCGGATCGCCGGGGGCAAATTCACGCTCGACGGTAAGGCGTATACGCTGCCGACCAACAACGGCCCAAACAGCCTGCACGGCGGGGCGAAAGGCTTCGACAAACGCGTCTGGACGGCGACGCCGGTCGAGGGTGAGGAACCGGCGCTGAAACTGACCTACGTATCGAAGGACGGCGAAGAAGGCTACCCCGGTGCGCTGAACGTGGAAGTGACTTACACGCTGCAAAAAGACAACGCCCTGAAGATCGACTACAAGGCCACGACCGACAAGCCGACGGTCGTAAACCTGACCAACCACACATATTTCAACCTGACGGGGGGCGTCAAACGCGATATCCTTGATCATGTCGTAACGATCTACGCCGACAAGTTCATCCCGGTCAGCAAAGACCTGATTCCGACCGGGCAGTTGCAGCCCGTTGCCGGTACGCCCTTCGACTTCACCAAACCGCGCGTGATCGGTCAGAGCATCAACGACTCGACCGACGTGCAAATCAAGAACGGCGGTGGCTATGACCATGCCTGGGTACTGACCGACAGCAGCAAGAGCCTGAAAAAAGTGGCGACCGTGATGGAACCCACGAGCGGCCGGGTGATGGAGGTGCAGTCGACCGAGCCGGCGGTGCAGTTCTACACGGGTAACTTCCTCGACGGAACGCTGTCGGGCCGGGGCGCGACGTACAAAAAACGCTACGCGCTCTGCCTCGAAACCGAGCACTATCCTGACTCGCCGAACCAACCCAAGTTCCCATCGACGGTACTGCGTCCGGGGCAGACGTATCAGACGACAACGATCTACACATTTTCAGCAAAGTAAGCGGAAACGGTCTGTAAGTCAGCGGCTTTGTTAAGATGCTGTTAAACCAGACGAGACGTTACAACCAGGCCGGGTGCTTGTCTGTTTATCCGAAAATTCGGAGTCGGGCACGAACCCGGCCTGCTCGTTTCCGCTCCGTCCACCTTCCTGCTCCGCCCAACTTATGAAAACTGTCTTCGGCATTGTTGTCATGTATGGCTGCGTGCTGCTTTCGGCGTACGGTGGCTTTGCTCAGGGCAAATTCTCGCTGTCGATCAGTGGGGCACCAACGTACAGTTATTCAAAAACCAAGCAGAGTGTTCTGATACCAGATATTGGTAAAGGCGGTTTCATTCCGCTTGACCTTGCCAGCCGGTCAACCGGACGAGGTTATACAATCGGGCTGCTGGGACGGTATGCTCTTCAGCCTAAATGGTCAGTATCGACGGGCATCTGGATGAGCTATAATCAGACCGACGTGCCTACTTTCGAGACTAGTATGCCTGTTGATCACTCACCCTTTGGTCGAACTCGTTCGCGTCATTACCAGGTACCGATACTGGTCAATTTTCAATCGTCGGCCCGGCGCTTGTCGCCTTACTTTTCAGTTGGAACTTTGTTCAGTTTTCGCTCACCAACGTATCTCAACATCGGTAATGACCAGGAAATACGGCTTGAAACAGATAAACACAGGGTGACGGTCGTGCCGACGGTTGGGGTAGGGGCTATCTACCGGATGAGCAATCACCTGTCGCTGTCCGTTCAGCCAACGTTCAATTATTATCTGCCGCAGGGAACGTATTCGTCGTACTTTTCGGGGCGGGCCAGTCTGCAAACGCAGCTGTTTTATACGTTTTAACTGATGAGACTACGCCGATTTCTGTTGTGTTTGCTGCTGTTGCTGCTGTCGATTTGTAGTCAGGCGCAGCAAAAACCGGCCTTCCGGGTCATTGCCTTTTTTACGGCCAAAAACGATCAGGCGCACATCAGCTTCGTGCAGGAAGCCAACCGCTGGTTTCCTCAACTGGCGGCTCAGCACGGCTTTCAGTACGACTCAACCAGCGACTGGACGAATCTGAACACTGATTTTCTGTCGCGTTATCAGGTCGTCCTGTTTCTCGACACGCGTCCTGATGATCCGGCGCAACGGGCGGCTTTTCAGCAGTACATGGAGCGGGGCGGGCGCTGGATGGGTTTTCATTTTGCCGCCTTCGCCCTGACGCCTTCGACCTACCCGCAAAACTGGGACTGGTATCACAATCAGTTTCTGGGGTCGGGGCAGTACGGCAGCAATACCTGGCGACCCACATCGGCTGTGCTGCGTGTTGAAGACCGGAAGCACCCCGTTACACGTTCGTTGCCGCGCACGTTTAAAACGGCTCCGAATGAGTGGTATCGCTGGTCGAATGATCTGCGGAAGAATCCCGACATCGACATTCTGCTGGCCATCGACTCAACCAGCTTTCCGCTCGGTACCGGGCCTAAACCGCACGAAATCTGGCACAGTGGCTACTATCCCGTTGTCTGGACGAACAAGCGTTACCGAATGCTGTACCTCAACATGGGCCACAACGACATCGACTACGAACACGGCACCGGCAAAGCCCTATCGTCGACCTTCAGCAGTCCCGACCAAAATCAGCTGATCCTGAACGGACTGCTGTGGCTGGGTGGGAAGTAGATGAAAGAGAAAAGACGCAAGAAGAAAGATGGCTCACCGACTGTCTTTCTTCTTGCGTCTTTTCTCTTTCATCTCAATATCAATCCTGACTGCTGTGGTCGCTGACGATGAGCCACTGTCCCCTGATCTTGCGCCAGAGCAGCGTGAAATGACCGTTGGCGTTGCCTACCTGCGGGCGGGTCAGGTGATACGCGCCGATAACGTAGGCAAGGTTGGGGGCCGGGAAGTCGATCTGGAGAATGTCGAATTTGAGTTTTCCCATAGCTGCCCGGCTGGGGTAGCGTTTTTTGTAATTAGCCAGTGTCGCTTTGTAACCATAGGTAATGCCCGCTTTGCCAACGAATGTCAGCGAGTCCGATCGCCAGTAGGCGTTCATAAACCGCTCGACCCGACCGGCTGTCCAGTCGGCAGTCTGTTGTTTCAGGATCAGAAGAATGGCCCGCCGGTCTTTGTCTGCGGTGGTTTCTTTTTGCTGACCAAACGTTGTCAGCGACAGGAAAACAAAAGCGAGAATAGAGAAGTAACGCATAGGATCTGGTTTTCGGTAAAGCTACGCTACAGGCTTATTCGGCGAAACACTCCCAATGGCTGTTTGCCGGGAACGCTACTGCTTTTCCGCGTAGATTAGTGCATTCGTTAGCTAGCGCGCAACGGTGACCGCCGTAAACTGTAAACCGAAAACCGTACACCAACTTACTATGAACGCCATTCTTTGCCAACAGTACGGTCCGCCGGAAACGCTACGGTTGACCGAGGTTCCTGAGCCGCAGCCCGCTGCCGGACAGGTGCTGATCGGTGTGAACGCCTGTGGCGTCAACTTTCCGGATACGCTCATCATCGAAGGAAAATACCAGGTGAAGCCACCCATGCCATTTGCGCCGGGGGGCGAAGTCGCCGGTCGCGTCCTGTCGGTAGGCGAGGGCGTGACGACTCTCAAACCGGGCGATCACGTTTTTGCCTTGACGGGCTACGGCGGATTTGCTGAACAGGTGGTTGCGCATGCTACGACAACGTTGCCTATGCCCGCCGGGATGGACTTCGTCACGGCAGCATCGACCATGTACACCTACGGCACGTCGTACCATGCGCTGAAAGACCGGGCCAACCTACAGGCGGGCGAAACGCTGCTGGTGCTGGGAGCCGCCGGGGGCGTGGGGCTGGCTGCTTTGCAACTGGGTGTGCTGATGGGCGCTCGGGTCATCGCGGCTGCGTCTTCCGAGGAGAAACTGGCGGTTTGCCGTGAACTGGGTGCGTCAGAAACGATCAACTACACGACCGAAGACCTGCGCACGCGAGTCAACGAGCTAACGGGCGGCAAAGGCGTCGACGTCGTGTATGACCCCGTCGGCGATCGCTTTGCCGAGCCGGCTGTTCGGTCGCTGGCGTGGCGAGGCCGCTATCTTGTCGTTGGCTTTGCGGCTGGCAGTATTCCGAGTATTCCGCTGAACCTGGCCTTGCTGAAAGGCGCGTCTATTGTGGGGGTATTCTGGGGAGCCTTCGCGCAACGTGAACCGAAGCGGAGTAGGCAGAATTTTGAGCAGTTGCTTCAGTGGATTACGACCGGGCAATTGAAACAACATATCCATAAACAGTATTTATTGGCTGACGCCCCCGTTGCCCTCCGCGATCTGCTCGATCGGAAGGTCATCGGCAAGGCGGTTGTAATCATTGATACACCATGAGACTTGCGAACAGAGTAGCGATCATTACCGGTGCGGCACGCGGCATCGGACGCGGAGCCGCCGAACGGTTCTGCCAGGAAGGGGCCACAGTTATTATCTGGGACGTTCTGCCCGAAGGAGAAGCCACCGCCCGTGAACTGACTGACCAGGGCTATCGATGCGACTTTATGACCGTCAGCACGACCGACGTGCCCAGCATCGAAGCGGCCGCCCGCGACGTTGTCGACCGCTACGGACGAATCGACATTCTGGTCAACAACGCCGGTATCACGCGCGACAAAACCCTGCTGAAGATGTCGTACGACGAGTGGCAGCAGGTCATCGACGTCAACCTGACCGGCGTATTCAACTGCACAAAGGTCGTTGCGCCGTACATGGTCGAGCAGCAGTATGGCCGGATCATCTGCACCTCGTCGATCAATGGGGTGCACGGCGCTTTCGGACAAACGAACTACGCAGCGGCCAAAGCGGGTATCATCGGCATGGTCCGTTCGTGGGCGAAAGAGCTGGGACCGAAGGGCATTACAGCCAATGCCGTGGCACCCGGATTTATCCAGACGGCGATGACCGATGCCATGCCGGACGACGTTAAAGCAAAAGCCGTCGCAGCCATTCCGGTTCGCCGTATCGGTCAACCCGCTGATATTGCCAATGCGTACTTGTTTCTGGCGTCCGAAGAATCGTCCTTTGTCAACGGACACGTGCTGGCAGTCAACGGCGGACAGGCTATCTAATCGGTGTCGGATGTACGGTTTTCGGTAGGCTGTTGCTGGTGTCGGGTGGTTGGTACATACCATCTGACGAACTATAGCGCTATTTTTGCAAACAGGATCAGTCAGATCGTGGCTGAGCCCTGAAAACCAGCTACCGTAAACTGCACACCGACCCATGAGCCGCATTCGCAAATTCTACCAGGAGTACAAGCCGTACATCTTTTCCGATGGCTGGTACTACGTGTTTATCCTGATTTTTATTCTGGTGCTCTTTATTTTCTTCAGCTGAATGGCTGCATTACCGGCCGTTCTGGCCATCATCAATCCGCTGTCCGGCACGGCGTCGGCGGGAGCCAAGGCGCGGCTGAGTGAGTATATCGCCCGGCAGGCCGAAGCGAGTAGCTACACCCCCGAACTAGTCGTCACCGAAGGGCCCGGCCACGCGACTGAACTGGCCACACAGGCCGTCAGTCGGGGTATTACCCGTGTGCTGGCTGTCGGGGGCGACGGGACCATCAATGAAACGGCCCGCGCTCTGCGGCAGTCGAACACCGCACTTGGTATCGTCCCGCTCGGGTCGGGCAACGGGCTTGCGCGCCATCTGGGTGTGCCGCTTAATCCAGAGCGGGCGGTGCAGTCGGCGCTGGCGGGCCGGCCCGTCGTTGTCGACAGCGCGATGATCAATGAGCATCCATTTTTCTGTACGGCTGGCTTCGGCTTCGAAGCCTACGTCGCGCACGCCTTCGCCAAACAGCCTGTCCGGGGTTTACCGACGTACGTACGCACGTCGGTAAATGCGTTCATGCGCTACAAACCGGAGCTGTATGCGGTGAATGGGATCGAGAAAACGCTGTTCTCACTGACGTTTGCTAACGCCGGGCAGTTTGGTAACAATGCCTGGATGGCCCCCACGGCTAACATCGCCGACGGGCGGCTGGAACAGTGTGAGCTGCGCCCCTTTCCGATGCAGGCGGGGGGGATGCTAGCGTGGCGGCTGTTCAACAAAAGCATCGATCAATCGCCCTACTGGCAGGGAACGGGTGTTACCCACGCAACCGTTCAGGCCGATCGTCCGTTGCTCATCCACGCCGACGGCGAACCGCTGACCCTCGCCGACGGGAAAGCCGACGTACGCATCCTGCCGGGTAGTCTGTTAGTACTCTTATGAAGTATACCTAGCGACTTATATCTTTATGGGCAAACGGACAATTTTTTGTGCTGCCTATGAAGAAAAATTACCAACGAGAAACGAGACTTTACTGGTTGCGCGTATGGCTGCTATTCGTCAGCGCAACAGCCGCCCACGCCCAGACTACACAAACACCGATAATTCAATGGCAGCGGCTGCTGGGCAGGTCATATGGGTCAAGTCCCTATCAGCCTCGGGTCGTTCGCGCCAACAGTGACGGGTATGCCGTTCTGCACCGAAAAGTGATTCGCCTGGACGATTCAGGTAACACGATTTGGGAGACTATACTTCCCGATCCGCCCGAATATCCCGGCTATTATACTATCACGACTCACATTGCCGCAGCGCCTGATGGCGGTTTTGGCGTATTAGCCTATAATCGATTCAAATGGTCGTTGTTCCGGTTAAATGCAGACGGTAGTATTCGCTGGAATAAAACGTTCGTTGAGAGCACAGAAACATCGACTTCGGCAACACGAGAGTTCGCCGGGCTAATTTGCACAGCTGACGGTGGTTTTTTGGCAGCTGCCACCATGGGCTATTCACGAAGTTCGTTCGGAACGGAATTGTATAAGTTTGACGCGGCTGGAAATAACACGATAACGAGTTCTGTCAACATACCCGCTGGAAATGAGCCACGGACTTATTCCAGTGTACGACAAATTGTACAGATGCCAGACGGTACGTATACACTAGTGGGAAGGGCGAATGGAGCGTCCTCTTCACCAGCCGATTGGGTAGTTAAATTGGATTCCCAACTGGCTGTGGTCTGGCAGAAGAACAAGGGTGGTCGTGGACTCGATCGCGTGATCGTAAGCCCGTATGACAATACTGCTGTTCTTGCCGTTGGGTCTGCGACGGGAACAGACACTCGCAGCCTGATGATCAGTGCCAATGGTGATATAACTGACGGCGTCACGCTTGCCAACCGCGCGAATTTCACTACGTCATTTTTGGTTGCCGGTGCTAATCCGAACAGTCATACTATCGTCGATGTCGTCAGCGAGCGGCAGGGGGATATCCGGTTGCAGACGGTTGTGGGGCAGACGCTGAGCTACCAGCAGAAGCTGGGTGGTTCCGGTACCGAAACGGTTACGGATGCCGTAGCGGGAGCCGATGGTGGCTTCCTGGTGATTGGTACAACCACTTCAACCGACGGCGATATACAGGGTAAAACAAATACGGACGCTGAAGTATGGCTTGTCAAGGTAGGGCCAGTATCCAATAACGTTTACTCGGTCAAGTCGGGTAACTGGAATGACCCGTCGGTGTGGTCTTGTAACTGCGTACCAGCTGCCTGGCAGAACGTGACGATCAGCGACACACATACGGTTCGTCTTGACGCTACGATGCCTGCTGCCGCCTGTCTGAATCTGGAAATCGTCGGGACGTTTTCGATGCAGGGTAGTTCGATCACCATAAACGGAGCGTCGGTCACGCTCGATGATACCAACGTCGTAACGAATTGACGTCGTTACCTAAGCGTTTTTACGCGGTGCGCTTTTGGCTACATAGCCGTTTCCGGCACAACCGGTGCTGTTAGTTGCCGGATAATAAGGTAGATTAAAAAAGTAATCCTATGTGATAATTTGGCTATAAGATTGATGCAATTTCAGTGTGCGGTCGCCGATACACGTCCACCACTGGTTAGTATGGATTGAGTTATTTTTGAGATGGAGCTAGATGCGAAGCAACTGCGATTACTCAAAATGATGGATGAGATTGATAATCACGCCATCATTCTGCTGGATCGGCAGGGGTACATAGAAACGTGGAACAAAGGCGCTGAGAAGATTAAAGGCTATCAGGCTGGGGAAATTATTAACCAGAACTTCAGAATTTTCTACACCGAAGCCGATCGGCAGGCCGGGTTGCCGTCTCAACTCCTGGCCGAAGCGGCTACCGCTGGTAAGGTATATCACGAAGGGTGGCGGCTGCGAAAAGACGGAAGCCGGTTCTGGGGAGCCGTTACGATCGTCGCTTCCTACAATGAACAGGACGTATTGATCGGGTTCGCCAAAATTACCCGCGACCTGACCGAACGAATCGAAGCGGAAACGACCATCAAGCTACATGCGCAAAATCTGGAAAGCCAGAACAAGGAACTCGAACAGTTTGTCTACATCGCGTCCCACGATTTGCAGGAGCCGTTGCTCAACGTAAGTAATTTTGTCGAACTGCTGCAGCTTGAATATGGCGACAAACTGGATGAGACAGCCGAAATGTACCTGGGCGTTATCAACCACTGTACGCATCGGATGCGCGATCTGATCAAGGACTTGCTGGATTACTCCCGCATCGGGCGCAGGAAAGCATTGGTACCGGTCGATTGTCAGCATCTTGTCGACACGGTGAAAGAAGACCTCGCAACGCAGTTGCGACAAACGGGCGCTGTGATTCAGTGCGGGGCGCTGCCGACGGTCAACGCGTACGCCATCGAACTACGACAGCTGCTACAGAACCTCATCAGTAATGCCATCAAGTTTACGCCGGCCGACCGAAAACCGGTGGTTACCATCTCCGCCCGGCTGCACGATCATCATTGGCAGTTTACCGTCGCCGACAACGGTATCGGTATCGATCCGTCGCACAGCGAGAAAATTTTTAAGATATTTCAGCGGTTAAACGACCGGGATGCGTACGAAGGCAACGGTATTGGGTTGGCGCATGGCAAAAAGATTGTAGAATTGCACGGTGGTGCGCTGTGGGTCGAGTCCACGCCAGGGCAGGGGAGTAGGTTTGTTTTCACAATTCCTGTACACACATTATGAAAACGCGCGGTGGTCTACATAGTATACTGTTGATCGACGACGATAAATTTACCAACCTGATCCACACAAAAGTGGTCGAACGGGCCGGGTTGGGTGTCTCCGTTAAAGCGATCAACAATGTTCCCGATGCGATTGCCTACCTGTCGGAAGACAAGCCTGCAACGGAGCAGCCGGGGATCATTTTCCTCGACATCAACATGCCCGGCCTGACCGGCTGGGATTTTATGAACCTGTACAATCAGCTCGACGATCGGTATAAGGCCAACGCCGTTGTGGTTATGCTAACGACCTCCCTCAACCCCGACGATTACCAGCGGGCGCAGCAGAATGGCCACATAGTCGATTTTTTGCAAAAGCCACTCCGGGTCGAATCGTTGCTCACCGTTGCCAGTCGATACTTCAGCGAAGGCGAGTAGGGCTGGGAATAAGCCTCCTGGCCAGACAAGGCCGCTACAATCGGCCACCCGATAGTGTCAATTGTACGGGGGCGCGGTCGATTGCTGGTTCGAGCCGAACAGGAGATCGGCAATTCGTTGGCAGAAATCCGCCGATAAGCCCGATATTTGCCCCGCCAACACTATCCCGACGGCAGGCAGTTGCCCGGCGTCTTTCGCATAATGTCCCAGAAAAAAGTAGTTCTTGCCTTTAGCGGAGGTCTCGATACCTCCTTCTGCGTAAAATATTTGTCTGAAGACCGGGATATGGAGGTACACTCCGTACTGGTCGACACGGGCGGTTTCTCGGATGACGAACTGAAAGCCATCGAAGAACGGGCCTATTCACTGGGTGTGAAATCGCACACGACCATCCAGAAAACCGACGACTATTACCAGCAATGCCTGAAGTTTCTGGTATTCGGTAATGTGTTGAAAAATAATACATACCCGCTGAGCGTCAGTGCTGAACGGATTTTTCAGGCCATCGCTGCGGCAGAGTACGCCCGTGAGATCGGTGCGTCGGCCATTGCGCACGGCAGTACCGGAGCCGGTAACGATCAGGTGCGTTTCGACATGGCGTTCCGGATCATTGCGCCCGACGCGGAAGTGATTACGCCCATTCGCGACCTGCGGCTGTCGCGCGAAGCTGAAATCGAGTACCTCAAGTCGAAGGGCGTCGATCAGGAGTGGCACAAAGCCGCGTATTCGATCAATAAAGGCCTGTGGGGTACGTCGGTCGGCGGGAAAGAAACGCTGACCTCCGATCAGTTTCTGCCTGAGTCGGCCTGGCCAACACAGGTAACCAAAACCGAACCCGAAACGATTACGCTGACCTTCGAACACGGTGAAATCAAAGGTATCAACGGCGATCGCTACGACAACCCCGTCGACGCGATCCGGAAGCTGACCGAACTGGCGGGTCCGTTTGGTATCGGCCGCGACATCCACGTGGGCGATACGATCATCGGGATCAAAGGCCGCGTTGGCTTTGAAGCACCGGCTCCGCTCATTCTGATTAAGGCACACCACCTGATCGAGAAGCACGTACTGGGCAAATGGCAGCTGTACTGGAAAGAGCAGATGGCCAACTGGTACGGCACGATGCTGCACGAAGGCCAATTCATGGACCCCATCATGCGGAACATCGAAACCTTCCTGAGCGACACGCAGGCCTATGTAACCGGCAAGGTTCACGTGCTGCTGGCACCGTATCGTTTTCAGGTACTGGGCATCGAATCGGACCACGATCTGATGTCGTCGAAGTTTGGTTCGTACGGCGAAATGAACAATGCCTGGACTGGCGACGATGTACGCGGCTTCTCGAAGGTGGCGTCGAATCAGGTAATGATTTACGAGAAGATCAATGAACATAATTCTTGATGCGAGTTCGCTGGGGATGAGTTTGTACCACCGGCAGGCTCGTACGGGGATCAGTCGGGTTATCGAAAAACTGGTCAAGGGAATCCATCAATCGCCTGAGTGCCAGCTAACGCTGGTTGCGCCGACGAACCTGCCGGAGACCATGCGGTATGCCGACGAGCATTACCAGTCGGCGATTCCCTTTGCCAACAGCCGGGCGGAGCAGGCTGTAGCCCGGTTTGAAAACCGGTTGTTGGCCCCATTTGCGCTGTCGGGCATTCCATCGAAAGCGATCCGGCAGGTGGGTTATCAGCTGCGTCAGCGGACCAACCGGGCGCATGCGCGTCTACAGCCCGATCAGTTTCCGGCGCAGGCCATCTACCACGCTACGTTTTTTCCCGTGCCGGCCGCCGTGCAGCAGGCACGGGCCGTTCAGACGGTGCAGAGCATCTACGATCTGATTCCGGTTATGCATCCGGAGTGGTTCACGGATGGGGAGCAGACGGTTAAAAAAGTGCTGGCTACGCTATCGCCCGACTCGTGGGTAACCACTATCTCACAGGCGACCAAAGATGACTTCTGTTCGTATACCGGCTTCAACCCTGACCGGGTCGTGCCCATCCTGCTGGCGGCTGCCTCTGACCTGTTCCACCCTGTGGCAGACGAAGCCCGCAAACAGGCCGTCCGGCAGCGATTCGGGCTGGGCGAAGGACCGTATTTTCTGAGTATTGCCACGCTGGAGCCGCGCAAGAATATCGATCATCTGATTCGCTGCTTCGGGCAACTGGTTGATAGTCATGCTATCGCTTCTGACACCAAACTGGTGCTAGTTGGTACAAAGGGGTGGAAGTTCGACGCTATCATGGCAGAGTCGTCGCGTAGCACGGATCTGGCATCGCGGCTGGTGTTTACGGGGTACGTTCCCGACGACGACCTGGCGCCCCTGTATGCCGGCGCGCTTGCGTTTACGTTTCCGTCGCTGTATGAAGGCTTTGGCCTGCCACCCCTGGAAGCGATGCAGTGCGGATTACCCGTCATTACCTCTAACGTGTCTTCGTTGCCGGAGGTGGTGGGGGATGCCGCCATTCAGGTGCCGCCGACCGACGCAGACACCCTTTGCCAGGCCATGCTGACCGTTGCCAACTCAGCAGCCGTACGAAACGAGATGGTCGAAAAATCGCTGAAGCAGGCCCGGCAATTTTCGTGGGACAAGTTTGTCGCAGAGCACGTGGCGTTGTACAAACGTATGCGGGCCGATGGCGCTTAGTCAGGGTATCAACTAACCAATTTGACAGGCCGGCCCAGGGCTGGTTGTAACCGTATGAAATTGACTATCGGCATCGTCGGTGGGGCCGGGTACACGGGGGGGGAACTCCTGCGTATTCTGTTGAACCACCCATTCGTAACCATTGCCTTCATCCACAGTAACAGTCAGGCGGGCAAACCCGTTTGGTCGACGCATACCGATCTGTTGGGTGATACCGACCTGACGTTTACCGGCGATGACCTGACCGGTCTGCTGGCGCAGGAGGGGCTCGATGCGATCTTTCTTTGCATGGGACATGGCGCGTCGCAAACGTTCATGAACGAATACGAGGTGTCGGACGACATTACCGTGATCGATCTGAGCACCGACTTCCGCGACGAACACGACGACTTCGTTTACGGCCTGCCCGAACTGCAACGGGATCGTATTCGTGAAACGACGCGGGTGGCCAATCCCGGCTGTTTCGCAACCAGTATTCAGCTGGCGTTGCTGCCGCTGGCTAAAGCGGGTAAGCTCAACGATGCGGTACAGGTAAGCGCTATTACGGGCAGTACCGGTGCCGGACAGGCGCTCGTACCGACGACGGGCTTTACCTGGCGTAACAACAACGTGTCGATTTACAAGGCGTTTACGCACCAGCACCTGAGCGAAATCCGGCAGAGCCTGACCCAGTTCGATCCGGAGTTCAACGCGCCCATCCACTTCGTTCCGTACCGGGGCGACTTTACACGGGGGATCATGGCCAACGTGTACACGCCGTTTACCGGTACGCTTGAGGAAGCAAACGACCTGTACAAACGCTTCTACGCGGAACACCCGTTTACGCACGTCAGCGACGCCCCTATCGATCTGAAGCAGGTAGTCAACACCAACAAATGTCTGCTGCATCTGGAGGTACACGATGGGCAACTGCTCATCACCAGCGTCATCGATAACCTGGTGAAAGGAGCCGCCGGACAAGCCGTTCAGAACTTCAACCTGGTAGTCGGCCTACCCGAAGATACGGGCCTGCGACTGAAAGCCGTCGCATTCTAGCCAAGGGGCCAGCTTACGGAGCTGGCCTTTTTTTATGCTGTTGTTCGGCATCGATAGGGAAATGGTGCCGCAGCAAGGAGTGCTATTCTTTTTATCTGTGTAAACTTCTATAAAAACAGAGCGCAGGATTGGTGAAGTAAATTTTCTGACTTACTTTTTCCCGTCCTATTTTGGTGACACACTCCAATCAACCAATTCTCTTTTTATGAACATGTTTACACGATTCCTTAGCCTTGCAATCCTTATCGCACTGGTCAGCTTATCTGCCTGCCAACGGCGCTCACAGGCGCTGTTCATGCCCGACCGACACCTGGCCGCAGCCCGCGCAACAGCTACGCCATCTGCCGAGCACGTACCCGCAAAGGCAGCCGAAACCATCACCCCGATAACGCCCGTCGTTGATGCGGAACCCGCTACTGTGCTGGCTACCACGGCGACTGACGTAAGACCATACCAGCAGCTGAACGTAGCTGGGCGTCATAGTCTGGTGCAATCGACCCTGCCCCAACCGGACGTTAAGCAGACTACCACTGCCCCATCCATCGATAAAGCGACACGGAAGGAGCTGAAGCGGCAATGGCGTCAGCGGAAGAGTCAGCCGGCGGGTACCGTTAGTGGGTTGGCGATTGCCTCGTTGGTGTGCGGTATTCTGGCCTTTTTCGTATTCGGAATCGTGCTCGGTATTCTGGCCATTATCTTCGGCGGTGTGGCCCTGTCGAAAATTCGGAAAAACCCGGAGGTGTCCGGGCGCGGTATGGCTGTTGCCGGGCTGGTACTCGGTATTGTCGCCACCGTTGTCACCGTGATTTACCTGGCTGGCCGTTAAGCGACAGGCGGCATACGGGTTGCCGTATTCGGTTTTTAGTGCTTTCCGATCTCTTTTCTGAGACAGCTGTCGATAGCGAATGGCTCAGGAAAGAGATCGGTTCGTTTATAGAGACAACTGAACACACTGAATCACAACCGGGGCGCGATCGGCCCGCCAACAAAAAGCAGCGAGCGCATTCGTAAAAGCGGTAGTTTTCGGGCCGAAAAGCGGCAACACGGCCCTGTCTAACCGACCGTGGCCCGTATCGGTTTGTATAACTCAACTACTGGATACCTTAAAACGAAGTACAGGTGGCAGCTACTATTTTGCTCATCGATGACGAACCCCGGCTGCGTAGCCTGCTCGCCCGCATATTAAGTCTGGAAGAATACCGCGTGCTGGAAGCGGAAGATGCCCGCAGCGGGCTGAAAATCTTGGAACGGGAAACCGTCGAACTGGTCATCAGCGATGTCAAACTCCCCGACAAGAACGGCATCGCGCTGGCTGAGGAAATCAAAAAGCGCTATCCGGCTACTGAGATCATTGTTCTTACAGCCTACGGTACCATTGCCGATGGTGTGCTGGCGATCAAAAACGGCGCGTTCGACTACATCACCAAAGGCGACGATAACGACCGCATTATTCCGCTGGTAAGCCGGGCCGTCGAAAAAGCACAGCTTCAGTTTCGCATTCAGCGACTGGAAGCGCAGGTCAACAAACAGTACAGCTTCGACCCCATCGTCGGGCAGTCGCGGGCGATTCAACAGGCCGTCGATCTGGCCCGGCGCGTAGCCGTTACCGACACGACCGTCCTGCTGATGGGCGAAACCGGTACGGGTAAGGAGGTTTTTGCGCGGGCCATCCACGGCGGCAGTCCCCGGCGCAACGGACCGTTTGTGGCGATCAACTGTGGCGCACTGGGCAAGGATATTCTGGAAAGCGAGCTGTTCGGCCACCGGGCCGGGGCGTTCACCGGGGCCAATCGCGACCAGAAAGGCTTGTTTGCCGAAGCCGACAAAGGCACGATCTTCCTGGACGAGATCGGGGAGATGCCGCTCGATTTACAGGCCAAGCTGTTGCGCGTGCTGGAAACCCACGAGTTTCTGCGCGTTGGCGACACAAAGCCGACCCGCACCGACGTTCGGGTTGTGGCGGCTACTAACCGGCAACTGGCACAGGCGTCCGAAGCGGGTCATTTTCGGCTCGATTTATACTACCGGCTGTCGGTATTCAGTATCGACCTGCCCCCGCTCCGCGAGCGGCTTGATGATGTGCCTATACTGGCCGAACAGTTTGCCCGGCAGGAAGCCGCCAAGATCGGTCGGCGCGACGTACGACTCAGCGAGGGATTCGTTCAGCGGTTAAAGAAGCATCAGTGGAAGGGCAACATCCGGGAGCTGAAGAACATCATCGAGCGGGCCGTTATCCTGTCGGATTCACCCGAGTTGACGCCTGATCTGTTGCCTTATGATATGCAGCATGGTACAACGACAGCGGAGACCAATGGCAGTGATACATTTGATCTGGCCACGCACGAACGACAGCTTATCCGACGGGCATTACGACACACCAACGGCAACAAAACCGAAGCCGCCCGCCTGCTCGGCATCGGCCTGACAAGCCTCTACCGCAAACTGACCGAAATGGAAGCGGATTAATAAACCTAAAAGGTTTTTAGAGACCTTTTAGGTTGTGCGATCAGGCTAACTCCGCGCGTGTTTTTTCAAGCAGCGTTTTCGTGGCTTTAATACCGTCGGCGGTGGGTAGGTAGCCGGCGTCAGGCTTGTACATACCGATGATGCCGCCTTCGTATTCGATGCCTACGTAGCCGCTGAAACCCGCATCTTTGATGATCTGGAAGATACGCCGGAAGTCGGTTTCTGTCTCGTTGCCTTTCGCGTCGAACTTGTGCGTCTTGGCGCTGATGCTCTTGGCGTAGGGCATCATTTTCTTTACCCCCTCATACCGGTCGTATTCGCGGACGCAGGTCGTGCTCAGCGCGCCTTTGATGTCGGCTGTGGCGGCTTTGCTGCGTTGCGCACAGAAGTTGCCGAAATCGGGTAGCAGGCCGGCGTTGGGCATGTTCACCTGCTTTAAAATGCCAATCAGCCAGTCGACGTTGGTGGAGTTGCCGAAGTGATTTTCGACAATCACGTTTAGCTGATGCCTGGCTGCGTATTCCAGCAGTTTGTGATAGCCGTCGGCAGCGGCTTTGGCGGCCTCATCAGCCGGATCGTCGGCCGCGCCCGACAACGCGCGGTTGCTATCCCCCAAGTTTACTCGAATCGCACTGCACCCGAGGTATTTTGCCGCATCGACCCAGGCATGGTGCGCAGTCACCGCCTGTTGCCGCTTTGCTGCGTCCAGATCCGCAATGTTCGCTCCGTCGACCATGATGAGGTGGTTTTTCATGCCCAGATCGTCGCTCCGCTGCTTCAGGTCTTTCAGATAAGCCGAATTGGTGTGCTTGTCATTAAAGAACATCGACACGTATTCGAGTACGTTGACACCGAACTCGTTCTTCGTCCGTGACGCGAAATCGAGGTTGGTCATCTTGCCGGAAAACAGGTCGCCGGCAAATGAGAACTCTGCCATCGAAATGTCGAAACTCAGCGGTTTAGTCGCTGATCCGGCCATGGCCTGTATGGGTAGATGGGGGAGCAGACCCAGACCGGCGGTGGCCAGGCCAAGCTGATGGAGAAATTGTCGACGGGTATGCATTCGGATGTAAGCGATTAGGATGGTCAGATGAACGGAACGAACTGTCCAGTTGAGTGGGTGGCTTTTCCGTGTTTACCATAAAGAATCAATCGCGTAAAAAATACGCACACAATCGCCTGTTCCTGAAAAATTTCGCTCTTGAGCCGTCCCGTTCCGGCGATGAACGCAACTACCGTGCAATCGATCAGACTGCCGAATGGCTCTTCTGGGCGTGTCAAAATGAAAAACCAACCCTACCATTTTGGAAAGGATGATCTGGGACTTCCTGCGGCTTGTCGCTACTAACTTATTTTAAGAATCTATAAATCAATAGGTTACGGGTGGTGTTGCTGCTGCCTGTCAGATTGGTGTGCTTCTTGGCATAGGTGGTTCGACAACTTGATATCACCCACTATGGCAACCCTGCTCGTACTTATCGTTTCAGCCCTGATCTGCTTCTGGGCTTTCTACAAAACCATCGACTGGTTCGAAAAAATCTGATCTCCCCATGATTACGCTTCTGTTTGTCGTAGCGCTACTGGTATTCGCTTACATGCTCTACGTCCTCATCAAACCTGAACAGTTCTAACGAGTGAAGCCATCAATTCGCTCATTCACAATTCACTCATTCGCTCAATATGTTTTCTGAATGGACAGGTATCGCAGTGATGTACGGGCTAACCGTGCTGCTGGCGATTCCACTGGGCAAGTTTATCGCGAACGTGTTCGCCGACAAGCCCAACCTACTTGACTTTATGCGACCCATCGAGCGGCTGATTTACCGGCTCGGCGGTGTCGACGAAACGCAGGAGATGAGCTGGAAAGCCAGCCTGCTGGCCCTGCTGACAATTAACGCCGTCTGGCTGATCTACGCCTTTGTATTGCTGCTGGTGCAGGGAAGTCTGCCGCTCAATCCCGATGGTAACCCCTCGATGACCCCGGACCTGGCGTTCAACACGGCCATCAGCTTTCTGGTCAACTGCGACCTGCAGCACTACTCCGGCGAGTCGGGGGCTACGTACCTGACGCAGCTTGGCGTGTTCAACTTCCTGATGTTTGTTTCAGCCGCAACGGGTATTGCCGCGCTGATGCTGATTGTCCGGTCGTTTCTGCCGAAAAGCGTTGACACGGTTGGTAATTTCTACGTGTACTTCGTGAAAGCCATAACCCGGATTCTGCTGCCGCTGTCGCTGGTACTATCGCTGGTACTGGTATTCAACGGTACACCCGCCAGCTTCGACGGCAAAGACAGCGTCGTTACGATGCAGGGCGACACGGTCGGGGTATCGCGTGGTCCGGCGGCTGCCATGATCGGTATCAAACACATCGGTACCAACGGGGGCGGTTACTTCGGTGCCAACTCCGCGCACCCACTTGAGAATCCCAACTACCTGACGAATATGGCCGAGATGGTCGCGCAGGTCATCATTCCAATTGCGATGATTTTCGCGCTGGGCTTTCTGATTAACCGGAAGAAATTTGCCCTGATGATCTACGGGGTCATGACCATCGGTGTGCTGATGCTGCTGGTACCAACGCTCATCAGCGAACTGCACGGCAACCCGGCGATTGCCCGTATGGGCGTGGCACAACCAACCGGCGCGATGGAGGGCAAGGAAGTTCGTTTCGGGCCGGTGGCATCGGGTTACTGGAGTATCCTGACGACCGTTATTTCGACGGGATCGGTCAACTCCATGCACGATTCATCGATGCCGGTATCGGGTATGATGCAACTGCTGGGCATGATGACCGGCGCGTTCTACGGTGGCTGCGGGGTCGGTATTCTGAACTTCTATTACTTCCTGATTATCGCGGTCTTCATTTCGGGGCTGATGGTAGGCCGAACGCCGGAATTTTTCGGTCGGAAAGTGGAAGCGCGGGAGATCAAGATCGCGTCGATTGTGGCGCTCGTTAGTACGCTGCTCGTGAAAGGCGGGACGGCGCTGGCAGCCTGGCTATTCGTCAATTATCCCGAAGCTGCGTGGACGGTGAAGCCGTCGGCCTGGCTCAATAATCCCGGTTACCACGGGTTCTCGGAGATGCTTTACGAGTTCACCTCGGCCAATGCTAACAACGGATCGGGCTTTGAAGGGCTGGGCGACAATAACTTTTTCTGGAACTACGCGACGGGGATCGTGCTGTTGCTGGGTCGTTTTCTACCCATTATCGGCCCGGTAGCGATTGCTGGGTTGCTGGCCCGGAAGAAATACGTGCCGGAGTCGAGTGGTACGCTGCCAACGGATAATGGTACGTTCGGGCTGATGGTCTTCGCGGTCATCATGATTATCACCGCCCTGTCGTTCTTCCCGGCTCTTACGCTGGGTCCGCTGGCCGAGTACTTCAGCCTGAAGTGATGCGCTGGGCAATGATAGTCAGCACGTCAACAAGACTTACAAATGCGTGTGGTTCGGCAACTTCGTCGGCACCTACATGACGGTGATGAGGAAACGTGGCGAATTCTGGAAAATGTGGTGTATTGTCCCAACGAAAGATGGTTTCAGCCGCAGGGTTCATCCACTGGTAACCATACTTGAATCGGCTGCCTTTTCTGGATTCGTACGTAACTAATCGAGATCCATCGATGAAGGTGATTCTGCCCCGCTCGACACGCTTTTGTCCTGGGCTGTCTTCCGTTGTTGTGGTGTATTCTACAATGACAGAAGAGAAGTCAGAAACTGTCAGACTCATGGCTGGATATGGGTCAACGCGGCCAGATAATCATCGAGAAAGTCAATGGCGTCTTCCCAATCATTGTCATCATCTTCTTTCTCGATGATACCAAACTTGAGTAACTGTGGATCAGCTTTGTCGACCACACGACGGCGAAACTCAGCGAAGTCCATACCGTATTTCTGCTGGTAATAGTCGATACGGCTCTGATAATAGGCCATCTTTTGTTCGACGGCATGACGAAGCTGAATGCGCGTAAAATCAGATACACTTCGGTAACCCAGCGACTGGGCCAGGCTGTCAAGCTGGTCTGTTGAAAGAGGAGCCGTCATATCCAAAATCTGTTTTTTCAAAGGTAACGAAGATGCACCCGATTCAGTCAACGCTCACTAGTCAATCGCTGGGTAATAATGGTCAGCACGTCAGTCAGCGTCATCGGCTCCGAGGGCTGCACATTGTCCTCCGAACCAACGTGCTGATGATGGGGCGAAGAGGGAAACGGTACCTCGTGGGCGTTGTCCCAGCGGTGAATAAGCTGATGATCGGCGGTTTGCCAATGGTAAGAATAGTCGATCCAGCCGGACACCGTTACGTAGTTCTCACGGACGTGGAGCACCGACGAGTCTGTGAAGGTAATGCTTCCACGAACTTGAGTCAGCTCAGGACGTTCGGTCGGGTCGAGGGGCGTGGTGACATGAATGATGGCGTGGAATTCAGTAAGGTCGTGCTTCATTTTACCAGTTTCGCCAGTCGTTTTTCAACACCTCTCAATACGACAAGTTCAGCCCGCCAGTCCATGATGTCGTCTTCCCGTTCGAATAAACCAAACTGGGTCAGGTCATTGAAACGCTTGTCGAACTCCTCGTAGCGCATTCCGTATTTCGCTTCAAACGCATCGATCCGGTCGCTGCACACCTTGAGTTCCCGCAGCAATTCTTCCTGCATTTTCTTGATGGCGTAGTCAGTACTCGATGAGTAGCCCGCTTTCTGAAATACCTGCTCGATAGAAGCCTGTTCGACCGTCATATCCAAAATCTGTTTTTTCAAAGATAACCAAAATGGCAACCCAATCTTCTTCTCCCAGTTTGTTCCAAGGCGACCTCGTCCGAACGGCCATCCGGGAGTCATTTGTCAAATTAAACCCGGCGATTCTGATCAAGAACCCGGTT
This sequence comes from Spirosoma oryzae, assembly GCF_003002825.1. Lineage (GTDB taxonomy): Bacteria > Bacteroidota > Bacteroidia > Cytophagales > Spirosomataceae > Spirosoma > Spirosoma oryzae. The sequence goes on along the minus strand of NZ_PVTE01000009.1, from coordinate 61,858 downwards.
ATGTTTACCGTCGAAGTCGGCACGCTGATTATGGTGCTGGTGACGATATACATCGGCGTGTCGGGCGATCAGACACAGGGCTCGCTGGGCTATAACATCACCATCACACTGATTCTGCTGCTGACGCTGCTGTTCGCCAACTTCGCCGAAGCCATTGCCGAAGCACGGGGGAAAGCGCAGGCCGAATCGCTCCGCAAAACCCGGCAGGAAACACCCGCCAAGGTGATTCGCGCTGTAGGGAACATGTACACCAACGAAGTACAGACGATCTCGTCGGCGCAGCTCAAAAAAGGCGACGTTTTCCTGTGCGAACCGGGCGACATTATCCCCTCGGATGGTGAAATCATCGAAGGGCTGGCCACCATTGACGAGTCGGCCATTACGGGCGAATCGGCACCGGTTATCCGCGAAGCCGGTGGCGATAAATCGTCGGTGACGGGTGGTACAAAAGTGCTGTCGGACCGGATTAAAGTGCAGGTGACGACACAGCCGGGGGAGTCGTTTCTCGACAAGATGATCGCGCTGGTCGAGGGCGCGTCGCGGCAGAAGACACCGAATGAAATTGCGCTGACGATTCTGCTGGCGGGTTTCACGCTGATCTTTATTATCGTCTGCGTCGCCCTGAAACCATTCGCCGATTACGCCAACACACCCATCACGATTGCGGCCCTGATCTCTCTGTTCGTCTGTCTGATTCCAACCACGATCGGCGGGCTGTTGTCGGCAATCGGTATCGCCGGTATGGACCGGGCGCTGCGGGCCAACGTCATTGCCAAGTCGGGACGGGCGGTCGAAACGGCGGGCGACATCGACACGCTGCTACTCGACAAAACCGGAACAATCACCATCGGCAACCGGAAAGCGACCAACTTCTATCCGGCACCGGGCGTCAAGCAGGCCGATATGGTACGAATTGCGGCTTTGAGTTCGCTGGCCGACGAAACGCCCGAAGGCAAATCGATTGTCGAACTGGCCGGGGCGGACGTAACGCGGCATCTGAACACGACGGGTTCCAAGCTGATCAAGTTCACCGCCGAGACGCGTTCGTCGGGTATCGATTTAGTGACCGGCGAGCGCATCCGTAAAGGGGCAACCGATTCGATTCGGAACATCGTGGAGCGCGTTGGCAATCACTTTCCGGCGGAGACTGATGCGAAAGCCAAGGAGATTGCGGCTAACGGTGGCACACCACTGGTCGTAACGGAAAACGAGGAAGTGAAAGGGGTGGTCGAATTACAGGATATCATCAAACCGGGTATCGCCGAGCGCTTCGATCGTCTGCGGAAAATGGGTGTCAAGACGGTGATGGTAACGGGTGATAACCCACTGACAGCCAAGTTTATCGCGGAGAAAGCGGGGGTCGATGATTTCATCGCCGAAGCCAAGCCGGAAGATAAAATGCAGTACATCCGCCACGAACAGACCGGCGGTAAACTGGTGGCGATGATGGGCGACGGTACCAACGACGCGCCAGCGCTGGCCCAGGCCGACGTGGGTGTGGCCATGAACTCGGGTACGCAGGCGGCCAAGGAAGCCGGCAACATGGTCGACCTCGACAACGACCCGACCAAGCTGATCGAAGTCGTCGAAATCGGGAAACAGTTGCTCATCACGCGCGGTACGCTGACAACCTTCAGTATCGCCAACGACGTAGCCAAGTATTTCGCCATCGTACCGGCCCTGTTTATCACGTCGATCCCGGCGCTCCAGGCGATCAACATCATGCGGCTGCACAGTGCTGAGTCGGCCATCCTGTCGGCGGTTATTTTCAACGCGATCATCATCCCGATGCTGATTCCGCTGGCGCTGCGCGGTGTCGAATACAAGCCCATCGGCGCATCGGCGCTGCTGCGGCAGAACCTGCTGCTCTACGGTGTCGGCGGGGTCATCGCGCCCTTCATCGGTATCAAACTGATTGATCTGGTCATCGGGTTGTTTGTATAAAAACGTAGAAAAAAGAAGCTAGAGAAAAGAAGAAAGAGCGTCGCTGAGAGAGTGGACAAAGTGCACCCCTCTAACGTCTTTCTTCTTTCATCCCAATAGTCATGAAAACGAATCTCATTCCTGCCATACGCCTGACCGTGGTCATGCTCATTCTTACGTCCGTTATCTATCCGCTCGTGGTAGCGGGAATTGCCAAACTGGCACCCGGTGGCGGCAAAGGCGTTACGGTCGAAGCAAAAGGCCGGGTTGTCGGCTACGCGCTGATCGGACAGAAGTTTACCGACGATCGCTATTTCAACTCACGGCCGTCGGCGGTCGAGTACAACGCGGCTGGTTCGGCCGGCTCGAACAAGGGTCCGTCGAACCCTGATTACCTGAAAATGGTGCAGGCTCGTATCGACACCTTTCTGGTACACAACCCGACGGTGAAGAAAGCGGATATTCCGGCCGAACTGGTCACGGCGTCTGGCTCCGGTCTTGATCCCGACCTGTCGCCCGCAGCGGCTAAAATCCAGATCGCCCGCATCGCCAAAGTACGTAGTCTGCCCACAGAACGGCTGACTCAACTGGTCGACGCCAACACGAATGGGCCGCTGCTGGGTCTGTTTGGTCCGTCGACGGTGAATGTGCTGAAACTGAACGTTGCCCTCGATCAGCTCCGCTAACGTAACTACTGGTCCCGTCCGGTGAACCACCGGATCGAACCGGGGTAAATCGACCATGACAAGTGAGTTAATTGGCTTTGCGCTGCTGTTCGGTACAGCCGTTGGCCTGGCCGTGCTGACGGGGCGCTACCTGAGCCGGGTATTTCGGAACGAACCGAGCGTACTCGACGGGCTGGCTCCGGTTGAACGACTGCTGTTCCGCCTGATCGGAGTCGACCCTACCCAGCCGATGCCCTGGGCACAATACCTGGGGGCGGTGGCGGTAACGAGCGTGGTCTGGGTGGTGTTGGCTGTGACACTGCTCATGACACAGACGCAGATTCCGGTCTGGAATCAGGGTGGTATTTCGCCGATGGACTGGACGCTGGCGCTGAACACAGCGATCAGCTTTCTGACCAGTACCAACCTCCAGCACTATTCGGGCGAATCCGGCGCGACGTACTTTTCGCAACTGTTCGTACTGACGTTCCTGCAATTCATGTCGGCTGCGACGAGTCTGACGGTAGGGGTGGCGCTGGTGCGATCGCTGCGGGCGGAGTCGGGTGCGAGTCCCGGTAATTTCTACGGCGACCTGGTGCGTTCCCTCACGCGGGTGCTGTTGCCCCTGTCGCTGCTGGTTGCCATTGGGTTGGTGTTTGCCGGTGTGCCCATGACCTTCGCGCCGTACGACACCATTCAGACGTTGCAAGGTGACCTGGTTTCCGTTGCGCGTGGGCCGGTGGCGGCTATGCTGCCGATCAAGCACCTGGGCTCCAATGGGGGCGGTTTCTTCGGAACAAACACAGCACATCCGTTCGAAAATCCGGGTATGGCAACCTACTGCCTGCACCTGATTACCGTGTTTCTGCTGCCGATGGCATTTGTCTGCTTCGTTGGGTACTACCTGAACCGGCGGAAACTGGGCGTCATTATCTTCACGCTGATGACCGGCTGCTGGCTTCTGCTTACGATTCCGATCATGCAGCAGGAATGGGCGGGTAATCCGGCGATCAGCGCATTGGGGATCGATCAGTCAGCGGGAAGTCTGGAGGGGAAAGAGATGCGCTTCGGTACGCTGGCGTCGGCATTCTGGTGTGGGGTCAACGTCGTGATTCCGGCGGGGGCACTTACCTCGATGCACGACAGCTATACGTCTCTTTCGGGCGTATTCATGCTGCTGGGGATGCAGATCGACGCCTTTTACGGCGGGGTCGGAACAGGGTTTATGTACCTGTTTCTGTATATCATCATCGCCATCTTTATCGGTAGCCTGATGATTGGCCGAACCCCCGAGTTGCTGGGGAAGAAAGTCGGGCAGACCGAAATTCAACTGGCCGTCGGTGTTATCGTCGCGCAGCCGCTGATCTACTTGGGGCTGACAGCCGTCGCCGTGCTGATCGTTAGTCGGGCACCGGACGGCGGGGTAGCGCTGGGGTGGCTTGGCAACCGGACCGCCGGACCGAATGGTTACCACGGATTTACGACGATGCTGTACGAATACGTATCGTCGGTGGCGGGTAACGGATCAGGCTTTGAAAGCTTGGGCGACAATACGCCGTTCTGGAACCTGACGACGGCACTGGCGATGCTACTGGGTCGGTTTATCCCGATCGTCGGTACGCTGCTGATTGGCGCGCAACTGTACCAAAAGCCGTTTATCCCGAGTTCGTCCGGTACGCTACCCACGGAATCGTATACCTTCGGCGCATTGCTGTTTATTGTCATTGTTATTATCGGCGCGTTGTGTTTCTTTCCGGCACTGGCCATCGGGCCGATTGCCGAGTTTCTGACGCAGCCGCGATAAGTAACATGAGTGAATTTACCCTACCCCCCGGCTCCCTAAAGGGGGAGAAAATCGCTGATTGCCTTCTCCCCCTTCAGGGGGCGGGGGGTAAAATCAACAACTAGTTACCTGACTGAGTCAACTGATTTACTGAGTCAACTGATTTGAGCTTACTAGATTTCTGAGTACAACAAAATCAACGAGTCCGTCCCGTACGGACCACCAACCATGAAACGTATTGCCCAATTTTTCTCCCTTGCTGCCGTACCGCTACTAACCGCATCGGCTATCGCCCAGACCACTGATACGACCGGTACATCCGCTGCTACACAAGCGCGGTCCGACGTATCGGCTACGACGGCCGCGCCAACTTCCGGTCTGACGATGTCGGGTTATGTGGAAGCGTACTACACCCGTGACCTTACGGCCCCCAAAACCGATCAGGAACGGCCCGGTTTTCTGTATAACCATAAGCGGAATCGGGAAGTCAACATCAACCTGGCGTTTCTGAAAGCCGCCTATACTGCGGAGCGGTTGCGGGCGAATCTGGCGGTGCAGGTGGGTACCTACGCGCAGTATAACTATGCCGCTGAGCAGGGGCTGCTGAAAAACGTGTTTGAAGCGAACGTGGGAATAAAGCTGGCTCAGAACCGCGACCTGTGGCTTGACGCGGGTATCTTCTCATCGCACATCGGCTTTGAAAGCGCCATCTCGAAAGATTGCTGGACGCTGACCCGCAGTATACTGGCTGAAAATTCGCCATACTACCTGTCGGGTGCGAAACTGACGTACAACAGCCCAAACGGGAAATGGACGCTGCTGGGATCGGTACTCAACGGCTGGCAGCGTATCGCTAAGCTGCCGGGATACAGTGGCATGGCCGTGAGTACGCAGGTGCAGTACCGCCCGTCGTCGATGCTGACGCTGAACTGGAGTAGCTTCCTGGGCAGCGATCGGCCGGATTCGCTGAAGCAGGGCCGCTTCTTCAACAACCTGTACGCCATTATCAACCCGGCGGGTAAGTTTGGCGTAATCCTAGGCTTCGACATCGGTGCCGATCGTAAACCTGTAATCAATGCGATGACCGATCAGCGGGTAGGTAGTGGCTCGTATGTGTGGTATTCACCCGTCATTATTGCCCGCTACAGAACGTCCGACAAGAGCTACCTCAACGGGCGCGTCGAGTACTATGATGATAAAAACGGGGTGATTATCGCGACCGGTACAGCCAATGGATTTCAGACGCTGGGTTACTCGCTGGGCTATGATTACGCAATCCTGCCGAACGCCCTGTTTCGCTTCGAAGGTAAAGTGTATGATAGCAAAGACGCTATTTTTTCAACTAGTACGGGGCAGAGCAACACCAACGTCTCATTTACAACCAGCCTGGCCATTAGTTTTTGATATAGCCCAGACCGGTCCAGGCTACATCAAAAACCGATTCTTATAAATCACCATGCTTCCTGACCAACGCGATCAATCGGCTGACAACTTTCTCCGGCTCATTCAGCAGTCGAGACGGGGGAAGTTCAAAGTGTATATCGGCATGAGTGCGGGTGTGGGCAAGACCTACCGGATGTTGCAGGAGGCCCACGCGCTGCTGCGGACCGGCATCGACGTGCAGATCGGATTTGTCGAGACGCATAACCGGGCCGAAACGCACGCCCTCATCGATGGACTACCGATCATCCCGCGCCGGACCTTGTTTTATAAAGGCCGCGAACTGGAAGAAGTCGACGTGCAGGCCGTACTGAACCGACACCCTGAGATCGTTATCGTCGATGAACTGGCGCATACGAACATTCCCGGCTCGAAAAATGAGAAACGCTGGCAGGACGTATTCGAGATTCTCGATGCGGGCATCAACGTAATCAGCGCGGTTAACATTCAGCATATCGAAAGTCTGTACGACGAAGTTCATTCGATTACCGGCGTCGACGTGACCGAGCGAATACCCGACCGCGTGCTGCAAACCGCCGACGAGGTGGTGAACATCGACCTGACGGCCGACGAGCTTATCAACCGGCTCAAGGAAGGCAAGATTTACGACCCCGGTAAGGTGCAGACGGCGCTGGCCAATTTCTTCCAGTCGGAGAAGATTTTGCAGCTGCGTGAGCTGGCCCTGCGTGAAGTGGCGTCGGCGGTCGAGCGGAAGATTGATACGATATTGCCGCCGGGTACGCAGCCCAAAAACGAGCGGTTTCTGGCCGCGATCAGCAGCAATCACCTGACGGCCCGACGCGTTATCCGCAAAACAGCCCGGCTGGCGGCCTACTACAATTCGCGCTGGTTTGTGTTGTACGTACAGACGCCCGAGGAGAGTGCTGACCGGATCAAACTCGACGTACAACGGCACCTGATCAATAACCTCAAACTGGCGACGGAACTGGGGGCCGAAGTGATTCAGGTTAAAAGTGATCACATCGTCAACAGCATCATGGACGAACTCAAACAGCGCAACGTAACGACACTTTGCATCGGCAAGCCGCACTTTAGCCTGATCCAGATTATCTTACGCACAAGCGCGTTCAATCAGCTACTCAACAAACTCGCCGACTCCGACACGGATTTGATTATTCTATCTTAATTAGTGAGTGCTTGAATGATAGAATGATTGAATAGGCTGACGCGAACAATTCAATCATTCTATCATTCAAGCACTCAACTCCTTCCCATGTCTCTCAAAGCTAAAATATCGACGGCGCTGGTATTCGTGTTTGCCATTCTGCTGGCACTGGGCGGGTTGAGCATGTATTATCTCAACGAACTGGCCGACGATTCACAGGCTATTCTGAAAGACAATTACATCTCGCTCGAATACGTCAGCACGATGCAGAAATCGCTGGCCGATTTGCGGAGTCCCGACGCCCTGGCCGATTTCGAAACGAACCTGAAAAAGCAGGAAGCCAACGAAACGGAAGTAGGGGAGAAGGCTATGACCGACGCCGTTCGGCGGGAGTTCAACCGGATGAAAGGTAGCAATGACTCTATGTCGGTGCAGCGCATTCGCCGGTATCTGTTTCAACTCGACGACATAAACCGGCAGGCGATGGTTCGTAAGAACGAAACCGCCAAGCGGACGGCCAAGGAAGCACTGGGTTGGGTGGCTGTTGTCGGGACGCTCTGCTTCCTGATTCTGTTTTCGTTCATCGTTAACTTCCCCGGTTACATCGCTAACCCGTTGCGTGAGCTGACGCGGGGTATCCGGCAGATTAGCAGCCGCAATTTCGAAGAGCGGATCATGGTGAAATCGAGCGACGAATTCGGCGAACTGGCTCGCTCGTTCAACTCGATGGCGCAGAAGCTGGACGAATACGAACACTCGAATCTGGCACGGGTACTGTTCGAGAAAAAACGCATCGACACGCTGATCGAGGTGATGAGCGACGGCATTATCGGGCTGGACGAAAACCGGCGAATCCTGTTTATCAATCCCGTGGCCGAACGGCTGTTGGGTGTCGAACGGCAGCGGCTGATCGGTCGGTATGCACCCGATATAGCTACGTCGAATGATTTGCTGCGCACGCTGATCCAGGGGCTGATGGGTATGGACGAAACCGATGCTTCAGCCGAGTCGATAAACACCCTGAAACCGCCGGTGGGCGATAACCTGCTGAAAATCTACGATCCGCACCCCGACGAGTCGGGTAAAGGGCGGGAGAGTTACTTTACCCGGCAGATTAGTCCGGTCGAGGTATCGCGAACGGGTGAGTCGCAGCCGACGCTGGCCGGCTACGTGATCGTGCTGAAAAATATTACGTCCTACAAAGAGCTTGATCTGGCCAAGACCAACTTCATCGCGACGGTTTCGCACGAACTGAAAACGCCCCTGTCCAGCATCAAAATGAGTCTGAAGCTGCTGGAAGATAAGCGCGTGGGCGATCTGAACGGTGAGCAGAAAAGCCTGGTCGACAACGTGCGCGACGATACCGATCGGTTGATGAAACTGACGGGCGAACTGCTCAACATGGCGCAGGTCGAATCGGGGCAGATCCAGCTGCAACTGGGTAGCGTGTCGCCCACCGACATTGTTTCTTACGCCACGCAGGCGCTTCAGGTACAGGCTGCGAACAAGCAGTTGCAGATCCGTACGGATGTGCCCACCGGCGTACCTGCGGTGCGGGCCGATGTCGATAAAGCATCGTGGGTACTGGTCAATTTTCTGTCGAACGCCGTCCGGCACAGTCCGCCCGACAGCCGCATCGAACTGTCCGTGTACCCCATCGGTGGTACTGTCGAATTTCGGGTGCGCGACCACGGTGCCGGTATCCGTCCCGAACACCGCGACCGGGTTTTCGACCGGTATTTCCGGGCACCCGGTACCAATGGTCAGTCGAGCGGGACAGGGCTGGGGCTGGCAATATCCAGCGAATTTATCACCGCCATGGGAGGTCGCATCGGTCTGGACAACAGTGTGACGGATGGCGCTGCCTTTTATTTTCGCCTGCCCATCGCAACCGAACCCCAACGGGTACCGGATAAGTCGATGATTGCGTAGCTTGCCGGTCAGACGCCTACGTACCCTGTTATGACCAATCTGCCCACCGCTGAACAACCCCAACTCCAATCGGCCGACCACTGGCAACTGACCACCGAACGCCTGACCATCCGGCAACTGACGCCGGCTGACGCGCCCTTTATGCTGGCGCTGCTAAACAGTCCGCTCTGGCTTCGTTTCATTGGCGATCGCAACGTACATACGCTGGAAGAAGCCGCGCGGTACATCGAAAACGGAGCGATGCGGAGCTATGAGCAATACGGCTTCGGTTCGTATCGGGTTAGTCTGCGCGACACGGGCGAGGTTATTGGTACCTGCGGACTATTCCGACGCGATACCTTGCCCGACATCGATCTGGGCTTTGCGTTTCTGCCGGGTTACGAAGGGAAAGGTTATGGCTACGAGTCGGCTTCGGCCGTGCTGGCGTACGCTACCAACGAGTTGAAACTCGCGCGCTTGACGGCCTTCTGCAACCCGGAAAACCGCGCATCGACTGCGTTGATTGAAAAGCTGGGCTTTCAGTTCGAAAAACGAATCCAGTACGGCGAAAAAGAAAGCCTGCTCTACGGCAAACAGGTAGCTCCTGTCTCCGGCAGCATCCCTGCTGTCGAAGGATAAAGCAGCGCGATAGTACCTATGGTCAGGCAGCGAGGATGCTGCCGGCGACGAAATACATAATCAGGGTCGCGTCGGGAGCAGGTACGTTTCGCCCTCCCAGAATGTATCGTCGGTTTTGGTGTACGATTGCATCGGGAGTCGCATGGACGCTTCGGCAAAGCGCGAGAAGGGTTTGATTTGGTTGTCATTACGTCGGGTAACGACAAAATCGATTCGGGCCTTCAACCGATTTCCCGATGGCTCATAGGCCAACGTATTTTCGACGCTCCCACTCTGAAACGACCATTGCTGACCGAACAGCGCATAGGTTGCGACGTAGGTACGCTGTAGCAACCTCGTTTTGTAAAGCTGCACGTAACCCCGCGCCTGATTGAGTAAATTCAGTCCCGCAGGTGTAAGTGTATATTCAGCCCGGATTATTGCCAGACTACGTTTGGTCAGAAACAACGAACCCGTGAAATAACCGTCGAGCTGCGCATCATCGCGGGGGCGAAAGCCAATGATATACACCGGCTGATCGCCGATTATAGTCTCGCCCGTCCGGTTGAACACGTAGTTTTTGTTGACTGCCCGATTGCGGAACAGAAACTCCTGATATTTCACGACATCGAGCATGTTGCTGACCCACGGCCCCGGCGTCAGTATCGGCGTGGTAAACTGGTTAAGCGGCTTTCGGCGCCCTTTCAGAAACCGGATGCGATCGCTTTGATCGGGGAAGTGATACGACGGTTTGTAGACCTCGATCAAGCCTTCTGCTTCCATCGCCTGTACATCACTGGTTTCATCGCGGACGCTTTCCCGGTAAAAGCCACGCAGCAGGGTGGGTTGCTGTGAATAGTTTCGGCTGATAGCGGCTACGGCTTTCAGCAGTGTGTCACGCGTAGCAAAGGCAGGAGCTGCGTCGAAATAAATATCGGCTGTTGTCACCGTATTCGGTACCTCATTCAGCCTGACTGTAAACTCTGTCGAGGGCAATGCCGATACTGGTAATTGAACCGACCGGTAATGCAGGGCTACCATTGTCAGCGTATCACGTACATGCGACTCAGGCAGGTCAAGCATAAAATAGCCTTCGGCGTTTGTCGCACTACTCAATCGGCCGTCGGCTACCGTCAGGTTTGCGAAGGGTAACGGCTGATTCGTACTGGCACTTAGCAATCGCCCTCGGATAACGCGATTTTCCTGTCCCCTGATTAGCAGGGGCAGTATGAGCAGCAGTAATCCTAACCGGAGAGCCATGACTAAACGATGTGTGGTGGTCTTTCGTGAATTACTGGTTCTACGGGTGATTATGTATTGAGTGGCTAGTTAAAAGATAGTTAATAAGAGCGTTTCTGTCATCCCGACGCAGGAGGGATGACAGAAATACCTTTGACTAATCCGTCGTTTGGTAGGATTGCTGGCTCAATAGCCGTACCAGTCGCCCCACCACTTTTGGAGGCTGCGTCGGATTTCGGCTTCGCGGGCGTTCTGGCCGGGCTCGTACAGCTTGTGGCCTTTCAGATCGTCGGGCAGGAAGTTTTGCAGCGCGAAATTGCCTTCGTGGGCATGGGCGTACTGGTACTCTTTGCCGTAACCGATCTGCTTCATCAGCTTGGTCGGCGCATTGCGCAGGTGGATCGGTACGGGCAGATGAGCCGTGCGTTCGGCCAGGGCAATGGCTTCATCGATAGCCAGATAGCTGGCGTTGCTTTTGGGCGACGTCGCCAGATAAACCGCCACCTGCGACAGAATGATCCGGCCTTCGGGCATACCAATCGCTTTGATCGCCTGCACCGCTTCCGACGCCATAATCATCGCCGTAGGGTTGGCGTTACCGATGTCTTCCGACGCCATAATCAGCATACGGCGGGCGATAAATACCGGATCTTCACCGGCCACGATCATCCGCGCCATCCAGTAGAGGGCCGCGTTGGGGTCGGACCCCCGCAGCGACTTGATGAAAGCCGAAATGATGTCGTAATGCTGCTCGCCGGATTTGTCGTAGCGGGCGATGTTCTGCTGCGCGACGCTCGTAACGCCCTCGTCCGTAATCACCAATGGATCGGCCGATACGTGAGCCGATGCGACCAGGTCCAGCAGATTGAGCAGCTTCCGGCCATCGCCCCCCGACAGGCGGAGCAGCGCATCGTACGACTCGACCTGAATATGTTTCGACTGTAAAAAAGCATCCTGCGCAATCGCCCGGTCGACCAGCTGTACCAGCTCATCGCGGCTGAGTGCTTCCAGAATGTATACCAGTGAGCGCGACAATAAGGCTGAATTCACTTCAAACGACGGGTTTTCCGTCGTCGCGCCGATCAGGGTAATCTGCCCTTTCTCGACAGCACCCAGCAGCGCGTCCTGCTGACTTTTGTTGAAGCGGTGAATTTCGTCGATGAACACGACCGGTGGGAACATTCCTGATGGACGACCCAATACGTCACGAATTTCCTTTACTCCCGAATTGATGGCGCTGAGGGCGATGAACGGTCGTTTGACGGCTTCGGCCAACAGCAGCGCCAGCGTGGTTTTGCCCACCCCCGGCGGTCCCCACAGGATCATGGACGGAAGCCGCCCGGCATCGACGGCCCGGCGCAGCGCACCACCGGGACCGATTAGTTTACGTTGGCCAATAACCTCATCGATTGTGCGGGGGCGAACCCGTTCGGGCAGGGGTGTTGAGTCGGTATTCATCAAGCGAAAATACGGCCAGATAATGGGGCCTGCAAAAGACAAAGCCCGATACCGTCGGGGGCGACAGCATCGGGCCTGCGTTGAAAAGGGTAGGCGTAGTCAGTATAATCAGAGCGACACGGTTTCAGGAGTGATGTGGCGTTTGAGGTTACTCATCGCCCCAAAAATAAGGTTGTACACCGACTGAATGTTAATGTGCATGAGAGCCGAGATTTCTTCGTTACTCATGTTCTGGAAGTACCGCAGATGAACCGCTTCGCGTTGCCGCCGGGGTAGCTTGTCCAGCGCCTGATGCAGGCAGTTGTTCATAAACGAATCTTCCTCGTGGCTGATGAGTAGATTCTCATGCGACGGATCGGCACCGGGCAGCGTGTCGCCCACCCGACGGCCATTCGTAACTTCATCCTGACTGACCAGTTTCTGCTCGGCGGTCAGATGACGAACCAGCTTGCGCTTGATCGACGCCATCAGGTAGAACCGTACCGACGTGGTCGGACCAATGGTCGTCCGGTGTTTCCAGAGCTCAACAAACAGGTCGTGGATGCAATCTTTAATCAAAGCGCGGTCGGTGGCGAAGTGGGCGCAGTAGTGATAGAGCGCCTGAACGTAATTTTCGTATAACCGGGCAAACGCGTTTTCGTCGCCATCGCGAAACATGTTCCAAAGGGTTTCGTCGCTGGGTCCTGACTGATTACGAGAGCGAGCCATGGGGCGTTTAAGGAAGGAAAAGGAGTTAGAAATAGCTAGGCGTCTGTAAACATACCGATAAAATATTGAATTTAACACAGCATTTTATAAAACTTTTTTAATTGCCTGACTCGCTGAGCTGTAGTCGGGTAAATGAGAATCGGTTTCCGTCAAATAAAGCTAAGTCGCTTAGTTTTATCGACGGGATAACCAGTAAGGCCATGAAACTGAGGGTCATAAACGGGGCCGACAGTGTACTGCCCAGTTCCTGCTTGGCGTACGTATCGAGCGCGGCATACTGGGCGGCTACCGCGTAGCCATCGGTGTCCGTCATTAATCCGGCTACCGGTAAGGGTAGTAACTGGTCTTCGTCGGGGTCGTTGCCAGCAACGGCTGAAAGGCCACCCCGCGCGCCGATGACCAGATTGATAGCCCGGCAAATACTCTCGTCGTCGCAGCCCACGGCGGTAATATTGTGCGAGTCGTGGCCCACCGACGAAGCAATGGCACCCTGCGTTAGACCGAAGTTTTTGATAAACCCAACCGACGGTGGCGCATCCTTGTACCGGTTGACGACCACCAGTTTCAGCACGTCCTGCGTCAGGTCAGGAACGATTCGGTTATCGACAATCGACGCACTGATCCGCAGTTCGTTGGTAACCAGTTGGCCGTCGAGGGCTTCGATCACGCGAATGTGCGTGGTACCCGGCTCCGCCGAAACGGCTAGCTGATCGGCCGCTACGGGCGAGCAGTTAAACTGATTGACGTGGTCGCTGCGTAAGTCGGGAATGGCCGACAGACCATGTTCAGCAACCGTTTCTCCGTCGATAACGGTACGCTGTATATGAAAGTCGGTCAGGGAATCGACGACGATGAAATCGGCGGGGTCTCCTTCGCGCAACAGCCCGACCGGAAGCCGGTAATGAAGCACCGGGTTCAGACAGGCGGCCCGCAGTACGTTCCAGAGCGATTGTCCCTGTGCCAGCGCGCGCCGGACCAGCTGGTCGATGTGGCCCATGGCCAGCGTATCGGGGTGCTTGTCGTCAGAGCAGAACATGACCTGTTTCGGGAATTCACCCAGTAGCGGAATCAGCGTATCGAAGTTCCGGGCGGCACTGCCCTCCCGAATCAGAATCTGCATGCCCCGCCGGGCTTTGTCGAGTCCCTCTTCGTAGGTGAAACATTCGTGATCCGTCGTAATGCCAGCGTCGATGTACCGTTGAGCATCGTCGCCCACCAGGCCGGGTGCGTGCCCGTCGATCGGTTTGTTAAAGGCTTTCGCCAGCGTAATTTTCGCCAGCATGTCGGCGTCGCCGTTGAGCACGCCCGGAAAATTCATCACCTCCGCCAGGTAGCCGATTTCGGTCAGTCCCAGCAGGTAGCGTACGTCGTTGGGCGTGATGGTGGCCCCGGCTGTTTCAAAGGGCGTGGCCGGCACGCAGGAGGGTGCGCCGAACATAAACTTGAACGGAACGCGCTTACCTTCCGCAATCATGTATTCGACCCCGGCCACGCCCAGCACGTTACCGATTTCGTGCGGGTCCGAAACGGTCGCGACGGTACCGTGGACGACCGCCAGCCGGGCAAACTGCGGTGGCGTAAGCAGTGAGCTTTCGACGTGTACGTGTGCGTCAACAAAGCCCGGTAACACGTAAGGCTCACCCGGCCGCTCAGGGCCCAGTGGGTCAATGCGGTCGATGCGGCCGCCGGCTATGCTGATACGAGCGTAGGTGATTTTCTGGTCGAACAGGTTTACTAAGTTGGCTTCAAGCATGAGTTAGATTCGGATAAAGAGCCGGCGATTGTACATCCACCGGAGAATGAGGTAAAAAACAGCCAGCGTCAGCGCACCGGTCAGCAGAGGTTCGTAGGCAGCGCCTAGCACTTGAAACGGTGCGCGGCCGATGTGAATGTGAAAGGAGTCGATGATAAAGCGGTCGATCAGGTGAACCAGGCAGTAGATGGCAATCGAGTTCATCCCGACGACAAGCAGCGGTTTAAGCCGGAAGCCCCATAGGTCGATCAGGGCGTAAAAACCGGCCAGCAGCCAGCAGCACCAGCCTCCGCTGAACAGCACCCAGGCCGGTGTCCAGATTCGCTTCACGACCGGGCAGATGCCCAGCACCTGCAGCATAACGCCGGCAACGATACCGATGAGGCCCATGACGATCAGCTGCCGCAGCAGCCGGTTGGCGGGCCATTTCTGCCGCAGCCAGCGACCGACCTGCAAGCCGAGTACCATCGTGGCCAGTGTCGGGATAAAGCTCAGTGTGGCGTAGCCGCCCCCGTTGAACAGAAACGGCTTCTCGCGCGGAAACAGATTCAGAAACCAGGTGTCGAACGCCCAGGCCAGGTTGCTGTTTTTGTTGAAGTGCGCCATCAGGCCGGTAAAGTGCTCGGGCCAGTCGGGCGGGACACCGACAGCCGTGTAGTCGAACGCAGTACCGGGGGCCGGATACAGCACAAATGCCAGCCAGTAGCCAACCAGAATGGCCCCGAAGGCTACCCACGTTTGCCGGACCGATGTCCGACCCAGTAGAAACAGGAAAGGATAGCCCAGCCCGATTTGGGATAAGGTATCCTCGAACGTAAAATAGGTCTGCTCGTGGTGAATCGACCGGAGAAAGACACCCAGCAGAATCAGGATGAGCGACCGGCGCAGGGTGTGTCCCAACTGACTGCGAAATGACTCCCCCCGGTTGGTCCGGCTGGCAACGGAATAGGGCAGAGCCACACCGACCAGAAACGAGAAAGATGGTTGAATCAGGTCGTGCAGGGTGCAGCCTACCCACTCGACGTGGCTTTGCTGCCGCGCCAGAAAGGCCCAGATGGTACTACCGGGTAAGGCTTCGTGGACGGCCTGAAACTGGAGTAGTTCGGCAGCCATCAAAGTCATGACAAACCCACGGTAGGCATCCATCGACATCAGTCGATCGGGAAGCACGCCTGTGCGCGCTTCGGTAGAACGGGGAATCATAAGGCGTAGGCTAGGAACAGAACGTCAAAACTTGGGATTGACGCTCAGAATAACAAATGTTGGACAGGATTACCGGATTTGCCGGTTCCCAACGCTATGCAAGATTCGCGTATATCCGCAGTAGTCAGCCTTACCTGCGTACCGTTCAATCCTGTAATTCGGTCAACAAAACGCGATTAGCGGTATATTTGGCGGTATTGGTTTCTTTCCTGTAAAAAAATGAGTTCTGGCATGCCCGCCCGCGTATTAAAAGTTCATCCCGCCGATAATGTGATCGTTGCCCTGCGCGACCTGTCGGCCGGGGAAACGATCGAGTTCGATCAGCAAACCTACACGCTGCCGTATGCCGTCAGCGCGAAACATAAGTTTGTGACGGAAGACCGGCAAATCGGTGATCCCATTACCATGTACGGTGTACTGGTCGGGAAAGCGATGCAGCCGATTCGTCGGGGGGAACCCATTACGACGTTCAACCTGAAACACAGCGCCGACCGCTACGGCATCGACAAGCGGCAACCGTACGATTATCAGCCGCCCGACGTGACGAAGTGGCAGGACCGGACATTCATGGGCTATCACCGTGCGGATGGCAGCGTCGGTACACGAAACTACTGGCTGGTTGTGCCGCTGGTGTTCTGCGAAAACCGGAATGTACTGATTCTGAAAGATGCTTTTGAACGCGAACTCGGCTACGCCCAGCCCGAAACGTACCGCGAACAGGTACACGAACTGCTGAGCCTGTACAAGGCAGGTGATCTGGACGTCATTAAGAAGATGTCACCCTTCGTTGACGAGTCTCAAAACCGGACCTTGCCCCACACGACAAACGACAAGCGCCCGTTCAAAAACGTCGACGGTATCAAGTTCCTGACGCACGAGATGGGCTGTGGCGGTACCCGGCAGGACTCCAACGCACTCGGTGCGCTGCTGGCGGGGTTCATCAACAACCCCAACGTCGCCGGAGCAACTATCCTGAGTCTGGGTTGTCAGCACCTACAGGCCGATATTATCGAGCAGGAAATTCGGCGCAATAATCCCAGCTTCGACAAGCCGCTGTTGATTTTCGAACAGCAGGCCGGTACGGAGTATGCGCTGATGGCGCAGGCGGTGAAAGAAACGTTTTTAGGCCTGGCCGAAATCAATAAGCTGGAACGGAAACCGGCCCCGCTGAGCGCGCTGACGATCGGGCTGAAATGTGGCGGTTCCGATGGCTTTTCGGGTATTTCGGCCAACCCCGCGCTGGGGCATCTGTCGGACGTCATGGCTACGCTGGGCGGTAAAACCGTACTGGCTGAATTTCCCGAACTGAATGGCGTCGAGCAGGAACTGATTAACCGCACCGTCGATCCGGCCGATGCGCAGAAGTTTATCGACCTGATGGGTACCTACTCGGCGCAGGCACAGGCTGCCGGGTCGGGTTTCGACATGAATCCGTCGCCCGGCAATATCAAAGACGGGCTGATTACCGATGCCATCAAATCGGCGGGCGCTGCCAAAAAAGGCGGTAACTCGCCCGTTGTCGACGTCCTCGACTATACGGAACCGGCCGTGCGGCCCGGTCTGAGTCTGCTTTGCACACCCGGCAACGACGTCGAAGCAACGACGGGTATGGCGGGGTCGGGTACCAATGTCATACTGTTCACTACTGGTTTGGGTACACCCACCGGTAACCCCGTTTGCCCGGTGGTGAAAGTAGCGACCAACACGAAGCTGAAATTGCGGATGCCCGACGTCATCGACTTCGACTGCGGACCCATCATCGACGGCGAGCAAACCATCGAGCAAAGTGCCGACAACCTGCTGGAATACATTATCCGGCTGGCGTCCGGCGAAGAAATTACCAAAGCCGAACAACTCGGTCAGGACGACTTTATCCCCTGGAAGCGGGGCGTTTCACTTTAACTTTCGAATGATTGAGTGATCGAATGATTGAATGCTACGCGTCAGCCCATTCAGTCATTCCATCACTCAATCATTCTATCCTTCATTATGTTCTCCTTAGAAAACAAAACGGCCATCGTTACGGGTGGGGCCAGCGGTATCGGGCTGGCGATTACGCAGGCGTTTGCCAAAGCGGGTGCAACGGTACACATCCTTGAACTCAATGAGCAGCTTGCTCAGCAGGTTGTCGGGTCGATCAGGGCCGAGGGTGGAAACGCTCAGGCGCATACTGTCGATGTGTCGGATCAGGCGCAGGTGATCGATGTGATCGGACAGATCGCAGCCGATGGGCCGGTAAACATTTTGGTTAATAACGCGGGGGTGGCGCACGTCGGGAAAGCCGACACGACAGCCGAAGCCGATTTCGACCGGATTTTCCGCATCAATGTCAAAGGTGTTTACAACTGCCTGTACGCGACCATTCCGCACCTGAAAGCGGCCGGGGGCGGGGTTATCCTGAACATGGCCTCGGTGGCTTCGTCGGTCGGCATCCCGGATCGTTTTGCCTATTCGATGAGTAAAGGGGCCGTGCTGACGATGACGTTGTCGGTAGCCAAAGATTACCTGGCCGACAATATTCGCTGTAACTGCATTTCCCCGGCGCGGGTGCATACGCCCTTTGTCGACGGTTTTCTGGCGAAAAACTACCCTGGTCAGGAAGACGAGATGTTTGCCAAGCTGTCGAAAACGCAGCCCATCGGTCGTATGGCGCAACCGCAGGAAGTCGGTGCCCTGGCCCTGTATCTCTGCTCCGATGAAGCGGGTTTCGTCACCGGCTGCGATTACCCCCTCGACGGTGGGTTCATCCGGTTAAATAATTAGGTATACCATCCGGTGTGTGTAGAGACGCAATCGCACCGGCGACCCGGCCTTTGCGTCTCCTTCGCGTCATCCAAAACCATTGGTTATATGTTTCGGCTCAACCCTTCGCGTCATCCAAAACCATCCGGTAGGTGAGACGCAAAGGCCGGGTCGCCGGTGCGATTGCGTCTCTACGTGCGTCAGCTCAAATCAACTATGACAACCATGCGTTACTGTTATCGGTTGATGTATTGAACGGTGGCCGAAGAGCCGGTCAGCGTGACTTTTGACACCGCACCATAATCGAGGTTGAGCCGATACGCGTTTTGTAGGGGCAGGTCCAGAAACAGGCAAAGCAACGTTCGGATTACCCCGCCGTGCGACACGACAAGTACCGGCCGATTGTGGCCTGTCTGGGTCAGGGGGAGTATGCTATCGTGCCAGAACGCCCGCACCCGCGCCGACAAATCGCCGAAGTTTTCGCCGTTGGGCGTTGGAATCGTAACGAAATCCGAGCGCCAGGTGGCAAGGGCATCAGCGTCGATGTCAGTCCAGGGGGTCATTTCCCAGTCACCGAAGAAAAACTCTTTCAGCCGGTCGTCGGATCGGACAAGGGGGCGGTGGGTACCGGCAAGTGCCGTCTGACCCGGTGCCGTTTCGATGGAGCTACCTGTCGTCAGCGACTTTACCAGATCGTCGGCCAGCCGGCGACAACGGGAGAGGGGTGAGGTGAAAATAACGGCCGGTGCCGGGGGTAGATGACGGATCAGATGATCGCGTTGCTCGGCGTACGACTCGCTTAATGCCACGTCCGACTGTCCGTAGGCGACGCTACGCCCCACGGCCACTTCGGTATGGCGAACCAGGTAAATATCCACGTAATACGGTTTTCGGTTTATAGTACACGGTTTACGGCACCCGGCGGGTACGAAGGCTGTGATAAAACCAGCCACCGTAAACTAGTATACCGTAAACCGAAAACCTTACAAAGTGTCTTTGGCTACGTTTAAGTAGACAGATTTTTTCAGGTAATCTTCGTTAGGGGCGTACACAAACAGGCAGGAACCGTCTTTAACGGCCAGAATGATCGGTTTCGACAGGGCGTACGGTACGGCGGGGCAGCCTTCGCTCCAACCCAGTCGCCCTTTCAGGCGCACGGTATCTTCACAGACGTAGTTGGCTCCATGCAGCACAATGTTTCGGTCCTGTACGTTGGTATTAAAGCCTTTCTCCAGTCCTTTCAGCTGTAGCGACAGGCCGTGTTTGCCCATGTACGTACCCAACGTGCGGTAAAAGCCCAGACTGGTTTGCCAGGATGACGGCGTATTGGAAAAACGTTCCGGTACGAGTCCGCCCGAGTTACGACCGTGCGCAACGTAAGTGTTGAACAGCAGTTTCCGCGCTTTCAGATCGATGACGTACAGCCGCTTCTGCGTCGAGGGCTGACTCATGTCGGCGATGGTCAGCATGGGGTGCCGATTACCGAGATTACGTCGACCCGTGACTGCGTACTCGAAGATTGTCTGCGCCAGACCAGCTTCCTTCAGGCCCAGTTCGTTGTAAAGCGGATTGTCGGGCAATGCCGGTGCGGCCGCTGCTGTCAGGTGCGGCTGCTGGTCGGTGGTGGAAGCGGGCGCTGAACTACAGGCATACGCCAGCCCGGCGGCTACCAGCAATACCCCAAATTTTGTATAGGTCGGCATAGACGAGACAAGCCACTGACAAACGCACCAAACAGCCGCGTTGTCGGTTTAGCATGACGAAACTACACCTTTTTGAGCAGCTATCCGCTATGTCATCGTACGAAGAATCGGTCCGCAGCGAGTTGACCCAGTGGCAACAGGACATGCAGCGTAATCCCTCGGCCTTCGGACGTGTTTCGTCGGCCGTACAGCGTAGGGTCAACCGGTTGATTCCGCGTCGCGTGCATCAGGTAGTGACGGCGGCTATCAAACAGATGACGCGGGCCATGCTGTTTGGGGCCGAAGCACTGAACAAACCGCCCGTACTGGAGCAGACACTACCACAGCGTGAAATGACTGTCGTGGCCCGTATCGACTTCTACAAGCGGGCGGGTGCGGCCGAAGGGGGCGTCACGGGGGCGGGTGGCCTGCTGATGGGGCTGGCCGATTTTCCGCTGTTGATGGGCCTGAAGATGAAGCTGCTGTTCGAGATTGCCGCGCTGTACGGCTACACCACCCGCGACTACCGCGAACGGGTGTTTATGCTCTACGTCTTTCAACTGGCCTTTTCGAGTCAGGAGCGCCGGCAGGTCGTGTACCAGCACATCGCCAACTGGCCCGCGCACAGTACCCAACTTCCCGTCGACATCAATCAGTTCGACTGGCTAACGTTCCAGCAGGAATACCGCGATTACATCGATCTGGTAAAAATGGCACAGCTGATACCGGGCATCGGGGCTGCGGTAGGTATCGTCGCCAATTATCGCCTGATCGACCAGCTAGGCCACACTGCCATGAACGCATACCGCATGCGGTGGGAGGCCGAAGGGAAGATGTAAGCCGGTTTACGGTATTCAGTTTTCGGTTTACGGTGGTCGCTACATGAGCATTACCACTGTTTGATGAGGTAAACCGTAAACCGATTAGCTACAACCGATACACGGCTTGTAGCTGTAGCCCCAGTTCAAACGAAGGGCTGAAGGCGGTGGCTCCCCCAAAACGGCCGATGGTGTAGGCAAGGGTAGGTTGGACAATCAGAGCGTACCGATCGGTGAGCTGACAATAACCACCTGCGCCAAGCTGGGCCGAAAACGTTGGGTTGAGCGTGTTCCGAACGCGTAGCTGCTGCGTCGGTTCACCATTCCGGGTCGCCAGCAGGCGTGTCGCTAGTGGTAAGTCGGTGAGCAGGGCAAGGGAAAAATAAGGCGACAGCGGTTTTAACGACGGTCGATAACTGATCGCGACCGGCAGGCGGATTGACCGGCTGCTAACCCGCGTAGAGCCTTCGCCGGCTATGGGCAGCCGCTCCTGTCGCATGCTCGACTGCCGATACAACAAACCCGTACTGAACGTCCAGCCAGGAGCGTAGGTGTACAGTAGGGAGCCGCCAATGGTGAAGCCCGTTGCACCACGATGCCCCGCCAGGTGTACGGGTTCGACAATCTGCCCGTCGCTGGTAGGGTATAGCGTTTGCCGGGCGTAATTCGTGGTCGTGTAGGTCGGCGCGACAACTGCCGACAGGGCCACGCTGCGCTGCCCAACCGCAGCGGATACCAGCAGTAGTTGACTACCAGCGGTAATCCATAAAAGTCGGTTCAGAAGCCTCATCAGGTGAAGTAAACCAAAAAAAGGACGCCGACTGATTGCCCGCGTCCTTTTTCGTGTTTATGGTTGTCACCGCACGTGTTCGCAATAACCATCGACTACGAACCACTGACGACAAACGACGGACCTATTTCATGTCTTTCTTGATCGTGGTGATCCGCTCCAGGTGGCCCTTGACAACCGATGCCGTCTGCGTAGCGAAGGCTTTCAGCTCGGGATCTTTCAGGTCTTTCGACGCCTTATCGAACATATCCATGTCGTCATCATGATCGTCAGCCATCATGTCGACGTATTTTTTGTCGAACTCTTTCCCCGATAACTTGGCGAGTTCGTCGACGTGTTTCTGCTGTTCTTCCCCCATCGTACTGGGCAGGGTGATGTTCTTACTGGTCGCAATGCTTTTCAGCTCTTCGCTGGCTTTACCGTGGTCCTTGACCATCATAGCGCCGAAGTCTTTAACAGCCTGGCTCGTTCCTTTTTCTTCAGCCATTTTGCCAGCGGCTATTTCCAGCATACTACCATTAGCGGCCTTGACGGCAAACTCCGTCCCGTCTTCCGAGACAGACGTCATTTTGTCGTCGACCTTCTGCTCGTTCATGTCTTCAGCCCGTTCGGTGCTGTCTTTCTTTTCACTTCCGCACGATTGTACGGTCAGGCCACCGGCTATCAGGAAGGCCAATAAGACTACCTTTTTCATTGTTGCGCTGATTAATTAGGCTTTGGCAATTATCAGTAAATCAACCTTAGCCTGTAGGGAATGTTTAGAATACGCTTGTGCGGGTACACGCAGCCGCAGGTAGCTTGACCTACAGCTGGCTAGGCTTCTGCCTGTTTGGGCTGCGCTACCGACGTTACCAGTGGTCCCAGCGTAAGTCCCTGCCCGATGATGGAGAACAGCACCAGACAGTAACAGCTCGCCAGAATTAGCTCTTTGTGCGATGAGTCGGGCAGCGACAGTGCCAAGGCGATCGAAATACCGCCCCGCAGACCCGCCCACGTCAGGATACGCAGGCTACCGGGCGTCTGTTTCTCCCGCCGGAACTGAAGCAGAAAGGGTAAGGCGATGCTCAGGCCACGGGCCAGTACCATCAGCGGAATGCTGAGCAGGCCGATAACCAGGTAGTTCGACAAAAATGGCAGCACGACGATCTGTAAACCGATCATGACGAACAGAATGGTATTCAGGATCTCGTCGATCAGGTGCCAGAACCGGTTCAGATAGGCTTTGGGTGAGTTCTCCGCTTTGGAGTCGGGCAGGCGGGTGCCCAGGAAGAGACCGGCTGCTACTTCGGCAAGTGGTACCGATGCGTGAACGGCACTCGTAAACACCGACAGGATCATGACCAGCGCCAGTGATAACAGCACGACGGTCTGAAAATCGTCGGTAGCCTTAATCAGTCGGTAAGCGACGTAGCCCAGGGCGAGCCCCAGCGTGATGCCACCGATTACCTCACGGGCAAACAGCAGTATCGCATCCGAAAAGTGAAAGTCGACATTCGGGTCGGCTACTTCCTGCAACGACACAAACAGCACCAGTCCTACACCGTCATTAATCAGCGATTCACCGGTGATGATCGTTTCGAGCCGCCGTGGAATGGGCGACTGACGTAGAACGGCCCCCACGGCCACCGGGTCGGTCGGGGAAATCAGAGCGCCGAACAGGAAACAGAAGATGAGCGGCATGTCGATGTCCAGTGCGCGGGTAAGGAACAGAAACCCAAAGGCAAACAGGACGGTCGACAAAATGACGCCAACGGTTCCCAGAACCAGTACGGGCCTGAACTGGGCTTTCAAATCATCGAAATCGACCTGAAGGGCAGCTGCGAAAAGCAGGAAGCCCAGCATGATCTCCAGAAGCGTACGGGAAAAGTCGATGCGCTCGGTGATGTCGCGCAGGGCTTCCGCGAATGTTGGCGATATGTTTCTCAGTATCAGCGATATAATCGTAACGGCGGCTGCTAACACGACGATGCCGATCGTGCCCGGCAGGCGAACGAAACGGAGGTTTATATACGACAGCATCGCACCGAGCGCCACCAGTATACTGACGGCAGTATAACTATCCATAAGCACGTAATTAGCGTAGTGATATTGGGTAAAAACAGAATTGTGTACCCAAATACAACTCGGTTAGGCGCTATCTGTTTGGTAATTGGCTACCGCGCGCCCTGCGCTATTCACGGGCAGACTGCTATTTTTACGGCCCTTTACAATCCGTTTGTCAATGCTTTTCTTACTGTTGAGCGTACTGCTGTCGGTACTGTTACTGCTTAATTTTCGCTTGTTCCCGCGCTATAACGTCGATACGTTCCAGGCGATCGTATTCAACTATCCGGTCTGTTTCCTGACGGGCTGGCTGCTGTTACCGGCTGGACAAGTGTTTACTATCGACTTTAGCCAGACCTGGACCTGGATGGCGTTGGGGCTGGGTGTAGGCTTTATCGTAACGTTCCTGCTGTCGGGCGCGTCGACGCAGCGCATGGGCATCACCGTGACGTCGCTGGCCAATAATCTGTCGCTCGTCATTCCGGTCTGTTTCAGCCTGTTCATCTTCAGCGATGGTAACTCCATGCGCTTCGATGCCCTGAATTACGTGGGACTGGCACTGGCCATTGTTGCCGTAGCCCTGAGCACGTATCGCCCGGCTACTCCGGACGCGGCTACCGCTGGGCAACCGAAAAGTCTGGGGGCCGTGCTATTGCCGATCGCCGTGTTTCTGTGCTACGGCGGAACAAATACGACGATCAACTACATGAACATCCACTACATTCCGTCGGCGGACAAAACCGTGCAGGTAACCCTGACGATGGTGATTGGTGCGATTGCGGCTGGTGCCGTGATGTTGCTCGTCCGGCTGGTGCGGGGGGAAATACGATTGCAGGCAAAGAGTCTGCTGGGGGCCGTAACGCTGGGTGTGCCAAACTTCCTGAGTTTTTACACGCTGTTACTGGCCCTGTCGGCTTTCCGGGGGAATGGTGCGTTTGTCTACCCGTTGTATAACATCGGCGTTATTCTGGTCGCAGCCGCCGTTGCCGGGATCTTTTTTCACGAAAAACTAAACACGGCCAACCGGATAGGACTCGGATTGGCCGTGCTGGCAATTGGGTTGCTGTCGTGGCAGCAGTTTGTATAAAGGGTTACTTCTGCGAAGCGTCCGTGCTGTCGGCTTTACGCTTTTCGTCTTCCTTCGCTTTTTTCTTGAAGTAGCCACGCAACAGGAAGTTGTTCTGAGCCGCCTTCAAATCCTCGTTCAACAAGCGCGTTCCTTCGTTCAGGTTACGCAGCGTGATACGCAGGTTGGTTGCCGTTTCCTGGTCGGTGAGCAGTACGCCCAACGGACTGTTGTTGTTGTTGAGTTTCTCCGATGCCCGATTCAGGTTCTGCGATACCTGCCCCAGCGTCCCAACAGTTTTGTCGGCATTACTGGCGACGTTTTCCAGTTTGTTGGCCGACCGGCTGAGTCGGCGGAAAATAGTCGTGTCGGTAACCAGTTCATTTGCCAGCGTACCTTTCGTGTTCAGCTTTGACGCAAAACGCGATACCGAGCCGGTAATCGCTGCGGTATTGACCGACGCTTTTTCCAGGTTTGCCATCGCCATCTTGAAGTTGTTGGCCACCAGCGAATCCGTCAGCACCGCGCCGACGGTGCCTTTACCGCGCCGGATGTTGCCGACCAGCGCCTTGAAATCCTGCGTGACACGCACGAGGTTCCGGTTGTTTTCCTGCAACGTTTCCAGAATCTGATCGGAACTAAGCGCAGCTACGGTCTGTAACCGATCACCTTCTTCAATCTCCGGGTGGCTGATGGTGCCACCCTGAATAACGACGATTTTGTTACCAATCAGCCCGTCCGAGCCGATGGTCGCCTTCGCGTCTTTGCGGATGTATTGTTGCGAACTCTGCTCAACGTCCATGTCGACTTCGACCTGTGAATTGCCGAAGAAGCTGATGCGTTTGACGGTTCCGATCTTCACGCCCGAAAACCAGACGTTATTGCCGACTTTCAGACCACTGATGTCGTTAAAAACGGCCATGATGCGAAGGCTGCGGGTGAAGCGTTTCTGCTGACCGCCCAGCACAAAGACGCCGGCTACGAAAATGACGAGCCCTACCAGGACGAAGATGCCGACGGTGACCGAGCGTTTGTTTGATTCTGCACTCATTCGAGTTGATGCGTAGTGAATAGGTTATTGGACGGCGGTATGCTGCCCGGTAAGAGGAAAACTACCCGTGTGGGTGACTGGTTTAATTCACAAAGTTGTAATTGTAAAACTGTTGAACGCGTTCATCGGAATCCGCGAATACGTCGTCGAAGGTACCGACGCGTTCAAACTTGCCATCGAGCAGCATCGCTACCCGGTCGCCGGTCGCTTTGGCGCAGGTAAGGTCGTGGGTAATAATGATAGACGTTGCCTTGTAACGTTCTTTCACTTCGTTGATGAGGTTGTTGATGTCGATGCAGGTGATGGGGTCGAGTCCGGCGGTGGGTTCGTCATACAGCATGATCTCGGGTTTGAGAATCAGCGTGCGGGCGATACCGATGCGCTTACGTTGTCCCCCCGATAGTTCCGACGGCATCTGATTGATGGTCTGACTCAGCCCTACGTCGTCCAGCGCTTCTTCGACGGCCCGGTCGATCTCGGCCCGGCTCAGGTTGCGCACGTTACGCACCAGCGGAAATTCCAGGTTCTCCCGGATACTCATGCTGTCGTAGAGCGCGCTGTTCTGAAACGAAAAGCCGACTTTCTGCCGAAACTGATCGAGTTCACGCCCTTTCAGCGTTTCAACTTCCTGACCCAGTACCGACACATAGCCGGAGTCTGGTTTTAGCAGCCCGACCAGAATCTTGATCAACACCGACTTACCCGTTCCCGACCGCCCCAGCACCACCACGTTTTCGTTCTGATTAACTGTCAGATCGACGCCCTGCAATACGTGAAGATTGCCAAACGACTTTCGCAGGTTTTCGATAACAATGACAGCTTCGGAGGCCATAGGTTGAATGAGTGAATGATAGAATGATTGAATAAAAGAATGAAATGCGAATTGAAAGCTTTTGTTGCGTCAGCTTATTCAATCACTCAGTCAGTCTATCATTCATGCATTTATATCAGCTTCCCCGCAGGGCGCTGATGATCTGAAGGGCGAGCAGCTCTTCGATAAAGATGAGAAACATCGAGGTAACAACGGCCGCATTGGCGGCTTTGCCAACCCCTTCGGTACCTTTCGATGAGTGGAAGCCTTTGTAACAACCAACTATACCGATCGTAAAGCCAAAAAAGATGGATTTGAACAGCGACGCGAAGATGTCGAGAAACGTAACGGCACCGAATACTTCCTGCATAAACGACGGGAAGCTGGTCTGCTCGTTGGCGTTGACGTTGATAAAGGCCCCAATCAGCGCAACAAAAATGGTGTAGAACGTCAGAATCGGAATGGTAAACGACGTAGCCAGCACGCGGCTGACGACCAGAAACTTGAACGGGTCGGTGCCGGACACTTCCATCGCGTCGATCTGTTCGGTAACGTTCATCGAGCCCAGCTCGGCACCGATGCTCGATCCCACTTTTCCGGCGGCAATCAGCGCCGTAACGAGCGGTCCCAGCGCTCGTACAATGGCAATCGCGATCAGTGAGGGAAGCCAGGAGGTAGCGCCAAATTCAGACAGCGATGGGCGCGATTGGTTGGTAAAGACGATACCTGTGATGAAACCGGTCGTCGAGATCAGCAGGAGGGATCGGTAGCCCACTTCGTAGCACTGCCGGACGATCTCACCAAATTCGTAAGGGGGTAGAAAGGCCTCCCGAAAAAATCGCCCCACAAATGATGCTACATCCGCCAGCGATAGAAACAGGCGGGTGAGCCGTCCCGGTTCGGCAGGTTTCTCGGGGGGCGGGGCGGGAGACGCTTTTGTATCGGATAGCATTCAGGAGCAGAGTAAGCAAACGGGACGTCGGCAGGGTAGTAAACTGATTTGACTGCCCGGAAGTTTGCACCTGCAAATATAATGGGGAGTAGTTGAATGATAGAGTGACTGAATGATTGAATAAACTGGCGAAAACGATTCAGTTAATCAATCACTCAGTCAGTCAACTGTCGGTCGTGTGGAAGCTGACAATAGAAAAGCTGGTTAGTCGGCCAACTAAACGGACTAGCACCATTCAATCATTCTATCACTCCATCATTCAACCGCTAGGCCGCCTGCGGCATTGGCGACAGAAACGCGGAATAATCGCTGGGGCGCGACATCACTTCTTTGTAGACCAGCACCCGGAAGAGGTAGTAGCGGGTTTCGCGGGGGAGTGTCATGCTGTAATAATCGGCTTTGCCGTTGCGCCGGAGCTGGTTTTTCAGGTGACCCGGCCCCGCATTATACGCAGCAGCTACCAGCGACCAGGAGCCTAACTGGTTGTATAGCGACCGTAGGTATTTGCAGGCGGCTTCGGTTGCTTTCTTGGCGTTGAACCGCTCATCGACACCTTTGCCGACTTTCAGGCCCAGCGCGCGGGCCGTGCCGGGCATCAACTGCCAGTAACCGGCGGCACCTGCCCGCGAGACAGCACGAGGCTGCAAGTCGCTCTCGGCAATGGGGACGTACCGGAAATCGTCGGGAATGTCGTACTTCGCCATAATCGGTTCGATGATCGGGAAGAAAGCGTCGGCGCGTTCGCGAAGAGCGTCGAGCGAGCGGGCCTGCGGGCGAAACAGTGTGAACACATGTTTCCAGCGACTTACTACTTCGTTCTGGTGAAACGGCATACATTCGCCACAGAAGTCAACATCCAGCAGGGGAAGTTCCGGTTTGGTAGTGACTGGAATAAGCCGGGTGGCCGTGGCATCGGCCGAAACAGTCTGATTGGCTGAAGCCAGATTAGGAGGTAAAACGGGGGCCGCCGTTAACTTGGCGGCAATGGTAAGCGACGGGCGCAGGGCGGCCATCAATACCGAAAGTCCAACTCGTTTAAGCAAAACAGTTTATAGATGGTATTAGGGTCTTAACGTTGAAAACCACCAGTTTAGTGCCAGGATCGTCAGACGGATACGAGAGACGACTGGTTTTGTCCATTCCAGACGACTCGTTCCACAGCCGTTCGACAGGTTGTCTATAATCTCCTGAAACAGCGTATGAAACCAACGATAACCCTTGAATATTGCCCTAAATGCGGCTGGCTGCTGCGTTCAGCCTGGATGGCGCAGGAACTGCTTACCACCTTCACCGACGATGTACACGGGGTGCTGCTACAGCCGTCGGAAACCAGTGGTCTTTTTTCGGTGCGGGTCGATGAACAGGTTATTTTCGACCGAAAAACGGCCGGTCGGTTTCCCGACATCAAAGAGTTGAAGCAACTCGTCCGCGACGCCGTTGCCCCCGACAAACCGCTAGGGCATTCCGACCGGAAGCCTGCTTAGCTGCTCAGTAACTTAGGCGTCGATATACAGTTCGAGCAGGGCGTAGCTGAGACTTTTTCCGTGCGTGTCCATCGTCAACGACGTCGTTACTCCGCCGGTCAGTGCCTGCTGGCAGACGAAATGAAGCGCGGGTAGATTCGGCAGCTCGTAGCGTGTGACGGGACCGGTGACGATTGTTTGCAAATGCGTCTGTACGACTTCGGCCGTTACGCGGTCGCGCAGGAGTGGATAGTCGGCCGGATCGTACGGAATCAGCGACAGGGTCAGCGTATTGCCTTTGTCGCCGGCCCGGCTGTGGGCAATGTCATACAGTTTGATACTCATGCGTCGATCAACGTAATCTGTGGGTTTATCTGGCTGCGGTCGAGTAATGTCGATACAATCCCGACGACTTCGTGGACGTATTTTCGGGCACCCCCGCCACCTGCTGGTCCGTTAGTGTACAGGGCTTCGACTTCTTCGCCGACCAGTGCCGCCTGCTGCGCGGTCGTGGCCCGGCCCGCTACCCGTAATCGAATCTCGTAGGGGGCGGGGGGCTGATTAAAGTTGGTACGGTGAACAGACGTGCTGCCGATGTAGTCGATACGCAGGTCGCTGAACTGATCCTGCAACCGTTCCTGTATGATGCTGCCGGCTAACTCGGCCCGACCCAGTGCATTCGAACCTGCGTAGGAAATCTCGCCCTCGCCGATGAAACCGCCGTCGTAGCCCACACTTACTTTCAAGGTGTCCGGGCGGCTGTTGCCCCGCCCGCCCGTCGCGCTAATCTGGTCGGGCCCGGTTTCTAGCAAGCGTACCTGCGTAAAGTCGGTTACCACGTCGGGCGTAATGTATTGGCCGGGGTCCATAACCTCGTAGAGCAGTTGTTCCTTCGCCGTCGCCAAACTCAGCTTTCCGCCTGTACCGGCGACTTTGCCGAAAACCGCCATGCCATCAGCCGTGACGTCGACGAAGGGATGGCCAAGGTGTGCCATGTCCGGTATGTCTTTTCGAATTGGATCGGCAAAGTAGCCGCCTGTCAGTTGTCCGGCGCATTCCATCAGATGCCCCACCACCGTAGCCTGACCAAGCCGGTCCCAGTCGGTCAGTGGCCAGCCGAAGGCATACACCAACGGGGCAACAAACAGCGACGGATCGGCTACCCGACCGGTGATGATAATCTGCGCGTCGGTAGCCAGCGCCGGTAATATAGCGTCGGTGCCCAGATAAGCGTTGGCTGATAATAAAGGCCCGGACGCGCATAACGGCTGACCGGTTTCCAGCGCTGTCTCATCCCCTGACAGCTGATCGAATACGTCGTCGCCCGTCAGCACGGCGATAGTGACCGAAAGGCCCAGTCGCCGGGCGATGGCGGCAATTTTTTCAGCAGCAGCCAACGGATTAGCCGCCCCCATGTTGGTAATCAGCCGGACGTTGTTAGCCAGCAGTAGGGGCAATAGCCCTTCCAGTCGCCGTTCCAGCAACGGATCGTAGCCCTGCGTAGGGTCGTGGCGTTTGCGTTTCTGCGCCAGGGCAATGGTACGTTCGGCCAGACATTCCAGCACCAGATAATCCAGTTGCCCGTGTTGGGTTAGCAGCAGGGCGGGTTCTAGGCGGTCGCCGGAGAAGCCGGCGGCACAGCCAATACGAATGCGCTGTTTCATAGGTGAATAGAGCCGGTTAGCAACGCTACGATGGTCATGACGAGTGTGGTGCCGAATGCCCACTTGAGGGTAAATCGCTGGTGGTCGCCCAGGTCGACCTCGGCCAGCCCGACCAGCAGAAAGGTGGACGCGGTGAGTGGACTAACCGGGAAACCAACGGTCATCTGTCCCAGCAAGGCGGCACGTCCGATTTCGAGGGGGTCGATACCAAATTGCGCGGCCGACTGACTCACGATAGGAATGACACCGAAGTAATAGGCGTCGGGCGTGAAGAGCAGGCTGGCGGGCATACTCGTAACGGCTGTCAGCGTTGGTAGCCAGGCGGCATGCTGTGCCGGGATGGCCGATACCAGCGAGCCAGCCATGGCGTCGATCATCTTGGAACCTGTCAAGATGCCCGAAAATACCCCGGCGGCAAAGATCATACTCGACACCATGAAGATGTTGTTGCCGTGGGCGCGTAACACCTGCTGTTGTTCGCTCAGCTTTGGGTAATTAATCAGCAGTGCCAGCGCGCTTGCCGTGACAAACAGGGCCGGGGCGGGTACCCAGCCTTTCATCAAGGTGAGAATTAGCCCAATCGTTAGTATGGCGTTGAGCCAGACCAGTCTGGGCCGGCGAAGCTGCCGCTGCGCATCGGTCAGGTTATCGCGGTGAACAAAGGTCAGCGCATTGATGCCGAGTCGTTTCCGCTCTTTCAGGCCAAACCAGTACGCTACGGCCAACACCCAGACAATGCCCGCCAGAATGGCCGGAATATTGGGCGCAATAAGGTGAGCGGCATCGGTTTTAAGCGTCGAAATAGCCCGCGCCGACGTGCCCGACCAGGGGACCAGGTGCAACGGCCCTACGCTCAGGGCTACGATGCCCGGCAACACCAGCCGATTGATCTGCAACTGCCGGTAGATGGGCAGAAAAGCCGACATTACGATCATGAACGTAGCCGTACCGTCGCCGTCGAGGTGAACGATCATTGTTAGGATAGCCGTGCCGACGATGACTTTGAGCGGGTCGCCCTGTACATAGCGAATAATGGCGGCAATGACCGGATCGAACAGGCCGGCGTCGAGCATGGTGGCGAAGTAAAGCACGGCGAACATCAGCAGGATACCCGTTGGGGCTACCTGTTTGATACCCGCCAGAATCATCTCGCCGAGTTCCTTGGGCGAAAAACCAGCCAGGACCCCCATCGCCAGCGGCACCAGCACCAGCGCTGTATTGACCGACAACCGCTTGGTGATGATCAGCAGCAGGAAAATGGCGATGGTTGCAAAGCCAAGCAGAGCGAGCAATGGGTTAGCAGGTTCCATACGGCATCGGGAAAGTAGGGTTGGCGGATTACTCGTTAGGCAAAGTAAAAAGGAGCCGTTGCCTACCTTTACGACAGTGGGTTGTGCGCAAAAACCGGGATAGGACTAACCTGGAAAGTACACCCTGCCCACGACAAACTGACTACCAATGCCTTTACGCTCGCAGGACTGGTTTGGCCGCACCGGAAAAGACGGCTTCATCTACCGCGCCTGGATGAAAAATCAGGGATTCCCGCACCACGAATTCGAAGGGAAACCCGTCATCGGAATTTGTAATACCTGGTCGGAACTGACGCCCTGCAACGCCCACTTTCGTGAACTGGCCGAAGCCATCAAGCGGGGTGTCTGGGAAGCCGGGGGCTTTCCGCTGGAATTTCCGGTGATGTCGCTGGGGGAGTGCCAGATCAAGCCGACGGCCATGCTGTTTCGGAACCTGGCCAGTATGGACGTCGAAGAAAGTATCCGGGGTAACTCGCTCGACGGTGTCATTCTGATGTGCGGCTGCGACAAAACGACGCCTTCGCTGGTGATGGGTGCGTGCAGTGTCGACATTCCGACGATGGTCGTGTCGGGCGGACCGATGCTGGCCGGTCGTTTTCAGGGCCGCAAAATCGGTACGAGTGACCTCTGGCGCTTTGCCGAAGCGTTCAAAATGGGTGAGATGAGTCAGGCCGAGTTCGTAGCGGCCGAAGCGGGAATGGCCCGTTCGCAGGGGCACTGCGCCGTGATGGGAACCGCGTCGACAATGGCGGCTATGGTCGAGTCGCTGGGTTTGGCGTTGCCTGACAACGCGACGATTCCGGCCGCCGATTCGCGTCGGAAAGTGCTGGCGCATCTGACGGGGGCGCGCATGGTCGAACTGGTACGCGAAGGCATGACGCCCTCGAAAATCCTGACCCGTAAAGCATTCGAAAACGCCATTATGATTAACGCGGCCCTAGGTGGGTCGACCAACTTCATTCTGCACCTGACGGCCATTGCGGGTCGCGTCGGTGTCGAGCTGTCGCTGGATGATTTCGACCGACTTTCTGCCCAGATTCCGCTGCTAACCAACCTGCAACCGTCGGGCGAGCACTTTGTGGAGGACCTGTTCTATGCTGGTGGTTTGCCCGCCGTAATCCGTGAACTGGAAAACTTCATTCATACCGATGCGCTGACGGTGAATGGTCATACGATCGGTGAGAACTGCGCCGATGCGCAATGCTATGATCCGGCGGTTATTGGTAGTATCACGAAGCCGTTCAAACCGGAATCGGGCATTGCCGTGCTGCGCGGGAATCTGTGTCCGAACGGGGCTGTGCTGAAACCCTCGGCGGCTACGCCGGCGCTGATGAAGCATACAGGCCGGGCGGTGGTGTTTGAAAACATCGACGATTACAAAGCCCGTATCGACGATCCCGCGCTCGACGTCGACCCCGACAGTGTGCTGGTGCTGAAAAATGTGGGGCCGAAGGGGTATCCCGGTATGCCCGAAGTAGGTAACATGCAGCTACCCGCTAAAATTCTGGCGCTGGGCGTACACGACATGGTCCGTATCTCTGATGGACGCATGAGCGGTACGGGCTTCGGTACGGTGGTCCTGCACGTGTCTCCGGAATCGGCGGTTGGCGGCAACCTCGCGCTGGTGCAAAACGGTGATCTGATTACGCTCGACGTGGAAAATCGCAGCCTGCACCTGCACGTATCGGACGACGAACTGACCGAACGCCGGTCGCAGTTTATCGCGCCTGACCTCGGCTACGGGCGGGGCTACGTGAATCTGTACATTCAGCACGTCACGCAGGCGCACGAAGGGGCCGACTTTGACTTTTTAAAGGGCGGCTCCGGCAGCGAAGTCCGACGCGACAGTCATTAAGGTTTATGGACAGGATTACAGGATTGTCAGGATTTCAATTAATAAGACGATCCTGCTAATCCTGTAATCCTGTCCATAAAACCGCTGTTGTCAATTGGCAGTGATATAGTTGCTAAAAAGCAGTTATCTTTGTAGAAATGACCGAAGCCATGACTGCAATCTCCCGGCAACAACACACAAATTACCAACCTAAGCGCGCGTCTGGCTTTACAATTATCGAGCAGGCTCAACAACGGGTTGATACGCAGCAGGCCGACCAATTGGCAAATCTGCTCGGCGTGACGTTCAAGGAACTGGCCTTTGTTCTTCAAATCGCCGAACGGACCCTGCATCGCTTTCGGAGTGAGGGACTCCTGGACAGCCCTTCGTCGGAGCGGTTGCTATTGTTAGAAAATCTGGCCGCTCACGGGCTGCTGGTATTCGACGGGCGGGCCGATGCGTTAGCCAACTGGTTGCGCTACCCGCTGCGGGAGTTGAAAAATCAGCCACCGCTTGCGTTGCTGAACACAATCAGTGGCTTCATGCTGGTTGACGATGTGCTGACCCGCATTGAGTACGGAGTGTACGCCTGATGTTTGTCTATCGCTTATATAAAAGCGCGTACATCAACGATCCGCTGTCGGCGGAAGGCGCGCGCCGGGCTGGTGGACGATGGAATCCGAAGGGAGTGCCTATTCTGTATACGTCAGCCACGCCCGAACTGGCCCTGCTGGAGATTATTGCGCACCTGAATCCGGCTTTTGTGCCCGCTTTTCAGTTACTGGTACTGGAAATTCCTGACGACTATCGGGCCGTGTCGTTGACCGACCTACCCGCTGACTGGCATGCAGAAACGCAGGTTGAATCGGTACAGACTTATCTGACAGACTGGCTCTCGCAACCCAGCGTGTTGACTATGTCTGTGCCATCGGCTATCGTCAGTCGATCCCGCAACTACCTCATCCATACGCTACATCCCGACTTTCAAACCGCCGTGCGGATTGTTGAAAACATACCGTTCGCTATCGATACCCGCCTGTTATCGTAATGCTATTGAAACGTTTACCGTCGGGCGACCTGGGCACGGATGCGGCTCAATGACGGCCCTTTGATCCCCAGATACGACGAAATATGACCCAGCGATACGCGGTTCAGAATGTCGGGGTGATTGTCGAGCAGGTCGACGTAGCGTTCTTCGGCTGTCTGGGTCAGTAAGCTCTCCGAACGACTCTGGTTGATCATGAAATACTGTTCGGCCAGCAACCGGCCAAAGCGCTCCCAAGCGTGCGACTGGGCGTAGAGTTGCAACAGCCGCTCGTAGTCGATGACCAGCAGTTCGCAGTCCTCCAGCGCTTCGATCAGGTACGGGCAGGTCGTTTGCGTCAACAACCCTTTCAGTGACGTTAGAAACGTATGTTCGGCCAGAAAGTACATGTTGTGCTCCTGTTCCGTGCGCGGGTCGACGTAATACACCCGGAAGAATCCCTTCAGGACAAAGCCCAGCTGCCGACAGACCGAATTCGTGAACGTAAACAGGTCGGGGCGGGCCATGTGGCGCACCTGCCAGAACGGATCGGCTAGTTGCGTATCGGCTTCGGACAGGTTGGCGAACTGGTGGAGGTGCTGGTGCAGTACGGCTTGTTGCGTAGCGTTCATAGACGGGAAGAATAACGGTGCTCGACGCTTTTTAACATAGGTGAAAAAACGGGTGAATCGACGGTTTTACCTTTGACCTATCAAATCAACTACCACAAAACGGTTTATAGAGTTATGAAAATTGCACGTAAGGCTTCTGCTCATTGGGCTGGTTCAGGTAAAGACGGCAAAGGGTCGCTGACAACCGACAGTACCGTGCTGAACAAGACACAGTATTCGTTCAACACGCGTTTTGAAGATGGGGTTGGCACGAATCCTGAGGAGCTGGTTGCGGCTGCCCACGCGGGTTGTTTCGCCATGCAACTGGCCTTCAACATTCAGCAGGCTGGCTTCACCGCCGACACGCTGGACGTTCAGTGTACGATCACCCTACAGGACGGTGCCATCACCAGCTCGGCGCTGAAACTCGATGCAGCGGTTCCGGGTCTCGACAAAGCGAAATTCGATGAGCTGGTCGACCATGCCGAACACAACTGCCCGATTTCGAAACTGTTCAACGCCGAAATAAGCGTCGAATCGACACTTGCTTAATCTACTGTAACCTATGATAACTCGTTTCTGATCTGGTGCCTGGGCACGGAGGAATAGACTAGGCGGTCGAGGAGAAAGTGCCTGACATCAGATCAGAAATAAATTACTACCGTAACGAAGTACATAACCGAAGCGAACGGATTGGCTCTGTTCGCTTTTTTTGTCCACGTTCCGACAAAACTGTCCCCATTGGATAGGGTATGTGGGCGTACGCTTGGCCCGCAACGCATTGACCGATAGCTTTACGGCTTCATTGAGCTGTTGCTGCATTGCGTATACGTTTTCTTCTTTTGCTGTACCTGCTGACGTGCGGGTTGCCCATGCTGGTAACGATGGGGGCGGAACGGCATACTCCCTCCAGACCGTCGAACATCCGTCGCGACAAACACCGGCCTGCGACGAAAAAGGCGATCAAAGCCACTAAACGGCCTGCGAAAGGCGTCCGGCCGAAGCAGGACCGGAAGGCTAAACGCCAGAAAATCGTCGTCCGACGGCGGGTCATCAAGATCGTTTCGAAGAAAGGAAAAACCGCGAACCGCATCCCGACCAAACGCCTGACCCGGTCCAGATCCTTGCGGGGTACGGTCTATTACCTGGCCTCCGGTCATGGCGGGCCTGACCCCGGCGCGATCGGTCGGTACGGGCGCTTCCGGCTGGCGGAAGATGAATATGCCTACGACGTGACCATGCGTCTGTCACAACTGCTTAAACAACAGGGGGCTACGGTATACATGATGGTCCGCGACCCGAACGATGGCGTCCGCAACGATGCCGTGCTGAAACTCGATAACGACGAGGTATCGTATTCCGGGCAGCGTATACCCCTCAACCAACTGGCGCGACTTAACCAGACAACCTCAGCCGTCAATCGGCTCTACGCCAAACACAAAGGTGCCTATCAGCGGCTGGTCACCATTCATGTCGATAGTCGAAGCCGGGGGGAAATGATCGACGTATTTTTCTACCACCACGAAAACAGTGCGGTCGGCAAACGACTGGCCAACCGTATTCACAAGCGTTTTCTGGCGAATTATCGGCGCTATCGCCCGAGCCGCCCGTACGTGGGTAATGTCAGCACGCGCAGTGAACTGTACGTGGTCCGTAAGAGCCTGGCCCCGACGGTGTTTATCGAGTTGGGAAATATTCAGAACCGGCAGGATCAGAAGCGATTTCTGCTGGCCAGCAACCGGCAGGCGCTCGCCAGCTGGCTGGCCGAAGGGCTGATGGACGATTACCGCGATCAGTAAGGCAGTAAAACCCGTCGGGAGTGGCCTTACCCTGTCGATACGCCTGCTTACTTTATGCTGACCAATCAACCCACAACGAAAACTACGGCCATCATCACCGGGGCCGGTATCGGTATCGGCTTTGCCATTGCGAAGGCGCTGGCCCAACAGGGAACGCAGGTATTGTTGAACGATTTTGACGCTAGTGTCGCTGAGCAAGCGGCTGAAGCCATTCGACAAGCGGGTGGGCTGTGTGAAGCCTGTCCCGGCGATGCGTCGGACGTGACGTTTGTTCAGCGCCTGGTCGATACGGCGGTCGACCGGTTCGGGTCGGTCGATCTGGCGATTGCCAACGCAGGTATTACGGTATTCGGCGATATTTTCACGACTACGCCCGAGGCTTTCCAGAAAATTGTTGATCTGAACCTGCGCGGTACTTTTTTCCTGGCGCAGCGGGCGGCTATGCAGATGCGGCAGCAGGCCGACACAATCGGTCGTCGTGGTGGTAGTGTGCTGTTTATGTCGTCGGTGGTAGGGCATATCGCGCACCCCGGTCTGCCCGTCTACAGCATGACCAAAGCGGGGCTGGAAATGCTGGCCCGGCAACTGGTGATCGACTTTTCCCCCCTGGGTATCAACGTCAACGCCATTGCCCCCGGAGCCACGCTCACCGAGCGCACACTCGACGACCCTGACTATATTCCGACCTGGTCGCGGATTACCCCGATGGGACGCCCCGGCACGGTAGACGACATTACCAATGCTGCGCTTTTTCTGCTTTCGCCCGCGTCGCGCCACATCACCGGACAAAGTCTGGTTATCGACGGCGGCTGGTCGAGCGTTGGCGTTCCGCCAACGGTTGAATGACTGAGTGATAGAATGATTGAGTGGGTTTTGCGTAAGACCCACTCAATCATTCTATCACTCAGTCATTCAATCACTTCTTCCCCACCGTGATCAGGACGACGCCGGCGAGGATGATGAGGGCACCGATGAGCGACTGTGTGGAGAAGAGTTCGCCCGCCAGAAGGGAGCCCAGCAGCATCGCCACGACCGGGTTGACAAACGCGTAAGTCGACAGGAGTTGGGGCGGGGCGTTGCGGGCCAGCCACGAATAAGCCGAAAAGCCGATGATGCTCCCGAAAATGACCAGATAAAGCATGGAGCCGAGGGCTTTCGGCGGAGCCTGGAAGATACTAAGCGGGGTAACCGGTTCCAGACACAGGCTGATAAACAACAACACCAGGCCACCCACCAGCATTTGAATACCGCTCGACAAAGGACCGCTGGGTAACGTCAGTCGGGGCGTGAGCAGCGTACCGATTGCCCACGAAAAATTGCCAGCAATGACGAGCGCCGACCCGATCAGGTTAGCCTGCGCGCCACCTACTGGCTGTAGTCGGTCGGGTTTGATCAGGAAAAAGACACCGACAACGCCAAGCAGTAAGCCCATCAGCGCTGCGTTGGACGGGCGCTGACGACCAAACGAAAACCAGTTGAGACTGAGCAGAAAGACGGGCAGCATTCCTCCCAGCAGGGCAGCCATCCCCGTCGGTATGTACTGAATGCCCAGCGTCAGCAAGCCATTGGAAATAGTCAGCAGCATCACACCGACGATTCCGGCGGATCGCCATTCGACGGGGGTTGCCTGGGGCATACCCGTCAGCCGGGCGTAGCTGTACAGAAGTGTACCTGCCACAATGTACCGCATCGATGCCATGTACAGCGGGGGCATCTGCTCGGTCATGAAGTGGATGAACAGATACGTCGATCCCCACAAAATGTACACGGCCAGCAGGGCCGACCAGAGCATAACACGATTGGGGGAGGTAGTGAGGGAGGGAGAATTAGCCTGCATAGCGTAACGGTTACTACCGGGCTAACAGCCTTCCCCTCACTTTCTATCCAGCCAGGGTGTTTTTTTTGTGTGTGGGTGTAGCCTAGACCGGCGGTCTGTAGCCTGGACGTCCACGTCCGGGTGCCCGTCAGGGCAACTGTTGCAGGCGGCAGCTAACAGGCCGCTTTGCGTCCACCCGGACGTGGACGTCCAGGCTACACAACTACATGGACTAATAAAACACTTCGGTTTGGCGGGCCTGGAGCTGCCGGATTTGCGGAGCGTACGGACTACTCATGGCCTCCTGACCAAACAGTGGGTTGCTGCCCAGATAAACCCGCTTCAGGGGTTTGATCGAAAACAGCACGGTCGGAAATTCCTGCAGGTTGTTGCCAGCTATGTCGAGGTCAGACAGGGCGGGCAGGCTGGCCAGTACGGGCGGGGCTACCGTGATCCAGTTATTGCCAAGATCCAGTTTTTGCAGGTTACGCAGGCGCGTAAACGCGGGCGGTAACTGACTGATGCGGTTGTGGTGCGCGTAAAGCTGTTGAAGCCGTTTCAGTTTAGCCAGTGCCGGCGGTAGTTCGGTCAGGTCGTTGTAGGCCAGCGCCAGCTGATCGAGCCGTTTCAGTTTGCCCAGTTGCTTCGGTAAGGTCGTTAGCTTGTTGTAGTACAGATCGAGCACGGTCAGGTGACGCAGACGCTTGATCGACGCGGGTATCCGACTCAGACCCGCATTGTACAGGTTCAGATCGTTGAGCCGTCGCAGGCTATGGAGCGGTCTGGTATTCAGTTCACTCAGGTTGTTATTACCCATCCACAGGCTTTCTAGCTTACGATTTAACTGTACGGACGACGGAATACGGGTCAGTTTGTTGCCCTGTAAATTGAGGGCGGTGAGGTGCTTGTTTTTCGTGAAGAAGACACTGTCGTCGGGAATGTCGTTGCGCAATACGCTCAGTCGCCGAAGCCGGGGCAGGTCGCTCGTCAGCCGGGCGGGTAGCTGGGTAAGCTGATTAGTCGATAAGTCGAGTTCTTCCAGATTTGGAAAGCGGTAGACGATGTCGGGAATGCTGACTAAATCGAGCTGGTTGAGTGCCAGCACCTTGACGGTATCGGGCCGATCGGTTTGCCGGGCTGTGGCCAGGGTGTTGATCGTACCCGGCCCTCGAATGATCTTTCGTTTTTGTTTAGTTGAACCCAACTGCGTGTGGCTTTGACGCCAGAAGCCGGCTTTGCTTTTGAGCGGGAACGGGTTAGCCGCATACCACTCGGCCAGCAGCGTTAGACAGGCCAGTTCCTGCTCACTGGAGAGCGTGTCGGTCAGGAAATGACAAAGCACTTGGTCGTATGTACCGTCAGCGTTGACATACTCCTGCGTTTCAACGACCAGCCCCAAGACTGGCAACCGTTTTTTACGGGCGTCAATGAAGCGGAAAAACCGCTGCTGAACCGCGTTTAATGTATCGAGGAACTGCTTTCCTTTATTGTCGAATGCGCCTGGTTTTGATGAGGTCATGCTGCCCGGACGTGCCGTAATTCGGGCATGCGTCGAAGGATACCGTTGTTGCAGGGCATATGGAGAAATGCCTAGCCGGGTTGTATCGCGCAGCAGCGCAATGCGGTCCTGTGCCTGACCGGCGTTGACCAACGCCAGCAGGAGTAAGCAAAGTAGTATCGATTTCATGGCGCAACGAAAATTTTAGTTCTAAGATGCCAGGGCGTTTATTTTTCCACAACGTGTAGCAAAAAGAACCGTACAATTCCAGCCAGCAGGCGAGTCAATAAGCGCACTGGTAAAGATTAACTACTATTTAATTGCGGCTCGAATCGGTTGGTATGGTTAGTTAATGTGCTGATTAACAGAGTCTGTTGTTTGTATTGAACAGGTCTGTTACACCGCTCATTATACTGTGTTTCGTTTGGTCCAAATCGGTGACAAACATTTGCTGACGAACGGTCTTTGTTCACGTATTGAGCGCCCGCGCTAACCAATCAACTCAACGTTAATCAGTACAAACAGAATGGAATTCGCCGAGAAATTTCTGCCAACCGCCGGACTCGTAGGCATACTGCCGATGATTACCTGGTTCTCCATGCTTGTCGCGTTTTACGCCTTTGTCGGCAACGTCATTTTTGCGCTGATGAGCCGGAGCAGCGTAGCACCCGAGCACCGGATCTCCCGCGACTACACGGCGATTATCGCGGCTGTTGCGGGCATATCGTACTTTCTGATTCAGAGTTATTACAAGGATATGCTGCACGAACTGGCCACGATCGACAACGAGGAAGGACGGGCGCAACTTCTTCGTACGTCGTACAACGCGATCGGACAACTGCGTTACATGGACTGGGCGATTACAACCCCGCTGTTGCTGCTGAAAATGACGGCGATGCTGAAAGTGCATTACCGGAAGTACCGGAGCATGATCAATACGCTGCTGCTGGCGGATTTATTTATGATCGTAACGGGCTACATCGGCGAACAGCAACTGACGCCCGACAACGAAATTCTTGTGGTACCCAAGCTGGTCTGGGGGGCAATTTCAACGGTCGGCTACGTCATCGTCGTCTACATTCTTTACAAAATCTGGCGCGACTGTAGCAACGAGTGGCACGTAAAAGCCCCTGAACGCTGGGCCTATAAAGTAATGGGGATCATGGTCGTAACATTCTGGGGTGTTTACCCAATCGGTTATGTGCTGACGGCTATCACGAGCATCGATACCAACTGGATTCACCTATCATTTTCCATCGCCGACGTCATCAATAAAGTTGGCGTGGGCGCTATCGCCTACCAGGCTGCTGACGCCGTGCTGGAAGAGCGTCTGCCCATGGACAGTGTCGCGCCGTATCGCTCGGTGAGTTAGTGATCAGGATGGGTGTCAGGGGTAATAAAAACGGTGTCAGAAAGCAACTGACGCCGTTTTTAGTAAAGAAGGGGTGGAGACCTAAAAGGTTTTAACAACCTTTTAGGTCTGGGAATGCTGGTTCTTGCTGCTACTAACTGCTGGCGCAGGTTGCTTATCGGCCACTGTTTGGCGGCTTTGCTGAAATTGCTGGCAGGACACGAAAAAAGCCGGAGCACTGCCCCGGCTTTCTGCTTTCATCTTGGTAGACAAACTACATGTCGGCTACCTGCTTGTGAATTTCGTCTTTGGTCTTACCCGTCTTTTCTTTCAGGCGGCCCCACATTTCGTCTTCTTTACCTTCTGCGTAGGTCAGATCATCGTCGGTCAGGTCGGCATACGCCTGTTTGATCTTTCCTTTTAGCTGATCCCACATGCCGCTTGCTGTTGTCTCGTTCATGGTCGTAGTGATTTGTGTTGCGAAAAGTCCGGTATTTCCGGGTTGATACGAATAGAACTATGTGGTGACAAAATTGTTTTCGGCGATGGCTTCTGCGATACTGCCAGCCTCCCGGCCAATGTTGTGCAGAATGCCCGTCAGCGGGGTTGAATAGCCCAGGAAATAAAGGCCTTTCAGAGTAGACTCGGTAAACCACAACCGGCGAGGGTAGCCCGTTTCGTTGAGTACCTGCTGCGACAGATCCGGTCCCAGCAGGTCGGCCAGGCCCGGCCGGTAGCCCGTTGCCAGCACGATCGCGTCGAAGGGAAGTTCACGGCCATCGCTGAACGTAACGGTGCGGGCGTTGATCTGTTGCACCGCCGGTACCACCTTGATCGCGCCAGACTTGATCTTGTCGAGTGTGCCCACGTCGATAACCGGAATCCTGTCCCGCCGGGTGTCGTACGACGCCGGGTGAGTGGGTTTGCCCAGTCCGTAAGCCGATAGGTCGCCTATTGTCAGCTTTTGCGCAATGCCGGTTACCAGATCGTAAAACCAGTTTGGAAACCGATTCAGGAAAATAGCCGTGCGTTGCGTCGGGCGGCCAAAGGTGTCCCGCCGGGTGATGTTGATCGGGCGACGCACGGAGATTACCGGCCGGGCACCATAGTCGAGCAGGTCGAGTGCCAGTTCCGCGCCCGTGTTGCCCATGCCGACAACCAGTACGTTTTCATCGCGAAAGGCAGCTCCGTTGCGGTATTCGTAGCTGTGCCAGATGATACCCCGAAAATCGCGCTGACCGGGCAAGTCAGGGATATTGGGTACCCGGTTGTAGCCGGCTGCTACCACGATCTGCTCCGCCGTGAAGCTATCGGTCTGCGTTTGTACCGTCCAGCCTTTGCCAGCCGAATTGCGCCGGATACTGACCACCCGTTGTTCGAAGCGCGGCCTGATGTGGAAATGAGCCGTGTACTGCTCCAGATACTCGACCATCTGCAAGCGCGAGGGGTAGGTAGGGTAACTGGCCGGAAAGGGAAAATGGGGGAGGGCGGAGTACTCCTTGACCGTGTGCAGGTGCAGCCGGTCG
Source organism: Spirosoma oryzae (assembly GCF_003002825.1). Classification (GTDB taxonomy): domain Bacteria; phylum Bacteroidota; class Bacteroidia; order Cytophagales; family Spirosomataceae; genus Spirosoma; species Spirosoma oryzae. The sequence continues at coordinate 18,180 of NZ_PVTE01000009.1, read as the reverse complement.
TAGTGCTGCCGCCAGCTATAGCCCACGTATTCGCTGGCTTCGATAATCACGAAGGGCTGCTTGCGGTAAGCCAGCTCGCCGGCCACCGCCAGTCCCGCCGGCCCCGCTCCGATGATGAGCGTGTGCATGTGCGTTTGGTAGTCGATCGGTATACGGTTTACAGTTTACGGTGATAAGACTGAAGGTGGTTGTTCTCGACAAATCGTGGGGTTGTCGATTGGTCGGCGGTGGCAGTTCGGCGCACAAGTACCGTCAGCCTAGGTAAACCGTAAACTTTAAACCGTACACCGAAAACTTTATTTCACCCGCGTCCAGATCTGCGTTTTGCCGAGGAGGGAGATGCCGACATAGCCGCGCACGTTGAGCGTGTTGGGATCGGTCAGTGTCATCTTGCAGTTGTATTCCTTACCGTCTTCGGGATTGTAAATTTTGCCGTCGCTCCAGACATTGCCGCCGTCGTACTTGAAGTTGTACATCAACGGCAGGTTCATCAACGGTCGCGACCGTTTCGAGGCATCCACGTTGTTCTCGTCGGTACGGGGTTTGCCCGTTGTCGGATCGTTGGGCTGACCCAGCCAGACGAGTTTGCCGAAGTACGTACCGCCTTTTTTGTAGATCTCGACATGCCCTTTCTTGGTGCCGTTGAGCCAGGTACCCAGTACAGCGTCGGGGTTGTCGGCCTTGGGGGCGAAAGCAGTCAGGGAAACAAATACGATGGCGAGTGTAGCGACGATGAAGCGACCTTTGTTCATAGGAATAAAAATTGGTTTTTTTGTACTAAACGCAAAGATGTGATCTGTGATTACACCGAACCGGAATCTAGCCGGAAATTTTACGGTTCTCAGACTGTAGTTTTCGGTTTACGATGTACGGTTTTCGGTGCCTAGCTCGTCGTGCGATAGATCATTGACCCGGCGGACCGCCGTAACCCGAAAACCATATACCGAAAACCAGACAACTATGTTCCGACTCGATCCCGGACGCCACTATCCGACCGAAACTGAATCGCGGGTGATTATCCGCTTTCAGGACTGCGACCCCCTTCAGCACCTCAACAACGCCAAGTATTTCGACTACTACTTCAACGCCCGCGAGGATCAGGTTGCCAAACTCTACGATTTCAACCCCGGCCAGATGTTCCATGAACTACGGACAAGCTGGGTCGTTTATCAACACCAGATTGCCTACATCCGCCCCGCGCTGGTTAGCGAGTGGATTCGTATCGCGTCACGGCTGATTTACCACAACGAAGACACGATCGTTACCGAGTTTTATATGACCGACGATGCCCGGACGCACCTGAAAAACGTGCTCTGGACAGTCTCGAAATATGTCAGTGTCGACACCGGCAAGCGTGTTCCCCACGACCCGATTATCATGGACTTTCTGAAAACCACGGAACTGCCCAACGTCGACTATCCGCACATCGACTTCAACGACCGGATCAAAGCAATCAAGCAGCAGGTGCTGAGTGTCGCCGTATAACTTTCGTTGTGGCCTGGCGTTGCCGTGTAGCCTGGACCGGTCCGCCGGCGCGGGTCCAGGCTACACCGCTCATCAAAGTCCCGCCAGCCCTGCCTGTTTTTGTTGTATTTTGCGGGGAAACTCATTTTAACCCACGCTATGTTACGTCATCAACAGCTTGCTCTGACGGGCCTGTGGTTGGGCGTGGCGGCTATCACGGCCGTAGCGCAACCATCGCCGTCTAAAACGACCCGCGTTCCCATGCATCAGAATCCGTTTTTACAGCCGTACACGACACCGCATCAGACGGCTCCATTCGACAAGATTACCAACGACGATTACATGCCTGCCCTCAAAGAAGGCATCAAGCAGGCGCGTAAGGAAGTAACCGCCATCACCAGCACCAAGGAAGAACCTACGTTCGATAACACCATTGTGGCGCTCGAACGCACGGGTGATCTGCTCGGCAAAGTGACGTCGGTTCTGTTCAACCTCAACAGCGCCGAAACGACCCCCGACCTGCAAAAGATCGTTAAAGAAGCGTCGCCCATGCTGACCGAGTACGGCAACGACGTTACCCTGAATCAGAAACTGTACGCCCGCATCAAATCAGTGTACGACAAACGGGCCAGTCTGAAGCTCGATCCCGAAAGCGACATGCTGCTGGAAAAGGCGTACAAGCGCTTTGCCCGCAATGGTGCTAATCTGGACGAGAAAGGAAAAGAGCGCCTGCGGGCCATCGATAAGGAGTTGTCGCAACTGTCGCTTCAGTTTGGCGAGAACGTACTGAACGAGACCAACGAATTTTCGATGCTCGTGACCGACCCAAAAGAACTGGCCGGTTTGCCCGATTACGTGCTGGAAGCGGCAAAGGCAACCGCGCAGAAACAGGGGAAAGAAGGGTACGTATTCACCCTACAGGCACCGAGTTACGGGCCGTTTATGCAGTACGCCGATAACCGCGAACTGCGGAAGAAACTGTACATGGCGTTTAACGGACGCGGCTTCCACGGCGACAAAAACGATAATTCGGCGATCATCAAAAAAATCGTTGACCTGCGCTATGAGCGGGCGAACCTGCTTGGCTACCCAACCCATGCCGATTTTGTGCTGGAAGAAAGTATGGCCGGCTCGCGGGCCAAAGTGCAGAGCTTCCTCGACGAACTGGTCGGCTACGCCCGCCCGGCTGCTGAAAAGCAACTGACCGAACTGACGACCTACGCGAAAGCCAACGGCTTCACGGAAGACAAACTTCAGGCGTGGGACAACAGCTACTATGCCGAGAAGCTGAAGAAAGAAAAGTACGACCTCGACGATGAAACGCTAAAGCCGTATTTCAAGCTCGACAACGTACTCGACGGCGCGTTCATGGTCGCCAACAAGTTGTATGGTATCACGTTCAAGGAGCGTAAAGACATCCCGGTGTATAACCCCGAAGTCCGCACCTTCGACGTATTCGATAAAGACGGCAAGTTCGTTTCGGTGTTCTACGGCGATTACTTCCCCCGTGCCGGTAAGCGTAGCGGTGCCTGGATGAACGACATTCAGGGGCAGAAGATTGAAAACAACCAGAACATCCGGCCGCAGATTATCAACGTCTGCAACTTCACCCGCCCGACTGACACCAAACCGTCGCTGCTGACATTCTATGAAGTGACGACCCTGTTCCATGAGTTCGGCCACGGCCTGCACGGTATGCTGGCCAATGGCAAATACGAAAGTCTGAGCGGAACCAGCGTGCCCCGCGACTTCGTCGAGTTGCCGTCGCAGGTTATGGAAAACTGGTGCTACGATCCGGAAGCGCTGAAATTGTTCGCCAAGCACTACCAGACGGGCGAAGTCATTCCAAACGAACTAATCGAGAAAATCCGCGCCAGCCAGAATTTCTTAGCTGGTCTGGCCAACATGCGACAGCTTCGCTTCGGCCTGGTCGACATGTATTACCACGGTCAGAAGCCAACGGGTGAGAGCATCACGGAGGTTGAAAACCGCGTCGATTCGGTGGCGAACCTGTTCCCGCGCGTCGATGGCGTTGCGTTCAGCCCGGCGTTCTCGCACATTTTCGCCGGTGGTTACTCAGCGGGTTACTACAGCTACAAATGGAGCGAAGTGCTCGATGCCGACGCGTTTGAGTTCTTTAAAGAAAAAGGTGGGCTGGATAACAAAGCCGCTGCCGACAGTTTCCGGAAGAATGTACTGGAGAAAGGCGGCAGCGAGCGCCCGATGGAGCTCTACAAGAAGTTCCGGGGTCGCGAACCGTCGCCCAAAGCCATGCTGCGCCGAAGCGGTCTGATTTTGTAAGTGGAGTTATAAAGTTGTAGGGTTGGATAGTTATAGAGTTGATTGACGCGAACAACATCGGCGTCAGCCAACTTTACAACTATCCAACCCTACAACTTTATAACTGTATAACTACGCTTGCTTCGTCACCTGGATGTTCATGACCAGCCGAACATCATCGCTGAGAACAACGCCACCAGCTTCGGTTACGCCGTCCCAGGTCAGGCTGAACTCTTTCCGCTTGATGGTACCGGTCACTTCAAAACCCGCTTTCGTCTGTCCGTAGAAATCAACCATCTGGCCACCGTACTCGGCTTTCAGTGTGACGGGCTTCGTTACGCCGTGCAGGGTCAGGTTACCGCGCAGTTCGTACGTATCGTCGCCGGTTTTGCGCATGTCTGTCGATTCAAACGTCAGTTTCGGGAACTGCTCCGCGTCGAAAAATTCACCCGACTTCAAGTGTCCATCGCGTTGTTCGTTGCCCGTGCTGATGCTGTCGATATCCGCCGAAAACTGAATCTTGGCGTCTTCAAAATCGTCGCCCACCATCTCGACCGAACCTTCGTACTGGCCGAATGAACCGGTCACGGTCGATACCATCAGGTGTTTTACTTTGAACTGGATTTCTGAGTGCAGGGGGTCGATAACCCAGGTGGTGGCTGTTTGTGCTTCCATGATTGAGTGATGTGTTACTTAGTTACATGTATATTTAATGTCTATACACGTAATTGTTTCGAATGGTTCAGGTAGCCAAAAAATAATTTGACGTTCGTGTAGCCCAGACGTCCACGTCTGGAGGACGCGAAGCGGCCAACGTAGTCTCCATCCGAATAAATTGACCTGCCGGCCTCCAGACCTGGAGGTCTGGGCTACATAGTTACTTCAACAGGGCGCGCATGGCAGCTTCGTCGCGGTAGCCGATCTGGCGGTCGACCAGTTTGCCGTTTCGAAAGACCAGTATCGTCGGTAATTCATCGACCTGATACGCAGCCAGAAAAGGTTTTTCCGTGTCGGCGTTCACTTTAAGAATGGTCGCTGACCCAGCAAACTCCTGCTGTAGCTTGACGATGGCCGGGGCCATTTTCTTGCACGGACCGCACCAGGGCGCGTACACGTCGACCATCAGTAGCGACTGTTTCTGGCGTAGACTGTCGAAGCGGGCGACAGGCCACTCTGGCTTGGCTGTCGAATGCGTTACGCCGGCTACCGGCATCATCTTCGACGCCCACTTCAGATAGCCTCCCCTCAGTTCATGCACATCGGTATAGCCCAATTCCCGGAGCGTCTCGACCGCGCCTTTGCTGCGTCCGCCCGACATACAGTAGACGAAGACGGGTTTCGACTTGTCGAGCTGACCCAGCGCCTGCGAGAAGTCGGGACGCTGGGAATTGATGTTGACGGCGTTGGGTAAATGCCCGTCGGCAAATTCGGCGGGTGTCCGTACGTCGATCAGTTGTGCCTGTGCGCTTTGTTTCAGCTGTGTGGCAAACGTGTCGGCGGAAACAGTCTGTGCCTGCCCGGAGACGGCCGCGCCAAGCAGGAGGGAGAGGAGGATAAATTTCATTGTCGTTTGTGAGTTGCTGCGATAAGCGAATAGATTGTCAGGCGTAGAGCAATGGTGTATCGGCCGTTGCGTGGTAAAAACAACGCGGAATAAAGCACGAACAGATCCCAAAAATAAGCACTTTTGCCGCCCGGTTTTTGTTTTAATTACAGACTAAATCAATCAAAAATGCCCAACTGGTTTCTCGGAAAGATCCGTTATCAGCAGCCTGTCGACGACGCTACCGTCGGAACGCGCAACGAAGAGTTTATCAAGCAAAAGAACGTCACGGAGGCTTATCTGGTCGATGCCGTGAGTTATACCGATGCTGAAGGTCGACTCTATCAGGAGATTGCTGCCAACACGCCGGAGTTTGAAATTACGAACATTTCGCGGATGAAACTGGCCGACGTGCTGATGATCGAAGACGGTGGCGAAACCTGGTTCAAGGTTAAAGCGCTGTTTATCCTGGACGACGAAAAAACCGGTAAGCAGAAGAAAACGCCGAGCGTGATGCTTGTCAATGCCGAAACGCCCAAACAAGCGTATGAACGCGTGGAGGTAAGTCTGAAATCGTCGCTCGATCCGTTCGAAATCACCGACGTCAACATCACGAAGATTCTGGATATTTTCCCGTACAACGAAGAGGAACAACGCAACCTGCGCCCCCTCGCCGAAGTCGTCAGCGAACAGGAATAGGTTTTTGGACAGGATTACAGGATTGACAGGATTTTATTCTGTTGTAAAGGTCGGATTTTAAACCCGACCTTTTTCAATACTATGGCTGGCGGTGTTGCCAAGTTCCCGACCTGACAACACCGCCAGCCATAGTAGAAAATCCTGTAATCCTGTCTATAATTTCTCCTGTCGTCTTGTCCCTTTTGAGTCGATGATGTCGACGGCTTTGATTTGGGGGCTTACTAAGAGCGACCGGCCCGACTGCGACAGGAACGAACTGCCGTAGCTAAGTTCAACCTTCTGCTTCCGACCATCGGCAAATGTCAGCAGCGCCGACGCGTCGGTTGGTTTCAGCCGGACGGAGGGAGCCGGTTTACTATTCTGGAAGACACAGAGTCGGCCCCGGTTCTGCGACGCTACGAGTAGTTGGCGACCCCGTGCGTCGGTTAGCTGGGCGAGTCCCTTGGCGTCGCCGGGAACGTAGAAGCCGCTCCTGGCGATCGACTGCGCGGCAAAACCGCCTTTGCCATCGCCCCGCAGCCACAGGCCATTCAGCGCGTCGTACCGCCCGATCAGCACTTCACCACCGTAGTCGTTGCCAACCAGCATCAGGTCCAGATTTCCGTCGCGGTCGACGTCCTGGGCGACCATCCCGAAAATCGGGCCGAGTTGTGCGAGGTCGGGCAGGGGATGAATGGCGAACGTGCCGTTGCCTTTGTTTTCAATGTAGGCCGATTGTAAGTAGTTCGCTTCCAATACCACCGCCTTTTCCCGCTCTTCGGGTGTCAGCAGTTTGTCGATGCTGGCCTGCGTAAAGTCTTTGTACATCGGGAACCGCTTCCGCATGACGATCATCTGCTTAATCAGGTCGTCGCGCCCGTGCAGCGTAAACTCGCGGCTGACGCCATTTTCGTCGGGTAGAAACAGCGTTGGGATGGCATCGTAGAAGCCGTTATTGTCGAGGTCGCCCGCGTACATGCGTACGGGCTCGCGCTCCGACGCCCGCATCCGGGCATTCAGACCGAAGTTACCGGCTACGTAATCCATGTCGCCGTCGCGGTCGAAGTCGCCCGCGATCAGGCTGTTCCACCAGCCTTTATAACCATCCAGGTCGGTTTTCAGCGCGTCCAGTTTTTTGCCGTTCTGATTTTTCAGAATAGTCAGCGGCATAAACTCACCGGCTAGCATCAGGTCGGGCCAGCCGTCGTTATCGGCGTCGGTCCACAGCGCATCACAGACCAGCCCCGCATCGACGAGCGCGGGGGCAACGGCTTTGGTAACGTCGGTGAAGCTGGGCTGACCGGGCCGCGAGTCGTTACGGAGCAGGCAGCTCGACACCGGTTTGGGGTAATGATCGGGTTCGATACGACCACCTACGAACAGATCGAGGTCACCGTCGCGGTCGAAATCAACGGCTTTGACGCACGACTTGCTCGTCGTATTGGCTGGCAGGGCAGTTTGTGTCAGGCTGAATTTGCCGTTGCCGTCGTTCAGGTACAGCCGGTCCTGAAAGGCAGTGGAATTGGCCTGACCCTCTACGCTGCCACTGGCAATGTACAGATCAACATCCCCGTCGCCGTCCGCATCGAACAGCAACGTGCCCATGTCTTCCTGCACTTTATCTCTGGCGTTGCCCGATCCGCCGTACATCGTACCCGCAATGGCTGGTTCAGGCAGTAGATCCTGTTCGGTAAAGGTTGGCTTGCCGTTGCGAAGCGTCTGAATCAGGAAATGCCCTTTGTTCAACCGTGAGCCGCCGATGAACAGGTCGTCCAGCCCGTCGCCGTTGACATCACCCACCGATACGGCCGGTCCAAACTGCGAGAGTTTGTGCGGCAGCAGTTTCTGCGTGTTGAAGTCGATATAGTCGGGTTCGGAATGGCGATAGGTGATGTTCAGTGAGTCGGTAACGTCGGCGAACAGCCCGGCCGGCTGGCTTGCCGGTACGTAGGGGGCACGGGCGTTACGGGCGTCGACGGTCAGCACCTGATTGACCGGCACGTTGCGCAGGACCTGCTGATGCTGCGGGGCACCGTTCAGGCCGGGCCATATAATCCGTACCTCATCGACGGTTTTCTGGTCGCCCAGCCCGAAGTGCGCAACGGCTTCGACGGTCGAGAGATAACCCCGATACGGCGTATGTTCGTACACCTGCTGCTGTCCTTTGCCGTAGCGCAGTTCAACGATCGCGCCCAGACCCATGCGGTTCTGCCCCTCACCGACGAATTTCATCCGCAGGTAATTGGCTTTCGGCTGCTTGCTCTCGATCAGGTTGTTGCGGTAGACGAAGGCCGAGTCGTTGATGTTGTTGACCACGTAGTCGACGTCACCGTCGTTGTCGAGGTCGCCGTAAGCCGCGCCGTTTGAGAACGACGGCGTTTTCAGCCCCCACTTCTCGGTTACGTCTTCAAAGGTCGGAACACCGGCTTCGCCCCGGTTGCGAAAGGCGTAATTGCTGATCTTGATGACCGGGATCTGCGCCAGCATAAACTCTTTCGTGGCCACCGACGAACTCTGTGCCCGGAACGAGATAAAGTCGCGGTCGGTAATGTCTTTGGGAAAGCCGTTGGTAACCAGCAGGTCACGATGGCCGTCGTTGTCGAAATCGAGCAGGCTGGGCGTCCAGCTCCAGTCGGTTTCGGCGACGTCGCTGAACAGGCTTACTTCGCTGAACACCGGATGCGTACCCCCCGAATCGGTACGGGCCATGCCCTGATTCAGTTGCAGCGTATTCCGCACAAACTGGTAGGTGTGCTTGTACTGATCGTTGTTCAGGTACGTCTGGTAGTTGTTCGGCCCGACGAGCATTTTCTTACGGAAATTGTCGCGCGGCAGCATGTCCACGGCCATAATATCGACCAGTCCGTCGTTGTTGACGTCGGCAATGTCATTGCCCATCGCCGAGCCGCTGGTGTGCTTCACGTACTCGGGTGCCCGGTCGGTAAACGTCCCGTTTTTGTTGTTGATCCACAACAGATCGTCGCTCAGGTAATCGTTGGTTACGTAGACGTCTTTCCAGCCGTCGCGGTTGATGTCGGTGATGTTCAGGCCCAACCCGTAGCCTTCGATCTGAATGCCGGCGGGTTTGGAGACATTGGTAAATACCGGGTGGCCCAGCGTAGGGTTAGGGTCGTTGCGATACAGCCGGTCGGTCGTGATCGACGAGCCATCTGTCAGGCGGGCACGGTAGGCGTTGGGGTATTCCTCGATGGTATTGGTCAGCACATACAGATCGAGATCACCGTCGTTATCGTAGTCGAAAAAGGCTGCGTTGGTCGTGTGACCGTCGTCGGCGATGCCGTACTCCTTGGCCATTTCGCGAAACACGGGCGGTTGTCCGTTTGTCGAACCCTGGTTGACAAACAGCATATTCTCCCGCCGACTGGCGACTTTACTCACCGTCGCGCCAACGTAAATATCGAGCCAGCCATCGTTGTTGATGTCGACCAGGGCTACGCCCGAACACCATTTGCCGCCCCCGTCGACGCCCGCTGTTTTGGTGACGTCGTCGAACTTGAAATCCCCCTTGTTCAGGTATAAGCGGTTCGCTACCTGGTTGCCGGTAAAGAAAATGTCGGCCAGCCCATCGTTGTTGAAATCGCCGATGGCGGTGCCCCCGCCGTTATAGATATATTCGAAGTCGATGATGTTCATCGAATCGTTGTCGACAATGCGGTTGGCGAAGGTGATGCCGGTATCGTCAGCGGGGAGCTGCGTGAAGAGGGGCTTCTCGCAACTGGTCAGCAGCAGGGCCAGCAGCACAAACAAAAGGGTCGGTTTCACGGGGGTTAGGCTGATTACGGAAGAATTGCGCGGAATGCGGATCGGCTGAGTGTTTTTGACAAAATCGTAGCTGACAAAAATACGCTCAAGGGAAGATAAATCATAACGATTACAGTAGTACCGATATGGGTTCAAACAGAAAGCCCAGCCACACGCTCGGGCGTATGGCTGGGCTTTCGATCTCGGTAACCGAGCGTGTATACGAGGTGATAGTTGCTGACAGAGAGCAACTACCATACTACGTTAGGACTGACTGGTTGGCTCGTCGGCAGCGGCTGGAGCCGGAGCCGGTTCGTTGACCCATTTCTTTACGTTGATGGCGCTGGCACCTTTGGGGGTCATCTTGATCTCAAACGTAACCTTGTCGTTTTGCTGGATTGAATCGATCAACTCGTTCTGGTGTACGAATACGCTCTGCTGACTTTGCCCATCCTGGATAAAGCCGTAGCCTTTCGACGAATCGAAGCGCGTGACTGTTCCCCGACGAATTAGGTCCTGGGGTGGTTCGGCTTCCCGCCGGGCTGTGCTTATCGCGATATCGTGCTGCGCCACGGTACTCCGGCGATTTGGGTTCGGCGGGGTAGACGTTATGTTGCCGTACTCATCAACATAGGCCATCATCTGATCGAGGCCCTGCCCTTTGATCGCGTTAGCCTTCCGGTCTTCGCGCTTCTCCTGTTTGTCCTGCTTTTTTTTCTGACGTTGTTTTTCTTTTTCTCGTTTACTGAAGGTCTCGCTCGATGCGCCCATAGTTACTCGTATTGCTAGCGTGTGTAAAAAAATAGTCCTGTTCCGGACAGCACTGTCTGGGCAATTCAGACCTGAAAGGAAAGCGGACTGTAGAAGCCAGTCGACATTGCTGAATCGGACAGAAATCAGTCGTCAGCAAATCGTGGCAAACCTGGTTGAGGTTAAATAAGAAGTCCGGATGAGCTGAAGCGGTGAGTTCTTTATTGACAACCGTACGGCAGGCGCATAAGTTCTCCAAGGCTGCTGCGGCTGGCTGTTATGTTTCCAGCGCCGTCAGGTTTTCGTAGCTTTCACTTTCCGGCGGGTCCACTTTTGCGGATCGACCAGCGGTTTCGGGTAGTTCTTCCCCAGCGTGACGCCCCAGCCCGCCAATTCGCCGGGACTATTGAGCGACAGTAACTGTAACTTATCGGCAGGGACGTTTTTGAGTTCGGGGCACCACAGCTTTACGTAGTCACCGTTCGCGTCGTATTTCGTGGCCTGGGTGTAGATGTTGAAATAGCGGTCGTTACGCGGGTCGGCCCCCACTTTAGCGACCAGGTTTCAGTTGCCCCAGTTGCTGGCCGGGTCGTAGTCGATGAGGAGGCTTTCCATGTAGGCTGCGCCCCACGGCCACCACACGCTCAGGTCGGGCTTGCCGTCGCGGTTGATGAGCAGGCTGGCTACGTTCTGCCGGGCCCGGTTGGACAGGTACCCCGTCGCGTTAAGCTCGCGCATGCCCGCGTCGACAAAGGGAATGCCTGTTTGCCCGGCGGCCCATGCTGAAAACAAGGCTTTGTTTTTCGTCCAACCCGCTACCGCTACCTGCCGGGGACCTTTTGCCTGGAAAATCAGGGTACCCTGTTTCGCGGCCTGAAAGCGGAAATAATCCCGCCAGATCAGCTCAAACACCAGCCAATAGGTCGATACGTTTTTGACGCGTTCGGTTTCGTATCGCTTCACCTCCCAGTACACCTGCCGGGGCGACAGGCAACCGTTAGCCAGCCAGGGGGAGAACTTACTCGAATAGTCGTCGCCCAGTAGCTGATTGCGGGTGTATTTGTAATTCCGCAACTGGTCGCGCTCCCAGATGTAGTCGTGCAGTCGGGCGAGCGCTTCGGTTTCGCCACCCGTGAATTTGATGGCCGCCCGCTTATCGACGTTAGGTTTAGTCATGCCCAGACTCGTATACGTCGGTAGCTTGCCGGCAGTGATGCCATTAGGAATCGGGCTGATGGTTGGTTCGGGAAGCACCTGCCGGACATGCGCTTCTTTCTCGCAGCCCCGTCGGAAGTCTCGGTAGGCATCGGGCAGTTCCGATACGTCGAATGGCAGGTCGTCGATGTGGTAGAGCGACAGCATCCAGAACAGCCGCAGGTCGACGTGATCGGCCTTGAGCCGTTTGGCCAGTTGCTGTTCCAGATCGATTTCCTCGGTGGTGGCTTCCTGACCGGCATAGACGGCGGTTACCCCCTGTTCCCTGGCTAGCTTTGCCAACTCCTCAACCGGATCGCCCAGCCGGATAAGCAGATCGCTGCCCCGTTTGCGCAGCGATTCGCGCAGGTCGTGTAGCGATTCAAGCAAAAACCGGATGCGGTGCGGCCCGGCCTTCGGTGCGTCGATGCCGGGAATCGGGGCAACGGATCGCGGATCGACTACAAAAACAGGCAGCATGATCTCGGCATCGTCGTACGCCCGGTACAGCCCTTCGTTGTCATGCAGGCGCAGGTCGTTGCGGAACCAGTAGATAATCGTCTTTTTCATACAGCACAACCCCATCCTTCGTCGGACCGGGGCCGTGCTGTTACAAACTGCCTGTGGCGGTTGATGTTCTGCCGGAGCTAACGGGCTACCAGCGACAAAGGCTTCGCTGGGGCTGTCGTCGGTTGCCGCAGGCTATCGGCGAGGGCCGTAACACCATCAAGATAGCTGGTTGGCTGCATGTCGAATGCCTGTTCGAACTTATCGGAGTTGAATACGTAATCGTGGTCGTACTGGTAGAATACTTCCGCCAGATTTTTCATGAATGGTATGAACAGCCCTGTCAACTGAACGGCGAGTTTGGGCAAGGCGATATAGCGATCAGGTACACCAAAGGCAGCGGCTGCCAGGCTGATGTACTCCCGGCCGGTCAGGGCAGGGGCGGTGGGTAGGTGCCAGATTTGATTGTCACTTTCCGGTCGCTGCCCTAACAAATACATGGCTTTGCCGATGTCGGGTAAATACAGATAGCTATGCCGCTTGTCGACCCGCCCGATCCACTGCGCCCGCTGTCCTTTGGCAAACTTGTCGAGTACGGTGGCGTCATAAAAGCTGCTGGCTCCGCTGCCGTAGAAGTCCGGGCATCGGGCAATGCTGGCCCGAATGTTTCCGGCCCTGACCTCGTCCAGCAGTGTCGTTGCCGTCTGGGCCTGCACCTCGCCTTTCGGGCTCATGGGGTTGTAAAGCGTTTGCTCGGTCATCGGGCCGTCGACCAGTCCGTACATATAAACATTGTCCAGGAAAATCAGCCGGGCCTGGTTGATTTTGGCGACGTCGATGGCGTTGCGAACGATCGTCGGCCACTGTTGCCGCCAGACGGTGCTGTCATAGGGCAGACCGGGGCAGAGGTAGAGCACGGTAGCGCCTTTCGTCGCTTTCACCAGCTCATTATAGCTGAGCAGGTCGGCCGGTAGCCAGCTTACATTGGGAGCGTCGGTCGAAATGGGTCGGCGACTAACGAGCCGAACGGGTAACTGGGCGTTGATAAGCTCGCGGGTCAATGCGCCGGATGCGTGTCCGCCGGCTCCTAAGATCGTGTGCATGTCGTTGGCTGTTTGCGGGTGATTGCTACGACAAAGGTGCGGCTGGCTCACGCGCCAAAACGATAACAAAAGATAAGGAATGCACTCAACGCGGTCGGATACGATTGCGGATGCGACTCATACTGACGGGCGTGATGCCCAGATAGCTGGCGATGTAATGTTGGGGGACGCGTTGAAGCAGGTCTTTATACGGCCCTTCCAGCAGGGACAGATACCGCTCTTCGGGACTAAGAAGCAGCAGACTTGCCATCCGTTCTTCCAGCGCAACCATCAGGTACTCGGCCAGTAACCGCCCGAACCGCTGCCAGCCGGGGTACGTTTCGAGCAAATCGTGGAATACAGCGTAGGGAAAGCTGACGCAGGTGGTCGGTGTGAGGGCTTCGATCGTGACGGGCGACGGCCGACCTGTTACGCAGCTCATGTAGGCTCCGGTAAGCTGGTGCTCGAAGAAAAAATACGTTGTGCGCTCGTCGCCGTCTTTCGTGTAGAACTGCCGCAATGCCCCGTCGAGCACCAGGCCAATCCGGTCGGCTGTGATGCCCTGCCGGGCAAAGGTCTGTTGCTTTTGCAGCGTCACAATGGTCAGGTGCGGGACCAGTCTGGCCCATTCGTCGTCGGATAAGGGTGTAAATTGATCGATCTGCTGACGGAGCTGGGTAGCTGCCTGAACGAGTGTATACATAACGTGAGTGAGTTGTTGCTGGAAAGCTAACACGATTCAGGGGTAGCCGTGCAGAATTTCCCCCTTTCGAATGCGCTGGTTTGCAAATCTTACCGGGCAGATTTACTTTTGACCCGTCTATGAAACGTGCACTCTGTCAACTGTTCAACGTCCTGATGGCCTGCGTCGTGCTGCTAAGCAGTACCGGCTTTGGTCTCGTTGAGCATACCTGTCAGATGCGCGGGAAGAAAAAGACACTCGTTGTCGCGTTCAGCAAACAGACACCGGCCAAAACCTGCGCCAGCGATGTCCAGACGAAACCAACGGGGCAGACGATGGTCAAGAAAACCGACTGCTGCGACGATGAACTGTCGTACGACAACGTCGAAACATCGTCGTCGTTGAGCCAGCTGATTGCCCACTTCGTCAAGGTTGTCACCGAAGCCGTCGTGGCGGGCGCTATTACCCTTGTCAAGTACCTGCTGGGTTGGCTTTTCAACCAACAGAGCACGGTTGCCAGCGTTTCTGATTCCCCTCCCTTTGCCTTGTCCGGGCGTGCCATTCTCACGTTCGTACAAACCCTCCTGATCTGATTGGTTTGATTCGCTAAGCTACGACTGTGTCCGGCCGGATGCAGCCGCTTTTCTGTTTCGTTTACCAATCCGATTCTTCATGCATTATCTGCTTTTAGGATTGTTGCTGGCGGTGTCTGTACCGGGTCTGGCGCAGTCTGATACGCTTTCTACTTCATCCGGTCAACCCGCTGACACGCTGCGGACCGTTACGCTGCTGCGCGGCACCGTGGGGGAGACCGTCTCCAACAAACGTGTACCCCTCGTCGGGGCTAATGTGTACTGGCTCGGTACGACGACTGGTGTCTCAACTGATTCAGTAGGGCGGTTCGCGCTGCCCGTTGTCGACGCTGCCCGGCGACTGGTTGTCAGCTACGTTGGTTACCAATCCGATACCCTGACCATCGCCGATCCAGCGCAGGCTGTGGTGGCCACGTTACGGGCCGCACGGACACTGGCGGCTGTCACCGTGTCGGGTTCGCCGGGGCAGATCGACCGGATCAATCCCATCCAGACCGAACTCATCACGCAACGCACACTCGCCAAAGCCGCCTGCTGCAACCTGTCGGAAAGCTTTGAAACGAATGCGTCGGTCAGTGTGTCGTTTGCCGATGCCGTGACCGGGGCCAAGCAGATTCAGTTTCTGGGACTGGGCGGGCAGTACGTACAAACCAATGTCGAGAACATCCCGACCATTCGCGGACTGGCGACGACCTTCGGCCTGAACTACATCCCCGGCACCTGGATTACGAGCATTGACGTCGGCAAGGGGGCCGGGTCGGTGGTGAATGGCTACGAGAGCATGAGTGGGCAGATGAACATCGAACTACAGAAGCCCGATTCGCCCGATCGCCTGTTTCTCAACGGCTACGCCAACAGTTTCGGCCGGTTCGAAGGGAACGTCAACTGGTCGCAGCCAATCAACAAAAAATGGAGCGTCGGTGTCCTGGGACACGCCAGCACGCAACAGGCCGAGATCGACCAGAACGGCGATGGCTTTCGCGATTTACCGCTGTACACGCAGCTCAACGCCATCAACCGCTACAAATACAGCAGTGATCGGTTTATGGCGCAGGTTGGCGTCAAGGCTTTGTACGACAATCGCGACGGGGGACAACTGTCGCGCTTCGGACCAACGCGGTACGATTTCGGCAACACAACTAAACGGCTCGAATTTTTCTCGAAAACGGCGATTCTCTTCCCGGATAAACCGTACAAAGGGCTGGGCCTGATTCTGAACGGATTGACCCACGACCAGACGGCGAATTTCGGCTACCGGCCGTACCTGGGGCAGCAGCGTACGCTCTACGCCAACCTGATTTACCAGAACATCATCGGCAATACCAACCACACCTACAAGGCGGGACTAAGCTATCTGCTCGATGATTACCGCGAGTCGCTGACCCCGATTCAGCAAAACCGGACAGAGTCGGTACCGGGCGTGTTCGCCGAGTACACCTATACCGATTCCGATAAGCTGACGCTGGTGCTGGGTGGCCGGTTCGATTATCACAACCTGTTCGGCGCGCAGTGGACCCCGCGTGCGCACCTCAAATACAACCTGAGTAACAGCCTGACACTCCGTGCGTCGGGTGGGCGGGGTTTCCGGGTGCCGAATCTGCTCATCGAGAACTTTGGCTACTTCGTCAGTTCGCGGGCCATTGTCAATGAGTCTACGCTGCAACCCGAAATCTCGTGGAACTACGGCCTGAGCCTGAGTCAGGATTTTCAGCTGCTGGGTATGAAATCGTCGTTTGTGGTCGATTATCACCGAACGACGTTCCAGAATCAGTTGATCGTCGACGTCGACCATCCGCGCGAAATTCATTTCTACAACCTGAACAGTCAGGGGCGTAGTGCTCAGTCCTACGCGAACAGCTTTCAGGCCGAACTGAACGTACAGCCCGCGCGCCGGTTCGACGTCAAAGTGGCCTACCGCCTGTTCGACGTGCAGCAAACGATGGGCGGTCCGTTTGGCGAGTCGCGCCTGCTGCCGAAGATGATGGTTTCGCGCGACCGGGTGCTGCTCAACGCGGGTTACGCCCTGCCGTTCGACAAGTGGAAGTTTGACGCTACGCTGCAATGGAACGGTCCCCGCCGGATTCCGTACCTGCGCGAAGGTTACGTGCATACGAGTTACGAAAACATGCCCATCGCCTATTCGCCCGGTTTCGCGACGCTGTACGCGCAGGTCAGTCGGGCGTTTCGCAGTGGCTGGGAAGTGTATCTGGGTGGCGAAAACCTGACCGGCTTCCGGCAAACCAACCCGATTATCAATCCCAGCGATCCATACAGCGCCAGCTTCGACGCCGGTTCGCAGGTGTGGGGCCCGATTACGGGGGCGATGGTCTATGTTGGTTTCCGCTTTAAACCCCAACGCTAGCCAATGACGACGCTGATGATTCGCAATATGGTTTGCAACCGCTGCAAACGGGTGGTGCGCGACGAACTCGAAACGCTGGGCCTGACGGTCGGGCGGGTCGACCTCGGAGAAGTCGAGATTGGTGAACTACCACCATCCGTGACGATGGACGATGTGCGCCGGGTGTTGCAGGCCAACGAGTTTGACCTGGTCGAAGATCGGCGGCAGTCGCTGGTCGAGTACACGAAAGTCCTTCTCATCAACGAAATACAGCACCTAAAGGGCGACCGCCTGCCAACGGAAAACATATCGACCTTTCTGGAGCGTAAACTAGGTTATGAATACTCGTACCTCAGTAGCCTGTTCTCGGCCAGCGAGGGGCAGACGGTCGAAAAATACGTGATCGCACTGAAGATCGAGAAGGTAAAGGAGTGGCTGCGGTACGGGGAAATGACCCTCAGTGAAATGGCGTGGCGGTTGAGTTACAGCAGCGTTCAGCACCTGTCGAATCAGTTTCGGCAGGTCGTCGGGCAGACGCCGGGGCAGTTTCGCAAAGCCGCCCAGGCCGACCGGCGCAGCCTGGACACACTGTAGAGTGTGCCGGTGAAGAAGCCTCAACTATTATTTGAGCAGGCGGATACGGGAGCCTACGCAGGGGCGGTTACCCGGTGGAACGAAAAAGTAGTCCATTGTGGTGTTCGAGTAGATGTATAGTGTGTTATAGCCACAGCTTTCCTGCGTAGGTTGTGTCAGGTATACGTAATACGTAACACTGCCGTCCGTAAAGATCCTACTGATAACGACCGCTTTAGTGTACGTAAGATTCTGCCCCGGTGAGAACTTGCCGTTTTTCGTTGCTTGGATAGATACCTGTACTGTATCGCCCGCAACTGGACTAATGCTCAACGATACTGTCTGATTATTAATCGGATAATTCGTCCGATCGGATGATTCTTCATACCAGCTGGCGGTATAGTTTCCGAAGATAGGTGTGATAGGCGCGCCGTCGCTTTGCGGGTAAGGTTGGTTGGTTGGCTGAGGTAATTGCGGTGTCGGGTCCGCGCCAGACTGGGATGAGCGTCCGCAACTAATTAAACCAACAAGGCACAGCAGAATTGCTGTAGTAGATAGGCGAGGTAGATGGAGAAAGGTCATTGCGTTGATGGTGATTTTTAGTGAATATAACTATTGTTATATTTTATGATATTAAGAGTCTATCCGAAAATAGGGAAAGCCTGACGAGTTGAGCAATTTTGTGGTATCTCACATCACAATATTGCTCACCATGCAGGCTTTCGGCTACG
>NZ_PVTE01000008.1 GCF_003002825.1 Spirosoma oryzae | reverse complement strand
CAGTCAGTGGTTGCCACTGAGAGGTCATGTTTTTGTTGCTTGGTCGCTACAAAGTTGACCTGACTACCAGCTTTTTAGATTCCCCAACACACTCTAAGGATACCACATTATCTTTAAAATAAATGGTAATTCTGAAAGTATAACAGATTTACTTACTGAATTTGACGAACGAATAAAAGGATATGACGCCAGTATTTTTTATTTTGCTGGTCATGGCTTTGAAGTAAAGGGTGAAAACTATTTAGCTTTCACAGAGTGTCAAATTGATAGTTTGAATGAGTATCATTGTCGACAAACTTGTATTCAGTTAACAGACTTATTAAAGATTTATAAAAAAAATCCTGATAAAGTAAATATTGCTATAATAGATGCTTGTAGAAAAAGTTTTGAAAGAGGTGGGATTATTGCCAATAGCCCTATTCAGGCCCCTAGAGGGTCTTTGATTGCCTTTTCTACGTCTCCTAATGAGGGAGCCAGCGATGTTGGATTTGAAGGTCATAGCATTTTTACTGGAGCTCTTTTAAACTATGTGGGAAGAGAACATTTATCAGTAGAGGAACTCTTTAAAAAAGTAAGAAAAACAGTTTACAATGTTAGTGGGGGGAAACAAACAAGCTGGGAACATACTTCGTTGATTGGAGATTTTTATTTTAATACAGGTCAATTAACTCATTCGCAAATGATTCCCTATTCTGAGGAAGTTGTAAAAGATGCAAAATATTCTAAAAATGATGATTTCGGATGCCTTATAGCTAAAATAAAATCATACGACTGGAATATTCAGAATCCTGCTATTTTAGAAGTCCTTCGGATTAAACTGTCTAAACTGGATAAAAACCAGCAGTTTGTATTAGGTAGAAATATATTGCAAGCTAGTGGGGCGGCAAACGAAGCGAAGATTTTTATGAATTCATTGCCATCCAGTCTAAGGAAATATCAAATAGATGGAGAAAATCATGTGCTGAATGGAATTCTTTTTGAGATTTACTTTGATTCTCGAGGGGAATTTAGAAAAAGTAATACTAAAAAGTATTTTATAGATAAAATATTGAATTTACGTAAAGATGAAACTTTTTATAAGTCGTTCTCTTTTTTATCTAATTTGCTTCATACTGTTGACTACAACTTGATATATATACCTGGTTCTATAGATGAAATAATCGATATCGACGTTATTGCAAATGTTGAAACAGTGACGAGTGCTTCGGGGAAAGAAATTGAATATCAAGTTATAAGCAGACTAACATTTAATTCAGTCGATATTTTGAATGATATCTACAAATATAATGTCCGAGGTAAGGATGATTTATATTTAAAAGAAATATTAGGAAATTTTTTGACTGCTCCCGCTGAATTGATCCATATACATTCAAATATAGGACTGAAAAAAATAATGATTTCGAAGGACTTAGAAGATGATTTTTAGTAATAGCATATGAATTTGGTGAAGGACGTAATTGTGATTTAGACAGGTCTATTTATCCTGGAAAATTAATGCTACTATTGAAAATATTTTACAACCCACTCAGCCCCGCTCTAGCTTTGTTATCAATGCTGTTTTTGTATTCGTGATTTTTCTGGGCGAGGGCTCTCTGGAAGAACGACCGTGCTGTGGTGCGGTCGTTTTTTTGTTTGTAGATGTAGCCCAATTGCAGGGCTGAGGATGCGCCGAAGGAAAGGGGGGCTTCGTCGTAGGCATCGCTTAGGGCTAAGGCCCGCACGAAGTAAGGGATTGCTGCGTTGGCCTGATTCCGGCGTTGCAGGATTCGGCCCATGCGGTAGTTGAACTCGGATTTTTCGGGTAAGCCCACAAACCGGGCTTCGGTGTACGGGCGTAGGTAGGCGAGGGCACTGTCGAGAAAGCCGCCGTCGCTGGCAAGTCGCGCCCGCATTAGGACGGGTTGATTGGGGGTAGCGCCACGCTTCAGATAAATCTCCGCAAACCGTTGGGCCGCCTTGTCCGATTCCACCGTGGTGCGTCCGCTGCTGACTACCCGTTCCAGAAATGGCCGGCTTTGACTATCCGGGTAGCCCGCCAGCCAATGACACAGAAATCGTTTGTACTGCGAATCCTTGCGAAAGTTTTGTCCTTTGTATTCTGTTAGAAAGCGGGCGAAGTGCGCATCGGCGGTAGCGTACTGGCCTTTTTGCAGGTAAATGTCACCCAGAATGTTACTGACGATGGGAAGGGGAAGATAGGCCGGGCCGGTGGGGCGGCTGGTCAAATACAGCAGCGCTTGTTCACTATTCCCGCTTTTCTGCTCGATCGTCGCGCCGAAGAAATGCAGCAGCAGATTGTCGGGTGAACGGGCGATGAGCTGACGGAGCGCCTGCTCGTCGGCGGGGGTAAACGTAAGTACATAAGCCCGAACCATCAGATCGATAAGCTGCGCTTCCAGGCCAAAGACGGGGTCCTGTCGGGCACGGACGAGCATCTGTTGGCCATCCGCGATACTGCCCCGCAGGCCCAGGAGCCGCGCTACCCACGCATACGATTCCGGTACCGACCCAATCATCACGTAGAGCGTACCCAGCGATTTGTAGGTCGGCAGGAAGTCGGGGAACAGTTTCCGGTTTTCGCCGAGGAGCCGGTACGCTTTGATGACGTCCCAACTGGCGCTCATCTCCCGGCCAAATTTCAGTTTGCAGAAGGCCCAGTGAAGCCGCACTTCGGCCTGCATCACCCGTTGCCAGGGCGACGAGTCCGGTAGTTTTTTCAGGGCGTCGAGCCGTTCTTCTTCCCGCTTGCTGAGTTCGGCGAAGAGCGCGTCATTGTCCGACGTTGTCAGCGTCAGCATGTCGGCGTAGTCGTCCAGAAAAAGCTGGATGCCGGGTGACTGCGTAGCCGGTTCGCGCGCTATCGTCTGGCGGGCCGGTTGCACCTGCAACTGTTGCATCTGCGCGAAGGCACGTTGCAGGCCGGGTGTCCAGGCGAAATCCTGCGCCTGCGCCAATCGGGCAATCAATACAAAAAAAACGACCAGCCGCATAGGTTGAAAAAAGCGAAGGCCGCCACCGGGCGACCTTCTGAGCATACAAAAAAACTGGCCTGGACGACTACCGGCCACGGCCCGTCGTTGCTGGCTCGGGAACACCTTCTACGTCGGCGAAAATCCGGCCGCAGTGTTCGCAGACGATGATCTTCTTTTTGTCTTTGATGTCGGCCTGTCGCTGTGGTGGTACCACGTTGAAGCAGCCACCACACGCACCGCGTTTCACCATCACGACAGCCAGGCCGTTGAGGGCGTTGCCACGGATTTTACGGTACGAGTTCAGCAGGCGCGGTTCAACCCCGGTAGCCTGCTCGTCGCGCTGCCGGATGATCTCTTTCTCTTCCTCCTGACTTTCTTCGTTGATCTGATCGAGTTCCTGCTTTTTCGCTTTCAGGTCTTCTTTCCGCTCGTTCAGCAGGCTCTGCGTGTTTTTGATTTCTTCGTCTTTACCACGGGCCCGGAATTGGGCTTCGCTGATCCGCTTGTCGGCAAGTTCGATTTCCAGCGACTGCAACTCAACCTCTTTCGAGATCGCGTCGAATTCGCGGTTGTTGCGCACGTTCATCTGCTGATCCTTGTACTTGGTAATCAGCTTTTCGGCGTCTTTCTTTGCCGACCGGTTCCGCTCGATTTCTTCCTCCAGCGCCTTGATTTCGCCTTGGAATTTGCCGATCCGGGTCTCAAAACCAGCGATATCGTCTTCGAGGTCACGCACTTCCTCGGGCAGACCACCGCGGATTTTTATGAGTTCATCGAGTTGCGAGTCGAGAGATTGCAGGTGCAGCAGAGCGTCCAGTTTTTGCGCAATCGTTAGTTCCATTCGGAGCGTTTGTTAAAGTATATAGTGGCTGACCGGGGTCAGACGTAGTACCGTACGGGATTTGTGTCCGTTTCGGAAAAAATTACCGCAAAAGTAGTGAATTTTTCGGCTAAACGGCGGATTAATAAGTCTTTCGTGAATACTTCGCTCTCGTAATGACCAATGTCGCAGATGACGATCCGGCCGTCGGCGTCGAAGAACTCGTGGTACTTGTAATCGGCGGTGACGAACACGTCGGCGCTCGCCCGGACGGCATCGTTGAGCAGAAAGCCGCCCGCCCCCCCGCACACCGCAACACGCTGCACCGGTCGACCCAGCAGGGCCGTGTGCCGAATCAGGGGCAGGTTCATGCGTTCCTTCAGGTATGCCAGCCAGTTTTGGTCTGATACCGATTGAGGGAGTTCACCGACAACCCCCGATCCAACCGTCTGATCGGCGTTTTCGAGCGCGTAGAGATCGTAGGCAATTTCCTCGTATGGGTGCGCTTTGCGCAGGGCCGCCAGTATTGTCCGCTGCTGATGGGCCGGAAAGATGACTTCGATGCGGTGTTCGGGCTCGCGGTGGTAGTCACCGATCGAACCGAGTACCGGGTTGGCACCGTCGCCCGCCTGATAAGCACCCGTTCCTTCAACCCGAAAACTAGCCCGGCTGTAGTTGCCAATGTTGCCGGCCCCGGCTTCGTGCAGCGCATCGAGTACGCGCTGTGTATCGGCTACCGGTACAAACGTGGCTAGCTTCATCAGGGTCTTCGTTTTCGGAGCCAGAATGCGCACGTTCTGCAAGCCCAGTTTCTCCGCAATCATGAAGTTGACACCCCCCGTCACGCTGTCGAGGTTGGTGTGTGTCGCGTAAATCGCTACGTCGTTCTTGATCGCGCTGATAACCGTGCGTTCGACATAATTGCTACCGTTCAGCTTCTTCAGCCCTTTGAATACGATCGGATGGTGGGCTACGATCAGGTTACAGCCTTTCGCAACGGCTTCGGCGACAACGGCTTCCGTACAGTCGAGCGTAGCCAGAATACCCGTAACGGCCGTATCGGGATCACCGACAAGCAGTCCGGCATTGTCGTACGATTCCTGATAGGCGAGGGGCGCGAACGATTCAAGAAAAGCGGTTACGTGGCGAATGGTTGGCATAGGGAGCGCGTATGGTGACGTGCAAAAATGCACATTCCCGGTTGTTATTGCTGTACCGGATTCGACAGCGTACCAATGCCGTCGATGCTGATGTTGACCTGATCGCCCGGTTGCAGCGTAAACGAATCAGGTGGGACCAGTCCGGTGCCGGTCATGAGGAAGCAGCCGTTGGGGAAGGAGCATTCGCGGTACAGAAACGAGACCAGTTCGGTATGCTGTCGCTTCATCTGACTGATCGTCAGGTCACCCGAAAATACGGTTTCGCCCGCCCGTTCGATGGTCAGGTGCATCAGCGTATCAGGGTCGATGGGTTGCTCGGGAACGTACAGGCAGGGGCCAAGGGCGGCACTACCGTCGTAGGTTTTGGCCTGGGGCAGGTACAACGGATTTTCGCCTTCGATGCTCCGCGAACTCATGTCGTTGCCGCAGGTGTAGCCCACAATCCGCCCCGACGAGGTGATAAACAGGGTCAGTTCCGGTTCGGGTACGTTCCAGGTCGAATCGCGCCGGATACGTACTGGAGCGCCGGGACCAACTACCCGCTCGGCGGTCGATTTAAAGAACAATTCGGGCCGTTCGGCATCGTAAACCCGATCGTAAAAGTTGTCGGCACCGGCCTTCTTCGATTCTTCCATGCGGGCGTCGCGGCTCCGCAGGTAGGTAACGCCCGCTGCCCATACCTCCTGCCGCCCGACAGGGGCCATCCGCTGCGTCGGTTCAGCCGTAATTGATGCAGTAGTAGTCAGCTGGATCAGGTAAGCGTGGAGATCGTCGCGGTTGATCAGCTTATCCCAGTCGGCGTCAATCTGAAAAAATTGCTGATTTGCTTCGAGGACAAGGCCGGAGGGCGTTTTATACAGTTTCATACGAATACGTTTGCCCTTAGAAAAGAAGACGGGTCCGTACGTTTACTTGACAAATTGCTTACAAAGCAGGTTCTATTGAAAATACACGCAATCGGTTAACCCGAAATCCGCACGTATCGCCGGAATTTTCTTTAGCAATGTGTATCTTAGTAAAGGAGAATGATGCGTGATACAACGTAGTCGAAGCGGATCAAGAGAAAGCAAAAGCGGCTTCATTGGTGTTATCTGCTTATCAGTTGTCCTGTAATCCTGCCGAGTACCAATGCTGCAAAAGACACGGGGAATTGCCCTCAGTTATATCCGTTACCGCGAAACGTCCATTATCTCCCGTGTGTATACCGAAGACTTCGGGCTTCAAAGCTATATTGTCAACGGGGTGCGGTCGGCGAAAAGCAAGAGCAACCGCATTGCGCTGTTTCAGCCGCTGACATTGCTCGATATGGTCGTGTACTACAAAGCCGACCGGGAGTTGCATCGGTTGTCGGAAGTGAAAATCAGCCACCCCTTTCAAAGTCTGCCGTTTGAGGTTACAAAATCGACGATTGCGCTCTTCGTGACCGAGATGCTGAACAAGGTGCTGAAGGAAGAAGCGGGCAGCCCGACGCTGTTTCAGTTTCTGGTCAATGCGGTGCTGTTTCTGGAAGAAGCCCGTACCAATTACGAGAACTTTCACCTGTCGTTTCTGCTCAAACTCTCGTTTTTTCTTGGGTTCGGCCCGGAGTCGGCGCGGGAGTTTGAAAACCAGCTGCGCGAGCATTCGGTACCGTTCCTGCCCGACGAGACAACGGAGAAAGCCCTGAACAGCATCCTGCGGCACCCCATTGGTACCCCCGTCGAACTAAGCCGGGCTGCCCGCAATGAACTGCTCGATGCGCTCGTTGCCTATTACCACGTTCATATCGACTCACTTGGTGAAGTCAAATCACTACCTGTCTTGCGCGAAGTACTGGGCTAAATCTTGTCACAGCACATGCACGAAGAACCTGTACAACGACCCACGTTTGACGAGTTTACGCTATTTATTCGTGAGGTCGTCGGCTACCCGAACCGGAAGGCAGTAACGCCCGAAACGCTGTTCGAAAACGATATGGGCGTTACGGGCGACGATGGTGTCGACCTGCTGGAAGCGACGGAGAAACGGTTCAACACAGACTGGACAGATTTTCGAGCCGTATTTAACCTGAAACCCGACGAATACCTGTTTGGCCCCGAGGGCTTCGGCTTATTTCCGCTATGGTGGCTTGGAATCGGCCGAAAACCGATCATCCGCCCACTGACGGTCGGTGAACTGTACGCGGTTGTCTGTCGGACGATGCGGGCTTAAATCTTGCGTTTCAACTCGAAACTCTGACCCAGATACAGCCGGCGAACCTGTTCATCGCTGGCCAGTTCTTCGGCAGTACCCTGTTTGAGAATTTTACCTTCAAACAGCAGGTAAGCCCGGTCGGTGATCGACAATGTCTCGTTCACGTTGTGGTCCGTAATCAGAATACCGATGTTCCGGTGTTTCAGCTTGGCGACAATGCTCTGAATGTCTTCTACCGCAATCGGGTCGACACCGGCGAAGGGTTCGTCGAGCAGGATGAATTTCGGGTCGACAGCCAGGGCGCGGGCGATCTCCGTCCGGCGACGCTCACCCCCTGATAACACCTTGCCTTTGTTTTTACGGACGTGTGTCAGGCTGAACTCGTTGAGCAGTTCTTCAACCTTATCCCGCTGTTCGCTCTTGGGCAGGTTTGTCATCTGCAACACGGCCAACACGTTTTCCTCAACGGTCAGATCGCGAAATACCGAGGCCTCCTGCGCCAGATACCCCAGCCCCAGCCGGGCCCGCTTGTACATGGGCAGGTCGGTAACGTCGGTTTGATCGATATACACTTTCCCGCTGTTGGGTTTCACCAGGCCCACAGCCATGTAGAACGAGGTCGTTTTACCGGCTCCGTTCGGACCCAGCAGACCCACGATTTCGCCCTGCGCCACCTGATACGATACATCGTTGTTGACGTAGCGGGAGCCGTATTTTTTAACCAGATGTTCGGTTCGTAGAATCATTTATATAGCAGCCGGCTAGTAGCGGTATAAGTCAGTACCAATTGCTAGCTTGTTAGGCACAAAGTTCCGATTTATCGGCGGGGTTTACCAGTCCATCGGCCGAACAGTATCACCCGGCCGCCGTTAATTAACAAATCTTATGAATCGCTTATCAGTTCCCGACCGCATCCGCCTGTACAATGCCGACCGTAATCCCCGGTTCGTGACGTACAAATATGCCGCCATGCGCGAAAACGTGTTTCGCTTCTTTCGCGGTACCAGCCATCTGTTCAACGACGATCTCGGCGCAGAGCCGCTTATCGGGCAGGCCCCCCGAACCTGGAACGTCGGCGACCTGCACATCGAAAACTTTGGCTCGTTCAAAGCCGACAACCGTGTCGCCTACTTCGATCTGAACGATTTCGACGAGAGTATACTGGCACCTAACCTGGCCGATCTGGCCCGCATCACCTGTAGCCTGTTTGTGGCGGGAAGTACGCTGGAACTGAACGAAGCTGAGGTCGGGCAACTGGTCAGAACACTGACTGACACCTACGCGCAGACCCTGGCGAAAGGCTACATCCGGTCGCTGGAGCAGGATACGGCCAGGGGCATTGTCGGTCAGTTTCTGCGGAAGGTCGAGTTTCGGAAGCGCCGGTCCTTCTTGAAAAGTCGGTTGCACTACAAAAAGCATGGAGTTCGCTTTCGGAAGCATGACCCGCGCACCAGCCCGGTCGATGCAGAGACCCGCCGGGCTGTTGAGTTGGCCGTACACGTGTGGGCGCAGACGCAACCCGATCCAACGTTTTTCGACGTACTGGACGTAGCACACCGGCTGGCCGGAACAGGTAGCCTGGGAATCGATCGGTACATACTACTTGTCAGGGGGTGGGGTAAACGAGGAAAGGAGTACCTGCTTGACTTAAAGCAGGCTATGCCATCATCGCTACAGAATCAGCTGGCTGAGTACCAGCCAGCATGGTCCAGCGACGCACAGCGAATTGTGGAGGTGCAGAAACGAATACAGGCAGCCTCGCCGGCTTTGCTGCATCCGCTCATCTTCCCCGATGGTACATCGTATGTACTGCGTGAGTTGCAGCCCGTCGAAGACCGTATTGCCCTGGCGGGTCTGGTTGGCAAGCCCCGTAAACAGATCAGCCTGATGACGACGATGGGTCAGCTATGCGGCTGGGGGCATTTGCGCGCCAGTGGGCGGCAGGGCTCGGCCACTGCTGATGAATTGATTGCGTTTGGGCAGGAGTCGGATCGTTGGCAACAGCCGCTTATCGAGTACGCGTGGGACTATGCACAGCAGGTTACCGCCGATTATCGGGCGTATTGCGAAGCGTACGATCAGGGCTTTTTCCGCCCAGATTTGATAGCGTAATCCCAGACCTAAACGGTTTTAAAAAACCGTTTAGGTCTATTAGCATTACTCGCACTTGATGTCTTTCAGCATCAGCTGTAGCGACACCGTACCGTTGAACGTATTCTGGTCGACCTGGTAACAGATGGCAAATGGCTTGCGGGGTTGGAGGAGTTGCGCGTAGTGAGCCATACCAAAACCGATAGCCGTAAACTGATGACCAGTACGCTCCTGCTGCACCTGAATTTTCAAATGCTTCTCCTTCATGATCGTCGGCTCGGTAACCAGGTACACATCCTCCGTGACGAAAACCGGCTGCATGTTGTGCGGCCCAAAGGGACCCATCTGCTTCACAATGCGGTATAGTTTGTCCGTAATCTCGCTAAAGTCGAGCGGCAGGTCGATGTCGATCAGCGGAGTCAGGTGCTCCTCCCGGATACGTTGCGAGACCACGGTTTCAAACTTCTTGCGGAATGCATCGACGTTGTCGACGGGCAGCGTCATACCAGCGGCAAAGGTGTGTCCGCCAAACTGTTCGAGTAGGTCGGCGCATTCCTCAATGGCTTCGTACACATCGAAACCCGGTACCGAGCGAGCCGACCCAGCCACTTTATCGTTCGACTGCGTCAGAATAATGGTTGGTCGGTGGAAGTGCTCGATGCAGCGCGACGCGACAATGCCGATAACGCCCTTGTGCCAGCCGGCATCAAACAACACCGTCGATTTAGCCCGGAGCAGCGTTTCGTCCTGCCGGATCATCGACAGGGCCTGTTCGGTCATGGTACTGTCGAACACGCGCCGGTCGCTATTGTGTTTGTTGATGGCAAAGGCGAAATCGTCGGCTTCGTCGTCCGACTCGGCGAGCAGCAGTTGAACGGCTGCTTTGGCGTGTTTGATGCGACCTGCCGCGTTGATACGGGGGCCCAGACCAAAGACGAGGTTGGTCAGGTCGAGGGCGTTCCGGAAGCCCGCTACCTTAATCAGGGCCTTCAATCCCGTTCGTGGCTGACTGTTGATCTGCTTTAGCCCATAATAGGCCATAACCCGGTTTTCACCCGTCAGTGGAACAATGTCTGACGCGATACTGACCGCGACCAGATCAAGGCTGGGGTAAAGCGTGTCGAGATCAATACCCTGATCCAGACAGAAGGCCTGCAACAGCTTGAACCCAACGCCACACCCACTCAGCTCTTTGTATGGATACTGGCAGTCGCTGCGCTTGGGGTCGAGTACGGCAGCGGCATCGGGTAGTTCGTCGCCAGGGCGGTGGTGGTCGCAGATGATAAAATCAACACCCAGTGCCTTGGCTTCCGCTACCCGATCCACCGATTTAATGCCGCAGTCGAGGGCGATGATAAGCGTAAACCCATTTTCGGCGGCCCATTCAATACCCTGTTTCGAGATGCCGTAGCCTTCCTTATAGCGGTCGGGAATGTAGAAGTCGAGCTGATCGTGGTACCGGCTCAGAAAACTGTACACGAGGGCAACCGACGTTGTTCCGTCGACATCGTAGTCGCCATAGATCAGAATTTTCTCCGGCTGCGGACGTTGCAGTGCTTTTTTCAGACGTGCCACGGCCCGGTCCATGTCGCGCATTGCGAACGGATCGTGCAGGTGCGTAAATTCAGGCCGGAAAAACAGACGGGCTTCATCAAACGTTGTGATACCACGCTGCACCAGCAAACCAGCCAGAAATGGGCTTACGCCAAGCGACGCCGTTAACGATTCGATAGCCGAACGGTCGGCAACAGAATCGGGGACTGGTTTAACGAGCCATCGTTTAGCCGGTGGTGGCGGAAGCTGTGTTATCATATACGCAAGATAATTCCGTTTTTACAAAAACCCGATGTCTATGATTCGCTTACTGCTTACGCTTCCCTGGTTGATGACTGCTGTTACGCCGGTTGACCATGCGCCCAAAACCAACCTGAAAATTGAGATCAGCAACATCGAGCAGCAAAAAGGCAGCATTCTTATTGCCGTGTTTAAACCGGGCGAAGAATTTCCTGAAGGCAAGCCGGTTGAAGCGAAAAAGGTGAGTATCACGGGGTCAACTGCAACGGCGACCATTCCGCTCGAACCGGGGCAGTATGCTGTCGCGCTCTTTCACGACGTGAACAGTAACAACAAGATGGATAAAAACATGCTGGGTATTCCAAAGGAGCCGTATGGTTTTAGCACGAATTTCAAACCCAAAATGTCGAAGCCAACATTCAGTGACTGTCAGATTACCGTCGGCGGAGCGGAGAAGACAATCAATATCAAGCTGATTTGATTTTTAGAAGAAAGAGAAAAGACGTAAGAAGAAAGAAGTGGGCGAACACCAGTCTTTTTTCTTACGTCTTTTCTCTTTCCTCTTATTTATTCCCTCATCAACCGGACCAGCCCGATTTCCAGGAGCAGGAAGCCAAGTGCGGCTATGAGAAAATACTTCCAGAGACTCTGCCCCAGATTTTCGCGTTCCAGTACCTGCACGAAATCGCCGTCCTGTATACTGTCGAACACCTCGACATTGGGCTGACTGGCAAATGCCTGTCGAAGCTCGCTGGCCGAATAAAAAGCCAGGTTCGACTCCTGCCGACCGGGGTTGAAAGCCAGCAGGCGTTCGGTACGGCTCTGACTGTCCTGCAACTGATAATAACCGCCTTCGATCGTTTGGCCCTCCGCCAGTTCGCTGCTCTTGGGTAATTCCAGTTGGAGTTGATTACCGGTGAGCCGCTGTACCGGAATGATGTCCAGTTTGTCGTGCTTCAGGCGATACACCGCCCGTTCTGATGTGTTCTTGACGGGGATTGTGATCAGCCCTTCATCGAATGAATAAGCCGTTCGCTGCGCCCGTACACTCAACGCGGCCATTTTGTACATGACCGGTACGAACAGCGCATGTTCAGCCAGATTCCCGTACGTTGCCGAGAGGGGAGAAGCCAGCATGTAGACCGTACCCGCCCCCGCCCGCGACTGCGTCAGCATTGGTCGACCGTCGCGCAGGGCAAGTAGTCGGTTACCGGCACTCCATCGCCAGACGGGTGCGGCCGAGGGCATGTTCAGCGGTTCCGACTGGTAACTGCGTTGAAAGACATCCTGAAAAAATGGTATCCGGCGATCCGGCTCAGCCAGTGGAACGGTGGGCACGGCAATGCCCGGCTGACTGGCAATGGGCTGCACACCACCGATACCCAAAGCGCTCAAAAAAGGACCGTACACAGCCGCATCCGGCTTGTCAGGTGGAATAATGGTCAGACTCCCGCCCTGTTGCACGAAGCGCTGCAACTCGGTGCGCAACGTACCCGACACCTGTTCAACACCTTCCAGCACCACAAGATCTGTTTCTTTCAGCTGACCTACGTCGAAATTCTGCGCATTGTAGCTGCGCCGGACAAACAGACTGTCGTTGGCGTAGACCGTATTGATATAATCGCGGCCGGTAGCTGTGCCGGACAAGTGCAACACCCGGACGGCGGGCGACGCTTCAATCACGAAAAAATACTGATTGTCGAACGTAATCGGGTAATCATCGAATACGATCCGGCCCCGGTGATAGCCTTTCGATGTGACGTTGATATTCAGCGAAACCGTAGCCGATCCGCCGGGAGGTAAGGTGGCCGATACAGTCGAGGTTTGCGCGTCATCCAGGTACAGGCGCACGGGCAGGTTTTTGACAGCTTCCTGTCCGCTATTTGTCAACGTTACGTTCAGGCTGTTGTTTTGTAGTTCGCGGATGAACGGTGTCGCCAGCCAGACCGAATCCACAAACACGTTCTTGGTTGCCTGCGCGTCGAGCGGAACGATGAATAAGCGGTCGGTCGTGTCGATGCGCAGTTTTGATAAATCGCCGGCTGTACTTTTCTGGAAATCGGAAAACCAGAACAGCTGATTCCGGGCGTTTGCATTGATGCTACGGAGCAGGTTGCGCTGCCGCCGATAGACCGATTCCAGCGAGCGGGGCGTGTGCGCAAACCGGATCGACGTAACGCGGTCACGTATCGCTTCGGCCGTCGCGGGTTGCTGTTCTGCGGCTGAAAAATCATTGGTTAGCAGTTGGAGCGAAGTCGCGTTGCGGAACAGCGTGAGCAGTTCATCCAGCTTGCTGATGGCGATGTCGAGGTAGCGTTTTTCGCTACGCTCGTTCTGCATGCTGTATGAATTATCGACGTACAAACTCGTGACGCCCTGTCGCGATAAACCCATCCGATTTTTGCTTGGAATGAACGGTTGAGCGAAGGCCAGCACCAGACATATTACGAACAGACAGCGGCAGGCCAGCACCAGCCAGTGTTTGAGCCGGCGAAACGACTTTGTTTCGGTCTGTACCGCGCGCAGTAGCTCGATATTGGAAAAATAGACCCGTCGGGTGCGTCGAAAGTTAAACAGGTGAATCGCAATGGGCAATGCCACGGCTGATAAACCGATCAGGAAGGAAGGATATAGGAAATTCATTCAGGTTGCTTTCGGCAGACGTCTACCCGTAGTAACGAAGCGGGGTAAGCGTTTGGTTTAGGACAGGTAATTTACGTCGGAATTGTCAGCCGGAAAAAGTCTGTTTTTGCGCCCAGTACATCGGTATACGTAATCGACGCCGTCTCATTGCCAATGGTTTGAAAAGCAGGCGTAGGCGTATGCCCAACAACCTGATGAAAGCCAGCCAGCAAATCAACAGACGTTTCGGTTCGATCGGCCCATACCGGCCCCCCGACCGGCGACGATCCACCCCGTTTCGGGCCCACCTCGAACAAATACTCGCGCATGATTGCATGCTGGTAGAGATCGTTCAAAAAGCCGGCCATGTCGTCGGTCGGGCCGAGCACTCGTTCTGATTGCCCTGTATGACTGAGCAGCCGGGATAGCCACGTAGCCGACACGCCGGCATGGGTATATAAAAGAGTACCCTGCTGATAGGCAATTTGAAACAGGGCCTGGTTCTCCCGAAAAAGTTTGCTTAGCGTTGGTTGTACCGCCGGGTTAAAACCGGAGCAAGGATACAACGGGTAGTAGAGATACTGAATGTCGTGATTGCCGACCAGCAGCGTTACCCGATCCTCGTTTTTCTTTTTGTACCGGATGATGGCTTCCAGGTTAGATATAACCTCATCGTCGTCATAGAGCATACTATCGACGTAGTCACCGAGGAAAATGACGTGGTCAGCGTCGTCTAATGGCGCATTTCGCCATACATAACGCCCATGAATATCGCTGATACTAAGAATGTTCACTGGTCTATACGTACTGGTTTGTGTGGATGTTCTGAATGGTGATTGTAGTCTGAACCACTGATTCTGCTGACTAGTATGATTGCACTGATTGCTTAAGCTATAGCCGAAAGAGATAACGTTGACTTTCGTAACAAGATGCATTGACTCAGAACATAGCAAATAAAAAGACCGTTGGGCCACTGCTCAACGGTCTTTTTAAATCTGGGAAATCAATAAATCAGACGAATCAGTGGTCCAGACTAAAGTGTCCGTTTCACTTCTTTCAGTTCGAAGCTTTCGAGTACATCGCCCACTTCAATGTCGTTGAAGTTTTTGATGCTCAAACCACATTCGTAACCCGAACGTACTTCGCTGACGTCGTCTTTGAAGCGTTTGAGGGCGCTGATTTCGCCCGTATGAACCACGATGAAGTCGCGGATGATACGGATCTTGTTATTACGTTTGATCAGACCGTCAGTGACGTAGCAACCGGCTACCGTACCAACTTTGCTGATCTTGAAGACTTCACGTACTTCGATGTTACCGACGATCACTTCCTCAACAGTCGGTGCCAACAGACCTTCCATGGCATCCTTCACTTCGTTGATGGCGTCGTAGATGATCGAGTACATCCGAATTTCGATCTGTTCCTGCTCGGCTAGTTTCCGCGCGCTGGCTGATGGACGAACTTGGAAGCCGACGATAACCGCATCCGACGCCGACGCCAGCAGAACGTCCGATTCAGAAATCTGACCGACTGCCTTGTGGATGATGTTGACCTGTACTTCTTCGGTTGACAGTTGCAGCAACGAATCGGAAAGGGCTTCGACCGAACCGTCCACGTCTCCTTTTACAATCACGTTCAGCTCTTTGAAGGTACCGATCGCTTTCCGGCGGCCAATCTCTTCGAGCGTGATGTGTTTGCGGGTACGCAGCGTCTGTTCACGCAACAGTTGCTCCCGTTTGTTCGCAATCTCACGGGCTTCACGCTCCGTTTCCATCACGTTGAACTTGTCGCCAGCCTGCGGTGCGCCCGGCAGACCAAGAATCTGAACCGGTTGTGCCGGACCTGCTTCTTTAATCCGTTCGCCCCGATCATTGGTCATGGCCCGAATACGACCGTAGTGTGCGCCAACGAGCATTACGTCGCCCTGACGCAGCGTGCCGTTTTCGACCAGCACGGTCGATACGTAGCCCCGGCCCTTGTCGAGTGAGGCTTCGATAACCGTACCCAGTGCCCGGCGGTCTGCGTTAGCTTTCAGTTCAAGCAGTTCGGCTTCCAGCAGGACTTTTTCCAGCAGGTCGTCGACGCCCATACCAGACTTCGACGAAATCTCCTGCGCCTGGTATTTACCGCCCCATTCTTCAACGAGCAGGTTCATCGACGCCAGTTCGGTACGGATCTTCTCCGAATCGGCACCCGGCTTATCGACTTTCGAGAAAGCGAATACAATGGGTACACCCGCTACCTGCGCGTGGTTAATGGCCTCGCGGGTTTGTGGCATGACGCTGTCGTCGGCCGCGATTACGATGATAACGACGTCGGTTACCTTCGCACCACGAGCACGCATGGCCGTAAAGGCTTCGTGACCCGGTGTATCGAGGAAAGTAATCTTCCGGTCGTCGGCTGTTTTAACGCTGTACGCACCGATGTGCTGCGTGATACCACCGGCCTCACCGGCAGCTACTTTCGCCCGACGAATGTAATCGAGCAGCGATGTTTTACCGTGGTCGACGTGCCCCATGATCGTGACGATCGGCGCACGGGGCGACAGATCTTCCGGTGCATCGGCTTCTACATCGACACCCGCTTCGGTTTCGTCTTCGGCGGATACGAATTGTACGTCGAATCCAAATTCATCGGCAATAACCGTAATCGCTTCGGCGTCGAGTCGTTGGTTTATCGACACGAACATACCGAGGTTCAAACAGACCGAGATCACTTCGTTGATCGACACGTCCATCAGCGAGGCAAGGTCGTTGGCCGATACGAACTCGGTTACTTTCAGGATTTTTGCTTCCAGCTCCTCCTGTTCGTTCAACAGACGGCGATCTTCTTCCCGCTGATTCCGGCGGTCACGACGACGGTCGGCACCCCGGTTGGGCTGGTTGCCCTGCATCCGGGCGTTTGTCTGTTGAATCGACTTCCGAACGTCAGCTTGCGACGGCGCTTCCCGGCGGTTGTTCCGGTTGTTGTTGCCGCCAGCATTGTTACCCGTATTATTACGACCACCGCCCCGGTTAGCATTGGCGTTGTTCTGATTCTGACCGCCCCGGTTTGCGTTGGTATTATTATTCGTGCCTGCGTTCTGGTTCTGACCACCGGATGTGGGTTGTCCCGAATTCCGATTGCCATCACGAGCTGGCCGGTCATTACTCTGTCCGTCGCGTGGGGCTCTGTCGTTTCGAACGTTGGCGTTACCCTGACCTTGTGGTTGGTTACCACCGGGTGCTGCTGTACCGCCGACAACGCCGTCGCGGCCACGAATACGTTTCCGTTTCTTTTTATCAGCGTTACTACCACCACCGCCCTGACGGGGGTTATTCACTGGTAGTTCAATCTTACCCAGAATCTTCAACCCACCCAGCTGATGGCTACCTGCTGCCCGGATTGTTTCGGTAGGCTGGTCGGCCGCTGGCGTCGTAGCAGCGGGAGCCTGCGGTTGCGACGCTAGCGTTGCGGCAGGAGCAGGTGTTGAAGCCGGAGCTGGTACCGATTCTGTTTTTGCTACCGGTGCCGGTGCAGCTACCGGTGTTGTCGATGGCGTGGCCGGTTGAGCAGCCGGAGCTGGTGTTGCTTCGACTTTCGGTGCCTGAACCACGGGGGCTGCCGGCTGTGGAGCCGGAGCTGTTTCGACAGGTTTGGGCTTTGGTGTTTCAGCCACTACCGGAGTTGGTTGGGGCGTCGCTGGCTTCGGCTCTACTTTCGCCGGGACTGGCTCTACGGGTGCCGCAACCGGCTTCGGCGTTTCCGAAACGGGCGCTGCTGGCGCTGGTGCCGATTGAACAGGCTTTGGCGTATCAACGACGGGTTTGGCTGGTTCAGCAACAGGTTTTGCCGGCTCAACCGGCGCTTTTGCCGCTGGAGCGGGCTGCGCAGAAGGTCGAGCCTCGCTGGGCCGGGTCTCGCCAGGCCGGGCATTCAAATCGATTTTACCAATGACCGTAAGGCCGGGCAGGCCCGTGGGAGCGGTCTCGGTAGCTGGTTTCTGAGGGGCTGGGGCGGCAACCGGTGTAGCCGGTTTCGCTTCTGCGTCAGAACGGCGCGCGTCATCACGACGGTACAAAACGACATCATCCTCCTGGCGACGTGGCGACTCCGCAACCGCAGCAGGTGCGGGCGTTTCGGGTCGGCGCGTTCCGTTCAGGAGTTCCGTTGATTTATACTCTTTCGCTAACACCTCCAACTGCTCTGTGTTGATTTTGGTGTTAGGATTAATTTCCACCTTAAACCCTTTGGCAGACAGACTACTCGCAACAGAGGACAAGCCTTTGTTGAGAATTTTTGCCACTTGGCTTAGGCGCATTGACTTATCTTCTGCCATATTATCGGACTATATTCGGCAAATTTAATGGTTGCTGATATGGTATGAACACGAGATCGTACAATATAAATCCCGTTTTGCGAATAATGGACCGGAATGACACCCGCACGTAACGACTTTCTGCTTTGCCGGGTACCTTTTCTACGGCCTATTCGAACTCTTGTTTGAGAATATTCAGAATCTCGACAACGGTATCTTCTTCCAGATCGGTTCGGCGGATAAGCTCTTCCGGGCTAAGGGCCAGCACGCTTTTCGCGGTGTCGAGACCCACTTTCCGTAACTCTTCGATCATCCAGCTATCGATCTCATCGGAGAACTCCATCAGATCGACGTCCTCGTCGTCTTCCTGTCCTTCGTTGTCGCGGAACACGTCGATTTCCATGTCGACCAACCGACCTGCCAGTTTGATGTTCTGACCACCTTTACCAATGGCGAGCGACACCTGATCGGGTTTCAGAAAGACGGAGACCCGTTTGGCTTCCCTGTCGATGGTCATCGAGCTAACCTTCGCCGGACTCAGCGCGCGGCTGATGAGCAGCTCAAGATTCTCGGTATAGTTGATGACGTCGATGTTTTCGTTGCCCAGTTCACGTACGATACCGTGAATCCGTGACCCCTTCATACCAACGCAGGCACCCACCGGATCGATCCGGTCGTCGTACGATTCAACGGCTACCTTTGCCCGCTCACCCGGCTCCCGCACGATTTTGCGGATCGAAATGAGACCGTCGTAGATTTCGGGTACTTCGATTTCAAACAGCCGCTCCAGGAATACGGGCGACGTACGCGACAGGATAATCTTGGGCGTCCCGTTGTTCATGTCGACCCGGCTGATAACGGCTTTGACGGCGTCTCCTTTGCGGTACCGATCTTTGGGAATCTGCTCCGTGCGGGGCAGGCTTAGCTCGTTACCTTCCGGGTCGGTCAGGATGATCTCGTGCTTCAGCATCTGATACACCTCGGCACCGACCAAATCACCAACCTGATCTTTGTATTTCTGGTACAGGAGTTCCTTCTCCATGTCCTTGATGCGCTGGATGAGCGTCTGTCGGGCTGTCTGCACAACCCGCCGGCCGAAATCCTCCAGCTTTACTTCCTCGGCGACCTGCTCCCCAATTTCGAAGTCATCCTGAATTTTGCGGGCTTCGGCGAGGGGGATTTTGTCATAATCCCAGATGTCTTCCGAATCGTCATCTACGATTTCGCGTGTCCGCCACATTTCTAGATCACCGCTTTCCGCGTTGATGATTACGTCGAAATTTTCGTCGGTCCCGTATTTCTTGCGAATCATTGTCCGGAAGACTTCTTCCAGAATGGCGATCATAGTGGGCCGATCAATATTTTTCGACCGGGCGAAATCGGCAAACGATTCGATTAATAATCCACTGGTCATAGTTGTATTGTGTAGTTTATAGTCGGTAGTATGTATGGGCTAGGTAAACGGTTACCTAACTGAATACAATCTCTACCGTTGCTTTTTTGACCTGCTCGTACGGTAGGGGCGTGGGGCCACTCAGCCTGACGATCCCTGCTTCCGCTTCTTTCTTTTGTTTTGTCTTCGACAGTGCTTCCGGAACGATGTCGAGCACAAAGCCCGTCTCATCGGCCGACAGCAGTGTACCCCGATGTTGTTCCCCGCTAACCAGCGTGACTACCAGCTGACGGCCGATGTTTCGTTTATACTGACGCGCAAACGTCAGCGGAAAATCGACCCCCGGCGAGGAGACTTCGAGCGTAAACGGCGCATCGTCAAATAAGTGATGCTCCTCCATATCGTTGCCCAGTTGACGGCTGATCGTGGCGCATTCATCGATACTGATGCCCGTGTCACTATCAAGCAGGATTGTCACTTTGATGCGACCACCCCGGCGTCCGGCTACCTGACAATCAACGATATAAAACTGATCGTTGTTGAGGTAGGGCTGTAACAGGTTTATGATTTGTTCGTTGTCGTTCATAAAGTAAGGCTAACAAAAAAGGGAGTCCCGACTCCCTTTTTCTACACATTGCCATACGGTATTTGCTCGGCAAAGGTAGTGCATTTTTCCACGATTTACAAACCTACAGGCCCGTCGTAAAGTCGTATATAACCGTTTACCCTTATTTTTGGCCTATACACGAAACGGCACGCTGACTGCTGTGATCATTCTATGTCTACACGTACGCGGGCCAGTCAGTTGATCACGTTTTTTTTTCGATCAATATTCTGGTCTATCAACATCCTGCTGGCATTCTACACCTTGCTGGCTTACTGGCTGCTTTACACACTCAGTATCGAACATTGGCTGGCCGGTATGCTGATGATCTCGATACCGGTGGTATGGCTGATTAATCTGGCGGTGCTACTTGTGTGGGCCTTTACCCGGCCGTGGCGGGTTTGGCTATCAGCAATCGTGGTGCTCATTGGCGTTATTTTGTTCGGCAAACGCACGTTCTCGTGGCATTCGCCTGAACCGGCGACGACCGCATCGGTAAAACTGTTCAACTACAACGTCCAGTCGTTTTACGTCGATAATCAGTTTGACCGCTCAAAACTAATTCCGCAGGTAGTTAATGCCGTTGATTACGTCGTCAACTACGATGCACCGATTAAATGCCTACAGGAACTGACGACCGTTCAGTCCATTCCTGCTTACAATATAAAGCAGCGGATGCTGAAGGCCGGTTATAAATACTCGGTTATCCTGAATCCGACCGAATTGGATAAAGAATCTGGGAACCCGGCTATGGCGATCTATTCAAAATACCCGATCATCCACTCAGACCGGGAAAGTTTTGGGCCACATAACGGTATTTTGTGGGCTAACATCAAGATTGGTAACGATACTATACGGGTCATTAACGTTCACCTGCATTCGATGGGTATTCGGGTTGGTAAGGTGCTGAAACAGCAGGAGATAGCGGGGGTGAAGCACGAAACGCACGGTGTGCTGAGCGCCTTGCGAACCGGATTTATTGAGCGCCAGTGGCAGGTACGGCATGTCGAGCGGCATATTCAGGAAAGTGAGTTCCCTGTGCTGGTCGCCGGTGATTTTAACGACACGCCGTACAGCGTCGTCTACGAACGCATGCGTCGGACGCTACCCAGCAGCTTTGAAGACAAAGGCCATGGTTTTGGCTTCACCTACAACCGTCTGCCGGGTTACATCCGCATCGACAACCAGTTTCACGACCCGCGCCTGCCCGTGTTGAATCTGGAAACGATCAACACCGTACGTTATTCGGACCATTATCCTCTGGCTGGTACGTACGCCTTACCCGGAAAATAAGCACCAGGGATGATCAGGGGTGGGCATTTACCCACGTTTCGCCGTCGGTAAATACTTCCTTTTTCCAGATCGGTACCGTCTGTTTTATGGTATCGATAATGTACCGACAGGCATCGAACGAGTCCGCGCGGTGGGGGGTCGATACGCCGATCAGCACCGCGATCTCGCCGACCCGAAGCGTGCCTTTCCGGTGCACGACAACGCATTTCAGGATGGTCCATTGTTCGCGGGCCTGCTCAACGATCTTGCGCATCTCACTGATCGCCATCCGGTCGTAGGCTTCGTATTCGAGATGGTCGACGGACCGCTGCTGGGTATTGTCGCGTACCATACCCAGGAAAAAATCAATGGCTCCTGCCTGATCGGATTGTAACAGCGTAAGCGCCGATGATACGTCGATGGGATCGGAGGTAATACTAACCATAGGGGAGAAAGGAAGAGGGAGAAATAAGAAAGGCCGCTACGACTAGCCGCCACTAACCGGCGGAATCAGGGCAACTTCATCGGACGAAGAAAGGGCTAGATCAGGTTCGGCGTATTCACCGTTCACTGCAACCATCATCGACCGAATACGGGCTAAATCAGGAAATTGCGCGTGTATGGATTCCAGTAAGTCGCTTACGCGGGCTCCTTCAGTAAGGGGCAGGGTTACGGCCGATTGACCGGTCAGGTCGCGGGTAATACCGAACAGTAAAACGGAAATTTGTGTGTTCATCACCTAAAATTACACAGTATTTGCAAGGGAAGCCAGTACGCGTTGTCGCTAACCAGGATTCTACCGCAATGAAAAAGCCACTTCCTTCGGGAAGCGGCTTTTTCATCTACTATTCCGGAACGACTTACTTGGAGTTATCCAGTTTGCGTTCTGCTTTTTTCATACCCCGGTCGGCTTTGTTCAACGCTTTATTGGTGCCGTCTTTCATGTCCTCTTTCGCATTAGAAGCCGCGTTCGACATTTTGTTACCTACGCTTTTTGCACCGCGTTTGGCAGCGTTGACCGACTCCTTCGTTTCGTTTGCTACGGCCCGGCCCGCTTTTTTCGTTTCGCGACCCGCTTTGTCCATAGCAGCGTCTGCCGTACGACCAGCCTGTTTGGCCGTTTCCTTCGCGTTCTGCTTCGTATCCTGTGCCGAAGCCGCAGCTACGGTCAGCGCCAGCGAGAAAGCCAGCATCATTACTTTTTTCATCTCGTTGTCGGTTCGATAGTACGTGCTTAGAACCAGCTACCGACGGAAATGTTTGTCTTCGTGCTATTGCCTGTGCTTGAATACGCTCACCTGATACACGCAGGCCATCATCCGCTTGATCTGCTGCTTACGCGGTAAGGTCGTGAGCGTATTCTTTTTGTTCAGGCGAAGCGGTTGGCCCTTCAGCGAATCGGTGGGAATGCTGTTGATAGTTTTCAGCAGGTAATCGGTTTTGACCGCGAAGCTTACCCCTTCAGCAGTGGTTTGCTTGCCACTGATGATACCGATCAGATTTCCTTTTTCATTCAGGAGTGGCCCCCCCGAGTTACCCGGGTTAACGCCAATCGCTACCTGGTACGCTGTTGAATCGCCCTGATAGCCCGTGGATGAGCTCAGATAGCCTTCACCGTAAACGATCTCGTCGCGGGGGTAACCGAGTGTGAAAACCCGCTCACCCAAATCGGATGGCCGAGGGTCTATACCGTACGGCACAGCAGTCGACGCCTGCCGGAAGGCCGAATCGTCGCACAACTGAAGAATTGCCAGATCGTGGGGTTGGTCGTTATAAACGACCCTTGCTTTATAAACGGCCCCCTGCTGACTCTGTACATACACCGAATCTGCATCACGAACCGTGTGGTTACTGGTGACCAGGTAGCCGTCAGCGGTCAGCATAAAGCCGGTCCCTGCAATCTGCGCCGACGCAACGGCTGCGTTGAGTGCCCGGCCACGGCCATCCAGATCGTTCAGGATTCTTCGCTGCGATGATTTCACCGCCTGAATTTCCTTGCTCAACTGGCTATACTGCTGCTGCTGTTGCTGGTGACCGTTCTGATAGGAACGATAAACGAAAATGGACGTGAACGTCGTCACGACGGCAACCGAAGCGGCTACGGCCAGTGTCGTACGATAATTCGTCCACCACGAACGCATGGGGGTGGGTTCCGAGCGAAGGTCGTCGGCCTGCTGACGCATAGCATCCATATCGACAGCAGCCTGCACGGCTGCCAGCTTCTGGCGCAACCGAACCCGGTCGCCATAGGCGCGGAGGGCGTTTTCTATTTCCTGCTCGTCGTTCGTTCCCATTATCGTTACTGTTTATACTCTGCAAAAAACAACCGTTTCAACCGCATCAGGCACTTGTATTTCTGCGTCTTGGCATTGTCTGAGTTGGTATACCCAAATTTGTCCGTGATCGCCTGCATACTCAGGTGCCGGATGTAAAAATCTTCGAGCAACGTCCGGCAGGGTTCGCCTAACCGGTCGAGCGATTCTGCCATCAACTCAAACTGCCGGTCCCGTTCTTCATGGTCCGTCATGTCGTCGTCAACGCGTACCGACTGCTCCGTATCGCTGACAATGTAGCGGCCCCGTTGTGCCAGTTGCTTCAGCCACAGCCGCCGGCCAACCGAGTATAGATACGTTTTTAGCTGGCACTGTAACTCAAGCGATCCGGCCCGTACCTTCTCGTATACGACGATGAGGGCTTCCTGATAAATATCCTTGGCGTCATCCTCACTACCGCTGTTGCTGGTGACGAAGTGCAGCACCATCGGGAAGTACTGGCGATACAGCTGTTGCAGGGCCGAGTCCGATCCGTCGGCCAGGCCTAGTAACAACTCATCGTCAGTCAGGGTCGTACGTCTACTTTCCTTCATTACGTTGCTCATTGATTAATACGGCGCGGTGAAAAACGTAACCCAAAAAAAAGATGAAAAATGTTGGGTTACCTTTCCGACTTACCTGTATTAACAGCGACATTGATCTGTTTCACTTAAACAAAATACTCCGATAAAACTATGAAAGCAATCACGAAATCTGCCTTCTTTTTCATGGCCATGATCGCCCTTGCCACCTCGTGCAGCTCGAAAAAGACCGAATCGACCGAAACGACCTCGACCGAAACATCGACGATGGCTGGTGACTCAGCTTCGACGATGATGGGCGATTCGGCTTCGACGATGGCTACGGATTCGGCTTCGACGATGATGTCGGCTGATAGCGCGAAGTAATCGTACTAAGGCACAACTGCCGGTATCTTTTACCGACAACGCTATAAACGTATAAAAGGCTCACTGACGCGTCAGTGAGCCTTTTCATTTTTTGCAAGAGCCAAATTATCAGCCTGTTTAGGCTAGTCTTCTTTTTCGACGGAGCCAGTTGCGTCGTGCTCGTCTTCCGTGCTTTGTTTGCTCTTGTGTTTGCCACGCGACGTCTTGCCTTGGTTCTCGTCGGGCAGATTGGTATTTAGTTCGTACTTCTTGGTTTCGTCGGCCGTATCCCGGACGGTTGGTTGTGGGGCTCCTTTGCTCATAGCGTTGATTCAGTTTGTTACCGAATAAACGGTTACCCGATCATATTGTTCGGACACAAAAGCGCCCCGACGCGGTATGCATCGGGGCGCTTTTACGAATTGGCTTTTGCAAAATCGGCTTAGTAACCGGGGTTCTGTGTCAGGACAGATTTGCCTTGGTAATCAATTTGTAGTTGTGGAATAGGCATATACTCATCCTTTCCTGCCGTGAACTTACCCCCTGCGTAAGCGACCGGTAAACGTGCGCTTTCATAAGCCAAGAAGTTGTTTAGAACGGTAGAGGCTATACCCCAACGAACAAGGTCGAAGAAGCGGTGACCTTCACCTGACAGTTCCAGTTTACGTTCGAATTGAACCGCCGTACGCGCTGCATCTTTACTAGCAAACGCTGTTGTGTACGTGCTGATGACGTAGTTTGCCGCATTGCCGCCCGAGTAGGCTTTAACCCAGTAGGTTGAATTGGCTGCCCGTGACCGCACCTGATTGATGTAGGTACGTGCTGTTTCCAGACTACCAACTTCGATCTCTGCTTCAGCAGCCATTAATAGCACGTCGGCAAAGCGAATGATCTGATAGTTGATCGCT
This sequence comes from Spirosoma oryzae, assembly GCF_003002825.1. Taxonomy (GTDB): domain Bacteria; phylum Bacteroidota; class Bacteroidia; order Cytophagales; family Spirosomataceae; genus Spirosoma; species Spirosoma oryzae. The sequence goes on along the minus strand of NZ_PVTE01000008.1, from coordinate 238,118 downwards.
GAATAACCATCGGTCCACGAGCTACCATCGGTGAGCGTTTTGTCCTGCGACTTGTAGAAGACAAATTTCTTCGGCGAGTACGGACCGGCGAAACCCTGGTCACGAATCCAGTCGAGACCGGGGTGGTTTTGCCAGTCGAGGTAGGGGATACCCCGGCGGCCGATCGACCAGTCGAGACGGGGGTCAACTGGACCTGCGTCTGGCGTGAACGACGCGCTGGAAGCAATACCCTGGTCGGTTTTTAATTGATTAGCGCCTGAGTTGTACGAGCCATCGAGCAGCGGTAGACCATTCGACGACGTACGGAATGAGTTCGCTAGTTCGAAGCTTGGTGCGAAGAAGCCGCAGCAACCGGCTGGACCGTTCGAGCCCGTGTTATACGGGAAGTTGAGAACCAGATCAGGGTTGGCATTGTCAGAGCTACCTGTATTAGCGGCTGCCTGCGAAGCAAATACCGATTCCGAGTTGGTTTCCGTAGCTGCGTTGAAAATATCGGTGTAGTTAGCTACCAGCGCATATTTCGTTCCGCCACTTGTCGTACCGCTAGCGATGATTAGGTCGAAAAGTGTTTTCGCATTCGAATATTTCTTTTCGTACATGTACGTCTTTGCCAGGTAAGCGGCAGCCGCCCATTTGTTCGCCCGGCCGACAGCCGTTTGTGTAGCTGGCAGATTGTCGTATGCATACTGGAAGTCCGCTTCAATTTTCGACCAGATATCCGCGTTGTTAGGTACTTTATCGATACCCGTACCGTAGTCTACCGTTTCGTCCACGTAGGGCACCATGTTGAAGGCGCGCTTCAGTTCAAAGTAGTAGTGACCACGAAGGAAGCGGGCTTCGCCCGAGATCCGCTGCTTATCACTGCTCGTTACGTCTGAGCCGGCAGTTGACAGTGCCCGTAGCGCCGAGTTTGCCCGGGCAATGCCTTCGTACATAGCGTTCCACTTACCGTTAGCTTCGCTACTGGTTGGCAGGATCTGGTAGGTTTCATAAGGAGTAATGGCGTTAAAGTCGCCTGAGTTGGAGCCTTTATTGGCATCCCCTCCCGAGATACTACCACGCATCCAGTTGTAGGAGCTGGCGGTCTGAGTAAAGCCCCGTGCATTAAGCTGAGCATAGGACGAGATAAGTAAGCCATCGATACCAGCCCGTGAAGTTAGCTGATTGCTAGCAAGCTGACCCGTCGCTGGAACGTTCAGAAATTTGTCGTTGCAGGCGATGGTAACGCTCACCAGCATCGCTGTGACGACCATACCTTTCACTGTATTGTATTTCATAAGAATAGTATGCTTTTGTAATAAACGTACATTCGGAGTGGGCAGGATCACTTACGTCATCCTGCCCAGATTACGACTACAGGCCGAAGCTTACACCTACGTTATAGGCCCGAGTGATGGGATAGTTACCTACATCGATACCAAAGCTTGTGTCAGCAGAACCACCCACGCTGGGGTCCAGCCCTGAGTATTTAGTGATCGTGAACAAGTTTGTTGCCGATACGTAGACGCGAAGGCGGTTGAAGTTGACTTTGTTGAGAATCACCGAAGGGAACGTGTAACCCAGCGTCAGGTACTGAAGGCGAGCATACGATCCGTTTTCAACGTAGTATGAGTTAGCCTGTGTGTTAGTGCTGAAATTAGACGTGCTTTCGTAGATGGGAACACTCGTGTTAGTGTGTGAAGGCAACCACGAATCAAGTACCCGGGCGTTGACAGCAGCCCCTGTGAACGACGGATAAAAGTCGGTGTACCACTTAGAATAATTAAAGATCTGCCCGCCTAGCGATGTATACAGGTTGGTGTTAAGGTCAAAGCCTTTGTATTTTAACCCTAGCGTGATACTACCCGTAAATTTCGGAATCGGGCTACCCAGATACTGCCGGTCATCGTCGCTGATTTTGCCATCGCCATTTGTGTCAGCATACCGGAAACGACCTGGTGCAGCACCATCCTGCGGTGGCGCGCCAGCTACTTCCTCCTTCGAATTGAACAGACCAACTACTTTGTAGCCGTAGAATGACGACAGTGCTTGTCCGGGTTCGTTACGAACTACTGGAGTGCTTAACCGTTGCGTGACGTTGGGCACAGTAAAATAAGGTACGCCCGGGGCTAGGGAGGTAATTTTGTTTTGCAGCAAGCCCCCAATCAGCGTTACTTCATAACCCAAGTCGCGTGTTATATTGCCTCGATTGGTTACTAACAAGTCAATACCTTGGTTGCGCATGCTAGCGATATTTGAATACGGAGCTGATGCTCGTACGCCAACAACGCCTGGTAGGCTCAGCTGAAACAATAGATCACGGGTGTCTTTACGCCAGAAGTCGAGTACTACTTCTAGTTTATTATTAAAGAACGACCCGTCAAAACCAATGTTCGATGTAATACTACTTTCCCATTTTGCATCAGCATTGCCGATTTGACTGCGATAGAAACCTGCCGCTACGGCATTGTTAGTACCGCTTATATCGTAGCCATTACCGGCATTAGATGCAAAGAGGTTGTACTGGTTTGTAGAACTTAGGTAGTTGGAGTTACCCATAATACCGTATCCTCCGCGAATTTTCAGATCGGTAATCCAAGGAAGATTCTTCATGAATTCTTCCGAAGAGATACGCCACGCGGCCGATACAGCTGGGAACACCCCGTATCGGTTACTAGGGGCAAACTGCGATGAACCATCGCGACGAATCACACCCGTCAAGATATACTTCTGATTGTAGATGTAGCGAGCCTGTCCGAATACCGAGAAAAATTTGTTGCCCGGACCGTAAAAACTGCCTACCTGTCGCGTCGCGCCCGGCGTCGTTGTTGAGATCGTTACGTAGTTTGGATCAGTCGTAAACGGATTGATACCCGATCCATTTACACCCCGTCCCAAACCCGTGTTGAGCGACTCAATACCGGCCAGTACAGAGACATCGCTTCTGCCGAACGTATGCTTGTAGTTGGCCGTGTTGGTAAATGTCCAAGACAGGCCGTAGCTCGACCCTTCGCTGTACGTATACGTAGTGTTGTTTTCAGAGTTCTCGTACTGTACCCGTCCATAGTTATTAAAGTAGTTCGAGTAGTACGTGCCACCAATGCTGCTCCGTAGCGTCAGGTCGGGGATGACATCATATTCTACATACGCGTTACCAAAGCCGTAGATGTTGAAATTGCCATTGTTCGCCTGCGCCTGCCGGTTGGCTACCGGGTTGTTTGGGTTGTTAAAACCCGGAGCAGACGTGCCAGCGTAGCCACCAAACGAGTTATAGATCGGAATGATTGGAGCAATGCGGAAGGCTGTCAACACGTCGTTCTCGTCATTCGATACACTGGAGTTATTGTTTGTACCATTACCCAATTGACTACCTACGCCACCTAGAACACCAACGTTACGGATGTACGCAACCTGGAAGTTTTCACCAATTCGGAGCTTTTTGCTTAAATCGAACTCTGTATTGGCCCGCAGGGTGTAGCGAGAATAGTTGTTATTCAGTACAATACCTTGCTGGTTTTGCATGCCTAAACTGACGTAGAAGCGGCTATACTCCGTACCACCTGAAAAGCCCAGTGTATGACGGGTTAATGGCGCTACCCGTGTAATGGCCTTATACCAATCGGTACCTTCTTTATTAGCCGGAATAACGTTATAGATAGCACCGTTTGTCGAATTGACATTGTACTTTGATGCTTCTGACGATAGATCGACCTGCGAAGCTGACAAGCCCGAACGATTACCTACCAGCAGATAATCAGGCAGAACTGGCGTTGGCCCTGTTCCATACTGGCCACCTGCCAGACCTGTAAAACTGTCTGGACCAACGGTGCCACCAGCTTGGTAAATATCGTTCTTACGAGCTTGCCACGTCCAGTCCGCCTGCTGCTGTGGATTCAGGAGTTTAGGGCCATGGCCAGGATCGGTCACGCCATACAGACCGTCGTAGCTAACACTCAGTTTCTGAGCCCGGCGCTGACCACGTTTTGTGGTGATTACGATTACGCCCGAAGCAGCCCGCGCTCCATAAATCGAAGCAGAAGCCGCGTCTTTCAGTACCGTCGTACTTTCAATATCGTCCGGGGGAATAAAGCTGATGTTTTGTGTTGGCACACCATCGACAACATACAGCGGTTGGTTACCACCAAATGAGCCAAATCCCCGTACACGTACCTGACTGCTCGTACCTGGCTGACCGTTAGTAATAACGGTAACCCCGGCGACGCGGCCCTGCAACTGTTGCTCGACGTTGGTTGATGGAACAACCCGCAGTTGAGCCGGCTGCACCGTCGATACGGCACCCGTTACATCCCGGCGGTTTTCCGTGGTGTACCCCGTTACGACTACTTCGCTCAGGGCCGTTGCATCCTCGTCGACCTGAACGTCGGCCGTCGAACGATTGCCAATCTCTACTTCTTTCGTCTTGTAACCGATTGCCGAAATAACAATGATCGGGTTAGCCCCTCGTATCGGTAATGAGTAATTCCCTTCAGCGTCAGTCGATGTACCTGTTTGGGTACCTTTCAGTACGACGTTAGCGCCGGGTAAAGGGCCATCCGGGCCCGTAATTTTACCCGTCAGACGACGGTCCTGCGCAGAGACATGAAGACTCCACAACAGCATAACCGCAGCCACGAGTGTGGTCTGCAGCACCCTGTAGAACGATGTTCTCATAAAGGTTGTAGTAAAGATTTGGAAATAGTTAGTGAAAAACCAAAGGCATTATTTGTACAAATATTATAGCTATCTGTGCATTTTACAAGATGACTATCTTATTAATATTTAAGTATCTAGTCATAATGTTATAAAATGGTATTTGGAGCCTTGTTTGCACCATGCTATGCTACTGATTAAAAGCACTTTATGCTGTAAGTAGACGGCTGTTCTGTTAATTTATATTTAATCTATACTTTGTCTATTTTGGAAGATTGCATAAATCGGATACATCGAAGTAAGCAGTATGTTCTCTGTTTTTGTCGAACACTGGTTAATCAGAATCCGCTTAACCAGTCCATACTGTCAAGCCGACACATTCGATAATTGGTATTTATACGGGGAAATAATACGGTACTGTCCGGGCTGGGCTCGCTATGCCTGATGAGTGGCACCGACTGGAACGAAACCAGGTAAATGGATCAGATAGCCAACTACGCTACCTTTGCCCTTGTATGCATACCAACTATTATTTCCTGCGTCAGCTGGGACCTGCTCTGGCCACGCAATTGGTCGGGCTTCGGCTGATGGAATGCTTCAGTCAGGATCGGGATGAGATTGTACTGGTGTTTGCAGAAGCCAAGGGCCCGCTGAGCTATTACCGGCCGTTTTTCATTAAGGCAACGCTACGTCCCGACTTCTCCGGGCTATTTTTTGCCGAGACCGTACGTCGGGCGCGTACGAACAGTGTCGACCTGTTTACTAAATTGATTGAGGTCGATACCACGGGATCGGCAGGAAACGATTCAACGCCGGCTAACCGTCCGGGGCGGTTGGTCACGGGTGTTCGCTCGTTTCTGAACGAGCGGTGCCTGGGTATTGAATTGACGGACGGCTACACACTGGTTTTCAAGTTTTTCGGTAATCGCCCCAACCTGATTGCCTTCGATCACGACACCGTCGTTGACTTGTTTAACCACCGCCTGACCAGTGATAACGACTTGCAACTGAATCAGCTTGATCGACCACTCGACCAATCCTACGAAGCATACGTGGCGTCAGGCTACAACCACCGGGCACTGTTTCCAACGTTTGGGAAAGAAGTAAACGAATGGCTGACCGAGAAAAGTAACGGTCAGTTAGCTGGCGTCGATCAATGGCTATTAATTCAGGATACGCTGGCGCTGCTGAATGCGTCCCGATTCTATCTGACCCTTTGGCACCACCAACCTACGCTGAGCCTGCTGCCGATCGGGGAGGTTCAGTGGGAAACGGACAACCCTATCGAAGCAGCCAATCGGTTTTTTGTCAGTTTCAACGGTCAGAATACGTTCGAACGCGAGCGAGGAAGCTGGTTACGGTTGCTCGACAAACGGAAGAAGCGGGCCGGTGCGTTGATCGATGCCGCTATGGAACGGCTGATGAGCCGCGACGAAGGGCTGAGTCATGAGCAGATGGGGCATCTACTGCTGGCGAATCTGCACGCCATCGATGTGCCACCGGGTATGAAATCGCCGGAACGGTTGACTGTATACGATTTGTACCACGAACAACCGACAACGCTGAAACTCAAGCCCGATTTGAGCCCGCAACGAAACGCGGAGAACTTTTATCGGAAAGCAAAAAACGAAAAAATTGAGGAGGAGCATCTGACGGCACAAGTAACGGCGCAGGAAGCCGAACTCGTGAAAATTGACGAACAGCGCCAGGCTTTAGCGGAACTGACAAATCTGAAAGAGCTGCGTCGGTACGTAAAACAGCAGGGACTGACCAACGAGCAGACAGCAGGTCCGCTCACCGCCGATCAACTTTTCAAGGAGGTCGACGTCGATGGCTTCCGGATTCTAATCGGACGCAACGCGCGCAACAACGACTTACTTACGCAACGATTTGCCTACAAGGAAGATCTGTGGTTACACGCCCGCGACGTAACTGGCTCGCACGTACTGATCAAGTACCGGGCCGGTAGGCCGTTTCCCCGCAACGTGATCGAGCGGGCGGCTGAATTGGCCGCCTGGTACTCGAAACGGCGTACAGACAGTCTTTGCCCCGTTACGGTAACGCCCCGAAAGTACGTGCGTAAACCCAAAGGATTAGCCGAGGGGCAAGTGCTGATCGAGAAAGAAAGCGTGGTAATGGTCGTGCCCAAAGGAGAATAAAAAAGGGTTGCCTGTTCAGCACCGTGCTGACAGGCAACCCTTTTTCTATATCGTAGCTCAGGCTACTGCTCGACAGCCAGTTTAGCGTTGGCCAGAATCAGTCGGTTCATCTCCTGCCAGGTATGGTCCCATGAATTCTCGGTGAGGAAGCGGTCAATCTGTTCCCAGTTTTCGGGGTGACGACCTGCTAGCGCCCGCTCAATAGCTTTACCAAATTCGTCGGCTGTGTCGGCGATCTGCACAAAATCTTCGTTTCCGTACGTCCTGACGACATCGCGTATCGGCGTAGACACGACTGGCAAGCCGGCTGCCAGGTATTCCGGCGTCTTGGTCGGGCTGATGAACCGGGTCGATTCGTTGAGGGCGAACGGCAGGATAGCGACGTCCCAGTTGCTGAAGTAAGCTGGCAGCTCTTTATAATCCTTCATGCCTGGGTAGTGCACGTTAGCCGCTTTCGGCAGCAGTTTCCGATCGATCTTAACAATTGGTCCGATCAGGACGAACTGCCAGTCGGGGTGCTGTTCGGCCAGTTTGCCAACCAGTTCATAGTCGAACCGCTCGTCGATCACACCACTGAACCCGATGCGCGGTTTAGCAATAGCTGCCTGATCGGCTGGGTCAGGCAAGGACTGACGGGCCTGCGAAAAATGAGTAAAATCGATGCTGCTCGGGAAAGCCATCACCTGCGGATGCCGGTTTTGTTTGGCTTCAAACAGGCTGATACCGCCGGTAAAGACAATGGCCGACCGGTCGAGTAAGCGCTGCTCCTGTTGCAGCAATTGCGGGGGCGCACCCCAGAATGCCGACAACTCATCCATGCAGTCATACACCGTCAGCCGGGGCTTCAGGTGATCACTGAACAACAACGCCATTGGCGTGTAGTACCATGCGATGAAGTTGGTCAGCTGTTGTTGTTGCAAAAATGCATCAAGCAGCTGGCGCTGAAGCCGTACAGCTTCGTCGGCGGGTGTATGATGCGGAATATGTGGGGTCAGTACGGTAACGCCCTCAAGCGGCTGGTAGCTGCCCATCTTGGTCTCATTCGACCGGACAGGTTCTTCCAGGAACCAAACCCGGTATCCGGCGGCTGCCCGGCTCAGTAAGTGCTGGGGACGCTGATAAACGAAGTTCCAGCGCAGGTGAGAGAAGCAAAGCAGATCAGTTATCGTATTGATCGTGGACGAACCGGATTTTGCCGGCGAATGGGCACTGGATTTTCCCTCAACAGAAGGAGACGTTGAGTCAGTTGTGTTCATGCGGTACAGGTAGAGAAAGAGACGCCCGGCCGGCTAATCAATAGTATACAGTAACAATCGACTGCGTGCCTGACTTAACAAACCGCATGTAACGACAAAAAGTTGAGATTTCCAGTTTTTATCTGTCTGCGCAGCCAGATATGTGATGTAATGGTCAGGTAACCGGCAGATAGATGTGAAACGTCGCACCGTTTCCTTCCTGGCTGGTCGCCGTGATGTAGCCACCGTGAATGTCGACTACCTTCTTGCAAATGGCCAGCCCCATACCGGTACCGGTGTATTGCGACCGCCCGTGCAGCCGCTGAAAGATGGTGAAAATTTGATCCGTATACTTTTCATCGAAACCGATCCCATTGTCGGCAACCGTCAGCAGCGCGTAGGACTGGGGCGGGTTTTCCGACTTCTGTATCGGTTGGGGGAGTGACGTTGAATCGGGCAGACTACCGTTTATCTGTATGACCGGCGTGGGGGTACCGGGCATCCCGGAATGAAATTTCAGCGCGTTGGTAACCAGATTTTGAAACAGCTGGTGGAGGAGAACGGCGTCGCCCTGGACAGTGGGCAGCTCGCCAACGACAACCTTCGCCTGCTGGTCGTGAATCATAAATTCCAGATCATCCACCACATGCTCCAGCAACTGGTTGAGATCGACTGGCTGGAAGGCCATACGTGTTCCCGACAGGCGGGCGTAGTTGAGCAGATCACTGACCAGATCACGCATCCGACTGGCTGACTGCTGCATCCGCTGGACGATATCAGAAGCGGCTTCGCTGATGTCGCCCGCAAATTGCGTTCTCAGAACGTCACTGAACGACACGATTTTACGCAGCGGTTCCTGGAGGTCATGGCTGGCGATATACGCGAACTGTTCCAGGCTTTGGTTCGACTGATGAAGTTCCTGTACCGTTTGCTCCAACTGCCTACGCATCTGCCGATCGGCGCTCACGTCCTGCACGGTGGCCACAAAACCGTCGTTCAACGTAGTGATCGAAATGGACAGCCAGCATGTGCAGCGGGGAACGTACTTTTCGACGACCAGGCTACCCCCCGTTTTAACAAGCTGCCGTAGGCGGTCGAACTGGTCGGAGGTAAGGGGATAAAGCAGCGACAGTGGGTAACCTAACAGCTGCGCATCGGATAAGCCTGTCAATTGCAGGCCCTGCCGATTGGTCAGCGTCAGCTGAAAGTCGATGATTTCCTGCTGAACATCCCGCTGGGCATCGAAAACCAGAATCGCATTGGGCGACGAATTGAGTACGCCGTTGAGAAGAATGGTTTGATGCGCCAGTCGGCGGGTAAGTAGTTGCAGGTCGCTGGAATCGGCGTAGGTAAGCAACAGACCGTCGGTTCCGGTGGGCGCAACGGACTGCACAACCTGAATATCCCGCTTGCCGATCTGGTAACGTTGTTCCACCCGGCGCGGCTGACCAGTACTGATTACATCCAGATACGTCGTCCAGAGCGTTGTCTGCCGGATCGACGGAAAAAAATCGCTCAACAACGCACCGATGATTGACGCTGTCGAATCCGGCTGTTGATTTCGGGTATCCCGCCGGGCTACTTCGTTCAGGAACTGGTACCGAAAATCGACAATGGGTTTGTCTGCCTGTTCCGTGTCCCGTACGGCTACCAGACCGACGATACCGCCTGTGCTATGACTGAGAAGCGAGTGCCAAAGCGGATTGAATACTTCGGGAAGAGGTACGTTCGACAGTGCTTCAGGCGGGGTTATTTCAGTTGGAATAAAGGGAGACATACAAAACGCTGTTGGCCCGTCAGATGATACGATTGTATATAACGCGCAACGGCAAGTTTCGATTAAAAACGATTCAGCAACTGAAAAACGGGGTGAACGGTCAATTGAGTTAGTGTACGGTATTGACTGGCTGTAACGGCTTTGTTTACTGCGATTTGCCGTCTGTTGCCGGTACCTGATTCAGTTCAAATAAATAGCCATCGGGATCGGAAAAGTAAAGCTGAACGACACCGTCGAAGCGGACCTGCCGGTGATAGGGCAACTGCTTGGCCTTCAGATACGCTTCCGATTTTGCAATATCGGCCACGTACAAGGCATAATGACTACCGTTCCGATCATGGTTTACCTGTTCGGAACGGCCATTGAGCAGGTGAATCATTTGGCCGTTACCCAGGTCGAACCAGGCGCGGGTGGCTTTCAGATTGTCGGGGACGGGTGCCGGCTTGAGCCCCATCACGTCCCGGTAAAAAGCCGCGCTCGTTGGAATATCTTTGACGTGAATACCGAGATGATTATGCCGGACAATGCCCAGATTGTCCTGACCCAGTACCAGCGTTGGCAGTAAAAGCAGCGCGTAGAGAAGACGGTTCATACAGGCGAAAGCGGTCAATGCACCAAAACTACCTGACGTTCCTGGCCGGATGCCGTGGCGACGGTTAGTATGTACGAACCGGCGGCTAGTCCTTTCAGCGAAAGCTGTCGGGTATGATCACCGGGGGGGAGTATCGGCTCCGTCAGATGGGCGCTGACCTGTCCCGTCAGACTGGTGAGGCTAACCGACAAAGTGCCCGGCATTGTCGTCGAAAAGCGGAACGATACCTGGTCAGATGCCGGGTTGGGAAAAACGGTCAGGGAGCCGGCAGCGGGTTCTGCTACTGCCGTCACGACATTACCCGCTTCGGTCGCTTTCAAAATCCAGTTGTTCGGATCAATGACAATACCCGTAACCGTTCCTTTGGCGGGTAATGTGAATGTCTGGCTGAAGGCATTGTTGGTAACCGTTACCGTTGTGTCGCCCGCCGACGATTGTACTTTAAGCTGTATCGGCATGGTGAACGAACTCGGATTGCTGGCGACGGCGTTACGCTGCGTCAATTGTACCGTTACGGTTTTCGCCGTGGGTGTACCGGTAATCAGGTAGCGGTACGTCGGATAGCCTTCGCCGTAAATCCACTGCTTGAAAAAGTAATCCAGCTTCTGACCCGATACCTGTTCGGCAATCGCCTGAAAATCTTCGGTGACGGCAGTCTGGTAAGCCAGTGACAGCGTGTTGGTATAGGTGCGCAGAATCCGAAAGAAGGTGTCGTCGCCGACGATACCTCGAAGCATGTGCAGTACCGTGGCTCCTTTGGCGTAGCTGCGGGCACCATCGAAGATGTTGGCGAAATTGCTGATGTCCTGCACGTAAATGCTGCCCCGCGCCGTGCGGGCGCTCGTCAGGAAACTACTCATCGTCGTCGCATAGCTCGAACGCCCCCCAACCGATTCGGCATAAAGTGCCTCGGCGTAGGAGGCAAAGCCTTCGTTGAGCCAGATATTCTGCCAGTTGCGGCAGGTAATCTTGTCGCCAAACCACTGATGGGCCAGCTCATGGGCGATGACGGCGGGGGTAAAGGCACCGGCTTCCATGGAACTGATCGTCTGGTGCTCCATCCCGCCGTTGCCCCGGCCAAACTGCGCGTGGCCGTACTTCTCCTGTGAAAAAGGGTAGGGGCCAAACTGGCTACTGAAGAGTTGCAGCATCCTGGGCGTCAGATCGAGGTTGGCTTTTACCGACGATAGAATCTCGGGGTATATATAATGCGTAACGGGCATCGTCTGCCCATTTGACGTGAATGGTGTATCGTAGCGCGTGTAGTTCGACATGGCGATCGAAATCAGGTAGTGCGCGATGGGGTGCCGGCTGCGCCAGTAGTAGGTGGTGGTGCCGTTGTTGTTGACCGTCGTGCTGGCCAGCGTGCCGTTGGACACCGACACGAATACGGACGGGGCTGTTATGCGCACGTCAGACGAATCGGCTTTGTCGGCGGGTGTGTCTTTGCAGGGAAACCAGTCGGGCGTGCCATAAGGCTCGCTCAGACTCCAGATCACCGGATCGTTAGTGCGTTCGTGGGTGCCGAATACAAAACTACCTTGTGTCTGCCCATTCGGTATGCCTTGATAGTACACTGTCACGGCATACAACTGACTATTGGTTAGGGGCTGCGCTGGTGTAATCGTCAGCCGGTTTTGCGTAAACTGGTAGGCTAGTTTCTGCCCCCCGGCTTTTACCGAATCGACCCGGAGCCCCTGCCCGGTAGTCGTGGTTGCCGAGGTAAGGTCCAGAAAAAAAGAGGATAGTCGGGCGGCTGTACATTTGAGCTTGACCGTCACCGCACCACGCAGGTACCGGGGACTGTAGGTTATGTTAAGGTCGAGACCGTAATAATTAACGTCGATATTATCGTCGCCGGGATAAGCCACCCTGGCTTTGGGGGCAGCAGCCTGACGCATCAGCGCGTGAATTTTTCCGTCCCGGCAGTACTGTCCGCCATCGCTGTCGGGATTGAGTTGCGCCAGACTCACGGAGCAGAACAGGCAAAAAAGACCGGTTAGCAGTCGCATAGCATCGAACTGCCGGTTGAATAGCGACATGGACTAGTAAGAAAAGGAGTTACGGTTATGACTGTGAACGACCGGACTCGTTACTAGTCGGGAGTACAGCTTTGATTGGTAATTCGTCGTGCTCGGCCTTGGCTTTCAGGGCATCGAGTCGACGCTGGTCGGCTTCCGGCAGTTCCAGATGCCAGCCCATCGACGACGATAGCTGATACATCATGTACTGAATCTGGTTGTTGGCGATCTTGGGTAGGTCGCTTTGCATGGCCCGCTCGTTCATTACCTGTTTGGCTTCACTCAGAATCTGCGTGTAGTCTGTACCGTTGAAGTGATTGAGGATACCGGCCTGAATGTCGTAGAACCGGTAGTCGGTGTCGATCGACAGCACTTCCGGTTCCGGGAAGGCTTCGATGACTAACGTCCGGTTTGCTGCGTCGGGAAGTTGAAACCGCACTTTGGCAAAGTCGAAGCCGACCAACACTTTCGACTTGGCAATGACCATTGCCTTCTTAGGGTCGTTGAGCAGGTACAGGATCTTTTTCTGATCCTGGTAATTATAGATTTCGGAGAAATAGCCTTCCGCCATCACCACCTTGAACACTTTTTCGATGCGCTCCAGCAACAGCGTCGATTCATGGCGCACGTCGGTCAGGCCAGTGCGTTTGCGCAGCACGTTGGCGGCTGCTACTCCTCCGCCGGCCCCGACAAGCAGTAGCAGTACGGTAGTCAGAAAATCCATATGTAAGGATAAAAATAGCGGAATTTGCCAGTCAAAAAAAAGTGCACTGCAAAACAGCGAATCAACTGTTGTGCAGTGCACTTTATCGGGGGGAGACTGGCGTTATTTCGCGTAAGCGACTGAGCGCATCTCCCGAATGACGGTAACCTTGATTTGACCCGGATACTGCATTTCTTTTTCGATCTTCTGCGAGATCTCGTACGAAAGCGCACCCGCCCGGTCATCGGATACGTGGTCGGCATCGACCATGATGCGAAGCTCGCGCCCGGCCTGAATGGCGTAGCATTTTGTCACGCCGGGGAAGCTGCCTGCCAGGGCTTCGAGGTCTTTCAGCCGCTTGATGTACGACTCCATCATTTCCCGACGAGCGCCGGGCCGTGAACCGGATACGGCATCACAAACCTGGATGATCGGCGAGAGCATGCTCGTCATCTCGATCTCGTCGTGGTGAGCGCCGATCGCATTGATTACTTCCGGATTCTCCTTGTATTTCTTGGCCAGCTCCATACCCAGAATGGCGTGGGGGAGTTCGGCTTCTTCGGGCCATACTTTACCAATATCATGGAGTAGACCCGCCCGTTTGGCCAGCTTGGCGTTGAGTCCCAGTTCAGCAGCCATCGTCGCGCAAAGCTTGGCCACCTCACGCGAGTGTTGCAGCAGATTCTGCCCGTAACTGGACCGGAAACGCATCCGGCCGACCATCTTGATTAGTTCGGGATGCAGACCGTGGATACCCAGATCGATCACCGTTCGTTCGCCGATCTCGACAATCTCGTCTTCAATGTTCTTGCGCGTTTTGGCAACGATCTCTTCGATGCGGGCGGGGTGAATCCGGCCGTCCTGCACGAGCCGATGCAGCGACAGGCGGGCAATCTCACGTCGTACCGGGTCGAAGCCCGAAATAATGATCGCTTCCGGCGTATCGTCGACGATAATCTCCACACCGGTTGCGGCTTCCAGCGCCCGAATATTACGTCCTTCGCGCCCGATCACCTTGCCTTTGACGTCGTCGGATTCGATGTTGAATACCGACACGCAGTTCTCGATGGCGTGTTCGGTAGCCGTGCGCTGAATGGTTTCGATGACTACCTTTTTGGCTTCCTTCGTGGCGGTCAGCTTGGCTTCTTCGATGATGTTTTTGACGTACGACGAGGCCCGTGTTTCGGCTTCGGCTTTCAGCGTGTCGATGAGCTGTTCCCGCGCCTGATCGGCCGAGAGACCGGCGATGCGTTCCAGCTGAGCCACCTGTTCTGCCAGCATACGCTCGGCTTCCTGCTGCCGCCGGTCGACGTCTTCCCGCCGTTTGGCCAGCGCGTCGTTTTGCTGCGTCAGGGTATTTCGCTGCTGATTGATCTCGTTCCGCTGCTGATTCAGTTCCTGATCGCGGGTGCGCTGCTGATCGGCCTGCTGGGCCAGCTGTTGTTCGCGCTGCTTGAGTTTGTTTTCGTTCTGCTGAAGCAGATTTCGCTTTTGACTTGTCGTTTCTTCAAACTCGGCTTTCAGGCGGATGTATTTGTCTTTGGCTTCGAGCATCCGTTCTTTCTTGATGGTCTCGGCCTGCTGTTCGGCATTTTTCAGGATAGCGGCTGCTTTTTCTTCAGCCTCCTGCTCACGTCTCGCGTGGGTATCGGCCATTGAGCGCCGGCCAATCACGAGCCCCAGTCCGCCCCCGGCCAGTAAAGCCAGAATGGCAATCCAAACTGGAATATCCATTGGAAGTATATCGTTAAGGTTGACAAAAATAGTTAACCAACCTGCTGCGATACGACTACCGAATACAGTATGTTCATCACGAACAAACCAACAAAAAAATCAGCTGAAAGACGGGTCTACTTTACCATATACAGCGTCTCTAATCGGCTTTGTTTAGTTGATTCGGTGATGAATTATATCGACGTATACAAGCAAGTACACGAGCCTGTCTGACTACGCCGACGTGACGACGTTATCCAGGTGTGCGATTCGCTTGTATAACATTTGTTGTAATTGCTGCCCCTGTTGTTCGCTTCTGAATTTATTGACCAGCCCGTCGAATGCTACGCGCATCATAGCCTCGTGGGGATTGTCAATGCCCTCGTCCCGCAATTCATCCAGTAATTGCTGCAAGCGTTCAGCGGCATTTCTGACAAATGCCTCCGTTTCCGGCTCTACAAGAATTTTGTAGCCTATGCCGGCAATTTTGACGTTTACAGGTCTTTCTTCTATGGCTGAGGTCGGCTTGGTTGACATTAGCCAGGAACAGTTATTAGTTATGACAAATTACTCCAGTGCGTTATACATCGGTCTAAAGTCCGAATGTATTCGTCGAGTTGCTGCTTTAGTTCGGTATTCGGATCTGTCGCAGACAGATTGTTACTTACAATCTTACCAAATTCTTTCGACTTTGATGGTTTTTTCTTTGAATCAGCCAGCTTTTTCTCCAGCTTTTTTATTTCCCGCTCCTTAAGTACCAACTCGCCCTTTGCTTCCCGTCGCTCCCGCTGAAGTTTCTCGATCGATCGCTGCGCGGTCCTGACTTCTTCCTTCAACTGGACGATGTTGCCCTGCAACTGATCGATCAGCGCCCATAACTGAAACTCGTTGATTCCATTCGGGTTCATCGTGGTGGGGAGAAGTAGAGGTCGGTAATGCCCCCTGGCATTACCGACCGACGGGTCATTTATTTGCGAATCACGGCACCCAATTCCCGCTCAAACGCACTCATCAGGCGCTGCATCGTTTTATCGATGCTGGCGTCGGTCAGGGTTTGCGACGGGTCCTGGAGAACAAAGCTGACAGAGTACGCTTTCCGGTCGGTACCGAGCGATTCCCCCTCGAATACGTCAAACACGTTGACGCCCTGTAGCAACTTGCGCTCGGTCTGATGCGCCAGCCGGTCGATCTGTTCGAACGCGATACTCTTGTCGAGTACTAGCGACAGGTCGCGCCGGACGCTGGGGAAGCGGGGTACTTCCTGGTAACGGACTTTCGGGCTACCCAGTTTCATCAGATAGTCCCAGTCGAAATCCGCGTAGAAAACGGGTTGTTTCAGGTCCGTCAGCTTCGTCAGCCGTGGCTGGACAAGCCCCAGACTCACGACCGGTTTTTTATTAAGCAGGTATGTCAGGCCGTACTGAAACAGGGTTGGGTCGGCGGGTTGCGTATCGGTTTTACGGTCCTGGTCGGGGCCGATGCGGAACAGATTCAGGACGCGCTGGACGGCCGCAGCCAGATCGGTGTACGCCACCGGCTGACTTTTCTGCTGCCAGCTTTCCGCCTGCTGGTTCCCCAGCATGGTCAGGCTGAGCCGCATACGCTCGGTATATTTGGTCGTGCCTTCGTCGGTAGTCGTCTGGAAATAGACTTTACCGAACTCAAACAGGCGCAGATCCTTTTGCCGCCGGTTGAGGTTATAAGCCAGCGTTTCGAGGGCCGAGAATAACATACTCTGCCGCATTACCGACAGTTCTTCGCTCAACGGGTTGAGCAGCGTGACGTCGGTGCCGGGTAAGCTGGTGCGAATGGCTTCGTGGTAAGCCGGGCGCGTCAGCGAGAGCGTCAGAATCTCAAAGAAACCACCCGCCGTCAATTGCTGGCCGACCCGGTTCTGCCACTGATTGACGTCGTTTTTCGGAAACTCCGTCAGCGATTCGGCCGACAGGTTTGTTGACAGCGGAATGTTGTCGAGGCCGTAGATGCGCAGAATCTCTTCGATCACATCAGCCTCGCGCGTCACGTCGACCCGGTAGGGGGGGACCACGGCGGTGAAGCCATCCGTCGTTTCGTCGGCCTGTTCGATGTCCAGCGCGGTCAGAATGCGCTTAATTTCGTCGTGCGCAATCTGAATCCCGATCAGCCGGTCGATATTGCGGTAGCGCACTGGCACCCGGAACGGCTCAACCGGGCTGGGATACAGATCGGTAATGTCGGACGTAATCTGACCACCGGCGACTTCCTGAATCAGCAGGGCGGCTCGTTTCAGGGCGAACACCGGCATATTCGGATCGGTGCCCCGCTCGAAGCGAAACGACGCGTCGGTTTTGAGCCGGTGATGCTGCGCCGTTTTGCGCACTGACTGGGCCGAGAAGTATGCCGACTCCAGGAAGATACGGGTCGTCTGCTCGGTAACGCCCGATTCCTTCCCACCGAATACACCCGCGATGCACATTGGTCCTTCGGCGTTGCAGATCATCAGGTCGGTGTCGGTCAGGCTGCGCTCGGTACCGTCGAGGGTGACGAACGGCGTACCGGCGGGTACCGTTTTTACGATTACCTGATTGCCCGTAATCTTATCAGCGTCGAAGGCATGCAACGGCTGTCCCAGATCGTGACAAACAAAGTTGGTAATGTCGACAACGTTGTTGATCGGGTTGATACCGATGGTCCGCAGGCGCTGTTTGAGCCAGTCGGGCGATTCACCGACGGTCAGGTTGCTGATGGTCAGACCGGTATAGCGAGGACAGGCGTCGACGTTTTCGACGCGCACATCCAGCGTAAAGTCGGTGTTGTCGACGGCGAAGGCACTGACGTCGGGCAACCGCAACGGCCGGTTCAGTACCGCGTGAAGGTCACGGGCGGTACCCAGGTGCGAAGCGGCATCGATGCGGTTTGGCGTCAGGCCGATGATGATCTGATAGTCGGCTTCGAGGTTGAAATAGCGGGCAGCCGGGGTGCCGTTTGGCAGTGGGGTGTCGAGCACCAGGATACCCGCGTGCGACTGCCCAAGGCCAATTTCGTCTTCGGCACAGAGCATGCCTTCCGACGCGGCTCCGCGAATCTTTGCTTTCTTGATCGTAAACGGCTGACCACCCGCCGGGTAAAGCGTCGCCCCCACTTTCGCTACGATAACTTTCTGACCAGCAGCTACATTGGGCGCACCACAGACAATAGACAGCGGTTCCGCATCGCCTGCGTCGACGGTGGTCAGGCTGAGTGCATCCGCATCAGGGTGTTTGGTACAGGTCAGCACCTCGCCCACGACCAGCCCGTCGAGCCCACCCGGCACCGCGTCGAACCGCTCGACACCTTCGACTTCGAGACCCGTTCCGGTCAGTCGTTTGCCAACTTCCTCGGGCGACTCGGGTAAATCAATGAACGTTTGTAACCATTTATAGGAAATCTCCATACGGCGGCATTGCGATAAAAATGCAAAGGTAAGGAGAAGAGCAGACCAGCGAAAGGAAGAACGCAGAAAGCGACGGGTTCATTGGTGGTAAAGCCGTCGGATGGCTGGTTTCGGACAGAACACGGGTCCGGTTCGCTCATCAGTACGTTATTTCCGGCTGCTGTCGGGCATACGTGCTGTTTCAGGCTGGTGCGTGTAGCGTTCGCCGGCTTTTACGGCTACAGGAAGTTTGTTTTCAGCGGGCGGCAACGGGCAGGCGTACCCCGGATTGTACGCGCAGTAGGGATTATAGGCTGTGTTGAAGTCCAGTATTGCCTGCGTATCGGTCAACTGCTTTGGATCGAGTTCCAGATAGCGCCCCCCGCCGTACGTTTCCTGGCCCGAAGTCAGGTCGCGGAACAGGATCGAATAGGTATCATCGACTTTGACGATCAGCAGCCGGCACGTTTCGCCATTCAGCCGGAAGACGGCGTGGGCAAATTTTTCGTACACCTCTTCGCTACCGTCGCTCATCCGGACAACCAGCTTCTGTGTCTTGTCGGCAAAGGGTTCCAGCCGCGCTGTTACCCGGTAGGCCGGATCGGGTGCAAAGTAGGAGAGTCCGTTAAATGTTGCCTTGTCGGGAACGGGCGAGTCGGAGTCACTGCGAAAGTCCTCGTCTTTTTTCGTCCGCTTGTCCAGGAGTTCCTGCCGGTAGCGAACCGGATCGACCGACGCGTCGGCGCTGGTCGATTCACTGAAAAAGGTAACGTAAAGGAAAGCAAGTAGTCCTAATCCTAGTAGGGTCAACAGGATGGTTCGGGTTGTCATACGACGGGGAATTATAAGGCGAAATAAGCCGGTTCGTGCCAATTCATCACGTTTGAGACGCTTTATCTGCAAAGAAGTGCGCGCTGACTAAGGTTAACACTGGCGTATCAGTCCGAAACCGATAAATGAATATATTTGACGTCGTTCTAAAAAGGTAGTATAATCTACTACGCGTATATAATCTATCTACTAGGAAATTACTTACCCGCACGGCATGGCAAAATTGTACCAGTTAAAGACCTACTCATCCGAATCTGGCCATTTGACTGTCTTCGACGACATACTGCCGGGTGGGATAAAGCGTGTTTTTTACATTTACGGTGCCGGTGTACAGCCGCGCGCCGGCCACCGGCACGTACAGACCGTCAATGCGCTGATCTGCCTGAACGGAAGCTGTCGAGTCTACAACCATAACGGTAAGCAGGAAACAACCTACTATCTGGCCGATCCGCAGCAGTGTCTGGTCCTGGACCCGGAAGACTGGCACATCATGGACGAATTTACCAACGATGCAGTCCTGCTCGTCGTATCGAATCATCCTTACGATCCCGCCGATTATATCTACGAGCCGTATCCAGGTAGCCGTCTGGTGGATGAGCCAGTGCTGTTGTGTACCCGATGATTCCGTTTCTTGACCTGAAACTCGTTAATCTGCCGCATGAGGCCGCCGTGCAGACTGCCGTCAATCGGGTTGTTGCATCGGGCTGGTACGTGATGGGCCCCGAAGTGCAGGCGTTTGAGCGTGCCTTTGCGCAGACGGTGGGTACCCGGCATTGCATTGGTGTTGCCAACGGACTCGATGCATTAACACTAGCGTTGATGGCCTGGAATTTTCCGGCTGGTAGTGAGGTGATCGTGCCGGCGAATACATACATCGCGTCCATCCTGAGCATCAGTCAGGCCGGACTGGTTCCGATACTGGTTGAACCCGATCCGCAGACGTATCTGCTGGACACCAGCCGAATTGAGGAAGCCATTACGAGTCGGACAAGGGCGATTCTGCCCGTGCATCTATATGGGCGTTGTTGCCTGATGACGCCGATCTGGCAACTGGCCGAGCGGTACGACCTGCGGATACTGGAAGATGCCGCACAGGCGCACGGGGCACGCTATGGCGAGCGCCGGGCCGGGCAACTGGGCGACGCGGCTGCCTGGAGCTTTTATCCCAGTAAAAATCTGGGGGCATTGGGCGATGCCGGAGCCATTACCACCGACGACGACGCGCTGGCCGACCGGCTGCGGGCGCTCCGCAACTACGGTTCTACCCAACGCTACGTCAATGACTGTATTGGGCAAAACAGCCGACTCGACGAACTTCAGGCGGCTGTGCTGTCGGTAAAGTTGCTGTCGCTACCGTCGGAGAACGAGCACCGCCGGATGCTGGCCCGGTATTATCTGACGAACATCCACCAACCGGACGTACAACTGCCCCCGGCCGATCAGATTGATCAGGATGCGTGGCATCTGTTTGTCATTCGACACCCCCGGCGGGATAACCTCCGTACTTGGCTACAGAATCACGGAATCGGCACCGACGTGCATTACCCCGTGCCGCCCCATCGGCAACGCGCCTACGCGTCACTGAACACGCTGTCCTTTCCAATCTCGGAACAGTTACACCGCGAGGTGCTAAGCTTACCGCTCAACTCAGCTGTGAAATTGACCGAAATTGAGCAAATTTGCGTGGCGATTAACGCGTTTGCGTGACGCGCCTGTTGCCGGTTAAGTCTTATGTTCTGAGCCATTCCGTCGATTACCCAGCGGATGAATGCCACGAATCTGATGACTTGGAGCGTACTGGCAGTGGATTGTCTTAATCCATACCAAGTAGTTTACCACCGTTTGTTGCCGTGCTTATGCGGCTGTTTATGAATCGTTTTGTTTGCCTGATTGCCGTTCTTTTCATATTTATCGTCGCTGCCTGTCAGCCGGATGACGTGAAACCCGACCCGGTTCTGATCCAAAGCGCACCGATGGCGTCCTATTCGAATGCGGTGCTGAAGACGCTGAAAGCGCCCAACGATTCGCTGGTGTACACCCCCGGTTCATATAGCCTGGTTATGCAGCGGCTGACGTACTACACAACCCTGGAAGATGGCACCCGCGTTACGGCATCGGGTGTGGTGTATCTGCCGACTCAGGCAACAGGAGGTCAGTCTATGCCCCTGCTGGGCTACCAGCATCCGACGGCATTCTCCAACACAGAGGTTCCGTCGGGCTATGACTATGCGACCCCCACGTTTTCGTATCCGATCTACTTTGCCACGCACGGCTATATCGTAGCCTGTCCCGACTATGTAGGCTATGGCGACGCCAGTGGTATTGCGCATCCCTACGAAAACCGGGCATCATTGGCCCACGCGAGTGTCGATATGCTGCGGGCAACGAAGGAGTGGCTTCAGCAGCGGACCGATCAGGCTAACGCCAGCCAGGCCGGCGCAACCAAACTGTGGAACGGCCAACTATTTCTGGCGGGATTTTCGGAAGGTGGTTACGCTACCTTGTCGGCGCAGCAATTGATCGAACAACAGTATGCTGACCAGCTGCCCCTGACCAGCACCAGTTGTGGATCGGGTCCGTACGCTATGGCGTCGTTTTTCGACTACATTACCCATCAGACAACCCCAAGTGCCGGGGTGGTCAATTACCTGTACGTCTGGCAGACGATGGTGTATAACAAGCTGTACAACGGTA
This sequence comes from Spirosoma oryzae, assembly GCF_003002825.1. Lineage (GTDB taxonomy): Bacteria > Bacteroidota > Bacteroidia > Cytophagales > Spirosomataceae > Spirosoma > Spirosoma oryzae. The sequence goes on along the minus strand of NZ_PVTE01000008.1, from coordinate 216,373 downwards.
ACAAGCCGCTTAACTACTACTTTAAGTCGCCCTACGCCGAACAACTCACCACGTCGCTCGACAGTGCCCGGTCGTTCACCGTCAGCTTCGATCAGCTTTGTACCGACCAGTTTCGGGCTGATGTGCGCAATTCGACGTCTACGTTTGGTAAGGCCCTGCTAACCAACGATCTGACCAACTGGGCAGCTCAGGGTCGGACCTATCTGATTCATAGTGATGAAGATGAGGTGATTCCGTACTTCATTTCACAGCAAACCTGCGCACGAATGCAGAAGCAGGGGGCCAGTCAGATCAGTCTGGTGACGCTGAAAAAACTGAAGCATGTTCCATCGGAGGTACTGTTCATGCGTCGGTCGCTGGAGTTGTTCGAGTCGATGAAAACAAAGAATTAGCTGAAGAGGAAAGAGAAAAGACACAAGAAGAAAGACGCCACAAAACGTATCTTTCTTCTTGTGTCTTTTCTCTTTCCTCTACTTCTGACTTACAATCGCTCTTCGAATAGTTTCAGGATACGCTTGTACTCGTCCATCCAACTGGTCGGTTCGATAAAGCCGTGGTCTTCGACGGGGTAGGGGGCCAGTTCCCAATTCTCTTTTTTTAGCTCGATCAGGCGCTGCGACAGTCGGACCGCATCCTGAAAATGCACGTTGACATCGACCATGCCGTGGCAGATCAGGAGGTTTCCTTTTAGGCCTTCGGCGAAATTGATCGGCGACGATCGGCGATAAGCCAGCGAATCGTTCTGCGGTTCGTTCAGGATGTTGGCCGTGTACGGATGGTTATAGGCAGCCCAGTCGGTAACAGGGCGCAGGGCAGCGCCGGCTTTGAACGCGTCGGGTGTCGTGAACATGGCCATCAGCGTGATGAAGCCACCGTATGAGCCGCCGTAAATGCCTACTTTTCCGGCGTCGACGCCCTGCGTTTTAGCCAGCCACTGCACGGCGTCAACGTGGTCGGTCAGGTCTTTGCCGCCCATGTGCCGGTAGATCCCCGTTCGCCAGTCATGACCGTAGCCCGCACTACCCCGATAATCGATGTCGAGTACCGTGTAGCCCTTGTCGACCAGCAGGTTATGGAACATGTACTCGCGGAAATACTGACTCCACCACTTGTGTGCATTCTGCAAATAACCCGCACCGTGGACGAATACGACGGCCTTTCCGGTTGGTTGTGACGGTTTATACAGCCGGGCGTAGATTGGCTGGTTGTCGCGGGCCTGAATCGTCACATACGTCGGTTCGCGCCAGCTGTAGCTTTTAAACGTTTCCGTCTGCGAATCGGTCAGGCGAATCGGCGAGGCTGTACTTGCAACGGGACTCAGGTAAAACTCCCACGGTTTTGTAGCCGATGAATACCGAATGACCATGTGAGTTTCGTCGGGAGACAACAGCGCGTCGTTTGCGCCCGGCATGGTCGTTAATCGGGTACGATTACCACCCGTTACGGCCATCCGGTACCAATGCTGTTCGCCGGGGTGTACTTCGTTGGTTTGCAGAAAGAACGACCGCTTATCGTTGGACAGCCGGACTTCCTGTACTTCGAATTTACCCGATGTCAGCTGCTTTTTCGTACCGGGATTTAGCGCGTCGACGGTGTAGAGATGCGAATACCCGTCGGCTTCCGATTGAAACCAGAGGGTATGGTTATCGGCCAGAAAACCCATGCTGCCCGGCGAAAACGACCCGCCGATACCCGGTCCGCCAATCCAGGCGTCATCGTGTTGCCGATCCAGAACCGTCAGCGTTAGCGTCGCAGGGTCGAGCCGCGTGATCCAGCGGTCTTTGTTGTCGCCCGACCGGATGACGACCACGGCGACTTTACCGTCTTCCGACCAGACGACGTTGCTGTACGTAACGGGTCGTGGCTTCTTCGCCGTATCGGCTTTCGCTTTTGGGTAGTCGGCCAGGTAAGCCGGACGATCCGTGATGCCGATCAGCGATTTGACACTGAGCGTTCGGACAGTATCTTTCGCAACGTCGTACACGAAAAACTCCTGCGTCGACTGGGGAGCACCTACCTTAACGCGGGTTGGAATGTCTTCGGTAAAGCCAGACTCGGTCACGTAATTGGGAACCTGCGCGATCTTAGCTCCCGACGCACTTTTGATGGCCCGGTAGGTGACGTACTGTCCGTCGGGGCTAAGCTGCTGACCAACCAGTTGCTTGTCGTCGAGGTAAATCTCTTTCGGGCGTTTCGGGCGATTGCGCTTGCTGAGTCGTTCGGCCTCGTCCTTTCGCTCCTTGCGTTCCGTTACGACTGTCGACAGGCGCAGCTGCTCGGCTTTCAAAAACGCTTCTTCGTCATTTTGCTTTGGTTCGCTCTTTTTCGCACCGGGTCGGAAGTCGGTCAGTTGGACGAGTTCACCGGTCGTCAGGTCGATGCTGAATAAATTTGAGCCGCTACGCCGGAACGTAACCCGCTTTTCGTCGCCACTAAAACGGGGTTCGGTTTCGGCGTCGACGGTATTGGTTAGTTGCCGGATACGACCGGTTTTCGTGTCGATCCAGAACAGATCGCCCTGTGACTCGAACACGCGTTGTGTACGGGCACGATTATAGATAGGGCTGGGATCAGTACGCAGGGCCAGGCGCTCGGCGGGGCTGACTTTCTGCGGTTTCGACGGGCTCAGCGTTCTGGTTCCCGATAGGGTAATCTTGTACAGTGAATCGTTTTTGGCGCGGTCGGGATTCCAGTTAAAATAAATTGTTCGGGAATCATCGGACCAAAATGGGGCAGACGGGGTGGTGCCCACGCTAATTTTAGGGTCCTGCATGATCGATTCAATGGTCAGGGCGGGGCGCTGGGGGCTCGGGCCGGACTGGGCCAGGGAGACGAGCGGAAGCAGCGGCAACAGGCTGTAAAGCAGTCGATTCATTCGCTGAAAAAGTGGCTAAAAAAGCATAGAAGCCGGAAAATACGCAGAAACGGCCGATTTTCTCGATTGGCCATGCGATTCCGCAGGAAACCGGGAGCGCAGCCGGGCCGATGCGTGTCTGGCTACCTTACCTGTTGATTCATGGGGTAACTTCTGGTATCTTTCCCCTATTAAACCCAGTTCAGTATGCAGTACGTTATTCATGCTTATGACCATACCGACGCCGACGCACTGACCCGGCGGATGGCGGCACGAGCGGCTCACTTCGATTATGTCAGGCAATTTAATGCGCTGGGGAAGTTCGTTATCGGGGGCGCGCTGCTTGACCCGACCGGCCGTATGATTGGCTCGATGCTGGTACTCGATCTGGAGTCGGAAGCGGAGTTGGCGACGTATCTGGCGGGTGATCCCTACGTTGTACAACAGGTCTGGGACAAAGTCGATACCCGTCCCTTCATGCCGGCAAAATTATAATCCGGTTGACGGTCTTCTGCATGCGGTTTACGGCGATGAGCCTGTTCCGGAGCAGATACCGAAAACTGGCTACCGAAAACTGAAAACTGCTATTTTGATACACGCTGCTTTATTTGATATGGACGGGCTACTGGTGGATTCTGAACCCCACTGGCGGGCGGCCGAACGAGCTGTGTTTGACACGGTCGGGTTATTTCTAACCGACGATCAGTGTAAACAAACGACGGGCATGCCTATTCCGGCCGTGGTAAACTACTGGTACCAACGGCATCCGTGGGTGCAGGAGCCGGGCGCGACGCTGGCGGAAATTGCTCACCGGATCACCGAAGGAGCGCACGAGCGGATCGGTGCCTATGCTGGCCCGATGCCCGGTGCGATTGACGCGCTGACGTTTTTCAACGAACGGGGGATTCCCGTTGCCATCGCGTCGGCGTCGCCCATGAGTCTGATCGAAGTCGTTATCGACCGGCTGGGCATTCGCGATCGGCTGACGCTCTGGCATTCGGCTACACTGGAAGCAAATAACAAACCGGCACCCGACGTCTACCTGGGCGCGGCCCGTCGGCTTGGCGTTTCCCCGACCGATTGCATTGCGTTTGAAGATTCGGGCAGTGGTGTGCTGTCGGCGCATTCCGCCGGAACAATTACCATAGCGGTACCAGCCGATTTCGAACGTGATGATCCGAAGTTTGCTATTGCCGACAGAAAGCTTGACGCCCTGACGGATTGGTCGGCGGAGTTATTTGCCGAGTTGAAAACGTATAATTCTAACCCTGTTGACTAACCTTTTTTACGTCACGTAACGCCTGAACCCCATGCGTCTCTACCAACTCGATGCGTTCACCGATCAGCTGTTTTGCGGAAATCCGGCTGCTGTAGTCCCGCTTACCGACTGGCTGCCCGACGAACGGATGCAGAAAATTGCCGCTGAGAATAACCTGGCGGAAACGGCGTTTTACGTCAAAACGGAAGGCGACAATAACTTCCACATCCGCTGGTTTACCCCCACGGTGGAGGTCGATCTGTGTGGACATGCAACGCTGGCAACCAGCTACGTCGTGTTTTTTCTGGAAAAACAGGCGACCACGGATACGATCAGTTTTGAGTCGCGTAGTGGCCGACTGAACGTTAGCCGTACCGACGATAACTGGCTGACGCTCGACTTTCCCGCCGATCCCGTCCATAAAGCAAACGTGCTACCACCGGCATTGATGGCCAGTCTGGGTGTGAAGCCCGTCGACGTGCTGAAAGGCCGGTCTGATTATATGGTCGTCTATGACTCCGAAGCGACCGTTAAAGGGCTCAACCCCGATTTCCGGGAGATGAGCAGCATTCCGGCTCGGGGCATCATCGTAACGGCTCCCGCCGGCCCTGACTCCAGTGTCGATTTTGTATCCCGCTTTTTCGGTCCGCAGTCGGGTGTCGATGAAGACCCGGTTACCGGCTCCGCGCACACAACCCTGATTCCATATTGGGCCGAAAAGCTAGGGCGCAACACGATGACCGCCCGTCAGATTTCGCCCCGTGGTGGCTATCTGCGCTGCGAACTTGACGGCGATCGGGTTTACATCAGTGGCGAAGTGCAGTTATACATGACCGCCGAAATCAGGCAACTGTAGAGACGCGACCCTTCGCGTCTCATCATCCGTCAGGCAGTACCATCCGTCAGCTGAGACGCGAAGGGTCGCGTCTCTACAATTGAAATTTTAATTTTTACTTGTTCTAAATAAGCTTACTTTTGCTTCCGTAACGAGTTAGTATAATGAACACGGAAGTCGTATCAGTTGACGAGTACACGCTGACCACCTCGGTCAGGCAGGCAGTTAAGGCTAACCCATTTATGGGTACTGAGTGCGTACTGAAGTCATGCTGCAAGAAGTACAAGAAAGGTAAGCGCTGCAAAAAGTGCCCGGATTGAGTGGACCTTACCTGCTACATTTCATCACATACCGCGTAGCTTCGTCTTGTGACCATTCAGTACGAAACCGCTACCACCTTACCGCCAGAGCCTCAGTTTACTGAACTGATTGGCCTGCTTGCTGCCGTATTCACCAATCAGACGCCCGACGCCATTCGGGATGATCTGCTGGCTGCGGCAAACTACCCCGTCCTGCTTGTTCAGCTTGCCTGCTCAGCAAACCGCATCATTGGTTGCAAACTCGGCTATGAACGTGAGCCGGGCTTATTTTACAGCTGGTTAGGCTGCGTCGATTCGAATTTTCGTGGGCAAGGCATCGCAGCTGAATTGATGCGCCAACAGCACGACTGGTGCCGGGCACAGGGGTACAAAACGGTTCAAACCAAAACCTACAATCAGTGGCGGAGTATGTTGCTGCTGAACATTCGGTCAGGTTTTGCGATCGTCGAAACCGAGCCAGGGCGATACGGGCTGAAAATCGTGCTGGAAAAGTCGCTGTAGACCGCCACGCAAGCCGCTGAACTGATTGCCGCTGTGCGTTGTCATACGGGTACAATGCACCTGTACATCCATATTCCGTTCTGCAAGCAAGCCTGTCATTACTGCGATTTTCATTTCAGTACCAATCTGAGTCGCAAGGCCGACCTGGTCGATGCGATCTGTGCGGAGATCAGGTTGCAGCAGGCTTACCTGCCCAGTCAGCCGCTCGAAACCATCTATTTTGGCGGAGGAACCCCCTCGTTACTCACTGAGACCGAACTGGATCGCCTGCTCGTGACCATCCACGAGCAGTATAGCGTTGCGACCGGCGCTGAAATCACCCTCGAAGCGAATCCTGATGATCTGACTGACGCCGTCAAACTAACGATGTTACGGCGCTACGTCAATCGATTAAGTATCGGCATTCAGACGTTTGATGAAACAAGTTTGCGCTGGATGAACCGGGCGCACAATGCGCAGGAAGCACTGGCCAGTGTCGACCGGGCGCGGCAGGCCGGTTTCTCAAATCTAAGTGTTGACCTGATCTACGGGATTCCGAACCGGACCGATGCGAGCTGGGAAACGGATCTGACGACCATGCTGGCGCTGGATGTACCACACCTGTCGGCCTATGCGCTGACGATCGAGCCTGACACGGCTTTTGGGCGGTGGGAGCGAAGCGGTAAGCTGACGCCCATCGATGAACAACTGGCCGCTACGCAGTTTGAGCAATTGACAGCCGCGCTGATCGACGCGGGTTACGAGCATTACGAAATATCGAACTTCGCCAAACCTGGCCAGTATGCTCGTCACAATACAGCCTACTGGCAGCGCCGGCCGTATCTGGGTGTCGGACCGAGCGCGCACTCATACAATGGGGTGAGTCGGCAGTACAATATCGCCAACAACGCTCGTTATATCGCTGATATTCGGCAGGGTGTACTGCCCGCCACTGTTGAAGAGTTGACCGTCGCCGACCAGGTAAATGAGTATCTGCTGACGGGCCTGCGTACACAGTGGGGCTGTTCTATCGCCGAACTCGATACGCTGCTCGGTAACGACTTTTCCGGTCAGCTACAGCGTGAACTGACAAATCTGTACCAAACCGGCTGGCTCCTGCGCGATGGCGATCGGTTACGACTGACCCCCGCTGGTAAACTCTTTGCCGACCGGGTAGCCGCTACGCTGTTTGTTGAGGAGTGAGTTGCTGACCGTGCCGGTTCAGGAGAAAATTTGGCTGGTCGCTGCCGAGTCTAGCCGAAAAATGCCCATTTTCGCAGTTCCGCCACTAGTGTATGAGTCCTCGCAGTCCAGACGATAATCCCCTGAAACCGGTTCAGAAGCCCCGCCCGAAGGCGGGACAGGCTGGCGAGAACCGCTCTGGAAAGAACTACTCTGGATCGAGTAAGCGAATCTCGTCGGGACGGTGGCAGCAGGTGCGGCAGTTCATGCACCAACGACCGGTGCTGGCGCAGCTGTACTGGCTACTGGTGCGGGTGGTGGTGTTTCTGCTCATCACGTCGTTTGGTGCGGTGGTCGTGCTCAAATACGTGCCGATCTGGGTAACACCCCTGGTTGTCTCGCGCTGGATCGATACGTTCGGAACCGACGAAAGTAGCCACGTCTACAAAAAATGGCGCTCGTACGACGACATCAGCAAGGAAGCGGCTCTGGCCGTGATAGCTTCGGAGGATCAGGCGTTTCCGAGACACTGGGGCTTCGATTTCGATGAAATTCAGGATGCTATCCGGGAGAATCAACACCGTAAACGCCCCCGTGGTGCCAGTACGATTACGCAGCAGGTGGCCAAAAACGTGTTTCTCTGGAGCGGGCGAAGCTATGTGCGCAAGGGGCTGGAGGTTTATTTCACCGTACTGATCGAATTGATCTGGGGCAAACGACGTATCCTGGAAGTCTATCTGAACGTCGCCGAAACTGGACCGATGACGTTTGGTGTCGAAGCGGCCTCCCAGCGATTTTACCATCATTCGGCGGCTGAACTGTCGCGAAACGAGGCTGCCCGCATCGCTGCCGTGCTGCCCAATCCTATTCTGCTTTCCATTCGTAACCCATCCAACTACGTACAGCGTCGGACCCGGCAGATTGCCCGGCAGATGCGCGCGCTGGGCGGGCAAAAATACATACGCAACCTGTAAATGGGTTTACGGTATCCAGTTCACGGTTTTCGATGGTCCGTCACACGGCGGCTATCGTGGCGAGGTTCGTCGCTCGAGGAGCCGAACGGTAATGAGCGACCTCTGCAAACCGAAAACTGTATACTGTAAACCGAAAACTAACCTGATATGAACCGTCGTCATTTTATACAACAGAGTTCGCTGGCAACCGCTGGCGTATTGGCCCGACCGGCGTTTAGCCTTGCCGCTGGCGGTGCCGATTTTCCCGTCGTGCGCGTGGCTGAGAAAGACCGCAACTTCACGAGTCCGGCCGTGGAGAAGGCGATTCAGACTGTCAGTCAAAGCAAGATAAATCCTGAACTGGCCTGGCTGTTTGGCAACTGTTTTCCGAATACACTCGATACGACCGTCGACTTTTCAACCGCTAACGGGAAGCCCGATACCTATGTTATCACCGGCGATATCGACGCGATGTGGCTGCGCGATTCAACGGCACAGGTAACGCCCTATCTGTCGCTGATCAAGACCGACGATAAACTGCGGCAACTGATCGCGGGGGTGATCAACCGGCAGGTGCAGTGCATCCGGAAAGATCCGTACGCCAACGCGTTTTACAAGGATGCCAGCAAGGTCAGCGAGTGGAAAGACGACGTAACCGACATGCAGCCCGGTTTGCACGAACGTAAGTGGGAGATCGACAGTCTGTGCTACCCCGTTCGTCTGGCGTACCAATACTGGAAGCGTACCGGCGATACCACGCCCTTCGATCAGGACTGGCGGGAGTCTGTTGCGCTGACCGTCAAAACGTTCCGTGAGCAGCAGCGTAAAAACGGGCATGGGCCGTACAAGTTCGAACGACGGACGACCTGGGCAACCGATGGCGTGCCGCTGGGTGGCTACGGCTACCCGGCTAAACCCAACGGACTGATCTGCTCGATGTTCCGCCCCAGCGACGACGCGACGATTTACCCGTATCTGGTTCCGTCAAACTTCTTTGCGGTCGTGTCGCTGCGGCAGGCGGCTGAGATGCTTCAGGCCATTCACAAGGACAAAGCCGCTGCCGACGCCTGTACGTCGTTGGCTAGCGAAGTCGAAGCGGCTTTGAAAGCGCATGCCATTGTAACGCATCCGCAGTTCGGCAAAATCTACGCCTACGAGGTGAACGGTTTCGGCAGTTATAACCTGATGGACGACGCCAACGTGCCGAGTCTGCTGGCGATGCCGTATCTGGGTTCAGTGCCGGTCAGTGACCCGATTTACCAGAATACACGCCGGTACGTGTTGAGCGCAGAAAATCCGTTTTTCTTCAAAGGAACGGCGGGCGAAGGCATCGGCGGACCGCACGCGGGTATGGACATGATCTGGCCGATGAGCATCATCCTGCGCGCCCTGACGAGCACTGACGATCGCGAAATTAAAACCTGCCTGAACATGCTTCAGCGTTGCCATGCCAACACGGGCTTCATGCACGAGTCGTTCCACAAAAACGACCCGACGAAGTTTACCCGCAAGTGGTTTGCCTGGGCCAATACGCTGTTCGGCGAACTGGTCTGGAAGCTGTATAACGAGAAAAAATCGCTGCTGGCGTAGATTTTTGTCATCCCGACGCCAGGAGGGATCTTCGGTGATTAGCTGAAAATATCGCCTGTTACAGAAGATCCCTCCTGGCGTCGGGATGACAGAAGCTTTGAAAAATTACAGCGCCAGTTCAACCGACGGGTCCCACAGTTTGGTCTGGAAGTCGACAACGCGGTCGTCGACGATTTGTACGCCTTCGTCTTCAAGTAGCTGCTGCATGATGGTTGGGCCGCCGAAGAAGTGCTTACCCGACAGAACCCCCGCACTGTTGACAACCCGATGGGCGGGTACGTTGTGGCCGTGCGAACTGTTCATGGCCCAGCCGACCATCCGCGCTCCCGCCCGCAGGCTCAGATAGCGGGCAATTGCGCCGTAAGTTGTCACGCGCCCGTGGGGCACCTGTCGGACAACCTGATACACATCCTCAAAATAATCGTGCTGTTCAGCCATAATGGGGATAAAGGTAGCGCGATTATTTTTTCAACGCAGAGGCACAGGGAACACAAAGGTTGTATTCAGTTTCCCGCGTTCTTACTGCTGCTCACTGGCCAGGAATGGCGAAACCTTTGTGTACGCTGTGTTGAAAAATCATAGCGCGCCACTTTGGTAGAAGTGAACGATCCTGTCGCGCAGGATACGTTCGTAACGCGCCTGAATCAGACTGATGGTTGCCTTGTCGAGGTTACTTTTCGCCAGGTTGTAATCGACGGCGGGGAGCAGACCGGCGTTGTACCGGGCTTCAGCCGCCTGAAATGATTGCGTCAGTGTGGTGACCTGAGCCGACAGGGCTGTGTACCGATCGTAGGCGTTTTGTTGCTGCGTCACCGACTGATCGATGGTTTGTCGCAGATTCCGCCGGGTACTTTCGGCCTGCGATTCCGCGAGCTGCTGTTGCAGGCGGGCGTTGGTCGTGCGGTAGCGAACCTGAAAGCCGTTGAGAATCGGAATACGGATACTCAGCGTCAGGCTTTTGTACTGATTATTGGTCAGCTGCTGGAAATAAGCGATGTCCTCCGCGCCGGTTACGGGCGTCAGCACCCGTACCGGATACGATTGCCCGGATACGTCGACAAAGCCCGTCGTTGTTTGCTCGACCATATCGCCGGTCATGACACTGCGTCGGGCGGCACTGGAGTAGGAGGTTCCCCAACTGGCATTCAGCGTGACGCTCGGGTAAGCTAATCCTTTTGCCAGTTTGAGGCCAAGCTGACTGGCCTTCGTACGCAAGTTGGCGGCTAACACATCGGGCATAAACGTCTGGGCCTGACTGTATACCTGATAGGCATTGCCAGGGCTTGGGGGCGTTACCGTACTGGGATCATTGATATGATCGAGTACCAACTGGGTCGTGGCGGGCAGGTTCAGCAACTGAAGTAATGTCAGCAGGGCTGTCTTACGGTTCGTTTCGGTTTGTACGTGCTGAATCTGGTCATTAGCCAGTTGACTCCGGGCGTCATACAGGTTGTACGGGGCAGTCGTGCCGGCCTTCACCAGCTTTTCGGTGCGGTCAACCAGAGCCTGCGAGACCTGTACCTGCATCATACTGGCCCGGTCGAGGTCCTGCGCCGTCAGGACCTGTAGATATGCCAGCAACACGTTGAACGTCACCGCATTTTTGGTGGCTGCCAGCTCAAACTGACTGGCCTGAGCCGTCAGGTTTTGTTGAGCAAGCGTATTTTTTAGCTGAAAACCGTTGAACACCGTCCAACTGGCACCGACGCCCAGGGTGCTGGTGGCAATCTGCGAATTGGTGATCGAATTGGTGTACGGATCGACGTTGCGGCCAAAATTCTGTCCCTGGTTGGTGAACGCCGACACAACCGGCAATTGGCTCTTGCGTGTCTGCTCGACGGTGTTGTCGGCCAGTTGTTGCTGAAGCTGCGCCTGCCGGATCGATGGCTGGTTATCGATCGCCAGCGCGATGCATTGGTCAAGCGTCATTGTGACGGAAATAGGCTCGTCTGTGGCAGGAACTTGTCCGGCTGTGTGGAGCGGCTGCGCGTAAGCTGATCCAAGCCAGCCCGTCAGCAGTGCGGTGTAGAGGAAGCGGTTCATACGGTCAGGGTGGCTGGTGTGATAGCCGATTCGGAAGCCGCCGACTGATCGCCGTTGGCGCTGATCTGCATCAGGTTAAGTGTCGTTGCCGGGTGTGCTGAAATGGTTAGCGGCATCTGCGACGCCCACAGCTTGTAATACGCGCCTTCCCGCATCAGCAGCTCCGTATGGGTACCTTCTTCGATAAGTTTACCCTGCTCGATTACGACGATTTTGTCGGCGTGCATCACCGTGCTGAGCCGGTGCGCAATCAGAATTACCGTCTTGTTGTGTTCGCGCAGGTGGCGAATGGTTTCCTGCACACACTGCTCCGAAACGGAGTCGAGCGAGGAGGTCGCTTCGTCCAGAATCAGCACGTCAGGATTCTGGTATAGGGCGCGGGCAATGGCAATTCGCTGCTTCTGCCCCCCCGATAAACTGGCTCCGTTTTCACCGAGGTACGTATGAAAACCGTTGGGCAGTTTCTCAATAAAATCGGTGATGCCGAGTCGCTGGCAGATGGATATGATACGCTGCATGTTCGGCTGGTAGTCGCCCACGGCGATGTTGTCGATGACATTACCCGCAAACAGGTCGATTTTCTGCGGGACCACGCTTACCCGCCGGCGGATGCTGTCGTTGCTGATGTGTTTGATGTCGTAATCGCCGATGTGAATACTGCCATGTTGCAGCGGATAAATGTTTTGCAGCAGCGACAGCATGGTCGATTTGCCCGAGCCGCTTTCACCCACAACGGCCGTAATCTTGCCCTGCGGTACGACCAGCGTCAGCTTGTCGAATACCTGGGTACGGGTGCCGTAGCGAAACGACACGTCGGTGAAGCGGATGTCGCCCAGCATCTCCGGTTGTAGCTCGATCTTGTTCTCGGTGGCTTCCCGCTCCAGGTCCATGATCTCGAACAGACGGTCGGCGGCAATCAGCGCGTCCTGTACGGTACGGTTTGCGCCGATCAGCTGACTGGCCGGGCCGGTGAAGTAGCCGATCAGTGCGTAGAACGACAGCAGTTCGCCGGGCGTGATCTGATTGTCGATGACAAAGCCCGCGCCGACCCACAACAGGATAATCGTAAACAGCCGCGACACAATCTCCGTCGCGTTACCCGACCATACCGAGTTGCGGGCCGAGGTGAAAATGGTTTTCAGTAATTTGACGAAACGCGTCTCCGTTTTAATGTTGGCGAACGACTCCAGACCGAATCGCTTGATCGTACCCATGGCGTTGAGCGACTCGACCAGTTGCGATTCCAGTTCGGCCGCGTCTTCCATCAGCGTCCGCTGGTGCTTCTTGTTCAGCCGGTTGACGACAACGTAGATACCCGCGTAGAACGGAATGACGGCCAGCATAATCAGCGCCAGTTTCCAGTCGTAGGTAAACATCATGCCGAACGAAAACAGGACAATGAATACGTTGACAACCAAGCTGGTAGCGGCATCGTTGATGAACGCCCGAATCTTGACGGCGTCGTTGATCCGCGAGATGATCTCCCCAACGCGCATGGTATCGAAGAACTGTTGCGGCAGTTTCATCAGGTGTTTGTAATACCCCAGAATCAGCCGCGCGTCGATCTGTTGCCCGGTCTTGAGCGCGAACATGCTTTTGAGCGTACCGATAAACAGCTGCAAAGCCAGAATCAGAATCATGACGACGCTGAGCAGATTGAGCAGGTTTCGGTTGCCTTCCACGATCACGTTGTCGACGATTTTCTGCACGTAAATCGACGTCGACAGGCCGAGTACGGTGTAAATCAGCGCGCCGAACAGGGCCTGTATCATCACGCTGCGGTGTGGCCGGATCAGTTGCCAGAACCGCTGCATGGCCGACACTTTTTCGTTGCCCGCTTCGAACTGCTCGTCGGGCAGGAGCAGAATCAGCACGCCCGTCCAGATTTTCTTGAACTCTTCGTGCGTGTGTTTGATGAGTTTGCCCGGTCCGGGGTCCATCACGACGATGTGCTTGTCGGTGACGTCGTAAATGACCACAAAATGGTGCAGCACTTCCTTGACGACGACGTGAGCAATAGCCGGTTTGGGAATCTTGGTCAGGCTTTCGAACGTACCCCGTACCCCCTTTGCCTGAAAGCCCAAGCGGGTAGCGGCTTCGATCATGCCGAGTACGTTGGTGCCTTTCTGATCGGTCGACGCCATTTGCCGGATGCGGGCAATGGGCATCATCAACTTATAGTGAGCCGATATCGACGCCAGGCAAGCCGCCCCGCAATCGGTAATATCGTGCTGTTTGATAATCGTATGGTTGGCCATGGTGAGGGAGGAAATGTTGGTGTTCAGTTTTCGGTATACGGTTTACGGATATGCTCGTCGACGGATGCTATATGATGGCTACCGTGAGCTGAAAACCGTATACCCTAGACCGGGAGATACGTTTAGTTTTTTGCCAGCGTATGCGACTGTGTGGGGTTGAGCCAGTCGTCGGCGTTGTCGTAGAGAAGGTCGAACAGGCTGCGTTCGGTAACGACGAACCGGGCCCGCAGCGTCATGCCTTTTTTCAGGTAGCCTTTGTAGCCTTCTTTCAGCGTCAGAAAGTTCCGCGCCAGCTGACAGCGGACTTTAAAGACCGGCTGTTCGTTGACGACGACGACATCATTGGATACTTCGGCGACTTTGGCTTGTACCAGCCCCCACTGGTTGTAGTCGAAGGCGTCGACCTGCATCCGGGCGGTCATGCCGGGGCGCAGCAGGCCAATGTCTTTGGGCGAGACGTAGCACTCGACCAGCAGGTTGGAATCCGGTGAGATCACACCCAGCACCTCGCCCGGCTGTACATAGCTGCCCGGATAGCGGCCCGCCAGTTGACTCACCGTTCCATCGACGGGCGCTTTGATCGTGTGCAGGTCGCGTTCGTTCAGGAGCTGCCGTTCCTGCGCCCGTAACTCATCGAGGGCAAGCTGATGCTGCGTCAGGTTCGCCTGCCAGTCGCTTACCTGCCGCTCCACCTGCGCGGCATACTGCGCGACAACCGTTTTGTGCGCAAACTCCTTGTCTTCAAATTCCTGCCGCGCCAGTACTTTGTCCTGATAGAGCTGTTGCGTGACGTCGAGTTCGTGCTTCCGCTTTTCCTGCGTCTGCACATTCTCCGTCAGCAAAAACCGAAATTGCTCATACTGCTGCCGGATCAGGGGCGATTGCAGTCCAGCGATAGTCAGCAGGTCGTGACGCGTCGCCCGGACGAGTCGATCGAGATCGTGAATGTTAAGCAGTTTCTCTGCCTGCTGCGAACGGTTGAGCCGCAGTTTGGTGTCGAGTACGTCCGTTTGCAGCCGGATCATGGGTTGCCCCCGCCTGACCGGCTGATTGTCGCGTACCAGCACCTGCGCGACCGTACCGGCTACCAGCGGGCGAAGGTCGTTGCGTTCGGCGACCGGGCGGATGATGCCCGCGCTCTGCACCGACACGTCGGTACGAATGAAGGGAAGGGCTACCAGAGCCGCGATAATGGCGAACGCGACCGAGCAATAGATGAGCTGCCCCCGAACCGTAACCTGGGGCAGGTAAGCCTCCGTCGTATGCTCAATGACGGTGGGCGGGTGTAACTGATTCTGCATTGCTTCTGGCGTTTGGGATACTGGCTACCGGCATGCCGGTTTTGTATACCAAAGGTCCGCAGCTGCCGTGCGCGGCTCAATAACAGCCCGTTGTACTCTATAACTTACCCGACTAGGTTATGCGGCTAACCCAAAAGGTCGCCCGATATGGACGACCTGATGCATTGGCCTGTATGTAGTTTGTGGGCATCAGTCAGCGATACCAGGATTATGTGTCGACTCGTCGGGAAGTACGATCAGACCTGCCTTTTTGGGGTGATCCTGCACCCTTGCCGTAAGGGGCAGGTGTCGCATGAGCCAAAGGATCAGCATATCGCCCGATGCCGCCAGCGTAAAGAAGATACCAAAGACGGTTAACCAGAGATTACCCGTTGCCAGGGCCACCAGATAGGGGATAGCCCCCAATACAAGGAGCGGCATACCAACGACCCATCGGTACTTCTGAACGGATAGGGGAACGGTGCTGTGAAAATATGGCGTCAGCGTTTGCCACTGTACACCGAACTTAGCGTCCTGTCGCCGGATACCGCCGTACCAGATCGCTGTGTACCCATGAATTAGTTCATGCGCGACAATACCGACGAACATGGCTGCAATAAACCCTAGTATTGGCCTGACACCCGAATCAAGGACGGCTTTCATGGAGAAGCCCCAGAACTGATAGAAAGGCCAGGCTAGTATTGGGGCACCGACCAAAAAGGCCAATCCACCGTAAAGCTGCGCCTTTGCAGTGGACATAGTAAGCGGTTGCGGCATGTTTATTCCGAGAGATAGTAGCCACTTCGAAGAGAATAGTGTCATCGATAAGTACTGTGAATATGTATATGGATCACGCTCATCAGCACGGGTAGCCACTATTTTTTATTCTTGTGGCTGTTGGATTTTAGCGATAGATACAGAGAAAAGCCGGAGGTAGCTATCGCTCCAGAAGCCAGCCCGACTGCTAGCCCTTTTTGATTATTTTGGTTGGCTAATATTGATCCGGCAATTAGCGGTAACGTTAGCATGAGAAACAGCCGACCCGTTTTTGCCTGCTTCAGCGTTACAGTAGAATCGGAGCGATATAAATTATCGTTATCGTAAGTCAATATGATTTTGTTTCTGGCTATCTCATTTTCAGTAGAAAATGCCTGAGCTTTTGATGTTTCAATGGTAATTATTTGAACAATGATTACAAAAACTAGTGTAACTAAAATTCTCGCTTTCATATTAAGTGATTGTTTAAAAGGTAATAATTTGTATGGTGATTTTATTGGTTTTTGATGAACGAATAAAATAGGTTATTATGCTATAATTAACGTAATTATAACAGCTATAAAGTTATTAAATATATGTGCAGATAAACTCCACTTTATTCCATACTTTATGGCAAACCAGCTGAAAATGAGACCGGATAAGAAATGCGGTAACAAGGTAAGTACTTTAGTTTGAAAATTGACATTTGCAAAATTGTAGTTATTGTAGTGCCATAGCGCAAAGAATATAGAACTGAGATAAACTAAGAAGATTCTTGAAATTGTAGATGCGTTAATCGTTAAGAATGTGCTTATAATTTCATCTTTAAAAATGATGCATAGTGTCACGCTTACTAACAGTATTAGTATTGATTTTAAATGAAATTCGTAAAAATTGACTCCATTTAATCTACAGGAAAAAAGATATAGAAAAGTTATAGAAGAGTAAATTAATACAGTACTATTCGATTGGGTAATGCCTCTGAAACAAAACTCTTCTAGTAATGGAGCGAGTATGACTACTTCTACGAAAAACCTGATAGTAGATACCTCTGATAACCAACTTGTTAAGTTATCGCCATTTTTTACAGAATTAATAAACCCGTATTTACTAAGAATTACACATGTCGAACCTACTAATAGCTTAATCAATAAGAGTAGTAGGAATGCTTTTAAAATAAATACCATTTTAACGGAACTACTTGCCTGAATGTCTCTTTGAAGGAGACTAGACCCTTGTGTAAAATTAGTTATTTCTGCTATAATCTGTTTCATAATCTATAGCGCAAGCCAGTCACATCGAATGTAACTGGCTTGCTTTTTAGTTGTTCGCCAGGAATTTCGTGCTTATACAAATATAATAATTATCGAAAAGAGTGAAAGGACTGATTGACTTGATGAAACACGGACGAGTTTTATAAGAAAACTCTGGAATAGGTAATTAGCTTTAGTGCCACATTGTCTATTTAGAGAGTCATTTCTCTTCTACTAAGTACGAAATTATGTCACCTGATATAGAGGCTATTATGTCTTAATAATCAAAAGTTTCCCCAAATGATTTGTTGATAGTATAATGAGGGAATAGTTCGTATGACACAACACCTAAAGTTACGAATATTGAAATTAAACTCTTTGGGTTGAAAGAATTAAATTTGTGCCTTATTGTAATGTGTAAGAATAATAATGACAGTGCAATTACAGCCAGGAAGTTTGGCAAACTTCCTAATACAATATCTATAATAGGATCTATGTCCATTGATAATGGTCTTATATACAACTGATCTGATAGAGCAATTGTGTCGCAGGAAAGAACAAATAATATACGATTTGACATATAACATTATAGTATTATAAATTGCTAGCTTATCAAAAGTATGACGAGCTAGCAATTTACTTAAATGGTCAACATTAAATATGGTGAAAATGAATTTTCGGGCCTGGAGTTGTTAACCAATTATCAATTACGCTAAGGGCGTGTCGGAAAATTGAAAAGAACTGATAACGGGATTAACTTTGTAGTCGCCAAACAACAGAGTTATCACCAAACAGTGGTAGCCACCGTACCGGCTACCAGCGGGCGAAGGTCATTACGTTCGGCAACCGGGCGGATGATGCCCGCGCTCTGCACCGATACAGCGGTACGAATGAAAGGAAGGGCTACCAGAGCCGCCACAATGGCGAGCGCGACCGAGCAATAGATGAGCTGCCCCCGAACCGTAACCTGGGGCAGGTAAGCCTCCGTCGTATGCTCAATGACGGTAGGTGGGTGAAATTGTTTTTGCATCGTTTCTGGCGTTTGGGATACTGGCTACCGGCGTACCAGTTTTGTATACCAAAGGTCAGTAGATACTATACGGGGCTCAATAACAGTGTGTTGTACTCTATAGCCCGCCGGAATAGGATATCTGTTTTGCAAGTACAAAGTTGTCGATAATATTTATCTAAGAAACTTTTTTGCTGCATAATAATGCATATTGTTGTATGTAAAGTGTTCGAACAAGATATGTAAATGGGCTATGATTTTACTTGTAAATTGTTGCAGGTTTTTTTAATGGAAATATTGGTAAAGTTTTCTTGGAGGATAATTTGAAGAAGAGCACTATTGCATGTAATAATAATCGTGTATATAGAATCAATATTCATGGCAGATTTATGCGCCAACTAATATTCTTGCTTGCTTAGCCATATGTCGTGCAACAGAAATGATCTGTGTAACCAATTGTCTACTGGTTACACAGATCATTTCTATTACATTACTCAGAAAGATTACATATAGAGTGAAGGGTCTTCAACCTGCAATCTATGGAAATTATCACCAATCCAAGTCAAGACTCTAACAGTCAAGTCCGATATACCACCACCACCGATGATAAAACTCATTTCATTTTCCGAGAGGCTATCAAATTGATTGAACATGATTTCTTACGAATTTTGTAGTTAATTAAGTGATTATATATTACCGTGAACGTTCGCCATTTGCATAACGTGCTATCCCATCAATTACTTCGCAGGCAACATATGCAACTACGGCGATAGCAACATCATCCCATCCGAATATACCACCCTCCACAATTTGTAAATCCTCGGAATTCATTTCTACTACCTCGGCTTGATAAAAATTGAATGTGTTCATTTTTTGTGTAAAATTAGTTGATTAATAGATTTGTAATAACACTTGTGACAGGTTACAGTAACAAAAGTAGAATAGCAGCCGCCAGCATGTAGTGCAGCGCGTCACCACCGTCTACCTGATTCATGTCGAATGCATTCATTTCTACTACTTCGGCCTGATCGAGGTTGAAATTAGACATTGTGTTTGATTGTTAAATAGTTATAAAAATTGATTTTGTTCACTGCGTTCTGGACTTAGCCCGGATGCCAAACTCACAGCAAACGGTACGCGCACTGTGTATGAGTAGTTTCCTGATGCCTGTTGTCGATAGGGTCCGCTAATTGGCTGAGTTTCGCCGATCTGTGTCAGGGCGTTTTGGAATCGCTATCAATTATCTTCCGCTGACGAATCAGCAACGAAGCGATCAGGTATTGCAAAGAGGGTAATTTAAACGTTGGGGCCCATTAGTCGGCGGAGCAGGTCCGCGGCTGCATCGACGAGAGCGTCAGATAGCCAGTTGCCACCCGTGATGTCTTTTGCTTCTTCCTGGGTAATCTCCTGATAGTCTACTTGCATAGCTGTGTTGAACATATACGTGAAAAAATAAACTGAATTATTCGTACTGCTGGTAAGGTCTGTTCGATCCGTTTGCTTCGAAATCATCGCTCAAATCGCAGAGCGTATCAGCAAGGCGCGCTGCCAGTTGGATAAACCAGTTCCCGCCTGTAATGTCTGCCGCTTCAGTCTGTGAAATTTCCTGAATATCCGTGTGCATAATTTTAGAAAATAAGTAAGTCTAATTCGGCAATTCCGTGATGGGGGAAGGTCTTTCTGGCGTAAGATCTCTTATTCGCGCTGGCTTGCCTTTCGGATTGTCGATCGTGTCGTCAAGGGGGTCACCCTGTAGTTTGGGGGCAGGCGATTCTTTTTGAACAGTCGTCGATGCTGGAGCAATGGTGTTGCTTTCTTTACAGGCGGTAGCCAGGAACAAAAGTCCGGCCGCTACCAATAGATTTTTTGTGGTCATTTTCTTGCTGTTTTTGCTTGCTGGTATGGTACAAAGGTCAGGTGATATTTTACGTTTTTCAACAACCTGTTGTTGTACTTTATTCGATCAGGTTATAAGGTGTGGGTGTTTTTTTAGGTAAGAATTTTCCCGCTATCTAGAGCGGGAAAATTGCTCTGTACATCCCATTCACCTGCATAGTTTTTTGAATTGCTTTCCGTACGTGTCCGCCCGGTTGTCTACTATGAATGCGTCGTCGTATCGATAACTATTATCTATTACGTATCAATAGGGGGCTAGTAATCCGTGGCAAAAGGAATCGGCAACTGTATCGGTAAATTAATTGGTGGTAATCTGATTGGCCAATCAATGGGTGGGAGTGGTCGGGGAAACGCAATCGGCAACCGGGCAAACGATACATCATCGAAACCACCACCTGTTTGCTGTTGGCTCGCGGCATCTAACTCGCTGCCAATAGCTGGAATAAATTGATCGAGTGTTTTCATACTTGTCTGGTTAGTCGAGGGTGATTAATACAGCCAGAAACCAAGACCTGTCTCCGGGTCGGTGTACCAGACGGGTACCTTTGGCACAGGCATATCCTGAACCGGTTGCCCGCCTGGACGTCCCCCGTCGATCTGCTCAAGTTCGTCTTGTCGTAACGACTGGTTTTCTGGGTGATCCATGTCTTCGTTTGTCATTGTTTTAGTAGTTCGACCTGTATCGTGTTGACCTGATTGATGTTGCAAATTTTCGATGTATTGATTTGACAATCAAAAACTTATTATTATAATATAGTCATTCAGGTTATAGTGTATACCTTGGTCAGGCGGCTTCGTCGTACTGGTCCTGCTGCTCGTCGCCGATGGGGAGTTCCAGGGTGCCGAACAGGTCTGTTGCTGATATGATCCAGTTGGTGTCGAACGAACTGAGGTCGTCGTCAAGGAGGCACTCATCCTGATCATTAATCCACGTTTCGAAGGTAAAATCAGCGGGGTGGTGGGCTGTGCTGGTCCGGGGGCGGCTGCTTCGTGGTTGCATACGTTTTTGCGGTTGAATTGGGTGAATCGATTGCGTTATTCGTCAATGGAGATGGCCGGTAGTATTCGGCGTTTTGTTGATTCAAAGGTGTATGGTTTGAAATGCCTTTTCAACAACGGTTCGTTGTGGTTTATGCCCGTTGCCTATAGTGTAGTCAGTTGCGTTATAATGGCCGGTTTAGGCTAAAAAAAGACCGGTCGAGGACCGGTCTGAGACGTTTAGATAAGCATAGTTTAGTGACGTCAGGAGACAGCCTGTCTAGCCCGTACGGAATCATAATGGCGGGCCAGACAATGGTAAAGTACCAGCTCGTACGCCCGCTGCTTGGACGGAAACAGGCGGTTGACAATCATGTGAATCAGACTGGAAAGGATACCGAACAACGCATCGGTGTCGGCGAATGTATTAGCTAACTGGCGAAGCAGCCGGGTCTGTGTGTCGCTCCAGTCGTCAGTAGCCAAGCCCGGAAAATTACTACTAAGCGCCTGGTTCATCAGGGGGCGGTAGGTCCGGTATTTCTCGTTGAGCTGGTGCCGCAGGGCTGCATTGCCACCGAACTCCTGAAAAAAGCTTTCTTTCAAGGCGTTGAGAATTGCCCGGCAGTCGGTAGCTGTCAGACCCGTATCGGTCAATAAGCGGTCGATCTTACAAACGGCGAAGGCAAAGCGTAAGTCCTCGTTAAATGTATCGCCGGTATGCGCCAGAAACGACAGCGTCGACAAACTGTCGCAGTGGAACAGTGTTTCGCACAGGCCGATATGCTCCATACCGTACCGCTCGAACTCGCGCTGATACGTATCGACCTGTACCCGGTGGACGATACCGACCTCAACTGAATCGTGTAACGCCTTCTCCATAGCCCGCACGACATGGTGATAGAATTCCAGGTGTGGGTTGCCCCGGAAACGCAGCCGCAGGTGTGGATCGGTGTCTTTGTAACGAATAAAGAAAAATTCCTGAATGGTCTGCGTCTTCAGCAGTTGCTGCACAACCGGGTAAATGGTTTGCATCAGCAAGGCATCAGAGGTCTTTTCACCGGTGTACACTTTCAGGTAAAACCATTCGCTCCCGACCGAGAACTTGCGTTGTGGTAATTGCTTGCTGGTTTGCTGTAGCCCCGGTAACGGGCGGTTATGATTGCTGCTGAAGGGTATGATTACCTCATGCGTGAACACATCGCGTCGATTGGTGAAGGGGCACTGATCGGGTTTGGCCAGAAATTCGACCAGGCGGAGCGGGCTGGGATCGCTGCCCGGCGTCGCTGTGGCCAGCAAGCGGTGGATTTCTGCCGATAGCAGCGCCAGTGATTCGGGAATGTGCAGGTTGATCAGTAACTCATTGTCGCCCTGGGCTAGCAGAAACTGGTCAGGCAAACCAGCCGCCGTCAGTTGGGCCACCAGTCGCAGCGGATTGTCGGGGGTGAGCTGCCGGGGCGGAAGTTGCCAGGTAGCCCGACTGACGATTACGTTCTGGTAGCGTACGCGGGGCAGGTAAACCTGCGTGCGCAATACACCCCAGTTCCAGACCACGTTGAGGTGCGCATCCTGGGCCTGAAGATCACACAGGAACCGGTAAATCGGCAGACCACGCGTAAAATTATGGGCGGTGGTCTGCCGGGGAATTACGCGTTGATTAAGTCGCTTCGACCGCAGAATAACCTGATTATTGCGCACCGATACGACAAGGTCCGACAAGTCGATCTGATGATCGGTATCGGCCGATGAATGCCCCATGTACGGAATCTCGTACGGATGAATCGTTGGGCGAGTCAGAATATTGCCGACCCGGTTTTCGGGCAGGTGAACGACTTCCGCGAGGATCACGTCGGGCTGTCGAATTTCTTCTTCGGCAGCGCAGTGCCGAATGTGCTGGGCCAGCGCCGGATCACCTTCGCCAAACCGGCTCAAAAGATTCACCGCCGATGGTCCCCGGTAGGCGAGCAGCGTAAACCGGAAATTACCTTCATCGAGCGCTTTTGCCGACGAAGCCAGGAACGAACCGAAGGCATAAAAGGTATCCGGCATGCTATCCGTCATAGGGCGCTGCTGAGCGATGTAAGTCAGATCGTCGTCGGTCAGGACAATCTCGTCGATATCACTGGTGGCGCGTCGGCTGCGAAGTGCCGACGCGTATTTGTCCATCACAAACGTTTGCCACCAGTCCCAGGTGGTGGTTTGGGGGGCTGCACTACTGGCGAAGGTGAGGTCGTCGATGAGGGGTGCGTAACCGACGCCCAGTGTAGAGCCGGAGCCATACCCAACGCCGACTTCCTGATCGAGTGCGAGCGTCAGCGGGATTTCCTCGTCTTCGTACCGATTATAAAATCGCCGTTTGAACTCGTCCAGATCGGGACAGACATTAGGCTGATTGAGTAGCAGCAGCTTTTCGAGACTGCGTTCCAGGTGCTGCATGGTCCGCTCGCCCAGTTGCAGGCTCGGGTTATCGACATACGAATCAACCTGCATGATATCAGTCGTGGGCGGACCGATCTGTCGGTCGCGCATCCATTGACGAATGTGTCTGTACGTTTGTCGTTTGTCGGGCTGCTGTAAGCCGGCAGTTAGTTGTTGCAGGGCGGCAACTTCTTCGTCTGTGTCGGTCAGCGACGCCAGGCGCTCTGTTAGCCAGTTGAGATAGGGCCGTCCCGTGACGGTTGGCTCGGTCTCAAAGACCAGTAGCTGGCTGTCGATCAACTGGTCGATGAAGTCGGTGGCTTCGTCGGCATTAGTGTGGAGGGCTGTCAGGCAGGTCGTTAACTCGCCGATGGTCGCTCCTGTGCGCGCTGCCTGAAGAATAGTCGTCAGGTACTGATCGACCTCGACGGCACTGATAAAGTAGTTGCGGTGATCGATATCCCACTGTTGTTCGACATAGCGTAAGGATGGCCCTGCTGCGTAGATCGACGTGTTAGGGAACAAACGAAGCTGACTACGGATGTGGGGTAGGGTAGTTAGCCATCGCCCAATCGCCAGCAGGCCGTCCATATCGATACGGGTATGCGTACGGGGGGCGGTAGCGGTACTGGCACGGAAACTGGTTTGTTCGCCGAACGTGCCGGTTGTGCAGCCGGCAAACAGGCCATAGGGCGTCGCCCGACTACACATGCGGATCAGGTATTTGTGTAATGTCAGCAGCAGTTTTGGCTGTTCGGGCAGTTGTTCGCCGGACAGCCATCGCTGGAAACGCTCGTATAAGATGGGAGAGGCTACAAATAAGGCTTCCTGCGCCAGTGGCTGTTGGTAATGTTGCCGGAGAAGGTCTTCGAAAGAATGCGTGGTGAGTTGATCGTAAAAACGGATTAATGTACTGATCGGGAAGGTTGGTTGCCGTAGTACGAAGAAGGCATGGCGTTGGAGCATGAACTAAAGTAAACTAGTGAGGAAGGAGTGTACTAATTTACCGCTTGCGATAGGGCAGGCCAACGAAACAGGCGCTTTTTCGACCAATGACTACCATTAAATTAGGCTTAACGCCAATCACCAAGTTCGGTTAGTCAGGGCATTACAATAACGGCCCGAGCATCGAGATGCTCGGGCCGTTATGCTGTTGAGAACAATCGACGTGTAGATCAGGTACTTACAGGCGTATGTAGTTGCAACTTGAAATTATATTCTGAACAGGGCATCAGTAATTGGTTGGCAATAATCCGGGTCTTCAAAAAAGTCCTGGTATAATGATTCAAGAGCTAATCTTTCCTATTTAGCTGCGGAAAAGGATTATGCAAACTAGCATTGCGTGAGTGTGAGAAGGCCACAAGGCCAACCTGATTTCCCGTGATTTGTAGTTGTTATAATAGTTGAGTTAAGACAAACGATACGCTCTTTTTTTAACGTCAGACGGGGGGCGGTGGTAGCAGTTACGTTTTTCATGGCTTCAGATGCTTTAGGGAGATGGATGTAGTTCGTGTCGGTTGACGATTCAAATGTAGCGAACTCCCCAGGGCCGCTTCAATTACTTTAGACCAATTACCAGGGAGATTTCGACCAATGCCGGAATTTGATCGACCAGTTTAGTACACTTGTATAGAAGCGGTCGTTGGTTCCAGTTGCACCGTCAAGGTGACCGTGTAAGCTTGTTGGTCGGCGGTGGCGTCGAGTGTATAGAGCCCCGCGTAGAGGGCCTCCAACCGACGACGCACGTTGACCAGCCCTACACCACCTGAACGCGCTTCTGGGCGGCTAGCCGATGGCTTACTATCGGGCAGGCTGTTCTCAACGGTGAAGGTAAAGTGGCCATTGGTGTCAACGTCAGCCCGGACCTGCACGTAGGCCGGCTGGGTGGCCCCCTTCACCCCGTGCTTGAAGGCGTTCTCCACAAAGGCAATCAGCAGCAGGGGGGCAATCTGGTAGTGGGCTGGCTGGCCGCTCTGCTCATAGTCGATGAGCACGGGTTGGTGGGCAAGTCGGTTCCGTTCCAGGTCGAGGTAGTGCTGAATGTAGGCGAGTTCCTTGTCGAGGCTGATGCGTGGCTGGTCGGTCTCGTAGAGGTTGTAGCGCATCAGCTCAGAGAGGTGGAGGACCAGGTCGGCGGCCTGCTGGTCGGCCTCGAAGATGCGGGCGTAGACGCTGTTGAGGGTGTTGAAGAGAAAGTGAGGATTAACCTGGGCTTTTAGAAAGTCAACCTCAAGCCTAAGCCTGACTCGTTCAGCTTCAACAAGGCGTCTCTGATAGCGAATCAAATCATTAAAGCCTTGAGTAATGAGCGTTAAAATAGGTAGAAATAGACCAAAGGATAGATTCCACAGTGCTGCACGTAAATCGGTAAAGCAACCCCAGAAGCCAGCTTGTTGAACCATATGAGCGGTAGCGACCGCGTATTTTAGTTTATGGTCGGTACCTACCTGATCGCTGATTGTAGATAGATAAGTAAATAAGATAGTATTAGTCTGATAAACTATAAAGAAAAGCAACAAGAATATAGCAGCTGATTTCAGATAGGCTTGCCTGTAGAGAAACTTGGGAAATACAACTAGGCTGACAAAGTAATGAATGACAATAGTCTCCACCAAACTCGTAATTATTACTGTTTTGATAACAAGCGCGTTATCATTGAAAACTCTTGGAGCCGTCGGGCGTAACAGTAGTAAGTACAGTAACACCCAGAACATAATGTGCAATAGCGGGCGAATCCAAGTCCAGTAACGCTGGGTAAAAGCAATCAACCGGGGCGGGGTAATGGTAGGGGAGTGCATAAACGGATGAATTGGCTAAGCTAGCGCAACGGTTGGCATTGGGTGGCTGACTTGTTCTAGTTCCATCGTCAGGGTGACCGTGTAAGTAGGTCGGTCGGCGGTGGCGTCGAGTGTATAGAGCCCCGCGTAGAGGGCTTCCAGCCGACGACGCACGTTGACCAGCCCTACACCGCCTGAACGCGCTTCGGGGCGGCTAGCCGATGGCTTACTATCGGGCAGGCTGTTCTCAACGGTGAAGGTAAAGTGGCCATTGGTGTCAACGTCAGCCCGGACCTGCACGTAGGCCGGCTGGGTGGCCCCCTTCACCCCGTGCTTGAAAGCGTTCTCCACAAAGGCAATCAGCAGCAGGGGGGCAATCTGGTAGTGGGCTGGCTGGCCGCTCTGCTCATAGTCGATGAGCACGGGTTGGTGGGCAAGTCGGCTTCGTTCCAGGTCGAGGTAGTGCTGAATGTAGGCGAGTTCTTTGTCGAGGCTGATGCGAGGCTGGTCAGTCTCGTAGAGGTTGTAGCGCATCAGCTCAGAGAGGTGCAGGACCAGGTCGGCGGCCTGCTGGTCGGCCTCGAAGATGCGGGCGTAGACGCTGTTGAGGGTGTTGAGCAGGAAGTGGGGGTTGACCTGCGCCTTGAGGAAGTTCAGTTCCAGGTCGAGGTTGTCGCGTTCGAGCCGGAGTTTATCGCCTTCGAGTTGTAGTGACCGGGACAGGATGACAACCAGGTCTTTAGCTACTTTGGGGACTAGATAGATAAGTGCTACATTACTAGTAAAGACAACGTTAATGAGTGCAACACGCGGACTAGTAAAACAACCCAATAAACCTGCACTTTCAAATAAATGCCAACGAGTATCTATGTACTGATTGTTGATTGGGTTGTAGTTGTGTAAGTAATAAAGTAAGGTGTAAGTAAACAGGTGAATGATGTAAAACAAAAGTATAAGACTGGTAAATAAAGGAAAAGAACGAAAAGAATAAAGGTATTTGGGGAATATGATATAGCCCGATATGTAAAAAAAAGCTAGCGTAAGTAGTGCGATGCCTGGCGCAAATACACTTCTAACAAATAGATCATTCGGTGCTAGAATTGACGTAGTGTAAAAGGCCAATCCAAAGGTCACTATCCATAATAGTATATGCAGTGTGATGCGAATCCAATCCCAGTGACGTTGGATAAAGAGAGTTAGCCGGGGCGGGGCAATAGTAGGAGAGTTCATGAAAAGAGCATCAGATTGTCGACCGGTCGGTGCGGTGACAAAGTGCAGTGAACCAACAGGTAATCAGTCGCAGGTATCCCCGTAGACTACAGTATATTTTGCTTCAGGGCGTCCATGACGCGGTCCCGATAGGTAACACCAATTGTTACCTGCTTGCCATCGAGCGTCGTGATCGTGTTGCCGTCGATCTCCTTGATGGCCTGTCGCCGAATTAGATACGACCGGTTGATACGCAGAAACTGAGACGGCGGCAGCATATCTTCCAGCTTGCTCATCGTCATGTGCGTAATCAGCACGCGGGTGGTCAGGTGAAGTTTGATGTAATCCTTCATGCCTTCCGCAAAGACAATGTCTTCCGGGGCTACCCGAATCAGCTTTTTGTCTTCCTTAATCAGAAAATACGGCACTGTCTCGCGGCTGTCGACGGCTGGGGGGGCAGGGGTCGGTTTACGCTCGGGCTGGGGTAGTGGGTCCGTCGTGCTGGGGGTAAAGCCAAGCCGCTTGGTTACGCGATTAACCGCTTCCAGAAACTTGTCGAAGCCCACCGGCTTGAGCAGGTAGTGGGTGACGGCGTCGAAATTATACGTATCAGCGGCAAACTGGGGCGATGCCGTAACCATAACCACCACGGGATGGGGCTGCGGCAGGGCCTTCAGAAACTCGACACCGGTCATAAACGGCATCTCAACGTCCAGAAAGAGTATATCGGGCTTAAGAGTCTGTATCTGATCGAGTCCCTCAAACGGATCGTAGCTCTGACCGGCGAGTGTGAGGTACGGTAATCGACTGATGTATTTCGACAGGATGATATGAGCCGGCGACTCGTCGTCGAGCAGGTAGCAGGATAATACGTGGTTCATAGGGAGTACTGTTGGCTAAATATAGCGTCAGATAGCCCGCATTGGTCGAAAGTTGTGACGCATTGGTCGAAATAAATTCCCATCCGCTCACTCGATGTATTCATTTGTATCAATCAATCACGAATAGCTCACTTCTTCTACCAAAACCATGCACCCTATATCGACTAAACTCCGCAAGCTGCGCGAAATCCATGGTTACCCGCAGGAATACGTTGCTTTTCACCTTGGTGTCAGTCAGGCCGCTTACAGTAAAAAGGAAACCGGCCGAACCGAACTGTCGCTGTCGGTTCTGCAACAGTTATCGTCGCTCTACAAAATAGCCCTTGTCGACCTGATCGACATGGCGCTGCCCGATCTGCTGATTACGGCCCTGCGTCAGCAGAGCGTATAACCAAATCGACTAAGTCAGTCGCTAATCGACTCGGATACAACGGGTTGTTATGGCTTACGAGCGATCCTCGCCGGACCTTTGATTCGCAAACAAAGACAAACCAAATAACGAACATCAGTCATGAAAAATCAGGTTACTACCAAGATCGACGCGCTGAAAAATCAGGCTACCAGTCAGGAAGAGTTTATGAATCAACTGGCGCAGCTGGATGAGCAGGGGCAGGCCAACCCGGAACTGCTGGATCAGGTAAACGGTGGTGTCGGCGTGAATCAGCTTCCGTTCCCGGTACTGGGCCTGTGGCTCGATCCCACCACCACCCAGCCCTTTTAGTCCGTTCATCACTAATCATTGTCTCTGCTGATGTCTTCCCTCCTCTGTCCCAGCTCCATTGCCAAACCCGGAGCCGCTCTGTTCGGTGTGCAGACTGCCACCGGCCAAATCGAGTATCTTGACCAACCCATCGTCGTCGATCAAACATTTGTCGACAAGGCCCGGCAGGGACGCGCACCGGAGGAACGGTTTCGCTTCGCCAGCAACTGCGCCAAATCGGGTTGCGGGCACTGGGATTCCGGGCAGTCTGGGTGCAGCCTGGTTGGTAAAGTGGTCGACGCCATGAACCGGAAGGCAGCGGAAACGTTGGTAGCCTGCGCTATCCGAACAAACTGCCGGTGGTATCATCAGGAGGGAGCCCGTGCCTGCGCCAGCTGCGACGAGGTAGTGCGAAACGTACGGATACAGGCAACGACAGTGTAGAAACGCGATCGAACTGGCCTTAACGTCTCATCCCGCGCCAGTCGCCTACGCCAACATAAACCGTCCGGCGGTGAGACGCAAAGGATTGCGTCTCTACCAAAGTAAACAACATGGGGCCGATCATGCTGATCGGCCCCATGTTGTTTATTTACCTTCTTTCTCTTCAATCGCTTTCGTCAGCTGCCCGTACCACTCTTCACCGTAAGCTCGGACTAGTGCTTCCCGGACAAACTTGTATATCGGAACGTTAAGCTGTTCGCCGAACCCGCAGGCCGGACTACAGATGGGCCACCGGTCGTAGTTGAGCGCGTGGAACGACTCGTACTTGGTAACCCGAATGGGGTACAGGTGGCAGGAGATTGGTTTTTTCCAATCCACCTTACCATGGTTGTAGGCTTCTTCGATGCCGCATTTCAGAATACCACGCTCGTCCCAGGTGGCGTATACACACTCCCGGTTGTTGATGGTGTTGGTGACGTAGCCACCCTCACCATCGGGTTCGTAACCACCACCCCGTCGCTCGATTTCGGCAATGCCTTCGGGCGACAGAAACGGTTTGATGTCGGGATAAATCCGGTCGAGGATGGCCGGCTCGTCGCCTTCGAGCGGAGCGCCCATGTCGCCCTCTACGCAGCAGGCACCCTTGCACTTGTCGAGGTTACAGACAAAAAATTTCTCAGCAACGTCGTCGCTGATACAGGTATTTTCAATCAGAATCATGCGTCGGTCGAGCAGGCGCTTTAGCCCATTCGCTACGTAAAGGTACGACGCTCTGGTCGCTTATCCGAGTTATCAGGCGGCTGGCGTGTTGGGTGTTTCCTGCCGAAAGCGATCCAGGCCGATGGGTTGCGGATCGGTCGATGGTGTTGGGCGTCCCTCCGCCGGTTTATCGAAACGGCCTGATGCCGACACCTGCATATTTAGGCGGGCAATCTCGCGCGTCAGCCGGTCTACCTGTTCGCGAACTTCCTGCTGGGATAAGAACATGCGGGTGCGCGCCTGCTCCTGAGCACCCGCCAGCACGTTGCCACCGAAGGGGGTAGCCAATCGCGCGAGCGACTCGAAGATGGGGGTGTATCGTTTACTCATTCCTGAACTATATTGACGAAGAAAAGTACAAACACTAGTCCAGGTGGCTTCCAGCCGATTGTCGTGTCTTACTACCTGTGACAGTTCCATGTTTTGTGTAATTTGTTTAGTATCAAACAGATTTGAGCCTGTTTAGACTTCCTGTATCTACAAGCATAAAACCCGTCCTTTCTACTGAAAAGTTTTCAAATAGTAGAATAGTACAAAAAGTAATACTCATATGTCAGCGAATCGGCGAAAAATGCAAGCGATTCCCCTGGTATTCGCATGGTGCAGGCTCCGTATTTTCCGTACGTTCAAACCGGGAAATACGTTGCGGATACCGTGTACATAAGTATGCCAACGGCTGATTCCGGTTTTAGGCTAACACGTTCTTCCTCCTACACGAGCCTATGCGTTATCTGCTTCTGCTGCTGGTCTGTAGCCTGCAAAGCCACGCACAATCCACCCTTGACAAGACGGGCATACTGCGTAGTATGGCCCGCGCCAACGATTACTTCATGGCTAAATGGCCGGATACCGGTAAGGAAATCGTCACCAACAAAACCCGCCCCAGCCATATCTGGACGCGGGCTGTCTATTACGAGGGCCTGATGGCGCTGTACGGTATCGATCCGCAGGCCCGCTACCGCGACTACGCCGTCGACTGGGGGCAGCAGCATCAGTGGGGGCTACGATCGGGGGTGCAGACGAAAAACGCCGACGATCAGTGCTGTGGCCAAACGTACCTCGACCTGTATCAGCTCGACCGGCAACCGGAGCGAATACGGGCGATAAAAACCTGCATTGACAATCGGGTTGCCAGCCCCGACAACAGCGACTGGACCTGGATCG
Source organism: Spirosoma oryzae (assembly GCF_003002825.1). Classification (GTDB taxonomy): domain Bacteria; phylum Bacteroidota; class Bacteroidia; order Cytophagales; family Spirosomataceae; genus Spirosoma; species Spirosoma oryzae. The sequence goes on along the minus strand of NZ_PVTE01000008.1, from coordinate 185,079 downwards.
ACGCGCTGCAAATGGCGATGCCCGTCTACGCCAAGCTGGGGGTACTCTATGCCGATCAGCCTGCGGTAGCCAACGGTTATTACGAGAAGCTATTCCAGCTTTACAACCACAGCAAGACCGTGGAGGGCGGAAAAGGCCTATTCAATCCCGCCGACGGGCTGTGGTGGCGCGACAAGGATTTCGTGGCACCGTACCAGGAACCAAACGGGCAGGATTGTTACTGGTCACGGGGCAACGGCTGGGTAGTAGCGGCCCTGGTTCGCGTGCTCGACATCATACCCAAAACGGCTCCGCACCGCGCTGAATACGAGCAGATGTACCAGACGATGATGGCGGCTCTGGCACCCTTACAACGACCCGATGGTTTCTGGAACGTTAGCCTACACGATTCAACCCATTTCGATGGGAAAGAAACGACGGGAACGGCGCTGTTTGCGTACGGTATGGCATGGGGTGTCAACAAAGGCTTGCTGGACAAAAAGACGTACCGACCGCGCATCGTCCGGGCGTGGCAGGCGATGGTCACCGATGCCCTTCACCCCGATGGTTTTCTGGGCTACGTGCAGGGAACGGGTAAAGAGCCGAAAGACGGGCAACCCGTTACCTACGACAGTAAACCTGATTTTGAAGACTACGGTCTGGGCTGTTTCCTGCTGGCGGGAAGCGAAGTATACCGCATGAAATGAAAATCGTATGTACGTTATTAGCCAGTCTGCTGGCTACCGTTACCGGCCCCGTTCTGGCGCAGTCAGCGTCCGCCGTTCAGCCCAGGTGGCCCGCTATCACGCAGCAGACCCGCCCCTGGACGCGCTGGTGGTGGATGGGTAGCGCCGTCGATAATGCCAACCTGACTCACCTGCTGACACAATACCGTGACGCGGGACTGGGGGGCGTCGAGATAACGCCCATCTACGGCGTGAAAGGGACTGAATCGCAGTTTATTCCGTTTCTGTCGCCCACCTGGATGCAGCGGTTCGATTATACGCTGACCGAAGCGGGGCGGTTGGGGCTGGGTGTCGATCTGGCGCAGGCATCGGGTTGGCCGTTTGGCGGACCGTGGGTGACGCCCGCTGATGCCTGCCGGTATGTCGCCTACCAGACGTATGTGCTCCGGGCGGGACAATCACTGACTGAACCGGTGCAGTACCGGCAAAAGCCCCTCGTCCGGACGGTGGGTGAACCAATCGACATCCGGCAAGTACGCGACCCCATTGCGACCAATCCCGATCTGCAACGACATGCCTTCGATCAGGTGCGGTTCGAGAAGCCGCTGCCCTTACAAACGCTGATGGCCTACGGCGACAAAGGTCAACGGGTTGACCTGACTAGCCGTGTCGATGGGCAGGGTAAGCTGAACTGGACGGCCCCGGCGGGTAACTGGACGCTGTATGCCCTGTTTATGGGCTGGCACGGCAAACAGGTCGAACGGGCTGGTCCGGGTGGCGAGGGCGACGTGATCGATCATTTCTCCAAAACGGCTACCGACCACTACCTGAACCGCTTCGACTCGGCGTTTCGGGGTCATTCACTGGCGGGGCTACGCGCTTTTTTCAACGACTCGTACGAAGTCGATGACGCGCAGGGTGAAGGCAACTGGACCCCGGCATTGCTGACCGAGTTTCAGAAACGGCGGGGCTACGACCTGCGGAATTACCTGCCTGCGCTGCTGGACCAAGCCCGACCGGGACAGGAGCGGGTCCCGAACGGAAACGTAGCCGTTAGTCCCGGAACAGCTGGTCAGGATGCGGATGCATCGGCGGGCGTTCGACCTGCCGACAGTACTGGCTTTCGGGTGTTGAGCGACTACCGCGAAACCCTGTCTGACCTGCTGCTCGATAACTACACGCGCACCTGGCACGACTGGGCAGGCAAACACGGAAAACAGATTCGGAATCAGGCGCACGGCTCACCCGCCAACATTCTCGATCTGTACGCGGCAACCGACATCCCTGAAATCGAAGGCACCGAGCTGCTGCGAATCAAGTTCGCGTCGTCGGCGGCCAACGTAACGGGGAAGCCGCTCATCTCGTCGGAGTCGGCAACCTGGGATAACGAGCATTTCCTGTCGACGCTGGGCGACGTTAAGAAAGACCTCGACCTGTTCTGGCTGGGGGGCGTCAACCACGTATTTTACCACGGTACCAATTATTCTCCGCAGCAGGTGGAGTGGCCGGGCTGGCTGTTCTACGCGGCTGTACACGTGAACCCCAACAATTCGTTCTGGCCTGATTTCGGCAAGCTGAACCAGTACGGGGCGCGGGTGCAATCGTTCCTGCAGCAAGGTAAACCCGACAACGACGTGTTGTTGTACCTGCCGATTTACGACGCTTACATCCGGCCCGGCAAGGTGCTGCTTCAGCATTTCGACGGGATCGAACACGGTTTCAAGGGACTACCGGTCGAACAGATCGCCCAACAGTTGGTCGACCGGGGCTACGGTTTCGATTACGTCTCCGATCGGCAGATCAACGGGCTTCGCGTTGCCGAAAACCGACTGCAAACCGGCGGTGTCGACTACCAGACGCTGCTCGTTCCCGACGCAAAGCTGATGCCGCTGGAAACGTTCGGTCAATTGCTGTCGCTGGCCCGGAACGGCGCTACGATTCTGATGGTCGGGCAACTACCTGCTGATGTACCGGGGCTGGGGAATCTGGCCGGCCGACGCACTACCTTCCGCACCTTACAAAGCCAGCTTCATTTCACGAATGCAGAACCCGGTATTCGACAGGCAACAGTTGGTAAGGGGCGGGTGCTTGTTGGTGCAACGGCAGAAGCTGTTCTCCGCTACAGTCGTATCCGGCGCGAAGCGATGGTCGATGTGGGTGTGTCGTTTGTCCGGCGTCGCAACGGTACGGGACAGCACACGTACTTTGTCGTCAACACGACAAAAAAACCGTTCGACGGCTGGGTCGCGCCCGCTACGACGACGCAACGGGCTACACTGTATAATCCGATGACCGAGCAGGCCGGGCAGGCCGAAATGCGGCAGACGGCGGACGGAGCGACGGAAATCCGGTTGCAGCTACAGCCCGGCGAGTCGATGATCGTCGCGACCAATCAGCCTGAGCGCAGCAACGCCTACACCTATCAAACGCCCGATGGTCCCGCTCAACCGCTAACCGGCCCCTGGCAACTGACCTTCCTGACGGGCGGTCCGCAAGTACCGAAACCCGTTAACATGCCCGTATTGACGTCGTGGACGGAACTGAACGAGCCGGGTGTGCAGGCCTTTTCGGGTAGTGCGGCCTACGTCATCACCTTTCCGCGTCCTGCCGGTACGGCACCGACCTGGCTGCTCGATCTGGGCAAGGTGGCTGAAAGCGCCCGCGTCCAGTTAAACGGGCGTGATCTGGCAACGCTGCTCGGCCCGACGTATCAGCTAACCATCCCCGGCAATCTGCTTCGCGACCGGAATGAATTAACCGTCATCGTCTCGAACGGCATGGCCAACCGCATGCGCGACCTGGATAAGCGCGGTGTTGGCTGGAAGAAATTTTACAACATCAATATGTCGGCCCGGCTGAAGGAAAATCGCGGACCCGACGGTCTGTTTACCGCCGAACACTGGCAACCGCGCCCGTCAGGTTTGTTTGGCCCCGTCACGATGACCCCGCTGCGGTAGGGAGGTTTAGAAAAAAGAGAAAAGACAGGAGATGCTAGAAAAAAGAAGAAAGAGAAAAGACGAAAGAGGTTGACGCGCTGGTCTTTCCTCTCATATCTTTTCTCTTTCTTCTAACCGCTCACATCTTTTTTCTTTCTTCTCAGTACATCATCCTTCTTTTTTACCCTCGAAGCTCATGCCCTGCGCGTCGAGGGTTACGCCTGTCACCTTTTTAGTGTCGTCGCGTTTGAACTTCAGCGTGGCCCGACCAGCCGCATCGAAGGTGTCGGCCGCATCCTTGACGGCGGTCATCGCGCCACTTTCCGAACCCGTATCGATGGTCAGCTTACCGTCTTTCACGGCGATGGTGACGAACTCGAACGGCAAACCTTCAAACTTGTACTTGCCAACATACTGATTCAGGTCGACGGAGTCCGCTACGGCTACCTGCACGGTTGCTTCGGCTGGTGCCGGCGTCGAGGCTGCGTACAGGGTTGACAACGACAGGGTGCAGGCAAGGGTAAACACAAGGGTTTTCATCGGGTAACTGGTTAAGGGGAAACGTATATGAGAAATGGCTTGTAAGCTAGCGAATCAGTTGGTCAATGTCCAGCGCAGGGCATTTTCCAACAGCCGGACAAAGTGGGTATCCTGCCAGACAGCAGCACTGTGGCCCATCGATGTGTAAAACGTTTTGCCCTGACCGACCGTCCGGTACCAAGCTACCGGGTGGTACTTGCCCATGCCGAAGTTTTTGCCGTTGATAAATAGCATGTTGCCGTTGGGGATGATCTTGTCACCGTCGATGTGCGACACCACCCGAACGCCCTTGGGCTGGGTCAGGAAAACGTACCATTCATCCGTGTGCGTCCACGAGGCCGGTAACTGATCTGTCAGCGTCGAATCGACGTTGGCGTCGACCTGCACCTTGGCCTGTTGCAGTTGCGGGTTAAGCGGATGATGGGAAAAGGTAGTGCCGATCAGGTTGGTCTGGTACCAGGGCCAATGGTGCGAATCGTCGCCGGAACCGTGAATACCCACCAGCGCCCCGCCCGCTTCGACGTATTGGCTGAGGGCCTGCTGCTGCTCATCGTTCAACACCCGCCCGGTCGAATTATCGAAGACAACGGCCTTGAACTGCTTCAGCTGATCGGGATTGAAAACCCCGCCTTCTTCAGTTTCGTAGACAAACCAGCCGTTGCGCTGCGCCAGTTGTCGGAACACCGATTTCGACGCGTCGATCGACTCGCCATGCCGAAAACCGGTCGTCTTCGAGAACAGCAGGATCGCGGGTTTGTCGGCGGGGAAGTTGATCGCTGGCCGGTCGGTTTCGTAGCTGACCGGGAAGCCATTTTTGACTTTGTAGACGAATAGGCTACCGGCTGCAAACAGGAACACGACGATACCCAACAGGCTCCAGAAAACGATTTTCAGGACTTTTTTCACAAGAATGAATGGGGAAGAAGCCGTGCCGATCAGCGCCAGAAGGGCTGGTCGGCACGGAGAGTGACGGAAACGACGATCAATTGAGCAAACGAGCCGTAACGGGGACGAAGAGCGGAGCTTTACCTGCCTTTTCGTTTTTGAAGACGAAATACAGATCGTGTACACCGGTTGCGGGCGTCAGCGTGGCGGTCGTGGTGGCGGGCTTGAATACGTCGGCCGCATTTTTGGCCTCGACGGGAAGCAACTCGTCGGTTTGCCCTAGTAGCTGGCCCGTTGGGGAATCCAGCCGGACCTCGATCCGCCCACCGACGGCCTGTAGCTGCTGTTTCGGAACGGACACGGCAAATTCCATCGCCTTGATACCGGTCAGGTCGAGTTTGTTGAATTGCACGTAGGTGCCCGATGCCATGACGATCGCGACGGGTACTTGTCCCATTTTGTACAGCATGACGCCTTTCGACTGACTGTCGCTGCCACCCATGAGTAGGGTCGGATTGCGTAGCAGCAGCGTCTGCTCGGTCGTTTGGGCCGGTAACCCGTTTGCCCCTTTGTCCTTATACGACGCCCGCAGCACCAGACTGCCGGTTTCGTCTTTGCCAGGCGTAATCGTTCCTTTTATTGGGAGCGACGGCGCGACGGCGGGCTTGTTGGCCAGCGTCAGAATGTACTTGACCATTTCCTGCGCATCCGACGTACTCAGCTGCGGGTGCGCCGTCATGATGGCATCACCCCAGACACCACCGCCCCCTTTGATTATTTTGCCGGACAGACTGGCCACGGCATTCGGATCACCTTTGTAGCGTTTGCTTACATCAACGAAAGCGGGACCAATCGACTTCTTGTCTGTGAAATGGCAGCCTTTGCAGTCGCTGCCGTCAATCAGCGTTTTGCCGGTACCCAGGTAGCTGGTTTCGGCAAACTGGTGGCCCGCGTCCGGGCTGGCACCGGCCTGCTGATACAGGCTACGCACCTGTACCTGCTTCGGCATAATCTTACCCGATGCCAGGCTGCCATCTTCCTTATCGGCGACGCTGACTTGATACGCTACCGGCTGGCCGGGAAAATAAAACGACGTATTCCGGTTCGTAGTCGTGAGCGTTACGACCGGCGGCTGGTTGCCTGCGACAAGCGCTATGTCGCGGGTGTCGCTCATGCCTTTGTCGTCTTTCACGGTCAGCACCGCTTTGTACTGTCCAGCTTTCTGGAACGTAAAGTTGGGGTTGGCCCCGGTCAGAACGGTTGGCTGACCGCCCGCTTTGTTGTACACTTTCCACTCGTAGGTCAGCGCGTCGCCGTCGAAGTCCTTAGTGCCGGCCGACGAAAAGGCTACCTTCATCGGCACGGCCCCGGCTGTCTGACTGGCCGTCGCCTGCACCATCGGTTTGCGGTTACCGGCATTGTACTCGATCCGGACCAGCCGCGAATCATCGTTCTGGACAAACCAGCCCGTGCCGTATTCCAGCACGTACAGGTCACCGTTCGGGCCGAACGCCATATCGATCGGATGGCTGAACGGCATGTTCGGCAGGAATCGTTCGATGCCCGTTTGCTCGCCCTTGTCGTTGATGGTGACCGCCAGAATCATGTCGCGCATCCATTCGTAGAAGAAGACCTTGCCGTCGTAGTAATCCGGGAACGACCGTTTCGCTCCGGTAAAGTCGGCTTTGTAGTACGTCGGACCGGCCATGGCGCTGCGTCCACCCGAGCCCATGATCGGGAATTTTTTGCTTTCCGAAGCCGGGTACGAAATCAGCGCCGGCTGGGCGGGGGGAAGATCGCGCAGACCAGTGTTGTTGGGCGAATCGTTGACTGGGTGCGCCGGATCAAACGGTGCGCCTTTGGTATTCGTTGCGAAGTCGACGTCGTTGTACGCTTTGTTGGTACCGACGAAATACGGCCAGCCGAAGTTGCCGGGCCGCTGTGCTACGTTGTACTCATCTTCGGCCATCGGCCCGACGCCTGCTGAATCCGTACCCGCGTCGGGGCCGACATCACCCCAGTACAGGTTGCCCGTATGTTTGTCGACGGCAATGCGGTAGGGGTTCCGGTGCCCCATGGTGTAAATTTCCGGCCGGGTTTTGGGGGTACCCCTGGCGAACAGGTTGCCGTCGGGGATGGTGTAGGTACCGTCGGCTTCGGGATGAATCCGCAGAATCTTGCCCCGCAGGTCGTTGGTGTTGCCCGACGATTTCTGCGCATCCCACGGACTGCGGCCGTCCCGCTCGTCGATCGGTGCGTACAGGGTGGCGCGGGGGCTGGTGTTGTCGCCGGTAGACAGGTACAGATTCCCCGCCCGGTCCCAGTCGATCGAGCCGCCGGTATGGCAGCACTGTTCGCGCTGCGTAGGCACGTCGAGTACGACTTTTTTCGACGACAGTACCAGTTCATCGCCCCGCAGTTCGTAGCGGGTGAGTACGTTGCGGGGAGCGTCGGGGTCGGAGTAATACAGGTAAACCCAATGGTTCTGCGCGAAATTCGGGTCGATGTTGACGCCAAGCAACCCATCTTCCGCTTCCGTCACGTTACCCTCTTTGTCGGTATATTTCGTGCTGACGGGGATGGTGGCAATCGTTTGCAACTGTCGGGTAGCTGGCGAATACAGGCGAACGGCTCCGTGTCGCTCCACGAGCAATACACGCTCGTCGGGCAGTATGGTCATTTCGAGCGGTTCGTTCAGCTTTTCGGCTAACACCACTTTGGTGAACCGATTCTCGTCGGGGCGGGTCGTATCGGCTGGTTGAATCGGACCGGCGGTGTAGGCCCATAACCCAATGGCTGCTACGGACAAACCGATGGCGACTTGATACGGGCGATATAGTAAACGAGTTGGTTTCATTTACTCAGCGAACTTGTTTTTGTGTGCGTACATTTGACGCAATACTACGAATTTTCTGTGTGTATTAATGACGCACAAACTATTTTTTGTTATGAATTTCAGTGAAGTAGTACAACGGTGGGTCGATGATCATCTGGTTAACTTTCTGCCGTCGGTGTCGCTCGATCTGGTGATTTTTGGCTTTCACGAAGGGCAGCTAAAGGTATTGCTGCTGCGCTTCAAGGAGTCGGAAGACTGGCTGCTGCCGGGCGGGCGCGTGGGAAACCGGGAGAATCTGGACGATGCGGCCTATCGGTCGCTGCGGGAGCGGACGGGACTGGACCGCCTGTTTCTACAGCAGTTTCACACCTTCGGCAACCTGAACCGGCTGACTTATTTTTCCTGGCACGAAACCCTGTCCCGGCTGGGAATGAAGGAGATGGCGGCTCGACTGCTGGAGGGCGACAGCGCCCTGAAAAACCACCGCGACGTGTCGGTCGGCTTCTACGCGCTGGTCGACTACACGCAGGTTAGCCCGACGCCCGACCTGCTGACCGACGAGTGCCGCTGGTGGGACATCGATCAGGTGCCCCAGTTATTGTTCGATCATAACGCCATGATTCGGATGGCGCTCAAAACCCTGCGTCGGCAACTGAGCTATCAGCCAATCGGCTATAACCTGCTGCCCGACTCGTTTACCATGTCGGAACTGCAACGCCTGTACGAAACCATTCTGGGGCGTAGTCTGGACCGACGCAACTTCTACAAGCAGCTGATGAACTACAACGTGCTGGACCGGCTCGACAAACGCCCGACGATTCCGTCCAGCAAAGCACCGTATCTGTATCGCTTCAACAGGGAACGGTACGAGCAACTGCTCGACAGCGAAGACTTCTGGATTGGCTGATACGCCAGCATGTGTTATTTGGCCGCTAGCGAAGCGGCTGCCGTGCGGTTGGGCGTGAGCGCGTAGATCGACCAGTCGGTGCTTTTCATGACCAGTGACAGACGTCGGCCCGTCCGGCGCTGAATGGCATCGACGTACCGGGTGTTGGTCATGGAAAACTGGGCTTGCGGATCGTTGGCCGTGTTGTGGGCCAGAATGTATTGGACGAAAGGCGCCGGATTGTCGTAGGCCGACAGGTAGCTCTGCTGATAGGCAAGCAGAAACGGACGAACCCGTTCGGTGCGGGCAATGAACGAATAGGCCGTCGCGTCGTCGGTCAGGATGCGGGTGGTTTCTGGCAGTTGCCGGACAAACTGAACGAGTTTGTCGTCGTCAGGCGCTTCCGGTTGTCGGCTGGGGTTTAGCACCAGCACGTCGCGCAGGAAGGAGCGTTCGATGGGGTATGACGAATTGAGCAGTCGAAAGCCACTGACGCCGATCTGAACGAGTAGCAGTGTAAAGGCCAATCCGTTCACCGCCCGTAGCCGGGGCACCGGAATAACGGTCAGGCCCGCCCAGCCGAGCACCAGAAAAATCTGGTAAAATTCAATCTGCGTCGGTACCGACGGGTCTTTCACGTGCAGAAACTCCACCAGCAACAGTGGGCTAAGCAGGGTCAGTAACTGGTAAGAGCGTCCGCGAACGCTGAGCAGACTTAGTAGGATCAACGGGGCATAGAGCAGCCGTCGGATCGAGATAAGCACCGACGTATCCGTTTGTACGAGATCGGCGGTATAGTTGGCAAATTGCTGGCGAAATAGTTGACTCGTTACGACACTGGCATTGGCATACGGGTTATCGAGAAAGTACTGCGGATCGCCGGCATACACGCTGTTGAGCAGACTGAAAATGAACAGGCTGGCCAGCGGCAGCATAAACAACAGAATGACCAGCGCCAGCGATTTGTTGATCAGCTTACGGCGAAGCGAGACGTTGTTGAACGCCAGTCCCAGCCGCGATAAGGTGTCTTCACCCCGCAGCGACAGGCTTTGCAACGAAATGAACAGCACGAGCGGCAGCAGAAACAGACACAGCCAGCTGAAGTCGACTTCGCTGAATACCAGTCCCAATAGAAACAGGCTGGCCATCGATACGTGATAGGTTGTGTTCGACTGGTAGTACGTCAGCAGGCTGCGAAAAAACAGGTAGCCGAACAGCAGTACGGTATAGGTACCCTGCCCCGACGTTGCTGAAAACAGTAGCCCCGGATGCGCCACAAACGACAGCGCCGTACCGACCTGAACCAGTAGGGGCATGGTCAGCCGTCGCTGATCGTCGAGAATCAGAAAGAAGAGCAGCGCCATCCCCAGCGACGACGCGATGACCGGCCCCGCCAGCGGAAACAACGCACAGAACGGCAGGCTGACAAAAAACGGAACGACCGGAAACGTAAGCCCCAGCACGGCTACCTTGTCGCCCACACCCTGCCAGATAATCAGCGACTTTTCGCTCAGAAACAAGGCTTCGGGCGTGTGAAAGCCCAGCCGTTGCCCATTGAGTGCCAGTAAGACGTAATAGGCCGCGAGCAGCAGGGTTGCCCCGAGCAGCGGACGCTGGGAGTACGCGGTCATGATTTGGCGGTTACGGCGTTGGTTTTGCTCAGGCCGTGGTTGGTTTTTTCCCAGTAGAACGGTTTGGTAATCAACTGCCAGAGTCCTTTATAAGCCGCAATCGAGTGCATGAGCCAGTATACCGGATTGAGCAGGGCAAACCAGATTAGTTCGTAGAACCGGCGCTTGAACACGGCCAGCATGTTGATATAAATCATCAGCATATTCCCCGCGATCAGGTTGAAGGTCGAGATGTACAGCACCCAGTCGGGGAAAAGCGGGCGGATGGCTTTCAGATCGAACACGAGGTAAGCCAGAAAAAAGGCCAGTAGGATCGGGTACAGCAGAAAGGTCATCGACGTCGCGCCGATAAAGAAGTTAAAGCCGATAAAGCCTTTCCAGCCGATCTTCTGCACCAGTCGACGCGGGTTGCGCATGTGAACGAGGTACGTCTGCATGTACCCTTTGATCCACCGCGACCGCTGCCGAATCCAGTTGAACGGTTCGTTATTGGCTTCCTCGTAAGTGGTCGAGTTGACGATGGCCACCTTATAGCCTTTGGCAAAGGCGCGCACGCCCAGATCGGCATCTTCAGTAACGTTGAACGGGTCCCAGCCGCCCAGTTCGCGCAGGATATCGAGCTTGAAATGATTGCTCGTACCACCCAGCGGAATGGGAATGTCGAGCGTTCCCAGGCCCGGCAGCATGTAGTCGAACCAGTAGCTGTATTCGAGCGTGAACATCCGTGTGAGCATGTTCTCGTTGCGGTTGAAGTAGTTCAGTGCCCCTTGCAGGCAGATAAACTTCTTGGGCAGCTTGTTGAACAGAAAGACCGTCTTTTTAAGCTGATCGGCGTCGGGTATATCTTCGGCGTCGTAGATGGTCAGGAACTCCCCGCGCGAAAAATGCAGGCCGTAGTTACAGGCTTTGGGCTTGGTCTTCGGCATGTGGAAGGGAACCACGATTACCTCGAAATTGGCCGGAAAATCAAGTGCCCGGACGGCATTGAGCGTCTTGTCATCGTCTTCCTCGATTAGCAGTTTGATGTCCAGTTTTTCACTGGGATAGTCGAGGTTCTGCAGGTTCCAGATCAGTTTCCGAATCAGCTTGTCTTCCTTGTAAACCGGCAACTGAATGGTGTAGACCGGTAAGTCCTCGTTGCGTACCTGCGCGACTTCCTCTTTCGTAACGGCCTGAAACAACTCGAACCGCGAACCGACCAGGGCCAGAAACAGCTTGAAGCCGATCGAAATCAGAAAGAACGTACTCATCAGCACGTTGATCGTGATTGACGTATCGACGAAATTCAGGCAGAGCAGGGTGACGACGACGGCGATCAGGCTGAAAATGACGACCAACTGACTGTTGGTAAACGTTACCAGCGCCGAGCTTTCCGGGTCGCGCTGCACCAGGTCGAAGACGGCTTTCTTGACGTACGGTTCGCCCAGCAACTTATGGCTCAGCCAGATAATGTCGAGGTCCGACGCGGGCAGAATGGTTAGCGGCAGGTTGAATGTATCGCGAACGAGCGCGATGTACGTTTCGTCGGTTGGGTCGGCCATCGCCACCACGACGTGCCCGTTTTCGATGCGCAGCGGCATGCCCAGAAAGCGGTCGGCCACGCGCAGATCGAGCTGACTGACCACGTCCATGGTATAGGCTTCCTCCCGAATCGCTACCAGCGTGTGGCCGTTCGTCGCCAGCACGCGTTCGTACTGCTTGCGCGAGAGGTAGCCGAAGTTGAGCAGAATCTTGACCGGCGCGAAGCCGGTTTCGCATTGAAACCGACGGAGTCTGAACACCTGTTCCTGCTTCAGCAGTCCGGCCGTAAACAGCCAGTCGATACTGGTGTATGGCGTTGTGCGGGTTGCCTGCATGCCTTAGAAGCGGATAACGGAAGTGAGTGAGAAGCCGCGTCCGATGCCCACGTTCTGCCCGTAGACATCGCCATACGCATTGGCATACAACCAGGTGCCCGTGCCGAGTTGACGACCATAGCCCAGCGTCGCTTTGGCAAAGCGAAAATCCGTGTTGACCGTCGGGTTGACCGGGTTGAGTTCGCGGAACAGACTGCTGTACGAAATCAGTCCGCTCAGTTCGCCGATCAGCACGTTCTTGGGAGACACGTACCAGCCCATCGTCGCCAGCAGCGATACCTGATCGACCGGGCGGGGACCAACACGGAAAAAGCGTCGAAACCCGGCTTCGGTGTTGAAATACGCGTCCCGGTTGTTCAGCTTCAGACTACCCGCGTACAGCAGTTTCAGCTCGGCCCCGCTACTCGCGTAGCCCAGATACGGTATCCGGCTGGCATTCTGGTACAACGGGGCAATCGCCTGCGCCTGCACCGACAGATAGCGCCGGTTATCGACATTGAGCAGGTTATACCGCAGCCCGACTTCGAGGTCCGTCAGGCCGCTGTTATGGATGGTCTGTTGCTCGCTTTTGTACTGATTCGTGGCGAAGGGCAACGTACCCACCAGCGTCAGCCGATCCGACAGGCCATACTCCCCATACAACCGGACGTTGACCGACTGAAATCGACCATTGTCGCCGAAGGCTTGCACCGCGCGGTCGGGCCCCCAGTAGCTCGTCGCCCGGTAGTAGTAGACGCCCGGCACGAACATAAACCGGTGTTTCTGTTGCGGCCATGCCGAGCGCGGCCCGGCCGATCGTGGCCCGGCCGACCGTGGCCCGGCATATCCCGCGACGCTGCTGACCAGCAGTAGCAAACTGAGCAGATGACGCATGGTTAGTTCTCGAAAAGGGCCCGTGATACGTTTACTTTCGAGCGCACATACAGGAAAGCCAGCAGAATCAGCACCAGCAGGCCACCGAGGATGTAGAGGTTGTACCGACCCCACCAGTCGCGGGCGTAGTCGGTCCGGTCGTAGTAGTCGATGCTGGCATTATCTTCGGTCAGGTTGAAGACGTACCGGTTCGGGCCGGCGGCAATCAGTACGTTACTGGCCTGATTCGACAACTGATCGGTCAGGTGGCGGGCGGTGTTTTGCAGCGTTCCGGCGGCTGCGGTTCCGTTCAGCGACAGCAGCAGTACCGACTGATCGCCTTCCCGGAAAATCTGGGCTACGCCACACGAGACCGAGTCGGAAACGGCAAAGAGCGGCTTACTGCGGTCGTCGCCGTACAGCCGGAAATCGCGGTCGAACTGCACCGGGGCTTTCGACAGCCGAGCCCATAGCGGATCATTGCGGTCGAGAATGGCGAGCAGGTTTTCGTCGGTCGAGGCTTTGTAGCTGTCCGATGCGTAGACCGATGGAATCGTGAGCGTCTTCGCCGGGCGCTGGTTCAGTTGCCGTACCAGTTCGCAGACGCCCGGAACCGCCTGTGTCAGCTGTGATTTGCTCACGACGACCGCCAGCGGTTTGCTCTGGAACGCGCCGGGATATTGCAGGAAGCTAAGCGTTTCGGACGAGTACGCCGAGGCACTGTAGACATACGACCGCTGCACGTCGACCTGGGCGAAGAAGCTGGTGAAGCTGTTCTGGCAAACATTCGTGCCGGGGAAGAAGCGAAACTCCGCCTGCACCGTGTTGAACGGCTTGAGCAGGTATCGTTTTACGTTCGGCGACACCGAAATCAGCCCTGATTTGTCGAGGGCGGTACTGCTGAACAGTACGTCGTTGATGTACAGATTCAGGTAACCCCGGTCGCCGGCCTGTAAACCGCTGTAGCGGGCTTCAAGGTGCGTTTCGATTTCATTGGGCTGTTTACTGAAGTCGCTGAGCCGGAAGCTGTATAACTGCCGCAGCGAGCCGATTCCCTGCATCATCGTCGGTTGCCCACCCAGCTGCGCCAGCGTCAGCCGGTCCGACTGCGGACGATCCAGTTGTTCCTGCCGGGCTTCGTTGATTGTCAGGAAGTCACCGAATGCCGACGCCAGAATAGTCGAGTTGCTCACGGCGTCGACCGTTTTGGCGTAGCCGTCCTGTCCGCTGCCCGTCACAAACAGCACTTCCGGCTGCTGGGGCGTAGCGGCTTTCAGGACAAACAAACCCTGGTGGGGTTGCGGTTGCCGGGTCAACAGGGAACGGTAGCGGGCGGGTAAGTTGGTCAGTTCACCGACGACGATCAGGTTGCGCAGGGAGTCGGGGGCCTGGCTGGCCGGAAACAGACCGACGGTGCCGGGCCGTAGCTCACTCAGGCGGCTGTATAAGGCACTGACCAGCCGAATGTCGACAGGGCTGGCCGTGGCCGGATAAACGATGGCCGTTTTGGTCGGCAGGCAGTTCGACAGGTTCAGGCGCTTACCCGCGTTGGCTGCGACCTGGTAGGTAACCGACGACGCTTGCCCGACCTTGAGCCATAACGCCGGATTTTCGAGGTCTTTGCAGCGATCATCGCTGATGGCCAGTTGCGTCTTTACGTCGACCTGCACGAACGGAGAACCCGCCTGCTGACTGGCGGACGACAGCGGTACGGAGATCGGGCTATTGGGTGTCAACTGATTCAGGTTCAGGCTGAGTGCCGGCTGACCATTCACCTGTATCGTAACCGACGATTTGTTGAGCAGCAGCGCCTGCGACGGCGTCAGGAGCAGCGTGAGCTGTCCGTTTTGCAGCGTGCCCGTGGGTGGAATCCGCAGATAGTAGGTAGCCGTACTGCTCAACCCCTGCAACGACTGATCGGCGTAGCCGGCTTCGGCAAACGTCACCCGCGCGGGTGAAACGGCCGGTGCGGGCGTCGGGCGTGCTGCCACCGCCGTTAGATTGGCCGGTTTGGCTATTGTCCAGTTCGAACGAATCAGTTGAACGGGTCGGCGGGCGGGTACGGGCTTGCCGATGGCCGGTTGCAGTATAGCACCCAGCAGGGGGAATAGCCAGATTCGGTGCCAGGAAGGAGTAACGAGCGACATAGGTAAGGGGTAACTAGTTGAATAAGCAGGAGCGTATGGGCTGATGGCTAGGCCAATGGAAACTCGACCCGGTAGCGGTTGCCGATGCGTGGATTGCTGGCGTAGGTCAGTGTTCCGTGCATGGCTTCCGTCAGTCGGAGGGCAATCGACAGACCCAGACCGGCGCGGTCGGGTGAACTGACGGTCGTGTGCGATAACTCATCGAGCTTGTTGAATAACCGATCCATCTGCGCCTGTCCGATGGTCTGTCCCTGGTCGATCAACTCAAAGACGAAGCGGGTGTCGGTGGCATCGGTATGCAGCGTAAGCGTATTGGCGGGCTGCGAGAACCGAATGGCATTGGCAATCAGGTTCTCGAAAATCTGCCGGGCAAATACCTGATCGACCTGCACGATGATGCTGGTGGGCAGCATGTTCAGCAGCAGCTGAATATCTTTTCGAGTGGCCGCATCTGTCAGGTCGTTGGCAATGCGGTTGATGATTCGGTTCAGATCGACCTGTTCGTAGGTAAAGGCGATTTCGGTGCCTTCGATTTCTTTGACGTCGAGCAGCTTGTTGAGCAGGTACTGAATACGCCCCGACGCATCCGAAATAAAGCCGATATACTCCTGCTGATCCGGACTCATCGCAGCGCCTTCGGCCTGTAGTTCACCCACCGACAGGCGAATCGTGCCGACCAGGTTTTTCAGGTCGTGACCGGCAATGGAGATAAAGTCGTTTTTCTGATCGTTGAGCCGTTTGAGCTGCGCGTTTTTATCCAGGATCAATTGGTTTTTGCCAATCAGTTCCTCGTTGAGATCCTGTAGTTTGTCGTTGGTATGCTGGGCGGTCAGTTGTAGCCGGATTTCCCGTCCGAGCGATAGAAAGCGTGCCCGTGGAATGTAAGCCGAACAGATCGCGATAACCATAAATACGATGCCGCCTTCCTGAAAAAACGTCAGGATCGGGTAGCGCTGATTCACCAGATAAAAGCAGAGTAACTGGACGACAATGGCGAAGGCTGCGTGCAGATACGAGTTGAACGCCTTCCAGTACACGGTGGCATTGATAAGCAGAAAAATGGCCGATAGTGTCAGGAAATAAGTGCTGATCGCGCCGAAATCGACCAGGTTACAAAGCAGCGCGTACGTCAGTGATACACTGGCCAGAATCAGGTGCAGGGGCCATCGGTACGACCAGTTATACGCCCGCCCCACGCGGTACGTCATGTACACCAGCAGGACTATTATAAGACGGATCAGCAAAAAGGGCTGCCACAGCGTCTCGGCAAAAACATAATCGAAAATAGAGAAGAACGGGTAGACCGACAGAAACACCCATACGATCGTCGTTGTACCGTAGGACGCCTGATGGCTGACCTCCCGACTTAGTTCAGCGGACGAAATAACCGGTGGTCTGACAGATGACGCTACGGCATTCATAAGCTAGGATAGGAGTGAGAGAAGCTGGTTGTGTAGCTGCGCCGACTCGAACGGCTTGACCACTGAACCCGTGAAGCCACTGGCGTCGAGTTCTTCCTGCGGCAGCGCAGTTGCCGACGATGCCAGAATGGCGACGGTCGGGTCGAACTGGCGGATAAGCTGGCAGGCCGTTGCACCGTCCATGACCGGCATCTGTAAATCCATGATGATCGCCTGATACGGAAGCTGATTGGCTGCGCTGATTCGGCTCAATTCAACGGCTTTTTCGCCATTGTCGGCAGTATCGACCTGGCCTCCCCATTTTATAATCAGTTTACGGATCAGGAGTAAATTGAGCGGGTTGTCGTCGACAAGCAGGATGCGTGTGTTCGTCAGGTTTTCTTTCATACGATGGTTAGTCTGGGTATGCCAATCCAGTACTTCTCAAGAAGCTCGTCCGTACGAATCGGGTCAGGCAATGCGGCTCGATGCGTTCTGCCGAACCGTCGCTAACTCGTTGACACATGACGACTTATTGGTATCTTCACAGCACGGAGTAGCATACAGGTTATGCCATAGCTGGGGAAGACAATTAATGAGAAATCAGGTACGGTTTCACGACCAAAGAACAGGCCAACTTTTTACGTAGGTTAGAAAATTTTAACGTTTAAGTGTTCTAAATAGGAAAAAGTGTGTGGTTGTAGCCTATTTGTAAGGCAATGGTTGCTATTTTGGAAACATAGAAGGTAGGGTCGCGCTCTGATAAGGGCTAGAGTCGATAAGGGTCACTCAGGTTACGATCGGAAAACAGAGCGGCCGATCGTCGGACAATCGACCGAGTAAATGGCCGGTTAGCTCGTGCGTAAACTGGCCTAACGCAAAACAGCCCCCGTTTGAAGCGGGGGCTGTTTTGTTGGCGGGAAAGGCTACCGGGCTATTCCGATTTCTCGATTTTTAGCTTCTGACCTTCCTTGACGTTCGTGTCCGTCAGCTTATTCCATTCCTGAATCTGCTGAACCGTAACACCGTACTCTTTCGAAATCCGGTACATCGTTTCGCCCTTACCAACGGTGTGGTATACGGCTTTGGCTGTTGAACCGCTGGCTGTAGGTTTCGTCGTCGGCTGTGCTTTGGTCGTTGCGGTAGTGCTACCACTAGCCGTTGGCTTTACCATCAGTTTTTTGCCTGTCGCCAGTGGCTCGCTGGCCGTCAGGTTGTTTAGTGTCAGCAGTTCGTCGACTGTCAGACCGTACATCCTGGCAACGCTGTAATATGTTTGTCCTGCTTCGACCGTGTGCGTTGTGGCCGTACGATCGACAGGCGCAGTCGGACGGCTGATCGGTGCTGGCTCGGCGGCAACTGGCTTCGCGGCTACCGGTTCGGCCGGCCGGGGTTCCGCTTTGGGCGTAGTGGAGCGCGTTGTCGGGGTTGGTACGGTGCGGGGTTCGGTTGGTTGCAGGTCGTCGTCGCGAACCGGCGCTGGTTTGCTGGGACGGCTTGGTGCGTATGTTTCCGACGACGCAACGGGCTTGCTGGCTGGCTGTGGATCGGCAGCGGGGGCGTTGGCAGGCTGTGCGCGTTCGGGTGTTGTCGCGACGGGTACGGCGCGGGTTTCGGTCTGACCGGCGTCGCCCGTTGGGGAACGAACGATCACGATGCGCTGGCTACCGTCGGCATTGGCGGGCTGACTTACCGTTGGGCTGCTGGTGGTCGTGCGGGGCGTTTTCTTGGCCTTGTTCATGCCGCTACCGTTGTTGCCCGTCGACCAGCCATCGCCACCCAGCGACTGAACGTCGGTAGCGGGTTGTGGGGCAGCCGGTTGAGCGGTACCGTCGTTCGGTGTTACACCCCCACCAACCAGTTTAGGCTGGTATTTCTTCCGGTCTGCCATGGTGCGGGGAATGTCATTGGCGCCAGCGACCGTGCGGGTTGGCTGTGATCCATCCGCCACGTCGGTGCGGGTCGGTGGCGTCGGTGTCTGATCGTAGACGGGTGGCGTCGGTCCGTTGATGATTTCGACGGGTTTGCTGGCCGGCCGGCGCTCCCGCAGCCACATGACCCGGCCCGTCGTCAGTTTCTGAGTCCGGTCGACGCGGTTGTAGCGCAGCAACCGTTTCAGGCGCAGTCCGTACCGTTGCGAAATGCTGCGGGCCGTCTCACCAACCCGTACCGTATGGAAAGGAACCAGCGCTTTCTTGCGCTTTTTGGCCAGGTAATACACGTCGCCAACGATAATCGGGTCGGATTCGTCCAGGTCATTATAGCGGAGGAAACTCGACAGGCTGATTTTAGACGTCCGGGCCAGCGTAGCGGCATTGTCGCCCGCCTGCGCCTGAATACCGGGCAGCCCGTTGATTTCGTAGAGTGCCGGATCATCCTTCCCACCCAGACCCGCTGTTACCCGACGCAGGACAGGAAAGCCAACGTCGGCCTGCCCGGCATCGGCGGCTTTACGTGATCCAACGCTGACAATTTTCTGCCGTACATCGTTGATCTGATCGGTTGGTACCGGTACGATCATAACGTACGTCTTATCGGTCGGTACGGTATCGTTAATCAACCAGCGGTTATATTTCCGCAGCTCGAACTCGTCGACGCTCAGCTCGCCGGCAATTTCGGGGAAGGTTTTGTTGCTGCCACCGGGGTATTCGAGCAGCGCAAACCGGTTGCTGGTCTGGTGCGATTTCAGCGCGTTTTCAATCGCCAGTTTGTGGGCAAAGAAGCGCAGGATGTAGCGATCGGTGCGGCCGTCGAGGGCAATCTCGCGGGCGTAGGCCCAGTCGGGCGGAATCAGCTTGGCAATGCCGCCCGCCCCCAAGTAGTAGGAGTATAGGGATGCGACCCAGTTGTTGAACTGCGCATTGCTGCGTTTCATGTACTGCGCAGCGCCGTGTGTCGATGCCGTGATGCTTTTCCGCTCGTCGATACCATCATCGACCCGCATACCCAGGCCGGTAGCGGTCTCCCGCTTGAACTGCCAGTACCCCACTGCCGCCGACGACGACACCGCGTCGGGCGTCAGCGAGCTTTCCTGAACGGCTAAGTATTTAAAATCGGTCGGCACGCCTTCCTGAATCAGAATGGCTTCGATGACGGGGAAATACAGTACCACCCGGTCGAGTTTGGCCGTCCAGTACTGCCGATTGGCCAACAGCGCGTTGACATCCTGTTGCACGATACGCCGGGCATTGTCGTCAAGTCGTACCGAAATGTCGGCGAATGTCAGCCGGTCGGGTACGATTGGGGGCGACAGCTGTGCCGACGCACCGCCAGCTACCAGCCATAGCAGGAAGAAAAGAAAAGGCGTTCGTTTGAGCATAGTTGGTTTGCGGGTTTGTGGTTTGTTGTTGGTGGTTTCGGGCGTCGGTATTTCGATTCACGGAAAACCGTAAAACCGAAGACCGATCACCGTTTTCGAATCAGCGTAATACCGTCTCGGATGGGCAACAGCACATTCTCGACGCGTGGATCGTCCTGAATCAATTGGTTGAATGCCCGTACGGTCTGTGTGTCGAGGTCGTTTGGTTTGACGGGCGCGATTACTTTACCACTCCACAGCACATTATCGGCCAGGATAAAGCCACCGGGACGCAGTTTGTCAATTATTAACTCGTAATACAATTGATTATTACGCTTGTCGGCATCGATAAATACCAGATCGAAGGTGTCGGTAAGCGTTGGGATGACGTCGGCGGCTACCCCAATCCGCAGGTCGATTTTGGCCCCCAGGGGTGATTGCTGCCAGTAGGAGCGGGCAAACTCTTCGAGTTCTTCGTTCTGTTCGAGGGTTATCAGCAGGCCGTCGTCGGTCAGGCCTTCGGCCAGGCAAAGGGCCGAATAACCCGTATACGTGCCAATTTCGAGCACGCGCCGGGGCCGGATCATGTGGGCGATCATACTCAGCAGTCGTCCCTGCAAGTGCCCCGACAGCATACGGGGGGCCATCACCTGCGCCCGCGTGTTGCGGTTGAGCCGCTGTAGCAACTCCGGTTCGGGTGAGGTATGGGCTTCGGCGTAGGTTGCCAGTTCGGCAGGTAAAAAATCCATTGTGCAGCGGGTCGCTTTTTACGGAGAAAGTCGGTAACCGTAGCGGGTGATTTTGGTAAAAGTAATGGATAAGCGTGGGAAACGCACCGATAGCCCACGTGTCGTTGGGAAAGATTATGCCCGGTTCCAATGCAGATTTTAGCGAACGGATCTGCTGGCTAAACGGTCAATTCCATGGAAAAACCAGTGCTACTCACGCTTTTTGCCGCCTGCGTGTTGCGCAACCGACTCGCGGATAATTCAGTACGGCTACGTGTTCAATCCGGGTGGGAAAATGGTACAGCGGACCAATTCGGGCTGCTGCGGTACACCCCCGATCACCACCACCGACTATTCAGGAACAGGGTAGGTACAAAGCAGCCAGCTGATGATTCGGTCCGAAAACTGGAGCGGATCAGGCACACAGACGTACACGATTGTACGCCGACAGGGTAATCAATTGTTGCTGCGTTAAATCAGCTACGGTTTTTGGTATCGATGATGATGGTTACCGGACCATCGTTGAGCAGGTCGACTTTCATATCGGCACCGAACTCGCCGGTTTGGATGGCATGGCCCAGATCGGTCGACAACTGCCGGATCATGGCTTCGTACAGCGGAATGGCAACCTCCGGCCGGGCGGCTTCGATGAAGCTGGGTCGGTTGCCTTTCTTCGTGCTGGCGTGTAGCGTAAACTGACTGATTAGCAGAATACTACCCCTAACGCTGGCCAGGTCAAGGTTCATCTTGTCGTCGGCGTCGTTGAACACGCGCATCCCGACGATCTTCCGGCTCAACCACTCGACGTCTTCCTGCGTATCGGCATGCGTAATACCGAGCAACACCAGAAAACCCGTTCCGATCTGCCCTTTAATTTGTGTATCGATGGTGACGGATGCCCGACTAACGCGCTGAATAACGGCTATCATTGTCTTGAACTGTGATTCTTGTGATTACTTTGATGGGCTGTGATTGTCCGTTGTCTGAACTGTAATTCTTGTGATTACTTTGATGGACTGTGATTGTCCGTCGTCTGAACTGTGATTCTTGTGATTGCTTTGATGGACTATGATTGAAAAAAATCAGTGAAATCATCTTCATCATAAGAATCACAGTTCAAGACAATCACAAGAATCTGTGGTAAAGACTACAGTTCAGACAGCAGCCACTGCGCGATCATGAAGTAAACGCCAATGCCGATGAGGTCGTTGGCGGTGGTGATGAACGGGCCGGAGGCTACGGCGGGATTGATGCCGATCCGATTGAGCAGCAAGGGTGTCACCGTACCCATGAACGAGGCTAAGAGTACCACCGACAGCAGCGAGGTCGCGACGACGAAGAATAGCCGGGGTTCGCCGATCAGGAAGGTGTAGGTTCCCGCAATCAGTCCGACGACCATCCCGTTGATGAGTGCCACCAGCAAGGTGCGCAGGAGTCGACTGCCCAGCGTTGTCGTCAGCCCCGACGTGTCAGCCAGGCTTTGCAGAATCAGCGACGACGTTTGGATGCCTACGTTACCACCCGTCGAACCGATGATCGGGATAAAGGCCGCGAGTGCCGCGATTTTGCCCAGTTCGGCCTGAAAGCCGTTGATAACCGTTGCCGCCAGCAGACTACCCACGGCTCCAGCTACCAGCCATGGTAACTGCACTTTCGAGCGAAGCCATACGCTGTCGTCTTCCTCAACTTCACCCGCCAGCCCCGAGATCACCTGCCGGTCTTCTTCGGCCTGTTCGGTAATGACGTCGACCACGTCATCGATCGTGATCCGGCCCAGCAAACGCTGCTGTACGTTGACAACCGGAATGGCGTCGAGGTCGTACTTCTGCATCAGCTCGGCCACTTCATCGACCGGGCGGTAGGTTTCGACGAAGACGATGTCATCGTCGTAGATGTCGGCGATTTTGACGTACTTCTGGGAAAGCACGATCTTTTTCAGCGAAACTAGCCCCAGCAGCTTACCGACATCGTCGACAACGTAAATAGCGTAGACATTCTCCACGTCTTCGGCCTGCTGCCGGATTTCCTCGATACAGGCGTTGACCGTCAGGTTAACGTTGATTTTGATCAACTCCTTCTGCATCAGGCTACCCGCCACGCCATCTTCGTAGTGGAGCAGGTCGATGATGAAGCGAGCCTGTTCGCGGTCTTCGAGCAGGCCGATCACTTCTTCCCGCACCTGAATCGGCTGCTCGTTCAGCACGTCGACCGCATCGTCGGAGTCCATTTCGTTGACCAGCGGGGCCAATTGCTCCGACGTAAACGTCTTCAGAAAATCGGTTCGGTCAGCGGTGTCGAGATTGGCCAGAATTTCGGCCCCCACGCTTTCATCGAGCAGACTTAGCAGGTAGTGCGCCGGTTCGGCGTCGAGTTCATTCAGTATGCTGGAAATATCGGCAGGGTACAGCTCCTCCATCTCAGCCCGGAGCCGTTCATCGTCACCCGCTTCGATATAGGCAATTAGCTGGTCGAGGTAATCCTGCGTCAGTTCAAAAGTCATCAGTCGGCCTGTTCCATCAGGTTGGTCAATTGGACAAAATCGGCGACGCTCAGCTGCTCCGCCCGTTTTGCCATAAACGGACTGGCTAGCGCAGCCTCGGTCGGATTAAGGGGTTTGAGTGCATTCCGCAGCGTTTTCCGGCGCTGACTGAACCCGTGCTTAACCACCTGGGTGAATTTCCGCTCGCTACAGCCCAGTTCGGTTTTGTCGTTGCGCCGGAGTGAAATCACCCCCGAAAAGACGTTTGGTGGCGGGTTGAACACGTCCGGTGGTACGGTGAATTCATAGGTGATGTCGTACCAGGCCTGTAGTAGCACGCTCAGGATACCGTAATCTTTATTGCCCGGCCCCGAGGCCACGCGCTGCGCCACCTCGCGCTGGAACATACCGACTACTTCGGGTACCCGGTCGCGCATGTCGAGGACCTTGAAAAGAATCTGCGTCGAGATGTTGTACGGAAAGTTACCGACTACGGCGAAAGGCTGTGTCGAATCGGGCTGCTTGGTGGGCAGCAGATCGGGCCGGATGTTCAGGAAGTCGGACGGCAGGATTTTGCCTTCCAGCGCCGGGAAATGCTTGTTTAAGTAATCGACTGATTCGCGGTCGATCTCAATAACGTAGGTGTCGAAGCGGGTATCCTGTAGGAGAAACTGCGTCAGTACACCCATGCCCGGCCCGATTTCCAGAATCTGCCGATAGGGCGGCTGGCCCGACGCGCTGTGCCCCGATAGCAACTGGGCAATGCGTTCGGCAATGCTGAGGTCGGTCAGAAAATGCTGACCAAGTTCTTTTTTGGGCTTAACAGACATACGCGGCTACAATTTCGGCCGCAAAGGTAGCCATATTCGGCTGCTAACCCGATTAAGGAATTTCTATATGAACGAATGACCATTGAAATAGATGGAACGGGTAGAACTATAGTTTAAAAATTTATTTACATTTTTTAGGAATCAGTATCTTAATGTGGCACACCATTTGTTCCGTAAACAAGCAAATGAGTTAATCGAATTAACACACGAGTTAGCCAGAAACGCGGCTCTGCCCGCATCGCCAATATATTGATATTCATGTAGTTTTGGGTTAGTTAGGTTGGGGGCTCCCCGCTGTCGGTTTCGACGGCGGGGACTTTGTTTTTACAGCTATTTTTTTCGCGCTCTCGGATGATAATCGTGCAAGGTTTGCCGTAAATAATCACGGTCGAGGTGCGTATAGATTTCTGTTGTTGTAATGGATTCGTGACCCAGCATTTGTTGAATAGCGCGCAGGTCGGCACCGCCCTCAATCAGGTGTGTCGCGAAGGAATGTCGGAAGGTGTGGGGGCTGATGTTTTTCTGGATGCCCGCCTGATCCGCCAGTTTCTTAATTGTCGTGAAGACCGAAATCCGGGAGAGTTGCTTCCCGCGCAGATTCAGAAAAATGGTGTCCTCGTCGCCTTTCTGTACGTCAAGCTGGCTACGTACGTGGTTGACATAGATGCGCGTGTAGTGCATGGCATCCTGCCCGATCGGCACCAGCCTGACCTTATCGCCTTTGCCCAACACCCGTACAAAGCCTTCATCGAAATAACAGTTGGTCAGCCGAAGACCGAGCAGTTCCGATACACGCAGGCCCGAGCTGTACAGCACTTCAAGCATGGCCCGGTCGCGGGTGCCGCCGGGTGTCGACAGATCGACGACGTCGAGAATCGCTTCTATCTCGGGGAAACTCAGCGTGTCGGGCAGTTTCCGGCCGAGTTTGGGCGCTTCGAGCAATTGCGTCGGGTCGTGCTGAATCAGGCCTTCGAGCAGCAGGTATTTGAAAAACGATTTCAATCCCGACAGTATCCGCGCCTGACTGTGCGCCGTCAGGCCCAGCTCGCCGAGGTACGCCAGAAAGCCCATTAACTCCCGCTCAGTCACGTCCATGGGTGTACGGGCGGGGTCGGTCAGCAGGATGTATTGGTACAGCTTTTCGGCGTCGTGCAGGTAGGCTTCGACCGAGTTACCGGCCAGTGACCGCTCAAGCCGAAGGTAGTTCTTGAAGGTGTTTATATAACTTTGCCACACTGGGTAGTTCGTTGTTTGTGGTTGGTCGTTGTCTGATGTGCGGCCGGCAACGCATGCGTTAGCCAACCGCCCGGCACAAACTACGAACGACAAACCACTAACTACAAATTACGCGTGTGAAACAGATTTTGGTTATTAACGGTCCGAACCTGAACCTGCTGGGCAAACGGGAGCCGGGTATCTACGGCAGTCAGTCGTTCGAGGCTTATTTCGAGACGTTGCAGGCTACTTTTCCCGACGTGCACCTTACTTATTTTCAGTCGAACCACGAGGGTGCGCTGCTCGACAAAATTCACGAATTTGGCTTCGTAGGCGACGGCATCGTCATCAATGCGGGTGCCTATACGCATACGTCTGTTGCGCTGGGCGATGCCTTGTCGGCGGTTCCGGCACCCGCCGTCGAGGTGCATATTTCCAACGTACACGCCCGTGAAGCATTCCGCCATCACAGCTACCTGTCGGCCAAGTGCAAAGGCGTCATCGTGGGCATGGGGCTGATGGGTTATGAGTTGGGAATTCGGTACTTAGTTAGTTTGTAAACACAGAGGTACGAAGTGTATCACAGAGTACACGGCGAAATGAACAAGTCTCTTTGGCTCCGTGCAATCCTCTGTAACTCTGTGTTAAAATAAAGCACTCATGATAACCTTTTACCCCGGTCCGTCGAAAGTATACCCGCAGGTTGCCGACTATGCTGCACAGGCTGTTCGCGACGGTATTGTCAGTATGAACCACCGCAGTCCGGGGTTTATGGCCATTGTCGAACGAACGGTTGCGCTGCTGCACGAAAAACTCGCCATACCGGCTGATTATCACGTAGCACTGGTATCGTCGGCGACGGAGTGCTGGGAGATTGTGGCGCAGTCGCTGACGGCGTCGACAAGTCTGCACCCGTCGGGGGGGGCGTTTGGCGATAAATGGCGTGAGTATGCCCATAAAATCAGGCCGATGATTGCGCCCAATCTGGCCGATACGCTGTGCGTTGTGCAAAACGAAACGTCCAACGGGACGCAGGTCAGCGTGGAAACGCTGGGGCAGTTCCGGCGCGACTTTTCGGCGCTGATTGCGGTCGATGCCGTGTCGTCGATGGCGGGTATCGCGTTCGACTGGACACTGGCCGACGTCTGGTTTGCGTCCGTACAAAAGTGCTTTGGCCTGCCCGCTGGGTTGGCTGTATTGATTTACTCGCCCGCTGCGCTCAAACGGGCGCAGGCGATCGGCGAAAACGACCACTACAATAGCCTGCTGTTCATCCACGAAAATTTCAGCAAGTTCCAGACGCCGTACACACCGAACGGGCTGGGTATTTACTGCCTGATGCGGGTGCTGGAGCAGGTACCACCGATCGCCGAAGTCGACGCGATGACACGGCAGCACGCGGCCGAGTGGTACACGTTTTTCGAGCGCGAGATGGCCGATTCACCGTTCCGCCTGCTTATTCCGCCCACAACGCCCGAACGCCCTGCTGTGCGTTCCGACACCGTCATTGCCGTCACGGGAGACGAAGTAGCTATTCAGGCGGTGAAAAAAGCCGCTCAGCAGGCCGGGATTATGTTGGGGAATGGCTACGGCAACTGGAAAAACACGACATTCCGCATTGCTAACTTCCCCGCTATCACCGAAGCCGAGCGCCAGCAGCTTCGCGATTTTCTGCGACAGTATCGTCCCTAAGCCGTTCGTCCAACCCACCTGATCAATCCTGTTGCCATGTTCAACTTCCGGGAGATCGTCTCCGTAACGCTTATTCTTTTTTCGGTTATCGACATCGTAGGATCGTTGCCGGTGATTATCGATCTGCGCAAGAAAGTAGGCAAGATCGAGTCGGAGCAGGCAACGTTCGCGTCGGGGGCGCTGATGGTGTCGTTTCTGTTTGTAGGGGAACGCATTCTTAAACTGTTCGGTGTCGACGTCGCTTCGTTTGCCGTGGCCGGGGGACTTATCATCTTCCTGATCGGCCTGGAAATGATTCTGGGTCGCACCATTTTCAAATCGGAGGTCGAAGCGGGCGGGGCGACGCACATTGTCCCGATCGCGTTTCCGCTTATCGCCGGTGCCGGTACGTTGACGACGATTATCTCGCTACGGGCTGAGTATCAGACGCTGAACATTATCATCGGCATCGTCATCAACCTGCTGTTGATTTACATCGTCCTCAAATCGTCGGAGTGGCTCGAAGCGCGCATGGGCCCCGGTGGGTTAGCGGTATTGCGCAAAATATTCGGCATCATCCTGCTGGCCATCTCCATCAAGCTGATTAAAACCAATCTCATTCCCGGTTTCTGATGGTCTGAACTGTGATTTATTTGATTGGATTGATTGCGTTGATTTTTCTTAATCAAAGTCTATCAGTGTCATCACAAGAATCAAAGTTCAGATAATCTTGAACTGTGATTTGTCTGATTGAGATGATAGACTGTGATTTTCTTTTTGAAATCAACGTAATCATCTCAATCACAAGAATCAAAGTTCAGACAACGGACAATCACAGGTCAACACATCCACACCAAACACCGTAACAAATGGTCAATGAGCGCTACAAGTATTCGGCATTAACGGGGCACATCATCGGCTGCGCGATGGAAGTACACAGGCGGCTGGGGAACGGGTTTCAGGAGGTAATCTACCAACGCGCGCTGGCTATCGAGCTGACGGAAGCCAGCATCGCCTTCAAGCGCGAACTGGAAATGCCTATTTTTTATCGTGAGCAACCGATCGGCTCCCGACGCGTCGACTTTTTTATCGACGACTGTGTATCCGTCGAGTTGAAAGCCGTTAGTCAACTGGAGGACGTTCATCTGGCGCAGGCCATCAATTACCTTGAAGCGTACAGCTTGGAGGTCGGTCTACTGATCAACTTCGGAGCCCGAAGCTTACAATACAAACGTGTCGTTAATCGAAAAGCGAACCGCTGATTCCTGACCACTGATTCTCGTGATTGCTTTGATGGACTATGATTCAAAAAATCAGTACAATCATCTCAATCAGACGAATCACAGTTCAAGATTGTCTGAACTTTGATTCTTGTGATGACACTGATAGACTTTGATTAAGAAAAATCAATGCAATCATCTCAATCACAAGAATCATAGTTCAAGATTGTCTGAACTATGATTCAAGCAAAAAAATCAACGCAATCATCTCAATCAAATAAATCACAGTTCAAGACAATCACAGTTCAAGAGTATGCAATCTCCCGACTCACTTAATCAGGTGGCTGAGTTTCACCATACGTTCCAGGCCCCCGTGCTCGATAGTCCACAAATTCCCGCTGCCAGCCGGAGTCAACTGCGGGTGGCGTTGCTGGCCGAAGAACTCGATGAACTGCGCGAGGCTATCGACGCACAGGATATTGTGGCCGTCGCCGATGCCCTTTGCGATTTGCAATACGTACTTTCGGGAGCGGTGCTTGAGTTTGGGTTGGGCGACCAGTTCAAAGCCCTGTTCGATGAAGTACAGCGGTCGAATATGAGTAAGGCCTGTCAGACGGTCGAAGAGGCAGAAGCCACTGTAGCGCAGTACCGTAGCAAAGGGGTCGACTGCCATTACACGGAGTCGGCCGGGACGTATCTGGTCTTCCGCGATGCCGATCGAAAGACGCTTAAAAGCGTGAACTATTCGCCTGCCGATTTAGCTACTATTCTCAACGTTCCTGCCTGATCTGCTAGCCAATGACTGATTATCAATACACCGTTGTCGACCGATTTCTGCGTTACGTGCAGATCGACACGCAATCTGATCCGCAATCGCCCACGAATCCCAGTACGGAGAAGCAGAAAGACCTGAGCCGAGTGTTGGTTGCCGAACTGCACGCAATGGGTATTGCCGATGCTGAACTGGACGAATGGGGGTATGTCTATGCGACGATTCCCGCCAATACCGACAAAGCCGATGTGCCAACGATTTGCTTCTGCTCGCATGTCGACACGTCGCCCGACGTGACGGGGGCGGGGGTAAAACCGATCATTCACGCGCACTACGACGGAACCGATCTGGTACTCCCCGACGATACGGCGCAGGTTATCCGTGTGGTCGATCACCCTGATCTGGCGGAGCAGATCGGCAACGACATCATCACCGCGAGCGGAACGACTTTACTTGGTGCTGATAACAAAGCGGGTGTAGCCGAAATTATGGACGCGGCCAATTACCTGCTGACTCATCCAGACATCAAACACGGCCGTATCCGATTGCTGTTTACACCCGACGAAGAGGTTGGTCGCGGCACCGAGAAAGTCGACATGGCGAAGCTCGACGCGCAGTACGGCTATACCATCGACGGTGAATCGTTGGGGACACTTGAAGACGAAACCTTCTCTGCCGACGCCGTGTCGATTCAGATTCATGGGGTAAGCACGCATCCCGGCTTCGCGAAAGGTAAGCTGGAAAATGCGCTGAAAATTGCGGCTGATCTATTGTCGTCGCTGCCCAAAGACCACCTGTCGCCCGAGACCACCGAAGACCGGCAGGGGTTCGTTCATCCAACACGTATGGACGGTAATCAGGATCAGGCGACGGTCGAATTCATCATTCGCGACTTTACGGAAGTTGGCTTGCTGGAGAAAGAAACGTACCTGCAAAATCAGTTGAACGAGGTGCTGAAGCAGTATCCGAACTCGTCGGCTACGCTGACTGTCCACCAGCAGTATCGCAACATGAAGCAAGTCCTCGATGCGCATCCGGCCGTCGTGGAAAATGCGCTCGAAGCCCTGCGCCGGTCAGGCTTGTCGGCCCGGCAGCGCAGCATTCGGGGTGGTACCGATGGGTCGCGCCTGTCGTTTATGGGCTTGCCCTGCCCGAATATTTTCGCGGGTGAACATGCGTTTCACTCACGGCAGGAGTGGGTCTCCGTGCAGGACATGCAGCATGCCGTCGATGTGATCGTCAACGTCGCGCAGGTTTGGGAAGAGCGGAGTTCGTAATGCTGCCCAATGGCTATTGTGTTTTTTGGCAGAGCAGACAAGGAGCGTAGACACAACAGTAGCTACAAATAGCGTAGCTTCGCGTATATCGTTGTGTCTGCGCCAATGACTGTCAGCTATTCAAAACAATACCCGGACGAATCGCTCAGTGACTATGTTTTCAGCTTTTGGAAAACGGAAAATACGGGCGTTTCCGATTATCAGTACACCGTGTTTCCTGATGCCGGTATCGAGTTGATTATATACGTCTATCCTGACAGGCCAGTCTGCATACACTTATTTGGCCTGTCGACTCAGTCAGTCGACGTAACAGTGCCGGGCCGGGGAGTGCTGTTTGGTATTCGGTTTACATTACTGGCTGCTGACTACATTTTGCAGCGGAAACTACCCCTCAATGCTGGTGAGGTAATGCCAGAAGGCTTTTGGGGTATTGATGTGTGCGCATCGACTTCGCTGGAAGAATTCGCCCATGCCGCTAGTGCCCAACTTGAAAAACGAGTTGATGCAGTCGCGGTCGATTCCAGAAAAAAGAAACTGCTGGCAACAGTCCATGCTGCGAACGAAACGCTGTCAGTTAAACAATTCTCGCTGGAAACGGGCTGGGGCGAACGACAGATTAATCGCTACTTCACGAAAACGTTTGGCTTACCGCTGAAACAATACCTGGAACAAGTGGCCTTCTTCGCATCGATGAAGCAGCTCCGGGAAGGGCGGTTCGTTCCGCAAAATTACTACTACGATCAGCCACATTTTATCCGCCAGGTCAAGCGCTACACGGGTGCTACACCCCGGCAACTTTATCAGCGTAGAAATGATCGCTTTTTGCAGCTGGGTGACCAGACCGCTAATCCGGAAGTGGGCTCTGCGGAAGAACGCTAATCTCGATAAGTAGACTGTCGAAGCGAAAATAGAAGCCAAACGTATTTCTCATTTTTCTGGGCTCGCTGTCAAACGTCAGCTGGTCGCTTTTGAGTTTTTCATACAGCGCAAGTACCGACTCTTTATTGTCCTGGTAAAACCCTATGTGGAAATTTTCCGGGTACGCTACGTGATCTGTTTTGTTGAGCGCCGATGACCACAGCACAACGACAAAGTTGTTACTCCCCGTCAGTACCGCGATAACGTCTCTTCTGTTGTCGATGCAGGTAAAGCCCAGGTGATGTTCGAACAGTCGTATGGCCGCCGGAACGTCGGTGACGACTAAATTGATATGGTTCAGTTGCATCCTTGTACAGGTTGAATGATGCCGCAAAATTCGATAGCGACGCGTATGACCGATTGTATAAATCGGACATTTTGACAAGCTGTCAATGCAGTGGCTTCCTGGATCGCAAACAATCATTTCCGGCTGCGGTTGAAAGAACAAACAACTCAGTCAGGTATGGAAAGCATAATCAAATCCGAGCCGTCGAAGGTCAAGTCAGCCGACGCACCGTACAAGGTAACCGACGACGTTGCCGGTATCAAAACCTTGTTCGTCAACCTGTTTTTTGTGGGAGAACCCGGCCCCGGTAACCCGTGGGTACTGGTCGACACGGGCTTTATGGGCTTTAGCAGTTCGGTCAAAGATAAAGCCGCCGAACTGTTTGGCGAAGGCACAAAGCCGCAGGCAATCGTGCTGACACACGGCCACGCTGACCACGTTGGTAACCTGGAGTCGCTACTGAAAGACTGGGATGTCCCGGTTTACGCCCACCGGCTTGAACTGCCATACTTGCAGGGGAAATCCGGCTATCCGCCACCTGACCCGGCTATCGGTGGGGGAGGCATGTCGTATATGTCGTGGGTGTTTCCCATCGGCCCAACGGATTTTGGCGATAAAATAAAACCCGTTGACGATGGCGATACCATTCCCGAACTGCCTGGCTGGAAAGTTGTGTTTACGCCCGGTCACGCCCCCGGCCATATTTCCCTGTTCCGGGAGTCGGACCGGACACTGCTGGCGGGCGACGCCTTCGTAACCACCAATCAGAACGAAGTGTCGGCCGTGGCGACGCAGCGACAGGAGTTTCACGGCCCGCCGGCTTACTTCACCTGCGATTGGGACGCTGCCCGGCAGTCGGTTAAGAAGCTGAAAGAACTGAAGCCACTTGCCGTTGGCTCCGGTCACGGCGTTGTCGTGCGTGGGTCCGACCTGACCATCGGCCTGAACAAACTGACGGATAAGTTCGACGAGCTGTCGATTCCGTCGAAGGATGGTCGCTATGTCAAGCAGGCGGCTGTAACGGACGAGTCGGGAATCGTGTCGATGCCAACGCCCATTTCGTTCCATGTCGCCCGGACGGTCGGCGTAGGGGTGGTGCTGGGTATATTAC
The DNA here is from genome assembly GCF_003002825.1 of Spirosoma oryzae. Lineage (GTDB taxonomy): Bacteria > Bacteroidota > Bacteroidia > Cytophagales > Spirosomataceae > Spirosoma > Spirosoma oryzae. The sequence continues at coordinate 152,640 of NZ_PVTE01000008.1, read as the reverse complement.
TCTATTCGTTCTGGCCCAAGCGCGACGACGACTAACGCAGAAAATACAGCGCCCCGCGTTCGCCACTCTCGTACAACTGCTGAATCTGCCGACGAGGGACGCGCCGAACGCGGGGCGATATACCTTCCGTACTGATGTACAGCGTCCGGTCGCGCTCCGATGCGCCGGACTGACGGCTGTTAAACCCATCGAGCACAAAGGTGTAGAGCGCCCCCACATATTGTTTGATGTTGCGGATCGGGTAGGGAGCGGGACCGTCGGCCGTGCGGGCATATGTTGCCTGTTCGGGCCTGACCAGTTTCAGGACCAGCGTTTCCGGGTTGGGCTGGTGGTTGACGTCGAACAGATCGAGCGGGTAGTTAGCTAATACACCCCCGTCGATCAGCACCTGGTAATCCTGTCCTTTCTTCGGCTTGGTAACGACCTGATTATCTTTGTCGAGCAGGACCGCGCCGAAATACATTGGTACGGAAATGCTGACACGAATGGCTGTCTTCAGTGGCATGTCGGGTGTCTTCTCGTGCGAAAACACGACCACCTGCTGGGTTGTCAGGTTGGTACCCGTTACGTACAAATCTTTAAAGGTGACGTTGGTCAGATGCTGCTGGTGTAATTCGGCAAAGGTAAGGTTCGGCTGATTCGTTTTGCGGGCGATAACCGATTCTACCCAGCGTTCAAAGCGCTCACCCCGGTACCAGCCGTAGCGTTGGGTAAGCCGATGAAACCCACCCAGAAAAAACCAGCGGCCATCGTTGAACTGCTGAATTTTCAAGTCGCTCAACAAGTCCCGAATTTCAGTGGCGTTGTACCCCAATGATAGCAGCAGGGCTGTGACCGCCCCGACCGACGAGCCGCCCACCCGCTCGACCGATGCCAGTACACCCCGCTGTTCCAGCACGTTCAATGCGCCGGCGTAGGCAATGCCGCGTACCCCGCCACCTTCGAAAACCAGGTTTCGGTAACGCAGCGAATCAGGCCGGGCTACCGCCGTGATATGCAGGAGAAAAAGCAGACAGATGGTACTAACCAGTTTCATGGCAGACGGATAGATGCGGTAGGGCAAAACGGGAATCAACAGCGTAAAACACGTTGCTGGCGACAGGAACTGGACATGCTGACTAAGCTGATTTCAGCAGTATTCACCAGATAGCCATAGAACGTTACGTTGCCCCGTAGCGTATGTACTGTGGCGAATTGGTCGTGTCGATTGACGTACCAATTTCGTACGTTACTTCGCTGACACCACACGCTCACTAACGGCTATACGACCGACTTATGCACGATTACGCCACGCTTCTTCAACTAGACTCGCTGCACTGGGACGAATTAGCGCCGAAGCTGACATCGGTAACGCTGGCGAAACACGACTTTCTGCTTCAGCCCGGTGCGATTTGCCAGCATCTCGGCTTTGTTGTAAACGGAACGCTGCGGACTTTTTACGTCGACTCAGCCGGGAATGACGTTAGCTTTCTGTTTCACTGGACAGGGCAACTGTTTACCAACTACGAAAGCGTGCTGACCCGGCAACCATCGACGCTGGCCATTCAGGCGCTGGAACCAACGACGGTTCAACTGATTCATCGGGACGATCTGTTTGCGCTATACGAGACGTCGATGTACTGGCAGCGCTTCGGCCGGATCATGGCTGATCAGATCTTTCTCACTGCTCGCCAGCGAATTAATGATTTACTGTTTCTGAGCCCGGAAGAACGGTACCTGGCTTTACTGAGTCAGCAGCCAACCGTGTTTCAGAAAATTCCGCAGAAATACATCGCGACCTATCTGGGTGTTACACCGCAATCGCTGAGCCGGATTCGCAAGCGCATCGTGCCGCATTAATTACCTTAAGTGAACGACTCGTCGCGTTGCTCAACCGGATATTTGCTGCCGAACAACTAGCCGCGCTACGGCGATGGCTTTATCCGATGTATACTAGTCTCACAACCAGTCTGTTTCTGTTTAACGCGCTGATTTTCGGCCTAATTGCCTTACTGCATGTATACTGGGCCTTCGGCGGTAGCTGGGCCGCAGCAAACGCTTTACCACAACTTGCCGCTGATGACAAGCCCGTTTTTATACCGGGCCGGCTGATGACACTACTGGTTGCCGGTGCATTGCTGGTAGGTTTGCTACTGAACGTATATCGCTGGTTGCCAAGTAACTGGCTGCTGCCCAGCACCATTCATCGGTACGGCCTGCTGCTCATTGGTCTGCTGTTCGTCTTGCGAACGCTCGGCGATTTCAAATACGTAGGCTTGACCAAACGAGTGCGGAACACAGTCTTCGCCAGGTATGACACCGCGCTGTATACGCCCTTGTGCGGAGCGTTGGCAATGAGCCACCTGGCCTGTTTTGTACTACAGTGCTGATATTGGGTTGGGTATACGATACACGTAATCTGTCATAACCGGCACTCAGTTAGCGTTAATGAACAGGATTATGGAACTTTCAGTATTATAAAAAATATGAATCCTGAAAATCCCGTAATCCTGTCTATATCATCTATTTATAACTACCGTTGACGAGTAGTTCGCCGTTTTCGGCTACCGAGTAGCTTTCAACATTCTCGTATTCCTTCACCTCGTAGTCGCTGCCCGGCTCGACCGTGTATTTCTGCTTGAACAACTCTTCCGCCTGTTCGCGTGTCTGGTTGACAAAAACGGCGCAATACTGGTAAGGCTCTTTCTTGTAGACGATGAGCACAACGGGACTTGGGCTTGTCAGATACGATGCTGTTTCAGTTCGCATAGCTACTCCTGTGATTAAGTTGGTCGGTCAAAGAACCGCTCGTTGCCGACCTTTGTTTGTCGGGCCTGCATGGGCACATAGCCTTTCCGCTTAATATTGCGTGGTCAATCGCAGTACCGGTGCGCGCCAGGCGTCCCGTTGCTGCGGCTGATCCTTGTTTTGTTTCACGAATTAGGGAGAGATGGCTGCGAAGAAGCCTAAATTTTATGTAGTCTGGAAAGGACGGAAGCCGGGCGTCTACGATAGCTGGGACGAAGCCAAAGCTCAGACCGACGGGTTCGACGGCCCGCTGTTTAAATCGTTCGATTCGAAAGCGGCTGCGCTGAGTGCCTATAAAGACAAACCCCATCAGCACATTGGGCAGGGCCCCAAACCGGCGGGGAAGCAGGGTAAGCTACCGGGTCTGGTGGGCGATCCCAACGAAGACAGTCTGGTGGTCGATGCGGCCTGGAACACGGCTACCGGCGATATGGAGTACCAGGGTATCTACCTGGCGACCCGGCAGCGGCTGTTCCTGATGGGCCCCTACCGCGACGGGACCAACAACATCGGCGAATTCCTGGCGATCGTGCACGCGCTGGCGTTCCTGCACCAGAAAAACAGCAACATCCCCGTTTATTCCGATTCCAGAACGGCGATCGGCTGGGTGCAGAAGAAAAAAGCAAACACCAAACTGGAGGAAACGGGCCGCAACGCCGAACTCTTCGAACTAATCGACCGGGCCGAAACCTGGCTGAAGACACACCGGTTTGCCAATCCGGTACTCAAATGGGAAACGACGGTCTGGGGCGAAAATCCGGCCGACTTCGGGCGTAAATAATGTTTCGGTTCAAGCAATTCACGATTCGGCAGGAGCGGGCGGCTATGAAAGTCTGTACCGATGCCTGTGTACTGGGGGCCTGGGCCGACGTGGGTGATGGCGGACGGCTGCTCGACATCGGAACCGGCACGGGGTTACTGGCGCTCATGGCCGCCCAGCGTAATACATCGGCCCAAATCGACGCGGTAGAGATCGACGCTGACGCCTACGCGCAAGCCGTCGACAATGTGGCCGATAGTCCGTTTGCCGGTCGGGTGCGGGTGCACCATCAAGCCATTCAGGCGTTTGCCGCCCTTTCCGAACACCAGCAACAGTACGGTCGTATTCTGACAAATCCGCCATTCTACACCAACCAGTTGCGTTCCCCCGATGCAGCTGTAAACCGGGCGCTGCATACCGGTGATCTGCCGTTCGACGACCTGCTATCGGCTGTTCGGCAGTTGCTGCGGCCGGATGGGCAGTGGTGGATCTTGCTGCCGCCCTACGAAATGAAGGTAGTGACCACGCTGGCGCAATCGTACGAACTGTATCCATTTCATCAACTCGACCTGCGACACCACGCTCAGAAACCCGTTTTTCGACAGGTGACGGGCTTTTCGTTTGCGGAGAAACCCATTGAGTTGCACGAACTAGCGGTGTATGAAACCGATGGCCGAACCTATACCGATGCCTTTCGAAACCTACTCCGCAACTACTATCTCATTTTCTGAATCTGTTTCCGACCTTTGCGGACGAATTGATCGGGGCAAAATGGTGTTTTACGCCTGACACCACCTCGGTACTTACCATAATCCATGACCGAACCGCTTCAGTTATCCGTTCTGATTCCCTTGTACAACGAAGACGAGTCGCTGCCCGAACTGCACGACTGGATTGTACGGGTCGTGACGGAAAACCAGTTGACCTACGAAATTCTCTTCGTCGATGACGGCAGCACCGACAATTCCTGGGCGGTGATCGAACAGCTGGCCGACCGGAATCCGCATGTGCGGGGTATTCGGTTCAATCGTAATTACGGCAAAACGGCGGGGCTGCAAACGGGTTTTCAGGCCGTACGCGGGCAAGTCGTAATCACGATGGATGCTGACTTGCAGGACAGTCCCGACGAGATTCCTGAACTCTATCGTCTGATTACGCAGGAAGGCTACGACCTGGTGTCGGGCTGGAAACAGAAGCGGTACGACCCGATTACGAAAACACTGCCGACCAAGCTGTTCAATGCTGTATCGCGCTGGATTTCGGGGGTAAACCTGCACGACTTCAACTGCGGGCTCAAAGCCTACCGGCAGCGCGTGGTGAAAGTAATTGCCCCGACACTGTACGGCGATATGCACCGGAACCTGCCCATCGTGGCCAACTGGAATGGCTTTACCCGAATCGGCGAAAAAGTGGTGCAGCACCGGGCGCGTAAATACGGATCGACCAAATTCGGGCTGGAACGCTTCGTCAACGGCTTTCTCGATGTGCTGGTCATTGCCTTTGTGCACCGGTTCAGCAAGCGACCCATGCACTTTTTCGGGACGATGGGTACGCTGTCGTTCTTCGTCGGGTCGGTAATGGCGATCTGGCTGATCGCCGAAAAGCTAATCAACATTGCCAACGGGGAGCGCTACCGCAACGTGACCGACAACCCCCTATTTTTCGTTGGCCTTGTCGCGATTATCCTCGGCGTACAGTTATTTTTGGCTGGTTTTTTGGGCGAAATGCTCGTCCGACAAACGCTCGACAAATCGGGTGAGTCAGCCGTTGCTGAACGCGTTGGATTTATCGAGAAGCGACCCGTTTAAACAGAAAAGACCGACGAGCCGTTTCTCCGATGTATATTTGGCTGTTCTAAAGCATATTCCGCCCGCTTTTGTCGCGCCACCCCGGCGCAGTATGGACAAAGGCGGGCGGAATGTCTGTTTTATCTGTTGGCCTAAGCTTTGTATAGTGCAGTTTTTTCTTTAAATCGTATGCAGACATATCTCGACACAACCTCACCAGACACAATGTCAAAAACCCCCTCTAAAGCGCACCCCTGGCATGGCATTTCACCGGGCGAAGATGCTCCGGACGTAATTACCGCCTTTATCGAAATCGTACCAACCGATACGGTGAAATATGAAATCGACAAAGAGTCTGGCTACCTGACCATCGACCGGCCACAGCAGTATTCCAACATCATTCCGGCGCTGTACGGCTTCGTACCCCGTACCTATTGTGGCGATGGTATCGCTCAACTGGCATCGGAACGGTCGGGTCGGGAAATCACCGAAGGCGACGGCGATCCGCTCGACATCTGCGTACTGACCGAGCGCGAAATCACCCACGGCGACATCCTCCTGAAAGCAATCCCCATCGGTGGGTTCCGCCTGATCGACAAGGGTGAAGCTGACGATAAAATCATTGCCGTACTGAAAGGCGACGCGATGTATGGTCATTTCCGTGAGTTGGCTGAGCTGCCCGAAGGTGTTGTGAAACGCCTGCGTCACTACTTCCTGACCTACAAAAATCTGCCCGGTGAGCCAACCATCATGGAACTGGCAACAATCTACGGTCGTGAGGAAGCCTGCGAGGTGATCCGCACGTCGATGGAAGACTACAAGCAGCTGGAATTGTAAAAGTGGTATACGGTTTTCGCTGTACAGTTTACGGTTGCCACAATACGCGCCAATCGTAAACCGAAAACTAAGTACCGTAAGCTGCAAGCTATACGCATAAAAAAAGGGCCACCTGGCCCTTTTTTTATGCGTATAGCTTGCGAACGACTTCCTGCTGCGTGCGCAGGTTATGCTGTCGATCGGGAGTTTGGCTGAGGAGTGTCCCCGGTGGGTAAACGGCATGCTGCGTATAGCTCTCGGCGTACAGTTCAGTACGAAGCTGCGCCGGCCAGTTTGTAGCGGCCGGGCGTTGCCGAAGTTCTCGCAGGACCGCCAGATCAACATCGGCCACGACAGCAATGCTTTCGCCATAGCCTGCTTCGGCCAGTACCAATCCCCGAGGGTCCACGATTTTCGAACCACCCCCGGCAAGCGGTACCGGCCCCTCGGTAAGCCCCGCCAGATTGGCTGATACGAGGTACGACATGGTTTCGGCGGCCCGTACCTGACGAACCAGCGAGCGGTAAGGCGGAACTGGACTGTACGACTCGGCGGCTGCATGTAGCAGCACCTCTGCCCCACGCATCGTCAGGCAGCGGGCTACTTCCGGATAAAGCAGGTCGTCGCCCGCCAGACAGGCCAGATTGCCAATGTTTGTTCTTGCTACTGGAAAAAGTGCGTCGTAGCCATACGCATCCAGATAGAGACCCCAAACGTCGTGGGGGGTGGGTATACCTACTGCGTTTAGCCGCCGGTAGCGTAGCAACACATCACCAGTAGGGCCGATGAGGAAGCTGGTCTGGAAAAATAATTCGGGGAAATACGGGTCCTGCTCATAGGCATTACCGCAGAAATATAGTTGGTGCCGCTGAACCATCGCTGACAGGGCCTCGTAAATACGGCCGTCAATTTCCAGACAGGCTTTGTCACGCCATTCATCGATGCTTTCCGTACCGGGCGCACCGGTTAGGAACGCTTCGGGCGTCACGACAAGTAACAAATCCCGACCAGCCTGATTCAGTGTAGCGGTGAGCTGATGGTCGAGCCGGTTGATGGCTGCCAGCATTTGTGCTTCGGCATCATCACGGGAAGACAAAACGGTTACGGTAGGCGCATTGATCTGCAAGGAAAGTGCTTTGTAAGCCATATCAAGTTTGACTAGGTGGGTTTAGCTGGTCGTAGCCGGCAGAAAACGACCAAAACTACGGCTTATTGGCACTTTCTGGTACTGGCCTGCGTACGCGCTGACTAGCTGACACCACCTGACTGACGCGCAAAAGTCACACCATCAGCCAGTCTGCCGGTTGAAAAGATGCCGGGAACGACAAATCGCGGGACTAACCTGGAAAAAAGAGTGTTGTTGCCTGCTTCAAGACTGCTATCGATTGGTGTGCGACCAACGCCTGAGCGACTTCGGGACAAGGGGAATACACCCAGAAAACTCGCGCGGGATAACCGGTAGATAACGGGTACGCCAGCCGACTGGACTTTGTCGCCCAGGTGGATGATCTTCATTTGTAGCGGATCGGTTTCGGTACCGGTACTCGTCATTGGTGGCAGATCGCTCCGAGTAGCCATGTCGATCAGTGGCATAAACGCACTGTCCCCCGGTCGGCGTTGTTTTCTATACTTATTTAACAAGACAGGTGATTTGCCGCTTTCTTACCGATCAATAAAGAATACACCTGTTTATAGGGCTGATAGCTAGACTTTTGTGCTGTTTGCTACGCATATTTTTGCCGGTACGGCTGATGATTCAGGAACAAACTCATTAACCCTACGCTTCACTGATAAAGCATAGCTGTGGATACACGAGTTGTGCATACATTTTTTCCCTGTCTGAACGAATATGACTGTCGATGTACTGGCCATTGGTGCCCACCCTGATGATATTGAGATGACCTGCTCCGGCACAATTCTATCACTGATTGCACAGGGTAAAACCGTTGCCGCCGTCGACCTGACCCGGGGGGAACTGGGTACGCGCGGCACGCCTGAGATTCGGGCGCAGGAAGCAGCCGAGGGCGCGCGTATTATGAAGCTGTCGGCACGGGAAAATATGGGTTTCCGCGACGGGTTTTTCCGGAATGACGAGGAACATCAACGGGCGTTAATCGCCAAGATTCGCAAATACCGCCCACAGATTGTACTGGCCAATACCCCCGACGACCGCCATCCCGACCACGGCCGGGCTGCTGAACTGGTTGTCGAAGCTTGCTTTTACGCCGGCTTACGGCAGATCAAAACGGTCGATGAGCAGGGTAATGACCAGGAAGCGCACCGGCCTATTTACGTGTATCACTACATCCAGGATCGGTCGCTACAACCCGACTTCGTCGTTGACATAACTCCATATTGGGATGGAAAAATTGCAGCCATAAAGGCCTATAAAAGCCAGTTTTTCAACCCAGACAGCGACGAACCGGCCAGCTATATTTCGGGAAAATCGTTTATGGATTTTCTGGAATCACGCACCCGCGAACACGGGCACATGATCGGTGTCGATTTTGGTGAAGGCTTCATTAGCCGCCGTATGCTGGGGGTCAGCGATCTGTTCAGTCTGATCTAGTCTGCTGTGCCGATCGCGCACAGTTATAGCTGTAACACCCGCCGGACCTCGCTCAGCCATAGTTCTCGCCCGTAGCAGGTCCAGTGCGTATCACCGGGCTGGTAGACGGGCTGGCTGGCGCGGGTGTACCGGGAGTACACGTCGACGGTTGATACGCGCAGGCCGGGATGCCGTTGAACCCGTTCGATCAGGTGATTGTAAACAGCGCGGTTCGGCTCCAGAATCGTTGCCTTGTTGGGTACAACCGCCAGATAAACGTCGTCAAAACCCTGCCGTTTGAACCGGTCAGCCGTGGCATTGATGCTGTCGACCAGGGCGTTGACCTGCCCGTCGGTCAGGCTGGAAAAGGAGGACTGCCGCTTCGTGCTATCGGTATCGGTGTTGAGGAAAATATGCTGCTTGTCGAGCGACAGACTGGCTCCCGTGCTGATTCGATCGAACCAGTCGAGGGTAATGCGCGCCTTCAACTCTTTAAACCAGAACGCCCAGTCCTGACTGAATAGCAGCGACTCCAGCCGTTCTTCGACGTCTTCGCGGTGTAAATCCTGATACGTGCGCTTATACCAGGGAACCAGGACGGTCCGGCCGGTATCCTGTACCACCGATAGTTCCCGAATGGGTTGGCTGAAATGGTCGCGCAGGTGCCGCTCGACGGTTTCGATAAGTAGCACGTTCCGATGTGCCGGGTTAAGTTTGGCCTGCTGTGGAAACTCCCACTTGATTCGCTGATAATAGTCGACCGGGAAATCGCTGCGGCCGATGCGTTCGGCTTCCGAAAAACTGTCGCCGATCAGGTAAAGATCTGTCGTGGCGGTATCGCTGGCGAGATTAGCCGTGGGGCAGGGCGTTGTCGGGGTTTTGAAATGCGGTAGCGCCGATACGCGGTATAAATCGCCGTAGCGGTAATCGTCGACTACCAGGCCCAGATCATACAACCAGTGACCTACCGTCGAAGAAAGCCCCCCCGCCCAAAACAGGACCACCAGGGCCAGTACCGTGTATTTTAAAAAACGCATTGTCAGTTTACGGTATACAGTTTACGGTATTCGGTTTTCTGTTTACGGTTTTCGGAGTTGTCGCCAACCGTAAACAGAAAACTGTATACCGAATACCACCTTATCGCATGCGGATGCTGAACAGTTGTACTGTCTTTTGCGACCCGCTGAGGATGTAAAGTTCGTTGGTCTGGGCGTCAAATTGCAAGGCAACCGGGAAATCGCTGGGAATCGGCCGGTCACCAATGGTACGTCCGTTGAGATCATACAGCGTCGTAAACGCCCCCGACTTAATGCTGACGATAGTAACGCCCGCTCCCAGCCGGTGATAACGTACAATCGTGGTACCCGGTTGCAGGGCCCGCACGTCGAACTGTTGTTCGCCTTTCTGATTCAGTATCGCGACTTCCGTGTCTGTTTCGCGCAGCAGCAGCCAGGTCGTCTGGGACTCGTCGGGAAAGAGTTTGAACACCCCTCTACGTACCGGCCGGTAAAGCTGAATACGCTTCTGAACCTGTCCTGTCGTGCTGAGCTGCATCAGTTCGCCCTCTTCGGTAATCACCTGAATAGTCGCCTGACCGAACGGCAGTAGAGCCGGGCTTGCCAGTTGTACCAGCGCGGACTCGGCACTTTTACGTTGAATGCGAACCGGGAAATTGGGGAAGGCGGCACCGTTTTCCTGCCAGTACTGAACGGTACCGTCTGCCTGGGCCGCCAGCATCGTCATACCCTTTGGCGTTGCCTGTACCTGAATCGGATGCAGCAGTGGTAGCTTTTGATTCGGGGATGCAATGCGAACAAAGGCCTGTTGCTGCCGGTCGAGGGCATACACCGAACCGTTGGCGTGCGTAGCCAGTGCGATCCAGTTCCGGTGCGTAGCGCCACGGGGACGGGTCAGGTAGGTGGGGTCGATACCGGCTGGTAAAGCAATCCGTTTGAGCTGAATCTTACGCGGAGCCGGGTCGACGATGTACAGCGACCGATCCGTCATGAACAGGTATTGCAGCCGGCCATTATTCAGAAAATCGACGGACAAGGCATTACTACGAATTGGCCCGTCGGTTGACACGGGACCGATCTTGTCGCCGTAGGGCGAAATGAACGTAAGTTGGCCGGTGCCAGTCTGGGCAAAGAACTGCGCCGAGCCCCGGCTGAAACTACCCGTTACGATGGGCGTGGCTACCAGCGGTTCCTCCAGTTCGATTCGCTTTTGCAGCAGCACGCGGTTCTGCACGGCCTGACTGGCCCGGCGCGTCGTTCGGCCCAGTACAACCGTCGAGAGAATATTCTCGTTGCCGTAGCTTGCCTGGTACGCCATTGTTTCGAGGTTGTCGAACGACGAACTTACGCCGTCGCCCTGACTGTCGAACAGGTTTTGCCAGCCCAGCGGCCAGTTGGCCATCACCGCCATTTGACCATTCGCCTGCCGGTTCAGCCGCAGCAACGCCGTAAAATTGGCCGGACGCAGGGTATTGTTCAGTAAGTCACTTTGTCGTTCGTCGGTGGCCCAGACCAGCTTGCGCTGAACCTGTTGCAGATAATCCTGCATGACGTCTTCACCATTGGCTATGATGAGTGCGTTGCCATGCTGCGTGATCCAGCTTTGTCGAAAACCCGAAAATAAACTGCTGAACAATGACGCGGGCAACTCGGGTACATCCAGTCGGAGTAGCTTATGACCCAGAAAATCGACGGGGGGGGGAATACGGCGGGCTCCTGCCTGAATGGCTACCTGTTGCCAGGCCGTCGACAAGGCTTTCAACTGTTGTGAATTCGCCGTATTCAGTACCAGCACCCGCGCATCGCGGTCGCCGGATGATTCCAGTCGGCACAAGAGTACGTCAGAGCCCAAGGCTGCGTAGACAGCTGGTGCCGCTGATTTGATCTGCGAAAACCGGTCGCGGAGAAAATCACCCGATGCCGAGCTAAGCAGTCGACTCATCGACCGGCCGAAGCGCGTCGGATCGGTCAGGCCGATGTAATAAATGGTGGCGGTCGTTTGTGGAATCAGGTCGGCGCTCTGAATCCGGCGGGGTGTCTGCCCGGCAAAGAGGTCGGCGACATCCTGCCGGTTGCCAATCTCATCGGATGCGTAGCCAATCAGGTGCGTATGCGAACCAGACGGTCGGAATTGCAAATCGATCGATTCGGGCAGAAACAGCCGTACCAGCGACCCCGTATTTTCGAACAGCGATTGCAGCACTTCGGGCCGCATGGTCAGTCCGGCCCAGTGGTCGGCGTCGACGCGGAAGGCAGGCTCGGATCGGGGAAGGGAAAGCGACTGATGAAGCCGTTCGGCTACGTTCTCGATCAGGATACCGGACGTGCTGACAACCAGAAAGTCGTCGGTCAAGATAAACGATCCCAGTTGCTCACCCGAGCGGGCGACGAGGTCAAAGATTTTCTCGTTTCTGAAGACGTGGTTCAGAACCCGGTGATAGCGCGGGTCGGGATTGGTCAGCTTATCCAGATACGACCGGTCGGCAGCCCCATCGGTGATTGGGATGTAAACAATGAAGTCAAGTGTCGTTTTGGTAATCGGGTGCAGCGAATACCGAACGTTCTTGTTTCGGATGAATGTAAGCGCGGTCGCGGTATCGGCGGTTGCGTACAGAAATCGGTCGAGCCGCTGGCGGGCTTCTGCAAACACCGGTAGTTGTTGCAGCGAAATCTGCGTGCGCAGCTCCTGTGCCGATACAGTATCCTGAAGTCGGTTGCTGGCCAGCACCAGCAGCGATCCCGACGGCATCAGCGACCCGACCGTGCGGCCGGGTGGGTGCATCTGTCGATAGCCCAGCCAACCCGCTATCGCTACGATTACTACGCCAATACCAATCAGGATACGTCGGTTCATAGAAGAGGTTTCCGGTTTAACGTATACGGTTTACAGTCGTCAGCCGGACCCAGGTAAAGTTACCTGCCGAACACTGAAAACTGTAAACCGTATACTGTAAACCTATTTTTTACTTACCCCACATCGCGTTGGCGGTGTCGGGGAAGGGGAGGGTCAGTTCGGGAACGCCGGCTGCCACGCGGTTGGCCCATTCAACACCCTGCATCAGCGAGTGATCCTGGTTGCTAACCTCGTATTTCCAGGCACCGAAGCGACCACGTGAGTAGATGCCGAACGGCTCCAGTTTCGGCAGTACGTCTTTCAGGATACCGTCGCGCTCAACCGAAGGCGTTGGATACCCGTAATCGAAGGCCATGTGGAAAGTCGATACGACATCGTCCGCCGATTCGATCAGCTGATCTTCAATCAGCGCCCGGATCGTGTCGGCGATCAGGGTTTCGCGGTTGACGGGTTTCGCCGACGATTCGCTCGTTTCGGTCATCAGTGACCAGTTTTGGTTGATGTCCGGTACGTTGTGCGGGCTGTAGTTCGAGAACACCGTCACGCGGTAGTACGGGCTGTTGTATTCCGGGAAGTACATCCAGCACATCGTTTCCAGGCTTGGCTTCGGCTTGCCTTTCAGACCGATACCGACCACGTTTGTCGACGAGTGCTTCAGCCCCTGTGCTCGCTGAACGGTATCGGCGTCCAGCCCTTCCACTTTCTGCACAAACAAATCGAGCGGTACCGTGCTCATCAGGTGTTCGTACTCGATTTCTTCGCCACCGGCGAGGATGATTTTCTTTTCGGGACCGATTACTTTCTCGACGGTAGCGTTGAGTTTGATGTACTCGCGACCAACCAGGTTACCCACGGCTTCCCAGATACCACCCGTTCCGCCATGCTTGGGGAATTTGAACGTGCTGTTGGGACCCCACGAAAAATCGTCGTTGTTGAAAATGATGTTTTTCGTCACCCGGCTCAGGTCCGTTACGGCAACGCGCTCACCAACCCAGGCTGCGTTCATCTCCTCGGTAGGGTAAGCCCACACCTTAAAGTTATACGGGAACATGAACGTCTCGGCCAGGCCCGGTCCGAACGTCGCCAGAATCCATTCGCGGAAGTTGGCGGGTTTCACCGTCGTCGGGTGCTTGTAGTTGTGAATAATGCCTTCAAGGCATTTCCACATCGTTTCGGGCGTGAGGTACTTGATGTTGTTCTGGAACGGATACGGCACAAACCGGTTTTCGATCCAGACCCATGATTCACGCTGATGACTGTACCAGCCGTCTTCGCCGAGGGCGGCTACCATCAGGTCATCGAAGTACTTGTAGTGGGAAAACTGAACGTGGCCGCCTACGTCCCAGGTAAACCCTTTTTCGTCAACGAAACTTTTCGACAACCCACCGATGCGATTTTCCTTTTCCAGCACGATAAAATCCGTGATGCCAAGTTCTTTCAGGCGGTGCGCTGCACCCAGCCCCGTTGGGCCGGAGCCAATGATAACATACTTGTACTTCATGAAGGAAAACGTTGATTGTCTTTTCTTGGATTAGTGATTGAATTGGCTGTAGAAGCCAGGTGTTTAGGCGGCAACGGGTTCGGGTTTGCGCAGGGCTTTCACCTTGCTGCCCAGGTCAAAGCGGAACTGGGCGAGTTCCCGAAAACTTTGGAAACAGACTTTCAGCAGCTTCCATTTCAGGATGGAGACGGTACCGGTCTGACGTTCCTTGTGGGTGATGGGGATATCGAAGGTGTTGAAACCGGCTTTCTTGGCCATGACCGCCAGAAAAATATTGGGTGCAAACGGGGTTGGGGTGGGCAGCTGGGCCAGCAGCTTCTTCAGGAACGAACCCCGAATCAGTCGGAAGGGAATGTTGCTGTCCATGATGTACGTGCCGTAGATGGCGGCAATGCTGAACCGCAGAATACGGGTGATGACCAGCCGGGCAGGGGCGTCGTACCGCTCTTCACGGTACCCCAGAATGAAGGGCGACGTATCGCGTAGGTTCCAGAGCTTGGCGAAGTCTTCAGCAATAAACTGATCGTCGCTATCGGTCTGAAACACGTACTGCGAATCGAGCGCTACCGCCTGCCGATACCCATTGACAACGGCATTACCGTGGCCACCGTTAGGCTGGTGAACGACCATCAGTTTGGGATAACGGGGTTTGATGGCGTCGAGAATAGCGCCGGTCTTGTCGCGGGAGCCGTCGTTAACGACGATCAGGCGAGTATCGTCGGCTGGAAATTGGCGGGCTAACAAATCTGTCCATTGCTTGACAACGACTTCGATAACTTCTTCTTCGTTGTAAGCTGGCATTACAATTGACAGCAGGAGGCTCATGCAGCGTATTTGTGTGATTCAATGAGTGGGTGGGCCGTTTGCCAGTCCACCTATATGCCGGTTGGGCGCTGGGCCACAACACACGTAGGGTACTTGACTTACAAAGCGTAAAACAAGGGCAAATATAGGCAAATGTTAGGCGTGACTGGTATTACCGGCGTATTGCTTATTTAGTGGGATTTACTAGCGAAAAACCTGCCAGCCTATGCGGTCGTACTGATCATGACGCTGTATATCACAAGCACGTACCTTTGCCGGTACAGTACGAAAACGATACGAGACATGCAGATACAGATAAATGGACGCATCTGGCTGGAAGGCAGCGACCGTTTTTTCGGCATCGGCCGGCTCGAACTGCTGACACACATTCAGCGAACCGGGTCGATCAACCAGGCAGCCAAAGCCATGAATATGTCGTACAAGCGAGCCTGGGAACTGGTACAGTCGATGAACGGACAGGCCGATGCGCCCCTTGTCGCTACGCAGACGGGCGGTGAGAAGGGGGGCGGGGCCGTCGTTACGGAAGAAGGCCTGAAATACATCGCTTACTTTCAGGGCCTGCAGGATCGCTTCCGCCAGTTCATCACGCAGGAAATGGCGCAGTTGCCGTGATGTAGCCCGGACGTAGCTGCGTAGCCTGGACCATTAACTAGCGTTATGTTTTCTAGAAGATAGCGATCGTTATTTTTGTCTGGAAATAACGATCGCTCTATGCTCCACCTTTTCCTGTGCGCTACGCAGGTACTATCAACCCAAACACCGGCCGATTCCGTACCGCAGTCGAAAGCCGACTCGCTGCGATCGGTGCAGCTCACGGAGATCGTTGTGTCGGCCTCGCGGGTGCCCGAGCAGGTGCTGACGTCAGCGGTTAGTATCGAAACGCTTAATGCCCGGCAGATTCGCCAGTCGGCGCAGCCGTCGTATTTCGATGCGATCGAGAATCTGAAAGGCGTACAGATCCTGACGTCAAGTCTGGGTTTTAAAGTTTACAATACGCGCGGTTTCGCCAACACGACCAATGTCCGATTTACGCAGCTTGTCGACGGACGCGACAACCAGGCACCACATATCGGCGCGCCCATTGCCAGTGCGCTGGCACCCTCGGATCTGGATATTCAGCGTGTTGAAGTGGTGCCGGGCGTCGCATCGGCGCTCTACGGAATGAACGCACTGAACGGGCTGGCCAACCTGATTACCCGCAATCCATTCGACTCGCCGGGGCTTAGTATCAGCCAGAAGACGGGTGTCAATCACCTGGGCGATAGCCAGCAATCGGCGCAACTGTATTCGGAGACAAGCCTGCGCTACGCCCATGTGGTCGACCGGCGGTTCGCGGTCAAAATAAATCTGGTGTATCAGCGTGGGTACGACTGGATCGCTAATAATACCATGGACCTGAACCCCAACGGTAACGTGTCGCTGGGTCTGTTGGGTACTGACAATCCGGCGCAGGACCCCGTTAGCTCGTACGGGAATGAATCGGCGAACCGGCGGACGTTGACGCTGGGTGGCAAACGGTACAGCGTAGCGCGAACCGGCTACTACGAAGCCGACGTGACCGACTACCGACTACGAAATCTGCGCGGTGACATTTCCATACACTATCGGCTGACGCCGACAACCGAAATCGCGTATACCTATCAGGGCGCAACGCTCGACAATGTCTACCAGCGCACCAACCGGTTCCGGCTCGCTAACTACCGACTCGATCAGCATAGTCTGACGCTACATTCACCGTCGGTACAGCTTCGGGCGTACCGCACCAGCGAAAACACGGGCAACTCCTATAATCTGCGGTCGATGGCGGAGAACATCGACAAAGCGTATAAGACTGACGACAAGTGGTTTGCCGATTTCACGAACCAGTTCGCTGCCAGCACGCGCGCTGATCGATCGGTAGTTGCTGCCCTGCGCGACGCACGTACGTTCGCCGATGCTGGCCGGCCGGTACCGCACACCCCTGCCTTCGACGCGGAGATCGAGCGGCTCCGGTCAATCAACAACTGGGATGTTGGCGCTGCGTTGCAAGTGAAATCGTGGCTCTATCATGCCGAAGGGCAGTATGAACCAACGAAAGTGGCGTTGCGGCAATTTCGGCAACGCACCGGTATCGACCTGCTGGCTGGTTTCGACTTCCGGCGCTACATTGTTTACCCCGACGGTAATTATTTCATCAACCCCACTGAGCCGGGGCAGAATCTGGTGTATGGAAAGATGGGGGCCTTCGTGCAGGCCACCCGCTCGTTCGTCGGCGACCAGTTGAAGCTGATTGCATCACTGCGCATCGACAAAAATACGTATTTCGAACCCCGACTGAATCCGCGTGTGGCTGCCGTCTATTCGATCAGTCCGGAGCAGACGGTGCGGCTGTCGTACCAGAACGGCTACCGGTTTCCGTCGCTGTTCGAAGCCTTCTCCAACGTCAATTCGGGTGGCGTGAAGCGGGTCGGCGGGCTACGGATTATGTCGGAAGGTATCTTCGAGCGGTCGTACCTGCGCAGCTCGATCGATGCTTTTCAGACGGCGATCAATACCGACGTCAACAGCAATCGACTGACGACCGCGCAGGCAATCGAGAAGAACAAAGGGTTGCTTAAAGCGAATCCGTACACGTATATCAAGCCGGAGCAGGTGAACAGTATTGAATTGGGTTATCGGGGACTGATGCTGAAAAAGCGGCTGTACGTCGATGCCGATGCGTACTACACCATCTACCGCAATTTCATCGCGCAGGTAGAAGCCTACGTACCGCTGGGTAATCGGCCCGATTCAATCCCGTATTACCTCAACAATCGGGCGACGCAGGGCCGCTATCGACTGTGGACCAACGCGCAGACGAGGGTGTATAATTACGGGGCTAGCCTGGGCCTGCGCTACAGTATCGGCGGAGCGTGGTCGGTGGCGGGAAATGCCTCGCTGGCTAAACTCGACCGGACAGCCAATAGCGACGGGCTGGAGGAAGCGTTCAATACACCCAAATGGATCACAAACATCAGCCTGGCGAACGCAAACCTATGGAACGGAGTGGGAGCCACGATCAGCTTTAAATACCAGAGCGAATTTCTGTGGCAATCGGCGCTGGCAACGGGTCTCGTGCCGGCAATCAACAATGTCGATGCACAGGTCAACTACCGGCTTCCGAAGACGGGAATATCGATCAAGCTGGGCGGTACCAATCTGCTGAACCGATACTACTATACGTTTATCGGTGGGCCTTCGGTGGGCGGGTTCTATTACACGACCATCACGTTCGATCCAGGGCGATAAGCGCAGGCACTGGGCGTACTTCTAAATTTCAGCAGCCATAGCGCGACAAAGTCACCTATTTTCCTGTTAGTACATCAAATACTATCGCACATATCGATTCTACTGCGGTAGTCGTACAAACGATTATGGAAAAACAAGCCTTACTGGAGCCGTACCAACTGGGTCCAATCAAATTGACAAGTCGGGTTGTGATGGCCCCTCTGACGCGCACCCGAGCCGATAATGACGAAAACGTACCCACCGAACTGCACGTCGAATACTACCGGCAACGGAGTTCGGCGGGCCTGATTATCAGCGAGGGAACGCAGGTAAACCCACAGGGCGTGGGGGTGCACAATACGCCCGGTATTTACACGGATGCGCAGGTTGAAGCCTGGAAAAAAGTGACCGACGCAGTTCACGTAGCGGGGGGACACATCTACTGTCAGCTTTGGCACGAGGGCAGGCTATCGCATCCGGAGTTTCACGGTGGGGACTTGCCGGTGGCACCGTCGGCCATCAACCCGAACGTGAAAATCAGAATCAGTAGCGGGTCGGTCGATACCGTGACGCCCCGCGCCCTGACCGTCGACGAGATCAAACAAACTGTGCAGGATTACCAGAAAGCGGCTGCCAACGCCATTGCTGCTGGTTTCGACGGCGTCGAAGTACACGCGTCGAACGGCTATCTGCTGCACCAGTTCTTTGTTGGCTCGTCCAATCAGCGGACGGATGAGTACGGCGGGTCGATCGAAAACCGCGCGCGGATTCTGTTCGAGGTACTCGATGCGATCGGGGCTGTCGTTGATTTCGAACGCGTTGGGGTACGGATGAACCCTGATTCACATGGTCTGTTCGGCATGGAGATTGACGAGCAGACCCGGCCGACGTTCGAATATATCGTGCAGAAACTGAACGACTACGGACTGGCGTATATCCACCTGTCGGAGCCGTTTACCCCGGTCGATGACGTACCGTTTGCCATCAAACACGTAGCGAAGCATTTCCGCCCTATGTATTCGGGAACGCTGATGACCAACAGCGCCTACACGCGCGAACGGGGCAATCAGGCCATCGAAGCCGGTTACGCCGATTTGGTTGCATTCGGTAAGCTGTACATCGCTAACCCCGATCTGGTCGAGCGGTTTGCGGCAAAGGCTCCGCTTAACGAAGGTGATCCCGCCACATACTACGGCAGCGGCCCGAAAGGATACACGGACTATCCGTTTCTGAACGGGTCAAACTAGGCTGTCGTCGGTGTAGCGGTAGAAAACGTGTTTTCCTTACGTAGCAGCGTTGGCGGATACCAGATGTGTAGCCCAGACCTCCCGGTCTGGTGGACGCGCTAGCGGCCAAGAAGGTTACCGTCATCCGCAAATTAGCCTGACGGCTACCAGACCTGGAGGTCTGGGCTACACCGTGTAGCGGACCGGTTCAGGTTACAAGTTTTCCACGAAAGCAGTAGCTACGGGCGGGCGTTGTATTTGGGTAGTACGAATCTATCCGAATACAACGCCTTTTTTATGCCCTCAACTATTTCCTCGTCAACCCTCTCATCCAACCCGCTGACTGACCGGGACATGAGTCAGTACCGCTGGTTTATCGTGGCGTTGCTGTTTATTGCCACGACCATAAACTACCTGGACCGGCAGGTAATCAGTCTGCTGAAACCAATTCTGGCGGAGGAATTTAGCTGGACCGAGTCCGACTATGCCGGTATCGTTATGGCGTTTACGGCGGCTTACGGCTTGAGTACGCTGCTGGTGGGGTATATCATCGACAAGATCGGTACAAAGCTGGGCTACGTCGGCTCCATTCTGGTGTGGAGTCTGGCGGCTATGGTTCATGCGCTGGCGGGCAGTACGGCTGGGTTTATGGTCGCCCGTGCCTTGCTGGGTATCGGTGAAGCGGGTAACTTCCCGGCATCGATCAAAACCGTGGCCGAATGGTTTCCCAAGAAAGAACGGGCGCTGGCCGTCGGCATTTTCAATTCTGGCGCTAACGTTGGGGCCGTCATTGCCCCCGCTGTTGTACCGGCCATTGCACTGGCGGCAGGCTGGCAGGCCGCGTTTATTGCGACCGGGGCACTGGGCTTCGTCTGGATTGTGGCCTGGTGGCTGATGTATGACGTCCCCACCCGACATCCACGCGTGAGTCCGGCGGAATTGGCGCACATTGCTGAAGAACCGGCCATGATCGGCGATGCCAGCGCTACTGATCTGGGAGCCGACACACCTACGCTGGGGCGGTATAACATATTCGGTAACCGCGCCATCTGGGGTTTCATGGCTGGTAAACTCCTGACCGACCCCATCTGGTGGTTCTTCCTGTTCTGGCTGCCGGCATATCTCTCCGATGTATATCACCTCGACCTGAAAAAGCTGGGTGCGCCACTGATTATCATCTACCTGGCGGCTACGATCGGTAGCGTTGGGGGCGGCTTACTATCCTCTAAATTGATCCAAAAAGGCTGGCACCCAACCCGTGCCCGGCAATACGCCATGCTGCTGTTTGCGGTTTGCGTAGTACCGGTTACTGCAATCAGTCAGGTAAACAGCATGGGTGTCGTTATAGCGATTCTGTCACTGGCCGTGGCTGCGCACCAGGCGTGGTCGGCGAATATTTTCACCGTTGCCGCCGATCAGTTTCCAAAGCAGGTGCTGAGCCGGGTCGTTGGACTGGGTACGATGGCTGGTACGCTGGGTGGGGTCGTGTTTCCGCTGCTGGTCGGTCGATTGCTGGACCATTACAAGCAGCTGGGGCAGTTGTCGGAAGGCTATTATCAGCTCTTTTACATCGCCGGAGCTGCTTACCTGATCGCCTGGGCATTGCTTTACCTGTTCGTGTTCCGCCACGCCAAACAAACGAACATACCCGGCTAATACGAATCTCCTTTTCACCTACACTTGCGCCGGGCCACTGAGCCGGCGGTTACCTTTATGCAACATACTATGCGCTGGTTCGGCCCGGCCGATCCGGTTCCGCTGATGACCCTCCGGCAGGCAGGCTGCACGGGCGTCGTCACGGCTTTACACCAAATTCCGGTCGGCGATGTGTGGTCGGTCGACGCCATTCAGGAACGGATCGCGCTGATTGAAACCGATAATGATCGGTACTGCCCGCTGCACTGGTCCGTGGTCGAAAGTCTGCCGGTGCACGAAGCCATCAAAAAAGGACTGCCCGAGCGCGATCTGTACATCGACAACTACCGGACGTCGCTGCGCAATCTGGCGCAGTGCGGTATCAAGACGGTCTGTTACAACTTCATGCCCGTGCTCGACTGGTCGCGTACCAATCTGTCGTACGAAATGCCGGACGGTTCGCGGGGGTTGCGTTTTGTCTGGGAAGACTTCGCCGTTTTCGATTTGTGCCTGCTGCGCCGGCCCGGTGCCGAAGCGGATTATGACCCAGCGGTCGCTGAAGCGGCCCATCGGCAATACGCGACGATGACCGAGGAAGCGATTACGGGACTAACGAATACGGTGTTGCTGGGGTTGCCCGGTTCGGGAGAAGCCTTCTCGTTCGACTCGTTTCAGGCACGACTGGACGAATACAACGCGATCGGCGACGCGCAACTACGCGAACACCTGTATCATTTCATTCGGGAGGTAGCTCCGCTCGCCCAGGCACTTGGTGTCCGGCTTTGCATCCATCCCGACGATCCACCGATGCCGTTGCTGGGATTGCCACGCGTGGTGAGTACCGAAGCCGATATTGCCCAGTTGTTTGCTGCCTGTGACGTACCTGCCAACGGCCTTACGTTCTGTACTGGTTCGCTGGGGGTTAGGGCTGACAATGACCTGGCGGGCATGGCGGAACGTTTCGGGTCGCGCATCCATTTCGTCCACCTTCGCGCAACCAAGCGTGAACCGGTCAATCTGCCTGGTGCCCTGACCTTCCACGAAGCTGACCATCTGACGGGCGACGTCGATATGTACGCGGTTGTACGGGCGCTGGTTCGCGAAGAGTTACGCCGGGCTGAGACTGGCGAAGAACTAACCGACATACCGATGCGCCCTGACCACGGCCATCAGATGCTCGACGATTTGACCAAAACAACCTACCCCGGCTATTCAGCCATCGGACGGTTGCGCGGTCTGGCTGAACTCCGGGGTCTGGAGATGGGCATTCGAATGAGTCTATAGCCCAGATATTTAGGTCTGGACTACAAATTAGTTGCTGCTCTTTTTCGTTTTTGTCGTCGTCTTTTTGCTCATGCTGCTTTGTGTCGACATCGAGTTTGTCGTGGCGGCATCGGCGGGGTATGCGCGGGTAGCGCGTGAATCGGTAGTCGTTCCGCTGCCCATGCCGGACGTTCCCTGCGGATCGATACCGGCACCTGTACGTTCAGTCGATTGCGCCGACGACCGGCGACGGTTCATCGTTTTGGTATTGTTGGTGGCACCATTGGCGGGGTAAGCGCGGGTGGCACGCGAGTCTGTGGTAGTGCCGCTACCCATGCCGGAGGTGCCAGTAGGGTCAACACCAGCGCCCGTGCGGGTCTGCGTCGAATTTGGTGTCGAGTTAGTTGTTTGTGCCTGCGCACTTACGGCAGCCGCACCGATGAGCAGGGCCGTCGCTACTAATACAGTTTTCATACGTCGATTTGTTACGAGTGTCAGTGTCGATACTCGCTAACGTAACTCGCCGTTTCCACAAAAGTTTGGGGGCTAAGTCAGCGACATGCTACTTGTGCCCAGTCGTAAACTACTCATAGTGAGGGAGGTTGTAGGGGGGCAGTGTCAGGGAACCGGCTGCTGTTGCTACTGACCGGTTAGTGGCTTGTCATGACAAAGCAGGCGCGCTGAAGCACATTTTTTAATTCTTCGAAACGGGGTGGTTTTGTCAGGTACGCATCCATTCCCGCATCAAGACACTGTTGCTGATTTTCCTGGAGCGCGTTAGCCGTCAGGGCCACAATCCAGGGTTGCCGAACAGGCTGTTGCCGGATGAGCCGCGTGGCTTCCAGGCCATCCATTTCCGGCATTTGCATATCCATCAGAATCAGGTCGTACTGCTCCGGTGAGCTATCGACGGCTTCCCGGCCATTGTGTACGACGGAAGGCGTGTAGCCTAACTTGCCCAGCGCCAGCACCAGCATTTTTTCGTTGATCGGATTGTCTTCCGCAATCAGGATACGTAGGGGGTAATCGAGGGCAAACTGTTTTGTAAATAGCGGTAGGGGGGCTGGTGGTGGCGGGGGGGGGACAGAGGGGTACAGTAATTTCATCACCGCCTTCTCCAGCAGATGTCGGCGGACAGGGCGGGTTAGTATAGCATCGAACAGATCGGAAGGAATCTGACTACGATCGTCGCCCTTGGCCGTGAGTAGTATGGTTGGAACAAGGCCATGCTGGGATCGAATTCGGCGGGCTAGTTCGATCCCGTCCATACCGGGCATGTGTCGGTCGATAATAATGAGCGAAAACGGTTTCCCCTGCGCCAGGATAGTAAGTGCCTGCTCGCCGGAGTCGGCCAGTTCGGCGGGTACCTTGAATGTATTGAGACACTGCCCGGCAATCAGTCGGCCAGTGGTATTGTCGTCCACGTATAGGAGGCCCCGCCCTGGTTGCGACGGAAAGACGAACGGTTCGCCCGGTGGGTGTGCTACCGTACTGGGTTGGGTATTGATCGTCAAGGAGAACGTCGTACCTACGTCGACCTGACTCTCTACGCGGATTTGGCCCCCCATCAACTCGACCAGTCGCTGGCTGATGATTAGCCCAAGGCCCGTACCACCGTACTGACGCGTATGCGATGAATCGACCTGCGAGAAGGCTTTAAACAGGCGGTCGAGTTTATTGGCTGGGATACCGATACCTGTGTCGCGGACGGAGAACGCCAGGCGCATCGGCCGGTCATCGGGATGACTAGCCAGGCTGACACGCACCAGGACTTCGCCCTGCTGTGTAAACTTAACGGCATTACCGACCAGATTCATCAGAATCTGCTTCAATCGTAGCCCGTCGCCGATCAGATAGCGGGGCACCTGCGGGTCGATCTGGTACAGCAGATTCAGGTACGGTTGACTTGTTTTGCCGGCGCAAACGTCGAGCACTTCTTCAATGCAGTCCTGTAGGTCGATCTCCCGCGATTCCAGCTCCATATGCCCTGATTCAATTTTGGAGAAGTCGAGGATATCGTTGATGATGCCCATCAGACTCTCGCTGCAACTACGGATCGTGCTGGTGTAGTCGCGCTGTTCGTCGGAAAGGGGCGTGTCGTTCAGTAAAGCTGTCATACCGATAACACCGTTCATAGGCGTCCGGATTTCGTGGCTCATGGTGGCCAGAAACGCGCTTTTCGCCCGGTTGGCCTGATCGGCTTCCTGCCGCGCCTGCTGCTCCTGGCGTGCCTGCTGCTCAAGTTGTTCGTTGAGCGATTTCAGTCGGTTCGCCTGCTCGACCAAGGCGTGCTTCTGATCGGTCACCTCCCGCGTTCGCTCACCAACCTGCCGTCGAAGGATGTCCTGCTGCCGCCGGATCGACTGAATCCGCAAGCGGTAGATACCATATAGCAGCAGCAATAAACCAATCAGGATGAGCAGTCGAAACCACCACGCTTTCCAGAACGGAGGGACGATGTGAATAGCGATGTAGGTGCCTTGTTGATTCCAGATTCCGTCGTTGTTCGATGCTTTCACCCGAAAGACGTAGTCGCCCGGATTCAGGTTGGTATACGTTGCCGTACGGTTGCTACCGGCCTGAACCCAATTGGCGTCGAATCCCTCAAGTTTGTACGCATACTGGTTTTTGGCCGACTGGATGTAGTTCAGGGCCGAAAAGCCAAACGTTAATACCGACTGATTGTACGGTAGTGTCAGGTCGTGGGTCTGGGTGATGGCCTGTTGCAGAACGGAGTTGGTATCCCGCACGTCGACGGGCTTGTTGAGAATTTGCAGGCTGGTTATGTACACCGGGGGGATAAGCCGGTTATACCGAATACTGTCGGGGTAAAAACTGTTCATACCCCGAAGCCCACCGAAATAAAGCCGTCCACTGGTGGTGCGGGCAGACGAGAGCCGGTTGAATGACGAGCTTTGCAGCCCATCATTACGGTCGAAACTACGAATTGCTTTGGTTGATGGATCGAAGACGCTAAGCCCCTTGTTTGTACTCAGCCACAGGCGACCCCGCTTGTCTTCCTGAATACTTTGGATGACTTCGTTGGGTAATCCATCCCGCAAACCGTAGGTGGTGAATGTCTGGTCGGCCGGGTTGAAGCGGCTAAGCCCGCTGCTCGTACCGACCCAAAGCCGGCTTTTTGAATCCCGGTAAAAAACGTTGACGAGGTTGCTGCTCAGGCTGCCGGGCTTGCGCTTGTCGTTGACGTACCGGGCCACAAAGCCCTTGTCTGGCGTAAAGACATACACGCCGTAGCCTTCCGTACCGATCCACAACTGTCCCTGCGGGTCTTCGTGCAGGTCGGTAATGGTTTCAGCCTCGAACGGATACCATTTTGCGGTTTTAGTCGCCGGATTGTAGCGAAGTAATAAGTTGTTGAGCGTACCGATCCAGAGCAGTTTATCCCGGGTTTCCAGAATCGAGCAGATACTGAGCTGAGCTAGGGCGGGGTCGGTGCTGAACCGGTCAGTGCCGGGGTTGTACAGACTGAGTCCCCCTTTGTAATTACCGGTCCAGATGCGCCCTTTCGAGTCCTCTGTTACCGCCATCACATACTCACTACCCAGACTCTGGTAGTCGTCCGGTTGGTGATGATACGCGGTGAAGGTCGATGCCCCTTTGGGTAATTTATTGATGCCACCACCGTCGGTGCCAACCCACACGGTTTCGGCTTTGTCGACCAGAATACTGATTACGTTGTTGTTACTGAGTTGGTTGGACTCGCTGGGTCGGTTCTGGTAGAGCGTAAACTGGGGCGGATTGGTCGACAGCCGATTTACCCCACCTGAGTACGTGCCGACCCACATCGTACTCGTTTTATCCTGATACAGGGAATAGATCGCGCCGTTGTTCAGGCTACCCGACAGGCTCTCGTTGACCGAATAGTAGGTGAACGTGTCGTCGGGATGGCGAACTGTAATGCCGCCATTGCGGGTACCGACCCACAAGTTATGGTGTTGATCTTCGAGCAGCGAAATGACATCCAGATGGCTCAGCTGTTTTGTCGTTCCGTTTGTTTTTCGGTAGTGGGCGAAGCCCGTCTTGTCGGGTAGCAACCGATCGAGACCACCCCCTTCGAGCCCGACCCACAACTGACCCTGACTATCCGCATAGAGCACGTTGATGTTGTCGGTGCTGAGCGAGAGCGGATTACCGGGATTATGTCTGTAATGCGTGAACCGACCGGTTTTCGGATTGAACCGATCCAGCCCTTTGGACGTACCGACCCACAGCGTGCCCTGCTGATCGATGCACAGCGCATTGACCGAGTGATCGCTTAGTGTGGTCGAGTCGGTAAAGTCTCGTTTATACGTGGTAATGGTGTGCTTATCGGGGTGAAATCGGCACAAGCCGCCCCGCCCCGTACCAAGCCACAGATACCCTTGCTTATCCTGGACGATGGCCCGTATCTGGTTGCTGGGTAAACTGGTCGCGTCACCGATATTATGCTGATAGTTGGTGAAGCGTTCCGTGCGGCTGTCAAATTGGCTCAGGCCTCCATTTTCGGTACCCGCCCAAAGCCGCCCCTGCCGGTCCATAAACAGGGCCTGCACGAAGTTATCGCCGATACTGGCCGGGTTTAGCGCGGTATGCCGGTACACCGTGCAGGTATAGCCGTCGAATCTGTTGAGCCCGTCGCGGGTACCGAACCACATAAACCCCTGCCGGTCCTGAAGAATGCTGGTTACATTGTTCTGGGACAGGCCCTGATCCGTTGTCAGGTATGAGAATCGCTGGTTGACAGGCTGGGCAAGGGATGCACTTGCCCAGAAAAGCAATATAAGGGGCCATCGCCGATAGGGAACGAACTGATACGGGCGAAGTCGATAGAGGATGGATGGATAGCCGCCCATAGAGAACTTACGAGCTGTACCTGATGCGTACAAAGTGTAGTGTTTAGACTGCACGGGCAATTAGTTTGCCAATCGAAAAGTACTAATTAAGTTTTAGGGAGAAGAATTCAGGTGTCAACAAGTTACCTGATATCTAAGATACGGTACTGCCCGCGCGCGTACAATCAATCGACGTTATATTGTAAACCTGTCTTTCAGGTTGTTGATCGGTTTTTCGATCAGGTACCAGGACAGCGTAGCGATGGCAACCGTCAACGCCAGATAAAAACTGAATTGAAAACTATACGAGCTGTTCAAAAAGGGCAGCACATCGGTAATCCGTCGCCAGGCCCGAACCGTAAAATGCGTTGGCTGGGTATGGTACACGTTGAACACAAAGTTGTGGTAGAGGTACAGCCCGTAACTGATACGGCCCATGTACTGACTGACCGGGTTTTCCAGTACCCATTTCATCGCACCGTCGAACCCGATCACCGCCCGGCCGATCAGGAAGAACCCGAATATAGAGGCTGCTAAACGCTCCCATACATCAGACATAATATTATGGTATCCTCTAGATGAATTCAACGCTATCCAATAGTTTAACAAACACACACTGATGAATCCAAGTAGTCCTAGCCATACCCAGAGTGAGGATTGAAATAAACCCTCGAACTGGGTTCGTTTATAAAGCCACAGATAGGCCATGAGCATACCCAATCCGAAGGCATCTAAACAAGTTGGCGTTGATACATATCCAATAAACCAGGGGAGCCTGGCCCGGTATAGTGCGTAGCGTAAGATCACGCTTCCCGCTATCATCAGTAGAGACGTGAGTACGATGTACCGGCGAGGTATGAAAAATAACAGTAGCGGTAAGAATAGATAGACCTGCTCCTCAACGGCTAATGACCATAAATGGTCAACGGTGCCCATCCAAGTTGCATGGTAAGCTATGTATAGATTGGTTGCGTATAAGGATAGCCAGCCAAACGTTCGGCGAACTGGAGGCTCATTAACTAGGTAAAGTACAAATAACGTTAGGTAGTAGACTGGGAAAATACGAATCGTACGGCGAATGTAAAAGACTTTCAAGTACTTACCGAGACCACCGCTTGGCTGCTTACTTAGTTTGTCTTTACTCGACAGTAGAATGCGCGTGATCAGAAAACCGCTCAGTACAAAAAAAATGGTGACGCCTAAGGCCCCCAGTGCGCCCACTGGTAGGTCAATATGCTCCATTGTCCAGTGGTCAAACAGTACCAGCCCTACGGCCAGAAACCGAATACCGTCGAGCTGACGGAGGTGGCCCAGTACGGGGCGGGCTGTCATTTGTTGTGTTATCATTACCAGTTTTTACTCGTCGTGTCGGGTGGTGGGCCTGCCGACGTAAGCGTTTTGTTCGTTGGGTAAAGCCGGTACGGTTGGCCGGGGTCTACGATTAGCACGTGCAGGGCGTAGGTGTCTTTCGCCAGTTCGTACCGGGTAAAATCGGCATGGAAACCGGGCTTAAACAATCTGCCCGGCATGAACCGTGCCGATACCGGCGATACAACCGTTTGCCACACCGGAAACAGGTACGTCCGTTTCGCCGACCGGGCAACCACGTAAGCGCCCGCATCAGGGCTACGCGTCGGATCGGCCAGCAGCGATTCGTTGGTAATCCGATAGCCCGCTGCCGACGAATCGACCTGCACGGGTACAACCGATCCCTGAACCGGCCCGAAAAGTACGGATAAAGCGTCGGTGTAAAAAGCCGGTGCCGGTTCCAGGTACTGTCGGGTAACCGAATCAACCTGTTCAACGGGTCGATTTGTCGAATAGCGCCAGTTGAATTGGTTGGTCAGCAGCCAGTGCCGCCACCAGATGGTTTCGTCCAGAAACGATAGATACGACAACCCGCCGACAAGCAGGCCCGCCAGAATGCCCAGCCGCATGGTCCATTGCCCGAGCTGCCCACCAAGCCAGACGACGGCATAGGTGTATAGCAGGGCCAGCAGGGTTAGCGAGTAAGGCTTGTACCGGCTGGTAATCAGCAGGTCAGCGCCAAAGCCTACGCGCGCCCGTGCGACAACGAGTCCGGTAATGAGCAGAAACAACGCCGTGCCCCAGAAGAAGAGCGTCGCTGGTGGCAGTACAGCTCCCGAGGCTATGGCCCGCTTTTTCGGGTGAACAACCAACCATTGAAAACTGCGACCAATCGCCTGCCGATGTGTCAGGCCGGACCAGCCGATTACAACCAGCGCGCCCAGCACCATGAGACCGCCCAGTAGCGTGCACAGCCGTAGGGACGACGTGACGGGAACAATCTGTGCTGTGGCACCCATGAACGCAAACCAGCCACCGAGTAATGTGCCGATGCTTGCCTGCACGTAGGCAATATCGCCCGGTTTGGTAAACCCGATAAAATAGAGTCCGATAGCACCCCCGCTGATCAGTAGCCAGGTTACCAGCGGCCGTCGGGTGCTGTGCGGCTGCGCCAGCCGCAAAAAGAGAATCAACGCCCCGATGGGCCATACCAGCAACCCATTGCCACTCGTCAGCGTAGCCAGTACAGCCAGCCCGATAGCAGTAGTCAATCGATTGGTGTACGACAGGTAATACACGGCACCGACCACCCACAGCATGATCGAGAAATTTTGCAGCGCGGCCATGCCCCAGTACATGTTTTCCCACTGCGACAGGTTGAACAGCAAGCACGCGACGGGAACGGCGTACAACAGCGGTCGGCCTGCCCGGCGCAACACGCTGACGAATACCAGCAGCAGCCCCAGCAGACTCAGGTTGCCCACGACCATCAGGTGTCGGAAATTGAGTTTGCCCGTTAGCTGATAGTCGAGCCAGGCTATGATCCGGTCGTAGGCGATCCGGTGTTCGTTATGCTGCTTGACAAACTGATACAGCTTATTGGACAGGGTAGGGGCCTGATCTGCCAGGAGCAGAAAATGCCGAAGCGCATGGTCATCCCATTTCGGGACATTAACGGCATAGCGCTGCCAGAGTAGCACAAAACCAGCGAGCGGTAAGGCCAGCAAAAGCCCGGCTAGTAGCCGGGCGTATTGAGTTGGTAGCTGTTTACTCATTTCCCGACTCAATTCATACGTGACTGTAGTTGCCGAACAAGGCTAACCTGGGCTTGCCCTGTTGGTTGCGGATGGTATTGCTGATTATAGCTTAGGTTGGCAAGTAGAAACACGACATTGTTATTCCTCTGCCCGATTTGCCCGACAGCGGTTGTAAAATCATTACGCATAGCGTGAACTCGTTAATAAAAACCTGGACGCCTACTCGCCAGCACTGGGTTACGTTTAAAACCACATCGTGTAGTCCGGCGGGTACTAAAAGCGAGTAGCATGCGGTCAAAACTACGGCAATTTCAACGTAGCTACATTTTCAGGATCGTGAATTCTACCCGCCGGTTCAGTTTACGTTTCTCTTCGGTTTCGTTACTGGCCACCGGACGGCTTGGTCCCCAGGCCTTGGTTTGAATACGGGAATCGGGTATACCTTTCTCGATCAGGTAGTTTCGGACGGTCTGCACTCGGTCGGCGGAGAGCTTCATATTGGAGTCCCACTCGCCCTGATTATCGGAGTGCCCTTCAACCATAATTTCCATCGTCGGGTGCGTATTCAGCATCTCGACAACCCGGTCCAGTTCGGCGTCGGCCCCGGTCATCAGTTCGTAATGCCCCTGATCGAACAGGATCTCCCGCATCGTGATGACCTGCCCCGGCTCGATCTTGAGCAGATACAGGTTGCGCTTGATGTCGCGGAAACGCTTGTCTTTGCTCAGGTCGATGACGTCGGTCGGGGCGAAGTACCCTTCTTTGCTTGCCTTGAGCGTGTACTGACTCTGGGTGGGCAAAATCAGTTTGAATGCGCCCGTCTCAGGGTCATAATCGACCTTGGTAATGTCTTTTCGCTGACCAAACAGCTCGGCGACGACCTGGGCTGCCAGCGGCTTTTTGGTTTTGGCGTCGAGGACTTGTCCCGAAATGATTGCCACCGGGTTGGGCTTGATGGCCGGAAACAGTTTCAGCCGAAAAATGTCGTCTTCACCCAGCGAGTTCGAGCGGGAGCTGAGGTAGGCAAAATCACCCGCTGCCGGAATGGTGAAATAGCCATCCCACTCGGGTGTGTTGATGCCCGGCCCCAGGTTTTCGGGTTCGCTCCACTCCGTCCAGGAATCACCGATCCGCCGGGATACGTAGATGTCGCCGTTTCCGTAGCCGGCATGACCCCGCGACGTGAAATAAAGCGTTCGGTTGTCCGATGCCAGGAAAGGTGCGCTCTCGACATCGGCCGTGTTGATCGTGTTGCCCATGTGTACCGGCTCGCTCCAGGTCTTGTCGGGCAGCAGGTGCGTGGCGTACAGATCCCGGTCGCCACGCGTGTCGCGCCGGCGTACCGACAGAATCAGCGTACGCTCATCGGGCGCAACGGCGAGTTCGGTTTCGACCGAATTGTCACTTTCCTTTTCGGGCAGGTTGTAATTGTTCTTGATCGTCAGCCCCGCCGGAAACGACCAGCCCGCTTTGGTCCGGATGGATTTGGAGATGCCGTAGGTCGTGCCGCCGTTGGGTTGGTAGATGTTCAGCAGATAAACCGTTTTGCCATCGGCCGAAATACCGCTAATGGCGTTGTCGCTGGCGTTGTTGATCGGCGGGCCCATGTTGATCGCGTCGCTCCAGCCCGCCGGGGTGCCGTTGCTGCCCGACGATAGCGTTGAATACCAGACATCCTGGTGATCGGGCGAGCCGATATTGGCCTTGTTGAAATTGCGGGTGAAATAGAGGGTCCGGCCATCGGGTGAGATAACAGGGGCCACTTCCTGCCCGGCTGAGTTAACACCCTTGCCCAAATTCTCTTTGACAATATCCTTGGGCGTGTCTTTCGCCAGCCGTACACCGACCGTAATTGGATTTGTATCAGCTGTCAGACCGATGGCGTCGATTTGATTGATGCCCCGGATGGCTCCGCTGTTGATAAAGACCTTGACTTTGGCAACCGTGAGTCCTGCGTCGGGCAGGGCAACATACAGTA
The DNA here is from genome assembly GCF_003002825.1 of Spirosoma oryzae. Classification (GTDB taxonomy): domain Bacteria; phylum Bacteroidota; class Bacteroidia; order Cytophagales; family Spirosomataceae; genus Spirosoma; species Spirosoma oryzae. The sequence goes on along the minus strand of NZ_PVTE01000008.1, from coordinate 120,501 downwards.
GCGGATCGGGGCGGGGCTGGGGCTTCGGATTGGTATACACCGTATGGTCCGTACCCGCTTCGTCGGTAACGACAACCCGCACGACGGCACCCGGATTGACGTTCTCGGCGACTACGACCTGTCGGGCTGGCGTAGGGGTTGAAAAGCCAACCTGAATCCAGTCGTCGGCCGGATTGTCGGCTAGCTGGGGGGCCCAGGCCGTCGGGCTTTCGCCCAGCTGCGGCAGTTTACTCGGACGACCCAGTGCCTGCGATGCCTTGTACTGTTCACCGTACTGCTCACCCCGTTTTTCGGATGAAGCGCCCAGCGCACTACTTGCCCACTGCACGGGTGTCTCGGCTGCCGACTGCGCATACGTACCGACGAAGGGGGCGGTCATTCCAAAAAAGAAAGGAAGAAAAGCAGGCAGAACCCGTCGAGTACGCATTAGCAAAGGCAATGAAATGGTCAGTTTTCGCTATCCGGTTTACGGTTGGTGGGTGGGTATTATTGTCTAAGATACAATTTTGATATTACTCTGTCATCGGACAGGCACCAGAAAGTGACGGTCTCGCTTAATTGGTCAGAACCCGATAACCCCAAGGCTGTAGTGTCATAGAACTGTACGGACGAAGTTCGAGCGACTGATGATCGAAGACGTCGGTGTACATGCCTTCGTAGCCCTCACCCAGCAGCCGGAACGTTTGCGGCTTATCGCTCAGGTTGAGCACCACGGTTACCCGGTCGTTGTCGCGCTGCCGGTGAAAGGCGTAGATCGCAGCATCGTGGTCGGTCGTGATTTTCTGGGCCTTACCACCGGCCAGGCCATTCCAGAGCGCCCGATTGCGGTGCTTCAGCGTCAATAGTGCTTTGAAAAACGGGGCCTTCTCGTAGGTACCCCAGCTGATGCTGTCTTTTTCGAAAAAGGCCAGTCGCTTATCCAGTTTCGATTCCATGCCGTTGTACACCAGCGGCATGCCTTCCAGCGTGCTACTCAGTACGATCATGGCGTCGGCGGCCGGACCGAACGACTCGTTCAGCGTACCGTTCCAACTGTTTTCGTCATGGTTTTGCGTGAAGAGCATCTGATAGTACCAGGCCGGGAATCGCTTCTGATTGGCTTCCCGCAGTGAGTCGATACTGGGGGCTTTGCGGGCTCCCTTAGCAATGGCTTTCATCACGGTATGCATGCTCCAGCCGTAGTTCATGTTGAAGCAGGCTTTGAACTGTTCGGGTTCGTCTTCCCATTCCGACAGCATAAAGACCGTTTTGATCGAGTCGAGTTTGGGCCGTAGCTGCGCCCAGAAGTCGACGGGAACAAAGCCGGCTACGTCGCAGCGATAGCCGTCGACGTCGAACTCGCGCACCCAGTACTGCATGGCGTCGATCATACCGGTGCGCAGGGCCGGATTGTCGTAGTTCAGATCGATCACGTCGGTCCAGTCGGTGGGTTTCCCCGTCTTTGGATCAATGGGCGCGATCATCCGCCCGTTGACGAGTGTATACCAGTCGGGGTGTTCCCGTGTCCAGACATGGTCACGGCCCGTATGGTTGGCCACCCAGTCGAGAATGACGTGCATGCCCAGCGCGTGGGCTCGGTTGACGAGGGCTTTCAGATCGGCGGCCGTGCCGTAATCGGGATTGATCGCTTTATAGTCGGCGACGGCGTAGGGACTGCCGAGCGTTCCTTTCTTGTTCGTCTGGCTGATGGGATAAATCGGCATCAGCCACAGAATATCCACGCCCATCTCTTTCAGACGGGGCAGTTGTTTTTCGACCGCTTTGAACGTTCCCTCTGCCGAAAACTGCCGGGTATTGATCTCGTAAATCGTTGCGTTCTTGGCCCATTCCGGCGCGGGGGGGGCAGGTACTGCTGTGGTATCAGCGGTTTCGTTAACAGCCTTTGTTTGGTCAGTTGACTGTTTCTCTCCGCACCCCGTCAGCAAAAGACAGGCCGTAAGAGCGGTAAGTAGATATGTTCGAATCATACCAGAGATTGGCGTACAAATTAAGAAGAGAAGGTCAGGCGAGCCACGTCTGATCGACGTGTTTCAGATCCCGAATGGCGGCTTCGGGGTTGTCCGCCTTAAACACCGAACTGCCCGCTACCAGCGTATCGGCCCCGGCCCGCAGCAGGGCGGCTGCATTATCGAGCGCCACACCCCCGTCGACTTCGATCCGGGCCGACGAGCCGTTGGCCCGCAGCATCTGTTTCAACTGGGCGATTTTGGTCAGCGTATGCGGAATGAACGACTGTCCGCCGAAACCGGGGTTGACGGACATAATCAGCACGACGTCAAGCTGTTCCAGCACGTTCTCCAGCCCGATGATCGGCGTATGCGGATTGAGGGCGACGCCCGCCTGACAGCCCAGTTCGCGGATGTGCGTCAGCGTGCGGTGCAGGTGTTGACAGGCTTCGTAATGAACGTGAATGATGGCCGCTCCTCCCTTTGCGAACGCATCGAGGTACCGGTCGGGCTGGGTAATCATCAGGTGAACGTCCAGCGGCTTTTTACAAAGCTTGTGCGCCACGTCGAGAAGTGGGAAGCCAAACGAAATGTTGGGTACGAACTCCCCATCCATCACGTCGAAATGCAGGTAATCGGCTTCGCTGCGGTTAATCATCTCCAGTTCCCGGTCGAGATGGGCGAAATCGGCAGCGAGGAGGGAAGGGGCAATTGCAGGAAGCGGCATAGCTCGTTGAAACCAATCGATCTGGAGAATGAGTCACCCTGAACTCGCTCAGAAAAGAAGACGGGTCTGGTTGTCACTGATCGGACCGAAATTTTTTATCCGGTAAAACTAGCTAATTTTTTTGCTCCACCACCGAAACCAACGCAATAATGACCGCTTTGGGAGCCACTTGTTTTTCGTTGTGAACTACTGCGTTTTTACCCGGCATCCGGCTTATTTTGTACTATGAATCCTCAACAGCGCATAAACGACCTGACCGACAGGCTAATCTGGTACAACCACCAGTATTACCAGAACAGCATCTCGGAAGTCGACGATTTCACGTTCGATCAGCAGCTTCAGGAGCTGACCCTGCTCGAAAAACAATACCCCGACCTGCGCCGTCCCGACAGCCCCACACAGCGCGTTGGCGGTACGATCAGTAAAGAATTTGCCACGGTCTATCACCGTTTTCCGATGCTGTCGCTGGGGAATACCTATTCCGAAGCCGAGCTGATCGAGTTCGACAATCGGGTACGGAAAGGCCTGCGCGACGAACCGTACGAATACATCTGCGAACTGAAGTTCGATGGTGTCGCGCTGAGTATGACCTACGAAAATGGTGTACTGGTGCAGGGCGCGACCCGGGGCGACGGCGTTCGGGGCGACGACATCACCGCGAACATTCGGACCATCCGCAGCATGCCGCTCACTGTTCGGACGAGCGACGACCTGCCGGCTCTGTTTGAAGTGCGTGGCGAGGGGTTTCTGCCGTTGGCGGAATTCGAGCGGATCAACAAAGAGCGGGAGGATATCGGCGAGCCGCTGCTGGCCAATCCACGTAATGCTGCGTCGGGTACGTTCAAGCAGCAGGATTCCAGTGCGGTCGCTAAACGTCGGCTCGACTGTTACCTGTATTCGTTTCTGTCGGAACCTAATCCCGACGGTACCGAGCGGTTCCGAACCCACGAAGAAAGTCTGGTCGCGCTGGCACACTGGGGATTCAACGTGTCGCCCACCTGGCGGAAATGCACCACCATCAGTGAGGTGATGGCGTACGTCAACGAATGGGAAACCAAGCGGTTTGATTTGCCGCTGGGAACGGATGGTATCGTGATCAAAGTGAATCGCTACGATCAGCAGCGCGAACTGGGCTACACGGCCAAGAGTCCACGCTGGGCGATTGCGTTCAAATACAAGGCGATGGCTGCCAGCACCACGCTCAATGACATCAGCTACCAGGTTGGCCGGACGGGGGCCGTTACGCCCGTTGCCATGCTGACGCCGGTGTTGCTGGCGGGCACCGTTGTCAAACGGGCGTCGCTGCACAATGCCAACGAAATTCAACGGCTTGGCGTCGAACTGCACGACACGGTGTTCGTGGAGAAAGGCGGAGAGATTATTCCGAAAGTAACGGGTGTCGACCTAAGTAAGCGTACCGGACAAACGGTGCCGATCGTGTACCCGACCCAGTGCCCGGCCTGTGGTACCCCACTGATTCGTCGGGAGGGTGAAGCGCACTTCTACTGCCCAAATGAGAAAGGCTGTCCTCCGCAGCGGCAGGCCCGCTTCGAGCATTTTATTCAGCGCCGGGCAATGAACATCGAAAGCCTGGGTGAGGGGAAAATTCAACTGCTCATCGACCGGAATCTGGTAGAAACACCCGCCGATCTCTACGACCTGACCAACGAGCAACTGCTTGGTCTGGAAAAGGCGTATCCGGCCGAAGACACGGGTAAAGTGCGGGTCGTCAAGTTCGGGCAGAAAACCGTCGACAATATTCTGACGGCCATCGAACGCTCGAAAGCACAGCCATTCGCCAATGTCGTTTTTGCGTTGGGGATTCGCTATGTCGGTAACACGACCGCCGAACGGCTGACCGATTATTTCGGCTCGATGGATGCGCTTATGTCGGCTTCGCTGAAAACCTTGTCGGGTGTGCCGGATGTCGGCCCCCGCATCGCGCAGAGCGTCTCCGAATGGTTTGCCGATCCCGACAATCAGCAGTACGTACAGCGGCTGCGCGCGGCTGGCCTGCAAATGGCCGGTGAGCGTAAAGTGGTGGAAGCGGTGAGCGATACGCTGACGGGCAAGACGTTCCTGTACAGCGGTACGTTCGCCAACTACAGCCGGGAAGAACTCGAAACCCAGATTGCCGCCCACGGGGGTAAACTGCTGAGCGGGGTGTCGAAAAAGCTCAATTACCTGATCGTGGGCGAGAATGCGGGACCGTCGAAAGTGGCGAAAGCGCAACAGCTGAACGTACCCATAATCGGGGAAGATGAGTTTACCGCGATGCTTGGTGAGTAGTGAAAAGCCGGTCGGCGAAAACACCGATGGCTTCACCGGCTGCCGTAACGCTTTCCCGATCAATTCGCGTAACTTTGTCCTAACATTTCGGTTTGCAGCAACATGAATACTCGTTTTCACGGCGTCGGCGTCGCCATCGTAACGCCGTTTACCGCCGACCATGCTATCGATTTTGATGGCTTCGGGCGCGTCATTCGTCACGTCTCGGAGGGGGGCGTTCGATACATCGTTCTTCAGGGAACCACCGGCGAATCGCCCACGGTGACAAAGGCCGAAAAGAAACAGCTGCTGCAATACCTGAAGGAAAACAACCCGAAAAACCTGCCCATCGTCTACGGCGTCGGTGGCAACGTCACCAGTGAGGTCGTAGCCGGGATGAAAGACATCGACTTCGATGGGGTCGATGCCATCCTGTCGGTTTGTCCGTACTACAACAAGCCGGGCAAACGGGGGGTGATCGAGCATTTCACGCGCATCGCCGATGCCTGCCCGGTACCGGTTATTCTGTACAACATTCCGTTCCGCACGGGTATCAACATGACGGCTGAAACGATCTGCGAACTGGCGCAGCACCCGAATATCATCGGGGTGAAGGAAGCGTCCTGCGTGATCGAGCAATGCATGGAAATTGCCCGCGACAAGCCCGACGATTTTCTGCTGATCTCCGGCGACGACGTGCAGGCGGTGCCCATCATCAGCATCGGCGGGGTAGGCGTTATGTCGGTAATCGCCAATGCCTTCCCGGCAAAGTTCTCGGGTTTGATCGATGCCGCCCTGAACGGCGACTTCGCCGTCGCGCAAAAAGAACTGTACCAGTTCCTGCGTATCGATCCGCTACTGTACGAAGAAGGCAATCCCGTCGGTGTGAAAAGCCTGATGCAGACACTGGGCCTGATTTCAAACGAGGTTCGTCTGCCCCTGATGAAAGCTTCCGACGACCTCATCGAGCGTCAGCGCGCCGTGCTACAGCGCGACGGTTTGCTCGAACTCGTGACGCACTAAACTGCGATAGCTCACTAACAGGAACGGCCCGGTATCTCGCAAGATGCCGGGCCGTTCCTGTATTAGTTCGTAAGCGGATTACACGCGGCCACCACCCCCGCCACCAAACAGTTTGGAGACGAGCCAGATGACAACGCCGATACCGACGACAACCAGAATGACGCCCGTCCAGACGCCGGTCTTGAAAATGTCGCCGATAGCCGCACAACTGGTCATCAGTGTCAGCAGCAGCATAAATACAGCGGCCGTGGGGGCAAAACGAAGAAGCGCTTTCATAGACTAGTCAGTTTAGAGTAGAATCAGTGAGTGAACGGTCACCAGTGTGACGGGATGCATTCTAAACCGGCTTCGCTTTGCTTTGTTTGTCCGCCTACTGAGTCAATAGGTCGCTGGCACGCGATTTAGGCCCATTTTTAACCTAAAATAAATACAGCTGTACCGTTCCGACAGCCTGGCTACTGCGCGGAGAACGAGAAGAGCAGCGTTGTGGTATACGAACCTGCGGGTTGTAAGAACGTACTTCCACCGATTGCCCGGTAACGCAGGGGCAGGATCGCACTGAGCAGCGACGTGGCCAGACCCGAGGCCACTGTCTGATTCGTCGTGCGTAGGAAGATTTCCGGGCGCGACCCTAACCCAGTTGCCTGCACGGCAATCGACGAGGCCGGTATCGAATAAGACTGGTAACGAAGGTCATCCAGCGCGCGTACCTGGATAGACCAGGTCAGCCCCAGCGATACGTTGATTTGCAGCGTATTGTGGTTGAGCGTCACGCCGTTGGTATAGTCGCTGACGGACGACATACCCAACGCCGGACTGCCCAGGATGGTAAGGCCAATCAGGGAGTTCGCGTACTTGGATTCGTCGGGTAGGGAGGGCTGGGCCATCACCGGACCCGCTACGAGCAGCGACAGGATAAGTAACAGGATGCGCCCGTTCATTTCAATACCGTTTCTAGCTCCGCGACTTTCAGTGCCTGACCTGGTCCACTGTCCAGCACGGCTACGATCAGGTATTTGCCCGCCGACAGATTGGGTGGGACATTGGTCGTAACCCGAAAGGCCTCGTCGGGCATGGTATTGACGGGAACGGCTTCCGTCTTCACTTCTTCCATCGTACTCATGTTCAGGTATTCCATACGCAACTGACTCTCCAGGAGGGCTTTGCCGGTATTGTGAATCTTGACGTTAACCTGGTAGGGGCGGGTTGCCTGCGTAAGGCTCATACCGGTTATGGCAACCTCCGGCTCCGTATGGTCAGTGGGCAGCACATAGACATGCACGCCAATCTGCGCCTTGATGATAAACTGCGACGTACCCTTCTGCCGGGCTACTTCCTGTTCGTTCGATTGTGTCAGCAGCAGCATCGCGTTCTGAATGGCATTGGTCGGAGCCTGCTGATTGGGAATCAGCGACACCAGTACGTCCCGCTTTTCGCCGGGGGCCAGCTCAATTACGTCAGGGATAACCTTGAACAGCGAGCAGCCTGACGTCGGCAACGTACCGGGCGGGTAATACACTTTCTCGCCTACCGAATCCCGTCGCCAGTCGGCGCAGGTTGCCTGTAGCACCAGCCGCGTGTCCATCGGGTTCGTTATGTGTAGTCTGAGCGGCTGATTGTCAGCACTGGCCCGATTAAAATACAGTTTAGCCGGCGATACCTGAAAACCAATCTGTGCCTGACTAAGCAAGGGCTCGGCCAGGCACAGCATCAGCAACAGTCGCCAGCTCATGGAGCGGGAGAACGGTTGAGTCATGGGAAACGATTAGTGAGCGGAAATTGAGTACGTCAGTGTGGCTACATAGGCGCCCCCTTTCACATAAAACGCCGACTTATCACCCGATGTCGAATATTTCACATCGTAGACCTTCGCCATGGCACTAGGGGCGTTGGAAATCAGTACCTGATCGGCCGCCGATAGATTCAGCGCGTTGGTGTACGTCGACGTGAGCGTCGGGGCTGCCTGTACGGCAATGCTGCTGATGGGAATGCTGCTACCCGCTGCCGTCAACAGCCCTTGCAGGTCACCATCTGATTTCACCTTGATGTCGTACGGCCGGTTACTACTGGCTACCAACTGAGCCGGGGCGGTAAAGCCGGAGCCATTCTGAAACTCGGTGAGCGAACCCATCGAGATCGGAACGGCTGGTACGGCGACAACTAAAGCCAGCACGTCAACGACGGTCACCGTAACAACGGTATTGCCACTCGTTAGCTGAGCATTCGCTGACGTAGCATTTAAGCAAAAGCCAAGCGCTAAAAACAACACGGTGGAGGTAATTGTTTTAAAAGAAGTTTTCATAAGATACTCTAATAAAAAAATAGGTTACAATTAATATTTACAACTGATAAATACTATACAATTGCCTTACCAGAATAGAATATTTGGTTTATAAAAAATTGTGTTTTTAGTAAACGATACGATCTACTACCTAGAAATTATCCTTATTGACTCATTCTCAATTATTTATCTATATTATGAAAATATATTCATTTATTAAGTGGTTCACAGTGAATAGATTGACTTAGAACCGATGGTGTAATACTTGTTGGCCTATCTGACGCATACGAGAGTAATGGTGAGTAATTAGGCTGTAACTGTATGGTAACCTATATTAGATTTTTCGTCTATTTAATTACGTTTGTAACTTATTCTTTTTCGAGTGTTGCGCAATCAATTTCAGCATCGTTCTGGCGCGATACAGTGGTGGTCAATACAGGAGCTACGTTTATTAATAGGCTGGCTGTAACGAACACAACTAATCAGCCGCAGGACGTAAAAATAACGGTTGATATACCTGCATCGATCGACATGCTGGCGGCCGTGCCGACTCACCTGCATCTGTCACCCGGCGAGACGATGCGCATGCCCATAAAGGGGCTGGTGCACCGTCAGATTACAGCCGCCAACATACCCGTTTACCTCCGGTTGACCGATGATGCCGGCAAACCGATACAATCGGTAACGTTTCAGGTGATGGTTAAGGGCAGTGTTGTCGCTCCCGCCAGTCTGACTATCCCGCAGGAAACGATTTTGCTGTACAATGCTGGTGAGCCGGCCCGGTTACCCTTGCAGATAACCCACAATCGAGCGGATACCAGTACGTATACTATTGAAGTAGCTGCGCTGCCGCAGGGAATCAACCCGACTATCTTTCCGATGACCATCCGGTTGAAGCCCCGGCAGGACACGACAATCGTCGTAACGGCGGTGCCTATCCGGCAATGGGCTGTTGATACGCCCTATCAGCTGCTGGTTACGTTAAAAAACCGGCAGCAGTCGGTGGTGGGTAGTGCGGGGTGTAAGCTGGTCGTTGCTGTCACCAATAAAGCGTACCAGAATGGACTGGTACCAGTCAATACCGGTTACGGGGCCAGCGTTGCGCTTACCCGGTTCAGTACGAATCAGTGGGCGCGCGAAACGCGGGTCTGGGGTACCGATTCCATCGGGAAAGCCCGACTCGACATGCATATTCACTACCTCGACTACGGAGCCGATCATTTGCATCAGCTGCAAAATTCGTACATCGCCCTCACGACTGCCCGGACGGCGTTCCGGCTGGGAAGTATTTACGATTTTCATGAATTACCACTCTTCGGGCGGGGGCTGAAACTAAGTACGGGCCAAACCGACCGGATGTGGACGTTCTGGGCGGTGAACGCCAATCAGAACTGGCTAAGCGATGCTGCGAATACTTGGCGGGGGAACATTTATTCGGCCCGGTACGACTACCAATTGAACCAATTGCCGGGCGCTGCCTTATCGCTGAGTACCAGTTACTACACGCTGGCCGACGTGCAGCGGGCGGGTTACCTCACGTTCGCGTCGTTCCGATATAACCGCACCGACCGACACTCGCTACAACTGATGGGCGCGCAGAGTGTCGAGTTTGCCCGGCACAGCAGCCCGTCAGCGCGGGTAACGGGCTGGGCGGGTCAATTGAACTATACCTACCAGCGGGAGACCTTTAGCTGGCAAGTACGTTCGTACCGCAGTAGTCCTGTCTATGCCGGTTTGCAGCGGGGGGCCACCATCCTGTATAGCCAACTGTTCTGGCAACCGGCTCCGGTTACGACATTGCTGGCCCGAATCAACCAGTTTCAGTACGACCGTATTACGTTTACGTCCCCCGTCGATCAGGTGCGGCATCAGTTTGGAAACACGGTAGCTGAGTTGAGTGTAAGTCATCGGATTGGCTCGCTAACCCTGAGTGCCCGGCCGTACTGGTTTTCGCAGCGCGACAAAGCCAACCCGATCAGTCAGCGCGCCGATGCCTACCGGATTGCGCCAGGCATCGCTTACCGCCGGCGTACCGATCAGTTCCTCGAATTGAGTTACGATGTCGGTCGGTTTTACGGAAACGTAGATACTTGGGCTTCGGACGGAATCATGAGTCAGCGGATAGTCTCGACGCTGGGCATTGGCCGATTCAACGTGTGGGGGTATTGGCAGAAAGGCCCTTTTTACCTGTTCGACCTGCAAACGACCTATCCGGGGCTGATTACGACCACCTCACTAACGCCGACGGTTTCGTTTGCGCTGCTGAACGGTCGGCTTGGTGGCTCGGTGGGTATCAACTACCTCTACGATGCGACATCGATGGCGGCCCGGTACACGGCGGTGGGTCGCGTGCAGTATGACGTTACCCCGAACCTGTCGGTGCATCTGTCGGGTAACGGAACGCCCTACAGCCAGCAGCCGGAGTTCGCCTACAGCCAGTACCGCATGGAGGTGATGCAGCGGTTCGGCCAATTAGGGGCGAAGCGCCACGGTCGGCTACAGCTAAGTTTTTTTGAAGATACCAACGGGAACGGCAGTCGCGATGCGGATGAACGATGGGTGGATAGCCTACTCGTTCGAATTAATGACAACGTGCTGTTCACCAACGCCAACGGCCGGGTCGTGTACCGCAACGTACCACCGGGTACGTACGCGATCTCGGCCATCAGCACCGGTCGGTTGGGTGATCCAGTATTATACCAGGAACAACTAACCATCGCGCGGTCCGTCGACAAGGTGATTCCGTTGCCACGCACGTTTCGACTGGCCGGGCAACTGCGGTGCCAGAATAGCCTGTACGACCGTCAGCCCTGCCAGTTCAGTCGGTTCAGCCTCGACGTACGACGCGGTCAGCAATCGATTGCGGCTATCGCGCCACGCACCGATGGCACGTTTTCGATGCATTTGTCGCCGGGAACGTATACGGTGCAGCTTAACGATTACGGCCGTCAGCCGCATGCCACGGTAAAAACGGTATCGTTCGTCTTAAGCAATACGGGTCAGTATCCCGACATGAACTGGACCGTCGACGGGGCAACCCGGCCCGTTGAGATCAAACGATTTACGGCAAACTGACAGGCCCCGGCGACCCGATACAGCATCGGGTCGCCGGGGCCTGTCGAAACACTACATTTTGTTAGTTCACCATGAACACGGCATTGCCGAACAGCAGCTTGCCGCTGTACCAGAAGCCTCGGAACAGTGGATCATCGGCCAGGTAAACCACGTTGCCACGGCCGAAGCTCTGTACGCCCATCAGCAGCGTATTTTTCAGTTTGTTCTTCGCGTTGCGCCCCGCAAAACCGGCCACGTAGTTATCGTTCTTGAGGTAGCCAACGTTCCAGCCGTCTTTCAGGAAATCGAAGTTGTAGGCGTTCTGAACGAGCGTGTAATAGCCATTCCCCAGGCCAAAACCCAACGGGTGCGTGGCATCGACGTTGACGCGGTAGATACTGCCCGGTGTTTCGTCGGAGATGGCAACGCGTTCGCGGTCGCCGTAGATTTTCAGCGAGTCGGTCACGACAGCTTTACGGTCTTTAGCCGTGTCGGTACTGCCGGCCTTTTCTTTTAGGTCGAACCCATCTTTGCCAGCCAGGAACGAAGCCGCCCGCTCCATTGCAATCAGCTTGCCGCCCGACCGAATCCAGTCTTTCAGCTGTGTCAGTACACGATCGGTCAGGAAGCGGCCATAGTTGTAATTCGTCGGCAGCACCAGCACGTCGAAGCGGCTCCAGTCGATATTTCCCAGGCTATTGCCATCGAGCATCGTGACCGGGTAGTTCAGTTCCTGATCGAAGAAATGCCACACTTCACCCACGGCCGGCGGCTGACTGCCTTCGCCCGCCACGACCGCCACACGGGGCGCTTTCAGGCCCGTGACGAAGTCGGAACCGAAGTCTGACCCCTTGGCTACAAAACCGGACTGTACGGGCGTCATATCGGCTCCTGTGCGCGCTGCTTCGGCCCGGACGATGGCATCGAGCCGCGACCCGAAATGGTCGTTGTTACCCCGCGTTACGATGAGCGTGCCGGTGGGGTAGGTTTTGTTTTCCAGCTCAAAGGCTTTCTCGGCCACCCGAACCCGTACTTTCTGCTTCAACAGCCCGGCCAGCATCTGTACCGATGGCATCGACTGCCAGCGAATGACGTAACCGTATGGCGTACCACTGACGGCGCTTGCCGACGTAGCGGCTGTAGCGGCCGGTGCAGTAGCGGGCGTTAGCCGCGTCGTCAGACCGTAAGTTTGTAAGCCGAACGCGTAAGGCATCGACCAGGCGGTAATGTCGTACGTAGCCGAGTCTTCCAGTGTCGAGTTGGGTTCGAACAGAATTTTGAGCAGCGTCGATTTCGGTTGGTAGGCACTGATGACCATGTCGCCCGCACCCACTGCAACATTCTTCTCGCTCTTGTGATTGGTGTAGTTAAAACCGGCTACCGTCATCGACTTACCGGCATACCCGTACGCAATCTTGTTGTTGTCGAGTAACTGTTGCAACGCCTTCAGCCGGCCGGGATCAGTCCCCGCTTTAACGACATAACTCTTGTAGGGGCCAATGGGTGTGGTACGGGCCTTGTCGAAAAACTGACCGAACTCTTTTACCACGTCGGCAGAACGATCGGCAACCGATTCAAGCGTGGCAATGCTCGACGCTACGTGGTGGTCGATTCGTTGCCGCAGCGTCAGCGTATCGCCGTCGGCCCGTTCGATCGCCAGTCCGGCCCGGCCACTACCGCCCTGTTCGTAGGTCATGCCAATGGCTCCGTTGTAGGTCGGGTAGGTATCGCCGTAGCTGGGGTAGAACAGGTCGAAACGTTCACGCGTGTAGTAAAGCCAGCCGTTCTTGTCGAAATACCTACTGCAATACTGCCCGATAATCTGCTGAAACTGGCGCTGGAAGGGCGTAATGTCTTCGTGATAAGGCTTGGCCGAGGGAGCGAAGTAATACGGACTTTCGACGCCCATCTCGTGAAAATCGCCGTGCAGGTGCGGCATCCACTGCTGGTACAGCGCCATGCGTTGCCGGGTTATTTCCTGCGTTTGCCAGGCCCAGTCGCGGTTTGGGTCGAACAGGTAGTGCGTGTAACGACCACCGGGCCAGGGTTCGTTATGCTCGCGGGCCGACGGCGTGGGGTCAGGGCGTTGACCGACCATCTGATTGTACCAGTTTACGTACCGGTCATGTCCGTCGGGGTTCAGGCCGGGGTCGAGTAGTACCACGGCATTGTTCATCACCTTCTGCGTTACGGCGTCCGACAGATTGGTTAGCTGATACAGGACGTCCATGAACGCTTCCGAACTGACGGCTTCGTTGCCGTGGACGTTGTAGCTAAGCCACGCAATGGCGGGTGTCGGACCGGCGGTGGGCTGTCCGTCCAGCATGCCGATTCGTTTCAGGTTGTTTGTCCGGATCTCATCGAGCCGATTGAGATTAGCTTCTGAAGCAATGGCGACGACGACGAGGGGGCGTCCTTCGTACGTTTTACCGTAGGGGATGATCCGTACCCGTTTAGGAAGTTGCCGGGCTACCTGCTCCGCATAAGCGATCACCTCGCGATGTGTAGTGAAATGCTGTCCGACTTTGTAACCCAGGAACTGCTCGGGCGACTGAACGCCGGTAGTTTGTTGCGGAAGGGGCTGGCCGGTGGGCGATGAAGGGGAAGTCTGCGCCTGGGAAATCGTAAGTGTTCCTAGCAGACTTAGCGTCAATAAAATTTTTTTCATGAAAAGGGAATCGCTAACTGTCTCAAAAATAGGCGTAAAAGGCGCAAAGGTGGTTTTTTGAAAAACTTTTTTTTGCCGTGTGCTTGCATTGTCAAAAGATCGCCCTACATTTGCACCACGATTCGCCACTACAGCGGCTGAAAAAAGCAACTGAGTGGGTCTTTCAACAAAGACGGCCGATTCGTCTAGCGGTTAGGACATCGCCCTTTCACGGCGGTAACACGGGTTCGATTCCCGTATCGGTCACCTAACGATCAAGCAGAAGCCCACCCTCACCGGTGGGTTTTTTGCGTTTTATGCTTGCAATCAGTCACTTACGCCATTGTTCTACACGGTGTTTTTGCCGATGTATCGTTAGACCGATAAGAACAGCATACCTTCCCGAAGACAAATGCACTTGCGGTACAGCCTGAGCAGGAATTATAGAGTTCTGGCTGGCTTAGGCAGATGAACCGGAGCAAACCAGTCAAAGTCGCTAAAAATCGACTGAATCAATGGTCAACGTGGCCGGCTGACGATGGATTTACAGCGGGGTAGGTGGGGCTGACCATTGATTCAGTCAATTACGTCGTCACCCGGTAACGTGTTTGTTGTCGTGACCTGGTACACTTGTGGCGTGCCGTAGCGTCGGCATGTCATTTACCACCGACGTACAACATCGATCAATGGCGCCAAAACCTTCGCAGTAGTACCTGCAACCCGACTTTGAAGCGTGATGAATAGTGTATGCCACTCTTGCTGCACTGGTTACGAACAGAAGTGGTTTGAGTCGCTGCCATAGACGCCCCAGAAGCTCCATCCGTGCCGGAAAGTTGAATCAGCGCTCATCAATGTAGACACCTTCCCAATTCTATTTCCCGAATACGTCTGCTTGAGTTCAAAATATAGTGCTGATAATCAGTATTTTATTGCTGGTATTTTCATTTCCGTATCGTTCACAACCCAGTTGTTTAGCTCGTTGCAGGTATGAGTTCTTCAGCTCTTTCTCACTGTCTGCGTTTTTTTTACTAAAAATTTAGGCTTTTTAAGTTAATCAGGCACGGGAGTTGGTACCAGTGCGTGTAGTATATCGCTTTGGTTATGATAAAAATTTACTCTCCTGTTAATCGGTTGTTTTATTGGTCACTTACGCTGATAATCTGCGTGATATGCCTGCGAGGACATGCGCAGATTCGCATTGGCGCTCCGTCTAAAGACCCGCTCAATACGGCGGCTGCGCTTGAGGTAAAGTCAGGGCCTTATCCTGATAACACGTACAGGGGCATGTTACTGCCCACCGTTGCGCTGACGAACTATGCCACATGGACCTTAACGGGTACGCCTTCGGATGGTATGCTGGTGTTCAATACCGCCACAACTACTGGCAACTATGCGGTGACGCCCGGTCTGTACTACTGGTACAACTTTCAGTGGAATAAATTAAGCCCCTTGCCCGGTGCTACGATCATCAGCGCACTTGATTGTAAAGCGACGACCTCGGCTGCGGGTGTGTACTACACCAATACCAGTCTGACAGCTGGCAACAACAAGCAAATTACCATAACGCCTGGTTCGGCGGGGACGTATTCTGCCACTACAAACGTTGCTAATGGCTACAGCTTCAGCGCGTCAGGATCGTTCACGGCGGCTCAGGTAGGGAAACCACAGACGGTGACACTACAGAGCAACGGTACGCCGGAAGCCGCTGGAACAAACTCGTTTTCGGTAACGGTCGAGAATCAGGTATGTAGCTTCAGTGTGACGGCCTACAATTACATCGACTGCAGTGCGCCGTTGAAGGGAACGTATAAAGTTAATCAGGCGCTCGATAGCACGAGTAACACCAAGCAGATTACCATTGTGCCTAAGGTGGCGGGTAAGTATGACTTCATCAGCATCGTTTATGCCCCCGATGCATCGAATACGTTTTCGCTGGTCAACAGCAGTACGGTATTTACGACGGCTCAGGTAGGAAAACCGCAACAGGTTACACTGAAAGGAGCCGGAACGCCAAAAGTCGCGGGAACGTACAACGCCATTCTACAGGTATCGTCGGATGGCGGACAGAACTATAACCTTGGGTGCAGTTTCGCCGTCACTGTCCAGCCCTGACGTGTCAAGGCGAATGACGCGCTGTGGGCATTTATGGTGTAGAGGAGCCAAACACACCGTAGAAAAATAGCAACAATGTCAAGTGCGTATTTTAGGTAAGTGGTTGATAGTCAGAAGGTGGACTTTGATTTGCTATGAAAGATCAGCGATACCCTGGATACACCAAACTACGCATGGCTTATGGCATCGCTAACCGATCAAATAACAGCCTTTTTTAGCGGCAATGATTCCGCAGCTGACGAGGGATTACGCGACCTGTTCATTACGGAACTGAAGAGCGTTTATTACACAGAGAAACAGATCGTTGATGCGCTGACAAAGCAGGCCAGTGCAGCAACCAGCGACGAGGTACGGGCCGCTTTTCTACAGCATCAGGAAGAGACCCGTGAGCAGATTAGCCGGATCGACGATATATTTCGCATTCTGAGCATCGCTGCCGGGCAGCACGCCAGTAAAGCCGTGGATGGACTTATCGAGGACGCGCAAACAGTTATCAACGATACAGAAGAGGGTTCGCTCACGCGTGACGCTGCGTTGATTATTGTCGCGCAGAAAACCGAGCATCTGGAGATTGCCGCCTACGGATCACTGCTGACGCTGGCCCGTGTGTTGGGCTTCAATCAATCGGCCGAATTGCTGGCGCAGACCCTGGAAGAAGAAAAAGCAACCGACCGGAAATTGACGGAGCTGGCCGAGTCGTTCGTGAATCAGCAGGCGAAGGAAGAGGAAACGCCCGGTAGTCATCACGAGGGGCGGACACCACACTTCAATCCCGACGATCCCCATACCAACGTGACCATGGGCGGTACGCTCGGCATATAATCGGTGCGTGATAACAAGACAACGCCCCCGGTCGACAAAGTGTGTCGACCGGGGGCGTTGTCTTGTCGGTATTTGGCTAGTTGATTGGCGTGAAATTAGCCGTGGTGCAGGTTGTGCCAGCGTCATTGGTCAAGCAGATTTGCCCGACGACCGTACCGGATGGAATCGTTACGACCAGACTGGTCCCTGATACCTGGAACGGCGCAGCCAACACCCCACCATTGACACGTACGCTCGTCACGCTGCTCAAATTCTGTCCCGAGACAATTACCGCTGTCCCGATTTTGGCCGACTTTGGCGTAAAGTCAGTGATCGTTACGGGGCGAATGACCGTGAAAGCATCGGTCTGCGTACTCTCGCCCGATATGTTCGTTACGCGAATGGGGCCGCTCTGTGCATTGGATGGCACGAGTATCCAGCGTTCGTTATCTTCGTTTCTGCCACCATCGGACGCAGGAGTGCTGGTATTGAAGAAATAAAACTGAGCGTTTTGCAGGAAGCTGCCCGTGATAACGACCCGTTCGCCGGGCCGGGCTTTGGCGGGAACCAGGTTGGTCACGACGGGGCGCTGGACTATGGTCAGTGGGGCGGCTGTCGTCGCCTGACCCGCCCGGTTGACGACAGTGACGGGGCCACTGACTGTACCCGCCGGGATGCCGATTTGTACGGCCGATCCTTCGGTACGGCCGATGATCGGTACGGACTGATTATTGATCCTGACGTCTGTGATGCGATAAACACTGGTGCCTAGTACAGAAATGTTCTGCTCGGCGATAGTGCGGGCCGGACTGAGCGACAGGTTGCTGGGGGCAACATAGTACACAAATGGCTGGGAAAACTGAGCCGTGCCCCCCACGCTGCTCACCCCGATGGTATAGTTGCCCGCCTGGCCGAGGGCCGGTAATGTGGCTTCCAGCAACGACGGTGTCAGGACCCGGAACGGAACAGCGGTTGCGTTGAAGGTCAACGTGGTGATGTCGCTGAGGTTGAGACCGGCCAGCTGAATCCGGTCGCCAGCGATACCATCGTTTGAACTGATGCTCGTGATAGCCGGCGGCCGGATGACGCGCAGGCTGTCGGTACTGGTAGCAATCAGCTTCTCGAATACCGTTACGGTGACTTTGCCCGATGTCGCGTTTTCGGGCACGATGGTTTTGATCTGGTTATCCTGAACAATCGTCTGATCGCGGTTTGTGGCCAGGCCATTGATGCTGACAACACCGTCGCTCAGGTTGACACCCTGCACGATCAACTCCGCACCGGGCCGTATCTGACGGGTCGACAGCGCCGTAATCTGCGGAGTGCCGGCGACGATGAAGGGTACCGAAAAGGAGCCCCCCTTGGTATCCACGACGATAAACGTCGGCCCGCGCTGAATGCCCGACGGAACCTGCAAGGTCAGCTTGGTATCGGTGCTGTCCTGAATGACGGCTGCGAGCTGATTGAACCGTATCGTGCGAATCTGATTGAGGTATTGCCCCGTGATAACGACCGTCGAACCAGGTAGCCCGTTGGCGGGGGTAAGGGTGGTCAGCGCTGGTGTCGGCTGAAGAATCGTGATGGGCACCGGGTCGGAAGATCCCTGGTCGTTACCCACGCGTACGGATGTCTGGCCGGGTGCAATCAGGGGTACGGTTACCTGAATGGTGTTGGTCGTGGCACTGACGACCCGCCCAGCCAGTGACGACTTGTCGCGAACGTTGACGAAGGTTACGGATGGCTCGGAGCCGAACTGGTTGCCCGACAGCGTGATCGGTTGCCCGACAAAAACAGAGTCCGGCGTAGCGCTGAGTAGTTCGGGTGGGGCCTTCTGAATGCGACATGCAGCCAGCAATAGCGCACAGATGACGGGGAGGAAGGAGCGGGGTAAACTAGATTTCATAGACAGCAACGGACGGTCTTGTCCAGCGCATGAATGGTAAAAGTAGCCAATTTCGAGGTCCAAAAACCATTTAGAGATAAAGCCTGTTAGCTTTTGTATGGGATGAGTACGGGGCACAGGCTACCGGCGTTGCCTGTCCGAACGGCCTTGTTGTCAACAGTATCATCCGCCTAGCTGCTTAATATCCAATGAACTACAGAAGCCTGAAAGCCTCAAATTTAGTAAAGATCAATACGCTTGGCGAACTGAAAGCTGCGGGCTATCAGTCGCGAACCATCAAACAGGAACTGCGCGACAACCTGATTGAGCGCATCCGGGCCAAAGAAGTGGTTTTTCCTGGCATCTGGGGGTACGAAGATACGGTTATTCCCGACGTAGAGCGGGCAATTCTGTCGATGCACCATATCAACCTACTGGGCTTGCGCGGGCAGGCTAAAACCCGGATCGCCCGACAGATGATTAATCTGCTCGACGAATACATACCGGTCGTGGCGGGTTCAGAGCTGAACGACGATCCGTTGCAACCCCTGTCGCGCTTTGCCATCGACCTGATTGCGGAGAAAGGCGATCAGACACCGGTCGCTTGGATGCACCGGAACGACCGCTACACCGAAAAATTGGCGACGCCCGACGTATCGGTGGCTGACCTGGTCGGTGACGTCGATCCGATCAAGGCGGCTACACTGAAGCTGCCTTACTCCGACGAGCGGACGATTCACTACGGGCTGATTCCACGCTCGAACCGCTGTATCTTCGTTATCAACGAGTTGCCGGATTTGCAGGCCCGGATTCAGGTATCGCTGTTCAACATTTTACAGGAAGGCGATATTCAGATTCGGGGGTTCAAACTGCGGCTACCGCTCGATATTCAGTTCGTGTTTACGGCTAACCCGGAAGACTATACGAACCGGGGTAGCATCGTGACACCACTAAAAGACCGGATCGATTCGCAGATCGTAACGCACTACCCGAAATCGATTGAAATCGGCAAGAAGATCACCATGCAGGAAGCCATCGTGAAAAATGAGCAGAAGAGCATGGTGAAAACCAACGAACTCGTTACCGACCTGATTGAGCAGATCGCGATGGAAGCGCGCGAGAGTGAGTATGTCGATGCCAAGTCGGGTGTATCGGCCCGTATGACGATTTCGGCTTACGAAAACCTGCTGTCGTCGGCCGAGCGCCGGGCATTGCTCAACAGCGAGAAAGAGACGCAGGTACGCGTGGCCGATCTGTACGGGGTCGTCCCGGCCATTTGTGGTAAGGTCGAGCTGGTATACGAAGGCGAAGTCGAAGGGCCGGTGATCGTTGCGCAGAGCCTGATCGGGAAAGCCATTCGGAATCAGTTTTTGCAGTATTTTCCCAATCCGGAGAAAGCAAAGAAAGACAAGCGCGGGAACCCGTACCGGAAAATCACCGACTGGTTCGGCGACGGGAACACGATGGATATCCTGAACGACCTGAGCAACCGCGATTACGAAGCCCGGATGAAGACCATCGACGGACTCGACGACCTGGTCGATCAGTTCCACCCACGGCTGGGCAAAGGCGAAAAACTGTTTATGATGGAGTTCGCGTTGCACGGGCTCGCCGAACATTCGCTGGTCGGCAAGAAGGCTATGGATACTGGTCAGTCGTTCAAAGACTTGCTTGGATCGATGTTCAATGCTGACTCGGCTTTCGGCAAGGACGACGATGAAGAGGAGGAAGACGACGATGATCGTTACTAGGTAAGTACAGCCGCCGGCAACGGTTGCAGGCTTACCCGTAGGGTAGCTATACAACGTGGCTTGTTTGTTGGCAACTAGCTGACAAACAAGCCTTTTCTTTTTTGTACGGTGAAGCGACCCTTAATCGACGTTTAACTAGCCATTAATTTCATTTTTAGGTACTAATACGTCCTTTGGGGGCGTTCAGTCGGCCTGTTTATCCGAACTGTACTCCCTCATGATCGCTATTGACCGACGTACGTTTATACAAATTTCGCTGGGCAGTGCCGCTGTTGGACTTTTGAGCCAATGTCAGTCCAGCGATCCGGTGCCTGCGTTACGCTTTGCCGTGGCATCAGACGGGCACCTTGGTGAGCCGAACACTCCATCCGATACCTACTACACGGATTTGGTAGCCGCGCTGACCAGGCTCCACCAGAACAGCCCGCTCGATTTCGTCGTCATCAACGGTGACTTGATTCATACGGGTAACAACGGGCTGTTGCCGGCGGCCAAAGCGTACCTCGACAAGCTACCGGTTGGGTATTATGTCACGCGCGGGAACCACGATCAGGTGAGCCTGACGACCTGGCAGCAGTTGTGGGGATACCCGACCAATCACGTTGTGGAGTTACCAAAGGCAACACTGGTCCTGCTCGACACGTCCGACGAAACGGGGGCTTATCTGTGTGGTGATGCCGTCTGGTTACGCAAGGCGATGGCCACGGTCAGGACCGGAATTCCCGTGTTTCTGTTCATGCACATCCCGTTCATTCATAACGCGCAGGGTACCGACGTCTGCGGGGATATTATCAACGTACTGAACGACTTCCCCGCCATCCGGGCGGTATTTCATGGCCACGATCATACCAAAGACATGGGTCTGTTTTACGGGCAGGCAGCGCTGCTGTTCGACGCACACTTTGGTAGTAGCTGGGGAACGGCGTACCGGGGGTATCGGGTGGTAGAGCAGCACGACAGCAGCCTGTCGACCTACCAGTATGATTACGTCAATCAGAAACAGATCAACAGCATGACGTTCTGACTGGCTCGCCGATCGCTCTATCAACCGTACCATGTACTTCCGTTTTTGTCTACTCCTGGTTGGCGGCTGGCTAGTGCTGGCGGGTCCGTCACTACTGGCACAACCCATCGAAACTGCGTCCGCTGCTGATTCCGTCAGTGAGAAACCGGTTCGGTCGCTCTCCTTCAGCTATTCGTATATGAATCCTGTCAGTTACCGGGGCCGCACGTTTGGGGTGCATCAGTTTGGTATGATGCCACAGCTTACCTACCAGACAGCGACCAACTGGCATTTCTATGGCGTTGGTTATATCTGGAACAACTTTCAGGAGTCGAACTTCGGCAAGATCGATTTAGGAGTCGAGAAGGAAGGTACGCTGGGTAAGCACCTGGCGTATACGCTGGGGTACGAACGCTGGTTTTTTCCGGCCGCCGAGCCCGACGAGCAGCAACCGCTGACCAATTTCACCGAAATATACCTGACCTACGACTGGCACGACTGGTCGCCGGCAATTGGTACGTACTACATGTTCGGTTCCGAAAAGCTGCTGCAAACCGACCTGCAACTGAGCCGGTACGTTGGCCTGATCGAACGCGACAACTGGTCGCTGTTTGCCGAGCCGCTGGTAAAGGCGGTGTTTGCCAATCAGAACACGCTTGTCAACGGTATTTACCAGCCACAGTTCGACCGGCGGGGGCGTCCCCTCCAGGCAGTTGCCTCGAATACAAAACCGTTTGGACTGGTCGACGCCGAGATCAATCTGCCGATCACGCTGCAACTGCCCCGCTGGTCGCTGCTGGTCGATCCGCGTATAGCGCAGCCATACAACACACTGCCGGGCGAGCGAACAAAGCCATTTTTCTACGCTGTCGCGACAATCACGTATTCACTTCAGTTGCCTGCATCACATGGACAAGCCCGATAAACAGGTGTTTTACACGCCCTCCCGCCATCGGTGGCGGCTTTTCCGGGGTACGTTACTGGGGAGCTTGCTACTCCTCAGTGCGGTGGTAGTATTGGCCATTCTGAGCGTCGACGAACAGTCGTTTCCGTCGTTGCCCCGCCTACAGGACAACGAAACCGCGTTTCGTACGCTCTCGGTCGTTGATAGCAGTCAAGCCGATGGCGATACCCGCTCGGGCGTCCCAACGGGATTCCGGCGGCATCTGCCAGCGCACCATGCAACCGCCAAACGCCCGGCAGTACGGGCGGGTTTTTACGTCAACTGGGATGCGCAGTCGTACCAGACCCTGCGCGACCATATCGGGCAACTGAACATGGTCATGCCCGAATGGCTGTTTGTCGGAAACAAGGCCGAGTTACAAACCGACATCGATGCGCAGGCCGACTCGCTGCTGAAAGCGCATCCGGGTGTTGCCGTTGTACCGATGATCTCGAATTTTTATCAGGGCAACTGGCGGGGAAAAAATGTGCATCGGCTGCTCAGTAACCCAATCCGTCGACGGGCATTTATCGCGCAGGTCGCGGCCCAGCTCGACAGACACCACTTTCAGGGTGTCAACATCGACTTTGAAGAGCTGAACGAGGAGACCAACGAGACCCTGACTGACTTTGTCCGTGAACTGCACGCGGCTCTGCATCCAAAAGGCTACCTCGTAACCATCGACACGGCTCCGCTTAATCCCGACTACGACCTGCCCGCGTTGCAGCCCTATGTCGACTATATCGTGCTGATGGCGTACGATCAGCATTTCAGTACGTCGGCCCCCGGCCCGGTGGCTCCGTATCCCTGGATCGAGTATGTACTGGAGCAGACCTGCAAGCAACTCCCGTCGGAGCAGGTGATTGTGGGGGTAGCTGGCTACGGCTACGACTGGCCGCAGAAAGGGGAGGGCGTCGATATTACGTATCAGCAGGCCATGGCCCGCGCCAACCGGAAATCGGCCACGCCCGTTCAATACGACAATCAGACCTATAACCTGTCGTTTCGCTATCAGGATGATGCCGGTACCCCCCATACGGTCTGGTTCAACGATGCTGCGTCGGCGTACAACGTACTGCGGGCAACGGAAGATTACGAAACGGGGGGTGCGGCTATCTGGCGACTGGGATCGGAAGACGTCCGGACCTGGGACTACTACGCCCGCGACCTGTCGGCGTCGTCGCTGGCGCATCAACCAATCGACTGGCAGCAGTTACAGCATGTACCGGCACTACCCAGCGTCGACTATCAGGGCGAAGGCGATATTCTGGATGTGGAAGCCACCCCACACGATGGCCGACTCAAACTGGAGTACGATTCGACCGATCAGCTTATCAGCGAGGAGCAGTACCTGACATTGCCTACGTCGTACGTGGTTCGCAAAGTAGGGAAGGCCGACAAAACGATGGTCCTGTCGTTCGATGATGGGCCCGACGAGACGTATACGCCACAGATTCTGGATATCCTCGAACGCGAGCACGTACCGGCCTCGTTTTTTGTGATCGGCCTGAACGCCCAGCGTAACCTGCCGCTGCTACAGCGGATGGCTCGCGCCGGCTATGAAATCGGCAACCACACCACGCTGCACCCCGACCTGACGCACGTAAGTCCGCGCCGGTTATTCTTCGAACTGAATACCTGTCGGCGGCTAATCGAGAGTATCACCGGCCGGTCGACCATTCTGTTCCGGCCACCGTACAATGCCGACAGTGAGCCTAACTCGGGTAGTGAACTGCGCCCGATCGCGCTGGCCGAACAGCAGCATTATTACACCATTGGCGAATCGATCGACCCGCTCGACTGGCAGGCCGGCGTAACGCCACAGCAGATACTGAGCCGGGTCAGGCAGCAGGATAGTCTGGGTAATATTATCCTGTTGCACGATGCCGGGGGCGACCGTTCAGCTACCGTAAAAGCACTACCGGCGCTTATTCACTACTATAAACAACGGGGGTATCGGTTCGCTACGCTGAGCCAGCTGATGCACCGACCCGACCGGGAACTCATGCCGCCCGCACCGATTCAACAGGCAGCATTACTCACTGATCGGTCGCTGGTTCAACTGCTTTACTACGGACAGTGCGCGCTGACATGGCTATTTCTGGTCGGCATTCTACTGGCAATAGCCCGGGTGCTACTGTTGGCTGGTCTGGCGTTGTGGCAGAAAAAGCGGCAACGGCCGGTAGTCAATCCGTATACGGACTTGGTCAGTGTCATTGTGCCGGCGTATAATGAAGAACTGAGCGCGGTTCTGACGGTCGAAAGCTTACTGGCCAGTACCTACGCCAACCTGGAAGTCGTATTTGTCGATGATGGGTCGTCGGATAGAACATACGACATGGTGGAGGCTCGCTTTGCTGGCGATAGTCGCGTGCAGGTGCTGAGCAAACCGAACGGCGGGAAATCATCGGCATTGAACGTCGGTATCAGTCGGGCCAAAGGAGCCGTAGTCGTTTGTATCGATGCCGATACACAGCTGATGCCCGATGCGGTTGAGAAACTGGTTGCCCGCTTTACAGACCCGATCGTCGGTGCCGTTGCCGGTAATGTGCAGGTAGGTAATCAGCGTAACTGGCTGACTCGTTTTCAGGCCATCGAATACACGACGAGTCAGAACTTCGACCGCCGGGCCTATGCTGTGTTGAACTGCATTACCGTTGTGCCGGGCGCTATCGGTGCGTTCCGCCGATCGGCGTTACTGGCAGTCGGGGGCTTTACGACCGACACGCTGGCCGAAGACTGCGACCTCACGATTCGCCTGCTGCGACAGGGGTATCGCGTCGATGCCTGTAACGACGCCATCGCCGTGACCGAAGCCCCTGAAACGGTACCAATGCTCATCAAACAGCGTGTTCGGTGGTGTTACGGCGTGATGCAGACCGTCTGGAAACACCGCGACCTGCTGTTTCGCCGGGGGCGGGCGGGGGGAGCCGGCGCGGCTGTCGGCTGGCTGGCTTTACCGAGCCTTGTACTGTTTCAGTTTGGCTTTCCGCTGCTTACACTAGTCGCTGAGCTGCAACTGGCGCTTTCGTTTCTGACCGGTACCTGGGGCGTTGTACTGACCTATTTCCTGCTGTTTATGGGTGTCGACGCGCTCGTGGCGATACTGGCTTACAGGCTGGAAGAACGGTCCCTGCATACGCTGTGGTGGCTGTTGCCGCAACGAATCGCCTGGCGGTACCTATTGTTCTGGGTGCTGCTGCGTTCATACCTGAATGCAATCCGGGGTGAGGTCGCGTCGTGGGGTGTGCTGAAACGGACCGGGCAGGTAGTACTGACTCCTACATCAGTTATATCGGCCGAACTAATTCCGGTCGTTCAGCGCGACCACGATTCCAGTGATCGGTCGCAGCGTCTGTAAACAAAACGTCCTGCCTTGATTAACAAAGCAGGACGTTTTGATGGAAAGCCAGCTGTAGCTTACCGAGACGATGTTGTGCTCATGGGCATTGTCGAATTGCTGCCCCCCTTGCGGTTACGACGACCACTTCCACCGTTCATGTTCATGTCGTTACTGCCTGACTGACCCGACATTGATGAACCGCTTTGCTTCCGACTCCGTTTCATGCCCGACATAGAACCACTTTGATTGTCTGTCGAGCCGCTGCTCATCGTGCTGCCACCGGTTGTGCTCATACCCGAGCCACTGTTGTTGCTGTTGCTACCCATCGTGCCGTTGCTGGCACCAGTACTCGAATTAGAGCCTCTGCTGCCGCTGCTACCGGTTGCTGTTGAACCCGTTTGCGCCTGGGCGCTAAGTGCTGCTAAGCCGAGCACAAATAGACTGGTTAAGATGACCTTTTTCATGATGTTGAGTTATACGTTGAATTGTTGGTATAACCCCCTGTACAGCAAAAAGTCTAGCTATGCTATCTGAAAAGGTGATTAAAAAAGAGTAACGCTGTAAGGCGTGGTAGTAGCTGGTGCGCCGGGCTGTCATTCCAGCACGACAGCCGTACCATTGGCGGAAACCATAAGCATCGAACCATTACCACCGATGGTTTCGTAGTCGAGGTCGACGCCGATAATCGCGTTGGCTCCCAGCCGAATCGCCTGGTCGGTCATTTCTTTCAGCGCAATGCTTTTGGCTTCGCGCAATCCCTGCTCATACGCGCCCGATCGGCCGCCCACCACGTCGCGGATACCCGCGAAAAAGTCTTTGACGATGTTGGCCCCGATAATCGCTTCGCCGTTGACGATGCCGATGTAGCGGGTAATGCGTTTGCCTTCAACGGAAGACGTAGTCGTTATGAGCATAGAAGAAAAAGGTTGTTTCGGCAAGATAGTAGCCAACGCCCGATTTATAACCGTTACAGCCCCGGCTGCGACCGCAAATCGACCTGTGCGGTATCGTCTTCGCCGTTGTCGGTTCCGTTGTCGGGTGTCGAGTCCACATCAGCAGGGCTGGCCTGACGAATCTGCGCTTTCGTAACGCCCATCTTCGCCGATGTCACCCGCGCCGTAAACCGGACACTGGTCTGGCCACCCGCCGGTATCGATGCCGTACCACCCGAAACGCCCCCGTCGCTAACGCTCATACCATCGGCGCTGCTATCGAACTGCTGACCATCGGGCAGATAAGCCGTGACGCGTACGTTCGAGGCCGTAGCGCCACCCTGATTGGTGACGGTTAATACGTAGGTTAGCAGATCACCCACTTTCGGAACGCGGTTATCTACCGACATACTCAGCGCGAGGTCTACCTTGCTGGGGTCGGGCGTAGGCTGATTCGACTGAACGGGTGGGAGCGGCACCTGATTAGGGTTGGCCGACGCATACACCGGGCTACTGGCACCACCTACCCGAATATCGACCTGAGCCGCATCGTCCTGTCCGTCGCCTGTGCCGGAGTTCGGCTGGCTATCGGGGTCAGGCTGGTCGGCGGTCGTAATCTGTGCCGCGTTGATGTACTGCCCTGTCTGTGTCGGCTGCAACTGGTACGTAAACGTGTTGGAGGCCCCCGGTTCCAGCGAGGCTACGTAACCGCTGAGCACGCCGTTATTCAGCGATAGATTGCTGCCACCTACGAACGTCATGTTATCGGGCAGGCGATTCTGCCACGTGACGCCCGTCGCTTTGAGTGGGCCGTCGTTCGTTACCGTCAATTGATACGTCACTGCCTGATTGGTACCCGGCGTCCGGCTGTCGACATTGAGCCGCAGACTCAGGTCTGAGCCTGTCACGGCCGACACCTGAAACTCGTAAGCGCCCATATCGATCCGGTTCTCCGCAACCCGCTGATTACCGTCCAGGTCGGTCGCCGAAACCGTCGCCGTCGTGCTAGCTGGATCACCTGTATTGATGGATGGGCTCCCTGCTTTCAGCCGAAAATCGCCGTTGGCTGCATCGACAAATTGTGGATCAGCGTCGATGTTACCGGTGCCGACAGCAAGTGCTTGAACGTTAGAGTACGTAATATCCAGGGGAGGATAAACTGTGTTGCCGCTACCATCGTCACGGTAACCAAAGCCGCCATTTTTGACGATGCTATTTTTGATGTTGTATCGCCCTTTCGTATCGGCACCCGTGTGGTTAAAAATATTGTCACCTGCACTACCTGCGCGATTGTTCGCAATCGTACAATTTGTAATGGCAGCTTCTATGGTAGAGCGGCCGACTCGGTACAGCGATATACCGCCCCCTAGATCAACAGCGGTGTTTCGATCAATCAGACAGTTTGTGAGTAGTAGGCTTAGGTATGCATCCGATGAATTTCCGCAGTAAAGGCCTGCTCCTTCATTGGCCTGGTTATGACTAATCCTGCAATTGACTAATCTAAGCGTGTTATCAGCTGGTCTAAAATAAGTGTAGTGATAGATGGCACCGCCCTGACCACTTGCTGTGTTATTGAGAAAGGTGCAGTTGATGTACGTGGGACTACATATTCCTGGCAACCCACCGTTGAAAGCTCCGCCACCCGATAAAGCTGTATTTTGAACGAATTGGCAGTTGGTTAGAACTGGGGATGCATTGCCGAAGTTGCCGTCGGCGTGTATACCTCCCCCATAGTAACGAGCAACGTTGCCAGTAATGAGACAGTTAGTTATTCTAGGTTCACTTTTGTTGTTTTGCCCACGCCCGTCACAATAAATACCTGCTCCACTGCTGGGATTATCTAAAGTGCTCCCATTGGCATTACCGCCCGTGATTACAAACCCGTCAAGAACTGTCTCTGCTGTTGCGTTCTTCAGTACAACGACGCGATAGCTGTTGTCGCTGTTATCATTGGTAACACCGACATCACCTGTCAATGTTGTACTAAGTGGCTGCGTCAGCGCCCGGCTACTGAAATTTGTTTCATTACCCGTAAAACCACCATAGACTTTTACACCGGGTGGAATGACGAACGAAGACGAACGATCGCCAACAGTGAACGACGGGAAATAGCGCCCTGTGGCTACCCAGAAGGATGTGCCTGGCGCGGCTTCGGATAAGGCTGCGCGCATCGTATACCCGTTCAGTGCATTGTCCCAGGAACTGCCTGACACATTGTCCCCTGAGCCGGTGATGGTAACTCTGACGATTCCTGTCACTGAGTTAGGAACGTACTCGATGATACCCATATCGATCCGGTTGTTATAAAATCGAGATTTACCTTCATAATCAGTAGCTGAGACAGATGTTGTAGTACTGGCCGGATTACCTGCGTCGATGGCCGGGCTGGTTTTCAGTAAACGAAAATCGTTGGTGTAGTAATTGAAGAATTGGGGGTCTTGGCTAATGTTGCCAGTACCCGAATAGCCATCTTCGACATCACTATATGTGACTGTGTGATTGGCCGATTCATTGTAGAACGACGGCCGCGAATTAGTCCACAGAATAGAATTGACAATGCTTGGTTGACAATTGCCATTTAATCCTCTGCCGTGAAGAACGCTTCCCCCCTGATTATATTTAAACACGCAGTTTGCTAACGTGGGTGACGAAATTCCCTGCGACCCATCACTCGTCATGGCGCTACCTTGAACTGCTCTATTGCTTGCAATAATACAGTTGGTAAGCTGAGGGCTACAAACGCCCTGAACACCATTGTTATACATGCCTCCGCCGTACCCACTGATAGAGGTATTACCCTCAATAGAGCAGTTTACGAACCGGCTGGCGCATACTCCGCTCTGTCCATTGTTGTACACACCTCCACCGTGCGAATCTGCCCTGTTGTCTCTGATCTCACAATTGACAAGAAGGGGCTCACTCCGTCCGCCATTGCTGCCATCGTTGTAAATACCCGCGCCGACATTGTTGAAATTACTAGTACCATTGGCCCGACCGTAAATAATACTCACGCCGTCCAATCGGGTGTCTGCATTGGCGTTGCGAAACGTTACCACATGATAACTGCTAAGCTCATCGGTACCTGCGACCAAATAACCCGTGAAAATGGTGATGTAGGGGCGGGTTACTTTTCGGCTGCTCAGTGTGTTTTCGTTACCGATAAAGCCGCCATATACCTGAACACCAGAAGGAACGACAAAGCTAGCGGTTCGATCTGTACCAGCCGTTGGTTTATAGCGTCCTCCCGCAATCCAGAACTGCGTTCCCGCCGAAGCAGATGCCAGGCGACTTTGTAGCTGCGTTCCGGATAGAGCATCGCTCCAGGAGCCGCCGGATTGATTGCCGGAGCCGGTCGGCGTGACGTAAACGATGGATTGCGCGACGGCGGAGGATAAAAATAGACAGACGAATAAAGCGGTAAAAAGTTGGCGCATAGATAAATGAACAGCTGTTACTAAACTGGTAAATCTAGCTACCTGCTCTAAATAGTTGCAACGCCGTTTGCGAAACTTACCGGATTTTTTTACCGGTTTTTAATTCGACTATCGAAATGCTTTCAACCGTCTGACTAACTGCCGGGTGATGAGTTCGTACCCCTCGTCGGAGGGATGGAGCCCGTCGTAGGTACGGTCGATAGCAGCGGGCGGGTAGGGGTACTCGTCAGTAGCCGGGTTGAATGGGATAGTGGTATAATCCGGGTAACGGTAGTCGACATACTGACCGGTAGCGGGGTTTTTCAGACGTTTGAACTTCACCAGCCTCTCCACCCGCAGACTGCGCAGGTGGTACAGATCCACGACCGGTATCTGCTCGGCGCGGCCAATGGAGTCGATGGCCTGCGCAAACGATTCGAGTGTCTGCCCGGTCTTGGGTTTGTACGAGCCGTAGGCGTTATTTTTCGGGTTATTGATCTGCACGAAATCAGTGCGGGGCATGGGCGTAATCAGCAACAGACGCGCCTGCGGATTGAGTCGGCGGAGTTTGTCGAGGATGATGCGAAATGAGCCGTAGACTGTGCCGGTGCCGGTGTTTTGCTGATAGTCGGTGAAGTGGCCGAGTGGTTTGCTGTGCCACCAGTCGTTGGTACCGAGAAAGACGGAGTAGATGTCGGCTTTGGTCAATCCCAGTGAATCGATCTGCTGCGCGATGCGGATCGCTGTCCAGCCGTTGTGCCCCTGATTGACGAATTTGATATACGGGAGCTTCTCCACGACGCGGGTCATGTAGCCTTTCGTGATGCGGTTGCCGGTTTGTTCGGGATGGTCGTTGAGGTAGGTGATCGAATCGCCGATCGCGACCCACGTCATTTGTTGTGGGGCGCGAAAACTGAACGCACCAATAAGCAAAAGCAGACAAAACAGCTGCCGGGTTAGTCGGAGTGTCATAGTGTTGGGTGGGTGTAGTAATGTGTAGCCCAGATGTCCACATCTGGAGGCCGTCAGGCCAACTCGGCTACGTGGTAGCTTTCTTGGTCGCTGTCGCGCCCTCCAGATGTGGACATCTGGGCTACGCAGGTTGGCTACAGATTACATGTCCAGTTCAACGATGGTATCGATGGCGTCGTCGGCCGGGGCAGCAGGCATGGTCAGGACAATTCCTTCGGCTGACTGACTAATCTTGACCGGACGCTTGTCGGCGAATAGCCGGGCCGATTTGATTTTGCCGGACAGGGCGGGAATCGACAGCTGTTTATCCGGCCAGTTGAGAATGTGGACGTATACTTTGTTGCCTTTCGCTGTACTGACGCCCCAATCGTGGGCGGCTACCGGACCGCCCCGCGTACCGTAGATGGTTTCGCCGTTCTGCTGCATCCATTGGCCCATTTCGCCCAGCGTTTTCACAAACTCCGGCTGTATTCGTCCGTCGGGCATGGGGCCGACATTCAGCAGAAAATTGGCGTTGTGTCCGGCTGCTTTCACCAGGTATTGGATCAGGTCTTTGGTGCTTTTGTATTTGCGGTCGTTGATGTTGAACCCCCACGCGCCGTTCATGGTCTCGCAGGTTTCCAGTGGCAACTGACTGACTTCCGACTCGGCGCTAAAACCCGTCTTGTTCTGACCCGGCAGATCTTTCTCAAACATCTGAAAATCTTCACCGGGAAACGGGGCGACATGGTGATTGTTACCGATCAGAGTAGCTGGCTGCAACTTGTGAATCAGCGAGTACGTGCGATCGAGATGCCAGTCGAGTTTGGTTTTGCGGGGGTCAGCTTTGTCACCAGCCTGCTGATCCCACCAGCCGTCAAACCAGATCCCACCAATAGGGCCATAGTTGGTCAACAACTCGGTGAGCTGCGTGTCCATGTACGTCAGGTACTTGTTGAAGTCGCCGGAGTCGGGCCGGCCGAGATTTTGTCCCGTACGACCGCGTGGGTAGTAGTCGGGGCTGTGCCAGTCGAGGTGGGAATGGTAGAAGAACAGCTTGATTCCCTGTGCCCGGCATTCGTCGGCCAGTGCTTTCAGTACGTCTTTTTTGTAGGGTGTCCGGTCTACAATGTCGTAGTCGGATACTTTCGAGTCGTACATGGCAAAGCCGTCGTGGTGCTTGCTCGTGATGGTAATGTATTTCATGCCCGCATTCTTCGCCATTGATACCCAGGCTTTTGCGTCGAAGGCAGTTGGGTTGAAGAAAGCGGGTAGCTTTTCGTAATCGTGGACTGGAATCTGCCGATCGTTCATCACCCATTCGCCCGACGAAAGCAGACTGTAGACACCCCAGTGAATGAACAAACCGAACTTGTCGTCCTGAAAGGTTTTGCGAGCCGTCAGGTTCTCGGCAGTGGGTTGGTAACCGGTTTGTGCCCATGCCGAAGACAGGAACAGGCTGGCGAATAGCAGCGAAAGAATGCGCATGATGAATGGGGGAATTGACTGCGCTATAAAGACTATGCGCAACTCGGTTTTACTTTTGGTGACACTAAGATTACCGCTGTCCAACAGACCTGACCGGTTTCCAAAACCTGTCAGGTCTGCGCCGAGGTCAAGGCTTCGCTAGGCAGTCGTACAGCGTCGAGATATACTGATCCAGATAGGTTGACAGGGCTTTGCTCTTGTATTGCAGAATGTAGCGCGGGTGGTCGAGCGTAACAATCCGGTCAAAGAAGCCCTGTTGCTCGTTGAGTCGATTTAGATACGTTTCGTTTTTGCGACCCAGGCATACGGCCACGCGTCGGTCGGCACCAAAGCTGATTTGTGTGCGAACGGCTTCCGTAATCGCGGGCCACAGCGCTGCGGTCGTTTGTTTGTCGTCGTAGAAATTGTAGTTGACCGTGCCACCGTTGGTCGTCTCTTTGGTCAGGGCGAGGGGAAAGAGCGACGTCAGAAAGAAGCGGTTGTAAAAGGCAGCAGCTCCGCCAAAAGCCTCGACAACCTGGTAGATAAAACGACTCGACAGTTCAGGGGTGTCACGCAGGTCGTTGTCGATGCCGCAGTACCGGCGCAGGTTTTGGGGCGTGGTGAATGAGATGCCGGTTACGCCCGCACCAAACCGCCCCGGGTTGATACCCAGCACGAAAACGCGCGGCTGCGTATCCATGTAGAAGCGGGTGTAAAACTGCTCGACAATGGCCCGGACGGCGGGTTGCTCGTACGGATTCATAACGCCCACACCCGGCGGCAGGCTGGACGGAGCCGTCAGCGACTGG
Source organism: Spirosoma oryzae (assembly GCF_003002825.1). Lineage (GTDB taxonomy): Bacteria > Bacteroidota > Bacteroidia > Cytophagales > Spirosomataceae > Spirosoma > Spirosoma oryzae. The sequence continues at coordinate 87,145 of NZ_PVTE01000008.1, read as the reverse complement.
TAATAGGCAATGGCTTTATCGGCGAACGTCTTCATGGCTGGTTATTTACCTAATAACTGCCGAACCGACAAGTACGATTTCCGGTAGCAGGTACATAGCGGTTGCGGCTTGCCCGTCGTACGAGCCGGGAAGCCACTGTGTATCTTTGAATGCCAGGGCGGTCCATTTCTGGGCGTCCTGCGTAAATTTTTTGTCAGGATTCGATGCGACAATCCGATAATGGGTTCCGGTAGGTGAAACCGTTGCGGCTACTTTGTACGACAGTTCCCGCAGGCCAGCCTGCATCAGATGCATTGGAAACCGCGACTCCCGTACCAGAATCGCCGAAATCTGATACGTACTGGCCAACAAGGTCGGGGGCGGGGTTAGTCGAACAATCGTCGCCTTGCCATCCTGCTGAACAACGCCCAGACTATCAGCTGTCACACGGTGATTTTCCAGGACTTTACTGGCTGAGTAATCATAGACGAGTTCTGGCTTGCCTTTGTCGTCGTAAAAGGTCCAGACACCCGTTCGTTTATTATCGGCGTAAGTACCTTCTTCCAGCAAAACGTTTCCGTCACGCAGGTATTTTCGATAGCTGCCAGTCCGTAACGTATCGTTGTCGGCGCGTACTTCATACTGTTCCAGCAGATAGCGGCTTTTAGCTTTCACCGTTTTCAACGACTGACCAAACGCACAGGAAACGAGGAGTAACGCACTGATGGTTAGCAGAATTTTCATAGTGGAGGAAGGATATGTATGGACTAACAGGGGAAGCAAAACGGCGTAGCGCTTATACTCGCTTCGTCTGATTTTAGTGCTGTTGCGTGAGCCGGATTCATGGATAAACTAGACGAATAATGTTGGCGATAAGTGGTTTATAAATAGCATGTTAAGTGTATTCCTGTGAACAAGCCGACAGTTGGGTCGGTTGTTTCTGCACACGTACTACTAAGCTAAACCACGATGGCCCAATCCGAAAAAGCGACGTTTACTGCGTTCGATATTACTACTCTTATCGCACCCGGTGCCGTTCTAACCTGCGTCTCCGATCAGTTTGATTTCACCGAAGGCCCTACCGCTGATGCGGACGGTGTCGTGTTTTTCACCGATCAGCCAAACAACAAAATCTGGCGGTACGGTACCGATGGATCGCTGTCTGTCTTCATGGAGCAGGCTGGCCGGTCGAACGGTATGTACTTCGATCCCGACGGAAACCTGGTAACCTGTGCTGACGAGAAAAACGAAATCTGGTCGATCAGCCCGCAGGGTGAGGTAATCGTGCTGATGACCGATCACGAAGGAAGCCGACTCAATGGCCCCAATGATTTGTGGGTCGATGCACAGGGCAACATTTATTTTACTGATCCTTTCTACGAGCGCAAATACTGGTGGCATGGCGGACCGGAGGTGTTCGGCGAATACCTGTATTTTCTACCCAAAGAAGCCACGCAGCCGCAAGTCATTGATAAAGCGTACGAAAAGCCAAACGGTATCATCGGCACGCCCGACGGGAAACAATTGTACGTAGCCGATATCGGTGCCGACAAAACCTACCGCTACGACATCAATCCCGACGCTAGTCTGAGCAACCGACAGCTGTTTGTCGAGCAGGGGTCCGACGGGATGATTCTGGATGAGCGCGGTAACCTGTACCTGACGGGGGGCGACGGTGTGACCGTTTACAGCCCGACTGGTGAGAAGATCGCCCAGATTCCGGTCGATGAAGAATGGACCGGAAATATCTGTTTCGCCGATGTCGATCAGCGCACCTTGTTTATCACCGCGTCGAAATCGATATACACGCTGAAAATGAATGTCGCGGGAGCAAAAAGGCCGTAACATTACCATTAAAACGAGGTTAAAGAAAGGGGGTGGGCGGGCCGACGCCGGTCTGATACCCCCTTTCTTTAACGTACTAATGGACCAACGAACGATTGCGATAGTAGGAGGGGGGGCGAGCGGAACGGCCACCTTTATTCACCTTGTCTTGAAACTGATTGTTGCGCCGGAGCCGGAACCAATCGCGTTTGCCGTTATCGAGCCGCGCGACGAAATCGGTCCGGGTTTGGCCTACGATACCGGACAGAAAGGGCACCTGCTCAATACCTCGGCTGGCCTGATGGGCATCTTCGCTGAAGAAACCAACCACTTTGTCGATTGGATGCTCGAACACCGCGACATCGTCGAGCGTGAGTACCCCGATACAGCTATCAACGCTAACAGTTATCCACCGCGTGAGTTGTACGGCATCTACCTCAACAGCGTATTTGAAGAATACGTCGATCTGGCCCGGCAGCACGGCATGACGGTTGATTTATACAACGAACTGGCCGTCGACGCAACGATCACCGAAGAAGGCGCTACTGTGACGCTCGAATCCGGGCAGCGCATCGAAGCCGACGTGCTGGTGCTGGCAACGGGTACACCCAAGCCCAATAATTTCAACAAACTCGAATCGTCGCCTAACTACCTCGATTCGCCTTGGCCCGCTGGTCATATTCTGAAAACGATCACCGACAAAGACGCGTCGGTTTGCGTGCTGGGGGCTAGTCTGACCGCTATCGACGCGGTGATTACGCTGGTCAACAACGGGCATCAGGGGCCAATCAAGCTGTATTCGAAAGACGGACTTATCCCGCGTGTGCAGTCGCCCGAAGAAAAGCCGTTCGAGCGGCAGGTGCTGACGATGGCCAATGTGCGAAGAATCATGCGGGAGCAGCAACGGACGCTACGAGCCAGTGATTTGTTCCGCCTGTTCCGGGCCGAAGTCGAGCGGGAAATCGGTCCGCAGGACTGGAAATCGTTTAAGCGCGTTGGCAAAAATCAGCTCGATCTGCTGACGGAGGACATCGAACTGGCGAAACGGTACGCCAGCATCTTCCAGAACATCCTGTACTCAACCCGACATATATCCTTTGCTATCTGGCAACTGCTGCCGCCGGACGAGCGAATCCGGTTCACCAAGTGGCTGAAGCCGTACTCGGATATAAACCGCCACGCCATGCCACTCAAAAACGGCGAGAAAATTCGTGACCTGCTGGCCTCCGGACAACTATCGGTAACGGCCTATTCGGACAAGGTGGAATGGAATGACGAGACTAAAACGTATACCCTGACGACTGAAAAAGGCTATGTCGACACGGCCGACTATGTAATCAACGCCACCGGCCCGGCTACGAAAGCCGATAAAATGCGGGTGCCCATTCTGGAAAAGCTACTCGAAAAAGAGCAGTTGCTGCCCTGCGAAGCCGGTGGTTTTCAGGCCGATGTCAACACCATGCAGCTTTGCGTACCCGAGATCGAAGACGCACCGGTGTATGGCATTGGCCATGTTCTTGTCGGGGAACTGTTCGATACCAACGCCGTCTGGTTCAACGTCGAACGCGTCGATCCGCTGACTACCGCTATCATCAAACGACTCCAACATGAACGTACTGAACGAGCTGCTCACTAACGTCGTACCCCTGTACGGATTCATCATACTTGGGTATGTCGCCAGTCGGTGGCTCGGGTTGAAAAGCAAGCCTATTTCCAGCCTACTGCTGTACGTGCTGATTCCGGTCGTTATCTTCGACAATATCCTGAAAGCCGAACCGGCTCAGTTGGCGACGGCTATGTCGATCGTTTTTCTGCTGGCTGCATTGATGAATATTCCGGCGGCACTGGTCAACCGGCGTTTCGGCAGCAACGTTCACCCCGACTTAGTGCGCTGCTCGTTTTCGTACTTCAACATCGGCTGGTTCGGGATTCCCGTCGTCATGGCGTTGTTTGGCGAAGCCAAGATGCCGCTGATTATCAGCGCGTACATGGGCAACGTACTGTATGGCGACACGGTGGGGTACTACCTGGTCTCGCGCAGCAAAGACATGGATGTCAAGGACTCGATCAAAAACGTACTGAAGATTCCGGCCATCTATGCGCTGATTGCCGCCATCATTGCCAATGCGTATGGCGTAAAAATGCCCGAATCGCTGGAGCCAGTGATGAAAGGAGCCAGCTGGACACTGTCGGCGTTGGGTATGATCATTATTGGCGTCACGCTGACAGCCGTTGACGTGAAAAACGTTGCCTACGCTCAGTTCAGCAAGATAATGGCTGTACGTTATGTGGCGGCTGCGCTTATCCTCGGCCTGCTTGTCTGGCTTGAATCACTTGTGATCGGACAACTGGAAGGTGACGAACAGAAGCTGATGCTGCTGATGGCGACATTCCCGATTGCCGCTAACCTCGTTGTCTTTGCCACCTACATCGACACCGAAACCGAAGATGCGTCGATCCTCGTCACGTTCTCGTCGATCATCTCGCTAGTTCTGGTGCCAGCCGCCTGTTTACTTCTATTCTGATACGCTCGGACAAGCGTTAGCGAAACGCATTATAGCAAATGAGTGCCAGCTCCGCGATGATACGTTCCGCGTCGGGTGTCGGTGCGCCCTGAATCAGTACAGTCAGCAAAAAAGGTTGCCTGGCGTAGACAATGCCCGCATCAGCCCGGACGTAGGCAAGCGTGCCCGTTTTGTGCGCAACGACAACCGATTTGGGTAACAGCCGGGGAATGGTCAGGGTGTCTTCATTCTGTTTCAGGATGTCGAGCATCTGTTCGCATAGTGCCGGTGTTGCCAGTCGATGCCGATATAGCTGGCTCAACAAGCGGTTCATGTCCGCTGCTGTGACGTAGTTGTCGCGGCCTTGCCGGGCGGCTACTGTGTCCATCATTACCCGATTCAGTCGTGTGCCAGTCAGCCCCATAGCCCTGATGCGGGCATTGATGGCAGCCATTCCCAATTCGTTGATAAAAATATTGGTGGCTGTGTTGTCGCTGTACACCAGCATCAGGCGCAGTAAGTCGGCGTAGCTGATCCGGCTCCGGTGCGAATAGTTTTTCAGTACACCATCACCCCCTGCCTTTTCCGAGTCGGTCAGAATATGAATTTCTGACAGATCAAGCGTTCCGGCTTTCACCTGCTCCATCACTTCGACCATAATCGGTAACTTAATCACACTCGCCGAGGGGACCGGTCTTTCTGCGTTTACAGACATGGCTACGCTGCTATCCGTCAGTGACTGTACGGCCAGACTGACCGTTACCGACGCCGGTAGGGTGTGCAGGTAAGGAGTAACAGACTTGGTCAGAACAGCATCTGTCTGTGCAAAACAACTGGTCAGTGTCATCGCCAAAAGAAAAGTCGGAATTGCCGTTCTAACTTTTTGAACGAACGCAGATACGAATAGCATGACAGCCTATAATAATCGGGTATCCCAAAAGTAAGCTTCCGTACGTACCAGCTGCACGCACTTGCTAAAATCAGGGTGTTCTGTATTAATCATGTAATTGTATTCATACGGAATCACCGCCGATGGTACTTTGAGCACCAACGTTTCCTGCGTTGTGTACCAGGCCGAACCGATACGTTGCAGTGCTGAGTAACCTGCCACTGTACGCCAGTTATCCGGTAATTCGTTGCGGCTAATTTGCCGGAATAAATAGTCCTCGTCCGCGATGGAGATAACCATTGTTTTGTAACTGTTCAGGGGCTGAACGGAACCGCGATGAACGGCCAATTCCAATGAGGCCAACGAGCGTGATGAACCGGCATAAATGACGTATTGCCCCTGTACATTCCAGCGATTGGCACTCCCGGACGCCCGTAGCGTCTGCGCGTGGATTTCTTTGCTAATGCGAAAAACTTCCATGCACTACACGTTATCGCCGTACTCCATTGCGGTTAGCCGGTCGTCGACGAACTTGATGCCTGTCACTGTATTGAGGTAATCGTTGGGGCTACGATTGTCGAAGAGAAAATTGGGCTGATTTAGCCATTGGTCCAGCGCACGTGCTGAGCCGAATACATTCAGTCCGTGTTTGATCAGCGACAGCAACAGCAGAACCTGTTCTTTAACGTTGTCTCTAAACACGTTTTGTGGCTTCTTGTATTCCCGAAATGTTTTGACACTGACATTGAGCCAGTCCGAAATGACTTCGTCATTGAAATTGGTCAGCGTTTTTATCGCGTTGACATGCTGCCAATTGATGTCCTTTGTGTACAGAAAGGTCAAAACCTCACCATCGTTGATATGGCTGGGAACATCCCTGATTATCGTATTGTCGACGCGGTTCGACGCTTTCATAACTTGTATTTAGTTGGTAACAAAACAAAAATAGGTAAAGTTGCCGGTAAGTGAAGGTATAGTTGCCTATCTAGGTGCGTTTGTGTCAGGAAACTAAAAACGGCAGGTAAGCCTGACTTACCTGCCGTTTTTAGCCGCCGTTTAGCGACCATAATGTAGACCAGAGAACGCCTTATCCCTTGATGTTTTTCCGGCGGTTGCGCTGAAAATCTTCGAACATCATGTTCCCAAGGCCCTGTAGCCCGCTATAGTAGGCCCGGCCATTGTTGACCTTCGTAAACTCCTGTACGAACTGCTTCAGGTACGGGTCAGACGTAATCATGAACGTCGTAATCGGAATCTCCAGCCGGCGCGCCTGTGCCGCCAGCGTCAGCGTCTTGCTGACTACTTTACGGTCGAGACCAAACGAGTTTTTGTAGTATTTGATCCCTTCTTTCAAACAGGTCGGTTTGCCGTCTGTAATCATGAAGATCTGCTTGTTCTTGTTCTTCCGACGGCGCAGCAGGTCCATCGCCAGTTCCAGACCGGCGACTGTGTTGGTATGGTAGGGCCCGACTTCCAGATAGGGAAGGTCTTTGGCCTGAATCTGCCAGGCGTCGTTGCCGAACACGACGATGTCGAGTGTATCTTTCGGATACTTGGTTTTGATGAGTTCTGTCAACGCCAGGGCCACCTTTTTGGCGGGCGTAATCCGGTCTTCTCCGTACAGAATCATCGAGTGGCTGATATCGATCATCAGCACCGTCGAAGTCTGCGTTTTCTGCTCTTTTTCGGTGACTTCCAGGTCACGTTCCATCAACCGGAACTCATCGACGCCACTATTGATCTGCGCGTTTTTGATGGATTCCGTCATTGAAATCTGCTCCAGCGTATCGCCGAACTGATACGTCCGCAGGTCGCTGCTCAGCTCGTCGCCGGAACCCGTGTAGGGCGTGTTGTGATTACCGCCCGACTTCGACCGTTCGAGCTTGCCAAAAATTTCCTCCAGCGCCGACCGACGGATGGTCTGTTCGCTTTTGGGCGTCATCATAATCTTGCCTTCTTCGTTCTTCTCGGTCAGGTAACCCTTTTCCTTCAAATCGTCGAAGAAGTTGCCGATACCGTATTTATCGTCGGTTAGGCCGTACTGCCGGTCGAGCTGACTCATCCACGACATTGCCTGTTCAACATCGCCTGAAGTCAGCAGCAGCAGTTGCTGGAATATGTTCAGCAACTTGTCGAAGTCACTGCCCCCCTGCTGTTCGGGCGGTACGTAATCTGAAAATTGAAAGCCTTTCATGTATCGATGATTGAGTTGTCGACTGCTGGAATGATTGAATGAGGGAGAAGGCGTGGTCAGGAGGAGAACAGTGCGTTTTTCGGATTTGTTCGGCAGGGCTACAGGGGCAGCGAAATGGAAAAATCTGGGAGAACGTCTTCCCCAGACAGGGTCACGGAACTGCCCTGTTTAATCTCGATAGAGCCGTTTTCGCGATAAATGAATACCTGCTGCCCCGCCCGGTCGATGAGCCAGCCCAGCCGTGTGCCATTGTCCCGGTATTCTTTCATTTTTGCCTTGAGATCATCGCTTTTTGAGCGAACCTCAATCACAAAATCCGGGCAAATGGGAGCAAACCCCTGGCGTTCACGCTCGGTCAGCGCATCCCATCGTTCTTTAGCGACCCAGGACGCGTCCGGCGACCTCACGGCTGAATTGGGTAGCGTGAAGCCTGTGGATGAGTCAAAGGTGACACCTAATTGTTTTTGTCGATTCCAGATGCCCAGCTCTATAGCCAGTTCTAGATTGTAACGTCCTGTTTCTGTTCCGGTGGGTGGCATAAATAGGATGTTTCCGCTGGCATCGCGTTCCAGACGGAGTGTTTCGTTGGCCTGACAAAGGGCAAAGAAGAACTCGTCGTCAAACCGGTAGTCGTGCGGTGGGTGCAGCGTGCGCAATTGCTGGTCCATGGGTAGCAGTCAGTTTACCAAATATAACGATTTACAACCAAAAAAGTCAGCCCCTGACTCCCGTACGGCGTTCGATTGCCGGGGAATCAGGGGCTAAAGTAATGGGGGCGACCGTAGACGCTGTCGCTGAGGTGATGATCAGCTGTAGGCGAGCAGCGACTGTAATTCCTTTTGGCTGAATCGTGTGTTGGTGATACGGAACTGATTGTAATAGACAGCTTCCTGGTCGAAGTGAGTCAGGTGTTTGATGTTGGCGACGGTGCTTCGATTAAACTGCCGGAAACCTGGCTGAATCGAGGTCGGGATCAACTGGTGACAAACAAAGTTCAGCGTTCCCCGGATCGTATACGTCACCGAAGTACCGATGACCCGAATCTGAACGTAATTTTTGCTGGCTTCCAGACAGTATACGTCCTGCCAGTGTAGTTTTATGTTGCGGTTACCTACTTTGACAAAAAAGAAGTCAGGTTGTTCGCCCAGCTGCGGGACTGATTGTATCGATTGGGCAGGAACAAGCTGATGTTCAATGGTTGTCTGGATGGTCGCAAATAATGCGGCCGGACTAACGGGTTTAATTAGGTAGCCACTGGGACGTAGACGGGTGGCCTGCAAGATGGTATCGCGGTCAGAATAAGCCGTCAGGAAGATAAACGGCAACCGGTACTGATTGGCTAGCTGACTGGCTAGGGCAAGGCCATTGTTATCGGGCTGCTCACTATTAAGATTGATGTCTAACAGCGTGAGGTCTGGCCGGAACTGGTCGATAAAGGCAATGGCCTGATCGTACGTGTTGGCAACGCCACTGACGCTGAACCCCAAATCTTCCAGGCTGTAACGCAACGTCTCGGCTATCAGCAGTTCGTCTTCCACGATCAATATTGCGAATGAATCAACCACAGACGAGTGTCAGTTTATAGTGGTAAGGGTGGGTGGGTGGGGTCGTTAACGTCGCTTTGATCTGCCGAACCAGCAAGCCGATGATGTCCATACCCAGGCCCGGCATCGCTGGCTGACCAGTGAGTTGTCCGTTATCGCTATACTCAACCCGTAGGGCATCTTTGTCCTGATCGAGCGCGATGTTAATATACAGCGTGTCGATGGGCTTGCGCGGAACCGCGTGTTTGAGCGAATTCGTGACCCATTCGGTCAGGATGAGGGCGAGAGGCAGGTAACATTTGGGTGGCAGCGAAACCGGTGCAATGGCGAAGTTCGTGGTAACGGCTTTGTCGTAGCAGCCCACAACGGAATCGAGCATCGTTTTGATGTAACGGTGTAAATCGACGGGTCCTTCGTCACCGACCAACTGACTGTGGAGCGTAGCGATGGATTCAACCCGCAGCCGGGCCTGTTGCAACTGGATCAGGGTTTCAGGGTGGTCGGTATTGCGCTCCTGCATTCGCAGCAGGCTGTAAATCATCGACAGGTTATTTTTCACCCGGTGCTGAATCTCCTTGTTGAGCAACTGAACCTGAACAACCTGCTCGTCGAGTTGCTCATTCAACTGCGACAACCGCTTCGCCTGCGTTTCGACCAGTCTGTTCCGGCGGTACAGGTAGAAACTCAGCAGGCTGATCACTATCAGCAGTACAGATAAGACCCAGATGGTTTGCCATCGGGCCTCGCGTACGGCAGTCTGGTAAGCCATTTTGTTTTTTTCTACCAGCAGTTCACTGCTGACAAGGGCGTCCTGCATCTGCGCAACGGCACCCGAATTGTTAAGTCGATGGGTAAGATCATTAACGAGCGCGTAGTATTGACTGGCTGCTTCGTGGTGTTGCTGCTGCCGGTGTATCCGTGCCAGGTTTTCGGCGTAGTAAAGACTGTCGAGCAGGTTACGACTCTGGCTGAATACATTGGTCAACGAATCGACGTACGGAGAGGACCGTCGCTGCTTCGTAAACGCATCGATTCGGCTCCGCGTCAAATAATAATGATCCAAAAAGTTATACGTCGAGGAATCATTGGCAATCCAGGCGCGACGGGTCAGGTTCGTCAGAATCTTGGTCGCCAGCGCATAGGCTCCTACACCCGTGGCGATGTGGGCCATTTCCGGGATGAAGGTGTAGGTCTTCAGTAGGGCCGTATCCTGGCTCTGCATTTCGTCGTACAAGCGGTTGAGCACCGCCGTAGTGTGGAGGGTATCCCGCGCTTTTTCGTAGGCGTGTGCCAACAAATGAGTCGTGTACAGATAGCGGTATCGTTCGTCGGCCATCGGCTTGTACAGTTCGGATGTCCGCCCGTAGTAATAGATCGTTCGTTGCGGCTCTTTGTCCCAGGCATCGTACACACGGCCCCTGGCATTGACGGCCCTGGCTAGCATCCGGCGATTTTTCCAGCGGTCGGCAATGGCCTGTGCACTGTCATAATAGGCAAGGCTTCTGGCAAACGACGCAAAGCCTTTTTTCTGCTGGTACTCCTCATTACCCGCCCATATGAACCGTAGCTGTGTCGCACTATCGGCCAGAAAACGGGCGCGCTGATCCGCTGCGGGCTTGGCTGGCTGCTGGCAGGACATCAGCCAGGTGATCAACAATATGTGCGTACTCCGTAAAAGCCACTTCATGAATGAGGGTGAGCGCCGGGTGGGCAGATGATGGTATGCTAATAAGGCTGTAATGTACAATACGTGTATAACATCGCTCGTCTGTCAGCGGGTTTCTTTCATCACTTTCACCGAACACAGTACGTACGATGACTCCCCGGCTTCGACAAATCGGGAGATCTGGATAATACCCTTACGGCCCTGCTGCGTCTGAAAAAGCACAAACCGGGGAACTTGTTTGTTGGAAAAGCCAACCGTTTCGCCCTGCTCAGGAATCGGTAGCGTCCGTAGCCACGTATCGTCAGTCATCTGCTCAAACTGCGTCGCCGTTATGGTCGAACAGGTCTGACAGTTTTCCAGCAGGTTGACGAACCGCACGGCCTGCGCGCCCGGAATATCATCGAACGTCAGATTGCCTGCGTCAGTCGGCGACACGAAACGGTTGTAGGTAAACGACGGATTCAGGCCGAAAAATACCACGTCAATCGATGCGCCGTCTTTGGCCGTCAGCACCTCATCCGCTTTGAAAACTCGGTTCTGACTCGTCGACAGAAAGCTGCCGATTGTTTTCTGAGCCGCATTGATACCCAATTTTACATCAGTCAGCGTGTACAGGTTACGATTGGGTTTCACCACGATCGTACGGCTGACCGATTGGTTTTTCTTGGTATTGCCAGCGTCGAGTTTAATGGTATATGTGCCTTCTTTCGCGAAGGTGATGGCCGTTTCCTTAGCCGTTGGGCTGGCAACGGTACCGCCTTCCACCGACCAGGTATACGATGTCCCGCCCACCGTTTGGTTCTGCGTTGTCAGTGTCAGGGGGGCTTCTTCATCGTAGTCTTCGGGCGATAACTGATAGGTGAAGGCGGGTGCCAGGTCGGGTGCCACGACAATGGTCGTATCTTTTTGCTGGGCGAAGCTGCCGTAGAACAACTGCAGCGACACTTTATGCGGGCCGGGGGTAGCAAACGTCACGCTGGGATTAGCATCCGTCGATGTCGCGGGCGATCCACCATCGAACGTCCACACAACCCGGTCGCCCCCCAGCGACCGGTTTTTGATGTTGATGGTGGCGGGCGGGTATAAATTGCCAACCACCTCGGCCTGGAACGCCGGTACCAGTTTATCCCCGATTTTCAACGTCAGTTCCTTCGTGCCCTGCTCACCGTCGACGTTGGAGACAACCAGCTTTACCGTGTACGAGCCGGCAGTTGTGTACCGGATAGGGGCGGGTGTTTTGTCCGTCGACGTACCGGGAGTTCCCCCCGGAAACGTCCATTGGTAGGCATCCGCTCCAGTGGTTAGGTTGGTGAATTGAATCGACGCCGGGGGCGTGAAGTTATCGTTGGTCGCTTTTATCGAAAAGTCGGCCTTGACAGGAATACTCATTTCCCGGTAACAGGCACTGCTGGTTAGCGCAGCGAGACTCAGGAGCCAAAAACCCAGGGTAGCTTTCATAAATGAGGAACCGTCTAGCGGTTGATAATAATACGTTTGGTGACTTGCTGAGTAGCCGTGCTGATCTGGACGATATACGAGCCGGCGGGCAGGTCGGGCAGGTCGATGGCTTGATCATACGTCGACTGACCGGCCAACTGTGTAGTGTAGACCGACTGGCCCGCCCGTAAGTCGATTACCGACAGGCGCGCCGTCGTGACGCTACCGAAATCGACCTGTACCCGAAACTGCCCGGCGGTTGGGTTAGGGTACACGATGACTGCCGTCGGGGTTGGCTCGGCCGGCGCGGCCCTGCGGCCGGATTCGGGTTTGATCGTGAGTGTCTTGTACACCTCCGCTTCGCAGGTGCCGTTTGATCCGCGTAGGCCGATCTGGTAAGCCCCAGTCTGCGTACAGATGAACGTGACCAGTGAACTGGTCTTGCTTAGTACACGTGCCGATGCGGGCAGAATCCACTCAAACTGAGCGTTGCCGTCGCTGACGTTGACGGCCACAATCGTGTCACCGACGATGCCCTGACTGGCGATGATAAACGTAAGTTGCGCCGTCATCGGCGTTACGCGAACGGTGAAGGCGTTGCTGGCTGAGCAGCCCACACTATCAGTCACAGTGATCTGGTACGGGCCTGCCTGCGCAATGGCTTGTCGGGGGTTGGCCGATGTCGTTCCGTTGGGTAAGGTCCAGGCGTAAGTGTTCGTGCCGGGCTGCGTAGCGTTAAGTTGCAGCGTTTGGCCCTCACAGATCGTGCGATCGGCCGATACCGATAGCGTCTTAGAGGCCGGTGTTACCAGTGCCACGGTTGGCGTCGTTACCCGACAGCCGTTGGCATCGCGCACCGTCAGGGCATAGTCACCCCCGCAGAGGTTTACCAGCGACGCCGTTGCCGGGCCCGTGTTCCAGCTAAACGTATACGGTAGTACTCCGCCCTTAGCGGTTGTCTGAATGCGCCCGTCGCAGCGACCGGCACACGTAGGGTTTAGCTTATCAAGAACTGAGACGGCCAGCGCCGTGGGCTCTTGAATACGAACCGGTACTTCGGCCGAACAGCCATTCTGATCGCTGACGATAGCCAGATAACGGCCCGCTTTCAGACTAGTGAGCGATATACCCGTCGCCCCCGTACTCCAGTCGACCCGGTACGGTGAGGTTCCCCCCTGTATCTGTACCGTAGCCGTGCCCTTCTGGTCGTTGTAGCACAGGTTGTTGGTAATACCCGTCGCATCGGCGACCAGCTTGGCTGGTTCAGTCAGTACGAGGTCCGCCTGTTGGGTAATGCCATTTTTGTCCGCGATGATGCACCGGTATGTACCGGCGGGTAGATTTTGAATAGCTAATCCCTCCGTATTGAGTGGGACAGTCGTACCACCGGCAATCTGCTGCCACCGAATGGTGTACTTGTCGGCTGTTGCCAACGGTACGCCACCATCAGCGGTCGCCAGAATCCGGGCGTCGCGCCGGCCGAAGCAGGAAACGGGCTGCGTCGCTGTCAGCGTCAGCGTCAGCTTAGGCGGTTGAGTGAGCCGTTGGGTCAGCGTTGCCATGCAGCCTTCTTTCTGGGTAGCTGCACTGTACCGGGCGTCCTGTACGGTAATTGTGTAGGTGTCGTCGCCGATTTGCGTGATCGTGTTAACCGTACCACCGTTTGTCGACTGACCGGCTCCGGCACTACCGCCTGCACCTGCTGTCCACAGGGTCTGATACTGCGGGGTTCCCCCCGCAATGGCTACGCTGATCGAGCCGTCGGTCAGGCCGAAGCCGCGTGGATTAGTGGCGGTGGTCAGGGCGACGGTTACTGGCTGCTTGGGCTGTTCGATGAGGGCCGTTTGTGCGGTGGTCTGACAGGCATTGGCATCGGCCACAGTCAGCTGGTATGTTGCCGGAACCAGTCCGGTTATCCGGTGCTGTTCGCCCGCCGAGAACGCAGTCGCTGTGCCGTTGACAAGGGCCTGATAAGCACCGGTACCGCCCTTGGCGCTGAGCGAAATGGTACCGTCGCTACCACCGAAACAGTTGACGTTTTCTTTTTGCAGTGTAAACCGCAATTGGTCGGGTTGCTTGACTTCGACGCTGGCTTTCTGTCGACAATTGTTGGCGTCGCTAACCGTAACCTGGTAGGTGCCGGCCGTAAGACTCGCAATGGCGCTCGTTGTAGCGCCCGTGTTCCAGCTGTACGTATAATTGCCCACGCTGCCGACTGCCGTGACGGTGGCCGTGCCGGTAGTGCCGTCGAAACACTTGACAGCGGTACTGGCAATTGTCAGGATGAGTTCGGTGGGTTGGGTGACGGTGATGCTGGTCGTTTTTACGCAGCTATTGCCGTCGCTTACGACCACGGAGTACGTACCCGCCGACACCTCCCGGAGTACCGGTGTGGTAGCGCCCGTACTCCAGCGGTAGGTGTAGTTGCCCACGCCCCCGGTGGCCACTATGGTTGCGCTACCGTCGCTGCTGCTGAAGCAGTTGGCAGCCGTGATGGTGGGGGTCAGGGTGATGGCGGCTGGCTGCGTAACGTCGATGCTGGTGGTTTTGGTACAACCGTTGGCATCGGCTACGTTGACCGAGTAGGTACCGGCGGCTAAACCGCTCGCTGCCGCTACGGTCGCGCCGTTATTCCAGCGGTAGGTGTAGTCACCTTTGCCGCCCGTCGCAACCACTGTTGCTACGCCGTCACTACCGTTGAAGCATTTGACGGGCGTACTGCTGCTGGTAAGAACAACGAGGGTCGGTTGGTCAACCTGTATGCCGGCTGTCTGTACACAGGTGTTTCCGTCGGTGATAGTTAGTTGATAAGCACCCGTTACCAGCCCATTCAGGGTCGGTGTCGTTGCGCCGGTACTCCAGGCATAGCTGTATGCGCCGGTACCGCCCGTGGGTGCCGACGTTATCGCGCCATCACTGCCCCCGAAGCACTTGACGTCGTCTTTTTGCAGCGTCAACCCTACTTTCGTTGGCTGACTAACGGTAACGGTGACGGTCTGCTGACAATCATTGGCGTCGCTGATCCGCACGGTATAGCTGCCTGCTGTCAGGCTAGTGATGCTCGCCGTTGTTGCCCCGTTGCTCCAGCGGTAGGTGTAGGGAGCGGTACCACCCGATGCGGTGACAGTCGCGGTGCCGTCGTTGCCCCCAAAGCATTTGACAGCGGTATTGGCGGTGGTTAACACGAGTACTGCCGGCTGACTGATCTGGGTGCTGGCCGTCTTGACGCAACCTACATTGTCGGTTACCTGCACTGAGTACGTTCCCGCCGGTAACCCTTCGACGGTGGGGGTGGTGGCCCCGGTGCTCCACTGGTAGGTGTAGCTCGTTCCACCACCTGCGACGGCGACCGTCGCTTTGCCGTCCTGACTCAGGAAACACTTGGTAGCTGTAGTACTGGTCGTTAGGGTCAGCAGCGTGGCGGGTTGCGCAACGTCGATAGTGCTGGTTTTTGCGCAACCGTTACCATCGGTGGTGGTAACCGAGTAGGGGCCGGCGGTGAGGTTGCTGACGGTGGGGATAGTAGCCCCGTTGCTCCAGCGGTAGGTGTAGGGGGCGGTTCCCCCGGTGGCCGTGACCGTTGCACTGCCATCGTTACCCCCGAAGCACTTGGCAGCTGTAGCGCTCGTAGTCAGCACCAGCTGAGTCGGCTGGATAACTTGTACATCGATGAGTTTGGTACAGCCGTTGGCGTCAGTGACGGTAACTGAGTAGGGGCCGGCAGTCAAACCGTTGGCGGTGGGGGTGGTGACTCCGTTACTCCAGCGGTAGGTGTAGGGGGCGGTACCGCCCGTAGCCGTGACGGTGGCTGTGCCATCAATGCCCCCGAAACACTTGACAGCGGTGCTGCTAGTGGTCAACACCAGTTGCGTCGGCTGGGTAACTTGTAGGCTGGTGGCTTGCTGACAGCCGTTGGCATCGGTGACAGTAATCTGGTACTCCCCAGCGATCAGTCCGCTGGCGGTAGCGGTAGTCGCTCCGTTGTTCCAGCGGTAGGTGTAGGGAGCGGTACCCCCGGTGACCGTGACAGTTGCCGTGCCGTCGTTGCCGCCAAAGCACTTGACGGCTGTAGCGCTCGTGGTCAGAGCCAGCTGCGTTGGCTGGGCGATGGTGACGTTGGTGGTCTTTAGGCAACCGTTGTTGTCGGTGACGGAGACCTGATAGGTGCCGGCGGCTAGTCCAGCGGTGGTGGGGGTGGTGGCCCCGGTGCTCCACTGGTAAGAATAGGTGGTGCCGCCCCCGGTGGCGGTGACGGTGGCTGAGCCATCGCTGCTGCCGAAGCACTTGGCTGGGCTGTTGGCACTGGTCAGCGTTAGCAGCGTGGCGGGCTGCGCAACGGCTACCGAGGTTGTCTGTTGACAGCCGTTGGCGTCGGTGACAACAAGCTGATAGTCGCTGGCGGTGAGGTTGCTGACGGTGGGTGTTGTGGCTCCGTTGCTCCAGCGATAGGTGTAGGGGGCGGTACCGCCGGTGGCTGTGACGGTGGCGCTGCCGTCGCTGCCGCCAAAGCATTTAACGGCCGTAGTGCTCGTAGTCAACACCAACTGAGTCGGCTGGATGACGGTGACGCTGGCTGTTTTTGTACAGCCGTTGGCATCGGTGACAGTAACCTGATACTCCCCAGCGATCAGTCCACTGGCGGTAGCGGTGGTGGCTCCGTTGCTCCAGCGGTAGGTGTAGGGAGCGGTACCACCGGTGGCTGTGACGGTGGCTGTGCCATCATTGCCCCCGAAGCACTTGACAGCGGTGCTGCTAGTGGTCAACACCAGCTGAGTCGGCTGGGTAACTTGTAGACTGGTGGCTTGCTGACAGCCGTTGGCGTCGGTGATAGTAACCTGATACTCCCCAGCGATCAGTCCACTGGCGGTAGCGGTAGTCGCTCCGCTGTTCCAGCGGTAGGTGTAGGGAGCGGTACCGCCGGTGGCCGTGACGGTGGCGCTGCCGTCGTTGCTGCCAAAGCACTTGACAGCGGTGCTGGTTGTGGTCAGAGCCAGCTGCGTCGGCTGGGCGATGGTGACGTTGGTGGTCTTTAGGCAACCGTTGTTGTCGGTGACGGAGACCTGATAGGTGCCGGCGGCTAGTCCAGCGGTGGTGGGGGTGGTGGCCCCGGTGCTCCACTGGTAAGAATAGGTGGTGCCGCCCCCGGTGGCGGTGACGGTGGCTGAGCCATCGCTGCTGCCGAAGCACTTGGCTGGGCTGTTGGCACTGGTCAGCGTTAGCAGCGTGGCGGGTTGCGCAACGGCTACCGAGGTTGTCTGTTGACAGCCGTTGGCGTCGGTGACAACAAGCTGATAGTCGCTGGCGGTGAGGTTGCTGACGGTGGGTGTTGTGGCTCCGTTGCTCCAGCGGTAGGTGTAGGGGGCGGTACCGCCGGTGGCCGTGACGGTGGCGCTGCCATCGCTGCCCCCAAAACACTTAATGGCGGTGCTGGTCGTGGTCAGCACCAGTGGGCTGGGTTGGCTAATGAACGCGCTGATCTGTTGTTGACAACCGTTGGCGTCAGTGACGATAACCTGATACTCCCCAGCGATCAGTCCACTGGCGGTAGCGGTGGTGGCCCCGTTATTCCAGCGGTAAGTATAGGGAGCGGTACCACCGGTGGCTGTGACGGTGGCGCTACCGTCAGTACCGCCCGCGCATTTAATGGCCGTGCTGGTCGTCGCCAGAACCAGTTGCGTCGGCTGACCGATAGCTACACTAGCTGTTTTCGAGCAACCGATTCCGTCAGTAACGACGACAGAGTAGGTGCCGGCGGTCAGGCCGTCGATGGCAGCTGTTGTTGCGTTCGTGTTCCAGCGATACGTGTACGGACTGGTTCCTCCACTTACGACTACGCTGGCCTGTCCATTGCTACCCTGAAAGCAGGTTGCCGATGTTGCCGTTGGTGTCAGTTGTAGGTCGGTGGGAACGGTAAGTGTAGCGGCCGACGAGGTCACAGTCCCGCAGGGGCCCTGAACGATGACATCGTACGATCCCGAGTCGTTGTTGGTCAGGTTGGACAATGCTAACGAGGAAGCCGTTGCTCCGTTGATTGGGTTGCCGTTTTTGCGCCACTGGTAGCCCGTGATTTCGCCCGTAGCTGTTACCTGAAGTGTTACCGAACCTCCTGGACAGACGGCTTGCGACGCGGGTTGGTTGGCAATCGAAATGGGGGTACGGACGGTCAGGCTGGCCTGACTGCTGTTCTGTGTACCACAGGGGCCGTTGATTAGTACGTCATACTGCCCCGCATTATCGCTGGTAACGTTCGCGAGCGAATAGGTCGCGTTGATTGCCCCCTCGATAGGTGTGCCGTTTTTGCGCCACTGATACCCCGTTACGCTGCCCGATGTGACAACCTGAAACGTTGCCGATTCGCCCGAACAACGCTGCTGCGCCGTGGGCTGACTCGTGATGACCGCTGCTGCCTGTACGGTGAGCGTTGCCGAACTGCTGGTGACGGTACCACAGGCCGTACTGATGACTACGTCGTACTGACCCGCATCGTTGGTGGTAACGCCAGCCAGTGAATAACTGGCGCTGGTTGCGCCACTGATCGGCGCGCCATTTTTGCGCCATTGGTACGTCAGGTTGCTGCCACTGGCCGTGACGTTGAACGTGGCCGACTGCCCTGTACAGGTGTTGATGCCCCCCGGCTGACTCGTAATCGACGGTACCCCGCCTGTCGTCGTATTGACGGTGATGGCGTTGCTGAGCGCATAACAACCTGTGCTACCGTAGACAATTACGTCGTACTGCCCGGCATTGCTGTTAGTAAAGTTAGTTTTGGTATAGGTGGCATCGGTCGCTCCGCTGATGACGTTATTATTCAATCGCCATTGGTAAGATGTGGCGTTGGTTGCCGTAACGGCCAGTGATAAGGTGCCTCCGGCGCAAACGGCACCAGCATTGGGCTGACCACTGATGGTTGGCGTATCGCCGATGGGACTGGTATCGATAGCCCCTCCATCACCGGATGCGTAGGTCATTTTAAACGTACGCGCCAGTTTGTCGACATTGTCGACGAACAGCAGGTAGTATTGGCCCGTACGGGGTGTCAGGTTGAATGTCTGTACGCTGGTTCCGTTGTTGTACGGGTAAGTTGACGAACTGACAAAATCGACCGGCTTGTCGAGTACCTTAGTGCCGGGATCAGTTAAATTGTCGTAGGGCCCCCACAGTATATAGTCCAGGTTATTTTTTTTGGGGTTGTCTGCCTCGTCAAGTGTCATGGTGATGGAGCCCCCCTTTGACACCTTGACAAAAAACATATTGGACGTCACCGCAAAAGACAACTGATTGTTATTGCCATTACGAGGAAAGAAAAATCGAAACCGAACGTCCTGGTTGAATAGCGTGTACGTTTTGTCGGGGACTAGTTTAGCCTTACAGTTTGACTCGGTTATTTCGGCGGGTAGCGCTACCTGTCCGTACGACGAGCGTAGGGCCAGCAACAGGGCCAGAAGTGACAGGCAGAGATAAGTAGCTAGTTTTTTCATGATGCTGACTGAGGGACTAGTCCCGGATTACGGCCACTGATTTCACGCGTTTGCTTTCACGGTTGGCGGCTTCGATGGCCGTGATTGAGTACACATACTTGATCCCGCTATTCACCTGAGTATCAATAAAGAGGGTGCTGCTGCCCTCGGCTTCGCCAATCTTGACGAAGTCATCACTATCGGCATTCCGGCGGTAGATGCCGTATTTCTGCCGCAATCCGTTCGATACGCCGGGCCAGCTAACTTCTACGCCCTGGGTGACATTGCGGGCGTAGAACGTAAAGACCGGATCGGGAGCCGGGCGGGGAACGACGACTTCCGTTGGCTCGGAGAACGTTGTTGTATCGCCGAATGCTGTCACGGCCGCTACCCGATACCAGACCGTTTGGCCGGCCTGTAGCGTGGTGTCCGTAAAGGAGGGCTGGGTCAATAGCTGGCTGCTCACCGACTGGAATGCACCCGTCGATCCGATTCGCCGTTGGGCGACGAAGCCGATCAGAATATTATCCTGCGTCCGTACGTCGTTCCAACTCAGCCAGGCTGCTTTGTTAATCAGTGATGCATCGACGATCTTAGGATATGTCGTTTCGATGTACCGCGTAGGCCGAATGGATACCGGTGGGACCAGGTTGCTGGTATCCTGGGTCAGATTCATCGTCATCACGCTGTAGAAATACTCCGTTCGACCGCTCAGTACACCCGCCGTGTCGAGGTAGGTTGTGGCGTTGCGAATCGTTCCGCTAACCAGCGACAACCTGTCTTTCGCGGTACCCCGGTAGACATAGTAGCCAAACAGACTGGGGCTGGTGGCTCCTTTCCAGGTCACCCGTACGTGCGGCCCTTCGGTACGAACCTGTAAATCGGAAACGGGCAGTGGTCGGCTGAACTTGGTACAAGAACCCACGGTTTCGGCCGCAACAGACTGCTCTAAGCCTTGTAGTGGAATAAATAGCGGCCGTAGGCGGTAGGTGTAGTTAATACCGGGCCGTACGGTATAATCGTAGAAAAGCGAATCCTGCGCCGTTAGCCGGGCCACGATCGAAAACGTGCTGTCGGCTCCGTTGTCGCGCATCAGTTCAATACCCGTGTAGTACGGTTTCTGCGGTAGTCGGGCCCAGCTAACCCGAACGGCGTCGGTCGTGTCCAGCGATTTAGCTGCGTAAAGCAACACCAGGTTCTGTTGGCTAATAGCGACGGCTGTCGCCGTATCCGACGGCGATCCGGTGTTGTAGACGAGATCCTGCGGAATGATGCAGGCGCGTACGGCTTCTTCCGGTACGCAGTTTTTCTGCCAGTAAAAAACCAGCGTATCACCCTTGGCTGTCAGCGTCGGGATCAGGGTTGGCCCGGCTTTCCACTCGGTACCCGTGTACATCCGAACCGAGGCACGTACCAGTTCCGGGGACGTCAGGTGGACGGCTATGGCCTGGCGAAACTGCGGATCATCGACGTTGATGGTTGTGGGTATCGTAGCGGGCTGCGCCGGTTTGAACTGGTTGACGGGTAGTTTCCAGGTCATAGCCACCAGGCTGTCCTGCCCGACGATCTGCGTTGTCTGGGCCTTGAGTTGTTTGAGCGCCGTGTTTTCGGCCCCGGCTACGGTAAACCCTTCGCTCCAGGGTAGCCGGTTTTCCGATTTGTCGACCTGCGTAATGCGGTAGTAATAGACCAGCCCGGCGTTGACGTCCTTGTCCAGAAACACCGTGCCCAGCACTAGTTGCAGGTCGATGCTACCCGCTAGCCAGCTGTAGTCTTCCGGATTGCCGTGGGTTGCCAGGTAAGCGAGCAGGGCCTCATCGGTGGTCGTTTTTGTTGCCTCCCGGAGGAGTTTCAGGTATTCGTCACCCACCAGCCGGCGCAGGTCAGCGATCGTCTTCGGTCGGCTGAACTTCGTGATCATCTGCGTTTTCAGTAGTTCACGGGTCGGGTTTCGCCCCACGGTATCGGAACCTAGTTCCTTCCCCTTGGTGGCCCCTTTTTCCAGTATTTTGTTGGTCAATTCCGTGCGCTCGATCTGAAAATAAGCCGTACTGGCCAGCAGCGATGCGTCCTCACGTTTGGGTTGCATTGACGTTATGACCAGGTAGTTGCCTCTTGGTGAAGGAAGAATCAACAGCCCCTGTTTCGTGTCGCTGTTCTGTGCCCGCAGATTTGGGCTCATCAGCAGGAGTAATCCTATAAAAAAAATGAATCGTGTTCGCATACTACTCGGTCCGGAGAATGATGATTACCGTGAATGCCAGTTGAAAGAGGTTTTGACATCGCGGCAGAGTTTGAAGGAAAAACCGCAGGGGTAGGGGACGCCCCAGCATTTATGGCACCAATCGCCCCAACCGCAGGGATAGCCGACGCAGATTTCTTTCGAACACCAGCGCATCCCGGCGGAGTTACAACCCCGTCCGCTGTCGTTGTCGAGGTAGAACCGGAGCATGGCTTCGCCATTGAAATACCAGCCCTGCGATTCGCCGTAGCCCCCTCTGATTTCGACACTCGCGTCGGCTCCACCATTGAAACCGGCCCCCAGCAGGTTGACCGAAGCACTGCCGCCGGCCCGAACGCGACCGTAGACACCAAACTCAGCCCGTGCGAAGCGCCCGTAAAACTCCAGCGACGCGTCGGCCCAGTACCGGTACCGGAAGCTGGCGTCGCCGATACCCAGATTGATACTGTAGCCGCCTTCCTGCTGGGCAATCTTGGCGTCGCCCCGGACATTGACTCCGTTGAAGTACTGCCCATTGTCGTCGAGTGCGTAACTGGATACCTGCCGCCAGATGGCTGCGGCTTCAGGAATCTGATCCCGGCGGGCGCTGATGCCGATCGCAATGAGTACGTTAGCGTCGCCGATTTTAGGGATGTTAAGCCGGGCGTTGCAGCCGAAAAACGCCATGTTGGTTTTCGCGTACAGCAAGGCATTGACGCGCAGCTTGGCGAACCCTTTCAGAATCTCGACGTCACTGTTGAGGTCCACGATCAGGCGCGTCCGGCAGAAATCAAGCGTGACAGTGGCAACGCCCCAGTCGGTCTGGTTGATTTTAGCCCCGGCCGATCCTTTGATGACGGGTTTGGCCCCGCATTCGATCAGGTCGAACAGAATACTGACTTTAACCCGGTCGAACTCAACCAGCTTCTTGTCGACGCCGGTAGGAGTCAGGGCCCCCATGAGTGCGACGTAGTACTTTTTCTCCCGGATGTTGAAGTCGATGGCCCCGCCGAGCTGTGTCCAGGTAACCGAGCCCATCGGAATCTGCGTTGAGGCAATCAAGGCCAGTCCGAGTTCGAGGTCGGATGCCGCCGGGCCCACTTTGTAATACTTGAAACTACAGGCAAACTTGCGCGAGAGAGTTTCGAAATTGCCCGACCCTTCGAAGCCCTGCCGAACGTCGGTGTTGACGGTTTTAGCGCGGATTTCGGCTTTAAAACTGCTGTTATCAATCAGGAAGAAAAACTCGTTGACGCGAACCTGTACGGAACCGGCGTTGTCGACAACCAGTACCGACGCGTCGCTTTTAACCTGCATCGATCGGACATCGAGTTCAACGCCCCCGGCCACACCAATGCCCCACGACACCTGCGATTCGGCAAAGGGTACTTCCCGATCTTCGTCTTTGGCCCCTAGTTCGTCGAACGCTTGCAGGCTTTCTTCGCCAACCGCGTCCCTGGCTCTCGATTCCGGGGCGCTGAACCGGCTGTTGCTGGCCAGACTGGCGTTTTCCGTCGAGTCCCGCTGCATGAGCGTGTTCATCTCATCGACGGTCATCTTTATGCCCCGGTTAAACAGAAACCGCCGGATATTAACCTTCACCGGACCCAGCATCAGGCTGGCGTTGGCCTTGATCGCCACCAGCATTTCCTGACTGCTCCGGTATGTAAAGCGCTGTACTTCCAGCGGAAACAGCGTAAAGATTGAACTTTTGGCGGTGCCGGTGTAGTCGATTTTAAGTGTGCCGTCGATCTCGAACGCTTTCTTCGCCGACAGGTACGCTACTTCGAAGCCTTTCGGCGTCGTGAACTTCAGTGAACTTACTTTATAGCCGTCTTTGGGGAGCGTAATCTTACCCCCGATCTTAAGGCCGCTTCCTTGATTTACATAGTACAACTTGTCGATAATCAGGTCGTTATCCTTGTTGTCGGTTGTGGCAATGCGGCCGCCGAAACCAACGCCCTTGAAGTTGTCGTAGATAATCAGTCGGTTAAGCCGGGCCCGCCAACTGCCCATTTTGGCTTCCAGGGGGGATTTGTCGGTGATTTTAAGTGCTAGTTCTTTAAGTTCGAGTTTGGTGCCGATGGTGAGTTTCTCGATCTCGACATCGTCGTTCAGCCACTTAAATCTAGCTGCCTGCGGAAGCCGCACCTTACCAACAAACTCAATACCTTTCTCCGTAAGCGCGCACTTCTCTTTGTCGAAGAGAAAGGTCAGAAACGTGACCTGAAATGGGAAAAACTTCTCGCTATCTTTTTCGAGTCGGTCTTTCGCTTCCTTGGATAAACCGGTAATCGGGGTTGTCTTCAGGTCAAACGCAAGCTTGTACTTGGCCGACGACAGCACGGCCGGGAATGATTTGAGATTACAGAAAGCCGGGGCAAAGTCCTTTAGCTCACCGGCCAGTAATTCACTGAGTTTGCCCCGCTCGTCGTTGGGGTCGACAAACGTCAGTGTCGTACGGGGTAATAGATTAAGCGTAAACCCACCAGCATCCTGAAGCCGGTCTGTATTCAGGCGCAGCCGGCTACCGCCAAGTAAACCGACCGTTTCCTCCGCTACGAAGCGTCGAAGGGTCAATCCGGCCCGGCTTTCCAGTATAACCGGCGCAAACTTGAACGCTTTCAATTCCAGCTCTGTCTCCTTGAAGACAATCTCTCGCTGGGGACGGCTGTCGCCTTCCTCGTCGACGTCGACAAGGACGTTGGTAAAGGTCAGTGTTTTTGCACCGGCGGACTCGAACGCCATACCCGTGGGCAATGTAAGCTTCCCCGAGACTCTGACCGTCTTCTCCGAGATACGTTCCAGCTTCTCCGCGTCGATGGTGTAGCCCAGAATAGTTTTTAATTCAGGCAGCGTCGTGTCGCGCTCGTCCAGTACGAAATCGTAGTTGCGCGTGTCGAGCAACGTTGTCGAAAAAGCGGTCGTATTGTGCGTTTTGCTCTTTGCCTTGACCCGCATTTCGCGGTTATAAGGCAGGTATAGTTTGTAGGAACCATCGGCACCGGACGTAGTGCTGTAGGGTAGCTCATCGACTTCGATTGTAGCCTCAGCAACCGGTTTCTTGTCGCTTTTCTGCGTGATCGTTCCTTTCAGAACGACCGCTTTCTCCAGCGCGATAGTAATTGTTTTTTTCTCGCCGGCCGTAACCGTCACTTCACCCGATATGGGCAGGTAAGGCGTCAGATTACTGACGGGTACAACCTTGTAGCGGATGACATCGCCCGCGCCCGAATAGTCCCAGCCGTTCGCACCGGTTTCGCCCGATTTACCATCACTGATTTCGATCCGGGCCGCTGTAGGACTACCGTTCAGGGTGGTTACGAATTGGACGATCCCCTGTTGATTCCGAATCGTGACAACGCCAGCATCGGTCATACTGCCCAGCTGTTCGTTGGGTAGCACCAGCCGCTCGTACACACTGGTTACTGTTTCGTCGCCATATCCCAGCAGGCTGGCCGATAATGTCGATGCGCCGGCAGCGTTTAATAGCTGGCTCACGCTTTTGTAGCCGCCCAGCGTGCGTTCCCAGGTGCGGCTGTTCTCGCCGGGATTACGCTCGTTCCAACTGAATCGTCCGGCCTGGTACGTTACCGATTGCTGATCGAAGCCGGGTGCCGCCAACTGAATCGATACAGGGCTGGTGCCGTAGGCTTTGACGATAAAAAAGCCGTATTCGTTGGTACGGATGAGTTGCCCCGTTGCCTGTACCTTGACGAGACCACCACTGACGGGCTTGCCGTACTGATCGTTCAGCACACCGGCTACCAGCGAAACCGTCGAACGTAGGGTAATGTCTTTCTCCAGTATCTCATTACCCGTGAAGGACATTGTTTCGGTCTGCGGGGTCGGCGACAGTGTATTGTCGACGGCCTGGAGGGCTAGTTGCCCGTTTTTCCGAAGCAAGGGTAGTTCAGCTAGTGTATACTGTCCCGTTCGGTCGGTCGTGACGGTTTTCGTAAAGTCGCCTTTGAGTCCATCAAGCCGGTCGGCCTGCGCGATGGTGACTGTAACGCGAACGCCTTCACGGGGTACGAAACTGGGTGATCGCGTGCCCACTTTACCCGCCAGTGTTATCGTGCTTTTATACGTGTAGTTCCGCTTCAGATACAGCAAGGGCTTGTTGCCGTCTGGCCCGGCCGTTTCGTTGAACGGACTCAGCGGAAAATACATTGGCGACTTTCCTCTGGCCTGTACCTGCACGACCAACTGATCGCCCCCGGTGGTATTGTAGAAGATACGCCGGGCCGCCCGCGCCGAGGTCAATGTCGCGATGCTGACGTACGACTGACCGTTGTATGTTACGTCCTCACGGCTGTCGCTGCCTTCTCTGACCAAGTAAGGCAGGCGCGCAACGATGTCCTTCCGACGCAGCAGCCGTATACTAAGGTCTTCCTTGGGAATATTGGCCGACACCAGTTGCGATGCAAACCGAAAAGTTTGTGCAATCAGCGTGCTTTGTCCCAGATCATAGTTAGCCTGTCCACGCTGAATTGATACGATGCGAGTGAGGGGGGCGAAATCGTCCGTTGATGTAGCCCGTACCGTCAGTGTTGATACGCCCGCCAACACGTCGGGGTTGAATCCATTCAGTACGTAGTTGCCGTCTTTGTCCGTCTTGGCGGTGCCGATGAGTCGACCGTTGGCTAGTACGCTTACCTGTGCGTTTTCGAGTGGGTTGGCAACGCTGCTTTTTTCGCCGGGCGACGCCACCCGGCGCGTCACTTCGCCATAGGCCCGGGCCGCTGTTTTTACGACCCAGTCTGTCTGAGCGGTATCGGGTTCGAGTTCGGTTTTTTTGAATGACCAGACTACCCGGCCCTTCATGGTTTTGGCAATGCTTTCGGGAGGGGTTGGCTTGGTGTATTGCTTTTGTAAATTCTGGAGAGTTGTAAACGCGTTCTGGGTAACACTGGCACCGTAAGCAAAGAAACCAACCTGGGAATAGCCATCATTCACAAAGGCTACCCGGCCTTCCTGCCCCGGTTTAGGTACGGCCTGCACCCGGTATCCGTAGAGTCGACCGGGTGTAAGCGGAGGGCTCCCCGGACCGTACAGGAAGGTAGTGCCCGACGTGCGGGTGGTGAAAAAGGGTGGCTGCGCGAAGAACAGGTTCTGTGGATTACCGCCGAAACCCTGCGGAATGATAATCTCGGTCAGGGTTACCTCGTAGTCGACCGCGCTAACTTGGCTATGGCGGGGTATCCACTGAAACAGCACCTGCTGGGCGGGTAGAGCCGGAACCGGTTGCGTGCTGGAGGGCAGCACTACGAGGGGTGGATCGCTGCGCTGTAGCCAAGCATAGTTGGAGCAGACCGTTGCCGACAATTGCTGATTCGTCTGGTAATCGAAAGCGGTAAAGCAGAAGCGGTACAGGCCTTCCGGAAGGGGTCGGGCGTACTGTGCGGGTTGAATCTGTAGGTTCTCAGGCCGGAAATACACGGCCAGGTCGCTGCCTGTCAGCTGAATCATCGAACCGGGCAGTAAGTTGATCGGTGGGGCGGCCACGTTGTCCATTCCCATGATCCGGGTACCGGGTCCCTCGATAGACGTTTTCAGTCGGACCTGCCGATTGGCCAGCTGTAAGTCTTTTAACATCAGCGTTACATAAAGCTGTTCGCTGGTCGGGCTCGACAGATCGGCCAGATACGTTGTGTAGGGCGGTTTCGCCAGCGCCTGTATCTGTACCGGGTAGTTCTGGCCATGACTGGGTAGGCAGGCTAGTAACAAAAGGCTACTAATCAGGTACGGTAGAAGTGTACGTCTCATCTGTGTAGGGGCATGAAGTCACGACCGGACCAGCCGGTGTGTTGGCGTGGAAGCCGTTAGAAGCGGGTGGTGTAACCGAGCGTTGCCGTGATAAAATTGCCGGTGGCAGTCAATTGGGTCGACTGCCATAGACTAGCCAGCAGAAACGTGAAGTTGTGCCGTTGTAGGGCCGTATAATTCAGCGTTAGCCGGGCGTTGGTAATTTCGCTGGTCGACGTTTCTGCCGTAGCGTACAAATACGAACTGGTCAGGGCGGCCAGCAGGGTATTGTTCAGGAACGCCTTGTTAAGGCCAACCGTCGGGCCGACGGAGTTGAACCGGTTACGACTGATGTAGCTATCCATTACGTTGACGCCGGTTGTCAGCGTCAGCGCCTGCCGGGGTAATCCGTACGAATAGCTGACTGTACCGTTGAAAATTTCCGACAGTTGCCCCCGACGAACCATATCGCCTTGCTTGTTGGCTACACCCATCAGCGTAACGTTAGCCATAAGGCTTTGTACGTTCGACTCGGTCGTTCGGAGTTGATAGACCGCGTTGAGCGACGCATTCTGAGTAATCTGAGTAAAATTCAGCGTGTCGATCTGCTCCAGGGGTGATAGTCGCGTAATGTTCTGGATCGAATTGTTGATAAACGTGTACGCTTGAAAACTGGAATAACTGGCGCTCAGGTTCAGTCGGGGGGAAGGGGTGGCAATGACGTTCAGGTTACCCACCAGCCGGCGCTGAGAACTAGTTTTTACATTTTTCAAATCATCCCACTGTACCCCAATTGAGCCGCTGCTGTTGATTTTGCCGCCCCAGAAAGGTTGCGAAAAATTCAGCGTTACGTTGGTGAAATCGTTGGTGAAAAAATACCCGCCCAGCGTTAGGTAATTTGGATCGACACGCTCGTAGCCTACGCCAATGACCGTGTTCGTACGTTTCATGACGGCGTTCAGCGTACTTTTTACCGCACCATATGATTCCGCCGTCGCGTTTGGATGCCATAACAGAGCCGCTGGTGCGGTGAGCGCTCCTTTCGCCGTAATCGTTCGGTTGCGCTCCAATACACTGTTTGTATACTCGACGTCAAACTGAAGAAAATTGAACAGTGTCGCACCAAAATTGATGCCCACGACCAGGTTTGCCAGTGGGGTTGGCTGTTCGAAAGGCGCTGCTGTATCAGGACGAACCGGAATCGTAACCGAGTTTGGATTATCGCGGGCGTAGAAGGTCGTTACGCCACCTCTTAATTTATCGCCCTGCCACCCTACTCGGAAACCCATGCCAGTACGCTGAAAAGCGGCCGGTGTGGTTTCGGTTGCTTCCTGTGCTTTCACAAGCCGACCGTACATAGTGCTGATTTTCCACCGGCCGGGTGCCAAGTCGAATCCTACTCCGCTAAACTGATGTCCGCTGAGCGAATACGGCGAAAATGTCATATTCGACATGCCGATGTGCGCCGTCGCCCACTTGTAGGTTGGGTGAATGCCAATCTGATTGTACGAAAAGGGCTGGCTATAGGTAAACTTTCGGCTGGAATAGGAAAGCGTAACCGGAATGGTGGTACCGAGTGCCTGTACATTTACGTTGCCGGAAACGAAGTAGCTCAATGGATCGGCTCCGGTTGGGTTGTACGAGTTGTAGAGGGTGTTGACCGATAGCCCTCCCGACAACTTTACCTTTTTTAGTTCGGTCAGATCAACAGACTGACTTAATACGGGCACCGTTAGGAGCAGACATACTAGTAGCTGCATGTACTTTATTGAGTACACGTGTTTCATAGGTTCAAAAAAGTAACAAGTTACGTCGTTGCCGATGCGCTGATCGTCTGGTAACGATCAACGTACTGCTAAATGCATTACGGGCGGTCTTGTAAAAGTATGTATAGCCTGTCTGCTAAAGGCTGTTGTAAAACTACTTTGAGGTCGATGTAACCTGTTTTTGAGTGCGAATAGTTACCAAGTATAAAATTGGTCGATATGAGTATATACTGAATGGGTTGGTTGGTTGAAAAAATAGGTATGCAGGGCAGAAGCAACGTGCGTTCATACACGCTTCGCAATCTTATCTCGATTGCTTTGTAACGTCTTTAGTTCTATTCGTATGCGAGGTGCCCAGAATAGGTCCTTACTGCATTTCTATCCCAGCGGTACATGATGGTGGCGTAGGGCTATGTGCTGCCCTGCTCATGAATAAGTCAGCCCCTGACTCCCGTACGGCGTTCGATTGCCGGGGAATCAGGGGCTGATTCAATACGTTGCCAGGTGAACCTGGATACCTAGAAGCTGTACGTTACACCGACGCGCGAGTTACGGCCCGGCTCTGCCTGCCAGTAGTAGTAACTCAGATAAGGCGAGCCCGAATACAGGTAGGTGTCAGCAATGTTGAACACGTTGGCCGTAATCCGGAACCGATCCTTTTCCCAGAACAAACCACCGTCGAGTTTAAAATAGTCAGGTAAGGCCTGCTGTCCTGTTGCGCCGGTCCAGGCCCAGGTAGTGCGGTCGCCCTGATAGGTGAAGCCGAGCGACGCGCCGAAGCCACGTAGCACACCCTGCTGTACACGGTAGCTCAGCCAGGCATTGGCGTTGTGTTTGGCATAGCCGGGCACTTTGTTCCCGACCAGTGATTCCGTGGCCGACTGCGCGATTTTTGAATCGGTCAGCGCATAATTGGCAACCAGGTTCAGGCCCCGAACGATTTCCCCGCGCAGGTCGAATTCAATACCCTGCGTTTTTGTTTGCCCGAACTGAACCACAAACTGCTCACCCGCCCGGTTAGTCGGATCGGCGGCATTCTGATTGTTTTGCAGGATGCTGTACAGCGCGAGCGTCGTGCTCCAGCGACCACCGAACCAGTCACGCTTGATACCGATCTCCCGGTTGTTACCGGTAACGGGTTTCACTTCGCCACCATCGCGCCGGACACCTGCTTGCGGAACGAACGACTGATCGTAAAGTGCGTAGACTGCCGTTTGCGGACCGAGCGAAACGCTCAGGCCAACGCGTGGCGTAAAGCGCTTGCCGGTCGTGATCGTGTTGTACGAATTCTGGCGTACGTCGGTGTAGCGCCCGGCCAGCGTCAGGCGGATGCGATTGTCGAGGAAGCCTAGTTCATCCTGTAGATAGGCCCCCGTGTAGGCTTGCGATACGACGCCATAAATGCCCGCCCGTTGGGCCAGCGACCGGCTCCGGTCGAAGGTAGGGAAGCCATATTTGGGGAGTCCGCGATTCGCCCGGTAAATGTTGAAGGTACCTGCCGAATCCAGGTCATGCGATTGATTCCAGTCGGCCAGGTATTCTTTGCTGCCCAGGTCCAGACCGGCCAGAATCCGGTGCTGAATGCCGCCTGTTCGGGTTGTTCCGTTCAGGTAAACCTGGCCGAATTTCATGATGTTCGAGGCATCCCAGATGCTCACGTACCGGCTCACGTCGCCGTTGGTCGCCACCGAGTTGACCCACATCGAACTGCCGACCTGCTGGTAGTTGAAGTATGACCCCTGCGCCGTGATTTTCCAGTTCGGGTCAATCTGATGCTGAATGTTCACCGTCAGGTTATGGTCGTTGACCGTAGTGGGATCGAGACCGGGTTCAGCGAAGGTAAAATCGCGGGGTAAGGTTCCGTAGCCACGCGTGTCAAAGACGTAGAAACTGCCTACGTTCGACATTTTCGAGTACTGGTAGATATACTCAGCGGTAAGTGTCGTCCGATCGCTTAGGCGGTAACTGATGACGGGCGCGATGCTGTAGCGGTTGTTAAATTCATAAGGGCGAAACGAGTTTTTGGTCTGTCCCATCGCGTTGAAGCGGTACAGCAGTCGACCGTCGGCGCTGAGTTTGCCATCCAGGTCGAGCGATGCCCGGTAGAAATCGTAGCTGCCCAGCAGCAGGCTGGCTTCACCTTTGGTGACACCGGTCGGGCGCTTAGTCACGACGTTGTAAATACCCGTTGGGTCGCCGTTCGACATCATAAAGCCAGCCGGTCCTTTCACGAACTCGATATGATCGACAAAGCTCATATCTTCGTTTAGCGGACCCCAGGACGAGGTGATGTTCATGCCGTTACGAAAGGCCGACAACCGACCGCCCCGCGCATTGATGCGTGAATACATATCACCCCAGTGTTCAAGCTTGGTCGCTCCGCTGACGTTGCGAATGACGCCGTCGCTCATGCTGGTAACCAGTTGGTCGGCCAGGACTTTGCTGGTGACTAACTGAATATTCTGCGGAATTTCGATAACCGGGGCTGCCAGTCGCAGCGACGACGATATGGTTGGGTCGGTGTACTTGCCACGGCCGGCGGTCACCATCACTTCCTGCAACTGATTGGTGTTCTCGTTCAGCGTGATCGTCGGTACGTCGGTCACCTGGCCGGCCTGTACACTGACGATCTGTTCTTTCGTTTCCAGACCGATCAGTGAAACCTGTAGCGTATACTCGCCCGCCTTGATATTTTTTACCTCATATGTTCCTTCGGCGGTCGACATAGCGCCCTGACGGGTTCCTTTCAGGCGTACCGTCACGGCTTCAACAGGGTTGCCATCAGCCGATGTGATCTTGCCACGAAGACCACCCGTCTGTGCGAACACGGCACTGCTACAAAAGCAAAGCAGCAGCGTGTACAGATATAGCTTACTCATAATACTTGGCTTAGTTATGAGCGCAAAAGTACTACTAGACTATTTATTTAGACTCTTTACAAATAAAAATTTTTAATAATTTACTTTCCTAGATACTGATCTTGCTTTGGAAATTGCCTATTAATCGGTTGATTATTAGCGATATAATGCGCTATCAGTCAGGTGTAGAATTGCTAACATTTAGTAAGTGGATGACTACACTGTTGGCAATTTCTGGGTTGCCTGCTAGCTTGCGGAATCGGTAGCTCAAGCGCATGTGCTACACGCACCAACCTGACCATGCTTTACAATCTGCTGCTCATTGCCCATCTTTTCCTAACATCAACAGATTCGAAACCACCGAAAACGTATCCGGTCGGGCAGATCAAGACGCGGCTCGGTGAGGTGCTTTTCTGGTTGTATGACGAAACGCCCAGGCACAAAGCCAGCTTTCTGAAACTGGCCAATGCCGCCTACTGGGATACGCTGACGTTCAATCGTGTGATTCCGAATTTTGTGGCGCAGGGTGGTTGCCCCGATACCCCCGCCGGATTTGCCGGCTCACCTTACCTGCTCGAACCTGAGTTTGTACCGACTGTTCGGCACGTATATGGGGCGGTCGGTACCGGGCGTGACGATAACCCCGGCAAGCTGTCGGCGGGTTGCCAGCTGTATATCGTGCAGAACAAAAAAGGCCTGCCCCGGCTGGATGATAATTACACCATCTTCGGGCAGGTCTTTAAAGGCATGGACGTCATCGACGCAATCTGCAATACAAAACGTGATTCAACCGATACGCCACTGGAACCAATCAAGCTCGACGTAAACGTCTTAAACCTGACAGCGTCGGAACTGAAAAAGCTGGGGTATACGGGTATAAAAAACTAGTGTTAGTCTGATGAATAGGGGCGCAAAATTTTTCTTAAGGAATACGTTTGGTAACGATGAACCATTCGAATACTATTATTAAAATAGAGACACTGATAAATTAATTAGTCAGTATCAATCTGTTCATGCAACAGTCTGCGTAGATATATGGAAAAAGACAAATGCTATGAACATCGGCAAGAAATGGATGGATGGTTTTGACCGCTTTGATACAAGAATGAATCATTGGCTGGTCGCGCACAGCATTACCTTGTTACGTATCGGTATGGGTATTGTCTTTCTGGGGTTTGGCGTGCTAAAGTTTTTTCCTGGTATCAGCCCGATCGAAGTACTAGCTACGCACACGACAAACGTACTTACATTCGGTGTACTATCCGGGCATTACGCTATGGATTTTGTGGCTGGTTTAGAGTGTATTATCGGTATTTGCTTTCTGACAGGCCGCTTTCTGCGTGTCGGCGTGTGGTTAATGGCCGTGCAGATGATTGGTGCCATGTCACCGCTGTTTCTGTTTCCAGCGGAATTATTTGTAGGCCCTTACCATGCGCCCACGCTGGCAGCTCAGTACATTATCAAAGACATTATTCTGGTTGCTGCCGGTATGGTGATTGCGTCCACGTGGACGGGTGCACGTATCGTTGCCGAGCCACAGGGATTGCGGCAGTCATTGCGAAAACGTGTATCGGATATGCGGCCTAAATTAAAAACGACAGTAACCGTATAAACAAAAAAGAGTGTGCTTCTTTTCGAGGGAAAAGCACACTCTTTTTTGTTTACCGGTTAAACGAGATTGCGTCGAATCGATGATTTATTTTTTGCGCGCTTTAGATGTGATGTAAAAAAATAAGGCTATTGAATGATCTATTTTAATTGATGATCAAGGACGTATTTTCTTATAACTGCGCCAGCAGATACAACACCGCCATCCGCACCGCGACACCATTCTCGACCTGATCGAGAATAATGCTGTGGGCTGAGTCGGCTGCATCCGATGTCAGTTCAACGCCACGGTTGATCGGGCCGGGGTGCATTAGCACGATCGGGCGGTCCAGCTCGTCGAGCATCTGTTTCGAGATACCGTAGTACAGCGAGTACTCCCGCAATGAGGGGAAGTACTTGATCTGTTGCCGTTCCAGCTGAATGCGCAGTACGTTGGCAACGTCGCACCAGGCCAGGGCTTCGCGCACGTCGTGACCCACCCGAATACCCAGCGCGCTCATGTGCTTGGGAATAAGCGTTTTCGGACCACAAACCATGACTTCGGCTCCCTGCTTCTGTAAGCAGAAAATATTGGAGAGCGCAACCCGTGAATGCGTTATGTCACCAATAATTGCGATGCGTTTACCGGCTACGTCGCCCAGCTTTTCGCGAATGGAAAACGAGTCGAGCAGGGCTTGTGTGGGGTGTTCGTGCGTCCCATCGCCCGCATTGACGACGTTGGCCTTGATATGCTGGGTGAGGTAGTGGGGCGCACCGGGGCTGCTGTGCCGCATCACGACCATGTCGACTTTCATGGCCAGAATGTTGTTGACCGTGTCGAGCAGCGTTTCGCCTTTCTTGACGGAACTACCCGAAGCAGAAAAATTCACAACATCGGCCGACAATCGTTTTTCGGCCAGTTCAAACGAGAGCCGGGTTCGGGTCGAATTTTCGAAGAAAACGTTGGCAATCGTGATGTCGCGTAGCGAAGGTACTTTCTTGATGGGGCGGTTGATGACCTCTTTAAACTGACTGGCTGTTTCGAGAATGAGTTGAATATCAGCTTCGGTCAGGTCTTTGATGCCCACCAAATGGCGGACGCTGAGGGATTGGGCCATACGAGCAGTCGGGGAGTAAGCGGGGGCAAAGATAACAGACGTATGGCTAAACCGGCAACTGGAACGTATTTACCGTTACTGCGGATCACTATCAGACGCACGAACCCTGATATCAAACTGATTGATCTCAATCACGTTGGCACCTATGTTCAGTCGAAAAAGTAAGGCATCAAAATTAGCGCGGAACATGTCCAGCAATTGCCTGTTCTTCATGTTTCCGCCCGTTATGTAGATTAGTTTATAGGGCTGCTTTTTAAGGAGATACGTAGTGAGGAAATCCTCGTCTTTCGTAATGACAACCCGCTGCTCGTCAACGCTGCGTTGACAAATAAAGGCGTCCGATATACGCTCCCCGGTCGACAACGTCGTTGCATGAATCGTGTCGAATCCCTTTTCGGTTAGCCAGCTCACTAGCAAGGGAGGCAACTGCTCATCGATCAAAAATTTCATGCTGCTAATGGCAGGGTACGGAACTGCGCCAGCCGAACAGCGTAGTTCAGACATGCCTGGATGTCTTCTGATTCGAGTCCGTCGTAGTCGGCCCGAATTTCTTCCCAAGTCATGCCACTCGCCAGTAATTCCAGTATTGTTGTCACGAGTATCCTTGAGCCTCGGATAGTAGGTTTGCCATGACAAACCGCTGGATCTATCGTTATGCGTTCTAGCATTACGCGGAAAGTTTTACAGTGTAAACAAAGATAACAGCCGATTAGATTTGGCCCTACTTCACTGGTGTAAACGTCATTTTGGGGTGCTGCATGGCGCGGTTCAGCAAGGTAATTTCCAGGTCGAGAATATGCTTCTCCGCGTCGACGTCAATCTTGTCCGGGTCGTCGCTGGGTTTGTGATAGTCGGGGTGACCGCCCGTGTGGAAAAACAAGACCGGAATTTGTTTGGCGTAAAAGGCAGCGTTGTCGGAACCACCATTACCCGCCCGATCCGTGAAGAATTTTATGGAACTGGTTACGCCAGTAAATACATCAGGCCATGTCGCGCTCGTGCCGTATCCACCGATGCCAACGCCCCGATCGGGGTTATAGCGGCCGATCATGTCCATGCAGATCATGAAATTCAGTTTGTCGAGCGGTAGCGTCGGGTTGTTCAGGAAATAGCGCGATCCCTGCAAGCCCAGCTCTTCGGCACCGAAAGCCATAAACAGCAGGTTGTATGGCTCCTTTACCCCATTTTTAGCGTAATGCCGTGCCAGTTCGAGTAGCCCCGCCACCCCCGATGCATTGTCGTCGGCACCGTTATGAATCTTGTCATGGGGCAACGAATCAAGCGAACTTCCCTGCCGGCCCATACCCAAATGGTCGTAATGAGCGCCAATGACAATGGTGTACGGCGCACCGTTGTCGAGAAAGCCAATGACGTTTTCTGCCGGACGTAGACTATCGGGTACGACGACCCGCCGAACTTTGGCAGTGAACGCTTGTCGGTATCCGTTCGTACCCAGCGGTGCCAAGCCGTACCGCCGGAACTGCTTCTCGATGTAACGGGCTGCTTTGGCGTTCTCCGGACTACCGGTCCCGCGTCCTTTCATCGCGTCGGCAGCCAGAAACTGGACGTGTTTACGAATGCGTTGCGATGCTGGCTCCTGGGCCAGTGAGACAAGCGGAAAGCAGAGCAGAAGCAGAAAAAAGCGCATAGCGGGTAGGGGAATAAACAGCAAAAATAAAGGAACCGGCTGCGAAACCGGTTCCTTTTAATCGATCAGTAAGACTAGCTACGTTAACCAATTGGTCGACCACCCGTTGCGCCGTAGACCATACCGGTAATGTAGCTGGCTTCCTGCGACGCGAGCAACACGTAAATTGGTGATAATTCGACGGGCTGTGCTGCGCGCTCCAGGTACGAGTCTTCGCCAAACTTTTTCACTTTTTCTTCGGGCATCGTCGATGGAATCAGCGGAGTCCACACCGGACCGGGGGCTACAACATTCACCCGTATACCTTTCTCAATGACCTCCTTGGCCAGTCCCTTCGAGAAGTTGACGATAGCGGCTTTCGTGCTCGCGTACGCCAGGATCGACGGCTCCGGCATATAGGCCTGAATGGACGCCGTATTGATGATCGAACCGCCCGGAGGCATCACCGGTACGGCCGCCTGACACAGGTAGTACATCGCAAAGACGTTGGTCCGGTAGGTACGCTCGAACTCGTCTTCGGGAATGTCCAGAAACGAATCGTGGGCCATCTGGAAGGCCGCATTGATGACCAGAATATCCAGACCGCCCAACTCATCGACAGTGCGTTGAATGAGTTGCTGGCAGTGCGCTTTCTCCTGAATATCACCGCTAATAGCGATCCCCTTCTGACCAGCTTCCTGAACGACACGAACCGTGTCCTGCGCGTCTTTATCTTCACTGAGGTAGGAGATCACCACGTCGGCCCCTTCTTTGGCGAAAGCGATGGCTACGGCCCGACCGATACCGCTATCGCCACCGGTGATGAGTGCTTTTCGGCCCGCCAGCCGGCCGCTTCCTTTGTAAGACGTCTCCCCGTGATCGGCTTTGGGGGCCATCCGGGATTCGGTGCCGGGGTAATTCTGATCGTCTTGTGGGTAGGGAGGGGCTGGGTACTGATGCCGGGGGTCCTGCAATGCTGTCATAACAGTTGAGTCTAGTTTTATAACTCAACCCCGGATGTCAGCCTGTTGTTGGGTATTAGTTAGGCTACCCAGCCAATTCAATGACCTGCCCGTCCTGACAGCGTAGCACGCGGGCGGGGTACTTGTTGCGCAAAATCAGTGAGTACGATCGATCCGTCTGGTTTTAGTATATTGCCGTAGATGCAGACAGACAGATAGATGGATACGTACACAGTCGACATTCTCAATCCAAAAGCACTACGGTTGCTTGAAGATTTAGCCGATATGAAACTGATCGATTTGAAAAAGGCGGGCTCGTCTGTTGACGCATTGTCAGACGAAGAAAGAGCCCTTGCTCGTGAGCGCGTGCTGCGGGGGGGGAGCCAAACGCTCGATGTTGACGAAATGATCGCGTATGTAAATGAGACTAGAGAACGGTCATTGCCCTTTCGTGAGGACTGATGAGACTATTCGATTCTAATCTGATTATCTATTCTGCGTCAGATAAATATGAACAGATACGATTGCTGATTGCAGAACCTGACGTAGCTGTTTCAACTATCACGAAGGTAGAAGCATTGGGCTATCATAAACTGCCCGAAGATGACAGGGACTATTTTGTAGCGTTGTTTAGGACAGTAAACCTAATGCCTGTAACGAACGCTATCATCGATAAAGCCATTGAGCTTCGGCAACAACGGAGAATGTCACTTGGTGACTGTTTGATAGCCGCTACAGCTTTATTGAACAAGTGCGAATTGTATACCAACAACACCGCTGATTTTGCGCATATCTCAGATCTAGTCGTGGTTAATCCGCTCGCCAGCTAATTTATTAGCCAGCTAATTCGATAACCTGCCCGTCCTGACAGCGTAGTACGCGGGCGGGGTACTTGTTGAGCAACTCGTAATTGTGCGTCGCCATAAACACGGCCGTGCCCGCACTGTTAATAGTTTGGAACACCTTCATGATCTGATCCGAGACGGCGGGGTCCAGATTGCCGGTTGGTTCGTCGGCGATCAGAATCTGGGGCTCGTTGAGCATAGCCCGCGCAATAACGACCCGTTGCTGTTCACCCCCCGACATCTGATGCGGCATACGCTTCTGCGCGGTGCCCAGCCCTACCTGCATCAGCACGTCGGCGATGCGGTTGTTGATGTCGTTCTTATTTGTCCAGCCGGTTGCTTTCAGGACGAACCGCAGGTTATCTTCAACCGACCGGTCGGTGAATAGTTGAAAGTCCTGAAAGACAATGCCGATTTTCCGGCGCAACATCGGTACGTCGCGCGGCTTGAGCGACTCAAGCGCAAAACCAGCGATGTGTCCTTTGCCGTTCCGCAAAAAGAGATCGGCGTATAATGTTTTCAACAGCGACGATTTGCCACTGCCCGTCCGACCGATAAGGTAGGCGAAATCGCCTTTGTGGATCTGAAACGTAACGTCGCCCAGCACCAATCGGTCGCCCTGATAGACGTCGGCGTGCTCGAAACTCAGAACGGGATCGGTAGAAAACATAGTGTTGATGAGTAGACAGGATTACAGGATTAACGGGATTTTGTTGGTATCATCAACACCGAGTGACGTCGAGCGATAAAAAGAAAATCTTGCTTATCCTGTAATCCTGTCCAAAAAATTACTTCTTAACGGGAAGATTTGCCTTTTCGTGGTCAGCCATGAACTTCGCCAGACCGCTGTCGGTCAGGGGGTGGTTCAGCAGGGCTTTGATGGCGCTCAGCGGAGCCGTCATCACGTCAGCACCAATTTCCGCACATTTGATAACGTGCATTGGTCCGCGTACCGATGCTGCCAGTACTTCGGTGTCGAAACCGTAGTTGGTGAAGATGGTTACGATCTGCGCGATCAGCTCCATACCATCGGTCGAAATATCGTCCAGACGACCAACGAAAGGCGATACGAACGACGCACCGGCTTTAGCCGCTACCAGCGCCTGACCGGCCGAGAAGATCAGCGTACAGTTGGTGCGGATACCTTTCTCCGAGAAATATTTGATGGCTTTGATACCGTCGGCCGTCATCGGAATTTTTACGACGATATTCTCGTCCAGCTCAGCGAGTTCGTCGCCTTCCTTGATCATCTCGTCGTATTTGAGCGAAATGACTTCGGCACTCACGTCACCTTTTACGATGTCGCAGATCTCTTTGTAATGACGCATTACGTTGTCTTTGCCCGTAATGCCTTCTTTCGCCATCAGCGACGGGTTCGTGGTTACGCCGTCGAGGATACCCATTTCCTGGGCTTCGCGGATTTCAGCCAGATTGGCTGTGTCAATGAAAAATTTCATGGTAAGGAGTGTTTGTCAGTACCGAGACTAAGCAGAATCAGCTGATTCTGTCGACAAAAATAGAGAAGATTCCCGCTAAGGCCGGAAGAATCCAAAAACTTAATCAATTCATACGGTGCGTACCGTCCTGCAAGCTGCACACGTAAATCAGCGTGTCTTTACCTGTGCGCTCCTTGTATTCGTGCCGAATGTTGGCTGCAAACGTCTCAACGGCTGCTGCTTCGATCAGATTGATGGTGCAGCCGCCGAAGCCACCGCCCATCATCCGGGCCCCGAATACCCCCGATTGCCGCCGGGCGATGTCGACCAGACTATCGAGTTCGGGGCAGCTTACTTCGTATTTTTCGCTCAGCCCGGCATGGGAACCGTACATCAGCTGACCAAAGGTGCTGAGGTCGTTGGCTTCCAGCGCCCGCACCGCATCGACCACCCGCGCATTTTCCTGCACCACGTACGAGCAGCGTTTGTAAATCAGCGCGTCCGCGTCGCGCAGGTGTTTGTCGAGCATGTCCATTGTCACGTCGCGCAGGCTGTGAATGTCGGGGTAGAACGTTTTCAGGAAGCGGACACCGGCCTCACACTCTGCCCGGCGGGTGTTGTACTCCGACGTTACCAGCGAATGTTTCACCTGCGAATCGCACAGCACGATACGAATAGCCTCGGTGGAGAGGGGCGCGTATTCGTACTGGAGTGACCGGCAATCGAGTTTGATGACGTGATTGGCCTTGCCCATCATGCTGGCAAACATATCCATGATGCCGACTTTCGCCCCGACGAATTCGTTTTCGGCCCGCTGCGACATTCGTAGCAACGTCATCCGATCGATGCCCAGGTTAAACAGCTCGTTCAGCGCAAAGCCTACCGCGTTTTCGAGCGCTGCCGACGACGACAGACCCGAGCCGATAGGGATAGTGCCCGTAAAGACGCAGTTGAACCCACCGACAGTGTGGCCGGCAAGGCGTAGCTGAGCGACGACACCCAGCAGGTAGTCCAGCCAGGAATGGGTAGGGGTTAGCTCCGACAGGGAAACGTCACGGCTTTTGCCGAGGTCGTGCGCGACGGCATGAATACGATTGTCGGTGCGGGGCGAAATTGCCAGATAAATGGCTTTGTCGATAGCCGCCGGCAAAACGAAGCCTTCGTTGTAATCGGTATGTTCGCCGATGAGGTTGACCCGACCGGGCGAACAAATAAGCAGGGGAGACTGATCGGCGGGGAACGATTGGTGGTAAATGGCCGTCAGTTGAGTAAGCAGGTCCATACAGTGCAATGGTTACGGGCAGTCGTACGACTACTTACGTAACAAAAGAAGGGTCGGAGACTGCGATACCGCCCGAAAGGGCAAAAAAAAGTGGCAAATCAATGTCTCACCGCTACGACCACCTACCCTTGCTTCGGTCAAGACCTGGGGGATTCAGCAGGAGCTGGTAGCACCGATTTGCCGATGCAAAGTTAAGCGATTGTTGCGCGAACGACCAAATTTCGCGGCTACCTTTGTGGAAATTTAAAGAGCGAAAGATTGAAAGAGCGAAAGAGCGCCAGCTCTGGATCTCACTCTTTCAGTCTTTCGCTCTCTCGCTCTTTATTAACAATGAGGAAGTTAATTGCTGTACTAAGCATCGTTTCGGCGCTAACCTTCGGCTGTACGTCGTCGGAAGATTTTGTCGAACAGGGCCGTAAATTAATGCGGGAAGGTAAGTTTCGGGACGCGTTACAGGTCCTGAATCAGGCTGTCGAAGCCGATGACGCCAATGCCGAAGCCTTCAACACACGGGGCGTTGCGTATTTCGAACTGAAAGAATACGCCAATGCCGCACTCGATTACGATCAGGCGATCAAGCTGAATCCGGACTCGTACCGGCCTTATTACAACCGTGGGTTGATGAAAGTAGCGCAGAATAATCTTACGGGAGCCCTGAAAGACTATTCCGACGCCATTCGGCTGGCCCCCGATACGAGTCAGCGTATGGCCGCCGAAATTTATCTGAACCGGGGGCAGCTGTTTGCGACACAGGGACAGGTGCAGCCCGCTATCACCGATTTTTCGCAGGCCATCAAACTCGATTCGAAAAACGCGATGGCGTATTATAATCGGGGGAATCTGTACTTTCAGCAAAAGAACCTGGCCGGCGCTGTCGCCGATTTTCAACAGGCCGTCGTTGCTGACCCAAAGTTTGGTAAGGCATTCTACGGACTGGGTATC
This sequence comes from Spirosoma oryzae, assembly GCF_003002825.1. GTDB lineage: Bacteria > Bacteroidota > Bacteroidia > Cytophagales > Spirosomataceae > Spirosoma > Spirosoma oryzae. The sequence goes on along the minus strand of NZ_PVTE01000008.1, from coordinate 45,259 downwards.
GCGCAGATTGTTCAGGATCAGCGCGAGCCGGGCTGTTTGAGCCTGAAACAGGCGCAGCAACTGGGGTATGCCGATGCCGCTAATGCCGTCGCGCAGTATTGTAAGTGAGCGTTCACGGTTTACAGTATACAGTTTTCGGTTGTCTTGACCGAAGGCTGTTGGTGTTGCTGATTATGAACACCGAATACTGTAAACCGTATACTATAAACTGTAAACCCGTTATGCGTAAACCGATTGCCCTTGTTTTCGGGCTGCTGTTTGTCTTGTTTGCCGCCCTGCAATACAATGACCCCGATCCGGAAGTGTGGATTCCGATTTATGGGCTGGCGGCAGTGGCTTGCTTCATGACCTGGGCAGGCGCAGCCCGCTGGTGGTTTCTGGCGGGTATGGCTGTGATGTATGCCGTTGCCACGGTTTATCAATGGCCACCAAAATTCGAGGGGTTCCTGTTCAGTGAAATAGGAATGCGCAGTCTGAACATCGAACTGGCCCGCGAAGCCGGTGGTATGGCGCTCTGCTCACTGGTCATGGTGGGGCTGGCGGTACTGACCCGATCGACACCACCGATACGCCGATGAAACTGATCGAATGCCCCCGCGACGCCATGCAGGGACTGGCTCATTTCGTGCCAACAGCGCTGAAAATCGAGTACCTGAACGCGCTGTTGCAGGTCGGATTCGATACGCTCGACTTTGGAAGTTTCGTATCGCCCCGCGCTATTCCACAACTGCGGGATACGGCTGACGTATTGGCGGGACTTGATTTGTCGGGCACCACTACAAAACTGCTGGCTATCGTGGCCAATCTGCGTGGAGCTGAAGACGCACTGCGTCACCCCGTCATACAGTATGTGGGATTCCCTCTATCGGTATCGGAAACGTTTCAGCAGCGCAATACAAATAAGTCGATCGCACAAGCGGTCGAGGAGGTACGAGCCATCCAAAACCAATGTGAAGGGGCAGGACGCGAGCTGGTTGTTTATCTGTCGATGGGTTTCGGCAACCCGTATGGCGATCCCTACAGCCCCGCACTGGTAGGTGACATGACGGCGCAACTGGTTGATCTGGGCGTGCGCATAGTCGCCCCGTCGGATACGGTCGGTAGTGCTACGCCCGAGGCTATACAAGCTTTGTTTAGTCACCTGATTCCCGCTTTTCCGGAGCTTGAATTTGGTGCCCATTTGCACGCGTCACCGGGTCAGGCACCCGCTAAAATTCGGGCGGCTGTCGGAGCGGGTGTCCGGCGAATAGATGGGGCGCTACACGGCTTCGGTGGTTGTCCGATGGCCACCGATCAGCTGACCGGAAACCTGCCTACGGAAGAAATCATTCAGACGCTTATTGCGGAAGGTATAGCCCTACGTATCAATCAACATGCCTTACAGGAAGCTATGCGGCTCTCGACTGCGGTATTTTTGGTGTGAAAAAGGAGGATAGACGAAAGAGAAAAGAAGAAAGACAAAAGATGGCTGAGTTAACGTCTCTTTTCTCTTTCGTCTATCCTCTTTCCTCCTCTATCACATAAACATGGCCTGAATTTCCTCCTTGACAGCCTTCAGGGCAGCGGTTGTCGGCATCCGGTCTTTCTGGATGATGCGTTCGAAAATGCGCTTCGATAGTTCAAGCGCCGGTGCGTCGGGCCGAACATCGCCCGCTGCCTGATTGACGAGCGTGTTCACCTCGTTCATCGCCGTTTGAATCTGATCCCATACATCCTGACTCATGTACACCTGCTGCGACAGGTTATGGTTGTATTCGTCCCGGATTTCCTGTAGAAGTCGTTGCTGTAGTTCGAGAGCCGACACGGAATTATTACCTAACCGCAGCAGCAGATTATTGGGACTGATTCGTTCAAGAAACAACACCATTCGTTCGTATGCTTGTAACCGCACCGGCACGACAGCGTCGGTGTAACGGGTTTTGGTGTCATGCCGATACCGGTCGGCTTCGCGCTCGAGCAACAGGCGTACAGTTACGTACATGCCATACAGTACCAGTCCGGCAGGTATAATCAGCTTAAGAAAATCACTCAGGAGTTCCATGAAAAGACAATAAAGGAGTACGCGAAAAATAGTAAATTTGTCCAGTATGTATTGACGCCATCTCGTTACAGGTGGCCTTTGTGCCGATTACATGACTAGTATGCTTGATAAGCCCGTAACCGTTCAGGAAACGGCCCGCCAGCAAATTCAGGATACACTACAGACCAACAAAATTCCGGCGGAGTACGGACTACGCGTTGGTGTTCGTGGCGGTGGCTGTGGTGCGTCCTGGCTGTTAGGCTTCGATCTGCCCGGTCCAACCGACGAGGTGTATAACGTTGAAGGCGTACGTATCATTATTGACCGCAAACATTTACTGTACGTACTGGGTGCCGAAATTGGGTATGAGCCGGGTGGGTTCACCGTTGAGAAAGGTGCATCTGCAAGCCAGTAGATCCCTGGTTTCAGTAGATACGTACCCATTTTCTGCCAAATCTGGCATGATTTTAGTCTTTTTTACAGCCAAACCATCCCCGTTGAGGGCCTGTGAAGCGAATTGAGCAACATATCTTTCTGGTATTGGCTGTTCTGGCATTTACCCTGTCGGCGCTTTGCTATTGGTTTCTAGAGCAGAATGCGCCCGGTGCGGCTGATGAGCAGTACCTGAGTGCCGTTCAGCAGCGGGTAAAAGACGAAATGCGCACAAGCAGCGAGGAACTGAACCTGGTTGCCGGCAAATTACAGCAGACAGCTGAGCTGACGTTCAGTAACCTGAGTGTGCCAACGCGTTTCCCGTACTACATTTTTGAAAAGCAGCGCGGACAGGCTGGAGCGCCTAAACTGTTGTATTGGTCTGATAACCAGTTTATACCAGATTACAGTCGTGTTGCTACGATCACGTATCCCCGGTTGGTATCCTTCGAGGGGGGGCGCTACATTGTTAGCCGGCAACGTGTTATTCGGGCGGCTGATACACTGACCGTGTTCTCACTGGTAAACGTGTACCGGCACTACCGCAACGACAACGCGTATCTGCACTCCGGCTACAATCCTGACCTGTTCGCTACCGACCCGACCGCGATCACCAGCGATCGAAGCAAGCCGTATCAGATCATTTACGATAACACGCCGATTTTTCTGTTTTCGGTTGTGCCGCCCAAAATTCACGCGTACCAGAATCAAACGACGCCCGTAAACACGATTATCCTGGCCACGCTGGGCGTCGTGTTTTTGGGGCTCTACGTATTTCAGTTCATGCTGCTTTTGCAGCAGAAGCGTCGGTATGGCTGGGGTTTTTTCTGGCTGGCGGCCTACCTGCTGATTCTGCGGGCACTGATGCTTTATTTCGGCGTCCCATTTCTGTTCATTGAGTCGGATCTATTCAATCCCCAGTTTTATAATTCGTCAGCAGTGGTGCCGTCGCTTGGCGATCTGTTGCTGAATTCGCTGGTGGTGCTGTTACTCGCACTGTACTGGGTAAACAATTACTACCGATCGCGCTGGTATAACCAACTGTTGCAATTGCCGGAAGGGGCACGGCATGGCCTTTCGGTTGTACTGGTCATTCTGGGCTACGTCGTTTTTGTCGCTTGCTATGCCGAAATCAACAACATCTACGAGAAGTCGCAGTTTACGCTCGACATCACGCTGAGTATTCAGTTTACTGCGCTTAAGGTGGCATGTCTGCTGATATTCATTTCGGTTTCAACTATCTATTTCCTGCTGACTCACCTGTTGGGCAGTCTGTTTGTACGGTTCAATCGCAAGGGATGGGGGGGCTTACTCTGGTTAGTGATTGGAACAATACTGGCCGTGATGTGGCTGTACGTAGCCAGCTTGCCAGTCGAGCCAGTGCTGGCGTTGAATGGTATTTACTGGTTTCTGCTGTACCGCTACCGGTTCCCCCGAACCTTATACATGTTTCGGTACCAAACGTCGATATACCTGTTTCTGGCTGCGTTTATTTCAGCGGCTGCAACGGCGTATGTGGTTTACCAGCAGGAACTACAGAAGCAACTGGCTCAAAAACAGTCGTTCGGTCGACGGATTTTGGCCGAAAACGATGAGTTGGGTGAGTTTCTGATGAGCAAGGCCCAGAAATCCATCGCGACTGATCCCGATATCATCCAAATTCTGCGCAACGATACCCTGAAATTTCAGCATCAGCAGATTCAGCATCGCGTGAAAGGGGTTCACCTCGATCGTTATTTTGACAAGTATAAAATCGACGTAATGTCGTTCTGGCGTACCGGTAAGTCGACGGATATATTGTCGGAAGCGAATCGACTCATGATGCTGAACAACCGATACCGACAACCGGGCTATCGGACGGCTTATCCCGGTGTCTACCTGCTCAACGAAGCCACCCGGCAGTCGTTCAAACAGTACGTCTGCTTCATTCCCATCCGGAGTACCGCTGATACTACCGTGCGGGCCGACACGCTTGGCTATGTCGTGATCGACTTCCGTTTACAGACCGTAAAGCCCGAGAACTCATACCCGGAGCAGTTGGTCGATACGCGGTTTATTCAGCAGCCTGATATGCCGGAGTATAGCTATGCGATCTATAGTGGCCCCGGCCCCGGTGGTAAACCGTTGCCTAAGCGGCTTTACAGTTCGGGTAGTTATAATTACGAACGTCGGATGCCCCTGTCGATGCTGACCGACCCCGCACTTTTTCAGACGGGAATTGTCGTTAACGACAGTCGACACGTTGGTTTGTGGGGTAAGGGTGGGCGGCTTGTCGTCGTCTCGTCGGTTGGGTATCCGCTTCAGAATGTATTCTCGAACTTCTCGTTTCTGTACCTGCTGCTGGTGCTGACGGTGATCGTCGTCATCATACTTTACGCCGTTCACTACAGCCGATCGCGATTCAGTATCAATTACTCAACGCGGATTCAGATTCTGCTGAACCTGGCTTTCTTTCTGCCACTGGTGCTGGTTATCGTCATTATCCTGACCGTTATCAGCAATAATTACATCAACAATCAGGAAAATACGTACGTCACCAATGCCCGAAACATTGCGGCTAATCTGGTGACGACACTCGATGAGCTACAGGCCAAGCGACGGACCAAAGCGTCGATGGAAGAGGAATTGGGCAAAGTGGCCCGCGATGCGGGTATCGATATCAATTTGTTCGATGCCGAAGGCGTGTTATACAGTTCAACGCGTCCGCTGATTTACGAAAGCGGCTACCTTTCCAAGCGAATAAATCCGGCCGCTTACGTACACATGATCGAAGACAAGGAGAATCAGAGATTGTTGCCGGAGTCGTTGGGTCGGAAGCAATACAGTACGGCCTACGCCAGTATCAAATCGTTCGACGGGCGGTTGCTGGGCATTCTGAGCGTACCTTATTTCTACGCCCAGCCTGAACTCGACCGGCAGTTGATCGAGGTTATTTCCTCGGCTCTGAGCATTTTCACGATGCTGTTCCTGTTTTTCCTGATTCTATCGTACTTCGCGTCAATCCTGTTGACGAAGCCACTAAAGATTCTGACGGGGAAAATCAGCAAAACGAACCTGGATCAACTGAACGAAACCTTACCCTGGCGTTCTGACGACGAGATTGGCATGCTGATCCGGGAGTACAACCGGATGCTGGAGAAACTACAGGAAAGTAAGCTGGCGCTGGCACAGAATGAGAAGCAATCGGCCTGGCAGGAGATGGCCAAGCAGGTTGCGCACGAAATTAAAAATCCGCTGACCCCGATGAAACTGACGCTGCAACACCTGCAACGAACGCTTCCCGGTATGCAACCCGAGAACGCAACAGCCCGGCCGGTCAACGATACTGCCACGCGCCGGATTATGCAGCGCACATTCGACTCGTTGCTTGATCAAATTGATAACCTGAGTGATATCGCTACGTCGTTCTCGGACTTCGCAAAAATGCCAATGCCGAAGAATGAAACGTTCGAGATAACGGCCGTAATCAACAAAGCGGCCGATTTATACGCTGACGATCAACGAATTAGTCTGAGTCGGCAAATTGCCAGCGGGCCGCTGATGGTTATTGGCGACCGGCAACTAATCGGCCGTATTCTGACCAATCTGCTTATCAACGCTATCCAGTCGGTGCCCGCCGACCGAAAGCCGACGATCGAGTTGCGGGTGTACACCTACGAAGAATCAGTTCGGATTGAACTTCACGACAATGGGGCTGGTATCCCGGAAGCCATTCAGCCGAAAGTGTTTCTGCCTAACTTCAGCACGAAGCGGGGCGGCTCTGGTTTAGGATTGGCGATTGCGAAGCGGGGGGTTGAGCACGCCGGCGGTAATATTTGGTTTGAAACAACTGAGGGGGTTGGCACTTCCTTCTTTATATCGCTTCCGCTCGTGGAAGCGCCAACCTTGCTCACTATCTAGGATTTCACTTCCGAGCGAACCTTCTGCCGGCTTGCCGGAGCCGGGTGTTGCTCTTCGTCGATACTGACGTGTTTCCAGTTTTCGCCTGACCGAATGCGATTGAGTTGCGTATGAGTGATGCCAAATTGCTTGGCGATCATCTTGAGCCGGTTCTTATCGTTACGCAGTAATTTCTTGATGATCTTGACCTTACTTTCGGTGAGTTTGTAATTGCTGGTCGCCCGCTTTACCACCCGATCCTTCAAATTCGGATTTTGCCGGTTGTGCTCGATCATCTCCTCCTTCGTCACAAATCGAAGGTTCTGATAAAAGTTATTCAGCTTATCAAAATCAAGGTGAATAACATACGTATCATCCGGACCACCAGGTTGGCAAAAATGACTGGCTACCAGCTTGTGTACGTAGCGATTCAACGTCTTACCCTCCGCACGAATATTCAGCGATCGGTAGCCCTGAATGGTAGAGCCTTTTATGATCGTACCGACCTCTGTCTGCCTATCTGTGGTCGTGGTGCTTGCGCGCGAACCCGTTTGGAAACTCCGTAGCCTACCGTAGTTCGAAACTTCGTAGCGGGGTGGGTTCTCTACTTCATCAAACGAGATGGGAGCCCATTTTTCATTCCAAAAACTTTGGTTCTTCCGATCACTCATGGGTAATTCTGTTAAGTGCGCTGAATGGTATATGTATTGATCAACTGTGTGCCGTATTGATGAACAAAACGTAAACAAAGTTTTGCCACAATAGTTAGCGATAAATTTAATGACGACCTGATTGCCCTAAGAAAGAGGAGGTAAGGAAGGGTATATAAGGATACATACCTATGGGTAAGCGCGAAATTACCTATTTTTTGTTTAAGTATCCATAAACAAAGTTTTTTTCTAAAAACGTCCTGCTGAACCACGGTGGGTGCGGAATCGTTTCATCGGGAGGCTGGTAGACCTACAACAAACAGATGAGCACAAGTCGAAAAAAAACGGTAGTAATTGGTGCTACAGAAAATCCCGCGCGCTACGCCAATCAGGCTACGCGTAGTCTGCTGCGGTATGGGCACGATGTCGAGTTGATCGGATTACGAGCTGGAACGGTAGCCGGCCATACGATTCAGACGGGGCAACCTATGCTGGATGACGTCGATACCGTAACGTTATACGTTGGTCCGCAAAATCAGGCTAATCTGTATGACTACGTAAAGGCAATGAAGCCCCGTCGGGTGATTTTTAACCCTGGAACGGAAAACCCGACTTTTGAGCGAGAACTGCAACAGGCTGGTATCGAGCCGATTGAAGCGTGTACTCTGGTGATGCTATCAGTTGGAAATTATTGAATGACTGAATGACAGAGTGATTGAATGCTACTGGTAGATTCAATCACTCTGTCATTCAATCACTCTACCATTTAATCAAAGCTGATCCCCAGGTGAAGCCGCTGCCGAAAGCAGCCAGACAAATTAGATCGCCGGACTTGACACGGCCCTGTTCGTAGGCTTCCGTCAACGCGATCGGAATCGAAGCCGCCGTGGTGTTGCCGTAATACTGAATATTGTTGAAAACTTTTTCTTCGGGTAGTCCCATCTGCTGCCGGACGTACTCCGATATGCGAATATTGGCCTGGTGGGGCACCAGCAAGTCGACATCGCTGGCCTGATAACCATTGGCCGACAGGCCTTCGTTGATTACTTCCATAAATCGCACGACGGCATGTTTGAACACGGTATTTCCGTTCATGACAACACTGCTGTCCGCCGAATCGGCCGTGCCTGCGTTGATAAAATGGTCTTCCCGACTGCTACCTGGATCTTTCAGGTACAACTCTTCGGCATACCGTCCGTCGGCGTGTAGGTGTGTCGACAGAATACGGTGTTCGGGATCGGTAGTGGCCTGCACGACGGCGGCTCCGGCACCATCACCGAAGATGACGGCGACATTGCGACCTTCCGTTGTCTTGTCCATCAGTGTCGACTGAATCTCCGATCCGATGACGAGGGCCGTTTTGTACATGCCCGTTTTGATGAATTGATCGGCAATGGAAAGGGCGTAGACAAAGCCCGAACACTGCTGTCGCACGTCGATTACGGCGCAGCCTTCCAGGCCGAGTTCGCGCTGCATCAGGAAGGCCGATCCAGGAAAGTAGTAGTCAGGCGAAAGGGTCGCGTAAACGATCAGGTCGACGGCTTTCGGTTCCAGGCCGGCCCGGTCGAGTGCCATACGCGCAGCGGCTGTCGCCATGCTGGCGTTGGTGTCTTTACCGTAGGTAAAAAAGCGACGTTGTTTGATGCCGGTTCGCTCCTGAATCCAGGCATCGGAAGTTTCCATGTATTGGGTTAAGTCGTCATTCGTCACCACGTTGTCGGGAACGTAGAAGCCTAACCCGGTAATTCGTGAATAAGTCGTTGTCATTTGTCGATAGAGCTGTCGACAAAAGTACGAAAAGGGTATTGAATAGACAGGATTACAGGATTTTCAGGATTGGTACGACCGTAACCATAAATCCTGAAAATCCGCCCGGCGGCCCGGCTGTAATCCTGTCAAAAACAACTAGGCTGTGCGCAGTTCGAACGTGTAATCTTCCATGATGAGGTTGGCCAGTAATTGACGGCAGGCTGCATCAACGGTATCGCGGGCGCTGCTTTCCGAATCGGCTTCGACTTCGAGTTTCACATGCTTCCCGATCCGTACGTTGTCGATGGTATCCATTTGCAGGTTGTGTAACCCCAGTTTAACGGCCTTACCCTGCGGATCAAGAATTTCAGCGCGGGTCATGATGTCAATTTCAGCGATGTATTTCATAATTTGAATTGTTGACTGATGGAGTGATAGAATGATTGAATAGACTAACACAAAGTATTCAATCATTCTATCACTCCATCAGTCAACTACTTTGAAAAAAGTGAAACGGCGATGTAAAGAACGATGATGAGCGGGATGGCCGCGAACTGCAAAAATAAGAGGAGTAGCGCGGAAGCCAGCAGAAAACTGAATTTCGTGCGATTATCGGCCCAGCGAAACGACTTGAATTTGAGGGCAAGCAGCGGAATCTCTGATACCATGAAAAAAGAGAAAGCTATAAGTGCACCCAGAAATATGTCGTTTTTCCAAAGACTATCAAACTGGGGCTGATATCGCTCCATCAGCGGAAAAGCGGCAATCAAAAGAGTGTTAGCAGGAACCGGGACGCCGATAAACTGATCACTTTGCCGCGTGTCGATGTTGAATCTAGCTAATCGTAGTGCAGCCAAGATCGCAATCAAAAAGGCGCTGTAGGCAATAACACCCAGATTCTGAAACCACATCAGTTGAAACACAATAACTGATGGTAGCACGCCAAACGTGACGACATCGGCCAGCGAATCAAGCTCTTTGCCAAACGGACCGGAAACCTTCACCAGCCGGGCTACAAAGCCGTCGCCGAAATCGAGAACCCCCGCCAGGAGAATAAGCCAGGCGGCCGTGTCGAGATGACCGCGCATGGCCAGTACGATACCCAGGCAACCGCACAGCAGGTTGCCACAGGTCATGGCGTTGGGCAAATGACGAAGCAGCTTCATGGTCGAACAAAAGGGTTAGCCCGTTTTTCCTGCCCGATCGTGGTGGGTTCGCCATGGCCTGCGTATACGGTGTAGTCGTCGGGAAGGGTGTAAAACTCGGTGCGGATACTGTTGACCAGATCGGCGTGGTTGCTATAGGGAAAATCCGTCCGACCGATACTGCGCTGAAACAGTACGTCGCCCCCGACGACGTAGCGTTCGGCGTGGTTGATATAGGCAACGTGACCCGGTGCGTGACCCGGTACGAAGACGACGTCGAGTACGATGCTGCCAAACTTGATCTGATCGCCCTCTTTGATGTGCGCATCGATCTCTGATGGCTCGTAGCCACGTAGCCCGAATACCGCACAACGGGTTGGCACATCGTTGTAAATCACCTGATCCAGTTCGTGTAGGTACGCCTTTACGTTGTACTTGCGCTTGACGTAAGCAACCCCAAACACGTGATCGAGGTGCGCATGTGTCAGCAGCAGGTACCGTACGTTCAACTGGTTGCTGGTAATAAACTGGCTCAACGCTTCCTTCTCAGCCTGCTCGTAACAGCCGGGGTCGATGATAACGGCATCACGCGTCACATCGTCGGCGATGACATAGGTGTTCTCGCTGAACGGCGAAAATTCAAACGCTTGAATCATAGATCGGTATTCAGTTTTTAGTTTACGGTTTTCGGTGAGCAGCGCCGGAGGTAACCTTCGATGTGACGGGGGGATACTAAAAACCGTAAACTAACCTTACAAAAGTAGAAACACGGTCGGTTTTTTGCGCAGATCGGGCACGTTTGCTTTCCACTCGCGAATACTCATCGTGCGGACGAAGGCGTCGGGGGCGGTCAGATTACAGGCAACGCACAGGCGCGTGTTGGGTTGGCAATGCGCCACAATGTCGGTGAAAAGCGCGTCGTTGCGGTAGGGCGTTTCCATGAAAATCTGGGTCTGTAGCCGCTGCTGTGCTTCCTTTTCCAGATGGCGAATCGAGCGCCCCCGGTCCTGCTTGTCGATAGGCAGGTACCCGTGGAAGATGAACGACTGACCACTTAGCCCGGACGCCATCAGTGCCAGCAGAATCGATGAGGGGCCGACCAGCGGCTCGACTTTCCACCCCAGGCTATGCGCAAACCCAACGACAACCGAACCCGGATCGGCCACACCGGGGCAACCCGCTTCCGATAGCACTCCCGCGTTCCGTTTACGCTCCATCAGTTCCTGAATCTGCCGACGCGTGTCGGCCGGAGGGGTGTCTTTGTCAAGCTCGAAAAACGTTGTTTCGTCGATGACCCGGCTGGTTTTCAATCCGCTGATGAACCGGCGGGCTGAGCGAACGTTCTCCACGAAATACGCATCCGTCGATTCGATAATGTCGCGCACAACCGGTGGCAGAACGGTAGTCGCCGTGTCGTCGGCCAGTAGCGTGGGAATCAGATAAAGTGTCGGCATTTTTTAAAAGTTACGAAGTTGAAGAGTCGTAGGGTTGTAAAATTGGCTGGCGCGTCAGTGCATCTGACTATTGGTCGCGCGGTAGCAACTTTACAACAGTCCAACCCTACAACTATTCGTTTATAAATTTCATCAGCGCAGTCACAAATTCATCGGGCTTCTCAGCCTGTACCCAGTGGCCAGCGCCTTCGATAGTCAGGACCGTCGAATGCGGAAACATCAGCTGAATAGCCGGAATGTCGGCGTCGGTGATGTAAGGCGACTCGCTGCCCCGGATAAATAGGGTAGGGGCGGTAACGGTTGTCGTATCGGTCAGGTCACCGCCGATACCGTGCAATTCGCGCTCGATCAGCGGCAGGTTGATACGCCAGGCAAACTGCCCCTGTTCATTGCGGTACAAGTTCTTAAGCAGAAACTGCCGTACCGCCAGCGACGGCTCGTACTGACTCATAATTTTATCAGCCTCGTTACGGCTTTTCAGCGTCGTCAGGTCGATAGCGTTAAAACCACGGATAATATCGGCGTGATGAATTGGGTAAAATTTGGGCGCAATATCAACGACAACGAGTTTGCGAAACGTACCGGGGGAGTTCATCGCATACTGCATCACGGTTTTGCCCCCCATCGAATGGCCGACCAGGATGGCGTCGCTCAGGCTGTGATCGGTCAGGAAGCCACGCAGATCATCGGCCATGCCCACATAGTCGTGTTCAGTCGTGTGGGGCGATTGCCCGTGGTTGCGCTGATCGACCAGAAATACGCGGTAGCCCGGCTCGGCGATTGCTTTGCTGATGGTAAGCCAGTTGTCGGACGAACCAAACAGGCCGTGCAGAATAACGATGGCCGGACCTGTCTCGCCGACCTGGCGATAATATAAGTTCATAGGCAAAAGAAATGCAGGGCAAAGCTAGCCGGAGCGACCGGAAATCGAAAACCGATCTTTGGCGTTCGCTACTGCACGTAAACGACTCGTTCGCGCTGCGGGACCAGTGTGCCGAAGGGGCGAAGTGTAAACCCGTTTCCTTTAGCCATACGCTCGAACACATCGGTGGCCTCGGGCGATACGGCAATCAGCAAGCCCCCTGACGTTTGCGGGTCGGCCAGTACATAGCGTTGTGTTTCCGTCAGGTCCGCAATTTTATGGCCGTAGCTGGCCCAGTTACGACTCGTACCGCCGGGATAACTCTTCTGCGCCAGGTACGCTTCGACAACGGGCAGTTTCGGTACCGCATCATAATCGATCTCCGCGCTCAATCCCGACCCTTCGGCCATCTCGGTCAGATGACCCAGCAAGCCGAAGCCGGTTACGTCGGTCAGGGCTTTCACGTACGGCAGCGTGCCCAGCACCGCACCGAAACTGTTGAGTTGCGCCATTTGGGTGGGGGCCAGATCGGCATGTTCAGGTTTAAGGATACCTTTTTTCTGTGCCGTAGTCAGAATGCCGACACCCAGTGGCTTCGTCAGGTACAGCCGACAGCCAGCCGTAGCGGTGTTGTTTTGTTTGAGGTGATCGATGCGAACGCGGCCGGTAACCGCCAGTCCGAAAATCGGCTCGGGCGAGTCGATGCTGTGCCCGCCCGCCAGTGGGATGCCCGCTTCCCGGCATACGGCCCGCGACCCTTCGATGACCTGTCCAGCCACTTCCGGCGACAACTTATCGACTGGCCAGCCCAGAATCGCAATCGCCATGATGGGTTGACCCCCCATGGCATACACGTCGCTGATGGCGTTGGCCGACGCAATACGACCGAAGTCGAAGGCGTCATCGACGATCGGCATAAAAAAGTCGGTGGTGCTGATAATCGCTTCGCCATTGCCGAGGTCGAGCACGGCTGCGTCGTCGCGCGAATCATTACCGACCAGCAAATCCGGGAACAACGGCTGGTCGCCAGCCTGATGGCGGCCGGTGGTTCGGTTGTGCAGGATAGTGTCCAGAATCTGGGGTGAGATCTTGCAACCACAGCCCGCACCGTGACTGTATTGGGTCAGTTTTATTGAAGAAAAGTCGGCTGTCATGGCGAAAAAAATCAGATGTAACCGTTTGAGGTTCTGAGATATAAATAGGGTTTGTATTGAAGTACACGGTGTTGCGATGAATGGTTCGGTGGTCAGCTACGGGTAATTCTTTACTGGCTGCTTAACAAAAACTTAACATTGAAAATAGAACAGAATGAGCCTGCTATTGGCCTATTCCGGGAAAGTAGTTTGGTATGCACGCATAATAGTACTTTAAGCGGACAAGGGCCTTTGATGCCGCCAAAATTTTGTAACATCTTTGCGGCTTGAAAACAGCGTACTTGACCAGCGGTTTTCTCAACAGTACAAACTAAAATCAATCAACATCTATGTCTAAACAACTACTGCAATTCCGGTTGGCTTTTTTGCTGATTAGCAGTATGCTGTTAACTGTGCTCGGTGGAAGCGCAGTTAGAGCACAGGTAACTACATCGGTTATCGAAGGACAAGTGAACGATGACAAAGGCAGTGCGTTACCAGGCGCCACCGTTGTTGCTATCCACGAGCCTTCGGGAACCCGGTACGGAACCACAACAAACACGTCTGGCCGTTATACGCTGCCGGGTGTTCGGGTTGGCGGTCCGTTCAAAGTAATCGCTTCGTACGTAGGGTTTAAAGACCAGGTTGTGGGTGGCGTATTCACTAACCTGGGTACATCGGCTGATGTTAGCTTCAAGATGCTTGACAACAGTACGTCACTTTCTGAAGTGGTTGTATCCGGTAATCGCAATGATATCATCAGTTCAAACCGGACAGGTGCAGCCGCTTCGTACAGCCGGCAGACGATCAATGCCATTCCAACGCTGGGCCGTACAATCAACGACATTACGAAGTACAATGCCTACGGAAATGGGCAGTCGTTTGGTGGACAGGACCCTCGTTTCAACAACATTACAATCGACGGTGCCGTATTCAATAACGGTTTCGGTCTGGGATCGTCTGCTATCGCTGGTGGACGGACGGGTACAACAGCCGTTTCACTCGACGCTCTGGACGAAATTCAGTTGAACGTAGCGCCTTACGACGTTCGTCAGACGGGTTTCTCAGGAGCTGGTATTAACGCTGTAACGCGCTCCGGAACGAACAATTTTTCAGGGTCGGTGTATTACCTGTTCCGTAACAGTAGCCTGGCAGGTAAAAAAGCGAATGGAATCGATTTGCCCCCCGTCACGATTGATCAAAAGACAAAGGGGTTCCGAATCGGTGGTCCAATCATTCCCAATAAGCTGTTCTTCTTTGCCAACGTAGAGCAGTACAACAGTAGCCAGCCTGCACTAGACTGGGTTGCTCAACGCGATGGTTCAACTGCGGGTAACGTATCACGGGTAACAGCGGCCGATTTGAATGACCTCAGCCAGTTCATGAAGACGAACTTCAACCGGGATCTGGGCGCTATTGACAACTTCAATAACGAGGTGAAAAGCATAAAAGGGCTGCTCCGTCTTGACTGGAACATCAGTGATAACCACAAGCTGGCGGTTCGTTATTCGCACCACAATTCTGAGTCAGATCAGGCGATTAGCAATAGTAGCAGTAGTGGTACCGCCGGATTTGGCAACCGCACTGGCTATTCTACTGGTGCTTACTCCGGTAACCTGGCGCTTTCCCCGCAGAATACAGGCTATAAAATTGCCGATAATACCCGCTCGATTGCTGTAGAATTGAACTCGACTTTCGGCGGCAAATTCGCTAACAAACTGGTTGCTACGTATAACAAGCAAATCGAAGACAGAACGTATCGGACGGATATATTCCCGACGATCGATATTCTGAAAGAAGGAACGACTTATACGTCGATTGGTTTTGACCCGTTCACACCGAACAACAAGCTGAATTATTCGACGCTGAACATCACGGATAACTTTAGCTATTTCGCTGGTAAACACACGCTGACGTTTGGACTGTCTTACGAGAAATACACCTCGAATAACGTGTTCTTCCCGGCATCGAACGGTGTCTATGTGTATAACTCGATTGCTGACTTCAAGACCGCAGCACTGGCCTCGATCGCTAACCCTGCGTCAACAACCTCACCTGTATCGGTACGGCAGTACAACCTGCGTTACTCGCTGGTGAGTGGTGAGCCGCTGCAAACGCTGCACCGGAGTACCTATAGTGCGTACGTACAGGATGAGTTCCAGGTTAATCCAGCGTTTAAAGTAGTAGCTGGTTTACGGGCAGATATTTTCGCCTACGATAACTCAACTGCTGCTGATTTCTACAACCCACGGGTAGCAGAGCAAACGTACAAGGATGAAAACAATCAGCCTTATAAACTGAATACCGGTGCTTTCCCGAAAGCACGCTTGCTGCTCTCCCCCCGCGTCGGTTTCAACTGGGATATCAAAGGCGACAAAACAACGCAGATTCGGGGTGGTAGCGGTATCTTCGTATCGCGTATTCCTGAAGTACTGGTGTCGAACCAGCTCGGTAACAATGGCGTGAACACAGGTGTTTATAACCTGCCGAACGCGAATATTCCGTTTGTTACTGATCCTAGCAAATTGCCTGCTGGTATATTGCCAGCAATGACTACAGACGTTCGTAGCTTGACAGGCTATGCTGTTAACGCAACCGATCCAGAGTTGAAATATCCAACGGTTTGGAAAACAAACCTGGCGATTGACCAACGCCTGCCTTGGGGTCTGATTGGAACGGTTGAAGTAATCTACAATAAGACAATCCAGGCGCTTCGTTACATTGACGCCAACTTAGCTACGCCAACCCGTCAGTTGAGTGGTCCAGATACGCGTAACCTTTTCCCGGCATCGGGTGTGACGGGTACCGCAGCAATCAACACGGCTCGTTACATCAACTATCCGTATAATACGAACGCGTTCGTGTTGAAGAACACAAACGTAGGTAATTCGTACACGTTCACAGCTAAACTGGAAAAACCGGCAGTAAGTGGTCTTGGCGGAATGCTGGCTTATACATACGGCCTTGCGAGAGATCTGCAGTTAGTGGGTAGCACAGTGGTTGGTAACACGCCGACTGTACAGGGCCAGAACTATCTAACCATGTCGTACGGCGATAATGACCTGCGTCATCGGATCATCGGCTATGCAAACTACCGCATAAACTACGGCGGTAAGTTTGGGGGTTCGACAACCTTTACGCTGGGTATGCAATCGACCAGTGGTTATAAAGCGTCTTACGTAGTAGGTGGTGATTTGAACAGCGACGGTCAAACAAGTAACGACCTGATCTACGTACCGAACAGCGCTTCTGAACTGAACTTCTCGGCACTGACCGTAGGATCGGGTTCGTCGGCAGTGGTATATTCTCCTGAACAGCAACAGGCTGCTTTCGACGCGTACATCAACGGCAACGATTACCTGAAAACCCGTCGTGGCCAGTATGCTGAGCGGAATGGTGGTTATGCTCCCTGGTTGACTCGATTCGACTTCACGGCCATTCAGGAATTCTATGTGCGGACCGGTTCTAAAGGAACGCGTCACACGATTCAATTCCGGGCTGATATTTTGAATGTTGGTAACCTGCTGAATAACAAATGGGGTGTAGGTTGGCAGAATACGTCATCGAGCCCGTTGTCGCTGGTCGGTGTTAGTACCGCTGGTGTACCTACCTACCGGATGGGAACGCAGTCGATCGTTGAAAACGGCACAACCAAAACGATCCTGCTGCGTGACTCTTTCGTGAAAAACATTACGATTGACAACGTTTGGCAGGCGCAGCTTGGCGTTCGCTACTCATTCTAATCGGTACCAAAGGTTAATTGATAACGCAAATCCCCCGCACGGCATCGTGACGGGGGATTTGCCTTTATTGTCAAGAACAATGCGTTTTTCGCTAAGCCTATTCCTTATTCTTTACTGTCTGACAACCAGTTTGGCTCAGTCAACTAGTCGTCCAGTCGACGTGGCATTCCGGTACAAGGCTGGTCGCAGTCGTCCGCTTATTCTGGCTCATCGGGGTGGACCCGGACCGACCGATACCGAAAACTCATTAGTGACGTTCAGACAAACGGCTCGCGAAGTGCCAGATGCCATACTTGAGATGGATGTACGCATGACGGTTGATAGCGTCCTTGTCCTGCTTCACGATGATGATATTACCCGGACCACTACAGGGACGGGATTGTTGAAAACAATGATGTGGTCGACTCTGAATCAGGTACGACTGCGGAACCTCAAAGGGGAGCCTACTACCCAGAAAATGGCGTTGTTTTCCGAGGTCCTGCGCTGGGCATCCGACCGGAAGGTGTTGATGGCTATTGATGCTAAGCCCGGTACCGATTTGAATCGGGTAATGCAGGCTATCGAACAGGCAGGAGCACTGGATCAGGTGTTTCTGATCTGTTATTCAGTTGCCGATGCCAAACGAATGCGCACGCTATTCCCCGATCTGTGGGTAGCGCTGGGTTTTGAAACAGTTGAACAGCTGAATACGGTTGGGAAAGAAATTGAACTACGAAACCTGATTGCGTTGGCATCAATTCGTAATCGCGCTTTTTACGATGCTTTCCATCGACAGGGTATCCTTTGCACAGCTAGTACCTACGGCCGTACTGGATTGGATGATCGACCACTCGCTGATGTAGCAGATCAATACAGGCAGCTTGTGAGAGTTGGAGCTGATATAGTGACTACCGATCGGCCGGTTGTGTTATCAACATTATTTCAATCTGAGCGGTAAAAAAATGGTTGTTGGTCGATTACTATTGTTATTGCTCGTAACAATTTCAACAAGATACGTTGCTGCACAACGCGTTGGAGAACCACTGTCTGTTTGGCAAAAGGGACAACTTGATATTCATCACATTAGTACAGGCCAGGGAAATG
Source organism: Spirosoma oryzae (assembly GCF_003002825.1). Classification (GTDB taxonomy): domain Bacteria; phylum Bacteroidota; class Bacteroidia; order Cytophagales; family Spirosomataceae; genus Spirosoma; species Spirosoma oryzae. Next base: position 27,109 of record NZ_PVTE01000008.1, on the reverse strand, counting down.
CGGCATTACTTATTTTGCCCGACGGAACGAGTCTACTTATCGATGCTGGTGCTATTGACCCGGTAGACTGGCGAACTGGTAAACCACGAGATATACCAACCCGTCCTGATACCATGCGTCAGGCAGGGGAGTGGATCGCTCGCTACGCACGTAACGCATTACGATTTAGAGCGGACCCTGCTATTGATTATGTACTGCTGACGCACTTTCACGATGATCATATGGGCACACCCCGTCACGGAATAAAGCGGGCTGCCGGGGGCTACGTGTTGAGTGGAATAACAGAAGTAGCGGAGTATATATCAGTGCACCGTGTTCTGGATCGCGGCTGGCCAGATTACAGCTATCCGCAGTCAATGGAGGCTGATTCTATAGTAGCGAACTATCGCCACTTTTTGAGCTGGCAGCAAAAGCATAACGGACTCACTGTCGAACGTTTTCAGGCAGGACGTACTGATCAAATTGTTTCGAAATATAATTCAACATGCCCAGTCAAGATACGGAATCTGATGGTCAATGGTGAATGCTGGACTGGAAAGGGAACCCAGACTAAGCATTTGTTTCCAGATCTTACGGGTCTGCCGCTACTACAGCGTCCGAATGAAAATATGTGTAGTGCGGTCTTAAGCATTCATTACGGTGACTTCACTTATTTTTCCGGTGGTGACATTCCCGGTGTACTTTCATTTGGGACGCCAGAATGGCACGACATGGAAACGCCATTGGCTGCAATTACCGGCCCAATCGACGTAAAATTGGTTGACCATCACGGTTACCGAGACGCTGAAAACAGCGTGTTACTAACTGCATTGAAGCCGCGGGTGCTCGTTATTCCTGCCTGGTCTACGTCGCATCCAGCCCCTGAAGTGCTGGAAAGGATGCTTTCAACGATGACATACGATGGTAAGCGCGATGTATTTACGACCAATTTGCTACAGGAAGCAAAAACGCTCAATAAACAATGGCTAGCGCAATTGAAAAGTCAGTCCGGGCATGTTGTAATACGTGTAGAGCCAGGTGGTAAACGGTACCGTGTGTTTGTACTGGACGATACGCAGGAAATAGCTCCTATTAAGGCAATTTACGGCTTCTATAAGGCCAAATCGAAACGGTGATACGCTACGGATTTGTCGGCAGGGGCGGATTCTTTTTCAGTGCGTCAACGCCCGCCTGATACCCTTGTACGATCATCTTTCCAATGTCGTCGGAGGTAAACTTCATCAGGTTCAGATAAAGCGGTTCGGTCGGGCGGATGACGGTCAGGTTCAGCGAACGGCCGTGAAAGTGTTCGCGTTCGGCGAACCGTTCGGCCCAGGCAATGTCGTTGTTGACTAATTGATTGACCGTAATATCCTTCACCCGATCCATCAGATTCAGCAGGTTGCGGTAGTTAAATTTCTCGTTGTATACCCGCTTCGCGTGGCAGGCGACGCAGGCAATCTCGGTAGCGCCGTCCTCGATAGCGACGCGCAGCGGGGCTACTTCGCGAAGCCCTCCATCCAGAAAGGCCTGCCGGTGGTCGCCCCCAATTTGAACAGCGGGCATCAGAATCGGTAGGGCGCTGCTGGCAAACACATAATCCAGAAAGTCAGGGTCGGTGGCTTCCGCGTAGCGCATGTCGCCGTCGATGATGTCGACTGCCCCCACTTTTAGGCTGACAGGGCCGGTTTTAAGTGCGTCGATGTCGACATGCTGCCGAATCAGATTCTGAATCGGTGTGTTGTCGAGCAGCCCATCGAAGCGGCTCATCAGCGTGTCGTAGCCCATACGGAAGCGGGACCGCAGTACTGCCACATCGCTGGGTTTGGTGATATTGCGTATCCAGAATTCGATCAGGTATTTCCCCGCCTTCACCCAGTCGACGCTACCCGTTTCCGCCTGTTGCTTGGCGGCTGAATTGGCCAGAAAGGTTGCGTTCAGGCAACCCACGGAAATACCGTATAGCTTGTCGGGCACAAAGCCGCTTTCAAACAGCGCCATAACCGCGCCCACCTGAAAAGCACCTTTCAGGGAGCCGCCCCCCAGGACGAGGGCCTTGACGGGCGGGCGTGATGGCGGGGGGACCTGATCGGGGCGGGGTGACGGCGGGACGGGGTTATCGATCATAACCGGAACGGATGCTAAATGATGTGAGGGTAAGTTGGTCGTTTTCGATGGATAAACAAAAGAAACTTAGCCGTTGGCAAGCCGACCAGCCCTGCCTATTTCCATCGGATCAGAACGGTGTCTGCACTTTCCGTGTTATACTTGCCGTGACTTTCCACGAAGTCGCGGATCGTAAACACGTTTCCAAACCGTCTGTACTGAATTATACCGCTAAAAATGGCTCTTACTGTCGCCGATATTCAGGCTCCGATTGCTGCTGAAATGACCTTGTTCGAGCAGAAATTTCGGAACCAAATGAAAAGCGACGTCCGACTGCTCGACCACATCATGAGTTACATCGTGAAGCGGAAAGGCAAGCAGTTGCGGCCCATGTTTGTGTTTCTGATGGCTGGCGTTTGCGGACCCATCGCCGAAGCCACCTACCGGGGAGCTTCGCTGATCGAACTGCTCCACACGGCAACGCTGGTTCACGACGACGTTGTCGATGACTCGAACTACCGACGCGGCTTCTTCTCCATCAACGCCCTCTGGAAAAACAAAATCGCTGTCCTGGTAGGCGACTACCTACTGTCGCGGGGATTGCTGCTATCGGTCGATAACGGCGACTTCGATTTGCTGCAAATCGTTTCGACGGCTGTTCGCGAGATTAGCGAGGGCGAACTTCTTCAGATTGAAAAAGCCCGTCGGCTCGATATTACGGAGCCGGTATATTACGAAATCATTCGGCAGAAGACGGCCTCATTGATTGCCGCCTGTTGTGCCGTAGGAGCCCGCTCGGTGGGTTCATCACCGGAACAGGTTGCGAAAGCACGGCTGTTCGGAGAGAAAGTAGGCATTGCGTTTCAGATCAAAGACGATCTGTTCGACTACGGCACGGCCGAAGTGGGTAAGCCGCTCGGTATCGACATCAAGGAGAAAAAGATGACGTTGCCGCTGATCTATGCGCTCAACAATGCCAGCTTTTTTGAACGTCGCCGGATCATCAATCTGGTAAAAAACGAGAGTGATAATCCACGCAAGGTCGATGAAGTGATCACGTTTGTGAAGCAGTCCGGCGGGATCGATTACGCGACACAGGCGATGAACCGGTACGTCACCGATGCGCAGCAATTGCTCGACGCTTTCCCGGATTCACGCTATCGACAGTCGCTTCATCAGCTGGTGCAATACACGATCGACCGTAGCAAGTAGTCGGTTTTCGGTTCACAGCTTACGGGTTACGGTAGCGGTGTGTACTGACTACCGAAAATTGTAAACTATATACTGCAAACCGCACCGCCTGTCCTCGTTAACAAATTGCGATTCATCCCGCAGGCTATGTCTGTGTGCGTATCTTTGCCGCCTGTTGCCCAACCTCATTAACCAGCGTGTATGCGTTTACTCACGTCTCTTCTTCTGACGGCAGTACTGGCCGTTCCTTCCCTCGCCCAGACTAAAAAAGCGGCTTCTCAGCGGCAGAACGCTACCTCAGCGGCCGTGCCGGCCCTGAACAAACCCAAACTAGTCGTCGGTATCGTAATCGATCAGATGCGGTACGATTACCTATCGCGGTACTACAATCAGTTTGGCAAAGGCGGTTTTCGCCGGTTGATGGACGAAGGCTTCAATGCCCGTAACAACCATTACCACTATGCCGCAACCTACACCGGACCAGGGCATACGGCAATTTATACCGGCTCAGCACCCGCGTTGAACGGAATTGTCGGCAACGATTTCTACGAGCGCAATGCTGGTCGGCTGATGTACTGCGCGGAAGACACGACCGTTAGCACGGTTGGAAATAACGGGTCAGCCGGTAAGATGTCGCCCCGCAATATGCTTGTAACGACCATCGGCGATCAGTTGAAACTGGCGACCGACGGTCGTGCCAAAGTAGTTGGTGTTGCGCTCAAGGATCGGGGGGCCATTCTACCCGCCGGTCATGCCGCGAATGGCGCGTTCTGGTTCGACTCGAAAGATGGCAACTTCATTTCCAGCACGTTCTACGGACCGCAGCTGCCGCAGTGGGTGCAGGCGTTCAACGACCGGAAACTGGCCGAGCAATACATTCAGAAAAAGTGGGAAATGCTGCTACCGCTGGCGCGCTACACGGAAAGTACCATCGACGACAAGCCTTACGAGAGTCTGATGGCGGGCGAGACAAAGTCGGTGTTTCCGCACGAATTTGTGGTACAGACGGGTAGTCCGAAATATGAAGGCTTGCGGACCAGTCCCTTCGGCGATGAACTGACGAAACAATTTGCGCTTGCTGCGTTGAAAGGCGAGCAGCTCGGGAAGCACGATGTAACGGATATGCTGTGCGTCAGCTTTTCGTCGCCTGACTATATTGGCCACGCCTTTGGTACGCACGCTATCGAGACCGAAGACAACTACATCCGGCTTGACAAGCAGTTGGCCGAGTTGTTCGGCGAACTCGACGCATCGCTTGGAGCGGGTAGCTGGACGGCCTTCTTATCGGCTGACCACGGTGCCGCCGACGTACCGGGCTTCCTGGAAGAATACCGGATTCCAAACGGTGTACGCGGTGGCGGAGAAATCGCGACGACGATCCGCGAAACGCTGGAAAAAGCATACGGACCCGGCAAATGGATGATCACGTATTTGAATCAGCAGGTTTATCTGAATCAGACGTTGCTGGCCGAGAAGAAAATTCCGATGCAGCAGGTGTACGAACTGCTCCAGCCGGCGCTGCTTAAAATCAAAGGCATTGCCAACGTAATCAACCTGCACAACCTGGGTGCGGAAGCTCTGCCGGAGATTCAACTGAACATGTTCCGCAACGTGTATTACCCAAATCGTAGCGGTGATTTTTACGTGTTGCAGCAGCCGGGCTGGATCGAAGGCCGCAACCGGGGAACGACGCACGGCACAACCTACGCGTATGACACGCACGTTCCCTTCCTGATTTACGGTTGGGGTGTCAAACCCGGCCACACCTTCCGTCGGACCCATATTCACGACATCGCCCCAACGGTAACCGCCATCCTGAACGTGCTGGAGCCAAGCGGAAACATAGGCACCCCCCTGGAAGAAGCTATTTTAAAATGATTGACGGGGCCGCCCGTGCGGTGGTTGAATGATTGAGTGAATGAATGATGGAATGATTGAATAAGTTGGCGCAAGCATTTCTATTCAATCATTCCGTCACTCAATCACTCAATCATTCGATTATAAAGCTTACTTCTTTAAACGCGAACACGCGCTGACGGCCGTTCTCAACGATGACCAGTCGGCCGGTTTCATCGACGTCGGTAATGATGCCCCGAAAGCGTCTGCCCTCGGCTTCGTACAGGGCTTCTTCCTGGTAGCGATATAGCAGCTGGAGATAAGCGATCCGTAAGGCTTCGCGCTGACCGGATCGAAGTTGCAGATAGCGGGCTTCTATGCTTTCGCAGAGTTTGCCGAGGAAACCCGGCAGGTCGTAACCGTCGGGGAGGGGGGCCTGCTGTTGCAAAGACGTAGCGGTGGAATAGGTGAACTGCGTCTGATTAATGTTGAGTCCCATCCCGATGATCGAGGTCGCAAGCTGATATCCCTGCAAACTGTTCTCGATCAAGATGCCCCCCATCTTCTGATTCCCCACGTACACATCGTTCGGCCATTTCACCCGAAGCGCTGTTGCCTGATCGCCGAGCAGCGGGTGTAAGGTGTCGTGAATGCCGAGCGAAATGGCCATATTGAGCCAGAACTGTTCGGTTGCTCGCAGAAACGTCGGATACAGAATCAACGAGCAGGTCAGGTTTTGCCCCGACTGTGCTTCCCAATGGTTACCCCGCTGCCCCCGGCCGGCGGTTTGCTGATCGGTTACAACCAGCGTTCCCTCTGCCGGGTCCGACTGGGCAATCAAAGTGGCGGCTTCATCGTTGGTAGACTGACAGCTTGGCAGGTATTGGACTATTTGCCCGACGAAAAAAGTTTTGGGATAGATTTTGTACAAAACTTTGTTTAGATTTAGAAAGGAAGGGCCGAACCATGGTGTGGCAGACTTGTTTTGAGTCTATCGGTACTACACCCGCTGAATGGCCCGATTTGCAATGTTAAACCGAAAGCATGATAAGTACGCCTAAAAGTACATTCACCCCTGAGCAGATGCGCGATTTTGTCGTACGCGGTATGCAGGAAAAGAAAGCGCAGGATATTGTGGTAATGGACCTGCGCAAGGTTAAAAACGCTATCTGTGATTATTTCATACTGTGTTCGGGTGGTTCTGACACACAGATCGACGCTATCTCAACTTCTATCGAAGAAGAGGTGTATAAACTGAGCAAGCAGGACCCCTGGCATAAGGAAGGGAAACTGAACCGCGAGTGGATTTTGCTTGACTATGTAGATGTGGTAGCCCACGTTTTCAAAAAAGACCGACGAGAGTTCTACGACCTCGAACAGCTGTGGGGTGACGCTGAAATTCAGCATATTACCGAAGATACGCCCGTTGCTGCCTGACGGCGAACCAGCGTTGTTTTCAGCCGATCGTGGGTACGACAGACCGTTTGTCCCAACCTGTTTAACCGGGAAACATTAACCGCGTAGGCGGTGTTACTTTTAAAATCCGTTCGTACAGCCTGAGGAAATGTCAGAAAACAACAATAAAAATCCAATGATGCCACGCGGAGGAAGTCGTAAGCCCAATTTTCAGGGCTGGATCGTCGCTCTGCTGATTGCCGCGATACTGGGTATCACATTTTTTAACAAGAGTTCGGCCGTGCGCGAAATATCGCAGAAGCGGTTTGAACGCATGGTCAAGGACAAAGAGGTGGCGGACGTGATCGTGGTCAATGACCGCATCGCTGAAGTATCGCTGACGCAGCAGGCTGCTCAAAGCCCGAAATACCGGAACATGTTTGCCGATAAGCCGTATTTCGGCACCAACCATGGTCCACACTTTCAATTCCAGATTGCCTCGGCCGAGTCGTTCAAGAAAGACCTCGATCAGTTGCAACAGGGAGTCGCGGATAACGAGAAGGTTGATCTCAAGTTCGAGAGTCGAAACGACATAGGCAGTATGATAAGCACCTGGGGTTTCCTGATTGTGATGATCCTCGCCATGTACTTCCTGCTCGGCCGGATGTCGGGTGCTGGTGGCCCTGGTGGCCAGATTTTCAACATCGGCAAGTCGAAAGCGGCTCTGTTCGACGCTGAAAATAAAGTACGAATAACGTTTAATGACGTTGCCGGTCTGGACGAAGCCAAAGAGGAAATCAAGGAAATTGTCGACTACCTGAAGAATCCAACCAAGTTTACCAAGCTTGGCGCGAAAATTCCGAAAGGTGCTTTGCTAATTGGCCCCCCGGGCACCGGTAAAACCCTGCTGGCGAAAGCCGTTGCGGGTGAAGCAGGAGTGCCCTTCTTCTCGTTGTCGGGATCGGACTTCGTTGAAATGTTTGTCGGGGTAGGTGCGGCTCGTGTTCGTGACCTGTTTAAGCAGGCGAAGGAGAAAGCTCCCTGTATCATCTTCATTGACGAAATCGACGCCGTTGGCCGGTCGCGGGGACGTGGTGCTATGCCGGGTGCCAATGACGAACGGGAGAACACGCTGAACTCACTGCTGGTAGAGATGGATGGTTTTGCAACAGACTCCGGGATCATTATCCTGGCGGCTACCAACCGTCCCGATGTACTTGACTCTGCGTTGCAACGTCCGGGCCGTTTCGACCGTCAGATCAGCATCGATAAGCCGGACATCATCGGCCGGGAAGCGATCTTCCGGGTACACCTGAAACCAATCACACTGGCTGCCGATGTCGATCCGAAAGAACTGGCGGCACAGACACCGGGTTTTGCCGGCGCTGAAATTGCCAACGTTTGTAACGAAGCTGCGCTGATTGCTGCCCGTAGCGACAAAGAGTCTGTCGGTATGGATGATTTTCAGGACGCTATGGACCGGGTTATCGGTGGTCTGGAGAAGAAAAACAAGATCATTTCGCCGGAAGAGAAAGAAATCGTTGCCTACCACGAAGCGGGTCACGCCGTTACAGGCTGGTTCCTTGAGTTCGCTGATCCGCTCGTGAAAGTTACGATTGTACCACGTGGTGTTGCCGCTCTTGGGTATGCCCAGTATCTGCCCCGCGAACAATACCTGTATCGCACCGAGCAGCTTATGGACGAAATGTGCATGGCGCTGGGTGGTCGGGCGGCTGAAGATCTGATCTTTGGTAAAGTATCGACGGGTGCGCTGAGTGATCTGGAGCGGATTACAAAGCTGGCGTATAGCATGGTCACCATGTATGGCATGAACGACAAAATCGGTAACGTCTCGTTCTACGATTCGAAGCAATCTGACTACGCGTTCAACAAGCCTTACTCGGAAGAGACGGCCAAGCATATTGACGAAGAAGTTCGCAAGATTGTGGACATCGCCTATACCCGCACGAAAGACATGCTGACCGACAAGCGCGAAGCACTGGAAATTATCGCTAAAGAACTGTTGTCGAAAGAGATTCTGTACCAGAACGACCTGGTTCGGCTGATCGGTAAGCGTCCGTTCGAGCGCGAAACAGTGTATCAGGCTTACAAGAATCGCGGTGTTGCTGAAGAGGTGAAAGAGGAAATTGGTAAGGAAGCCAAACCTGAAGAAACCGAGCCACAGGAAACGACACTGCCTATCTAGGTAGATTAGTTAACAACAAAAGAAGGCCCCGCTACTGTAGCGGGGCCTTCTTGTTTTAGATCGGTTTGGCCTATCGCTTACCCAACTCGATCACTTGCATGTCCTGCGTTTTCTGCTCGTTCAGCGTAAACCGGACGGCCGTTCGAACAATATGAAACCCCGTTTTGCCAGCCGCGCCGGGGTTGACAAACAGCATATTCTGCATGGTCGGGTCGCGGACGACTTTGAGAATATGCGAATGACCGCACACCAGTATGTTCGGCGGATTCAGCTTCAGATTCGGCCGGATAATCGGGTTGTATCGGGGCGGAGCACCGGCGATATGCGTCATCCAGATGTCGAGCCCTTCGAGTGTGAAGCGCAGGTGCGATGGCATTAAATCGTCCTCGTGGTCAATGTTACCGCATACGACTCGTAATGGTTTAAATGCACGCAGTTGCGTCAGTACGTTCTGGTCCCCTACATCACCGGCGTGCCAGATCTCATCGCAGGTATCGAAGTACCGGAAAAGCTGGTCGTCAAGGTAAGAATGGGTATCTGAAAGCAGACCGATGCGAGTCATAACAATATTATCAGGCGCTAAGAATCTGGTCTTTCATTTCCGACCTGATTCGTTTTTTGTCAATCTTACCAACGCTGGTTTTAGGTATTTCGGTTACAAAAAGAATATGATCGGGTAGATACCACTTGTTGAGATGACCTGACTCGATACGCTCATGCAACGTTTGCCGAATACCATCGGTGGTTAAGTCGAAGCCCGGCTTCTGTACAATCAGGGCATTCGGGCGTTCACCCCAGCGTTCATCGGGTAGACCTACAACGGCCACTTCGCCGACACCGTCAAGCTGGGAAATCAGGTTTTCGATATCGAGCGACGATACCCATTCGCCCCCGGTCTTGATTACGTCTTTGGTTCGGTCTGCGATCAGGAGCCAATAATCGGGTGTCATGCTGGCCACGTCGCCCGTGTGTAGCCAACCACCTTTCCACAGGTCTTTGCTTCGTTCGGGGTCTTCGTAATAGCCCTGCGTCATCCAGTAGCCCCGCGTTACCACTTCACCCAGCGAGTGACCATCGTGAGGAACAAAATTGCCGTCGTCGTCCATTAACCGAATGTCGACAAAAGGGGCTACCCGGCCTGTCCGTGTCCGGTAGTCAACCTGTTCATCGATGGGTAGCGGACGTTCGCTGTCGTTGAGTTGCGTGAGCGTCATGATCGGCGCTGTTTCCGACATGCCGTAGCCCTGATATACCTGTATGCCCAGGTCGAGTGCGGCTTTGGCTAACCCTTTGGTCAACGCAGAGCCGCCGACGATTACTTTCCAGCGCGACAGGTCGACTTGCTTCGCAACCGGGCTGTTTACCAGCATCGTCAGTATAGTTGGTACACAATGTGACAACGTAACGCCTTCTGTCAGGAGCAATTTCAGCAATATTTCCGGCTCATACCGGCCGGGATACACCTGCTTGGCCGACAGCATCGTGGCCAGAAAGGGAAAGCCCCAGGCATGCACATGAAACATGGGTGTAATGGGCATGTACACGTCCGCAACGGAGGTGAACGGCACCGCCTGATACCCGCAGACGAACGTGCTCAACCCCATGGTGTGCATAAATAGTTGCCGGTGCGAGAAATACACCCCTTTGGGGTTCCCCGTCGTGCCTGTCGTGTAGAACGTTGTCGCCCAAGTGTTTTCGTCAAAATCCGGGAAGTCGTACTCGTCAGACTCAGTTCGCAGTCCCGCTTCGTATTCACAACTGAACCCGGCGGGGAGTTGAGCGGTTGCGTTCAGGTTCGTGTAGACGTTGTCGGACAGAATGACATACGTTTCAACCGTTGTCAGCTGCTCGTTGATCGCGGTCAGAATGGGCAGGAAATCTTCGTGGATTAGTACAACCTTATCCTGCGCGTGATTCATTGTGTACAGAATCTGCGCGGGTGATAACCGGACATTGACAGTGTGCAACACCGCCCCCATGCTCGTCACGCCAAAAAAGCATTCCAGATACCGATGACTATCCCAATCCAGTACGGCTACCGTATCGCCGGGTTTTACGCCCAGCTTGGTCAGTAAGTTTGCCAGACGCCGGACCCGCTTGTTGAATTCGACGTAGTTCATGCGGAACAGATCGCGGTACACAATTTCGCGGTGTGGTTCGTAGCGAAGCGACTGTGCCAGTAAGGTTTTGATTAACAGAGGTGGTTCGACAGCTTCGGGTGTACGGGGGATTAGTTTGGTGGTAATCATCGAAGTAGTAATTCAGATGTAAGAATTCGAAGATAAGATTGCCCGTTTGAAAGGCAAAAAGGCCGTAAAAAGAAAAGCCGTGTCAGGACATGTGGAAGACCTCGCGTAGCGGCACACTGACGGGCGAGTTGTCGGCGTTGACATCCATTAGATCAGCCATGTAGGCCCACCAGCGTTGTACGATCTCGGTTTGTCCCAACGCTTGTGATGATTCGCCCGCAACGGACTGAACGGCAAACAGCATGTCGGTCGGTTCGTCCAGAAAAATGCGGTAGTCGCTGATGCCGCTGTCGCTCAGAAGAGTCAGTAGTTCAGGCCAGATCTCAGCATGTCGACGCTGGTATTCGGCCTGACAACCCGGCCGGAGTTTCATTCGGAAGGCAATAACAGCCATAAAAAAGTAGGTTTTGACAAAGCACGTCAGTCAACAGTCGTGCTTTGTCAAAACCCAGGGTATGCGCTATTCTACCGACGACTCGCCTTTAGTTGAGTCGGATAGTATCGCGTTTAGGTTTGCCCAGTGGAATAGACACACCGAACGAACGGGGGCTGGAAGGTGGAGCCGTGCGTTTACGTTGCCCGTTTTTGTTGAGCGGTTCAGCAGCTGCGCTCGGGTTCGGCGTCGACTGCATCAACGTGCCGGGGGCCGACAACGGTGAGTCAATACCCGGTGGCAGTACTGGCTGCGCTCCGTTCGTAGGTGGTTGCCGACGGGTCGTTGTCGAGTCAGCTTGTTGTCCATAAGCCGATAGAGCGGCACAGAACAGAACAGAAGCAAGGAGCAGGCGCATGGCTATCGAGTACGTATAAGTTGGTGAATACATAACCGCTGTGCATCGATAGTGTTGCGATTGTGTAGCCTGGACCCGCGTCGGCGGACCGTTCCACGTCCGGGTGGGCGCGCCAGCGGCCAATAAAGCTACCGCTATCAACAGTTGCCCTGACGGGCACCCGGACCTGGAGGTCCAGGCTACACCGATTGCCGGCGCGGGTCCAGGCTACACCGCTAGCTACAACTGCTTGCAGAGGACGTAGTAGTTCGCGTCGGCTGTGATTGACTTGACGTTGGGCATCGTCGCTGTCTGCCACTGCGCGGTGGGTTTCAATAACTGGTTCGGACCGTTTTCATTCGCACATATGCGGACGGGCATCGCGAAACCGGGAACTGTGTTGGCCCATCGATACTGAAAGCCCGTTGCCGTGAGTCGGTATTCCAGCACCGGAATTTTGGTCGTCCGTAAGTACTGGTCGAAGACGGGTTTCAGATTAAGGCCCGATTGCTGAATCATGAAGTTCTCGATCTGCGCGGCCGTAACCGTCTGGTGGTAGAACGTCTTGTTCATGCCCCGTAGCAGTTGCCGCCACTTATCGTCGTCGCCTACCAACTGCCGGATCGTATGCAGCATGTTGCCCCCTTTGTAATACATATCGCCCGACCCCGATCGGTTGACGTTGTAGGTGCCGATGATAGGCCGGTCGTTGCGAATAAGGGCGCGGCAGCCGATCACGTACTGGGCTCCGGCGGGTTTACCGAAGTAGTACTCCGTAAACAGGCTTTCCGAGTAGTTCGTAAAACTCTCGTGAATCCACATGTCGGCCACGTCGCGGTAGGTAATGTTGTTGGCGAACCACTCATGCCCTGATTCGTGAACGATAATGAAATCCCAGAGCAGGCCTAGTCCTGTCTGCGACAGGTCACGGCCTTTGTAGCCATTGCGAAAACCGTTGCCATACGTTACCGAACTCTGGTGTTCCATACCTAGGTAGGGCGCTTCGACCAGCTTATAACCATCCTCGTAAAACGGGTAAGGGCCAAACCAGTATTCGAACGCTTTCAGCATGCGTGGTACCTCGCGGAACTGCCGACGGGCCGAATCACCGTGCGTAGGCAACGCGTAGTAATCTACCGTGAGCGGACCTTTCTCGCCATTGTAAACTTCCGACCAATGCTCGTAATGAGCGATGTTGAGGTTGACGCCGTAGTTGTTGATCGGGTTCTGTACGTACCAGTTGAACGTGCGGGTGTGGTCGTTGTTGGTCGTAACGTTACGCAACCGACCGTTCGACACGTCCATCAGGTCTTCTGGTACGGTTACGCTGATCGCCATTGAGTCGGGTTCGTCGTAGAGGTGGTCTTTGCAGGGCCACCACGAACTGGCACCCAGCCCCTGATTGGCCGTCGCGATGAACCAGCCGCCTTTTTTGTCCCGCGACCAGACGAAGCCGCCATCCCAGGGGGGGAGTTTGGCAACGTGGGGCTTTCCGGTGTACCGCACAAGCAGGCGCTCCTGCCGACCAACCTCCTGCGGCTTGGTCAACGTGACAAAGTAAGCGTCGCCATCCTGCCGGAAGGGAAGCGACTTGCCATCCTGCTCGACACTGACCATACGCATCGGCCGTTGCAGGTCGATCTGCATGCGTTGCATGGGTTTCAGTACCTTGTATCGAATCTCGTTCGAGCCGGTCAGTGTGCTGTCCGTTGGGTCAACGCGGACGCTGAGGTGGTAAAATTGTAAATCCCACCAGGCACGCTCAGGCGTGATCGAACCGCGTAGTGTGTCGTCGTGGGTAAACTCATATCGCTGCGCCTGAACATGCGTCAAGCTGAGCAGGCAGGCGGTTATGAAGGCAAAAACCAGTTTCATGCGCGTACGGGTAGGTTAGTCGGTGGTGACTGTCGCAGACAGTAGTGATGCTGTTGTGGCGCTTTGCGAAAACTAAACTGATTTTTGTCATCCCGACGCAGGAGGGATCTTCGAAAAAGGAGAATTTCAACTAGTTACCGAAGATTCCTTCTACGTCGGGATGACAAAAAAACGTCACTACAGCGCTATCGAGCGCCCGGCGGGCAGTGCTGTTTCAGGTAGTTGGTGTATAGTGTCCGCAGGTGCTGATTGGTACCGGGGCCTTCCGAAATACCATGCGACCGGTTCGGGTACGGCATGATCTGAAACTGCTTGTTATACTTCACCAGCTCGTTGATGAGCACCTCGGCATTGTCGTAATGCACGTTGTCGTCGCCCGTACCGTGGATGTAAAGCAGGTTGCCGCGCAGATTCTTGGCGTAGGTGATGGGCGAGCCGGCTACAAAGTCCTCCAGATTCTCCTGGGGCAAGCCCATGTACCGTTCCTGATAGATGTTGTCGTAGAATAACTGGTTACCCACAGCGGCAATGGCGATACCTGTTTTGTAGATGTCGGGGTATTGGAACAGTAGGTGCAGCGTTGTCGAGCCGCCACCACTCCAGCCCCAGACGGCCACCCGGCTGCTGTCCAGATACGCATGCTGACTCAGCAGTTTACGCGCACCCATCGCCTGGTCGCGGACGTTCAGCCGACCGATCTGGCGGTAGATCGACTTGCGCCAGGCGGTCCCTTTCAGGTTTGGCGTTCCCCGGTTATCAAGCGCGACATAGATGTAGCCTGCTTTGGTGATGTCGCCTTCAAACAGGCGGTTGGTGCCGACCGAGAACACATCATCGACGGTGCTGCCCGCCGGTTCGCCATAGACATAAAAGACAACCGGATATTTCTTCGTACTGTCGAAATCGGCCGGGCGGGCCATCCAGCCGTTCAGCGTTACGTTATCGTCGGTGGTCAGCGTGAAGAACCGAACGTTCGATTTATCGATGGGTTTGGCGTTGGCGGCAATGCTACTCTGCGCGTTGACGGGCGTATGCGCGGGCAGGTTGATCCATTCGCGGGCGGGCGGGGTCTGGTAGCTGCTAAAGCCGTGCAGGGCCAGCTTCCCACCGGGAGACAATGTATAGGTATGCGTTCCGGCCAGGCCCATCGGGGTTACGCGGGTCGCCTTGCCTTTGCCGTCGAGCCGGGTACGGTACAGATACCGTTGCAGCGGCTGATCGGGTGAGGCTACGAAATACACCTGCTTGCCGGGCTCATCGACCAGTTCAACCGAAGCAATGTCGTAGTTGCCGGGCGTCAGTAGCGTTTCCTGCTTGCCGTCGGCGCTGATGCGGTAAATGTGCCGCCAGCCGTCTTTTTCCGATACCCACAAAAACGACTTGCCCCCGTCGAGCCACTCCCAGCCGCTGGGATCACCGTCGTTCCAGCGCGCTTTCGAATCGATCCAGGTTGTGCTTGTTTCGGTATGAATCGGGTTGGCTGCGCCCGTCGTCGGATTGCAAACGAACACCTTGCTTTGGTTTTGCTTGCGGTTTAGCTGCTCCAGAATAACCGAACTGCCATTGGGAAACCACTCCATCCGGGTCAGGTAATGCTGCCGACTGTCGCCGGGAATGGCCAGCCAGCGTGTTGGCCCGCCCGTCACCGACACGATACCGGCGCGGGTCGGGGAGGGGTCCTGCCCAACTTTAGGGTATTCTACCGGAATGACGTATGAATAGACCGAGTCGGTCGTGTTGAGCATCAGATAGTCGCGAATCTTGCTGGCGTCGACCTGCCAATAGGCGATCTGTTTGCTGTCGGGGCTCCACCGGAAGCCGTCGCGGCAACCGAATTCTTCTTCGTACACCCAGTCGAAGGTACCGTTGATCAGCCGGTTGGTGCCGTCGGTTGTCAATGGGGTGACGCGACCCGTGGCTACGTCTTCCACGAAGAGGTTGTGCTCGCTGACGTACGCAACGAGTTTACCATCGGGCGACAGTTTGGCGAACATCAGCGACTGCGCCGGACGATCTTTGCCGACCTGCCGCAACTGTCCGGTTTTTCGGTCGAGCAGGTAGTAGTCGCCCCGCGTGTTGTAGCGCCACACACGGGCTGTGTTGGTATACACCAGGACGGTGTTCGTATCGGCCGATAAAGCAAAATCCGTAATCTGGAGCGGCCGGTCGGTGCCGGGCTGCTTCAACGGCGTACCACTCAGGAAAGGCGTTTTCTGACCCGTGCGCATGTCGTTGCGCGAAATCATACCGGGCTCAGCGGTCAGTAATGTGTTGCCGTCGGGCGTCCAATGGGGTTGGCGGCCGGGTATCTGTGCCTGCGCTGTCAGGGTAGTCAGCAGAAGGGCTGCGGCTACGAATCGTGTTTGGCGAAAGGGGTTAGTCACAAACAAAACTGTATCAGGATGAAGAATTGACAAAAATACGTGCTTTTACGGCCCGAATCGGTAGAATAATGATGAGAGGTAGTATCAGTTTGCTAAAGTCTGCACCGAGAAAGACGCGACCGGAACGAAGTCGTAAAAATGTAACGGGTAGTGGCACTCAGCTAGACGGTATGCGTTGTTAGCTATACGGGACTGTGGTCATTCGCCCGTAACTTTGTGTATGTCGCTAGTCTTTGCATCCCTGAATTCGGGGAGTAATGCCAATTGTTATTACGTCGGTAATCAGGAGGAAGCCGTATTGGTCGATGCGGGTCTGTCGTGTTCGCAGACCGAGTTTCGCCTGCAACGGCTGGGCCTGGACCCGCGCCGGATTCGGGCCATTTTTGTCTCGCACGAACATACCGACCACATTCGTGGCGTAGCCCGGCTGGCCAAGAAGTACGGATTGCCCGTCTACGTAACGCCGAAAACGGGTCGGCAACTGGCAGGACTTGATCAGAAACTGGCCGTGCAAACGCTGTGCGACGACGCACAGATTCAGGTCGGTGCGTTGCAGGTGCGGGCGTTCGCCAAATACCACGACGCTGTCGATCCGCTGAGTTTCGTTATCAGTCAGGATGGGGTTAACGTGGGGGTTTTTACGGACATCGGTACCCCCTGCGACCGGCTGGTGTACCATTTCCGGCAGTGTCAGGCGGTGTTTCTCGAAGCCAATTATGACGAGCAGATGCTGGAGTTCGGTTCGTATCCGTACTACCTCAAACAGCGCATTCGGGGTGGGCATGGTCACCTGTCGAATCAGCAGGCGCTCGACCTCTTTCTAACCCATCGCTCGCCCGACCTGTCGCACGTTATACTGGCACATTTATCCGCGCAAAACAATTCGCCACAGGTTGCCCACGATCTCTTCCGGCCGCATATGGGCGCTACCCGCCTGACCGTCGCGTCCCGACTCAGTGAAACGCCGTTATTTTCGGTGTAGCTGTACTGACCAGTGGTGCAACAGCAGTTGCGGGCCGACTTATGCCGGACCGTGAACGGCGATACACCGTGTAACCCTTTGACGGTGCCGGATCATGCGTATCAGATCCCGCATGGTTACGTTGGTCAGTTCCTTAAACTTATGGTGTAGATGCACCCGGCTGATGCCGATCCTGGTCGAAATTAGTTCGACAATCCAGTCCGGATTTTACCAGGTTTTTAGTCAAGACACTGCCTGCGGCATTGGCGTTTACAACGAGCCACGTTTTCCGGTAATGAACTCATTAGTTTGACGTTCCACCAGCCTTTAATTCCTCAAGGGCTTTTTTCGCACTTAGGCTGGCAGGGTCAAGAGCGAGCGCAGCAGCGTAACTGCGTACGGCTTCGGGGAGCTTGCCTGCCTTGCGATAGGCTTCGCCCAAACTGTCATGTGTGTTGGCCGATCGAGGGAATAGCTGAACCGCCCAGCCAAAAACCGCAATGGCGTCATCAAGGCGACCGGCGCGGAGGAATTTGTAACCCAGTCTATTAAATGCGTTCTCGCTCAAATCGTATTCGTGTCGTTGCGTGCCCAGACCCTGATAGGCCGCCAGCATGGCCTGGGTACCCTCGCGATAGGCGATAGGGGTGAGTAAATCGTCCAGGCTACGGGTAGCCAGCTGCATTGGCTTACCATTGAGCACTTCCATCAAGTCCTGACCCATCTGGACGACCAAGGCTCCCTGCCAGAAATTGTCGAGGATGATGACGCAGTCCTGGTTCGGCTCCGAACGCAGATAGTAGCTTTGATAGCCGGGCACACTCCCGGTATGCGAGACAACGGGCAGGCTGCGGCCATCGGGCAGCGTCCACTGCCCCACGTTCCAGCCAAAACCATAGTCGGCACTGTGCGCCTGAAGCATGAGCGCCCGCGTTTCCGGGCGAAGGAGCCGGGAGCCGTACAGCGCACAATCGAATCGGAAGAGGTCATCGACCGTGCTGTAAATGCCAGCCGCTGCGAACGAAACGCTGGAATTAATGGCGGCTGGATGTTCGAGTACGCCTGCGGGCGAACGTAAATAACCAAGCGCCAGCTTTGGCACTACATCCCGCTCCGCAAAGAGACCGCTTGCTGTCATGCCGGCCGGGCCGAACAACCGTTGCTGAAGGGTGTCGATCAGTTTCTGCCCGGTAACGCGCTCAATAATGACACCCAGTAAATAAAAACCGTTGTTATTGTATCGAAACCTGAGGCCGGGTTGTTCGAGTAATGTGGGCTTTATCCACTCGCGGGCAAAGTCGAGTGGCGCGTAGCTTCGTCGGGCCGCCGTCTGATACCAGCCATCGTCGTAGCGAGCAGGCAGGTCAGCCAGGCCCGAAGTGTGACTGAGCAACTGCGCTACCGTTACGGGCGCTGCATCCGTACCGCCATACAAGTCGGGCAGATAAACGCCGAGGGTCCCGTCTAGTTTCAGGCGACCCTGCTCAACGAGCTGCATCACCAGCGTCGCGATAAGCGGTTTGCTCAGGGAGCCAATCCGATACCGTCCATCCGGGCCGTTCAGAACGGACCATTCCGCATTCGCCTGCCCATAGGAACCGCGAAAGAGCACCTTACCACCCCGGGCAACAAGCACCGTTCCGTTGAAACCCCGCTGCCTGGCATAGCTATCGACCAACTGACGAAAATCGGGTTGTCTCTCACGCGCAAACGCGGGTCGTGCGAAGGCGAGTTGACAGGCCAGGATGATGCAGGTGAAAGCAGGAATTCCCATAAATCAGTTAATAACGTGGTAAATCAGTCTGGAGCAGTGCGTAAAAACCAGACGGTTCCACGACGTGACTTTAAAAGGCGGTGTCTGTGTAGCGTAGTTTAAAAGAGATGTAAGCCGATATCACTTCGTTGCATTGATTGGTAAAAAATCAATTGTCGTGTGGGGCAGAATGCCGCTGAATGGCAGGTTCCTGGATTGGGTAGATTAGAAAAGCAGAACGTGGCCCTGCATTGCTGCCGAGCCACGTTCTGCCGTCAAGGAGATGATAATTAGAGTTTAAACGAGATCCCCGCGTTTACCGAATAGTCAGCGAACGCAGCATCGCCCCGCACGAACGTACCCGTCCGCTCTGAATTTTCTTTGTCCGTTACGCTTTGCGTGCGGTTGCGCACCAAGGCTATCGGTACGGTCAGGAAAAAGCCCAATTTGCCGGCGGAGTAGTTCAGGCTCGGTTCAATACTCCAGACGTAGCCGGGTCGGCGAAAGTCGCCACTGCCGCCGATCAGATCGTAAACCGGAATCCCTTCCAGCCTGGCCCCTAGCGCGACCGACAGTCCGCGTGTAACGCTGTTGACGGCATAGCTGACCCCTCCGCGTACCATGTACTGATCGGGAACGCTCATGATGGCTTCATTGGCAAGACGCGGAGTCAGCGTTTCCCGGTAGGTGCGCACACCGTTTTGCTCGCGGGGGTTGACGAGGTAGTAGAGGTTGGCATAAACACCAAAGCTGCGCGTCAGATTATAGTACGTGTTTGCCTCAACGGTAAAGCCCGTACCACCGTCGCCAAGCTGTATCGACTGGTCCACCGGGCGTAATTCTCTGGCTCCGTTCGCACCTACGTTGTAGAAGTAATCCTGATAGTCATAATCGCCGGTTGGCAGCTTTATGCCCAGGCCAAGCTGAATATTACCGCGCGTACTGACGGCGGGATCGAACAGCCAGTGATAAGCGGCAATGCGTAGGTCACCGACGCCAAACGAATGCGTGCTATGACGCTGGTTGAAGTTGTTTGTGCCATTGATCAGACCATGCTCATACAACGACGAGCGAGTATTTGAGATGATGGGAAGGTCGATCATCAGCGACCAGCGATCATTCAGTATACGGGTCAGGTTAATGTCCAGCACAGCGGTATGGTTGATTACCTCCGTGTGATTCAGAAGCCGATCCTTATTTTCGACATCTCCGGAGTAATGCCGGAACGATTTGAAATAGCGTCCGCTCGTAGTAAGCACCCATTGCTTATGCTGGTTGCTGTCGGCATGGGCCAGCATACAGGCGTTACCCGTACTGCGGATCGCTACGCAACCCTGGGCCAAAATTTTAGCAGGTAAAAACGACGCTAGCACGAAAGCGAGCGCGTGGTAAACGTATTTTTTCATGATTGATTGACAGTCAGTTTTCGAAACAAACCCGCTACTGTAGCCAAATGGGGGCGACTACTGGGTAGCGACCCGGTCTTGTTTCGTAGTACAATAATTGATTGATCGCAGTGATTCTGTGTCTGGTAGCCAGGAGCCAGACGGGTGGCAAAGGCTTTTCAACGCAGCCCGGCGGTAGGCTGCTAAGCGAGTCACAAACAGAAGATTGAACCTGTTTATCAGTGAACCAGCCAGCATCGACGCGGCCGTTCGTACTGCCCGGTCGTGGTGGTGGCAACAGATGCTCCGCCTACGCGAGGTACATACCCTCGCATGCCGATTGGTCCTGGACGTTGCTGCGCAGTGTTCGAGTCGGCTAGGCCAATAGCAAATCCCGGCTAGAACCGTTTGCGGTTCTGTTCCCTTCTCCGGCTAGGTTTGACCTGTCCTGACTACTTGAGCAATGAAAATGAGCTGCTTATTTCTGGCGGGGGCGAGCCGACTGGCAGGGAACGGAACAAAAGACTGATTACGTCACTGACTGGGGGCGCTGCTTGGGCGCGTAGCGAAACAAGAAACAGAAACGCAGTGCGGACTGGCGGGTCGTATTCCTGCAACAATAATTTCAACACCTGATTTACACGTTTCTGCGTACCCCCTGCATCCGCCAGATGGTTCTTGAGGAACGACAACAGATCTGCCTCCCAGAACGCATGGCGATCAAGCTCGATACCGGCAATGTAGAGCGTATCGTTCTGAATGTTCAGGCTGACGATGTCGTAATAGTGATTGCGGTACGTAAATCCGCCGGCGGTTGTTCGTGTGATGGCTGGTTCCGCCTGGGTAGAATCAGCGAGCGGAATCTGAAATTCGATCAGACTATCGGTCGTATGGTACACGGCCAGTCGCTCCATCAACGTAGTCTCTTCCTGCCACCAGCTACTGACTGCCGCTATCCCGTAGCCCAGGACATGGCAGAGTAACAGAATGAACAAACCGATGGAAACGACTTTCCGCATGTGCAGTGATACCCCGAAGGTGTAGCCGGGGGCAGATTTACCACTAAAGGAGCATGAGCCGTTTTCGCTACTGTTCGCCAACCCGCAAACACATAAAGCAGCACTGACAAAGCCCGGCGTTCAATGCATTTACGAAACCGCCAGTTGGTGCAACCAGACGGTACGCAACGATAGCCGAAGGATTTAAGCTCTGTTCGCTCCGTGAAGCCTCCATTTCCTCCGTGTTTAGAAAAAACTTTCCGCATCGGTAAAATATCCGAACGTCTTGTCACGACTATACGGTAAAGCGGCAAACGAACGGGTGCGCACCTGATACCGACGAGTTGGTTTGTTGGCCGCTGTTGAACCATAAACAAGCGAACAAAAATGAATATGTGGCGTATAGGCGGGCTGGTACTGGTTGCCGGACTGGCCCTCTTTCTCATAACTGTTTTACTAAAACTGCTGCTGGTTGCTGTGGCGGTGGGCCTGCTGGTGCGGGTCGTTGGGGTTCGGCTGGCGAGTCGGCTGTTTGGCCCGATTGGCCGGGGCGGCTTGCAGGCGAGCTCAGTCATTGCCATCGATAATCCGGCGTATCGAACGCCCGTACAGCGCATGTCGTATGATCGGGTCATTCAAATCGGCTAATCTGCCAACATCAGTAAACACACATACACACAAAAAACAGAGACACAGTCATGGTTAACAAGCAAGGATTTCAGTCGGACTATAAAGGAGGTTGCGGATCAATGGGGCGCGGACGGTGGGGACGCGGTAACTTCGGGAAGTTCTGGGGCGGTCGTATGGCTGCGTTTGGTCAGCCACCGATCAACATCGAAGATACCGATGCCGCATTTACGATTTCGCTTTACGCAGCCGGTCTGAACAAAGCAAACGTAACGCTGGCCGTCAAAGACGACGTACTGACGATTGCTTATCCGGGTTCGGAACAGCCCGGTTCTGCATCGACTGATAATGGTTACACCTATCAGGAGTTTAGTCCACGCGGTTTCGAACGGCAGTTTCAACTCAACGGTAAAGTACTGGTCGACCAGATTTCGGCCACCTATACCGATGGCGTTCTGACCGTGACGCTGCCGAAAAACCCGGAAACAAACAAGCCCGCGCAGTCGATCACCGTCGGGTAGCACGTGTAGCCTGAGTGTGTAGCCTGGACCTCCCGGTCCGGGTGCCCGTCAGGGCAACTACGCAAAGCGGCAGCTAATTGGTCGCTATCGCGCCCACCCGGACGTGGACGTCCAGGCTACACACTCAGCTTACACGAAAAAAGCCAGCTCACCAACGTGGGCTGGCTTTTTGTATGACAGACATACTGATCGGCGAAACGCGAAACTATTCGGGTAAAATAGTACTTTCGCCATCCTTTGCTTACCACGGCGTTTCGGAGCCGACGAGGTGCGCTGGCAGCCTAAACCGAGCTTTTTTGACATGAATGGACAAGCGGCTATCGACTTTATTGAGCAGACAGACGGCCAGAAACTGAAATACGCGTTTGCCGACATCGACGGTGTACTGCGTGGAAAAATTATCAGCAAACAGAAGTTCCGCGACGGCCTGACCGATGGCTACGGGTTCTGCGACGTGGTCTGGGGCTGGGACTGCACCGACGCGCCCTATGACAATGGCTCACTGACCGGCTGGCAGTCGGGCTATCCTGATGCACCTGTCCGGCTCGATCTGAGTACGCTGCGGCAGGTGCCCTGGGAGGCCAACATACCGTTTTTTCTGGCTGATTTCAGTCAGCCCGGTGATACACCCGATTGGCCGGCCTGTCCGCGCAGTCTCCTCAAACGCATTGTGGCCCAGTGTCGCGATATGGGATATCATGCCGAGTATGCGCAGGAGTTTGAGTGGTTCAATTTTCGCGAAACGCCCCAAAGCCTGCAACAAAAAGGCTTTCGGAATCTGGAGCCGCTGACGCCGGGCATGTTCGGCTATTCGATGCTGCGCCCATCGCAGGAAAATGCCTTCAATAACGACCTGTTCGACGGCCTGACTAATTTCGATATTGCCCTGGAAGGGCTACACACCGAAACCGGGCCGGGCGTCTATGAAGCGGCTATCCTGCACGATGAGGTTGTCCGGGCGGCTGATAAAGCGACGCTGTTCAAGACGGCGGTCAAGGAAATTGCGTATCGACACGGCATCATCGCGACGTTTATGGCTAAGTGGAACGCCGATCTGCCGGGTTGCAGCGGGCACATCCACCAAAGCCTGTGGACACCCGACCGCTCGAAAAACCTGTTTTTCGATGCTGACCAGCCAAACCGGATCAGTGCGTTGATGCGGCAGTTTATCGCGGGGCAACTGCACTGCCTGCCGCACATTACGCCCATGTTTGCGCCGACGGTAAACAGCTATAAACGACTGGTCGAAGGAGCCTGGGCACCGACAACGGTAACCTGGTCGCTCGACAACCGGACGACGGCGCTGCGCGTGTTGAACCGAAATGAAGCGTATACCCGCGTCGAACACCGGGTGTCGGGCGCTGATACAAATCCGTATCTGGCGATTGCCGCTGCGCTGGCGTCGGGGCTGTACGGTATCCGGCATCAACTGTCGCTCGACATCGACCCGTCGACGGGTAGCGGCTACACCGACAGGCAGCACGGTGTGTTGCCCGGCAATCTGGCCGAGGCCACGCAAAAAATGGCTAATTCGCCGATTGCGGTCGACCTGTTCGGAGCCGATTTTGTCGACTATTACACCCGCACCCGCGACTGGGAAGCCCGGCAGTATGCGCGGCAGGTCAGCGACTGGGAACTGAAGCGGTACTTTGAAATTATCTGATTATGCGTCTAGTTGATTATCCAACAATAATACGGGCGGCCTGGGCAGGCTTCGATGCATCGGTATCGATTCAGTCGATTACCGACATCAGCGCGAAAGTGTCGACCAACCACGTGTTCAAAGTGACCTTTGACGATGGGAATTCAATCATCGCCAAGCTGTCGTATTTCGGATCGTACGAACAATTCGTTGAGGATCACCGAATCATCAATGCGCTGTCCAACAATCTGTTATATCCTTTCGAGAATGTGCTGGCAAAGTCGCTGCTACGTGACGGACAGGTGTACACGTATCGGCACAAAGACGGGTTTGTCGATGCATGGGTCGTTTTTTACAACCCCATCCGGAGTGTATCCAAGCTTCCCCGGCGGCTGAATGATGCGCAGATCCGGCGACTGGGCCGGGAAATTGCGCTGTTCCATAAAGCCTGCTCGCGGGTCAGCACGGTACTGCCCAAATCCTCGAAAACAATGCGTTCCGACATCTGGGATTTGCTCGACTTCCTTGATTCGGAAACGGGGCAGTTCGAGCACCGGATGCACATCGATGAACTCCGGCAGCAGTGCGACATTTTTCTGCAAAACCGGCAGCGGCTGGTAGCCGGATCGGTTGAAACCATGCCCGTCTTCGTCGACTGGAACATCGGGAACTTCTCCGTAACGGACAGCCTCGAATTGTACTCGCGCTGGGACTACGACTGGTTCCGCATCAGTTACCGGGTGCTCGACTTTTATTTCTTCAGCCGTGTCGTGTCGGACATTGGCGACCGGACTGTATTCAGCTACCATATCGGTCCGCTGATGGAAGACCGCTTTATCATGTTCCTGCAGGAATACCATAAAGTGTATCCGCTGACGGAGAACGAAATTCGATTCTTACCCGAAGCGTACCGCTTTTTCCTGCTCAATTACGTCATCAAATATGGTCGCTATTTCTTCCACCGGACGTACGCGATCAAGTTGCAACGCGAAGCCTACGAGCTGCATTTTCCGTCGATCGACACCTTCGACGTCGACAAGCTACTGCGGGCATTGAATCTGTGAGGAGTGCGTTTTTGACAGTAGCCCACTGTCAGGAACTGTAAACCGTAAACTACAAACTGTAAACCGTACGAATGGATCTGTCTTCGTTTAAAGCCGTCGCGGCTAACTATAAATTTGTCTTTTTCGACGCATTCGGGGTGTTGAAAAATGCGGAAGGGATTCTGCCGGGTATTCAGGAGACGTTTGACTGGCTTCAGAGCGAAGGCAAAGAGTTCTACGTGTTGACCAACGATGCGTCGCGTAGCCCGGTACAACTAGCCGAGTCGTATTACCGACAGAATTTTTTCGCCATCACGCCCGATCGTATCATTTCGTCGGGCATGCTCGCCCGCGACTACCTTGATCTGAAAGTGCATCACGGCACGGTAGCGTATCTGGGTACGGCCAATTCGGCACACTATCTGGAAACGGCTGAGCTGAAAACATTGCCGATCAGCGAGGTTGATTTGAAAGACGTGGCAGACATCAACGCACTGGTGCTGCTCGACGATGAAGGGTTCGACTGGAATAATGACATTACCAAAACTGTCAACCTGCTGCGAAAGCGCAATATTCCGGTCATCGTCGCCAATACCGACGCGACTTACCCGACGTCGAAAACGCGCGTTTCCATTGCCATCGGTGCGGTCGCCCGAATGATCGAATCGATTGTTGGTAAGCAGTTTATCAACTTCGGCAAGCCCGACGCGCAACTGTTTATGTTCGCCTACGAGCGAGTACAGGAACTGGCAAAGGGCATTACGCGCAGCGACATCCTGATGGTGGGCGATACGCTGAAAACAGATATTCTCGGCGGTAATAAATTTGGACTGGATACGGTACTCGTCCTCACCGGCAACACGCAGCCCGACGATGCCGAACTGCTGATTCGCAGTACGGGTATTATTCCAACCTATGTCTGCGACTCGATCGTCGGGTGATGTACTACCTGTTGATCGAACGATTTCAGTGGTGTCAGGTCCCTGACCTGACACATTCCAGGGCGAAGCAAAGGGCTGGCGCGTATGTGTCAGGTCAGGGACCTGACACCACTGAACGTCTGAGGACAGAAATAAAGATATATACCTAAGCAAACGAGCCGCGCAGTTAGAAACTGCGCGGCTCGTTCGGGTTAACAGGGTATTGCTATGCGTACGATCCCTTGCCGTTATCGGGCTTGTCGACGTTGCGGTTGGGGTGCGTCATCGGTGCGTTCTCGGCGGGCTCGTCGCCGTTCATGTATTCCTCTTCCAGATTGTCATTAGGCAAGGCGTCTGCCGGTAATGCGTCATCCGGAAGCTGACCGCTAACCCCGCTGTCGCCTTCTGCGGATTGATTGGCCAGCCCATTAGGTGAAATGGCCTGCCTGGCCCGGATGATGTCTTCTTTGTCTTCGCTTTCCATGATCGTTGAGTTTATAGGTAATGCACTGGACTACTTGCGGGTAGTTATAACGGTTGGTCCGGCGGGATATTCAACGTCGGCGTTGTCTTCGGCGGAGACAAATACCACATCTGGCTTCGATACGGCCGTCGCAGTCATCTTGGCTTCCAATGCCCGACCAGCCGGGCTAAGCTGCCCCAGCTTGCGAACTGACCGATCGCTTGATTCCATCCAGACCAGGTAGGTGTTCTTGGGCGGATCGAGGTTTTTCGCCGGTGCCAGATTCGCTACGTCGACGTTGACGATGTAGTTCGAATTTTTGTCTTTCTTAACGCGGACGTTACCACTAACGGCAGGGGCTACGGTCGAGTTAAGAAAAGCCATTTTAGGGGTGCATGCCTGAAGCGATACAACCGCCATCAGGGTAACGGTGAGTGTGCGGAGTGGTTTCATGATTTTATCTGTTGCTGACTAGTAAACCGGAGAAATACCGGAGTGTTTAGTCCCGTTGCGCAGCTACAGCCATTTGCCGGGGAGCGGAGCGTGCAGCTACGGTGCCTGTTAAAGAAAAGGCTGACGGCTACGGGGTATCATACCTCGTAGCCGTCAGCCTTTTCCAGTGGATGAACTGGCTAATCAACGCATGGAAACGGTATCGCGTAGTATCTGTACGTAGCCTTTGAAGACCTGTGCGGGCGCACCCCGGTCCTGCACCGCGTAGCGCACCGTCGCCTGGTAGTAGTACAAGCCGCTGGGCAACTCCGTGCCGTCGCTCGACCGACCGTCCCAGTTCAGACTCCCCGTC